>JAKARB010000023.1 GCA_021819435.1 Pseudomonadota bacterium | reverse complement strand
AACAAGTGCGGTGGCCAGTTCGTCACCCACCCGCATGAGATCGCCCGCCACTTCACCTGCGGCCTGTGCAACCCCCCGGCACGCGCCGGCAAGGGCAAGGCGGCTGGGTCGCTGCAGTTGCACTGAGTCGCATGGCGCCTCGCTAAGCGGCGTTGGGTTCACCGTTTTCTTGTCAGTCTCCTCCTGGTAGCACCGTTGTCTCAGGTGCTTGCACGGGCCCGCGCTTCGGCGTTGGGCCCGCTTTTTTTGTTGGGCTGTTTGTTGGGCGCCGCCATGCTGTTGCTTGCAAGGGCTCTTCTTCTGAGGACTGGAGACCTGACCAGCCTACCGCGCCAAAAATGTGACGCGACGTAACACACCCGCTGGTGTTCACCCGAGATCGGGACACCCCCAACTTGCGTGGGTTGACAAACATCCGTACAAATGCCGTGTGGCAGTTCACGAATTGCCGACCGAATGAACAACGGAGGCAACATGAGCCCGTCATCCATTTCCTCGTCAACCACTTCGATCTGGCAGCGCAGCCGCCAAGCCACCTCGGTGGCCTGCCTCCTTGCGGGCGTCGCCGGCTTGGCGCTGATGGCCCAGGGTCACAACCTGCATGGCGTGCTCGCACTGGCCGCCTGCACGGTGCTGCTGCGCAGCAGCGTGATCAGCCACCGTGCGCGTCGCCGTGCGGCTGTCGCCAACCTGCGCCGCGCCTATCACGGCGCCGGCCGCTGAAGCGAAGCGTTGCTTCCCCCTCGGGCCTGGCGCGAGGTCGCGCTCAGGTTCGGTCAGGTCAAACCGAGGTGACCAGGCCGCTCATCTTCACGACCTCCAGGTCGCTCCCCTTGACCGAGGCGAGTTCAGAGAGCAGGCGGTCGTTGTTCCAGCGTTCGTCCGGTGCGCCGCTGATGAACCAGTCCGAGCCGTTGTCGGCCAGGAACATCCCGTAGGTCTTGAGCGCGGTCAGGATGGCCTTGGCCTCGTTGCTGAAGGTCGAAGGGATCGCGAAGCTGGCCTTCAATCGCACCCGCATGCCCATGGGCGGCAAATTCGGGTTGGTGTCCTGCGAAGCAAAGTGCGTGGCCGGCGCCACGTAAGCCTTGCGCGTGCGTGACGCCGTGAAGCGCAGGGCGTGACGAATGCCACCCGGACCCTTGGATGCTTCGTCATACCGCACCAACCCAGGGAAGATGGGCAGGCCGGCGGCATCGGCGCTGGTCCAGCCAGCTTGCGCCCTGGGGCGCACGTTGTTGCTGTCGAGCTGGAACACAGCGCCCGCGTCGGCCCACCAGCGATCAGACTTCGGAAACGCACGGCCGATTTCGTACAGGCGGTTGTTGTCCTTGTCGATGACGAGCACGTGGCGGTCGCCATCGGTGTTGGGCGCCCCCTCGACGGGTGCGTTCAAGGGGATCGGGAAGGGACCCGGATCGCTTTCGCTGCCGTAGGCCTGGTATTCGATGTTGACCCGGGCCTGCGTGCCGCTGACCACCATGTAGGGGATCCCGATGCGTGCGCCTTGCCAGGTGCCAGAGCCGAAATCGCGGTACAGGCCTTTGCCGGCACCGATGCTGTTGATGAGGTTGGCGGAGTTGGGGTCAACCTCGGCCCGGCTGATGTCGGTGTTCCAAGGGTTGTCGGCCGGGAAGGGGATGGCGCCATTGAGCGACGCGCCCATGCCAAGGCTGGCGCCGTTGAGGTTGCCATACGTGACCACACCAGAGGTTGGCGTGGTGGGCGCTGGAGCAGGCGACGGGGTGGAAGGGTTGGGCGTGGAGCCAGTGCCGGAACCGCCCTTGAGTTTCGATGGGTCTTCTGACTGGTCCGTGGCGGGATTTCCGCCACCCCCGCCCCCACAGGCGGTCAGCAGCATCACGGGAACGGCCCCGATGGCCCAGCGGCGTTGGTGTTGCATCCTTGTCTCCATTCAGGGCTGCCCTGCGTCGTTCGACGCATGAGGTACAGACGGCACCCGGGCGGATTGTGCCCGTTGACCGCGCTCGCCAAGGCCAGAGGCAGCAGCCCGAGACGTTAGTTACCTCAAGACACGCGCACCACCACCCGTCCACGCACCTGCCCATCGAGCAGTTGCCGCGCTGCCGGGATCGCTTCGTCGAGGGTGATTTCGCGCGTGATCAGGCCAAGCTTGGTCACGTCGAGGTCGGAGCCCAGGCGGCGCCAGGCCTCGATGCGGTCGGGCCGAGGGCGCATGACGCTGTCGATGCCAGCCAGGGTCACGCCGCGCAGGATGAAGGGCGCCACCGTGGCGGGGAAGTCCATGCCGCCGGCCAGCCCGCAGGCGGTGACCACGCCGCCGTACTTCGTTTGCGCGCAGACATTGGCCAGGGTGTGGCTGCCCACGGTGTCGACGGCGCCGGCCCAGCGTTCTTTCGCCAGCGGCTTGCCGGGCTGGCTGAACTCGGCGCGCTCAAGCACGGTGGCGGCGCCCAGCGCCTTCAGGTAGTCGGCTTCAGCCGCTCGACCGGTGACGGCGGCCACGGTGTAGCCCAGCTTGGCCAGCAGGGCCACGGCCACGCTGCCCACGCCGCCGGCCGCGCCGGTGACGACGATCTCGCCGTGCTCGGGCTTGACGCCGTGGCGTTCGAGGGCCAGCACGCACAGCATGGCGGTGTAGCCGGCGGTGCCGATGGCCATGGCCTGTTCGGCCGTGAAAGCCGGCGGCAGGGGCACCAGCCAATCGCCGTTCAGGCGCGCGCGTTCGGCCAGGCCGCCCCAGTGGGTTTCACCCACGCCCCAGCCATTGAGCACCACGCGGTCGCCTGGCTGCCAGTCGGGGTGGCTGCTGGCCTCGACCGTGCCCGCCAGGTCGATGCCCGGCACCATCGGGAACTTGCGCACCACCGGCGACTGGCCGGTGATGGCCAGCGCGTCCTTGTAGTTCAGCGTCGAGGCGGCCACCTTCACGGTGACGTTGACGTCGGGCCCGGCGGGCAATTGGGCATCGTCGACGTGCTTGAGCGCGGCGCGGTAGCCCTGCTCGTCCTTCTCGATGAGGATGGCCTTGAACACGATGAGTCTCCTGTGGCTGGCCGGACAGCGGCCGGTGCAGAGCATAGCGCCAGCGCCAGGAAGGGATCAGGCGCCGCACGAGGACAGGCGTGCGGTTCATTTCGAGCAGGACGAAACTTCACACCGAAGAATCTGATTTTCTCGAAGGCCTACCCTCTGTAGATTGAACCTGTCATCGTTCTGACAGGAGATCTTCGATGCGCAGCTACCCTCGCAACAGCCCCCAGGCCGCCGCCCGCGTGGTGGCCCTCACCGTGTTGGCGGACGGCCACCTCGGCGCCCAGGAGATCGATGCGCTGCGGCGCATTGACGTGGCCGCTCGACTCGAGCTCTCTCAAGAGCAGTTCATGTCGGTGCTGCAAGCCGTCTGCGATGACCTGATGGCATCGTCCCACCAGCATTGGTCGGGCATTCAGCACCTGCCGCGCCAGGACCTCAAGCTCATGCTCGACGAAATCGACGACCTGGGCCTGCGCCTGATCGTGCTCGAGATTTGCGCCGCGCTGTGCGAGTGTGACCAGAACCTGGCCGACGCCGAGTACGAAATGCTCTGCACCTTGGCCGATCACTGGGACCTGCCGATGCCCGTGCTGCGGACCACGTCTGCACGGGTGCTGCGATCTGTGGATTCGGGGGCAGTGGCGTGAGGCACATGGCGCGATCCTGCCGACCGATGCCACGCATCGGCATCGGCGAGGTTAGAGTGAAGGGATAGCTCGCCCAGCCGCCTTGCGAAATCTTGCAAAAGCCGGCGCGGGTGCCCGCCACCACGGCTGCTTGCTCGCCACCGGAAACTTCGCATGGATCGCCGCCACTTCCACCGACAAACCTTCGCCGCCGGCCTGGCCTGGCTGGTCGGCGGCACGCTGCAACACGCCCACGCCTTGAGCCTCTCCAGCCTGAGCGAGCAAGAGGTGGGCAAGGGCCTGAAGGCGGCGCTGGAGCAAGGCGCCAAGGCCGCCGTGAGCCTGTTGGGGCAGCCTGGTGGCTTCCTAGACAACCCGAAGGTTCGCATCCCCCTGCCCGAACACCTGGAGCAGGCCGCCAACCTGCTGAGGATGGCCGGACAGGGCAAGAAGGTGGACGAACTGGTCACTGGCATGAATCGCGCGGCCGAAGCCGCCGTGCCCATGGGCCGCGACTTGCTGGTCAAGGCCGTGCGCAGCATGTCGGTGCAGGACGCCAAGCAGATCCTCACCGGCGGCGACAACGCCGTCACCCAGTTCTTCGCCGAGAAAACGCGCGAGCCGCTGGGCGCTTCTTTCCTGCCGGTGGTGCAGAAGGCGGTGGGCAAAATCAACCTGGCCAAGACCTACAACCGCGTGGCCTCACAGGCCCTGGGCTTCGGGCTGATCCGCCAGGAAGAGGCCAGCGTCGAACAGTACGTGACGGGCAAGACGCTCGATGGGCTCTACACCATCATTGGCGACGAGGAGCGCAAAATCCGCCAGGACCCGGTGGGCGCGGGCAGCAAGCTCATCGAGAAGGTGTTTGGCGCGGTGAGGTGACCGGGCCCGGTGCGCTGAGCCTGCGCATGAGACGGGCCAGCGCATGGCCGCCCCGCCGTGCAGGCACTCAAGCCCTCACCAAGCCTGGCGCACGCGTTGGTTGAAGGGGTGGGCGTCGAGCCAGCGCACCAGCGCCACCAGGCCCACCAAAGACACCACCGCACCCACCGCGAAGGCCGTGGCGTAACCCAGGTGGTCGCCCACCAGGCCGCCAGCGATGCCGCCCAGCATGGCCAACGACACGCCGACACTGCCCAGCAGGGTGTAGTCGGTGCCGGGGTGGGCGGGGTCGGCAGAATCCATCATCAGCGAGTACAGGGCCACCGTGGCCATGGTGCCGATGACGCCTTCGGCGATGGTGGCCAGCCACAGCAAGGGCACGCCGCCAATGCCCATCGCCGCAGCCACGTACAGGCCGTAGATCGCCGCCTGCATGAGGCCACAGCCCAGCAGCGCGGCGCGGCGGCCCACGCGCAGCATCAGCCAGCCACCGATGGCGGCGCCGAGCAGGCTGGTGCCCGAGCCCACCGCGCCCTTGAGCACGGCGAGGTCGGCCTTGCCAAGACCCTGGTCGAGCAGGAAGGGCGTGATGAGGCCGGCGGCCATCTGGTCGCCGAAGCGGAAGCAGAAGATCAGGCCGGCGAGTGTGAGCACGCCTGGGCGCAGGGCACGGTGCAGCCACAGCATGGCCAGGCGGGTGCCTCGAGGCGGGGTGGCGGGATCGGGCGACGGAACACCCGAGGAGATCGCCGATGAGGCCGGTGGCGCGGCGCTCAGCAGGGCGGCCACGGGAGGCGATGCAGGGTGAGTGCCCTCAGCCACATCGGGAACATGGGCCGCAGGCTCCTGCATGCGCCACAGCGGCAGCGTCAGCAAGGCCAGGATCAGCGCCATGCCGAGGAAGGTGACTTGCCAGTTGGTGTGCGCGAACACCCACAGCAGCAGCCCGCCGCCCAGGATCATGCCGAAGCGGTAGGCGCCCACCTGGATGCCGTTGGCCAGGCCGCGTTGCTGCGCGTCGAGCAGGCGCACGGCCAGGCCGTCGGTGGCCACGTCCTGCGTGGCGGCCAGCAGGTTGAAGACGAACACCGACACGAACAGCACCACGCTGCCTTCGGTGAACCCGAACAGCGCCATCGCCACCGCCAAGGCGCACGAGGCCAGTTGCATCGACAGCAACCACGTGCGGCGCTTGCCATGGTGGTCGACCACCGGGGCCCACAGCACCTTGAGCACCCAGGGCGCGGCGAGGAACTGCAAAAAGCCCAAAGCGGTGAGCGACCAGCCGGCTTCGCGCATCAACACGGGCAGCGCCAGCGTGAAGAAGCCGTAGGGCAGGCCTTGCGCCGTGTAGAGGGCGGCCAGCAGGGGCAGTTGTGAGGCGGGGGCGTTGCGGGCAGCACGCAAGGGATCGGACACGTCCATCACGCTTTCGGGAAGCGACCTTCGTTGATGTCGACCTTGCGGTGCGCAGCTTGCACCACGTCCACGCCGAGCTGGTTGCCCAGCTGCACGAGGTAGAGCAGCACGTCGGCCATCTCCAGGGCCACTGCGTCTTGGACATCGGGCGGCAGTTCGCGGCTTTGCTGCTCGGTCAGCCATTGAAAGGGCTCGAGCAGTTCGCCGGCTTCGACCACCAGGGCCGAGGCCAGGTTCTTGGGCGAATGAAACCGCCCCCAGTCGCGCGCGTCGGCGAAGGCCTGCAGGCGGGCGGCCAGTCGGCGCAGGGAATCAGGTGGGGCGGCGTCGGTCATGCCGCGATGGTAGTGGTTCTCAGACCGAGGGCGCGGACATCAAGCCGATGGGCTGGCCACGCCAGGCCGCGATGGCGGTGGCGGCGATCTCGGCGTCTTCTGCGGCCTTGACCCCGCTGACGCCCACCGCCCCGATGCATTGCCCGTCGACCACGATGGCCACGCCGCCTTCGAGCTGCCCGTCCAGCCCAGGCGCCGAGAGGAAGGCCGTGCGGCCACCGTTGACCATCTCCTCGACCAGTTTGGTGTCGCGCTTCATGAGCGCGGCGGTGCGGGCCTTCGCCGGGGCGATGCTGGCCGAGGCCGGATTGGCCCCTTTGAGGCGCAGGAAGCCCAGCAGGTGCCCGCCGGCATCGCAGACCGCGATGGCCACGCACCAGCCACGGGCACGGGCATGCGCGCGGGCGGCGGCCAGGAGGGCCTGGGCGTCGTCATCATCGAGGACGGAGGTGGTGAACATGCGCACTCCTTCGGGCCACAGGGCCCAGGTGTGCGGCGGTCACGCAAGGAACGGACCCGTCCCCGGCGTGACCCGCTGACCAGGGCGGTCAGCGATCGGATCGGTGAGGCCGATCAGTGCATCAGCACATCAGTACAACTGCAGGCTCACCCAGTACCCGACAGCGGCGACGAAGGCGGACGCCGGGATGGTCAGGATCCAGGCCCAGACGATGTTGCCGGCCACGCCCCAGCGCACGGCCGAGGCGCGCTGCACCGAGCCCACGCCGACGATGGCGCCGGTGATGGTGTGGGTGGTGGACACGGGCACGCCCAGGGCCGTGGCAATGAACAGCGTCAGCGCGCCACCGGTTTCGGCGCAGAAGCCGCCCACGGGCTTGAGCTTGGTGATCTTCTGGCCCATGGTGCGCACGATGCGCCAGCCGCCGAACATGGTGCCCAGGCCGATGGCGGCGTAGCAGGCCACGATGGCCCAGACGGGCGGGGACTTGTCGCCCGCAGCAGCGTAGCCAGTGGAGATCAGCAGCATCCAGATGATGCCGATGGTCTTTTGCGCATCGTTGCCGCCATGCCCCAGGCTGTAGGCGCCGGCCGAGATCAGCTGCAGGCGGCGGAACCAGCGATCCACCTTGGAGGGCGGGGTGCGGCGGCAGATCCAGGCCACCAGCACCATCATCAGCGAGCCGAGCGTGAAGCCCAGCAACGGCGAGACGAAGATGAAGGTGACGGTGCGGATGATGCCCGTGGCCATCAACGCGCCAGCGCCGGCCTTGGCGATCACCGCACCCACGATGCCGCCGATCAGCGCGTGCGAGGAGCTGCTGGGGATGCCGTAGTACCAGGTGATCACGTTCCAGGTGATGGCGCCCGAGAGCGCGCCGAAGACCACGTGGGTGTCGACCACCCCCGCGTCGGCGATGCCCTTGCCCACCGTCGCCGCCACGCTGAGGTGGAAGATGAAGATGGCGACGAAGTTGAAGAAGGCCGCGAACAGCACCGCCTGGCTGGGGCGCAGCACGCCGGTCGAGACCACGGTCGCGATCGAGTTGGCCGCGTCGTGGAAGCCGTTCATGAAGTCGAACAGCAGGGCCATCACCACCAGCGCCATCACGACCCAGAGGGCCGTTTGCATGGGTTCCATGTCTTGCTCCGGCGGCGGGTCAGGAGTTCTCGAGGATCACGCCCTCGATCAGCTTGGCCACGTCTTCGCACTTGTCGGTGACGGTTTCGAGCAGTTCGTAGATGGCCTTGAGCTTGATGACCTCCCGCACATCGGGCTCTTCGCGGAAGAGCTTGCTCATGGCGGCGCGCATGACGCGGTCGGCGTCGCTTTCGAGCTGGTCGATCTCTTCGCAGGTCTTGAGGGCGGCGGCGGCGGTCTTGGCGTCGCCGATGTCGTGCAGCAGGGCCACCGCGTCCTTCAGGCGCTCGGCGCTTTTCACGCACAGGTCGGTGAGGCGCTCGATCTCGTCGGTCATGCGGCGCACGTCGTACAAGGCCATGGTCTCGGCGGCGTCCTGCATGAGGTCGGCCACGTCGTCCATCGTGTTGATCAGCGAGAAGATCTGCTCGCGGTCGATCGGGGTGATGAAGGTGGTGTGCAGCAGGCGGTTGACTTCGCGGTTGATGGTGTCGGCGGCGGCTTCGGCGGCGTCCACGTCGCGGTTGTATTTCTCGCGCAGGGTCGGGTCGTTGTAGTTGCGAACCAGTTGGGCGAAGGCGTGGGCGGCCGTCACGATGTGGTTGGCGTGCTGGTTGAACAGCTCAAAAAAATTGCCCTCGCGGGGCAGCAGCTTTCCAAAGATCATGGCGAGGTTCTCTCCGGCCGGGTCGGGCCTGTCCGATGGATGACCGGGTTCCTAGGGAGGGGCCGGGCATCGGGGCACGGGGCGCGAGGGTGACGCGCCGCGAGCAGGGTTGACCGGCCGAGTCTCCCGGGGCGCCACCAAGATGACACCCAGGCGACATCAAGCCTGGTCCAAACAGACTATTTTAGCGGAGGGGGATCACAGCGCGCCAGCGCCCTCGTCCAGGCAGCGCAGCAAGTCGGCTGCGGTCAGCGGGCGCGCAAACAGGTAGCCCTGGAAGACAGTGCAGCCTTGCTCCCGCAATGCGGAAAACTGGCTTTCGTGCTCCACGCCTTCGGCGACCACGCTCTTGCCCAGGCTCAGGCCCAGCGACACGACCGCGCGGGCGATCATGGCGGCGTCACGCTGGGCTTCCAGGTCGGTCACCAGCGAGCGGTCGATCTTGATGGTGTCGAGCGGGAAGTGGCGCAGGTAGGACAGCGAGGAGTAACCGGTGCCGAAGTCGTCCATCGCCAGGTGGAAGCCCTTTTCCTTGAAGGCCTTGAGCGTGCGCAGGGCGCGCTGCGGGTCGTCGAGGAAGACGCTCTCGGTGATCTCCAGCTCCACGCGCTGTGGCTGGATGCCCTCCTGGCGCAACCAGCCGGTGATGCGGGCCACGAGGTGCGGGTCGATGAAGAGCTTGGGGCTGAGGTTGATGGCCAGGCGGATGGGCTGGCCATCAACCTCAGGCCAATCACGCGCGGCGGCGCAGGCTTGCAGGGTGATGGTCTCGGTGAGCGCCAGGATCAGGCCGCTTTCTTCGGCAATGGGGATGAAGCGGTCGGGCGAGATGGCGCCCAGGCGCGGGTGGTGCCAGCGCGCCAGCGCCTCGGCGCCGACGACGCGGCGCTGGGCGTCGACCTGGGGCTGGAAGTGCACGGTGAATTCGCCTTGCTCCAGGCCCTGGCGCATGGCGGCTTCGAGGTGCATGCGTTCGCTGGCGACGAGGTTGAGTTCGGGCGTGAAGAACTGGACGTTGTTGCGGCCCCGGTCCTTGGCGGCGTACATGGCGGCATCGGCGTGTTTCAGCAGGGTGTCGACATCGCCCCCATCACGCGGGAAGAGAGACACGCCAAGGCTGGCGCCCACTTGCAAGGTGCGCCCACCCAGCTCCATCGGCTTGGCGATGAGTTCGACGACGCGTTCGAGCAAGGCCGTGACGCTGGCGACGTTGGCGTGGTCGTTGAGCAGCAGCACGAACTCGTCGCCGCCCAGGCGGGCCACGGTGTCGGTGCCCCGCAAGTGGCGGCTCAGGCGCCGCGAGAGCTCGATCAGCAGCGCGTCGCCGGCCGCATGGCCCAGCGCGTCGTTGATGAACTTGAAGTTGTCGAGGTCGATGAAAACCACGGCCACTTGCCCGCCCATGCGCTCGGCCTGCTGCATGGACTGGATCAGCCTTTCGCGCAGCAGGTTGCGGTTGGGCAGGCCGGTGAGCTGGTCGTGGTTGGCCTGGCGTTGCAGCCGGGCCTCGTAGCCACGGCGCTCGGTGATGTCCTGCACCGTGCCTTCGTAGCAGATGAACTCGCCCGAGGGCGAACGGACGGCCCGCGCGCTCTCCGAGATCCAGATGCGCACCCCATCGCGGCGCAGCACCTCCGACTCGAACTGGGTGACCTTGCCTTCGGCCTCCATGATGCGGATGAAGGCCTCGCGGCGCGATTCATCGACGTAGAGGCGGTGCTGGATGTCTGAGAGGTCGGCGATGAGCTGCTCGGGCGAGTCGTAGCCATACATGCGCGCCAAGGCCTGGTTGGCCGCAAGGTAGCGCCCCTCGCGCGAGGACTGGAACATGCCTTCGGAGGCGTGCTCGAAGATCTGGCGGTAGCGGTATTCGGCCTCGCGCAGGGCTTCGAGCGTGCGCAACTGGTCGCTCACGTCCTGCACGAAGCCTTCCATCACCGGGCGGCCGGATTCGTCGCGCACGGCGGCGCCACGCTCCTGAACCCACTTGACTTGGCCGTCGCGGGTGACGATGCGGTATTGCAGCTGGAAGCGCCGGCCTTCGGTCAGGGCCTGGCGGATCTGGGCGCGCACGCGCACGCGGTCTTCGGGGTGGGTGAGCAGCTCCCAGGTGACGCGGCTGCCGCGCACCAGGTCGCGCGGGGTGTGGCCGGTGAGCTCTTTGCAGCCCTGGCTGACGAACAACATCGACCAGTGGTCGTCATCGAGGCAGCGGTAAGCCATGCCATCGAGGTTGTGGACAAGGGTGTCGAGGATGCGGGCCTCATCGAGGTAGACGGGCTCACGGGCATCGAGCGAGGCTTCGCGGACGGCGGGCATGTCGAGTCGGTTCATGGTGTGGTCCTCGGGCACCACGGCGGTGCTCACCTGGGTCGGTGCTGAACCGGTGCAAGGGGGGTGCCAGAAAGGTCCCGCGATGGGGCGTTTTCGCGCTTGCAGGCCACGCAAACCGCACCGCCGTGACGCCTTGCACGCTTGGGCGCCTGGGCGCACCGGCCTGCGCTTGCTCAGGACGCGGCCACGCGCTCCATGCGAATCACCCCGAAGGGGCATGCCACGGCGCAACGCGCACAACCGGTGCATCCGGGTGCGTCATGCAGCTCGGCCTGCTTGGGGCCCCAGCCATTCGGGCCCGTGGCCTGCAACCACATCACCCGGGGCGGACAGGCCGCGACGCAGCGGCCACAGCCGGTGCAGCGGGGCGCATCGATGCGGGGCAGGGCGATGGCAGGCATGGCCTGCAGCTTAATGCGAGTCACCGAAGCGGACCAGCGGCGCCACCAACACCAGGGCTCACGGCGTGGGTGGTGGCTGCCTGATCCGGACGGGCGGTCAGGCCCGGGGCTGGACCACGTCGCGTCGACGCGACGCCAAACCGCCCAAACCACCCAGCGTGACCAGGCCGGCCAGCATGGCGGCGGCGGCCGAGGGCTCGGGCACCGGCGCGATGGCGAAATTCACGATACCACCGGCTTCGGCCAGGCCGCGCAGCACCTGCGCATCGCCCGAGAAGGACATGGCGCCGCTGGCGGTCGGCGTGAACGAACCGGTCTTGCAGGGGCCAAGGCCGCCCTTTGCATCCTGCGGGCAGTAGCTCATGGCGATGGCGCTGTAGCTCATCGAGCCGCTGACGACGATGCTGTCGCCATCGCCTGACGAAGACAGGGTGAGCACGTGCGCATCGGAAAACGTCATCTTGAAGAAGTCCGACGAGGCCTTTTCGCCGACATGGCGCACCGACAACTGCACCGGGTCGAATTCGGTGTCGTTGACCAGACCCAGGAACAGCGGCACGAAGGCGCTGTCGAGCGACTGGGTCCAGGTGAAGGGTGCGAGCAGCACCCCGTTACGGCCCTGGTTGCTGGCGCCCCAGGACCAAGAGTCGATCACGATTTCCTTGGCATGGGCCTTGTCGGTGCTGTCGCCGGGCGCGCCAGGCACTTTCAGGAAGGTGTCGAGCGCGGCGGAGGCCGGCAGCGACAGCGGGATGGTCAAGGCCAGGACGGCAAGGCTGGTGAACAGCCTGGGGATGAACAGCTTGGACATGGGGATTCCCTCGTCAGTGGGTTGCGACACGTGGGCACGGCCCCGGCAGCCGATGGATGGCAGCGGGGAGGCCGCCAACAGCCTGCGCGAGGCGAACCCCATGGGCAAGCCCTTTTGACGAGCATCTCCCTAACTTGTCGATGCCGCCGATGTGATTGGCCAACATCGGGCCACAGCGGCCTGCGTGCGGCCATGTGCCCGTGGGTCGGCGCTCAACCCATGCTCACGCCTTCTTGATGAACTCGGACTTGAGCTGCATCGGGCCGAATCCGTCGATCTTGCAATCGATGTCGTGATCGCCCTCGATCAGCCGGATGCTCTTGACCTTGGTGCCGACCTTGATGACGGCGGATGAGCCCTTGATCTTCAGGTCCTTGACGAGGGTGACGGTGTCGCCGTCGTTGAGCACGTTGCCATGGGCGTCCTTCCAGACCTTGGCCGCCGGCTCGGCTTCGGCCGTGGCGCTGGCGCTCCATTCATGGCCGCATTCGGGGCACACGAGGTTGGCGCCGTCTTCGTAGGTGTAGGCCGAGGCGCATTGGGGGCAAGGGGGCAGGGTGCTCATGGGAGAACAGGTGGGGGCGCGAAACGCGAAAGCGCGATGGTACGCCCCACCTCAGGCCACGGTCTCAGACCACGTAGCCGATGAAGCCCTTGTTGACGCTGCCCACCTTCATCGGACGCTTCTCCTGCCTGGTTCAGTAATCCAGCCGCTCGACCTTGACCGGGGTCGGCTTCGACGGGTCGACGATGTAGCCCAGCGCCTGACCGATGAGGTCGATCGAGTTGTCGAAGCAGCCGTGGGTGGACTGCTCGGTGCCAGCGCCGTTGGCGATGTTGCGCGCGTCGAGCAGGTGCAGGTTGGCGCCGCCATGGGGCAGGCCGAACCAGAAGTCCTGCCAGCGCTTCACGTCGGCCACGCGGTCGCGCGCCCAGGTGTCATCGGTCGCGCCGGGCGCGGTGGTGGCGGGGTCGAAGTTCTTGGCCATGCCCAAAATCGGCATCTTGTGCACGTCCTCGAAAGAGCGGCTGACCAGGTAGAGCAGGGATTTGCGGTAGGGCCCGACGCTGTCGTCGAGTTCGTTCTTGTCCGACAGGTTGTGGATGTGGAAGTGCTCTGCCGGCAGCACGCCCTTTTGCACCGCCGGCACGTAATGCTCGACCGCGAAGCGCGTGGTGCAGGCGGGCGCGAACAGCCGCGTGCTGGCGGCTTTCAGGCCCGCAGCCGACATCTGCTTGAGCATGGCGCCCAGCACGATGGAGCCGGCCGAGTGGCCCACGAGGTGGATCTCCAGGCCCGGCACCTCGGCCTGGAGTTTTTTCAGGCGCTCGACCGCCAGGCGCACACCGCCTTGCGGGTCTTCGCTGGCGCGGATGGCGTTGAGCTTCATCTGGCCCCACATGGCGCCGCCCGGCGCGCGCAGCACCGGTTCGAGCATGCGGTCGGTGCCCTCGGTGATGCGGTCGAGCCAGCCGCGAGCGGGCGCCGTGCCCCGCGAGCTCAGGCCGAACTTGGCGGCGAGTTCCTCGACCAGGTCGCAAACCGTTTCCATCGGGCCCGAGCGCCAGGTCACGAACAGCGGGTAGATGCCGTTGGCCAGCGCGTAGGGTGCCATCACGCGCACGCGGCCGATGGAGTCGCTTTCGCTGTTGAGACCGCCGTGCGCGTAGACCATGAGCTTGATGCTTTGGTTCGCCTTGAGCCAGGCCGCCGGGCGCGCCAGCACGGCCGAATCGAGCGCGGCCTGCGGGCTCTCGGCGGTGATGTCGTTGCGCACCGGGAAGCCCCGGTCGAGCACGATGGTGTGGCGGTAGGCCTGGTCGGCATCCAGCGGGCGGTTCTCGGGCTTGCGCACATTGCGGTAGCGGCGCGCCAGCGCGTCGTCGGCGCCGATGAGGCCATTTGGCCGGTCGGGCACGGCGCCCATGGCGCTGCCGCTGAAAGGCACGAGGAAGCGAGGCGAGCGCACGAGCTTGGCGGCGGCGCCCGTGCCCTTGGTGCGCACCAGGCCCCTGCCCAGCCCCAACTGCTGGCACGACACACCCATGGTGAACACCCAGGCGTCGGTGGCGTGCTGAACCCAGTCTTCATAAGGCAGCAGCGCGAAGCCGTGCGAGCCCCAGCCCGGGCCCCACGAGTTCTGCACCACGAAGCCCTGCTCGTTGTAGCCCACCAGCGCGAAAGCGTGTCCACCGGCCTGCTTGGGCTGGGCCACCGGTTTGATGCGCACCAGGTCGGCGTGGCCGCGCAGTGGCTTGCGCGTGGGCACGCCCCAGCCTTCGTGCACCGTGGCCGAAACATAGACCGCGCCGTTCTGGAAGATGGCGGCTTGCAAATCGACCACCGAGCGCACGTCGACACGGTAGTACACGCCCAGCGTGCGCGAGAGCGCGTCGACATCCCAGTTGTGCTCGGGGTCGTCGGGCAAGTCGGGGTCTTCGAGCGGCGCCACATGCACGCGGCGGCCCTTGCGGTCAAGCTGGTAGGGCCACAGTTCTTCGCGGCACACGCCATGGCGATGCCAGCCCTTGAGCGCGCCCCGGCAACTCGAGCCTTCGTAGTCCTCACCGGGCCACTCGTCGTACATGCGCGCGAGCTGGTAGAGCATGGCGGGGCTGACCTTGCGGGCTTCGACCCCGGGGTTGCGCAGGCTGATGAAGAAGCTCAGGTAGTTGATGACGGCAGCCAGGCCAAAGCCGGTGCAGGCACCTTCCGAGCCCTGGTCAAGCACCAGCTTGCGCTCGGCGTATTGCGGCAGATGCTGCTCGATCCAATCCTTGGGCGGCCATTCGGCCGGCAGGTTGCCCAGCGGCGGCGTGTAGGGCCGGTCGCGCAGGTCGAGGCGGTCAGGGCGGGCGTCGAGCGAAACGGTGCGTTGGCCAATGGTGGCCTGGCGGGTGGGCATGGGTGCGGTCTCCCCTCGTGTTGCGTTCGTGGTGCATGCGTGAGGGGATCCTAGCCAGCAGGCCCATGCCTGCCCATCATGAACCTTAGGGGGCTGAATCGGGGGCTGGGGCAGAAGGAGGCAACTCGTCGCCAGCCTCTGGCGGCACGTCGGGGCTGGCTGCCAGCCAGGCGTCGAACGCCGCGTCGTCGCCACGGGCCATCCGCTCGCGGAAATAGCTCTCGGTCTTGAGCGCCGAGACCTTCTCGGCGATGGCGGTCACGAAGAACTGGTTCATCGAGACCTTTTCCTCTTCGGCCACGAGGCGGGCGTATTCGAACAGGGACTCGGGCACGCGCAGTGCATAGTTGGCCATGTCAGCTCTCCTTCGCATCGGGAAAAAGTTGTTGATGGCCCCCTCACGGCGACACCTTGCGCTTGATGAGCCGGGCCAGCGGCTGCGGCAGGCTGGCCAGCGAGCTCAGCACGTGGGGCAGCAGGCGCAGCTTCAGGCCAGAAAAGGCGTTGGGCACCAGGGCCTCGATGAGGTGTGGGCCGGGTGAGCGCAGGGCGTTCTCGAGCGCGGTGTTGAACTCTTCGGCCGTGGTGGCGCGCACCGCGTGCACGCCCATGCCGGCGCCGATCTGCACGAAGTCCAGCCCGGGGTTGGACAGGTCGAGCTGCGAGCGCGCCTTCTCGCCATGGCCGCCGCCCTGGCCGGTGGCGCCCACGCGCTGCAGCTCCACGTTGAGGATGGCGTAGGACTTGTTGTTGAGCACGATGGCGATGACGTTGAGCCGCTCGCGCGCCATCGTCCACAGCGCCTGGATGGTGTACATGGCCGAGCCGTCGCCCACCAGGGCCAGCACCGGCCGGTCGGGGCAGGCGATGGCCGCGCCCACCGCGTTGGGCAGGCCCTGGCCGATGGCGCCGCCCGTGAGCGTGACCACGTCGTGGCGCGGCGCGCCCTTGGTGAAGTGCGGCAGCATCACGCCAGACGTTTGCGCCTCGTCGACGACGATGGCACGCTCGGGCAGGAAGTGGCCCACGGCCTTGCAGACCTTCTCGGCGGTGAGCCGGCCTTTCGGGCGATCGGGCCGGATCGCCGATTGCAGCATGGGGTGCACGGCATCGGCACCGAGCTTGCGCACGAGCTTGAGCAGCCCGCCGACGGCATCCTGCGAGGGCGAGGCCAGGGTGTGCACGGTGCAGCCTTCGGGCACCAGGTCGCTGGCCTTGCCGGGGTAGGCGAAGAAGGACACGGGCGACTTGGCATCGACCAAGACGAGGTGTTCGAGGCCATGCAGTTGCACCGAGGCCAGCTCGGCCAGGTAGGCGATGCGCTCGACGTGGGGCAGGCCCGCGCCCCGTTCGATGCGAGTGGGAAACACCTCGGCGAACAGTTTGACGCCGGCCTTGACCGCGATGCGCGAAGCCGCCATCAGGCCCGGCTCGCGCAAGGCCCGCGCACCCAGCAGCAAGGCGGTCTTCCCGCCAGACTGGATGGCCTGGGCGATGGCCTCGATGACGGCGTCGTCGGCCACCGGCGGCAGCGCCAGCGTGGGCAGCGCAGCGGGCGCACCGCCTTCGCTCCAGGACACGTCGGCCGGCAGGATCAGCGTGGCGACCTGGCCGCCGCCGCCCGAGCCGCCCAGGGCCGTGGCCACCGCCTCGGCCGCGTCACCCGCCAGCTCGGCGGTCGACGACGAGGTGCGCACCCACTTCGAGACGTTGCGCGCCACGGTCTCGATGTCGGATTGCAGTTGCGCGTCGTACTGGACGTGGTGGGTGGCGTGGTCGCCCACGATGTTGACGATGGGCACGCGGCCCTTGCGTGCGTTGTGCAGGTTGGCCAGGCCATTGCCCAGGCCGCAACCGAGGTGCAGCAGCGTGGCGGCGGGCTTGCCGGCCATGCGCGCGTAGCCGTCGGCCGCGCCGGTGGCCACGCCTTCGAAAAGCGTGAGCACGGCGCGCATGCGCGGCTCGTGGTCCAGCGCGGCCACGAAGTGCATCTCGGAGGTGCCGGGGTTGGTGAAGCACACCGTCACGCCGGCGTCGGCGAGGGTCTTCATCAGGGCTTGGGCGCCGTTCATGTCGTCGTCTCCTCGGGTCGTTCTCAAGTCGGTTCTTGGTGCTTATTCCAGGTGGGCCGCGCCGATGTCCGCCACGCGGGTCACGCCGGCCAGGGTCATGGCCAGCTTCAGCTCGTGCCGCCAGCGTTGCAGCAGCTCGGTCAGGCCTTGCTCGCCACCGGCCGCCAGGGCCCACACCCAAGGCCGCCCGATGAGCACGCCCTTCGCGCCCAGGGCCAGGGCGCGGAACACGTCCACGCCACTGCGGATGCCGCCATCGACCAGCACCTCGATGTCGTCGGCCACGGCGCGGGCGATGGCGGGCAGCTTGGTCGCGGTCGAGGCCACGCCGTCGAGCTGCCTGCCGCCATGGTTGGACACGATCAGGCCCTGCACCCCAGCGTTCACCGCCATGCGCGCGTCGCCTTCGTCGAGGATGCCCTTGAGCAGCAGGGTGCCGGGCCAACGCTCGCGCAACCAGTCGATGTCGGCCCAGGTCACGGTGGGGTCGAACTGCGTGTCCACCCAGGCCTTGAAGGCGTCCATGTCTTGCGCGACGGGCGCCTGCCCGCTGAGGTTGCCGAAACCATGTGGCTTGCCGCGCACGCCCACGTCCCACACCCAGCCGGGCCTGGCGAGCAGGTGGGCGGCCTTGATGAGCGAGGCCCTCGCGCGCGGCGCCGACAAGCCGTTGCGCGTGTCGCGGTGGCGCATGCCGGAGATCGGCAGGTCCACGGTGAAGACGAGGGTGCGGCAGCCGCCCTGCCAGGCGCGCTCAAGCAAAGCTTCGACGATGCCTCGGTCGCGCAGCATGTAGAGCTGGAACCAGACGGGCTGCCTGACCGCGCGCATGACCTCGTCGAGCGGGCAGATGCCGACGGTGGACAAAGTGAAGGGCACGCCAGCGGCTTCGGCGGCGCGCGCGGCCTGCGCCTCGCCCCGCCTGGCCATCAGGCCGGCCAGGCCGATGGGGGCGAGGGCCAGGGGCATCTCGCAATCCTGGCCGGCCAGCACCGTGGCGGTGTCCACCCCGTCGACATCGACCAGCACACGCTGGCGCAGCTTCACGTTCGCCCAATCGGCCTCGTTGGCGTGCAGGGTCTGCTCGTCGGTGGCGCCGCCGTCGACGTAGTCGAACAGGAAGCGGGGCAGGCGTGACCGGGCCCTCAGGCGCAGGTCGGCGGCCGTGGCAGGAAGCTGGAGGGAGAAAGACATGGGCGTGGCCTTGGGTTGCTCGGGCTCGCTGATGCGGTGGCGGAGACGCATGGGGCTGAGTGCTTGGCGGTGTGTGACGGTGTGCGAGCGGCAGGGCGCGAGCAACGATTGTGGCCGGCGACGTGCGAACGGCGTCCCCGCCTCTTTCAAGCCCCCGTCACAATGGACCTCGTGGCCGCGCGCGCCGTGAGGATGCAGCCCGGCAGGAAGGTGCCTTCCAGCGAGCGCTTGCCGCTGGCGCCGCCGCCGCCAAAGCCCGCTGCCTCGCCCACGCAATACAAGCCCGGCACGGCGGCACCATCGGCCCCCAGCACGCGGCTTTGCAGGTCGGTGCGCAGGCCGCCCAGGCTCTTGCGCGTGATCAGTTGCACCTGGATGGCGATGTACGGGCCCGCCCCCGCCGCCTGCAAGGGCGCGGGCTTGCAGGTGCGCACGCGGTCGGCACCCCACTGCCGCGCATGCACGATGCGGCGGATCTGATCATCGTTGCTCAGCGCCAGGCCCTTGGCGAAGTTGGCGTCGAAGGCATCGGCCGTGGCCTGCAGCACGGCTGGGTCGACATGCTGCTCGCCATGCTCGGCCAGGGTCAGCGCGTTCATCTTGTGCGCCAGGCCGGCCAGCGTGTCGTCGACCAGGAAGTGCGGGCTCTCGCGCTGCATCTGCTTGACGAGGCGATGGTTGCCCAGCACCGTTTCCAGCACGAAGCGGATGAACTGCTTGTCGCGCAGGCGCTGGTTGTGCTCGGCACCCGAGATCGCGAACTCCTTGGCCGCGATGCGCCAGTTCAGCAGGTGCCAGGTCCAGGGCTTGTGCTGCGCGGCCACTTGCTGGCAAAGCTCATGGGTGTCGAAGCCGGTGACCAGGGGCTCCGGCCCGATGCGCCGGCCCGTGTGGTCGAGCCAAAGCGCCGACTTGCAGGGGATGGTCGACAAACCATGGCCCGGAAAATGCGGCTGCGGGTGCGGGATGCCGGCGGCGTAGTTCCACATCTCGCCCGCGCGGGTGAGCTGGGCGCCAAGTTGCTCGGTGGCCAGGCGGTGCAGCGCGCCATCGGCAAAGGGGTGGGCGCCGTTGAGCATCGTGGCGGGGCGCGGCCGGTCGGCGGGCCAGTTGGCGATGCATTGCTGCGTCGAACCATTCACGCCGCCCATGGCCAGCACCACCACGGGCGCCTCGATGCGCACCTGCGCGCCGCTGGCCTCGTGCACGGCCTGCACGCCGCTCATCACGCCGCCGCTGTGCTCCAGCGCTGTCACGCGGTGGCCGCTGAGCACCTTCAGGCGCCCGCCCGAACCACCAGAGCCGCCAGGCCGATCAGAAGCGGTGCGCTGCATGGCCGCGATCATGCGCCGCGTCAGCTCGCGCGAGCTGCCCCAGATCACGTGGTAGCGAGGCAGGCTGTTGCCTTCGCCGAAGCGGCCACGCTCCACCCAGTTCACCGCGGGGAGGAACTTCAGCCCGTGCGACACCAACCAGTCATGCACCTGCTCGCGCGAGTGCTGCACATAAAACTCGGCCCAGCGGCGCGGCCAGAGATCCGCCTCGCTGGATTCGCTCAACTCACCGAAGCTGAGCCAATCGCGCAAGGCGCGCTCGGGCGTGTCGGGGATCTTCATGCGCTGCTGCAAGGGCGTGCCCACCAGGGCCATGCCGCCGAAGGCCCACAGCGCCAGGCCGCCCAGGCGCTCGGGGGTGTCGCGGTCGACCACGGTCACGTGCCGGCCCGCCTTCAGGCATTCCAGGGCCGTGACGATGCCCGCCAAGCCGCCACCCACCACCACCACGTCCGTCCGCACCGCCGAAGTCATCGCCTGCATCCTTCGCTCTCCGTCACCCTCTGCTCACGGATCCGAACTTAGCCACTTATGATCCCGTCCAATTGACTTCACAGGACAAGCGCTTTGACTTCAGAGGCCAAGGTCTCGCTGAGCTGGGTGCGCACAGTGTTGGCGCAGGCACGCCGCCAGGGAATCGAGGAAACCACCCTGCTGCGCGCCGCCGGCATCGACCCGGCTGAACTGACCCAGGAGCGCTGGCCCATCGACCACATCACCCTGCTGTGGCGCACCGCCGCCCGACTGACGCAAGACCCGGGTTTCGGACTGAAGACCGGTGCGCTGGTGGGTCCCGGCAGCTTCAACGTGGTCGGCTTCATCGTGCAGTCGGCGGCGACGCTGCGCCAGGCGCTCGCCGTGGTGCAGAAATACCAGTCGCTGATCTCAGATGGCGGGCGCTTCCAGTTGCTGCCCGGCGCGCGCACGAGCTGGCTGGTCTACCACCCGCGCCAAGGGGACCTGGCCTTCAGCCCCCACCAGATCGAGGCGGTGCTCGCGGCCGTGGTCAGCGCCTCGCGCTGGATCACGCCGCAACCGCTGCAGCCCGCGCTGGTGCGCTTCAGCCACGAAGCCGTGGGCCCGCTGGCCGGCTACCGCGAGGTCTTCGGCTGCGCCATCGAGTTCAACCAGGCCTACAGCGGCCTGCTGATCGACAACGCAGCCCTGGATGCGCCGCTGCCGCAAGCCGATGCCCAGCTCGCGCGCCTGCACGAGCAGCACGCCGCGACGCAGTTGCAGTCACTCGCGCGGCCACAGGGCCTGAACGAGGCCGTGCGCGACTGGGTGCGCACGCGGATGCAGGCCCAACCCGGCCCGTCCATCCCAACGCGAGCGGAGGCGGCGACCGCTTTCGGCCTGCACGAGCGCACGCTGGCCAGACGGCTGCAAGTCCTCGGCACGAGCTTCCTGACCTTGTCGGACGAGGCGCGGCGCGACCTGGCCTTGCAACAAGTGGGCGACACCGACCTGCCCTTGCATGAGGTGGCCCATGCCCTGGGCTTCGCCGACATCAGCCCCTTCTACCGGGCCTTCGAGCGCTGGACAGGGATGCCGCCGGCACGCTGGCGGGCGGGCCGCCGCAAGACAGCTTGATGGCGCGGTTTCAGAACGCCATCGCCCCGCATCATCGGGCACGCCCCCGTCATCAGCCCTTCACAAGGCGCCCAAGATCGCCCGCACCGCCTCGAACACGCGCTGGCGCGTCGCGTTGTCGGTGAAGTCCCGGTCGAGGTGGCTCACGCCCATGCGCAGCACCGCCAACTGGCGGCTCGGCACCAGCACCAGGTACTGGCCGTTGAGGCCCCAGAACACCGCTGTGTCGGCGGGCAGGTCGGCCGGCATGTTGAGCGAGCCCTTGAGCCAGATGGCGCCGCCATACCCCGCGTTGGCGGGCGACGGGGTGAGCATGAAATCGATGTAGCCGGGGTCGATGAGCGTGCGCCCGTTCCACTGGCCATGGTTGAGCACCAGTTGGCCCAGGCGCAGCCAGTCACGCGGGCGCAGCACGCCATAGGCCCCGCCGCTCGGCGTGCCCGAGGCATCGGGCTCGACGGTGGCCTGGCGCATGCCCAGGGGCGCGAACAGCTGCTGATGCTGGTGGTCGTACAGCGCCTGCGCATCGCCCCCAAGCACGCGCCGCATCGCCCACGGCAAGATGCTGAAGTTGCCCGTCGAATAGACGAAATTGCCGCCCGGCGCGGCAGCCAGCGGCAGGCCGGCGGCGTAGGCGCCCTGGTCTGGCTCCATCCACAGCATCTGAGCGGTCGAACCATAGGTGCCGAAGTTCTCGGCCCATTGCAGGCCCGAGCTCATGCGCAGCAGGTGCCGCCAGGTGATGGCGGCGCGGCCGTCGGCCTGCCAGCCGGGCAACGGCGGGCGGTCGTCCAGCGCGAAGCGCCCTTCGGTGACCATGCGCCCAGCGAGCAGGCCCGTGAGCGTTTTGGTCATCGACCAGCCATGCTGTGGCTGGCTGGCGTCGTAGCCCGGCGCATAAGCTTCGTGCACCAGGCGGCCGCCCACCGCCACCAGGTAGGCGATGGTGTTGTGTCGCTGGCCGGCCAGCAGGCTTTGTTCGGCGAACAACGACTGCCCCTGCGCCCGGATGACATCGCGCTGAGCCGGCGTGAGGGCCGCGTCGTTCGCCGCGCCTTCGCCAGCGGGCCAGGGCGCGGCCTGCAAGGTGGAGGAGAGCGGGGCGTCCTGCGGGGCCTTCAGCGGCTGGGCACGCAAAGCCTGCACCGACACGCCTGTGGGCACCGTGGTGCACCCCAACCCGGGCCGGAAAATCGCCACCGAGGGATTCGCCGCCCAAGGCAGCCAGGTCTTCACCGTGGTCTGCGCGGCGGCCGGGTCGTGGTCCACCAGCCAGACCAGGCCCAGCGGGTCCACCGCCGGCGCCACCAGCGCCTTTTTCACCCGCGTGAAATCGTCGCCGCTCAGCAGGGTGCGCGTGCAGATCTCGTGCGCCGCGTACCCCGTCGCCGACGACAGTTGCTGGTTCAAGGTCGCGGCGCGCGCCGCCGTTTGCCCGGCCATCATCCCTCCTGCCGCCTGTGCCAAAAACTGCATCACCAGGGCGCAACAGGCACCCACCCTCGCGGCGCCGCCCGGCCGCATCGTCCGCTGTCTCCAATGTCGTCCCCGCATGGGATTCCTCCAGTTCGATCGGACCGCGTCATGCTGGTGGCCTCCGCCGTGGCGGCCACATCTGTACACTGTCCAGATTCGCATTGGGCGAAACAATCTTCACACTGTCAAGATGACTGCTCCCCCCTCCCCCCCGGGTCGCGGGCCATCCCGCGCCAAGTCCAGCAACGCCGCCAAGCCCGCCCGCTCCGCGAGCCTTGACAGGGGCGCCACGGCCGAGCCCTCGGGCTACCACCACGGTCACTTGCGCGAGGCCCTGGTCGAAGCGGGGCTGCAATGGCTCGAGGAAACAGACCGCGCCGACCTCCTCAGCCTGCGCGAGCTGGCGCGGCGCGTCGGGGTGTCGGCCAACGCCGTCTACCACCACTTTGCCAACAAGGAAGCGCTGCTGGCGGCCCTGGCGGCCGAGGGGTTCAGGCGGTTGGGGCAGGCGCAACTCAACCCGCCGCCTGACGCGGTGGAACCCGGGGCGTCGGGCGCATCAGCCGCGCCTCAGATCGAAGGAGCCTTGGGCAGCCCCGCCCAGCGCAGCCCCTTGCACCAGGCAGGCCTGGCCTACGTGCGCTTCGCGATGGCCCACCCCGCGCTGTTCCGGCTGATGTATGGCGGCTTCACGGCGGGGCAGAACCACCCTGAACTCGTCAACGCCTCGATGGATTCGCTGGAAGCCTCGATGCAGGCCGCAAACCGACACCTGCCAGGTGGGGGCGACACCACCCCCGCATCACCGCAGGACATGCTGCTGCTGTGGAGCATCGTGCACGGCCTGAGCAACCTGGCGCTGGGCGGGCAACTGGGGTATTTCGGCGCGGAACCCGGTGACATCGCCGATGCGGTGCTGGCCCGGGCCCAGGCTTTGCTGGCGAAGGGCCTCTGACCGCAAGAAGAGGAGCCGCCTGGTTCGCCATCGCTCCCGCGATGTGAAGTCCGTGCGAGAACCGCGAGAGAACGTGGGCCTGGGGCAGCTCTCCAGCATAAAGGCGATTTCAGCGCTTGTGCGGCCCCGTTGCATCGAAACGCCGAACCCGGGGTTTCGTGCCAAATCCGCCCACCCAAAGTGGCGCGGATTCTGCATGATGGGCATCAAGCGACCCGCTCAACCACTTCGCCGGAGGACTCTCGCATGAATTGGTTCGACAACGTTTCGTCAGACTGCGATCAACCCATCGCAGCGGCCTGCCTGATGCTCGGCCACTGGCGTCATCAGCGGAATCCGTACACCGATCCGGTGCTCTGCCGGGTCGTGCTGGACGTGGCCGAACCTCGCGTGGTCGCCGCCCAGGTGATCGAACACGGCCAGGCCGTTGACCTGGAAAGCACCGAGCTGGAAGACCTCACCCAGGTGCTGGTTTCGCAAGACGTGCACCGCCAGCCACAGGCCTGGGGCTTCAACCACTGCACCCGGCTGCCCGCCTGGGCACGCCCCAGCTTCACCGAGAGCCAGATCGAGGAGCTCGAACGCATCGAGGGCTACCTGATCGACGCATCGGACGACAACATCGGCGATGTGCTGCGTTTGCGCGACGAGTTCCTGCGCGGCATCGGCATGACCGACCAGGACGTGATGCGCGCCTCTCGCTCGCCCGAGCAGGCGCCTTGCGGGCGCAAGGGCGGCCGGCTGGTGAACTGAGCGCCGGGGTGAAGGCTCTCTGGGCGCCTTGTGCGGCTTGTGCGCCCAGGAGGCTGCTCAGGCCGCGCGCGGCGCCTGCAAGGCCTCACCGGCCTTCAGCGGGTCGCCCGTGCGGTTGAAGGTGTCGAGCCAGACCTGGTAGCTCTGGATGACGCCTGTGTCCCACGGGTGGAAGCCGGGCTTGAAGTAGCGCAGGTAGCTGGGGATCATCCGCGTGTAGAGCCCACCGATGCCGAACAGCCACCACAGGCCACGGGCGAACATCTTCGCGCGCTGCCAAGGGCCAAAGCCGTCGACCTTGAGCATGTAGCGGGTCGTCAGGAGCACGTTGAGGTTGAAGCCGAAGGTCACCAGCACGAGGCCGAAGGTGCGGCGCAGGTAGCCCACCTTGGCCACCTTCTGGAGCACGTCGAAGGCCACGGCCTTGTGCTCCATTTCCTCCATGGCGTGCCAGGCGTACATGGCGCGCATGCGGTGGTCGGCCTGGGCGAGCACCTCTTGGTCTTCGCACAGCGCGTGGGCCATGGTAGCCGTCAGGTGCTCGGCGGCTGCGGTGTCGGCCAAGGTCACCTCGGCCGGCAGGTACTTGCGCGCGATGTTGAACATCATGTTGCGCTGGAAGGCTTCCAGCTTGTCGACGTCGATGCCCTGGCGGCGCAGGCGGTCGTTGTACTGGCTGTGCACGATGCCGTGCTGGCCTTCCTGGCGCATGAAGTCCTTGACGTCGGCGAGCATCTGCGGGTCGGTGATGCGGTCGCGGAAGTCGCGCACACACGAGATGAAGTAGCGCTCGCCCTCCGGGAAGATGGTGGACATGGCGTCGAAGTAGCGCGACTTGAAGGCGTCGCCGCCGAACCAGTATGTCGGGATGTCGCCTTCGAGGTCGAAGTCGAGCTTCTCGCGGGGGACGATGACGGGCGCCTGGGGTGCTTGCGGATTCATGGATGCCTCCTCGGTTTGGGTGTCGGCTGGCGGGCGCTGCGGTGTGCCAGGCGCTTGCGCTTGACTTGACGGGGGAGAGCATGGGCACACGCTCGCCATCCGTTTTACCGACCACCTCACTTTAGGCCGATCCGGCCGCCCGCGTGAGGGGATGTGACGACAAGCATGGGGATTTGCGCGACGCGGCCCCATGTGAAAAAACCCGGGGCCGATGTTGAATCGGACCCGGGCACACCTCATTCCAGGGAGTGAGGCAGAGGCAGGCCTTTGTTCCGGCCGTGTCCTCGGTCACTTCATCGGTTCGATCAGTTGAACCAGTCCTTCTTCCAGGAGGACTGCCAATGTTCGACCTGCTTTTCGGCCTCTTCGCGGGTCACGCCATAGCGTTCCTGGATGCGGCCCGAGAGCTGCTCGCGCTTGCCGTCGATCACGTCGAGGTCGTCATCCGTGAGCTTGCCCCACTGTTCGCGGGCCTTGCCCTTGAATTGCTTCCATTGGCCTTTGACTTGGTCCCAGTTCATGCGATTTCTCCTTGGTTGGGAAAGGGTGGAACACTCACTTGCGCAAGGTGTTGACGCCGAATGCGATGAGGCCGATGACCACCAGGAAGGCGATCAGGAAGAGCACGAACAGCACCTTGGCGATGCCGGCCGCGCCAGCCGCGATGCCGCTGAAACCGAGCATCCCGGCGATCGCCGCGATGACGGCGAAGATGAGGGCCCACTTGAGCATGACGTTCTCCTTGGCGAAGCGATGACTCCACTGTCGCGCCAAGCGGGGCGGGGTGGCGTCAGCCGAGCGCCAGCCTCGCTGTAGGAGAACACCCCGAATCAGCGCGGGAGCTGGCTTCGCACCCGGGTGGCGAGCACCTCGGCCTGGGCGTCGAGCCACTTCGCGAGGGCCTCGGCCTCTTGCTGGGCGTCGCCGATGGGGGCTTGCAGGCGGTCGCTCAGGTTGCCGCCGTCGAGCACGCGGCCCTGGCGGTCAATCAGGCGCCAGCTGAGCGTGGCGACCACCTCGCCGCGCCCGGCGTGCACGTCGAGCTGTTGCACCTCGACGAGCAGCCTGCGCGGGCTGAGGGCGTCGTCGCCCGTCCACCAGCCGAGTTCGGGCGCGCGTTGGCGCAGGGCCTGCGAGAAGCGCCGGGTCATGCCCGTCTCGACGCGTTCGGCCCAGATGGCGTCGGGCCAGGCGACGAGTTCGGTGTCGTTGCGCAGGTGCAGGACCTGGCGGCGCTGCCAGTGCTCGGGCAGGCGCAGCGGGGACAGGGCGATGCCGGTTGCCGTGGCGGTTGGCGCGGCCGGGGCGGTCACGGTTGCTGACGTGGGTGCGGACGTGGGTGCGGGTGAGACCGAAGGCGCCGAGGGGATGATCACCAGTGCACGCGGCGGCGGCGGGCTCGCGCACCCGGCGATGGACAGCAGCGCGGCCAGGGCCCAGGCACCCGTGCGTCGGCGGGGCCTGGTGGGTGTGGTGGCACGCGCGTTGGTGGGCGCTGTGGCGAGCACGGCCTTGGGTGCAACTTCACTCATGCGTTCTCCCGAAGATGAGGACATTGGGTTGTTCTTCGATGTCTTCGACCAGCGCGGAGAAGCTGCGCGCCGAGCGGGCCAGGTCGCGCAGCGCCCCGTCGAGGTCAGTGCGGGCCGGCGAGCCGGGCGCCACCCAGGCCGAGAGCTCACCCATGCCGGTTCGCACATCGTTGGCCGCGCCGTGCAGCGCGTCGACGGCGCCCACCACGCGGGGCTGCACGTCGAGCATCAGGCGCTGGCCGCTGTCGGCCAGGCCTTGCAGCGAGCGCAAGGTGGCACCGGTCTGCATCGACACCTCGTGGAAGTCGTTGCCGGCGCGCTGCATGGTCTGCGTGGCCTGGCCCGTGGCACGGCTGACTTCACCACGCACGCTGACGACGCTGGTGCGCGCCTCGTCGGCGAGCTGGCGAACACTCTGCATGGTCGCGCGCACCTCGGCCACGGTGTCCTTCAAAGGCAGCTCGGAAACCTGTTCGAGCAAGCGGTCGAAATTGCCGCCCACGTGCGGAATGACCAGCGGGCCATCGGGCGCCTGTGCCACCGGCGTCGCAGGCGGCGCGCCGATGCTGAGGTCGATCATGGCCTGCCCAGTGACCAGGCTTTGCGTCACCATCTGCGCGACCAGGCCGCGATCGATCAGCGCCTTCAAGGCATCGCGCTGCGCACCTCGGCCGCGCGCCTTGATCGACAGCGATTCGGTCGACACGGCCAGCGTGATCGGCAGCCGCGATTGCAGGCTCTGCGGATCGAGCTCCACACCGATGGCCTCGACCTGCCCGACCGGCACACCCCGGAAAGTCACGGGCGCCCCGACCGTCAGGCCCTTGACGCTCTTGTCGAACCAGACCACGGCGCGGGTCTGGCCCCCACCGAAGAAGCGCCCCTTGCCCAGCGCGGTGATCAGCACCACCGCCAGGCCCAGGGCGATCACCACGAAGGCGCCCAGCGCCACCGATCGCTTCTTGTTCATGCCTGATCGTCCTTTCTTTGCAGGAAGTTGCGCACGGCCAGGGGCAGGCCCTCGTCGTGCCGCATGTCGGCCGGTCGACCTTGCGCGAGCGGTCGGCGCGACTCGGCGTCCAGGAAGATGCTGTCGTCGGCGATGCGAAAGAGGCTGTCGCGCTCGTGGCTGACCAAGACCACCGAGGCGCCCGTGCGGTCGCGCAGCGAGAGGATGAGCTCGTCCATGCGCAGCGAGGTGACGGGGTCGAGGCCAGCCGAGGGTTCATCGAGGAAGATGACCTCGGGCTCGGCCACGATGGCCCGCGCCAGCCCGGCGCGCTTGACCTGGCCGCCGCTGAGGCCGTGCACGGGGGCGTCGACCTGGTCGGCCAGGCCCACCCATTCGAGCACATCGCGCACGCGCTGCTCGCGCTCGGCCTCGTCGCGAGCACGCCAGTGCAGCTCCAGCGGCACGCGCACGTTGTCTGCCACGCTGAGGGTGGACCACAGCGCGCCTCTCTGGAACAGCATGCCGAAGCGCTGGCGAGCCGCCTGCTTGTCCTTCGCGTCCATCTCGCACCAGTAGCCTTGGCCGTCCAGCAGGACATCGCCAGCGGCGGGCTCTTGCAGGCCGACCATGTGGCGCAGCAACGTGCTCTTGCCGCAGCCGCTGCCCCCCATGACGGCGAAGATGGTGCCCGGCGGCACGCTGAAGCTCACGTGCTCCTGGATGAGCTGATCGCCGTATTGCATGCGCAGGTCGCGGACCTCGATGTGTGCCATGCGCGCTCCTACCAGCCCATGGCGTTGGCGATGACGGCGAAGACCGCATCGAGCGCGATCACGCCCACGATGCCGCGTACCACCGCACGGGTGGCAGCTTCGCCCACGCCTGCGGCGCTGCGTGCCGCGTGCAGGCCCGCGTAGCAGCCGGCCATGGCGATCCAGGCCCCGAAGACGATGGCCTTGGCCAGGCCCAGCCACAGGTGCACCGAAGAAGTGGCCACCATCAGGCGCTGGAGGTAGGTGTTGGCGTTGAGGTCGAGCATGAGCGAGGCCACGATCAGCCCACCCAGCAAGGCTGCGACACAGGCGTGGAAAAAGAGCAGCGGCATCATGCCCAACAGCACCAGCACGCGGGGCACGACCAGCTCGCGCATGGGGTCGAGGCCGAGCACGTGCAGGGCGTCGATTTCTTCTTGGGTGCGCATGGTGGCGAGCTCTGCGGCGAAGGCCGCTGCCGTGCGGCCTGACATCACCACAGCCGTGATCAGGGCCGCCATTTCGCGGCAAACCGAGATGCCCACCAGGTCGGCCACGTACAAGCCCGCGCCGAACTTCTGCAATTGCACCGCGCCAACGAAAGCCATGATGGCGCCCACCAGCGCGTTGACCACCCAGACGATGGGCAAGGCTTGCACGCTGGCTTGCGCCGCCAAGCGAGGCCATTGCGCCATCGAAGGCAGCGGCCGGTGTCCGGGCATGGACGCGAGTGTGATCAGCATGGCGCCGCCGAAGCCCAGGGGCTCGGCCCAGCCGCGCCAGCGTGCCTCGACCTTCTCGCCGATCTCGTGCAACCAGGCGTTCAAGCGGCGTCTCCTTCGCGGTCGCCTTCATGGTCGGGCCTGCCCGCCAGCAAGCGACGGGGTGCGATGGAGATCGAGGTCATGGGATCCGCATGGGTCAGGCTGAAATCGGACAGGCAAAAATGGCCAGCGCTCATCCTACAGGCTGCGCCATGGCGGTGACTCAGGCATGAAAAAGGGCCAGCCGAAGCTGGCCCAAACCCTGCGCGCACGGGGCCTGCGCAGGGCAAAGCCAGATCGCTCAGGAACTGACGATCTTCAATTCGCTCGTCACCGAGGTGACGCCGCTGGTGCCATGCGCCAGCGACACCGCCCTCAGCACGGCCGCATCGGAAGGCGCCGTGCCTTGCAGCACGACCGCGCCGTTGTTGACCTTCACATCAATCTTCGTGGCCTGGAGTTCCTTGTCCTGGGCGATCTTGGCGTTCACCTCGGCCACGATGGCGGCGTCGCTGACGGCGACGCGGGTTTCTTCCAGGCGGTTCTTCGCGGCGTCACCGGCTCGGGTGGCATCGGCCTTGAGCTCTTGCGCTTCGGACTTGGCTTCGGCCACCGTGGCGTCGACGCGCTCACCTGCGGTATGGGAGTCGTCCTTCTTGCCACAGGCCACCGACAAGGCACCGACGGCCACCAGCAACGCCAGGGCGACGCGGTTCATCTGTTTGGAGTGGGTCATGATGATCCTCCAGTCGTTGGGATGGCTTCATGGTGCGCCGCCGCAGCTTGGGGCCGTGTCGTCCATCCACGCAATCGCGCGTAGGACAAGGATGAACCTTGTCAGCCGTGTCCGACGCGAGCACAACGCCCTGCACGGCCCAACACGGCCCCGCCAGGCCCTGAAAGCCCTCGCCGACAGGCTTGGCTCCCGGCTCAGGAGGGCTTGTTCGCCATCGCCTGGCGGCAGCGCTGGTCGGCGGCCCGGGCCTCGTCGCGCTGGCCCGGGTCCACGAGCGGCAGCACGCCGGCCAGCGGGTTCACCGCGGCCAAGGCGGCCGCGCCAAGAATGCGCATCCAGGTCTCGGGGTGCATCACCTTCACGTCCACGTTGCGCCAGGGGCCGCTCAGTTGCACAGGCGTGCGCAAGGCCACGAGGGTAAAGTCCTTGGGCGCCACACGGGTGCGCAAGTCGAGCGTCTCATCCTTGAGCGAGATCTGGCCGTCGGCCCACAGCGTGGAATCGGGCGTGCTGACGATGAGGGGGGCAGGATGCAGGACGCCGTTGCGCGCCTCCAGGCGAACCTGGGCACAGGTGATAGGCAGCGACTCGTCACCTTTGATGAACTGCACGGCCCCTTCCATCAAATCGAGCCCCGCCAACTCGACGCCCAGGTGCGAGACCCGGCCCTGGCGCAAGGCAAGGTCGAAGCGGCCACCGAGGGTGCCCAGCAGTTCGGCCGTGGAGCGCCCGTGGCCGTTGACCACGACGCGGCCAGACAGCACGCCGGAAGCCAGGGGCTCGCGCCCCGGCCGCTGCAACACCTTGGCCCATTGCTCCAGGTGCACGTCATCGACGTTCAGGTCTGTCGCCAGCAGTGCCTGGGTGGGCTGGCGGGCATCCAGCTCGATGCGGCCTTGCACGCTGCCTTTGGCCAGCCGCGTCGACAACTGCTCCAGCCGCAGCAGCCCGCCTTGCAGCAGGATGCGGCCGCGAAGGTCGCGCATGTCTTGCAGGGCCTCGTTGCCGGTGTCGAAAAGGTCGATGGCGATGCGCACGTCGGCGTCCATGGCGCGCAGGCTGGGGAGGTTGAACGGGCGGTCTGGCAGCACGCGCTCGGCCGAAGCGGCACGCGGCTCGCCGTCTTGCAATGGCACCCCCACAGCCGGCCCCAGGTCGGCCAGCGCCAGGCGACTGCCGCGCAAGACACCGGTGAGTGTGGGCGGCGTGGTGGCCCTGTCGTGGACGAAATCTCCGGACAGGCGGCTGTCGCCGATGCGCGCCTGATCGACGGTGACCTCGGTGCGCTCGCCTTGCCGCCGCACGGCCCCGCTCATCCGGAAAGGCGCGGTGGTGGGCAGCGTCACGCCCAGCGCTTCGCCGATGGCCGCGAGCGAGGGCCCCGCCAAGCTGAAGCGGCCGGCCACCGCGCCATCCGCTTCGGGCGCAGGCCCTTGGTAACCGATGCGCGCGCGCCCGACCAGTCCCTCGACCGTGAGCTCCCCATGGCTAGCCCAGTTCCAGGGTTGGGTGGAACGGGCTCGCACATGCAAGGGCAAGCCTCGGTGGCTGCCTTCGGCGAGGGCGGCCCACTGCCATTGAGGCTGCCCGTGGGCGCGCCGATGCAGCCCTTTCAGCTCGTTCAGCTCGTTCGACTCGCTTGCCTCTTGCGCCCCGCTCACCCCGCCCACCGGCACCACACTGGCGGACACCCGGGCCTGCAAGCCAAATACCTGATCGTCCACGATGAACAGGCCTTGGCGCATGGCCATCTGGTGCACGGTCAGGCTGCGCCATGGCGGCTCGGCGTTTTGCTGCACAGCCTGCGCTTCATCGGGCTTGGGCGGGCCCATTTGCCAGCTCGCGCGGCCATCGGGCAGGCGGATCAGCCAGGCGTCAACGCGCCGCGCCTGCAGGCGCTCCAATTCCACCTTGCCACCTCGGGCCATGCGCCACAAGGCCCCATAACCCGCAGCCAGTTCACCGTCGTCCAGGCTGAGCAACCAGGGCGTCCCATCGCGCACGGCCCAATCCGGCGCGCCGATGCGGACCTGGGGCGCACTCAGGTGCACGCCGCCCCACAAGTGCAACCTGGCATCGGAACCGCCGCCCACTTCCACAGGGCGCTCGATGACATGCGCGACCACCTGAGCGACCGGCCTGACCAGCCAGGGCCAGCCTCGCTGTTCGCCCCATGCGAACCCCAGCACCAAGCCCAGCACGATGATCAGCCCCATCACCGCCCAGATGCGACGACGCCTGCGGGGGCCCTCGGGCACGTTTGGCTGCCCTTGCTGGCGGTTCGCACCGCCTCCCGCCCTCCGCCAACGCAGCCACCGACCGAGGCCGGGAGCGTAGTCGGCAGGGGGTCGGGGTGCGGTGACGTTCATGCACCCATCTCACCAGAAGGCGCGGGCGGCTGGCGTCGGTGAAGGGCGTGGCCAGGTGTCGGACAGCGCTGACAGCGTCGCACTACACTGCGCCGTCGACCTCCCGCCCAGCCCCATGCAGATCTCCCAACGCGCCCAAGCCATCGCCCCATTCCTGGCCATGGAGTTCGGCAAGCGCGCCGCCGAACTCGAAGCCGCAGGCCACCGCGTCATCCGCTTGAACCTGGGTGAGCCCGATTTCGGCGCGCCACCGGCCGTGCGGGCCGCGCTGCAAAAGGCGGCTGGCGAAGCGGCCCTGCCCTACACCCCCGCGCTGGGCCTGCCCGCCTTGCGCGAAGCCATCGCCGGCTTTTATCGGCAGGCGCATGGCGTGGCGCTGTCACCCGAGCGCGTGGTGGTCACCGCCGGGGCCTCGGCCGCGCTGCTGCTGGTGACGGCCGCCCTGGTCGACCCGGGCGACGAGGTGCTGGTGGGCGACCCGTCCTACCCCTGCAACCGACAGTTCCTCAGCGCATTCGGCGCCGACGTGCGGCTGGTGCCCACCGACGCATCGACGCGTTTCCAGCTCGACCTCGCGGCGGTGCGGCGGCAGGCGTCCGCCCGCACCAAAGGCCTGATGATCGCCACGCCCTCGAACCCCACCGGCACCTCGGTGCCGCCCGCCGAGCTCGCGGCCATCTGCGATTGGGCCAAGGTGCATGGGGCCTGGCGCATCGTTGACGAGATCTACCTGAACCTGAGCGACGCACAGCCCGATGGCTCGCCCATGCCCACGGTGCTGGCCGCTGACCCGGGCGCCTGCGTCATCAACAGCTTCTCGAAGTACTTCGGGATGACGGGATGGCGCCTGGGTTGGGCCGTGGTGCCCGAAGCGCTGGTGCCCGCCATGGAACGGCTGGCGCAAAACTACTACATCTGTGCGCCCACGCCGGCGCAGCTCGCGGCGCTGGCCTGCTTCACGCCCGATTCGATCGCGGTGTGCGAGGCACGTAAGCAGGAGTTCGCCGAGCGGCGCGCGCTGGTGCTGCGGGGCTTGCAGGACATCGGCCTGCCCGTGCCGGTGCGGCCCGATGGCGCTTTCTACGTCTACATCGACGTGAGCGGCACCGGGCTGGATGCAATGGGCTTTTGCGAACGCGCCTTGCAGGAAGCACACGTGGCGCTCACACCGGGCAACGACTTCGGCGTGAGCGAAGCGGGGCGGTTCGTGCGGCTGTCTTGCGCGGCTTCGCGTGAGGACCTGGTCGAGGGGCTGGAGAGGTTGGGGCGCTTTGTGCGGTCGCTTGCGTGTCAGGGGCCGGTGTGATTGGGTGGGTGGTGCAGGCGGCTGTTTGTGCATGGCCCGGTGGGTGGGGTGGGTGTGATCCGGCCCTGCGCGGGGCATCACCGAGCTTGGCAAGCGTCACCCCTTGAACACCGACCAGGTGGTTGCCGAGCCATGACACCGCACATGTCGGGCCGGTTCACACCCACCCCACCCACCGGACCCGAACCACCGCGCGCTGCGAGGGTTGGCGGAAGAAGGAGGTCGACGCTGGCGTCGACCTCCTTCTTCCTTCTCCGCCTGCCACGTTGTGTCGCGGGCAGGGGGCGAGGGGTGACTGCGCAGGCCCGACATGTGCGGTGTCATGGCTCGGCAACAGCCAGGCTCGCGTTCAAGGGGT
>JAKARB010000022.1 GCA_021819435.1 Pseudomonadota bacterium | reverse complement strand
GGGGGCGGGCAGCGCAGGACTGGAAGAACGCGATGAATCAGTTTGCGATCCTCTACGCGGATCGATTCATCAAATCCGCTGCGTAAGCAGCTTCATCGCCCCGAACACAAAAAATCTGACACTCCCCACCACCCTGGTGCCCGCTCACACACCGCCGCAGTCTCCGCCTCGCGCTGTCTCGAAAAACCGCTCAAACCCAGTCCAGCCAATGCAATGCAATGCAAGGCCTTCTCCCCACCACCCCGCAAAATGGCCCAATAACCTGCCCCACCCACAAGGCCTCCCCGCCTCCCGCAGAATCGATCTCCGCAGCGCCCAAGGAATCCACGGAACCTTGTCAGGTTCCACCCGCTCAAAACGACACAAGTGGGCACCCCACCCACCAGGAGCCCCGACATGGCCTTCATCCGCACCTCGCGCCACCTGCTTCACCCCGACAGCGGCTTCACCTTGCCTGAGCACGAGGTCACGCCTCGCGGCGTTTACGAAGACCGCCGCAGCCTGCTCAAAGGCTTGGCCGGTGCCGCCAGCCTGGCCGCCACGGGTCTGCTGAGCCACGGCGAGGCCCACGCGCAGGCCAACAACCCCAGCCCGTCAGGCCTCGCGCCGCGTCCCGGCAAACTCGCCGCCCTGCCCGCCACGCGCAGCACCGTGCCCGGCGCGCAAGCCATCGACAAACTCACGCCCTACTCGGACGTGACCACCTACAACAACTTCTACGAGTTCGGCACCGGCAAGTCCGACCCAGCCGTGAACGCCCACACCCTCAAACCCCGCCCGTGGACGCTGGTCGTTGACGGCGAGGTCAACAAGCCGCAGCGACTCGGGCTTGACGACCTGCTCAAGCTGGCGCCGATGGAAGAACGCATCTACCGCCTGCGTTGCGTCGAGGGCTGGTCGATGGTGATCCCGTGGGTGGGCTATTCGCTCGCCAACCTGATCAAGCGGGCCGAGCCGACCGGCAATGCGAAGTACGTTGAGTTCGTGACCCTGGCCGATGCGAAGCAGATGCCCGGCGTGCGCTCGTCGGTGCTCGATTGGCCTTATGTGGAGGGCCTGCGGCTGGACGAGGCCATGCACCCGCTCACGCTGATGGCCTTTGGGCTGTATGGCGAGGTGCTGCCCAACCAGAACGGCGCGCCGCTGCGCCTGGTGGTGCCCTGGAAGTACGGCTTCAAGAGCGCCAAGTCCATCGTGCGCATCCGCCTGATCGACAAGCCGAACACCCCGAGTTGGGTCAAGGCGGCGCCGCAGGAATACGGGTATTTTTCGAACGTGAACCCCAAGGTGGACCACCCGCGCTGGAGCCAGGCCACCGAGCGCCGCATCGGCGATGGCGGTTTCTTCACCCCGAAGAAGCCGACGCTGATGTTCAACGGCTACGAAGCCCAGGTGGGCCAGCTCTACGCGGGCATGGACCTGCGCAAATTCTTCTGAGCCGCCTCGCCCATTCCCCGATTCCACATTCCACGCTTCCCGTCCATCCATCCCCATGTCTTCGCTGTCCGCGCCTTCCTCGTCTCTCAACGCATGGCTGATGAAGCCCTGGGCCAAGCCCTTGCTGTGGCTGCTGTGCGCCGTCCCGCTGGTGCTGCTGTGCACGGCCGTCGCGACGGACCGGCTGGGCGCCAACCCGGTCGACACCTTCATCAAGGAGATGGGAGAGTGGTCGCTGCGCTTCCTGTGGCTGACGCTGGCGATCACGCCGCTGCGGGATGTCGCGGGTTTGCCGGGCTTGCTCAGGCACCGCCGCGCGCTGGGGGTGACGGCCTTCGTCTACGCCTTCATCCACTTCCTGGCCTATGCGTGGCTGGACCAGGGCTGGCGGCTCGATGACATCGTGGCCGATGTGATCAAGCGCAACTTCATCTTGGTGGGGTTCGTGGCGCTGCTGCTGATGCTGCCGCTGGCGCTGACCTCGTTCAACGCGGCCATCCGCGCCCTGGGCGGCCGGCGCTGGCAGGTGCTGCACAAGCTGGTCTACGCCGTGGCCTTGTTGGCGCTGCTGCACTTCTACATGAAGAAGGCGGCCAAGAACGACCTGGCCGAGGTGGGCGTGTACGCGGCCATCCTGGCTGTGCTGCTGGGCTGGCGCGTGATGCGCAAGGGCGGCGTGCTGGCGATGCTGCGGGTGCGTTGAGGGTCGGCTGAAGAGCGCCTGAATAGCCGCTGTCGGGGCGGGAGGAGGCGAGAATCTCCACCCATGAGTGACCTGCTTTGGCTGTTCGTGCCTTTTTTCTTGCTGGTGCTGTGCGGTTGGGGGGCGGTACGCGCCGGCCTGGTGGACCCGGGCGGCATCGGCGCGCTCAACGGCTTCGTGCTGTTCTTCGGCCTGCCGGCGATGCTGTTTAGGCTCGGGGCCAGCGGGGCGCTGATTCAGCCGGGGCTGCCAGGCTTGGTGCTGGTTTACGGCTTGGGTGGCTTCACCATCACGGCGCTGGCGTTGTGGCTTGGCACGCGATCGGGTTGGGCGCGTCGTGACGCCGGCTTGGTGGCCCTGGCGACGGCCTTTCCGAACACGGGGTTCCTGGGCTTGCCGCTGCTGACGGGGCTGCTGGGCGCGCAGGCGGCGGGGCCGGTGGCCGCCACGCTGATCATCGACGTGCTGTTGTTGAGTTCGCTGTGCCTGGCGTGGGCGCACCGGGGTGCGTCGGGCGCTTGGTGGGCGCTTTGGTGGGTGCCGTTGAAAGGGGCTTTGCGCAACCCCCTGCTGTGGTCGATGGCGCTGGGCGTGGCTTGGTGGAGCACAGGCTGGCAGATGTCACACCCGATCGATGAGACCCTGCGCCTGCTGGCCGTGGCTACGTCACCGGCGGCTTTGTTCACGCTGGGGGCCATCCTGGCGCGGGCGCAGATGACTGCGAAGGCGCAGGCGAAGATGCGGGCTCAGGCGACCCCAGATGGTGTTGAACGTGGACCCGAGCGTGGTCATGAGCGCAGCGCTGCACTTGGCCGCCGTGAGCGCAACACCGAACGCGGTGCGCTGCTCGCGCTGGTTGGTGCCAAGCTGCTGCTGCACCCGCTCTTGGTGCTGGCTGCGGGCGAGCTGGTGCATGCCTGGGGTTGGCCTCTGTCTGGCTTCGGTTTGAGCACGTTGGTGATGGCGGCGGCCCTGCCATCGGCCAGCAACGTGTCGATGCTGGCCGAGCGCGAAGGCGCGGACACCACGCGTGTCGCGCGCCTGATCATGTGGACGACGGCGCTGTCTTGGCTCACCTTGGCGGCCTGGGCCGCGTGGCGAGGCGCGGCGTTGCCCGTTGCCAGGTGATCAGGCCAACATGCCCACCGTGATGGTGGCCACGTAGCCACTGCTGATGTCGCCGGTGATGCTAAGCATCTGCGAGTCGTGGCCGTCGGAGAAGACGTTGTCGGTGGCGAAGCTGATCTGCGCGAAGTTGCTGACGCTGGCGCTGTAGCCGCTGGCGTTGTCGTAGACCGTCTCGCAGACCTCGGTGGGGAAGGCCATCTGCGAGGTCAAGAGCTTGTTGTCGGCGCTGGTTGCCGTGTTGACGCTGCGATAGACCTCAAAGTGGATGTGCGGCATGCGGCCGCTGTAGCACCCGGGGAAGATGGTGGTGAAGGTGGCCGTGCCGCTGCTGTCGGTGGCTTGCACGCCGCGCAGGTAGTTCTCGTTGGTGACACCGCTGGAGTAGAGCGAGTACTTGCCGTCGCGCGTGCAGTGCCACAGGTAGATGGCCCAGCCGTCGAGTGTTGCGCAGGCCGCGTTGACGTTGACCAGGCGCACGCGCAGCGTCAGCGGCACGCCAGCAGCGGTGCCCGAGGCCGAGCCCACGCTGGTGCGGATGTCGCTGCGCACGATGCCTGAGAGCATCAGCGCGTTGACGACGCTGCCGTTGGCGCTGTTGGAGCCGTCGCCAGGGTAGGGGCCCTGCGTTTCGGTGGGGATGACGCTGCAGACCTCGCCGCTGGAGCTGGTGGCCGTGACGGTGCTGCTGCCGTTGGTGCTGTTTGAAGTGGCTGCGCCGCCGCTGCCACCGCAGCCGCTCAGGCCCGTGGCGCCCAGGAGGCTGCCTCCGCCCAGTGCGGCGAGCCAAGTGAGAGCGCGTCGGCGCTCGGGTGCGCCGACCTCAGCCATGCGGCGCAGATCGCCCTGTAGACCTTGGCTGTCGAACGGGGGGGAGGCGAATGGGGTGGTGTGCTGTGGCATGGCGGGGCGCTATGGCAGGTGGCGATGCCCCGCATGCTGAGCGCCCGGTCTTGCTGAGCTGTGAGCCGCTTGTATCAGCGGTCGACAGTTGCGAACGGTTTCACCGGTTCAGCACGGCTGACAGGGCCACGCCGGTGTGCGTGCCTTTCTCAACCAGCTTCTCGGGCGGCCCTTCTGCCACCACCTTGCCGCCACCTGAGCCGCCTTCGGGGCCCATGTCGATCACCCAATCGGCCTCGGCGATGAGGTCGAGGTCGTGCTCGATGACGACCACGCTGTGGCCGCCGTCGACCAGGCGATGCAGCACGCGGATGAGCTTTTCGACGTCAGCCAGGTGCAGGCCGACGGTGGGTTCGTCGAGCACGTACAGCGTGTGCGGGGCCTTCTGCCCACGGCGCGTGATGTCGTCGCGCACCTTGCTCAGTTCGGTCACCAGCTTGATGCGCTGCGCCTCGCCGCCCGAGAGCGTGGGCGAGGGCTGGCCCAGCGTCAGGTAGCCCAGGCCCACGTCCTGCAGCAGTTGCAACGGGTGCGCGATGGACGGCATGGAGCCGAAGAACTCGACGGCCTCGTCCACCTCCATCTTCAGCACGTCGCCGATGTGTTTGCCACGCCAGGTGGCAGCCAGCGTCTCGCGGTTGAAGCGCATGCCGTTGCAGGCGTCGCAGTGCACCTTCACGTCGGGCAGGAAGGCCATCTCGATGGTGCGGATGCCCTGGCCTTCGCACTCGGGGCAGCGGCCTTCGCCGGTGTTGAAGCTGAAGCGGCCGGCGCCCCAGCCGCGCGCGCGGGCTTCGAGCGTGTCGGCGAAGAGCTTGCGGATGGTGTCCCAGAAGCCGATGTAGGTGGCCGGGCAGGAGCGCGGTGTCTTGCCGATGGGTGTCTGGTCGACTTCGAGTACGCGGTCGACGGCGCCCCAGCCTTCGAGGCCGTCGCAGCCATGCCAAGTGGGCTTGGTGGTGGCACGCTCCTTGAAGGGAATGGCCACGGCCGCTTGCACGTTGGCCAGCAGCACGTCGCGCGCCAGCGTGGACTTGCCCGAGCCCGACACGCCGGTGACGCCCACCAGGCGTTGCAGCGGCACCTTGACGTTGACGCCTTGCAGGTTGTGGAGCTTGGCGCCTTGCAGGTGCAACTGCGGCGTTTGCTTGTCGACCTTGCGGCGGCCGATGGGCTTGCCGGCTTCGTCAACGCGCAGCGGGTGCTGCATGGGCGAGCGCAGGCAGCGGCCGGTGACGGAGGCTTCGGTGGCCATCACGTCCGCCACCGTGCCTTCGGCCACCACGGTGCCGCCGCGCACGCCGGCGCCGGGGCCGATGTCGATGACGTGCTCGGCGCGGCGGATGGTGTCTTCGTCATGCTCGACCACCACCAGTGTGTTGCCCGACTGGCCCAGCGTGTGCAGGGCGTCGAGCAGCAACTGGTTGTCGCGCGGGTGCAGGCCGATGGTGGGCTCGTCGAGCACGTAGCACACGCCTTGCAGGTTGCTGCCGAGCTGCGCGGCCAGGCGGATGCGTTGGGCTTCGCCGCCCGAGAGCGTGGGCGCGGCGCGGTCGAGGCTGAGGTAGCCCAGGCCAACTTGCTCCATGAAGGCCAGGCGCGATTTGATCTCGCTGACGATGTCGCGGGCGATGGTGGCCTCGCGGCCATCGAGCTTGAGCTTCTCGCTCCACTTGCGCGCGTCCTTCACCGACAGCGCGGAGACATCGGAGATGGACTGGCCGCGCATCTTCACGGCACGCGCGACGGGGTTCAGGCGCGCGCCTTGGCAGGCCCTGCATTCGACGTCGTCAACGTCTTCCACCTCGGGTTCGGCGAAGGTCTGTTCGCGGCCCTTGTTGTCGTCCTGTTGAGAGTCGTCGAGCGCCTTGCGTTGCTCGCGCGTGAGCGCCAGGCCCGTGCCCACGCAGTCGGGGCACCAGCCGTGCTTGCTGTTGTAGCTGAAGAGGCGCGGGTCGAGTTCGGGGTAGCTGGTGCCGCAGCTCGGGCAGGCGCGCTCGGTGCTGAACACCTTCACGCGGCCCATGTGCAGGGTTGATTTGCCTGTGGCCAGCGCATCGGCCAGGCCTTCGAGCCCGGTGATGAGGTGCACCACGCCCTTGCCATGTTCGAGCGCCGAGGCCAGCAGCTCGCGCAGGCGGGCTTCGTTCTCGGGCGAGACGACCACGTCGCCCACTGGCAGCTCGATGGTGTGCTCGCGGTAGCGGTCGATCTTCGGGCCCTTGGCCGTGCCCCAGCCCGCCACGGGCAGGAACTCGCCGTCCACGCGCAGGTAGTCGAAGCCGCGCGCCGAGGCCCACTTGGCCAGCTCGGTGTAGACGCCCTTGCGGTTGACCACCAGCGGCGCCATCAGGCCGATGTGCTGGCCGCGGTACTCGCGCAGCCATTGCGCGGCGATGGCCTCGGGCGTTTGCGGCAGCACGGGGATGGGGTGGCCATCGGCATCGACACACGTGGTGCAGTGCTGCGTGCCCAGCTTGACGTAGAGCAGGCGCAGGAAGTGGTGCACCTCGGTGGTGGTGCCCACGGTGGACTTGCGCCCGCCCCGCGAAAGCCGCTGCTCGATCGCCACGGTGGGCGGGATGCCGTACACCGCATCCACCTCGGGCCTGCCGGCCGGCTGCACCAGCGAGCGCGCATACGCGTTGAGCGATTCGAGGTAGCGGCGTTGCCCTTCGTTGAAGAGGATGTCGAAGGCCAGCGTGGACTTGCCCGAGCCCGACACGCCGGTGATGACGTTGAACTTGCCGCGCGGGATGTTGACGCTCATGCCGCGCAGGTTGTTCTCGTGCGCGTTGACGACCTCGATGGCGTCGTGGCCCGGGGCGTGGGCGGCGGTCGCGCGGCGCTGGTCGCGGCGGGCCTTGATGAGCGCCTGGAGCGATCGACCGTCTTCCTCGGCCTTGACCACCGTGGCGGAGGCCGCTTCGTCCGCCAGGCCCAGCGCCTGCTCGTACTCCCGCAGGGCCACAGCCGTGTGCGTGCTGCCATGCTTGAGGTCTTCCGGCGCACCTTGGGCCACGATCTGCCCGCCCGCATCACCGCCCTCGGGGCCGAGCTCGATCAGCCAGTCGCAGGCGCGGATCACGTCGAGGTTGTGCTCGATCAGGATGATGCTGTTGCCCGCGTCGAGCAGCTTGCCGAAGGCGCGCATCAGCTTGGCGATGTCGTCGAAGTGCAGGCCGGTGGTGGGCTCGTCGAACATGAAAAGCGTGCCCTTGCGCGCGGTGCGCTGGCCGCTCTTGCTCAACTGCGTGGCTGCTTCGACCAGGTGGCCGGCAAGCTTCAAACGCTGCGCTTCACCACCCGACAAAGTCGGCACCGGCTGTCCCAGCTTCACGTAATCCAGGCCCACGTCGGACAGCGGCTGCAAGGCGCGCACCACCTCCACGTCTTGCGCGAAAAGCCTGACGGCTTCGGCCACCGTGAGTTCCAGCACGTCGGAGATGCTGAGCTTCTTGTTGAGGCGCTCGATCTGCACCTCGCGCACCTCGGCGCGGAAGCGCGTGCCGTCGCAATCGGGGCAGCGCAGGTACACGTCGCTCAAGAACTGCATCTCGACGTGCTCGAAGCCCGAGCCGCCACAGGTCGGGCAGCGACCGTTGCCCGCGTTGAAGCTGAATGTGCCCGCCGTGTAGCCGCGCTCGCGCGCGAGCGGTGTGAGCGCGAACAGCGTGCGCACCGCGTCGAAGGCGCCCACGTAGCTCGCCGGGTTGGAGCGCGCCGTCTTGCCGATGGGCGACTGGTCCACGAAGCTGACGGCGCTGAGCCAGTCCGCGCCAAGCAGGTCGTCGTGTTCGCCGGGGCTCTCGGTGGCTTCGCCGAAGTGGCGCAGCAGGGCGGGGTGCAGGATGTCCTGGATCAGGGTGGATTTGCCCGAGCCACTGACGCCCGTCACGCCCACCAACCGCTGCAGTGGAAAGTCTACGTCGAGGTTCTTCAGGTTGTGCTGTCGCGCGCCTTGCAAGATCAGCTTGGGCGTGTTGTCCTGCACAGGGCGGCGCTGCCCGATGCCGATGCGGCGGCGTGCGCCCAGGTAGGCGCCGGTCAGCGTCTCGGCTTGCTTGAGGTCGTCGGGCGTGCCATCGAACACGATGCGGCCGCCTTGCGAGCCCGGGCCGGGGCCCATGTCGATGACGCGGTCGGCGGCCAGCATCACGGCGGGGTCGTGCTCGACCACCACCAGCGTGTTGCCCGCGTCGACCAGGCGCTGCATGGCCAGGTTGATGCGGTCCATGTCGCGCGGGTGCAGGCCGATGGAAGGCTCATCGAGCACGAACAAGGTGTTGACCAGCGAGGTGCCCAAGGCGGTGGTCAGGTTGATGCGCTGCACCTCGCCGCCCGAGAGCGTGCGGCTCTGGCGGTCGAGCGTGAGGTAGCCCAGGCCCACGTCGACCAGGTACTTCAGCCGCGTGCGGATTTCATCCAGCAGCAACTGCAAGGCTTCCTGGTCGCCCTGTTTGGGCAAGGTCACGAAGCCGAAGAACCGTTGTAACTGCGAGATGGGCAGCAGCATCAGGTCGTGCACGTTGAGGCCGGGCAGGGCGGCGAAGGCGTTGGCATCCAGCGCCACACCTTTGGGCTTGAAGCGCTGCGCGGGCGGCAGCACCGCGTCGGCATCGGCCTGCGAGCCGAGGCGCCACAGCAGCGACTCGGTCTGCAATCGCGCGCCTTCGCAATCGGGGCAGGGCGTGTAGCTGCGGTACTTCGACAAGAGCACGCGGATGTGCATCTTGTAGGCCTTGCTTTCGAGGTACTCGAAGAAGCGGCGGATGCCGTACCACTGCTTGTTCCAGTTGCCCTTCCAGTCCGGATCGCCTTCGAGCACCCATTGCTTCTGCCCGGCCGTGAGTTGCGACCACGGCGTGTCGCGCGGGATGGCAGCGTCGCCCGCGTACTTGACGAGGTCGGCCTGGCATTCGGCCCAGGCGGGTGTTTGCAAGGGCTTGATGGCGCCGCCGCGCAGCGTCTTTTTGCTGTCGGGAATGACCAGGCCCCAGTCCACCCCGATGACGCGGCCGAAGCCTCGGCAGGTGGGACAGGCGCCCGCCGCCGAGTTGAACGAGAACATGCCCGGCGTGGGCGTGCTGTAGCGGCGGTGGCTTTCGGGGCAGTGCAGGCCGCTGGAGAAGCGCCAGAGTTCGGGCTCGCCTTCGTCATGGCTCAGCGCGTAGACGGTGACGTGGCCGTTGCCGCGCTTGAAGGCGACTTCGAGCGCCTCGATGATGCGCGGGCGGTCGAGGTCGGCGCCGCTGGCATCGGCCCCGATGCGGAAGCGGTCGACCACCACGTCGAGCACCAGGCGTTCGCCTTCGGCCAGCTCCACCGTGGCGCCGGCCGGCTTCTTCGTGGTCTTCTTGGCGGCGGCTTTCTTCGCCGCCTTCTTGGCCACGGGCGCCGCGCCTTCTTCCGCTGCCACCTTCACCACCCGCTGCGCCTGGATGCGCGAGAAGCCGCTGGCCGAGAGCCACTCTTCCATCTGCTCGGGCGAGGTGTTGGCGGGCAGCTCGGCGGCGAATGTCACCACCACGCGGCGACCGCCTTCGGTGCTGGCGCAGCGACGCAGCAGTTCCTCGAACACCGATTGCGGCGAGTCTTCCTGCACGGGCAGGCCCGTGGCCTGGTCGAACAGCCGCGCCGCGCGGGCGAACAGCAACTTCAGGTGGTCGTTGAGCTCGGTCATCGTGCCCACCGTGGAGCGGCTGGTGCGCACCGGGTTGGTCTGGTCGATGGCGATGGCCGGGGGCACGCCTTCCACGCGGTCGACCGCCGGGCGGTCCATGCGGTCGAGGAACTGGCGGGCGTAGGCGCTGAAGGTCTCGACGTAGCGGCGCTGGCCCTCGGCATAAAGGGTGTCAAACACCAGCGAGGACTTGCCCGAGCCGCTGGGGCCGGTGACCACGGTCAGCTCGCCTGTCCGGATATCGAGGTCCAGGTTTTTGAGGTTGTGCTGGCGGGCGCCGCGAATGCGGATGTCGGACATGGAGGAGGCCTTCGTCGAGAGCAGGGCGCAAACATTCTAGAGACCGGATGAAGCCCTTGTTTGTCGCTCTGATGAACAAATTCGAGTGGAAACCCTCAAGACAAACTCTCATCCGCCGATAGCCCCTTGCGAACCGTTCAACGGCGAGCGGTCGTTGAGTTCGGCCGGTGTAAGCCGGCCAGGTCCAAGGAGCGTGTCGTCGCGCACACCTGGAGTCATTCATGTTTCGTTGGATCCATCACCTGCCCATGGGGCGGAAGTTCCTTGTTCTTTCTCTCGTGGCCCTGGTCATGGCCGCTGCCCCCACCACCCTCGTGCTGCAAGGATCCTGGAGCACGTATGAGTCATTGAAGGCCGAACAGGCGGGTCTGGTGCCTGGCAAGGCCCTGCTCAAGCTGGTGCGCCTCGCGCAGGAACACCGTGGCCTGTCGAACGCCGTGCTCAACGGTGAGGCGGCGAAAACCCCTGATCGCCAGGCCCGCCAGCACGCCATCGACGAAACCCTGGCCGAGGTCGACCAGGTCTACAGCCGCCTGCCGCGCGAGGCCCTGCGCGCCGAACTGGGCCGCATCCGCGAGAGCTGGCAGGCGCTGGCCACCCAGGTCAGCCAGGGCGCGATCAAGCCCGCCGACAGCCTCAAGGCCCACACCGCGCTGATCGCCCGCATGCTCAACCTGGTCGAGGATGAAACCGGTGCCAGCGGCCTGGCCCTGGATGCCGATGAGGCGAGTTACTACCTGATCACCGCTGTCTTTCGAGACATGCCGCGCATGTCCGAGAAGATGGGACTGGCTCGTGCGCGGGGCACGGCCATGTTGATCAAGCGCAGCACCGATCCGGACGAGCGCAGCACGCTGATCACCTTGGTCGAGGCGGCGCAGGCGCATCGCAATGATCTTGAGCGGGGCATGGCCAAGTCGGCTGCGGGCAATGCCGAGGTCGCGCGCCATTTGAGTGAGCCGCTGGAGCAGGCCTTGGCTGCCGAAACCGGCCTGCAGCAACTGGCTGTGACGGTGGCCCGCACCGCCGACACGCACCCGATGTCGGGCCCCCAGTTCTTCGACGAAGCCACCCGCGTCATCCAACGCCAGTTTGCCCTGAGCGACGCGATGATCGCCGAGCTCGAAACCTTGGTGGACGAACGCGCCCGGGCGGAACTCCACGCCATCACCTTGACCTTGATGGTGGTGGTGAGCATGTTGGCTTTGGGCGCTGCCCTGGCGGTGTCCATCACCCGCAACACGACCGAGGGCATGCGCCATGCGGTGGAGGCGGCCGAGGCCCTGGCCGCTGGCAACCTGATCCATCAGGTGCACACGGATCAGCGCGACGAGATCGGCCAGGTGCTGCGCGCCATGGCCCGCGCCACCGGGCAGTTGCGCGGCATCATCGGCGGCATCCGCGAGGCCAGCGAGTCGGTGGCCTCGGCGTCTGGCCAGATCGCGCAAGGCAACCTCGATTTGAGTTCGCGCACGGAAAGCCAGGCTTCATCGCTCGAAGAAACCGCTTCGTCGATGGAACAGATGTCGGCCACCGTCAAGCACAACGCCGACACCGCTGTGAGCGCCAACCGACTGGCCACGCAGGTGGCCGAGGGCGCCGCCCAGAGCGGGCGCAGTTTCGCCCAGGTGCGCGAGAAGATGCAGGCCATCAAGCAGGCGAGCACCCGCATCGCTGACATCAACGCCGTGATCGACGGCATCGCCTTCCAGACCAACATCCTGGCGCTCAACGCGGCGGTGGAAGCCGCCCGCGCGGGCGAACAAGGGCGGGGTTTCGCGGTCGTTGCTTCAGAGGTGCGCTCGCTGGCCCAGCGCAGCGCCAACGCAGCCCGCGAAATCAAGGTGTTGATCGCCGACAGCGTCGGCCAGATCGAGTCGGGGCACGCCTTGGCGGAGGCCACGGCTCGCTCCATCGACGAGGTGATCCAGCAGGTTCGAGAGGTCAGCCAACTGATGAACGAGGTGGCATCGAGCAGCGGCGAGCAGAGTCTGGGCATCGTCCAGGTCAACCAGGCGGTGAACCTGCTCGACCAGGCCACCCAGCAGAACGCGGCGCTGGTGGAGCAGTCTTCCGCAGCGGCGGCCAGCCTGCGCGATCAAGCAGAGCGCTTGCAGCAAAGCGTCAACCGCTTCCAGCTGGCTTGAAGCGAGCGCTGGTGTGTGGCGGGCGTGTCACGCGCGGCCAGCGGCTTGTGTGCCAAGATCGGCCACATCGCCTTTTGCCGCGTTCGCCACGTCTGTTGCCATGTTCAAGCGCACCGTTCTGACCCTTGTCGTCCTGGCCTTGCTGGCCGCGCTGGTGGTGGGTTACTTCACCGCCATGATGAGGTGGAGCTACTCCACCGGTGACCGCGCCGGCTGGGTGCAGAAAATCTCGCACAAAGGCTGGTTCTGCAAGACCTGGGAAGGCGAGCTGGCGCTGGTGTCCATGCCTGGCGCACCGGTCGAGAAATTCTTCTTCACGGTCCTCGACGAGGACGTGGCGGGCGACATCAACCGCCACATGGGCAAGCGCGTGTCGCTGCACTACGAGCAGAAGGTGGGCTTGCCGACCAGCTGTTTCGGCGAGACGCGCTATTACGTGGTCAAGGTGGTGCCGGTCGACGACATCTCGTTGTCGCCCGGCGTGATCGTGCAGCCACCGCACCCGGCCGAGGCGGCATCGGCGCCTTGACGCGCCTGCCGCCTGCGCTTGATCAGCGCACCAACAGCACGGGCGCCTTGCTGCGCGCCAGCACCTGGTTGGTGACCGAGCCCATGACCAGGTTCATCAGGTTGCCATGGCCGTGCGAGCCCATGATGATCAGGTCGTGCTTGCCCTTGTCGGCCACCTTCGCGATGACGTCGGGTGCATGGCCCACTTTCGAGACGAAGTTGGTGGCCAGGTCGTGCTTGGCGACGAACTTGCGGATGGGCTTGAAGATGGCGTCGGCCGTGTCGTCGTAGTAGGACTTGAGCTGGTCTTCGGGGAACATGGCGGCCGCATGAGGCGGGATCACCGGCACCACGGTCAACACGGTGAACTCATGATCGGCCTTGAGCCATTCATCGTGCGTGACCAGCCAGGCCAGCATGCGCTTGGTGTAGGGACTGCCGTCGACGGGGAGCAGGATCTTCATGGTCGGTTCCTCAGTCGGTTGTGATCGAAGAACCAGTTTAGGTCGGTTCGGCGCGCTGTTCTTGATCCAGCGCATTTCCATGCCCTCGCGGCACCTCCACCACGCGGCGCTCGATGAAGCCGGCCTGCTCGCCCTTGCTGAAGTAGCCGCGTGGGTTGGCCACGATGCGGCAGGCCCATTCGCGCCCGTCGGCCCCGAGCCGGCCGCGCACGGTGTGATCGACGGGGCAATGCAGGTGGCCGTGGATCCAGAGATTGGCGTGGGGCAGCAGGTCATCGAGGCCGTTGCAGAAACCGGCTGTGCCGGGCACCAGGCCATAGCGCGGGTCGGCGCTGTGCAGGGTGGGCGCGAAGTGGGTGACCACCACGGTGGCGCCGTCGTGCGGTTGGGCCAGCGTGTCGCGCAGCCAGCGCTGGCAGGCCAGGCCTTCTTCGCGCAGGTCTTCGGCCAGCATGGGCTGGTCGCCCTGGCGGGTGGTGTTCTTGCGCAGGTAGAAGTTGGCCGCGCGGTAGGCCTTGGCGAGCGCCTGCTGGCGTTTCGTCTCGGTGCGCTCGGTGGCGGCCAGGGCCTCGAAGTCCGACCACAGCGTGGTGCCCAGGAAGCGCACCCCGTCTATCACCACCACCTCGCGGTCCAGCCAGATGATGCCCAACTCAACGCACAGCCCGCGCAGCTTCTCGCGGGTGGGGGGCAACTCCAGGCTGTCGTACTCGTGGTTGCCCGGCACGAAGAGCACGCGCCGCCAGGGCGAGCCCGGCCGCTTCGGCGAAAAACGGGTGAGCGCGAAATCGGCGGTGGCTTCTGAGGCCAGCAGCGAGCCGGGCTGGTAGGAGCCGATGTCGCCAGCCAACACCAGCACGTCGGCCTCGGGGGCCGCCTGTGGGGTGAAGTCGGGGTAGCGCTCCAGGTGCAGGTCGGATGCGACCTGGATGCGCAGGGGCGCCATGCTCAAATCAGTTGGCGCCGTGGCACTGCTTGTACTTGCGGCCGCTGCCACAGGGGCAGGGGTCGTTGCGGCCGACTTTGGGGCCGTCGCGCACCACGGTCTCGACCTTGTGGCGCTGTTCGACGCCGATCTGGGCCAGGTCCACCACGTCGAACACCAGCGCCTCGATGGCCTCGTCCAGGCCCTTGAGCGGGTGATCTTCGTTGAGGGCCTTGGTGATGGCCTGCTGAGCCTCGTCCTGCTCGGGCAGGTGGCGCCAGATGGAGTCGAGCAGGTCGGGCACGCCGGGCAGGGCGGCTTCTTCGAGCTGCGGGAAGTTGGCCAGGGCCCATTCGAAGCCGGCTGCCCAGTAGCCCAGGCCTTCGAAGGCGGCCTCGCCTTGCGCGGGCTGGCCGTCTTCTTCCTCGATCATGGGGATGATGGGGTCGAACCAGCCCTCTTCGAGGATGCCGCGCAGGATCTCGTCCTTGCGACGCGTGATGAGGGTGACGAGGCGGGTGTGCTGCTTCTCGCTCCAGCCTTCGATGCCGGGCTCGGGCATGCCCTCGGTGCCGAAAACGGGCGACAGCCACTGCTCGGGCTCCAGCTGCACGGGCTGCACCAGCACGCCGGCCAGGTAGCCGTCGAGGATGACGGCGTCGACGGTCTCGTACGGGGCGGGCACGGCGGCCAGCAGTTCGTCGAGTTCGTTGATCTCGGCGTCGGTCAGGGGAGGCGTGGTCTTCATGGTGGCGTCGTGTCGTGCACTCAAAAGCAGCATTGTGCCGGGAATGAATCGTGCGTGGCGCCCAGCCTCATGGCTTGAGCGCCGAGGGCGCGGAAAGGAACTCGATCATGCTGGACACCTCCATGAAATTCGCTCACACCAGGGCGGAGGACGCCGAGTGGCGCGGCGACGGGCTGCGCGACTTCTTTCTCTACAAGGACCTGGGCATCTCGGCGGCCACGAACGGCAAGGTGGTCGCGCACCTCGTGAAGGCTCACCACGCGCCGGAAAAGGGCACGGGCTGGCACCGGCATGAAGCGGATTTCCACATCGTCATCATGACCAAGGGCTGGGCGAAGTTCATGTACGAGGACCAGGAGACCCTGGTCAAGGCGGGGGACTGCGTGCACCAGCGGCCGGGGGTGCGGCACTTCCTGTTCGACTACTCGCCCGACATGGAGTACCTGGAGATCGTCAGCCCGGCGGGTTTCACGTCGATTGATGTGGAGCCCGTGTGCGCGGTGCCGGCTCCTGCCGGGTGGCCTGCGACATGAAGGTGGAAGGCCAAGGCAGCCCCTCGGGGTTGCCTGGCCGACCCGTTGAGGCTCGCGGCGATCAGAACTCGACGTCGAGCTCGTCGATGTCGATGGGTTCGGCCTTGGCGTCACGGACCCATTCCTTCATCTCAGGCTCGTCGAGCATGAGGTCTCGGTAGGCCGCGCAGACCTTGTCGAGCGGCACGTCGTACGTGGCGAAGCGCGTGCACACGGGTGCGTACATCGCGTCCGCGATGGTGCGGTGTTCTCCGAACAGGTAGGGGCCGCCGTAGGTTTCGATGCACTCGCGCCAGATGTCGCAGATGCGGTCGATGTCGGCTTGCGCGCGCGACCACACCTTGAACTTCGGGAAGTGCGCGCGCAGGTTCATCGGCAGCGAAGAACGCAAGGCAGAGAAGCCCGAGTGCATCTCCCCGCTGATGGCACGGCAATGCGCGCGCGCCGCGCGGTCGGCGGGCAGCAGGCGGGCGCCCGGGCAGACCTCGTTGAGGTACTCGGCGATGGCCAGGGTGTCCCAGACATGCGTGCCCTCGTGCACCAGGCTGGGCACCCGGATGGAAGACGCCAGCAGGAGGATCTCGGCGCGGGTGTCCGGGTCGTCAGGCGGCAGCACCTTTTCATCGAAGGGCAGGCCCGAGAAACGCGCCAGCAACCAGCCACGCAGCGACCACGAGGAGTAGTTTTTGCTGGTGATGGTCAGCGTGGCGGCGGCCGGTGCGGCTTTGAGCCCCTTCGCCTCGGGTTTGGTGCTGACGGTTTTCTTCGCGGCGGCCTTTTTCGCCACGGTGGGGCGTGCTGGGGCCTGTGCAGTCGGGGCCATGGGGTCTCCTCGTCTTGAGCTGGTGGCTGCCAGCAAAGCGCATGCCACCTTGCCCGGCTGCGGGGTGGCTCGCAAATTGCTGAGCAATCTTCACCTGAACCAGCCGAGCCCTCCATGCTGTATGCAACCTACGAAGCTCACCACGCCATGCTTGGCCCTTGGCGCATGGCCGCCCGGGGGCTGTCCGACTGGTTGCACCAGGTCCTGCCTGAGGGGCCAGCCGAGTCGTCCGCCCATGAGGTGATGTCTGGTGGGGCCATCGCGCGCAGCGTGGCCGCGGCCAGCGATGTCTTCGCCCGTCTCGGGCTGACTCACCACCGGCCGTCTTTCGGCATCGAGCGGGTCGAGAGCCTTGGCGTGGCCTACGACATCACCGAAGAAACAGTGATGCGCACGCCGTTCGCCACCCTGCTGCGCTTTCGCAAGGAGGGCGCGCCCGAACAGCCCCGTGTGCTGCTGGTGGCGCCCATGTCGGGCCACTTCGCCACGCTGCTGCGCGACACCGTGCGCACCTTGCTGCAAGACCACGACGTCTACATCACTGACTGGCACAACGCCCGCGACGTGCCGCTCAAGCACGGTGTGTTCGGGCTGGACGATTACACCGATCACCTCATCCGCTTCCTCGACCGCATGGGGCCGGGCTCGCACCTGATGGGCATCTGCCAGCCCTGCGTGGCCGCGCTGGCCGCCACCGCGTTGATGGCGCAGGATGGTCACCCCGCGCAGCCGCGCAGCCTGACGCTGATGGCGGGCCCCATCGACTGCCGCGTCAATCCGACCACCGTCAACGAACTGGCCACCAGCAAACCGCTGAGCTGGTTCGAAGAGAACATGATCCACACCGTGCCCTGGCACCTGCGCGGCGCAGGGCGCAAGGTCTACCCAGGCTTCGTGCAACTCATGGCCTTCATGAGCATGAACCAGGACCGCCACCGCGGCGCCTTCGAAGAACTCTACAAACGCCTGGCCCAGGGCCTGCGCACCGAGGCCCTGCCCACGCAGAATTTCTACGAGGAATACTTCGCCGTGGCCGACCTGCCGGCAGAGTTCTACCTCGAAACCGTTGGCAAGGTCTTCCAGACCTACGACCTGCCGCGCGGCGAGCTGGCATGGCGTGGCACCAAGGTCGATCCGCGAGCCATCCGCCGCACGGCATTGCTCACCGTCGAGGGCGAGCGCGACGACATCTGCTCCGTGGGCCAGACCGTGGCCGCGCAGGACCTGTGCAGCGCCGTGCGGCCGTACTGGCGCCAGCACCACATTCAGACAGGCGTCGGCCACTACGGCGTGTTCAGCGGCCGTCGCTGGCAACGAGAGATTTACCCGCGCGTGCGCGATCTCATCCACCAGACCTCGGGCTAGTCGAGGCCTAACGTTCCGATGGCGTGCGGCCTGGCGCCTTGTCGCACGGGCTCAGTGCTGCACGGCTTCGAGCAGGGCCTGGATGGCGGTGGGGTCCTCGATGGTGGTGAGGTCGCCCGTGGCGCGGCCTTCGCAAACGGCCTGGATGGCGCGACGCAGCAGCTTGCCCGAACGGGTCTTGGGCAACACGCCGACGAAGTGCACGCGGGCAGGCCGACCCACCGCGCCGATCTGGCGGTCGACCGCCTGCATGATCTCCGCTTCGAGCGCCTGGCGGCCGGCCTCATCGGCCACGCGGGCCGGGTCGCGGCAAACCACGAAGGCGCGCGCCACCTGGCCCTTGAGTTCATCGGCCACGCCCACCACCGCCACCTCGGCGACGGCCGGATGGGCGCTCACCGCTTCCTCGATCTCGCGCGTGCCCAGGCGATGACCGGCCACGTTGATGACATCGTCGGTGCGGCCCAGGATGAAGTGGTAGCCGTCCGCATCGCGGATGCCCCAGTCGAAGGTGTTGTAGACCTGCTGGTTGGCAAAGCTGCTCCAGTAGGTGTTGACGAAGCGCTGGTCATCGCCCCAGACCGTCTGCAGGCAGCCGGGGGGCAGGGGGTAGCCGAGGGTCAGCACGCCCTTTTGGCCCGGCTGGGTGAGTGTTGCGCCGCTGAGGTCATCGAGCAGGCGCACGTCGTAGCCGGGCATGGCGAAGCCGGGTGAGCCGAGCCGCGTCTGCAGGCTCGGGTCGATGCCGCGCGGCACGCTGAGGATGGGCCAGCCCGTCTCGGTCTGCCAGTAGTTGTCGACGATGGGCTTGCCGATGGCCTCGCCAATCCACTTCGCCGTGGGCTCGTCGAGCGGCTCGCCGGCCAGGAACAGGTGCTTGAGGCTGGACAGATCGTGGCGCTTGAGGCAGTCCGGATCCTGCTTCTTCAGCACGCGCACGGCGGTGGGCGCGGAGAACATGACGCTGACCTGATGCTGCTCGACCAGCTTCCACCAGATGGCCGCGTCGGGCCGGATGGGCAGGCCTTCGTAGACGATGGTGCTCATGCCGGCCAGCAAGGGGCCATAGACGATGTAGCTGTGGCCCACGACCCAGCCGATGTCGCTGGTGCAGAAGAAGGTCTCGCCCGGCTGGCCGCAGAAGAGCTGGTCCATGGACGCGGCCAGCGCCACGGCGTGGCCACCGGTGTCGCGCTGCACGCCCTTGGGCTTGCCGGTGGTGCCGCTCGTGTAGAGCGTGTAGCTGGGGTGGGCGGCATCGACCCAGGTGCAGGGCACCACCTCGTCCATCACGTCCTCGCGGGCGGCTTGGTAGTCGATGTCGCGGCCCTCAAGCATGTCGGCCTGAGCGAGGCCCCTGTTGACCATCACCACCTGGTCGACCTGGTGGCTGCTGAGCCGCAGGGCTTCGTCGAGCAAGGGCTTGTAGGCGATGACCTTGCCGCCGCGCGAGCCCGCATCGGCCGAGACGATGACCTTCGGCCTGGCGTCTTCGATGCGGCTGGCCAGCGAATTCGCGGCGAAGCCACCGAACACCACGGAATGGATGGCACCCAGGCGCACCGTGGCCAGCATGGCGATGACCGCTTCCGCGATCATGGGCATGTAGATGAGCACGCGATCGCCCTTGACCACGCCCTGCTGCCGCAGCACCGCCGCCATGCGCTGAACCTCGACGTAGAGCTGGCCGTAGCTCAGCGTGCGCTCGGTGTTGGTTTCGGTGGAGACGGCGATCAGCGCGGGCTGATCGGGCCGGTGGGGCACGTGCCGGTCAACGGCGTTGTGGCACAGGTTGAGCTGGCCGCCGACGAACCATTTCACGAAAGGAGGGTGGCTGGTGTCGCAGACTTTGTGGAAAGGACGGTGCCAGTCGATGCGCTGAGCCTGCTCTCGCCAGTAGGCGTCGCGGTCGCGCAGAGAGCGTTGGTGCAGCTCGGCGTAAGTCATGGGGGCGCGGGCGCCCGTCATCGCGAGGCCCTGTTGTTTGCTATCGTGAAGATGCTAGCGTTTTGCACCCCCCTCGAACAGGGGGTATTCACCCGTTCAGCCGATGGCGATGCCGCGAGGGCACTGATTACTCAGATGAAGACGGCAGCGCGCCTCAGGATCAGCAGGCCGAAGAAGCACAGCCCCAGCACCACGCCCCATTTCAGGCAGAGCATGGCGCGTTGTCGCCAGACCACCTGACGGGTGAGGGTGAAGACGGCCATGTTGAGCAAGAAGCCCAGGGCCAGGGCCACCGCCAGGAATCGGAAGAGCACCATGGGTGTTCAGGGCCTGGTCAGAAGCTTCACCAGGCCGGGGCCAACTCGGCCAGGCCGCGCGGGGCCTGGCGTTCGTCGGCGAAGCTGGTGATCTCATAGGCGTCGGGTTGGTCGAGCAGGGCGCGCAGCAGCTTGTTGTTGAGTGCGTGGCCCGAGCGGAAGGCCGTGTACGAGGCCAGCAGCGGATGCCCGATGACGTACAGATCCCCGATCGCATCGAGGATCTTGTGCTTGACGAACTCGTCGTCGTAGCGAAGGCCGTCGCTGTTGAGCACGCGGTAGCGGTCGACCACGATGGCATTGTCCATCGAGGCGCCCAGGCCCAGGCCGCGCGAACGCATCATCTCCACATCTTTCGTGAAGCCGAAGGTGCGGGCGCGGGCGATGTCCTGCTTGTACTTGCCCGAGCTGAAATCGAACTCGACGCGCTGGCCTGTCTGGTCCACCGCCGGGTGATCGAAGTCGATCTCGAAGGCGAGCTTGTAGCCGTGATAGGGCTCAAGCCGTGCCCACTTGAGGTTGCGCCCCTCGCCCTCTCGCACCTCGATGGGCTTGGTGACGCGCACGAACTTCTTGGGCGCCTTCTGCAATTCGATGCCGGCGCTTTGCAGCAGGTACACGAACGCGGCCGACGAGCCGTCGAGGATGGGCACCTCTTCGGCGGTGATGTCGATGTAGACGTTGTCGAGGCCCAGGCCGGCGCAGGCCGACATCAGGTGCTCGATGGTGTTGACCTTGGGCGCGCCCGGGTCGCCGCCGGGCGAAATGGTGGTGGCCATGCGGCAGTCGCACACCGATTCAGCCTTGACAGGGATGTCCACCGGCTGGCCGAGGTCGACCCGCCGAAAGACGATGCCGGTGTCAGGCGCTGCCGGGCGCAGCGTCAATTCGACGCGCTGGCCGCTGTGCAGGCCCACGCCGACGGCGCGGGTCAGGGACTTGAGGGTGCGTTGTTGCAGCATGGGGTTGGATTATCGCTGCGCCGCAACAAACATGCACGCCCGCCGAGGCCATGGGGTTCATTGAGGGCACCCATCGGTGCCCATCAGCTTGGCCTGGCTACCCCCCTCTCATGGCATGATTTTCCACTTCGCGACCGTTTCAGGGGAGTTCCATGAAAACAAAGCACGTCTTTTTCGCCGGGCTGTTGGCCCTCGCCAGCTCGTTGGTCCATGCAGGCGGTAAGCCGATCGATCCACCGCCGAGTGGCTACCTGTGCTGCAACCTGCGCAGCGACGGTTCCTGGATCAGCGACAGCAACTACTTCGAAAGCGGCAAGTCCATCATCGCCTTCGGCACCCCGGTCAAAGGGCTGACGTACGGGCGCAGCCGGGTTCAGGTCGAGATCGCGGGCCGCAAGCAGGCGCTTGGCAACGATTACAGCGATGCGGTGCCCTTGGCCGAGTTCGCTGCGCGCTACATCGTCAGCGAAGACCCGCGCGTGCGCTTTGCCAGCTACCCCCCGCAAATCCAGAAAGCCATCACCAAGGCCCGGGTCATGGTGGGCATGACCCGTGAGCAGGTGCTGATGGCCGTGAGCTACCCCATCGCCGACGAGAACCCGGACCTGGGCAGCAAGGTCTGGAAGTACTGGCTCTCCAGCGATTGGCAGTTCGATGTGCACTTCGACGACCAGGGCAAGGTCAGCGAGGTCAAGGCCGATCCGAACATCGAAGGCCTGGTCTTGCAGGAGTGAAGCCGGTAGCCAGGGCACGGAAGCAAAAAGAGCAGACCGAGGTCTGCTCTTCGAGGTGAGGCCGATTGGCGCTCAGCGCGAGGTCAAGCGACGGCGAGCACCCACCACCAGGGCCAGACCGGCCAGCGCCATGCCCCAGGTTTCTGGCTCGGGCACGCCCGGGGGGGTGCCGAAGTGCAGGGGGCTGTTGCCTGGGTCGACCAGTTGCAGGTCGATGAAGGCCGAAAAGCTCACATCCATGCCGGTGTCGCCGGTCTGGACGGTGAGCTGGTTTTGCGCCACCAATTTTCCAAAGGAAAAGTTGGGGAAGATCGGGCCTTGGTGAAAGATTTCATCGGATGGGTCGGCGCCAGTCAGCAAGACGCCCGCCGCAAGGGTGTACTCCTCCGCGATCTCTTGCGTGTTGACGCCATTGCTCTGACCTTGCCCCTGGATGTCGGTGGACCAGGTGATGGTCAGCGATGAATGGGCTGCCAGCGAGAATGTGCCCATCAGGTTGGCGGACGCCACACTGATGCCCCCCGGACCGGCGGTCGAAACCGATGCCGTCAAGCCATCGGTCAGGACGCTGACGCTGCCCGAAACGCCCGACTCGTGGGCTGCGTTGGCTTGCATCGGTGCAAACAGCCCATCGCTGAGGTCTTGGACATCCATGACTTGGACCAAGTAGTCATAGCTGCCGTCGCCGATGTAGCCCGATTCGGGCAAGGCGTACACCTGCAGCGTTTTGGAGCTGCTTGCCCCTTCCAAAAGGGTCACGGTGCCGGTGGTGGCAAAGGTGAAATTCGACAGGCTGGCCGACAGCGAGCCCGCCGCGTGGGCGGTTCCGGTCAAGGCCATGGTCAGCAAGCCAGCGCTGATCCAGGCGCGGGCGAGGTGGGGTGTCCGATGCATGTGCAACGCCTTTCCTGATTTGTGTGATGGGTGCTGCATTTTGGACGTCACCACGACGGGCAAGAAGGCCTGGGCGCAGTTTCCCCACTGCAGAGGGATCAATTCACCACAGCGTCACAGCGTGTGCGTGCGATCACCGTGCTGAAAACCGATGGCGTCGAACCACGGTCCTTTGACGAAGCCGATGACCTTGAAGAGCTCGCCCATCTCGTGCTCGGCCACCAACATTTGCAAGGCCGCGCGGGCCTTGACCTCGGCCGCTGTCGAAGCCTGGCCGCAGTGTGCCAAGGCCTCGCCCAGGCCGCAGTTGGTCAGGAAGCGGCCCTGGCTGGTGTAGCCCAGCACCTCCCAGCCCGCCTCCTGGCCGGCCAGGGCGATGCCGGTGAAGTTGACGTGGGTGGTGATGTCTTTGTCGCCCACCATGGTCAACGGATCCGGGTCGGCGGTGTGGGCGTGGTGGCACATCAGCGTGCCGCCCTGGCGGTCGGGCAGGTAGTACTCGCGCTCGGTGAAACCATAGTCGAGGAAGAAGGCCGCGCCACGGCCCATGCGCTGCGCCAGCGTGGTCACGAAGGCTTCGGCCTGGCCGTGCGTTTCGGTGACGGTGCCTGGGGCGTAGGCCTCATCGGGGTGCTCGGTGGGGGGGCGCACGCCTTCGGGGGCGGGGCGGTCGGCCCATTGCAGCGAGGGCAGTGATGGCAGCGATGACTTTGGGTTCTCGCTCCCTCCGCCGGCCGGTGCACCCCATGAAACACCGCGCTCCAGCCAGCGCTGGCCGTCCCAGCTCAGCAGGTGCACAGGCATCGCATCGAGCACCTCGTTGCCGACGATCACGCCGTCGAACTCATCGGGCAGGCTGTCTGCCCAGATCACCTTGTGGACCAGGCCGGGGTGGGCCTTGAGCAGCCGCTGGTGCTGGCGCTCGCGCAAAGCGCCTGAGAGATCGACGATGACATAGCGGTCAAGCTGGCCGCCCAGTTCGCCGAGCAACTGCTCGGCCAGGGCGCCGCTGCCGGCGCCGAACTCCCACACTTCGCGTGTGCCCGTTGCGGTGAGCGCCTGCTTGATCTGGCGGGCCAGTACCTCACCGAACAGCGGCGTCAGCTCGGGCGCGGTGACGAAGTCGCTGCCGTCTTGCGGGCGGTGGCCGAGCACGCGCCGGCCGCCGCTGTAGTAGCCCAGGCCGGGGGCGTAGAGCGCCAGCTCCATGAAGCGCTCGAAGCCCATCCAGCCGCCACGCGCCTGGATTTCATCGCGGATCAGCGCCATCAGGGGAGACGCGGGCAGGGGTGCGGCCACTACACTGGGCGCCTGCTGGCGCGCGTCGGGATGGGGTTCAGGGCGGTTCATGCCTGGATTGTAGGAAGGCCTGGCCGCACGGCTCTGGCTCGCGCTCCTTGTCCCGTTGCCCGCCCTGGAGGGCTCTGCCGCCATCAGTTCGTGCGTTTCAGCCTTTTCACCATGACCTCAGTTCCGGAATCAAACGCCAAAGGCGCCCGCGTCGTGCTCGTCACGGGTGCCGCCCGTCGCCTGGGCCGCGAGATCGCCCTGACCCTGGCCCGCCACGGCTGGGATGTGGCTGTGCATTGCCGCATCTCGCGTGTGGAGGCAGTTGCCACCGTTGCCGAGATCCGCGCCATGGGCCGCCGTGCCGAGGTGCTGGAGGCCGATTTGTCCGACGAGCAGGCTGCCCGCGCGTTGGTGCCGCGCGTGCTCTCGGCTTTCGGGCGGCTCGATGCCGTGGTCAACAGCGCCTCCACCTTCGAATACGACCGTGCCGATTCCTTCACCTACGCCATGCTCGAAAAGCACCTGCGCGCCAACACCGCACCGGCCATTGTGCTGGCGCAGGCACTGGCTGCCCATGTGCGTGAGCGGGCAGGCAAGGGCGCGGAAGATGGCGCGGGTGAAGGCGCCGTGGTCAACCTGCTTGACCAGAAGCTCTGGAACCCCAACCCCGATTTCCTGAGCTACACGCTTTCGAAGGCGGCGCTGGAATCGGCCACGCAATTGCTGGCGCTGGCCCTGGCGCCCGAAGTGCGGGTGGTTGGCGTGGCCCCGGGCCTGACGCTGACCAGCGAATGGCTCAAGGGCGAGAAGTTCGAGCAACTGCACCGCCTCTCGCCGCTGGGGCGCTCGTCCACGCCTGAAGACGTGGCTGCCACGGTGGCCTTCGCGCTGGCCAACCACTCGATGACGGGCACCACGCTGCTGGTCGACGGCGGTCAGCACCTGCAGCGCTTCGAGCGCGATTTTTCGATGATGTGACGACACGCGAAAGACCGGACCATGTCCCTGACCAAAGGCAACCAGACCCTCACCCTCACCGGCCTGCGCTTCAATGCCAGCCTGGGCGTGCTCGCCCAGGAGATCGACTCGCCGCAGCCCATCTTGGTCGACGCTGAGCTCAACATGGGCAGCCAGCCTCTGCTGCCGCATGACGACGAGATCCTCAATGTGCTGGACTACCGCAAGGTGCGCCAGGCCATCATCGAGGAGTGCAACGCGGTGCACGTGAACCTGCTCGAAACCATGATCGGCAAGCTGTGCAACCGGCTGATGGGCATGCCCGGGGTGCTGGGGGTGCGCGTCAAGATCGCCAAGCTGGAGATCTTCGAGGATTGCGAGGTGGCGATTCGGATGGAAACCGGGCAGTGGTGACGCTTGCGTGGGACGCTTGGCGTGGGTAGCCAACGCCGCTCATGTCCCCCGCCCCAGCTGCGCTGGGGCTCCTCCTTTACTTCGCTATGTTGGCTACCCACGCCAAGCGTCTGGCGGCGCTCTGGCAACCCCTCGCCCCACCGCGCGGTGGGAGGGGAAGGGAGCTGGGGGCACGGCGCAGCGAAGTAAAGGAGGAGGGTGGGCGCAGCCCACCCGGGGGACATGAGCGGAGCCGTGCCCCCAGCTCCCTTCCCCGTTTTCACTGCCCCAATCACCCAACCCACCCGTTCAGCCAACAGATCGGCGAAAATCCCCGGATGAACGACGCCGTAGCCCCCCAAATCCTCTCCGCGCCCAACGACGAGGCCAAGGCCAAGCGCCACGCCTTCGAGATGAACAAGCTCAGCAAGCGCCTGCACCGTGAGGTGGGCGAGGCCATCACCGACTTCAACATGATCGAAGACGGCGACAAGGTCATGGTGTGCATGTCCGGCGGCAAGGACAGTTACTCCCTGCTCGACATCCTGATGAACCTGCAGAAGCGCGCGCCCATCCGCTTCGAGATCGTCGCCGTCAACCTCGACCAGAAGCAGCCCGGCTTCCCCGAGCACGTGCTGCCCGAGTACCTCACCAAGGTCGGCGTGCCCTTCCGCATCGAGGAGCAGGACACCTACAGCGTGGTCAAGCGCGTGGTGCCCGAAGGCAAGACCACCTGCAGCCTGTGCTCGCGCCTGCGCCGTGGCATCCTCTACCGCGTCGCCACCGAGCTGGGCTGCACCAAGATCGCGCTGGGCCACCACCGCGACGACATCCTGCAGACCTTGTTCATGAACATGTTCTTCGGCTCCAAGATGAAGGGCATGCCGCCGAAACTGGTCACCGACAACGGCGAACACGTGGTCATCCGCCCGCTGGCCTATTGCCGCGAGAAAGACCTCGCCAAGTACGCTGAGCACCGCGAGTTCCCCATCATCCCGTGCAACCTCTGCGGCAGCCAGGAAGGCCTGCAACGCCAGCAGATGCGCGAGATGATCAACGAGTGGGACGAAAAATTCCCGGGCCGCGTCGACAACATGTTCACCGCGCTGGCCAACATCGTGCCCTCGCACATGATGGACCGCAGCCTCTACCCCTTCACCACCATCCAGGCAACCGGCGCACCGGTGAAGGGCGGCGACATCGCTTTCGACGAGGATGAAGATGAATCTTGCGGCGACAAGCCCGCCAGCCATGGCCTTCCCGGCGAAGCCAGCATCTCGCTGGCCAGCCTCAAGCTGCGCAAGGTGGACTGAGGTGGGCCACGTCGGCAAGGCCTTGCTCGACGCCGCGCAATCGGCCATGCGCCGCTTGCGCGGGCTGGGGCTCTTCGCCGGTGTGGTTTCGACCATCGTCCTGACAGGCTGCGCGGCCACCAATGTCGTCAGCCAGGTCTCTTCCTACGGGCCGTGGCCCGAGGCCCGCAAGCCAGGTGCCTACGTGTTCGAGCGCCTGCCCTCGCAAGCAGTTCAGGCCGCCGACCAGGCGCGCCTCGAGTCAGCTGCCGAGCCGGCTTTGCTCAAGCGTGGCTTCCATCGTGTGGCGCAGCCTGACAAGGCTGATTACACGGTGCAGATCGACGCGGGCGTGCGAACCGAACCGCGTGCGCGCTACGACACCGTGCCGATGCCCTATGGCGTGCGCCCCGGTTACCCCTATTTCTGGCGGCCCGGCGTGGGCGGTTGGTGGGGCACCGGCGGCTCTGGCCTGAGCCTGTCGCTGGCGCTTGATCCGCCCTGGGTCACGCTGGAGGTGCGCCTGCTCATCCGCGATCGTCGCGATGGCCGCGTGCTCTACGAAACCCAGGCCGCCCACGACCGAGTCGGTGCGGTCGATGAAGCGGCGCTGCCTTTTGTCTTCGAGGCCGCGCTGGACGGCTTTCCCCAACCTCCCCAGGGCCGGCGCGTCGTGACCGTGCCCATCCCTGAAGCCGGGCGTTGACACCGCTTCGGCTTGGCTTCCAGCTCCACCCATTCAAGCAGGACCCCCATGTCGCTTTCGATCGTCATCATGGCCGCGGGCAAAGGCACCCGCATGAAATCCGCTCGCCCGAAGGTGCTGCACAAGCTGGCCGGTCGGCCCATGCTGTCGCACGTGATCGGCACCACGGCCACCCTGCAGGCCGCGCAGCAGATCGTCATCACCGGCCACGGCGCCGAGTTGGTCGAGCCGGCCATGAGCGCGGCCTTCCCGCAAGCGCCGCTGAGCTTCGTGCGCCAGGAGCCGCAATTGGGCACTGGTCACGCCGTGCAGCAGGCCGTGCCTGTGCTGCCTGACGAGGGCATCACCCTCATCCTCAATGGCGACACGCCGCTGATCCGGGCCAGCACCGCGCAAGCGTTGGTCGACGCCTGCGCTGGCGGCAAGCTGGCCTTGCTGACCATCGAGTTGGCCGATCCCACTGGCTACGGCCGCATCGTGCGCGATGCATCGGGCGAGCGCGTGCTGGCCATCGTCGAGCACAAGGACGCCAGCCCCGAGCAGCGCGCCATCCGCGAGGTCTACACCGGCATGATGGCCGCGCCCACCGCGCACCTCAAACGCTGGCTGGCTGGCCTGACGAACAACAATGCCCAAGGCGAGTACTACCTGACCGACGTGGTCGCCATGGCCCAGGCCGAAGGCGTGCCCGTGGTGGCCGCACAACCCCAGGACGAGGTCGAGGTGCTGGGCGTCAACAGCCCCGCGCAATTGGCCGATCTGGAACGCCGCCACCAGCGCGCCCAGGCCGAGCGCGTGATGGAGCAGGGCGTTCGCCTGGCCGACCCTGCGCGTTTCGACCTGCGCGGCAACCTGCAATGCGGCCGCGACGTCGACATCGACGTGAACTGCGTCTTCGAAGGCCACGTCACGCTCGGCGATGAGGTGCAGATCGGCGCCAACTGCTTCATCCGCAACGCCCGCATCGAGGCTGGCGCCGTCATCCATCCCTTCACCCACATCGACGGCGACAAGGACGGCGCCACCGTGGGCGAGGGCTCGCTGATCGGGCCCTTCGCCCGCCTGCGCCCTGGCGCGCAACTCGGCCCCGAGGTGCACATCGGCAACTTCGTCGAGGTCAAGAACAGCACCCTGGCCAAGGGCGCCAAGGCCAATCACCTGGCCTACCTGGGCGACGCCACCGTGGGCGAGCGCGTGAACTACGGCGCTGGCGCCATCACCGCCAACTACGACGGCGCCAACAAGCACCGCACGGTCATCGGCAACGACGTGCACGTGGGCTCGAACTGCGTGCTGATCGCCCCGGTGACCCTGGGCGAAGGCGCCACCATCGGCGGCGGCAGCACCATCGGCAAGGACGCCCCGGCCGGCACCCTGACTGTGGCGCGCGCCAAACAGGTGTCGCTGCCGGGCTGGCAACGCCCACAAAAACAACGCCGCTGATTCCCTGACAGCGGGGGCCGGGTCTGTGCCCCTTCAGTTGAGGTGACGCCAGCCGTTAACATTCGGCATCCATCGAATCGGTCCGAGCCGCCGCACGCCGTGAATCACTACGAACGACTGAAGGTCACCCAGGACGCCCCAGCCGAGGTCATCCGGGCCGCTTACCGGGCCTTGGCCAACCGCCTGCAAGCTCATCCCACCGCTCCAGGTGCCGGGGCGGACGCCGCCCAAGAAGAAATGATGGGCCTCAACGCGGCGTACGAGACCCTGATCGACCCGATGCTGCGGCGCGACTACGACGCCAGCCTCTCGGCCACGCAGGGTTGGCAGAAGCCCGCCCATGACGAAGACGGCGAGGGTGACGGGGGTGATGGACAGGATGCCCTGGCCGTCGCGGAGGGCAGTGCCCCCGTGCTCAAGGCACAGGAGTCGGTTTTCGCGCCCGAGCCCAACCAAGTCATGCTGGGCACATTCATCGCCCTGCTGCTCATCGTGATGGGGTTCGCCTGGTACTTCACCCGTTCAAGCACGACTGGACCTTCGATGGATGCTTCCGTGGTCAAGCAGATTGGCGAACAAAGCGGCGCGTCGATGGAGCAACTGGACGGCACTGTGGCTCGCCCAGCTTTCAGTGCCTTCCCTGGCTTGCATCCCTTGGACGGGCCGAGCATCGGCCTCAAGCCCGAGACGCAACTGCGCAGTGCACGCACCGCTGCCGAGCGCGCGGCGGCTTCCGGCTCTGCTGACAACTGAGCCTGGGTGGCGCACTTGGCGCCTGTCGCGTCAGCGGGCGATGCCAGCTGGCAGCGGCACGGCGGTGCCGAACTTGGCCCGTTTCACGCCAAAGAAGGCGCGCACGTTGCGCACCCGTGCGTCTTCGCTGAACAGCCGCCGGGCCACATCCTGGTAGGCCGGCATGTCCGCCACCTGGATCACCAGCACGAAGTCCGGCCCGGGCGACACGCGCCAGCACTGCTGTACGCTGAGCTCATCCACTGCGCGGGCCTCGAAGGCGTCGAGCGCCTCGCTGGTTTGCACATCCAGGCTGACTTCCACCAGGGCACTCAAGCCCCAGCCCGTCCAGGCGGCGAGTTTGGTGGGCGAGAGGATGGCCACGCGCTTTTCGATCACGCCCGCGCGGGTCAGGCGCTGAACCCGTCGATGGCAGGTGGCCGGCGACAGGTTCACCGCCTCGGCCAGCGCCTGGTTGGACAACCCCGCGTCGGTTTGCAACAACGACAAGATCCGCCAGTCATGGGCATCCAGTTGAGTGGGGTCATCATCGAATTTGTTGATTTCTTTCATTCCATTCAATGGTTTGAACGATTCATCTCGTCATTTTGTCACGACAGGATGAATCTTTCAAAAAACAATTTTAATCGAAAGAACATTCCGTTCCGATTGCCCTAGCATCGGCCCTGCATCGCAACCTCCAACAGCGGGAGTTCCTCACATGTGCGGCATCGTTGGCGCCATCGGCGCACGCAACATCACCTCGGTCCTGATCGAAGGCCTGCGTCGCCTCGAATACCGGGGCTACGACTCCTGCGGCGTGGCCGTGTTGCAAGACGGCGCCTTGCTGCGCACCCGCTCCACCGAACGCGTGGCCGAGCTGCACACCCAGGCCGAGGCCGATGGCATCCACAGCAACCTTGGCATTGCCCACACGCGTTGGGCCACGCACGGCGCCCCTGCCGTGCACAACGCCCACCCGCACTTCTCGCACGGCCCGGGCGCCGACGCCGCCACGTCCAAACCCGGTCGCGTGGCGCTGGTGCACAACGGCATCATCGAGAACCACGAAGAACTGCGCCGCGAGTTGCAGGCCAAGGGCTACGTCTTCCTGAGCCAGACCGACACCGAAGTCATCTGCCACCTTGTCGACCAGCTCTATGACGGCGACCTGCTAGCCGCCGTCAAGACCGCCACCAAGCGCCTGCATGGGGCCTATGCCATCGCCGTCTTCCACCGCGACGAGCCGCAGCGCATCGTGGGCGCGCGCCAGGGTTCGCCGCTGGTGATGGGCGTGGGCGGCGCCGACGCCTCCGAACGTTTCCTGGCCTCGGACGCGATGGCGCTGGCCGGTGTCACCGACCAGATCGTCTACCTCGAAGAAGGCGACGTGGTCGACCTGCAACCGGGCCGCCACTGGATCGAGCACATCGCTCCCGGCGCCACCGAGCATGTGCGCGTGGACCCGAGCGAGCGCCCGGTGCGCACCGTCACCGCCCACAGCGGCGCGGTCGAGCTGGGCCCCTACCGCCACTACATGCAAAAGGAAATCTTCGAGCAGCCGCGCGCCATCGCCGACACGCTCGAAGGCGTCGAGGCCATCACGCCCACGCTGTTCGGCGAGCAGGCCGAGGCCGTGTTCAAGCAGATCGACCGCGTGCTGATCCTGGCCTGCGGCACCAGCTACTACTCGGGCTCCACCGCCAAGTACTGGCTCGAATCCATCGCCAAGATCCCCACCAACGTCGAAATCGCCAGCGAATACCGCTACCGCGACAGCGTGCCCGATCCGCGCACGCTCATCGTCACCATCAGCCAGTCGGGCGAAACGGCCGACACCATCGCCGCGCTCAAGCACGCGCGCGGCCTGGGCATGGAGCAGACGCTGACCATCTGCAACGTCAGCACCTCCGCCATGGTGCGCGAGTGCAAGCTGGCTTACGTGACGCGCGCCGGCGTCGAGATCGGCGTGGCATCGACCAAGGCGTTCACCACGCAGTTGGCCGGGCTCTTCCTGCTGACGCTGACGCTGGCCAAGCTGCGCGGCCACCTCGATGCCGAAGCTGAAGCACGCTACCTCAAGGAACTGCGCCACCTGCCGGCCGCGCTGCAGGCTGTGCTGGCGCTGGAGCCGCAGGTCGTGGCCTGGGCCGAGGCATTCGCGCGCAAGGACAACGCCCTGTTCCTGGGCCGTGGGCTGCACTACCCCATCGGCCTGGAAGGCGCGCTGAAGCTCAAGGAGATCAGCTACATCCACGCCGAGGCCTACCCGGCCGGCGAGCTCAAGCACGGCCCGCTGGCGCTGGTGACGGCCGAGATGCCCGTGGTGGTGGTCGCGCCCAACGACGTGCTGCTCGAAAAGCTCAAGAGCAACATGCAGGAAGTGAAGGCGCGTGGGGGCGAACTCTATGTGTGCGCCGACGGCGACACGCAGATCCAGGCCGAGCAGGGCATCCATGTGATCCGCATGCCTGAGCACTATGGTGCCTTGTCACCGATCCTGCACGTGGTGCCGCTGCAGTTGCTGGCGTATCACACGGCGTGTGCGAAGGGCACGGATGTGGACAAGCCGCGTAACTTGGCGAAGAGTGTGACGGTGGAGTGAGGGGCGGGTGGATCACCAGCCTGTGATGGCAACAAATAAAGTCCGTCGGGAACAAACAAAGTCCGTCGGGCTTTGCGCGACGTCTTTTTGTGGCGCTGCGTGCATTCCCGGCCAGGAATTGTCCTGATTCGTGCTTACGGGTAGGGCGATGTATGTGGTGTCCGTAGGCGCGTGATGGTGGCGTGGCTGCGGCTGCGCCGGTTTGACGGCATTGCCGCCGCGTATTCCCGTTGGCTGCCTTCCTCGCAATCTGCTGTGTCAAAGTGCCGCTACCCGTAAGCACGAATGGCGGACTTGGCCAGGCTCCGCTGCAGTGGTCTACCCGTGCCCAACCTGATCAATTCTTGCGTTTGGATGCGTGCAGCAGGGGGCCAATCGCCTCGATGAGTTGAGCGAGCACTGCCGCAGACTCGTCACTGCCATCCCACACTTTTTCTAGCGCTTGCTTGATGCGGCTGTGCCCGAGCGGTTCAGCGACATGAGGTCCAGCACCTATGCAGTTATCAATGCGAATACCTGCATAGGTGAGAAGAGGGCGTATCGTCTGCGTGACGTTTTTTGTTCGGCCTGAGAGAAAGCGCTGCAAAGTGGACTGGCTGACCCCTCTGTCCTTTGCAAAGGCATTCACACTGACTCCAATACCGTCCAGATAAGCGACCAACGCGCTACGCAACCGCGGTAAATCTGCGTTGTGTGGCTTGGCTATTCTTGGCATGATGTGCATAATTATATGCATAGACACTATGCCTAAGCCAACTCGGCGATTGGGACCGTCATGATTCAAGTACAGGCGATGCCGGGGGAGCTCGCTGCGGGGCACGCTAGACGATACGGATTGCTTAATCGCGTCCACCCGGGCCAGTTGTTGGACGCCGTCCGCGGAGAGGTCTCAAGGGGCCAGCAAGCGGACAACAGTAAGACTGTCTTGGAAATGCTGGCAGAGATGTCGAACATGTCTACCGAGCGCTACGCCGGCGCTCACTCCATGTTGCCAGTGCTACGGGTTGCCCAAAGGGAGGGGGACTTGCGGCCGCATGGCTGCAAGGCTGCGCGAGTCTTGCTGCGCCAATTCGGCATGAGCAGTCCAAAGTCAGAGGGGTACATCTGTGCCGACTGTGTTCAGGACGATCAGCGGAGGTTTGGCTTTTCTTGGTTCAAGCGTGAGCATCATCTGTTTGGCGTCGACTGGTGTATCCATCATGAGAGTTTGCTCCTCAGGGTATTGGACCCCGATCCCCTCTCGGCTCTGCCTCACTCATGGCTTGGCGCGGGGTTGATTGAGCCTGCCAGAGAGCACGTCGGGCCGCTTAATGGTGCCGGCGAGTTCCTGCAAAAACTTGCTGCGATATCAGTTGCCATCTTGGCGCGTAGGCGGCCCATATCCACTACCGCAATTCATGCCAAGATTCGAGCACGATTAGGCGAGCTTGGACTGAGTCGCACGAGGTACGGCAGAAAGCCGCCACTGAGCTGGTATCTGAAGCAAGTTGCTCCGACAGATTGGTTGCAATGGCACCTGCCCGACATCAGGGATGCAGGAGCCTATTGCCGCTTGGACATGCTCGACGGCTTCATGACAATGCTCGCGCCAGCAGCGGGGCATGCATACCTGGTGGCAATGGCATGTCTCTTTGACTCAGTTGAAGATGTTTTGGAGTGCATTACTGACCTTGCACGTCCAAACGTAGTGCATGAATTCCAGCCTAAGCCCGCTGCGCGCAGTGATGTTGACGCTTACAGTCTCCAGTGACGTTGCGAGCTGGGATGTGAACCGATCCATCATGATCGGTCTCACGCCACTGTCGTAACTGCTGAAGATATGGTTTCTGTGGCCTTCTAGTTTAGGCTGGTCTGAGTCACTCGTGGCCGGCAGCCCGAGCGGCCGCTTTGATCGTCACCGGCCAATCGTCGGGCAACTGCGCGTATGGCAGCACCACCTCCGGAAGCAGCCACTCACCGCGCCAGATGCATCGACCCAACTGAATGGCCGCTCCGGCTTGTTGTGACCGGGCGGATCCGACCCGTTGCGGTCCTTGCCAAACGCGAACTCGATGCCCGAAAGCGGGCGCTGATCTTGCCCTCGCGTCACCGGAGGTGCTCCCCAATTCGACGTAGCCAAGTGCGTACTTGATCGGTGGGATCCGAGGCAGTGAGTCGATCTGCGGTCATGCGGTCCGCGGCACCGCGATTCAGACGACGCTTTGCCTTGCTGATTTTCTTTTCGCGTTTGTCCTCATCAATCGCAGCCCACGGGTTTGGAGGTAGCGACGCAGCATGTACGAGCTCCGCCACCATCGCTGGTACATCATCGAAGGGCTGGATCGCTGGCGGAGCGGCTTCGAACTCCTCGCGGATCGCATCGCAGTGAAGAAGGTTCTCCATCTCGCGACACGAGGTAGTGAAGGCGATTGCTCCGGCACCGCGCGCGTTCACACGGTCGGCCGACGCTTGGTACTTTGCTGGCTGCGGAGGCGCATAGTCTCTATCCATGATATGAACCTCCGGGACCTCCAAGCCCTGTAGGCGATTCGTCCACAGCTCGAGGGTGGAGCCACCCATCGGAATGTAGACGAGGGTGCCGCTGTTCTCCGCAGCGCGCAGGTCGGGGATGTCCGCCTCAGTTATAGCGAGTGTGGCCGAGATGCGGCTTAGGAACTCAATGTCGTTCGGACCTTCGACGCCTACGAACACTCGCACGTTATGGTTTGGAAGGATGCCCAAGGAGTCTCGGAGCCTGGTGGAGGCGGCGTCATCGTTTGGTGCGACCGTGCGGACTCGATCCGGCGACACTTCTATGAATCTGATCTGGCTTTGGTCAATCTTGCGTGCAAGAAGCGGATTGTGCGTGGTTAGCAAAACCTGTGTTGAGGGCGACTGGGACAGTTCAATCAATGCTTCTAGGAGTAGTAGTTGATTGTTGGGATGCTGAGATGTCTCTGGCTCTTCAATTGCGAGGATCACATCTGGCGCCCCTCGGTCGCCAGCCAGTTGCTCTGCCTTCGCACGGAAGAAGTTGATCAGGAAGAGCCGCCTGACGCCGCTGCCGCGCTTGTTAAGTGGCACCTGATCCTCAGCGGTAAGCGACACAGAGAACACCTTCGCCCAGTTCAGCGAAGAGAAGACTGGATTCAACTCGCCAGCCAATGCGAGGTCCATCTCTCGGAGCTTGTCAATCGTCGCTCGCGTGACTGCCTCAACTTGCTGCCGAACGTGGTTCCCAATCAGTTCCAACTGGCCCTGCTGACTAACCAGCGCTTCCTTGATCGCGTACTTGAGAGGATCCTGAGCCTCTGCGTCTTGGTCCGAGCTTGGTCGGTCAGCTCGGAACAGCTGGTAGAGCGGAAGAGAATTTTGAAGCGGCTTCCAGATCGTGCCTTTCATTTCGAGTTGCACTTCGCGCAGGGCCAGGTCCTGGCGGGGTACGGAGTTCCATATCGCATGGCGGATCGACGACTTCACGGCTTGATTGACGCCGTCCAGGTCCACCCCCATGTTGGGCTGCTGCCGGTTCCGTGGACACCGACCTAAGCTTCTTGAGCTTTCTCGAACTGTATCGGACTGACGTAGCCCAACGTCGAATGACGGCGCCTGGGGTTGTAGAAGCGCTCGATGTAATCGAA
>JAKARB010000014.1 GCA_021819435.1 Pseudomonadota bacterium | reverse complement strand
TGGGGGCGGGCAGCGCAGGACTGGAAGAACGCGATGAATCAGTTTGCGATCCTCTACGCGGATCGATTCATCAAATCCGCTGCGTAAGCAGCTTCATCGCCCCGAACACAAAAAATCTGACACTCCCATCGAGTCGAGCACCGCAGGGCAGTCCTGCCAAAGGCAGGACCACCACCCTCGAAGCCCGCCTGCACACCGCCGCAGCCCCCGCCTCGCGCTGCCACGACAAAACGCCCCAACCTGCGCAGAAGGAGGTCAGCAGCTCAAACCCGCGCCACCATGCCCTCAGGCGCAGCAACATCCTTCTCCAGCGCCCGCATCATCTCCTTGCGGAACCGATTCAGCTCCTGAACGCTCGCGAAGCTGCGCCCCATCAGCGAGCCCAGGTTGTGCAGGATGCGCTCCACCACCTTGCCCTCCCACACCGCGTCGAACTGGATCTGGCGATCCAGCCAGTGCTCCAGCCACTCCGGGTTGGGCAGGCGCGACTGGATCGTGTCACGGGGAAAGAGCTTTTCATTCACATGCAGGTTCGTCGGGTGCAAGGCCTGCGCCGTGCGCCGCGCACTGGCCATCAGCACGCCCACCTTGGCGAACGCGGCACGCGCCTCGTCGCCGAAACGGTTCAGGGCGCGCCTCATGTAGCGCAGGTAAGCGCCGCCATGGCGGGCCTCGTCGCGCGCCAGGGTCTCGTAGATGGCTTTGATCACCGGCTCGGTGTGCCATTCGGAAGCGCGGCGGTACCAGTGATGCAGCCGGATCTCGCCGCAGAAGTGCAGCATCAGCGTCTCCAGAGCCGGGGCCGGGTCGAACTCGAAGCGCACCTCGTGCAGCTCGGCCTCGGTGGGCATCAACTCGGGCCGGAAACGGCGCAGGTACTCCATCATCACCAGCGAGTGCTTCTGCTCTTCGAAGAACCACACGCTCATGAAGGCGGAGAAGTCGCTGTCGTCTCGGTTGTCACGCAGGAACATCTCCGTGGCGGGCAGGGCAGCCCACTCGGTGATGGCGTTCATCTTGATCGTCTGGGCCTGCTCATCGGACAGCAGGCTGGCGTCGAACGTGTCCCATGGGATGTCCTTGTCCATGTTCCAGCGGGCGGCTTCGAGTTGCTTGAACAGTTCGGGATACAACATGTCCATCTCCTGGGGCGCGGGGACGCGCGAACGGTGAGGCCGCACGGGTGCGGCCGGCTGTGTTTCGCAACAGGCTAAACGCTTTTATGAGCGATTTGGATGTCAGGCTCTTTGCAGAGCTGTGACAGTCCGCGGTCAAGGGGGGCGATGTCTGGCGCGGTGCGGACGCCGGTTGTTGCTCTCTGTGTCGCCTCAGATCGCAGGGTGGAGCTGCGCGGCGTCTGTCTGGCCTTTTTCTTGGCGCCAGGCTTCCACGGCGCGGTTGATGCTGTCGAGTTCGCCCAGGACGAGCACGCCAGCGGGTGCCCGGCGGGCCAGCAAGGGGTTGCGCCCGCCTGCCCAGACGGCCACCCGGGCAGGCAGCCGGCTGCGAAACGCGGGCAGCGCATCCTGCACAAGGTGGGCCGGGGCTGCGGCCGAAAAGCTGAGGGCCACCACGTCGGCGTGGTGATGTTCGCAGGCGGCGATCAGGTCGGCCGAGGGCGTCTGCGCGCCGAGGTTGACGACCTGTGCGCCTTGCAAGGTGAGCCAACCCTCCACCATCAGCAGGCCCAGCGAGTGGGGCTCACCTGGGAAGGTGGTCAGCAGCACACGAGGCGACTGCGAGGGATCCGTCGGGGGCAGGGCGTGGATGGCGGCGTGCAGGCTTTGTTGCAGGCACTGGCTGACCCAATGTTCTTGCGGAACCTGGAAACGGCCGCGCAACCACCCTTCGCCCATCGCTTGCAGCAGGGGGACGCAGGCCTCGGTGATGAAGCGGGCGAGCCCCAGGGTGGGCACGGCCTGGGCGAGCAGGCGCTTGAGTCCGGCCACGTCGTGGGTGTCCACGCGCGTGAGGGCGTGGTCGACCCAGTCTGCCGGGAGCGCCGGTGCGGCAAAGCTCGGGCGTGGCGCTGGTGCGGTTGGCGTGGCAGGCAGGGGCGGTGTGGGGGCCGTCGCCATTCGGCCGCGTCCGGCACGCGTCGGGCTGCCTTGCGCGTCGGCGCTGCGGTCGGCGAGGGTTTGCAGGTCCTCGGCGGGCAGGTTCACGACACGCCCCGGACGGTGCCCCACGTCGAGCAGGCGCTTGATCACCCTCAGGCGCTCGACCTGGTCCATGGGATAGCAACGTTCGCCCTGAACGTCCCGCATCGGGGCGGGGAAGCTGTAGCGCTTTTCCCAGATGCGCAGGGTGTCCTTGCTCAGGCCGGTGTCTCGCTCGACAGCGGCGATGGACATCATCAAGGAGCTGGGCATGGCGGTGAGTGGGTCTGAAAGGGCGGTTGGGGCAAGGCACCCCGGGGAAGGCCTTGTTCAACGTCTTTGTTCATTTTGACGTGGACAAAACGTTGTGCAAGAGAGTTTGTACAGCTAATATAGAGCAAACAACCTGTTTTGACCAAGACAAAAAGGGTCGACATGACGCGCAAATCTTCTCTTGCAACACGGCTGACCGGCTGGGCGCTGGCCCTGGCGGGGCTGCTGTCCTGCGCAGGCGCGCTGGCCGCCGCCGACGCGCCTGCCTGCCCGCCCCTGCTGAACAAGACCTTCCCTCGTTTGCAAGACGAGAAACCCCAGTCGCTGTGCCAGTACAGCGGCAAGGTGCTGCTGGTGGTCAACACCGCCAGCTACTGCGGCTTCACCGGCCAGTACAAGGGCCTGGAGGCGCTGCATGCGAAGTACAAGGACCGGGGCCTGGTTGTGCTGGGCTTTCCCTCCAACGATTTCGGCAACCAGGAGCCTGGCTCGGGCAAGGAAATCGCCGATTTCTGCACCAACACCTATGGCGTGAAGTTCCCCATGTTCGCCAAGAGCAGCGTGCGCGGCGACAACGCCAACCCGCTGTTCGCCGAGCTGAGCAAGGCCTCCGGCACGAGCCCGAAGTGGAACTTCTACAAGTACCTCGTGGGGCGCGACGGCCGGGTCATCGACAGCTACAGCAGCATGACCGGCCCCGATGACCGCGACCTTGTGCGCGACATCGAAAAGGCGCTCGGCCCCTGATTTGTCCAAGACACGTCAGACACCACCCGTCCATCCATCAAGCGCCACCGGCGCACCGGAGATTGACCATGCAACGCATCGCCATCGTGGGATCCGGCATCGCCGGACTGGGGGCTGCGCACCACCTGGCGCGGGCTCCGGGCGTGTGCAGCGTGACCTTGTTCGAGGCTGGGGGGCATTTCGGCGGCCACGCCAACACCGTGGATGTGACCCTGCCCGATGCACAGGGCCGTGCCGTCACCCACGGGGTGGACACGGGCTTCTTGGTGTTCAACGAGCGCACCTACCCGAACCTGATCGGCTTGTTTGCCGAACTGGGCGTGCCCACCGCCGCGTCTGACATGTCGTTTTCGGTGCAGGTGCCACCCGAGGCCCAAGGCCTTTCAGGGCTGCGGCCTGGGCTCGAATGGTGCGGCTCCTCGCTCGACACCGTTTTCGCGCAACGGCGCAACCTGGTGTCGCCCGCGTTTTGGCGCATGTTGGCCGACATCCTGCGCTTCAACCGCCTGACCACGGCGATGGCCTCACGGGGTGACGAGCGCGAGCTCAAGCAACCCATCGGCGATTTCCTGCTGGCCCATGGCTTCGGGCCGGCTTTCCAGGAGGGCTACCTGCTGCCGATGGTGGCGTGCATCTGGTCTTGCCCCGTGCGGCAGATGATGCGCTTTCCCATCGCCACGCTGATCCGCTTCTGCCACAACCACGGGCTGCTGCAAGTCGCCAACCGGCCCCAGTGGTACACGGTGGCGGGCGGCTCGCGCGAGTACGTGCGGCGCATCGTCGAGCAACTGCCCGATGCCCGCTTGCGTTGCCCCATCGAGCGGGTGATGCCCTTGGGCGAGTGTGGCCAGGCGGGTGTGATGGTGCACAGCGCGCGCGGTGCGGAGCGCTTTGACGCGCTGATCTTCGCTTGCCACCCCGATCAGGCCCTGAAGCTGCTGGGCGAGGGGGCTTCGCCAGCGGAGCGATCGGTGCTGGGCGCCATCCGCTACCACCCCAACCGCGCTGTGTTGCACACCGATGCGGGCTTGCTGCCGCGCAACCCCAAGGCCTGGGCGGCCTGGAACTACGAGCGCGCCAGCGAGGTGTCGCAGGAAGACCGCCACGTCTGCCTGCACTACCTCATCAACCGCTTGCAGCCCTTGCCGTGGCAGCAGCCAGTGGTCGTGTCGCTCAATCCTCTGCGTGAGCCAGATGCGAGCAAGGTGCTGGCCGAGATCGATTACGAGCACCCGGTGTTCGACCAGGCTGCCATCGATGCGCAGCAGGTGCTGCCCGGGCTGCAAGGACACCGGCAGATGTGGTTCGCTGGTGCATGGACGGGTTACGGCTTCCACGAAGACGGCCTCAAGTCAGGACTGGCCGCCGCCCAATCGGTGCTGGAGCGTGTGGCGAGGGGTGCTTTGGCCGCTGACAACCGACCTTTGCCGGAGCTCGCCGCTTGACCGCCGCCATCCCCCTCATCGGCTTCGGGCAGGTGCGGCACACCCGCCTGCGTCCGCGCCACCATGCGTTCGCTTACGGCGGCTGGTTCTGGCTGCTGCCCATGCGCGCGCTGGGGCGCCAGCCCGTGGCGTCGGTGCGGCGCAATGGACGCGGTTGGTTGAGCTTTCACGATGCCGACCACGGTGAAGGCGGCGCCGACGCGCTCTCATGGCTGGACGGCCTGCTGCGTCAGGCAGGCCTGTGGCACGAGACCTTGCCCGATGGCGAGGTGTGGTTGCAGACCTATCCGCGTGTGCTGGGTTACGCCTTCAAGCCCGTGAGCTTCTGGTACGTGCACCGTGGCGATGGCGGGCTGCACGCGGTGGTGGCCGAGGTCAACAACACCTTTGGCGAGCGCCATTGCTACCTGCTCGCGGGCGATGAGCTGGCCTGGGGCCGCGAGGTGCGCGCCGACAAGGTCTTCCACGTCTCGCCTTTTTGCCGCGCCGAAGGCAGCTATCGCTTCCGCTTCATGCGCAGCGCTGATCGGCTGGTCGCGCGGGTCGACCACGACGATGCGCAAGGCCCGCTCATCCAGACCGCGCTCAGCGGCGAACTGGTGCCGCTCGATGCCGCCAGCGTGCGCCGTGCCATCCGTGGCTGGCCGCTGATGACCTTCGGCGTCGTCGCCCGCATCCATTGGCATGCCTTGCGGCTGTGGCTCAAGCGCGTGCCTTTCTTCACCAAGCCCGAAGCGCCAGGCCAGGCGTTCTCGGTGCCGTCGTCAACCCCTGTGCGCTCTGAAACTGGAACCTCCACGCCATGAATCGCATGACCTCTGCTTCGTCGTTGTCCCGGGTCGAAGTCCCGAGCTTGCCCGCCACCGCGCCCGCCTCGGCCCGGGTGGTGCTGGGTTTGCTCAAGCGGCTGCGCGTGGGCAGGCTCGATCTCCAGTTGCCCGATGGCAGCACGGCCTGCTTCGGGCAGGTGCATGCGGAAGGGGCGGGGCAGTTGCGCGCCGGCCTGCGCCTGCACGACTGGCGCGTGTGCTCGGCCGTGCTCAAATCGGGCGACATCGGTTTCGCCGAGGGCTACATCGATGGCCACTGGAGCACGCCTGATCTGACGGCGCTGATCAAGCTGCTGATCGCCAACCGTGACCTGATCGAAGGCGCCATCTACGGCTCCTGGTGGGGGCGCCTGGCCTATCGCGTCCGCCACCTGCTCAACCGCAACTCGAAGGCCAACAGCCGCAAGAACATCCAGGCCCATTACGACCTGGGCAACGAGTTCTATCGCCTGTGGCTGGATCGGACCATGAGCTACTCCAGCGCCTGGTTCGAGGGCGATCACTCGCGGCCGATGGTCGATGCGCAGCTTGCCAAGGTGCGGCGCGCATTGAACGAAGCCGGCGTGCTGGCCGATGGCCGCGAGCGACGCGTGCTGGAGATCGGCTGCGGCTGGGGCGGGCTGGCCGAGGTTGCTGCTGCCGAGCGTGGTGCCCATGTCACCGGCGTGACCCTTTCGACCGAGCAACTCGCCTGGGCCCAAGACCGCATGGGGCGCGCCGGCCTGGCCGATCGCACCGACCTGCGCCTGCAAGACTACCGCGACATCAACGATGAACCCTTCGACGCCATCGTCTCCATCGAGATGTTCGAGGCCGTGGGCCGCGAGTACTGGGCCGGCTATTTCGAGACCCTGAACCGTTGCCTCAAGCCCGGCGGGCTCGCGTGCTTGCAGACCATCACCATCCACGATGACCTGTTCGATCGCTATGTGAACTCGACCGACTTCATCCAGCAGTACATCTTCCCCGGTGGCCTGCTGCCATGCGACCGCGCTTTCCGCGAAGCTGCGCGGCGCGCGGGGCTGGAGGTGGTCAACGCCCTGGCCTTCGGGCCCGATTACGCCGAGACCCTGCGCCGCTGGCGAGCCGAGTTCCACGCCCGCTTGTTCAAGATCCAGCGCCTGGGCTTCGATGAACGCTTCCAGCGCATCTGGGAGTTCTACCTTGCCTATTGCGAAGCGGCCTTCGACATGGGCAACACCGACGTTGTTCAGTACACCTTGCGCAAGCCCGCTTGAACCACAATATGCTGCCCCATTCGGCAAGCGCGCGTTACGGGCTCTTGGGTCTGCCTCTGGCCTTCGTGGCGATGCCGTTGTACGTGGTGCTGCCGCAGCACCACGCCCAGGCATATGGACTACCGCTGGCCGCGCTGGGCGCCGTGCTGCTTTTCACGCGACTGGCCGATGCCTTCGTGGACCCCTGGCTTGGGCGTTGGGCTGACCACTGGTTGAGCCGCCCCAGCCGTGCCTTGTTCGCCGCAAGTGTCGCGGCCGCCACCTTGGCGCTTGGGTTCGTGCTGTTGTTCAACCCGCCTGTGAGGCAGACGGTGCCGCTGCTCGCGTGGTGCGCCTTCACCTTGATCTTGACCTTCCTGGCGTATAGCCTGACCAGCGTGTTGCACCTTGCTTGGGGCACGCGCCTGGGTGGCGATGTGCAGCAGCGCAGTCGGCTGGTTGCCTGGCGCGAGGGCTTCGGGCTGCTGGGTGTGTTGCTCGCCAATGTGCTGGCGACGCAGGCCGGCATGGGATGGACGAGCGTGGCCTTGAGCGTTGGCCTGTGCGCCGGCGTCTGGGCTTTGAGCGCGGGGCCCAGGCCCACGCCGACTCCCGGGCAGAGCGCATCACCGAGCACCATCCCGCCCTCCACGGCGATGCATGCGTCGCCGTTGGTTTCCGCTGCCCATGCGCCCGCAGGCAACTCTGGCGGCTGGCATGCGCTGGCCCAGCCCTGGCGTGGAGCGGGCTTTCGCCGCCTCATGGCCCTTTTTCTGGTCAACGGCGTGGCCAGCGCCATCCCCGCCACCCTGGTGCTCTTCTTCATCCAGGACCGGCTGCGTGACATGGCCGGCGCGCCGATCTACCTGGGGCTGTATTTTTTGATGGCGGCGCTGGGCGTGCCTGCATGGGTGAGGCTGATCGGGCGCATCGGGCCGATGCGTGCGTGGGCCTTGGGCATGTTGTTGAGCGTGCTGAGCTTCGTCGGCGTGTTGGGGTTGGGCGAGGGCGATCGCGCCGGCTACCTCGCCATCTGCCTGGCGGGTGGACTGGCCTTGGGTGCCGACCTCACCGCGCCCGGCACGCTGCTGACCGGTGTGGTCCAGCGTGCAGGACACACCGCACAGGCCGAGGGCGCTTACGCGGGCTGGTGGCAATGGGCCACCAAGCTCAACCTCGCGCTGGCGGCCGGGCTGGCCTTACCGGCTTTGCAGGCGCTGGGCTACACGCCGGGCGCACAGGAACCGGGAGCCTTGCAAGCCTTGAGCTGGGTCTATGGCGGCCTGCCCTGCGTGTTCAAGTTGCTGGCTTTGCTGGCGTGCTGGCACTGGCGCCGGCATCCGGCGCTGGCCTGATCTGGGCGCTGCCTCACGGCTGCTTCGCCTGCCTCTCATCCACCCCTTCATCGCACCCAGGAGCCCGACATGACACACGCCATGCCTGCCCAACATCGCCGCGCCCGATTCGGCGCGTTGGCCCTGTCCCTGGCTTTGACGCTGGGCTTGTCGGCCTGCGGTTCAACGCCCCAACCAGCGGACTACCGGGCCGAACAGCCAGCCATGGATTTCCGTGCCTATTTCTCGGGGCCGGTGCGCGCCCATGGCATGTTCACCGATCGATCTGGCCGGGTCGTCAAGCGCTTCACGGTTGCGATGCAAGGGCGCTGGAGCGGCGACACCGGCGTCCTCGAAGAAGACTTCACCTACAGCGACGGCACGCAAGAGCGCCGCGTCTGGCAGCTCAAAGACCTGGGCGGCGGGCGCTTTGAAGGCCGTGCCGCCGACATCGTCGGGGTGGCCGAGGGCGAGCAGGCGGGCAACGCCATCCGCTTTCGCTACACCATGCGGGTACCGGTCGATGGCAAGCCCATCGAGTTCCAGTTCGACGATTGGATGTACCGCATCGACCATCAGGTGGTTCTCAACCGCGCTGCGATGAGCAAGTTCGGCATCCACCTGGGCGATGTCACGCTGAGCTTCAGCAAGCCCTGACCCCGAAGGCGTCCGCCCGCGCATTCGCGGGGGATGGCGTGCATTTCGGCACGGCAGGCCTTGAGCCGGCCCGCTCCGCCCTCAAGTCGGGGGATGACGAGGCCGATGGACCCGTCATGATGGAAACGGTCTGCCGGCTCACGGCCCTGACGGAAGACGGTCTCAAGGACTCTGGAGTGTCGTCCATGCACATGCTTTACAACTCGGACAGTTACGCGGTGGTGCAGATCGAACTGGCCGCCGATGAACACGGTCCGGCCCGCCACAACGTTGCCTTGACGCGCGGTGGCTACGAGATTGTCGACAAGTTCGCCCGCAAGGAAATCTTCATCGAAGGCGCCCTCGCCGAGACCTTCAAGGAAGGTGTCGAGGCCCTGATCGAGTCCTCGCCCAGCGTCGAAGAGTTCGACGCCTACCTCGAGCGCTACGCCGGCATGGCTCAGCAGCCCGTGGTCATGCACTGAAGTGCGTTTCATGAGGTGGTTTCTGTGAAGCATTGACGCTTCCTGGCGCCTCGCATCTCCCAGCCGCTCAAGTTCCCGCGCGCATGCGCCGAAGACCCGATCACACCCAGGTGTGAGATCGAAATCGGCGCCGGCGGCCACCGCTGGCTCCACCCAGGAGCGCGGATGTCTTCAACCTTCATGGCAACAAGCTGGAGCGGCTCGGCCCTCGCGCCGGCCTGGTTGCTGGCTGTGTACGCCGTTTCATTGCAAGGCATGGTGATCCGGCGAGTGCGCGCCAATGATCGCGATGCAGGCATGGCCTGGATCCTCGGCGGTGCGCTCGTGGTGGGCACTGGCATGTGGGCCGCCTCGTTCCTCAGCCTCGTGGCCATGCAGCTGCCCATCAAGGTGGGCTATGTGCGCGATGTGGTGCTGGCCTCGTGGCTGCCAGCCATCGTGATCGCTGCGGCGGCCATCTGGATGCAGACGCACAGCGGCTTGCGTGCGCGCATGCGGGTGATGGGCTCCGTCCTCGTGGCCGTTGGCTTGCAGACCTTGGTGTTTGTCAACGCCACGTCGATCATGTTGCAGCCGGCCATGGTCTGGGACCCGAAGGCGACGCTCGCCGCCTTCCTGCTCATCCTGCTGGGATGCGGCCTGGGCTCGCTGTTGATCAGGTCGAACATCAGCGAAGAGCCCCGTCAGGCGCGCAACCTGGCCATCGCTGTGCTGGTGGGGACCGTGCTGTGGTCAGGCATGGCCTTGCAGGTGAGCGCGATCGGTGTGCCATGGGCGGCCATCTGCCTCAGCGAAGGACAGCTCTCCGGCGACTCACTGGAGTTCGTGCTCACCGCCACGGTGCTGATCCTGCTCATCATGGCCCACATCGGCACCTTGCAGGACGCCCGCAACCTGGCGCGCAACCAGGCGCTTTCGGCCTCCCTCAAGGCGGCACAGACGGCCCTGGAAGAAGCCTCGCTGCGCGACGCGGCCACGGGCCTGGCCAATCGCGCCGGCTTCGAATTGCAGGTGCGCGAGCTCATCGAACAAGCCAGCGACCAGGTGCTGCACCTGAGCGTGCTGCGCCTGAACATCGATGGCTTCCACGCCTTCACGGGCACCTATGGGCACCACGTGGGCGATGGCCTGATCCAGACGCTGTCGCTGCGCCTGCAAGGCCTCATCCGGGATGGCGACGTGCTGGCGCGTTCGGACACCGATGAATTCCTGCTCGCCTGCCGAGGGCTGGGCGACGAGCACGTCACCGCCTTGCTGGCCCAGCGGCTGCAAGACGCGGTGCACGAGCCCTGCCTCATTCACGACCAGGAGATCACGGTGAGCTGCTCCATCGGGATCGCGCGCTACCCCGACAGCGCCACGCCCGAACAGCTCATGTCACACGCCAACGACGCCATGCTCACGGCCCGCCGCGCTGGCGGGGGCGTGTACTGCTTCTTCGAACGCGGCATGGACCGCGTGAGCGCAGCGCAGGTCGAAATGCAGCGTGATCTGCGCCACGCCGTGGCACGCAAGGAACTCGCCTTGCACTTCCAGCCCAAGTTGCGCGCAACCACGGGTGAGCTCGCTGGCGTCGAGGCCCTGCTGCGCTGGCATCACCCGACACGCGGCATGGTCAGCCCCGCCGAATTCATCCCCGTGGCCGAGCGCTTCGGCCTGATCGGCGAGCTAGGCCAATGGGTCATCGACGAGGCGTGCCACCACCTGCGCATGTGGCACGATCTGGGCCTCGACATCCCCGTGGCGGTCAACCTCTCGGTGCATCAATTGCGTCAGCCCGACCTCGAACAGCGCGTGCGCGAGGCCCTGCGTCGCCACCGCGTGCCCGCGCGCATGCTCATCATGGAGATCACCGAATCGGTGGCCATGGAAGACATCGAAGCCTCGCTGCGCGTCTTCGACATGCTCGACCAGATCGGCGTGCGCCTGTCCATCGACGACTTCGGCACCGGCTATTCGTCGCTCAGCTACCTGCGCCGCCTGCCCGCGCGCCAGCTCAAGATCGACCGCAGCTTCGTGCGCGACCTCGACAGCAGCCTCGACGCGCAAGCCATCGTCGAAGCCGTGGTGCGCCTGGCCCATGCGCTGGGCCTGAAAGTCGTGGCCGAAGGCGTCGAAACGCAAGACCAGGCCGACATCCTCGCGCAACTGCATTGCGACGAGCTGCAAGGTTTCCTCTTCGCCCGACCGATGTCCGAGCCCACGCTGATGAAGTGGCTGGGACAGCGCGGCTCGCCCATCCCCTTGGCATCCAAGCCGATGACATCAGACCTGAACGAAGAAAACGCCCGTGAAGCCAGCGACCTCGCCACGGCCTGGTCGGATCTCGAGGCGAACCGCCCATGAGCATCACATTGAGGGAAGTGCTTTGGCTTGCGTCGACCGCGATCATGGGCGGCATGCTGGGCGTTGTCGTTCACCAGTTCTTGCGCAGGCGTGGCTGGATCCATGATGACCAGGCGAACCCGCTCACCGCAGCCAACGAGGCCACGGAGGGCTTGGGTGGCCACGTTGACGCAGTTGGCGCCAACGAGCCCAAAACACCCGACTCGCCCGATGACAACGAGCCGGCTGCCGGCAAGCTCTTCGACCCTAGCGAGCTGATGCAGGGTGCGCGATCCGCCTTGTCCGACCCGCTGACCGGCCTCGCCAGCCGCCTCATGCTGGAAGACCACCTCGCCGCAGCAGCCTTGCGCGCCGAAGCCCGCCAACGCCGGCTGGCGCTGCTGTCCATCGACCTCGATGGCTTCAAGGCCATCAACGACACCTTCGGCCGCAGCGCGGGCGACAGCGTGCTGCGCGAAGTCGCCACCCGTGTGCTCGCGCTGGCGCGTTCGAGCGACACCATCGCTCGCATCGGCGCCGACGAATTCCTCATGCTCATGGATGGCGACCCCGACAGCGCCGCCGCAGCTCTCGTGGCTGATCGCATCCGCCAGGCCGTGCTGCGGCCCCATCAACTGCCCCATCAACTGCCCAATCGGCGGTTGCAGGTGTCTTGCTCCATCGGTATCGTGCTCTACCCCGACCACGGCCCACGTGCCCGCCTGATCGCCCGCGCCGACGCCGCCATGCTCGCCGCCAAGCATGCCGGCGGGAACATGCACTGCTTCTTCGACCCCGGCATGGAGGAAGGCGAGCAGGACATCATCGGCCTGCAACGCGAACTGCGCCGCGCCCTCGAAACCCGCACGGGCCTGGAGCTGCACTACCAGCCCAAGGTCGACGGCAGAACAGGGCAGGTCACCGGCCTGGAAGCCTTGGTGCGTTGGCACCACCCCGAGCGAGGCCTGGTCGGACCCAGCGTGTTCGTGCCCATCGCCGAGCGCTTTGGCCTCATCGGCGGCCTCGGGCAGTGGGTCACCGACGAGGCCTGCCGACAGATGCGCGCCTGGCATGAACTCGGCCTGGGCTTGCGGGTGGCCGTCAACCTGTCCGCGCACCAACTGCGCCAGAGCGACCTCGTCGAATGCGTGCAGGAAGCGCTGCAACGCCACGCCGTGCCCGCCGACCACCTGACCCTCGAAATCACCGAGTCTGCCGCGATGGAAGACCCCCAGGCCACGCTGCGCCTGTTCGAGCGTCTCGCCCAACTCGGCGTGCACCTCGCCATCGACGACCTGGGCACCGGCCACTCCTCGCTGAGCTACCTGGGCAAGCTGCCAGCCTCGCAGCTCAAGATCGATCGCAGCTTCATGCAAGATCTCGATCGCGATGCCGATGCCCGCGCCACCGTCCGCGCCATCACCAAGCTCTCGCATGCGCTGGGTCTCGGCATCGTCGCCGAAGGCGTGGAAACCCAAGCCCAGCTCGATATCCTGCGCCGACTGGGCTGCGACGAACTGCAAGGTTTCCTGCTCGCCAAGCCCATGCCTGCACGCCACATGCAAGCCTGGCTCGAGGGCAACGGCTCGCGCATCCGCCCCGGCAACTTCGCCGACGGCGACTTCCAGGCCGACGACGCTGATCCGCAAGCCCCGCCGGGCAAGCGCGGCCGCGCCACCGATCCGCCCGCCTGAGCTTACGACTGCTTGCGACGTTCCCCCAGCACACGTTCTATGTCGCGGGCGTGCAGTACATATCAAAGCAAGAATCTGCCCGAATCAAGCGCGACGTAGCAAACAAGACCAATTCCAAGCCGCTGGCCGGCGGCGGCATCTGCGCCTTCTTCATCTACGACACCAACCTCAAGCAACTCGCCAAGCACGACATCAAGCTCAACGAAGCCGATGGCAACACCTGGTGCAACGGCGTTCGGGGTGTGGCGCGCGTCAAAGGGCAGGACGCCATCCTGTTTTCGTTGAGTTACTACCTCACCGGCAAACCCCTTGCCAAGAAGCCCGATGACATTGGCAAAGGCTGGCGCTACGTGACCGCGCTGTTCAAGCTGCGCGAACAGGATGGCAAAGTGTTCATCGAGCAAGATGACGCGTGCTTGAAGAATCCCAATCAACTCGGCGATCTGGCTGCTGCCCGGAAGGCGCTCACGACCTGTGCTGCGCCGCAGCCAAAGTGATTTCCAGCAGCCTGACCGATGAAGAGGCCATCGCCTTGTCGGACAGGCTCATGTCATCCATTCGCCTGCGAGTGCGCAACAGCCCTTGATGGCCGATGGATGCACTCACCTCGGCTGCTGAGGCTCTTCCTTCAAGCGCGTGACGTCATAGCCTTGCTCAACCAGCTTGGCCTCGATCGCGGTGCGGTCCGCCACGGCCAGCGTGGGCGTGCGCGACAGGATCCACAGGAACTTGCGGTTGGGTTCGCCGACAACGGCGTAGCGGTAGTCGTCGGCCAGCTGGATCACCCAGTATGGTGCCCACACCGCGTCCAGCCAAGCGAGGAAGCTGGGCGCGAACCGCACTTCGAGTTTGCTCGTGTCGGTGCCCTTGCTGATTGGCACGCCCAGGAACTTCTCTGGCTTCACGCGGGCGGCGCCGATCACCTGGGAGGTGCTGCCATTGGCGGTGGCGCATCGGTTGGTGACTTCGACGTGCCCGGTCATCAGCAGGCGGTAGTCGGCGGTGGTGTCGCCCACGCATTGCTTCTGGAATGTGTTGGGGTAGTAGGCGATCTGGTACCAGCGCCCCTGGTAGCGCTTCAAGTCCACGGACCCGACGGATTGCAGTGGCTCGGTGGCGTGAACCGCGGTGGGGAGGGCGGCGGCCAGGAGGACGGCGCAAAGCAAGGCTCGACCAGCGTGAAACATGACAAGGCTCCTGATGGTAGGGGGACGCGGCACGCTAACCGATTGTCCGAATTTGTGTGAGTTGTGGGGGCATTCTGGGGGAGGGGGCGTTATCCAGCGGCGTTACCCAGGGGCGGCCGCCGAGGCGGTGGGCCCGCCTAAAATCGAGGGCATGACCGCCTCAGCCGCCCGCCCTCCCGTCGAACGCCGCCCTTACACCCGCGCCGCACAGCTCCCCGAGATCATGCGCCAGCGCATCGTGGTGCTCGATGGCGCCATGGGCACCATGATCCAGCGCTACAAGCTGACCGAGGCCGACTACCGGGGCAAGCGTTTCGCCGACCACGGCAAGGACCTCAAGGGCAACAACGAGCTGCTGCAACTCACCAAGCCCGAAGTCATCCGCGAGATCCACGAGCAGTACCTGGCCGCCGGCGCCGACATCATCGAGACCAACACCTTCGGTGCCACCACCGTCGCGCAGGACGACTACGAGCTGCCCGAGCTGGCCGCTGAGATGAACCTGGTGGCGGCGCGCATGGCCCGCGAGGCCTGCGACAAGTACAGCACGCCCGACAAGCCGCGCTTCGCGGCCGGCGCCATCGGCCCGACGCCGAAGACGGCCAGCATCAGCCCCGATGTGAACGACCCGGGCGCGCGCAACGTCGATTTCGACACCCTGCGCAAGGCCTATTACGATCAGGCCAAGGCGCTGATGGAGGGCGGTTGTGACGTCTTCCTGGTCGAGACCATCTTCGACACGCTCAACGCCAAGGCGGCCATCTTCGCCATCGACGAGCTGTTCGAGGACACCGGCGAGCGCCTGCCCATCATCATCTCCGGCACGGTGACGGACGCTTCTGGCCGCATCCTGTCAGGCCAGACGGTCAGCGCCTTCTGGCACTCGGTGCGCCACGCCCACCCGCTGGCCATCGGCCTGAACTGCGCGCTGGGCGCCACGCTGATGCGGCCTTATGTGGAGGAACTCTCCAAGATCGCAGGCGACACCTTCATCAGTTGCTATCCCAACGCCGGCCTGCCCAACCCGATGAGCGACACCGGCTTCGATGAGACCCCCGAGATCACCGGCGGCCTGGTCGAGGAGTTCGCCAAGGCGGGCTTCCTCAACATCGCGGGCGGCTGCTGCGGCACCACGCCGGATCACATCGCCGCCATCGCCCAGCGCGTGGGCAAATGGCAGCCCCGCTGTCTGCATGGCGAGACGCGGGGCTGGCTGACGGGCTCGAATTGAACGAAGCCGGCTGCCCTGGTGAGGGTCGGCCGGCTTCGGGGCTGGCGGTGGCTATCGTGCTTGGGGCAGGCGTGCGGGATGGCGGTGCATCGCCTCAGCGGGCCCCGGGCGCGAGCTGGAATCGGTTGACGAGGTCGGCGAGCACATTGGCCTGGTGCTTGAGGCTCTCGGCCGCCGCCGCGCCTTCTTCGACCAGCGCGGCGTTCTGCTGCGTGACCTGGTCCAGTTGACCGACCGCGTCCGACACCTGGCCGATGGCCGAAGTCTGCTCAACCGCCGAGGTGCTGATCTCGCCGATGAAGGCGGCCACCTTGTGCACCTGCGCCACGATGTCGCCGATGGAGGTCCCGGCGTTCTCGACGAGGCGGGTGCCGTTGTCGACCTTGTCGGTGCTGGTGCCGATCAGGCTCTTGATCTCCTTGGCGGCTTCGGCGCTGCGCTGGGCCAGCGTGCGCACCTCGCCCGCCACCACAGCGAAGCCACGGCCTTGCTCGCCAGCGCGGGCGGCTTCCACCGCAGCATTGAGCGCTAGGATGTTGGTCTGGAAGGCGATGCCATCGATGACGGCGATGATGTCGGTGACCTTGCGTGAGCTTGCGGCGATGTCCGTCATGGTGTCGATGACCTGACGCATCACGTCGCCGCCGTGCTGGGCGGCCTCGCTCGCCGAGTTCGCCAGCAAGGCGGCCTGGCGGGCGGTGTCGGCGTTGCGCTCCACGGTGGAGCGGATCTCCATCATCGAGGCGGAGGTCTGCTGCAGGTTGGAGGCCTGCTCTTCGGTGCGCTGAGACAGGTCGGCGTTGCCGGTGGCGATCTGGCTGGAGCCGGTGGCGATCGATTCGCTGGTGTTGCGCACCTGGGCCACGAGCGCCGACAGGTCTTGCTGCATGCGGCCCATGGTGGCCAGGATGCTGCTGGGCGCGGCCTGGGCTGCGCCAGGGACGGGCATCAGGTCACCCGAGGCGACGCGCAGCACGGCTTCGTTGAGGTCTTGCGGCTCGGCGCCGAGGGCGGCCATCAGGCTGCGGATCAGCAACCAACCCAGGACCCCCGCGCCAACGAAAGCGAACAGGCACAGGCCGATGAGGGTGGCGCGTTGGGTGCGGTATTCGGCATCGGCCGCAGCGATCACTTGCAGCGAGCGCTCGTGGGTCAGGCGCATGTATTCGGCGATGGCACCTGTCAGCTCCTTGAGCGCGGGACGGCAGGCGTTGTCCATCTGGTCGATGGCCTGGTCGTGCTGGCTGGACAGGGCCAGTTTCACGATGTTGGTGGCGATGGGGCCGTAGCGCGCCTCGATGGCATCGATGGCCCCGACCTTGTCCTTCTCCGCCTGGGACACGTCCGCATCCGACACGGTTGCCTTGAGTTGACGCAGTTTCTCGCCGACCTCCTCATGCGCTTGCAACACGGTGGCGCGCTCTTCTTTCAAGGCCTCGGGGTCGTGCACCAGGACCAGGTTGCGCACGGAAATCGCACGTTGGTTGACCGCGCCGCGAAGGTCCGATGCAAGCTGGAAGTTGGCCTGCACGCCATGGACCATGTGATCCAGCCGCTCGCGGGCGCTGTTCAAGGACAGCAGGGCGGTGACGGCGATGATCGCCATCAGGGCAGCCATCAATCCGAGGCTCAGGGCGAGCCTGGCCTTCACGGTGAGCTTTTTCACGTTGTTCCTTTCGACTTCTGTGGCACGAGCGCTCGGCTGTGGTGGCGCGCCGCGCATCAACCTCGTTTTCGGCCTTCTCGGCTTGGAATTGAGGACAGAATCAAAGGGAAGTTGATAAAAATGTTAGAAAGAGGGCGCCCCCCCTGCATGCGGACGGTGTATTTGATGTAGATCAAATATGAGCCGGCAAAGTGTTGTCTTCTGTTGGCCTGAATGGCGTTAAGCGCCCCCCTGCTGTGGCGCACTGCTCAGCGCTGGCGCCGGTCGTGCTGCTGGTGGGCGTAGTGACGCCGCTTGCTGTCGTACATGCGCTGGTCGGCGCGGTGCACCAGGGCTTCGAGGCGCTCGCCTTCGGTGCTGGTGGCGTGCCCCATCGACAGGCTCAAGGGCCGGCCCGGGTTGAACTGGTTGTTCAGCGCCAGCAGTTCGAGCACCTGCTCGATGGCTTGTTCGGCGCCGCGTGAATCCACGCCTGGCAGGATGAGGGCGAATTCGTCGCCGCCGGTGCGCGCGGCCGTGCCGGGCCGGTCTACCGCCTTGCGCAGCACCTCGCCCACGCGGCGCAGCATGGCGTCGCCGGCCGCGTGGCCGAGTTCGTCGTTGATCACTTTCAGGCCGTTCATGTCGACGGCCACGATGCTCACGGGCCAGGGGCCCCGGCGCTCCAGGCGCTGCAATTCCTCGCTGAAGAAGGCGCGGTTGCGCAGCCCGGTGAGCGCGTCGTGGCGGCCGAGGTATTCGAGGTAGGCCTCGGCTTTCTTGCGCGCGGTGATGTCGGTGAGCGAGACCAGCACCTGGCCCCAGTCTTTCTCGTGGCCGGGCATGACCGAGAACTGCAGGAACACGTGCACCTTCTCGCCTTGCAGGTCGTAGTTGACGACCTCGCGTTGCTGGAAGAGGTGGTTGTCCCACAGGTCGATGAGCTGTTCGGCGAAATGCACCCGCATGTCATCGCGGAAGATCTTGTCGAGGCTGGACAGCAGGGTGGCCTTGTCGGGCGCGCGAAACAGCGTGAGGGTCTGCTGGTTCACGCTGAGCACGCGGATCTCCTGCATGCAGCGGATCACGAACTCGGGGTGCACATCGAGGAAGGTGCGGAAGTCGGTGATGTCCTGGGCGCGGAGCTCTTCGAGCATGCTGCGGATGCCGCTGAAGTCTTCCAGCCACAGCGACACGGGCGAGTGCTCGAACAGGCCCTTGGCGTGTTGCTCGCTGCGGCGCAAGGCGCGTTCGGCGCGGCTGCGGTCGGTCGAGTCTTCCAGCGCCAACAGCACGCGTGACCAGTCGGACTCATGGCCTGGCAGCACGTCGGCGCGCAGGGTGATGTCCATGCGTTCGCCGCGCAGGGTGTAGTTCACCGTCTGGCTGCTGAAATGCTGGTGGCCGTTCCACAGGCGCATGAGTTCGTCGACGTGGGCGTCGAACATGTCGTCGCGGAAGACCTGGCCGAGGTTGGCCACCAAGTGTTCCAGGCTGTCGGCGCCGAAGAGGTCGAGCGTGCGGCGGTTGACCTGGAGCACCTGGATGGCCCGAGAGCACTCGGCCACGCGCCTCGGGTCGGCCAGGAGGTGGGCGCGCAAGTCGCTCACGCCTTCGGCGCGCCAGCGGTCGAAGATGGCCTTCACCCCGCTGAAATCCTCCAGCCACAAGGAGACCGGGGCCAGTTCGAACATCTCTGCGTACAGCGCTTCTTGCATCGGGGGTCCTGTGAGGCGGGCGGTTGGATGGCGCAACCCCAGTTGGCCATCAGTCAGCGTAGGGGTCGTCGAAACCAAGCGCGGCCAGGATCTCACGCTCGCGCGCTTCCATGGCCTCGGCTTCTTTCTTCTTGATGTGGTCCCAGCCTTGGGCGTGCAGGGCGCTGTGCACGAGCATGTGGGCGTAGTGCGCCTCCAGCGTCTTGCCCTGCTCATCGGCCTCGCGCTCGATCACGGGGGCGCAGAGAATCAGGTCGGCCATCACCACGGGTTCGCGTGCGTAGTCGAAGGTCAGCACGTTGGTGGCGTAGTCCTTCTTGCGGAAGTCGCGGTTGAGGGCCTGGCCTTCTTCGGCATCGACCAGGCGCACGGCGATCTCGGCATCGGTGTCGAGCGCGGCCCTGATCCAGCGGGCCACCTTGTGACGGGGCAGGGTGTCTCGGTGGCGTTTGTCAGCGAACTGCAGGCTCAGGGACAGGGCGGGCTTCATGCGGGAATCAGGCAGAGGTCTTGCGGGCGGGGCGGCGGCGCGTGGGGGCGGCAGCGGGGTCGGCGGCCGCTTGGGGCACGGCTTTGGGCGCGGGTTGCGGCGGGGGCATGGGGACTCGGGGTTCGTCGTCTGGCGCGCTGCCGTGGTCGGCGTCGTAAGCCGCGACGATGCGCGCGACCAGCGGGTGGCGCACCACATCAGAGGCATTGAATCGTGTGAAAGCCACACCTTTGACCCGTTTGAGCACGCGTTCGGCCTCGATCAGGCCCGAACGGGCGCCCCGGGGCAGGTCGATCTGGCTCACGTCGCCCGTGACCACCGCGCGCGAACCGAAGCCGATGCGGGTGAGGAACATCTTCATCTGCTCGGGCGTGGTGTTCTGGGCCTCGTCGAGGATGATGAAGGCGTGGTTGAGCGTGCGCCCGCGCATGAAGGCCAGCGGTGCGATTTCGATCAGGCCCTTTTCGAAGGCCTTGGTGACGCGGTCGAAGCCCATGAGGTCGTACAGAGCGTCGTACAAAGGGCGCAGGTAGGGATCAACCTTCTGGGTCAGGTCGCCCGGCAGGAAGCCCAGGCGCTCGCCGGCTTCCACCGCTGGGCGGGTGAGGATGATGCGTTGCACGGCGCTGCGCTCGAGCGCGTCGACCGCACAGGCCACGGCCAGGAAGGTCTTGCCGGTGCCCGCCGGGCCAATGCCCAGCGTCAGGTCGTGGGCGAGGATCTGCTGCAGGTACTGGACCTGGTTGGGGGTGCGGCCTTGGAGGTCGGCACGGCGCGTGTGCAGGGTGGGCCCGCCGGCGTTGTCATCGCCCGGGTCGGCTGGGTCGGACCGCGGCAGGTCGTCGTCTGCACCGGCGTGGCGACCAGCTGCCTTGCGTGCAGGGGCCGCGTCACGCAGGGCGCTGGCCACGGCGAGCTGCACCATCTCGGCGCTCAGCGGCCGGTCGCTGCGGGCATACAGGCTGTCGAGCAGGTCGGCGACCTGCTGGGGCGTGCCCCGCGCGCCGTCGATGCGGAAGCGCTCCCCCCGGCGGTGCAGGGTGACGTGGAAGGCGGCCTCGATGGTGCGCAGGTGCGCATCGAGCGGGCCGCACAAGTGGGCCAGCCGGGTGTTGTCCGCAGGAGCTAAGCTGTGCCTGAGTTGCATGGGTGGGCGGATCCGATCAGAAAAGCAGGCAAATTGTCGCTTCTCCGGGTGCTCCCCGTGTGACTTCTCTTGCGAAAATGACCGATCTTTGGGTTCGTGCCCCCTGGCGCGCCCTGGGCTTGTGGAGTTCCCCTTGAACGTGACGCATCGCTGGTGGCCGTTTCGCGGCCGCTCTTCTTCGCGGGAGCAAGCCCCCGTCGACCCCGCCGCCGCTGCCGAGCCGCAAGCCGAGGCGTCGCTCGCCATGGCATCGCAGTCTGGTTCCGGGGTGTTCCGGCTCTGGGTGGTGCTGGGGCTGGCCCTGGCTTTGCTCGTGGCCTTGGGCCTGGTCGTGCTCAACCAGGAGGCCACCCGGCTGAGCCAGCCGGGTGCCCGGCAGGTGCTCGATGGTGCCTTGCAGCCCTTGACGCAGGCCTGGGTGGTGCGCAGCAATGCCCCGCGTTTCCCGGAGGCCGCCGATGGCAAGCTCGTGGTCTTGCCGGACGAATGGTCGCGATCGCAGCCGGGCTACAAGGGCGCTGTCTGGTACCGCTTTCACTTCGATCTGATCAACCAGCCCCGCCAGGACCAGGTGCTGGGCGCGCTGATCGATCGCGCCTGCTCCAGCGTCGAGGTGCACCTCAATGGCGTGCTGCTCTACCGCAGCGGCCGCATGAGCGAGCCCTTCACGCGTCAGTGCTTCAGCTCGCACGTGGTGGCGCTGACCTCCAACCTGCTGCGCGAGCGCGACAACAACCTCGACGTGAAGGTGGTGGGCTACCCGATCGGTCAGGTCAGCGCCCGCCAGCGCGCCGGCGGGCTGGCCGCCGTGCAGGTCGGCACGCTCGCCGAAGTGCAGGACGCCGCCGAAGACCAGACCTTCTGGACGTTGACCCTGTCTCAGATCATGGGCGGGGTGTTGGTGGTGATGGGCGTGTTCGCGCTGGGCCTGGCCTGGGTGCGCAAGCTCAATTACCTGCTGTACTTCGGCCTGCTGACCATGGGCTGGTCGGTGATGACGGGGCGCTTCTGGCGGGGCGAACTTCCCGTGCCGAATGACGCCATGGAGGTCTTCATTGCCATCATGATGGGGCCGCTCAACGCCTTCGCCGTCAAGTTCCTGCTGGGTTATGCCGGGGCGGGCGTGCGGCCCGGCAGCGAGCGCGTCTGGGTCGACCGCGTCAACCTGCTGTTGTGGGCGCAATGCCTGCTACTGCCTTTGAGCCTGCTGCTGCTGGGCGAAAGCCGCATCTTCCTGGTTTCGCGCCTGTGGTTCATGCTGTTCTCGCTGGAGCTGTTTGCGGCGATTGGCTACTTCCTGTGGCTGGCCGGCCAGGCGCGCCGCTCCGAGTTCTGGATGATGAGCGTGGCCCTGGGCGTGGTGGCGTCGGTGCTGGGCATCGAGCTGTCTTATCAGAACGGCCTCTTGCAAAGCGGTGGCTTGCACATCACCCACTTCGTGCTGCCGCTGCTGTACGCCGCCGTGGGTGTGCGCCTGATCCAGGTTTACGTGCGGGCCTTGCAGTCGGCCGAAGGCGCGCGTCAGCACCTGGAGCGCCGCGTGCAGGAAATCAGCGTCGAGATCGAACGCAACTTCAACCAGATCGCCGAGCTGCGCGTCGAGCAGATCGCCGAGAAGGAGCGCAAGCGCATCGCTGGCGACCTGCACGACGACCTGGGTGCCAAGCTGCTGACCATCGTGCACACGGCCGACAACGACCGCATCTCGACCCTGGCGCGCGAGGCCCTCGAAGAGATGCGCCTGTCGGTGCGCGGCCTCACCGGTAAGCCCATGGTGCTGTCCGACTCGCTGGCGGACTGGCGCAGCGAGGTGGTCTCGCGCCTGGGTCAGGCCGGCATCGAATGCGAATGGCGCAACCCCAACGACGTCATCGAAGAACCCCTGTCCTCGCGCACCTACGTGCAGACGACCCGCATCCTGCGCGAGGCGGTGAGCAATGTCATCAAGCACAGCGGCGCCTCGCACGTGATCATTTCGGCAGATGTCGACCTGGAGAACCACGTCTTCATGCTCGTCATCCAAGACAATGGCCGAGGCATCCCGATGGAGCTCGACGGTCGGCTGGACCGCGGCCACGGCATGACCAGCATGAAGCACCGTGCCAAACAGCTCAGTGGTCAGTGCCTGGTCGAGTCCGGGCCGGGCTTTGGCACCGTCATCCGCCTGACTTTGCCGCTGGAAATCGCCGCAATGCAACAGGTGATGCCGGGCCGGGGTGCGATCGAGGGCTTGCCTCCTGGCGCGCGGGGCGGTTCGCGTGGACAATGAGCGGCAGCATTCTTTTCCGAAGCGTAGTGAGGCCCCTGAAACCATGAAGCAAATCCTCCTTCTCGAAGACCTGCCCGAGATCCGGGCCTGGCTGAAGACGCTGGCGCTGCAGGTGTTCCCGGGTGCCCAGATCAGCGAAAGCGCCCGCATCCACGATGCGCTGGAGTTGGTCAACGCCGTTCGCTTCGATGTCGCCATGGTCGACCTGGGCCTGCCCGATGGCTCTGGCGTCGAGGTGGTGCAGGCCCTGCGCGAAAAGCAGCCCGACGTGCAGTCGGTGGTGGTCACCATCCACGACGACGACGATCACCTCTTCCCTGCCTTGCAGGCCGGTGCCTTCGGTTACCTGCTCAAAGAGCAATCGCGCGAGCAACTGGCCGAGCAACTGCAGCGCATCGCCCAGGGCGAGCCGCCGCTGTCGCCCTCCATCGCCCGCCGCGTGATCCAGTACTTCACGGCGCAGGCCCGCCTGCAGCCGGTGCAGGAGCCGGACACCGTCACCCCGCACGTGCAGCTCACCGACCGCGAGAACGAAGTCCTGCTGCGCGTGGCCAAGGGCTTCACGCTGCCGGAAATCGGCCAGCAGCTCAACCTGTCGCGCCACACCATCGCTGATTACGTCAAGCAGATCTACCGCAAGCTCAACGTGTCCTCGCGCGCCGAAGCCGCGCTGGAGGCGCAGCGCCTGGGTCTGTTCCGTCGTTGAACGACATTGACCGACGTTGCTCGCCCTGACCTGACCCGATGATTTCTCGCCTGGTCGGCGTGCTCGCCGGCAAATCCCCGCCGCACGTCCTCGTCGACGTGCACGGCGTGGGCTACGAAGTCCAGGTGCCCATGAGCACCTTCTACAACCTGCCGGACACGGGCGCCCAGGTCACGCTGCTGACCCAGTTCATCGTCCGCGAGGACGCACAGCAGCTCTTTGGCTTCCTGACGGCGGGCGAGCGCGAGTCCTTTCGCGAGCTCATCAAGATCAGTGGTGTGGGCCCGCGCATCGCGCTGGCGCTGCTCTCGGGCTTGAGCACCGACGAACTGGCCGCCGCCGTGTCGGCGCAAGACGCCTCCCGCCTGGTCAAGGTGCCCGGCGTGGGCAAGAAGACGGCCGAGCGCCTGCTGCTCGAACTCAAGGGCAAGCTCGCGCCCGTGCTCGCCGCCCCTGGCTGGGCGGCCACCTCTGACAGCCAGGGCGACATCCTGCAGGCCCTGGTGGCCTTGGGCTACTCCGAGAAAGAAGCCCAGGCCGCGCTCAAGCAGCTGCCGGCCGATGTGTCGGTGAGCGATGGCATCAAGCTGGCATTGAAGTCGCTGGCGCGTTGACGCCAGCCAAACTGAGTGCGTGACCGTGGCGGCCTTGCCGCAGTCGTCACCGCTGACTGCGGCATGATGGCTGGATGCGCCTGACTCACCTCTGCCTGGCATCCTGCCTCGCTTTGACCACCTGCCTGACTTGGGCCGCGCCGCCTGCTGCCACGGCCCCTGCTGCGACCGAGGCTTCGGCCAAACCAGCGGTCAAACCCCCGCTCAAGCCTGCGGCGGCCCCTCCCGCTGTGCCGGCCGACCTGCCCCGCTCCGACGTGCGCTCGGCGGCTGATCTCTGCACGCAGATGGTGCGCCGCCTGCCCAACGTGTCGCGTCCCTTGTGCGAGCGGGCCGAGTTGCAGACGGGGCCGGGCGCGTCGGTGCGCGGCACGCCCATCTTCCAGCGCGACGTGGTGGCCCCGCAGGCGCGCCTGAAGGTGCTGGTGGTGGGCGGCATCCACGGTGACGAGCCTTCGTCGAGTTCGCTGGTGCTGCACTGGATCGACCAGGCGCTGCTCACGCCATCGAACATCCACTGGCGCTTCGTGCCGCTGATGAACCCCGACGGCATGCTCAAGGACAAGCCCACCCGCACCAACGCCCGGGGCGTGGACCTCAACCGCAACTTCCCTACGCCCAACTGGGTCAAGGAAGCGCCCCAATACTGGGCCAAGCGCACGGGCTCCGACCCGCGCCGCTACCCCGGGCCCAAGCCCTTGTCCGAGCCCGAATCGCAGTGGTTGCACGAGGAAATGGCGCGCTGGAAGCCCGACCTGATCGTGGCCGTGCACGCGCCTTACGGGGTGCTCGATTTCGACGGCCCGCACGTGCCGCCCGAGCGCCTGGGGCGCCTCTACCTGGACCAGGTCGGCATCTTCCCTGGCAGCCTGGGCAACTATGGCGGCGTGCACAAGAAGCTGCCGGTGGTCACCATCGAGCTGACCAGCGCGCTGCGCACGCCGCAGGCCGCCGAGATGCGCCAGATGTGGCTGGACCTGCTGCGCTGGACGGCCGACCGGCTCGGCGCGGACTGATCGACACCCGGTTCAGGCCCCGGCCATCGCCTTGGTGGTGCGGGGGCCGGGCGACATGCCCTGTTCAGCGCGTCGGCGGCGCGGCCTGCTGGGTCGGCAGCGCCGCCAGGATGCCCAGCAGCCGTGGGATCTGCAGGGGCTTGACCAGGTAGTGGTTGAAGCCGGTCTGCAAGGCGCGCGCGATGTGGTCGGGCAGGGCGTCGGCGCTGAGCGCCAGCAGCGGCAGCTTGCGGAACTCGGTCTGCGCGCGCAGGCGGCGGCACATGTCCAGGCCTGAGCCATCGGGCAGGTTGATGTCGATGAGCGCGACATCGGGCCGGTGCGACTCGATGGCGGCCATGCCTTCGGCCGCGCTTTCCGCCGAGAACAGGCGCACCTGCGGGTAGGCCGCGAACACCGCCTCGACCAGGCTGCGGTTGAGCGCGTTGTCCTCGACGTGCACGATGCGCAGCGGCGGCAGCATGACGGCCGGCTCCTGGCCGCGCCCCACCGGCCGCCCCACGCCCTGGGCCTCGGCCAGCGGCAGGTGCAGTGCGAAAACCGAGCCGTGGCCGAGCGTGCTGGTCACCTCGATGCGGCCATGCATGAGCTCGGCCAGACGCTGTGAAACCGCCAGACCCAGCCCGTTGCCGTGACCCCGCCCACGCGACGAATCGAGCCGCGTGAAGGGCTGGAACAGGCGCGGCAGGTCGCTCTGGTCGATGCCGAAGCCCTGGTCGCGCACCTCGACGATGCCCATGCGGTCATCCGGCGCGGGCTTGCCGGTCAGCCACACGGTTGAGCCCTCGGAGCTGTACTGGATGGCGTTGCGCACCAGGTTCGTCAGGATGGCGCGGGTGTGTTGGGCGTCGGCCCAGGCGGTCATGGGCGGGCAGTCGATGACGAGGGTGATGGACTGCGCCTTGGCCTCGTCCTCCAGCGCGGCGCGGATCTCGCGCAGCAGCACGGCCACCTCGACGCGCTGCGGGCGGATGCCCACGGCCTTGTCATCGAGTTGGGCGAACTCCAGGGCCTGGTCGAGCAGCGAGAGCATTTGGTGGCCGGCCGTGGCGATGTGCTGCAGGTGGCGGCGCTGGCTTTCGGGCAACTGCTGCAGGTCGGCCATGTCGAGCAACTGCGTGAAGCCGAGGATGGCGTTGAGCGGCGAGCGCATGCTGTGGCTCATGCGCCCGAGGAATTCCACTTTCCCGGCCAGGGCGACTTCGGCTTCCAGCCGACGGGCGTGTTCGGCCTCGGCGCGGCGCGGCTCGGTGATGTCGGTCAGCACCTCGATGTAGCGGCTGATCTGGCCATCCGGGCCGTGCACGGGCTGCACCGAGCGGCGCACCCAGAAGGGTTCGCCATCCTTGCGATGGTGGCAGACCTCCAGGCGCTCCACGCTGGCGCCCTGGGCCAGGTTCTGGTTGATCTGCGCCACGACGGCGGCGTCGGTGTGCGGGCCGCTGAGCAGCTCTTCGGGCAGTTGGCCGTGGCACTCGGTGAGGGTGAAGCCGGTCAGGCGCGTGAAGGCGGGGTTGACCCAGCTGATGCAGCGGTTAGCGTCGCAGATCAGGATGGCGTCGGTCACGCGGTCGGCCACCAGGGCCAGTTCCTGGTTGGTGGCCTGCGCGCGTTGCAGGGCGGTCTGCAACTGGCGCATCAGTTGGGTCTGCTGGTCCAGGGCGTCCTGGCGGGTGTGCAGTTCTTCGAGGAGGCGTTGGTGGTCGTCGGACATGGACTCGGAGATCCCCATGGGCAGTGAGCGGCGCGGGGCGTCGGCGTTGCGGGCGGGCAGGATCTGGGGCATGGCGGGCTCCTCGTTTTCCTCGTGGCCGTGGCTCACCTGTTTGGTGGGGTGATTTCCCGAGCGATCCATGTTAGGTAATTTCTGAACGCTTGACCATCCATGTCGGGCCGGGCTTACCCGTGCTTTCAATTCGGGCTTGCCTTGGCGCATAGGATGCTCTCTTTTCTTGCTCCACGAAGCCAACTCGGGAACCTGCCATGCCTGCTCCTTCCGTTTACGATTTCGAAGCCTCTTCCATCACCGGCGAGCCCGTCAAACTGGGCGATTTGCGGGGCAAGGTGATCCTCGTCGTCAACACGGCCAGCAAGTGCGGTTTCACCCCGCAGTTCGAAGGGTTGGAAAAGCTCTGGCAGGCCCACAAGGACCAGGGCCTGGTGATCCTGGGATTCCCCTGCAATCAGTTTGGTTCCCAGGACCCGGGCAGCGACGGTGAAATCGCCTCGTTCTGCCAGCTCAACTACGGCGTGAGCTTCCCCATGATGAGCAAGGTCGATGTCAATGGGGCCGATGCGCACCCGCTATACCAGTGGCTGGTGAAAGAGGCGCCGGGCATCCTGGGCACCAAGGCCATCAAGTGGAACTTCACCAAGTTCCTGATCGGCCGCGACGGCCAGGTGCTGGGCCGCTACGCGCCGACGGACACGCCGAAATCGCTGGAGGCGGACATCGCGCGGGCGCTGGGAGCCTGAGCGGTTCCGCTGTGCACGCTCAGCGCGATTCGACCGAGCGGGTGTACTGCGACAGGATGCTGCCCAGGTCCTGCTCGTCGCGCCGACCTCTGGGCAGCAGCGCGCGCTGCTCGATGCCTTCGAGGTGCGAGGCCATCAGGCGCGTCGCCTCGGCCGCGTCCTGGCGGGCGAGGGCGTCGATCAACTGACGGTGTTCGTTGACGGCGCAGTCCGACGAGTGGGGGCGGCCGTACACCGCCAGGATCAGCGAGCAGCGGGTGGTCACCTCCGACAGGTAGCGCGTGAGCAGCGGGTTGCCGCTGAGCTCGCCCAGCAGGGTGTGGAACTCGCCCGCCAGCCGGATGGACACGTTGGCCTGCCCTGCGGCGGCGGCGGCCTGCTCCTGACTCACGTGCGCTTCCAAGGGCGCACGCCAGGCGGGCTGCCAGCGCTGGCACACCAGCCGCACCACCTCGGCCTCCAGGCAGCGCCGCACCTCGAACACCGCACGGGCCTCGTCCAGGCTGGGCTGGGCCACCGTGGCGGTGCGCTTGTTGCCCATCTCGATCAGGCCCTCGGAGGCCAGGCGCGCTAGCGCCGCACGCACCAGGGTGCGGCTGATCTGGAATTGCTCGGCCAGCGGGTCCTCTGGCAGCTTGGTGGCGGGGGTGAGGGCCTGCTCCATGATGGCCTGGCGCAGGGCCAGGTAGGCGACATCGGCTTTCTGTGACAGGCGCATGGGCCGATTGTGCCTTGAAGCCAGGAAGGTCGACTTGCGCACCCCTTTGATGCATCCAGCGTGGCACAGGCATTGCATGCATAAATCATCAATCACGTATACATGATTTAAGATTGGTGGATACGTGATGCGATGCCACCCTTTGTCCATGGAGTCCGTCATGCAACGTCGTCAATGGCTGCAAGCCACCGCCCTGGGCGCCGCCGCCCCCCTTGCTTCTTCCCTGAGTGCCCTGGGTGCTTTGGGCGCACTGGCCCCGCGCGCGGCCCAGGCCGCCGGCACCCCGCTGAAGATCGGCTTCATCTACCCCGGCCCGATTTCGAACGTGGGTTGGACCTACCAGCACGACCTGGGGCGCAAGCTGGTGGAGAAGACCTTCGGCTCGAAGGTGCAGACGGTGTTCGTGGAGAACGTGCCCGAATCGACCGAGGCCGAGCGCGTCATCCGCCAACTCGTGGTCGATGGCTGCCAGATGGTCTTCACCACCTCGTTTGGCTTCATGGAGCCCACCCTCAAGGTGGCGCGTGACTTTCCCGAGGTGGTGTTCGAGCACGCCACCGGCTACAAGACGGCGCGCAACGTGGGCATCTACCAAAGCCGCTTTTACGAAGGCGCCTACCTGCTGGGCATGGTTGCCGGGCGCATGACCAAGACCAACAACCTGGGCTTCGTGGCCTCGTTCCCGATCCCCGAGGTGCTGCGCAACATCAACGCCTTCACGCACGGCGCGCGCAGCGTGAACCCCAAGGTGCACACCAAGGTGGTCTGGATCAACAGCTGGTACGACCCCACGCGCGAGCGCGATGCGGCGTTCGCGCTGAGCGGTCAGCAGTGCGACGTGTTCTACCAGAACACCGATTCACCGGCCATCGTGCAGATGGCAGAAAGCAAGGGCCTGTACGCCTTCGGCCAGGACTCCGACATGAGCCGCTTCGGCCCCAAGGCCCACCTCACCGCCAACACGCTGAACTGGGGCGTGTATTACGTGCACAAGGTGCGCCAGGTGCTTGAAGGCAAGTGGAAGTCGGAAGACACCAAGTGGGGCATGAAGGAGGGCATGGTCGAGCTGCCGGCGCTCAACCGCGTGGTGCCCGCCGACGTGGCCAAGTTGTTCGAGGAAAAGAAGGCCGCCATCCTGGCAGGCAAGTTCCACCCGTTCACCGGCCCTGTGAAGGACCAGTCGGGGGCGGTGAAGGTGGCGCCCGGTCAGGTCATCACCGAAGCCGAGCTGTGGGGCATGAAGTGGTACGTCGAGGGCGTGGACAGCAAGTTGCCGGCATGAGGAATCGAACATGAGCCCCCAGGAAATCGACTTCCTGGCGCTGAGCAGTTACCAGCGCTACAAGCTGATGGCCAGCTTGATCGTGCCCAGGCCCATCGCGCTGGTGACCACCATCGACGAAGCGGGCGTGGTCAACGCGGCGCCCTTCTCGATGTTCAACATGGTGGGCGAAGAGCCGCCCCTGGTGATGCTCAGCGTGAACCACCGCAACAGCCAGGGGCGCCTCAAGGACACGGCCAGCAACATTCTGCGCAGTCGCGAGTTCGTGGTGCACCTGCCGGACGAGGGCATCGCGCAGGCCATGCACACCTGCGCGGTGGAGGCACCTGCCGGGGTCAGCGAGCTCGACCTGTCTGGCCTCACGCCGGTGCCTTCGCGCACGGTCGAGGTGCCCGGCATCGCCGAGGCGCCTGTGGCCTTCGAGTGCGTGCTGCACGAGCACCTGGAGAATGAGAGCCGCCATGTGTTTTTCGGGCGGGTGAAGTGGCTGCGGGTGCGCGAGGGCCTGGTCGACACCGAGACCTGGCGCGTGCGCCTGCAGGACTACTTCCCCGTGGCCCGCTTCGGGGCCAGCTTCTATGTGCGCACCCGCGACCGCTTCGCCATCGATGGCGATGCCCCACAAGCGCGCCGCACCGCCATCGACGAGATCTGACCATGAACCAGGACGACGACACCATGTACCTGCGCCAGGCCATCGTGGCCTCGCAACAAGCCCTGGAGGCGGGCAACATGCCCTTCGGCGCGAGCCTGACCAAGGACGGCAAGCTGCTGTGGGTGTCGCAGAACCAGCAGCGCACCAGCGCCGATTGCACCGGCCACGCCGAGGTGGTGCTGGTGCGCGAGGCGCGTGCGGCACTGGGACCCGAGGCCACCCAGGGCGCCACGGTCTATGCCAGTGGCGAGCCCTGCGCCATGTGCGCGGGGGCGATGTTCTGGGCGGGCGTGCGGCGCGTGGTCTACGCGGCCACCACGCCGGACATCGAGGCCGCGCTGGGCGGTTCTTCGCTGCCGATGCGCTGTGCCGACGCGCTGGTGGGGGCGCAGCCGCCTGTGCAGGTGGACGGGCCGATGCTTCGCGAGGAGGCTGTGTCGGTACTGCGCCGGTTCGGTGCGACCTGAACCAGAGCGCAGGCCAGCGGGCAGGCCGTGTGAGCAAAATCCCCGGCGCTGCGGCGGGGCGTGTCCTTGTGCTTCAATCGTTGTCTGCCCCGAGCAGATCCGCGCAACCGACAAGCAGAGGACACCCATGAAGCTGATGGATTACGGCGTCAAGCCGATCGATTTCCAGAATCCCCAGATCCACGTTGCCGGTGAAGCCGGTGATGGTTTTTCGCGCCGTGGTTTCGTGATGACCGCGCTGGCCAGCGGCTTCGCCGTGGCGGCCCAGCCCGTGCTGGCTCAGGCCATCAAGACCGACGACAAGGGCCTGATCGCCGGTGAGGTGAAGATCCCCGTGGCGGACGGTCACATCCCCGGCTACCGCGCCGTGCCCAAGAAGCCGGGCAAGTATCCGGTGGTGCTGGTGGTGCAGGAGATCTTTGGCGTGCACGAGCACATCCAGGACATGTGCCGCCGCTACGCCAAGGCCGGCTACTACGCCATCGCGCCCGAGATGTTCGCGCGCCAGGGCGATGTCTCCAAGATGACGGACATCGGCCAGATCCTCTCCGAGGTGGTCTCGAAGGTGCCCGATGCACAGGTGTGCGCCGACCTCGACGCGGCCGTTGCCCTCGCGGGCGCCAGCGGCCAGGCCGATGCCAAGCGCGTGGGCCTGGTCGGCTGGTGTTGGGGCGGCCGCACCGCCTGGATCTACGCCAAGCACAACCCCAAGCTCAAGGCTGCAGTGGCCTATTACGGCTTGCTCAATGGCATGAAGTCGGAGATCAAGCCGCAGGACCCGGTGGACATCGCCGAGCAGATCAAGGTGCCGGTGCTGGGCCTGTATTCGGGCAAAGACGCCTACATCCCGCTCAAGGTGGTCGACGAGATGCGCGCGGGCATCGCCAAGTCGGGCAGCGGCTCGGAGATCGTCGTCTTCCCGAACGTGGACCACGGCTTCAACGCCGATTACCGCCCGACCTACGACAAGGTGGCGGCCACGTATGCGCAGAAGTTGGCCTTCGATTGGTTGAAGGACCACGGGGTTTGAGCGAGCGGCGAGCGCCACCGCTCCGCTTCGTTGGGGTCCAAGCTCGGTCAGCCCGCAGGCACTTCAGGCCCAGTCGTTAGACTTGGGGCATGTCACTGCTCTTGCTGCTCCTCCTGCCCTTCATCGGCAGCGCCGTCGCAGCGGTGTTGCCGACCAATGCCCGCAACCTCGAATCGCTGTGGGCAGCGTTGGTCGTGCTCGCGGTGGGCGTGCCGCTCGCCATGCTCTACCCGTCGATTGAAGCGGGCGAGGTGCTGAGCGAGCGCCTGGCTTGGCTGCCCTCGCTCGGGGTGGACGTGGTGGTGCGCCTGGACGGCTTCGCCTGGCTGTTCGCGATGCTGGTCAGCGGCATGGGGCTGCTGGTCATCGTCTATGCGCGCTACTACATGTCCCCTGAAGACCCTGCTGCGCGTTTTTACTCGCTGCTGCTGGGTTTCATGGGCGCGATGCTGGGTGTGGTGGTCTCGGGCAACCTGGTGCAGATGGTGGTGTTCTGGGAGCTCACCAGCATCTTCAGCTTCCTGCTGATCGGCTACTGGACGCACCGCAAGGACGCGCGGCGTGGTGCTCGCATGGCCTTCACGGTCACCGCCTCGGGCGGGTTGGCCTTGTTGGCGGGTGTGCTGCTGCTGGGGCACATCGTCGGCAGCTTCGAGCTGGAGCAGGTGCTGCAGGCGGGTGATCAGGTTCGCGCGCATGCGCTCTATCCGTTGACGTGGAGCCTGATCCTGCTGGGTGCGCTGACCAAGAGCGCGCAGTTCCCCTTTCACTTCTGGCTGCCGCACGCCATGGCGGCGCCCACGCCGGTGTCGGCCTACCTGCATTCAGCAACCATGGTGAAGGCCGGCGTGTTCCTGCTGGCGCGTTTGTGGCCGGTGCTTTCGGGCACCGAGATGTGGTTCTGGATCGTGGGCGGCGCGGGGTTGATCACGCTGTTGCTGTGTGCCTTCGTGGCCATGTTCCAGAATGATCTCAAGGGCCTGCTGGCGTACTCCACGCTCAGCCACCTGGGGCTCATCACGCTGCTATTGGGCATGAACAGCCCGGTGGCCGCCGTGGCTGCCGTCTTCCACATGCTCAACCACGCGACCTTCAAGGCCTCGCTGTTCATGTCGGTGGGCATCATCGACCACGAGACGGGCACGCGTGACATGCGCCGCCTCGACGGCCTGTTTGGCAGCATGCCCATCACCGGCACGCTGGCCATCGTGGCGAGCGCAGCCATGGCCGGGGTGCCGCTGCTCAACGGCTTCCTCTCGAAGGAGATGTTCTTCGCCGAGACGGTCTATCTCAACACCCACCCGTGGCTGGAGACCGCGCTGCCGGCGATGGCCACGCTGGCCGGCGTCTTCGCGGTGGTGTATTCGCTGCGCCTGGGGCACGACGTGTTCTTCGGCCCGCCGGCGCGTAACCTGCCACGCCAGCCGCACGAGCCGGTGCACTGGATGCGCGTGCCAGTGGAGCTGCTGGTGCTGGCCTGCGTGGTGGTGGGCACGCTGCCGGCGTGGTCGGTTGGGCCCGTGCTGGCCATGGCGGCCACGCCTGTGGTGGGTGGCGTGCTGCCTGAATACAGCCTCGCCGTCTGGCATGGCTTCAACACGCCGCTGTTGATGAGCCTGGTGGCCACCGTGGGCGGGCTGCTTGTCTACCTGCTGTTCGCTCGGCGCTTCAAGGCTCGGCGCGGCCAGGGCGTGCCAGGCTTTGGCTGGCTCAGCGGCAAGCGCGTGTTCGAGCGGTTGCTGGCGCTGCTGTCGCGCTTGGCGCGCCGCCTGCTGCGCCTGCTGGGCACACGCCGCTTGCAGCCGCAGATGCTGGCGCTTGTGGCGGTGGCCCTGTTCGCTGGCGTGGGCGCCTCGCTGATCGTGCCGCTGGCATGGGGGGATCGCGATCGCGTGCCGCTCACGCCCGAGTTCGTCGTGCTGTGGGGCGTGGGCGCCTTCTGCGCGGTGGGCGCGGCTTGGCAGGCCAAGTTCCACCGGCTGGCGGCGTTGATCATGCTGGGCGTGGTCGGGTTGGTGCTGTGCATCACCTTCGCGTGGTTCTCGGCGCCCGACCTGGCGCTCACGCAGCTTGCCGTCGAGGTGGTGACGGTGGTGCTTTTCCTGCTGGGCCTGCGCTGGATGCCCACGCGCGTCGAAACCGTGGCGCCGCGTCGCAGCCTGCTCGATTCGGCGCGGCGTGCGCGTGACATGACCTTGGCCGTGCTGGTGGGCCTGGCGCTGGCGGCGCTGTCGTACGCGCTGCTCACGCGCAACGCGCCGCTGAGCATTTCGCCGTTCTTCATCGAGAAGGCCCTGCCCGAGGGCGGCGGCACCAACATCGTCAACGTGATGCTGGTGGACTTCCGCGCTTTCGATACCTTGGGTGAGATCACGGTGCTGGGCATCGTGGGCCTGACGGTGTACGCGCTGCTACGGCGCTTCCGGCCCGCGACCGAATCCATCGAGCTGCCGCACCCGCAACGCCAGAACGAGCGCGACCCGGGCCTGGACTTGCCGGATCCCGACGACGAAGGCCACGCCGTGGCGCCCTACTTGGCCGTGCCTGCGGTGCTGGTGCGCATGCTGCTGCCGCTGGCCGCCGTGTTTGCCTTCCACCTTTTCATGCGCGGCCACAACGAGCCAGGCGGTGGCTTCGTGGCCGGGCTGGTGGTGGCGATCGCCTTCATCGCGCAGTACCTGGTGGGCGGCACGCGTTGGGTGGAGGCACGGCTGCGCTTGCGGCCGATGCGCTGGATCGCCTTCGGCCTGTTGGTGGCGCTGGTCACGGGCCTGGGCTCGCTGGCGCTGGGCCATCCCTTCCTCACCACGCACACCGCACACCTGCACCTGCCGGTGCTGGGCGAGGTCCACGTGCCTTCGGCGGCCTTTTTCGACCTGGGCGTGTTCACCGTGGTGGTGGGTTCGACCTTCCTGCTGTTGAGCTCGCTGGCCCACCAGTCCGTGCGCGCGCGGCGCCAGCAGGCGGTGGCGGCGGAAGAGGCCGGCGAGTTGGCGGATGCGCGGGCGATGCAGGTCGCCCAGGTAGCGCAGTTGGCTCAAGCCGCTGCTCAAGCGCCGAGGGAGGCTCGCTGATGGAACTCGTGATCTCCCTGGCCATCGGCGTGCTCGCGGGCGCTGGCGTGTGGCTGGTGCTGCGTCCGCGGACCTTCCAGGTGCTCATCGGCTTGTCGCTGCTTGCCTACGCCATCAACCTGTTCATCTTCAGCGTGGGCAGCCTCGCCACCGACAAGGAGCCCATCGTCAAGCCCGGCCTCAACCCCGATCTGTTCAACTACAGCGACCCGTTGCCGCAGTCGTTGGTGCTCACGGCCATCGTCATCGGCTTCGCGACCTCGGCCTTGTTCCTGGTGGTCTTGCTGGCCTTGCGGGGCCTCAGTGGTGGTGACCACGTCGATGGCCAGGAGGACGAGGCATGAGGGCCGAACTCGTTGTCGTGCCCGTGCTGCTGCCGCTTCTGACGGCCGGCCTGATGCTGTGGGCGGGCGAAGGCCGGCGCCACCTCAAGGCGCTGGTCAATGTGCTGTCGACTTCGCTGAGCCTGGCCGCTGCCGTGACGCTGCTGGTGTGGGTGCAAAGCCAGGACGCCGTGGCGGCCTTCGGCATCTACCTGCCGGGCAACTGGCCGGTGCCTTTCGGGATCGTGCTGGTGGCCGACCACCTCTCGGCCTTGATGGCGGTGCTCACCGGCAGCTTGGGGCTGGCGACGCTGCTGTACGCGCTGGCGCGCTGGCAGCACGCTGGGGTGCACTTCCATGTGCTGTTCCAGTTGCAGCTCATGGGCCTGTATGGCGCCTTCCTGACGGCGGACCTGTTCAACTTGTTCGTGTTTTTCGAAGTGTTGCTGGCGGCGAGCTACGGGCTGTTGCTGCATGGCGGTGGCAACGCGAGGGTGAAGGCGGGGCTGCACTACATCGCCATCAACCTGATGGCCTCGCTGCTCTTCCTGATCGGCGTGGCGGTGCTCTATGGGGTGACGGGCACGCTCAACATGGCCGACATCGCGCACAAGCTCTCGGCTGTGCCGGCCAGCGACCGGGGTTTGCTGCACACGGGGGCGGCCATACTGGCCATCGCCTTCCTGGCCAAGGCAGGGCTGTGGCCGCTGAACTTCTGGCTGCCCGGCGCCTACTCGGCGGCCAGCGCGCCGGTGGCGGGGCTCTTCGCCATCCTGACCAAGGTGGGCGTGTACGCGCTGCTGCGTCTGTGGACGCTGTGTTTTCCTGACACCGCAGGGGCTTCGGCGCATTTCGGCAGTGGCGCGTTGATCTGGGGTGGGCTGGCCACGCTGGCTTTCGGCGCCATCGGCATGCTGGCCTCGCAGCAACTGGCGCGGCTGGCGGCTTACAGTGTCATCGCCTCGTCGGGCACGCTGATCGCGGCCATCGGTTTCGATGCGCCACGGCTGAGCACCGGCGCGCTGTTCTACCTCATCAGCTCGACGCTGGCCGGCGGCGCCATGTTCATGCTGGTGGAGTTGCTCGAGCGTTCGCGTCAGGTGGAGCTGGGTCCGCAGCAGATGGACGATGGCCGGGACCGCCTGCCCGCCTTCTTTGATGGCGCTTCGGCCGCGCCACCGCCGGGCGTCAACCTCGACGACAACGAAGACGCGCTGATCGGCCGCGCCATCCCCGGTGCGCTGGCCTTCCTGGGCGTGACCTTCGGCATCTGCGCGGGCGTGGTCGCGGGGCTGCCGCCGTTCTCCGGCTTCGTCGCCAAGCTGGCCATGTTGACGGCGTTGCCAGCGCTGGGCACCACGCAGGCTTGGGTGCTGTTCACGCTCATCATCGTCTCGGGTCTGTTCGCGGCCACGGCGTTGGTGCGCGTGGGCATCCGGCACTTCTGGGGCGCGTCTGATCGGGCCTCGCCCAAGCTGCGCGTCATCGAGACCCTGCCCATCGGCGCGCTGCTGGCCGGCTCGGTGATGCTGGTGGTGTGGGGCGAGCCCGCCCTGCGTTATGCACGCGACACGGCCGACACCTTGCATACGCCCGAGCGCTACATCCGAGCCGTGATGTCGGCTCGCCCGTTCGAGCCGGCCATGGTGGAGGAGGACGCGCCATGAAGCGTTGGCTCCCCGCGCCCTGGTTATCGCTGGGCATCTTCGGCGGCTGGTTGCTGTTGAACCAGTCGTTGGCCGCTGGACAGGTGCTGCTGGCCGCGCTCGTCGCGGTGGGGGCGCCGTGGCTGCTGTCTTCGCTGCGCCCGGCGCCAGGGCCCATGCGCCATTGGGGCGTGCTGCTGATGCTGATCCTGCGGGTGGGACGCGATGTGGTGCGCTCTGCGCTGGACGTGGCCTTCGGCGTGCTGCGCGCCCGGCGGCGTGCGCCGCGCAGCGCCTTCGTGACCGTGCCGCTGGACCTGCACGACCCCCATGCCCTGGCCGCGCTGGCCATCATCACCGCCGTGGTGCCTGGCACCGTGTGGTCGGAGCTGGCGCCCGATCACAGCGCCTTGTTGCTGCACGTGTTCGACCTGGATGACGAGGCCGCCTTCATCGCGCACTTCAAGCAGGCCTACGAACGCCCCTTGCTGGAGATCTTCGGATGAGCCCGATCCTCGCCATCGCCATCTCCGTCACGCTGATGCTCTACGCCATCGCCATGGTCTTCGGCTTGATGCGCATGGTGCGCGGCCCGAGCGCGCAAGACCGCGTGCTGGCACTCGACTTCATCTACATCGTCGGCATGCTGGTGATGCTGGTGCTGGCCATCCGGTTCGAGAGCAGCATGTACTTCGAAGGCGCGCTGCTGATGGTGTTGTTCGGCTTCGTGGGCTCGGTGGCCATGGCCAAGTTCCTGCTGCGCGGGGAGGCCATCGAATGACGGGCGCGAACCTGTGGGCCGAGGTGGTCATCGCGGCGCTGCTGCTGCTCAGCGGCGCTTTGGTGTTGCTGGCCGCGATGGGCCTGTGGCGCCTGCCTGATTTCTTCTCGCGCATGCATGCCCCGGCGCTGGCTTCTACGCTGGCGGCCTGGAGCGTGACGCTGGCCTCGATCGTCTACTTCTCGGTGCGCGAAGGCACGCCGGTGCTGCACGTGTGGCTGATCATCATCGTGCTGGCCATCACGGCGCCGGTGAGCGCGATGGTGCTGGCGCGGGTGGGGCTGTTCCGCGGGCGGCGGGCGGGGGCGGATTTGCCGAGGCCGTTGTCGAGGCCCAGGGACTACACCCATGGCGCGTCGAGCGGCCCAACTGGTCATCAATGAGTTCGACCTGCGGTGTTCTCGCTCAGTGCAGATTGACACCCACTCACATGATCTTGCCAACCATCGCCTTGATGGTGTCCTTCGTGAACCTGTCGTCAATCTCGATGCTGGTTCACATGATGTGCGTGAAAGTCAGGGCTTGGAAATGACCTTGACTTTCCAATTGAGCAAGCCGGCGCCGCCGTTTCTAACCTTCCCCGCAAAGGTTTCTGCACACGAGGAAACGGGTGATTCAAAGGGAACATCATGACCTGCGCCGTCGGTGATGCCGATGCCGCAAGCAAGCGCTCCATTTGAAACCGCAAAATTCACGGTGTATGACTCGCCCTCGTGTGGTGTGAACGACGCCGTGAAACCGCATTCGCGGTTCTGCGCAATCCGAGCTTCTCCATAAAGGATCGCAAATGTCAGAGGCGATTCCGCAGCAACTTTGATGGGGCCGATTTTTTCATTTGCATCCGTGAATTGCCTGGACTCCAGCTTGGAGCCAAGTCGAGAGGGTGTGCAGCTCAGGTCTTCGTACGCGAATACGCGATAACCTTGCATCGTTGTCCCCACCGATTCCGAATGCAAATTCAGGAGCAATGTACTGGTTGGTGCTCCATTCGGGACGTTGTATGTCGATGCACAGGCGCTCAATAGCAGCGCTGAACTACAAACCAAGAATGATTTCAAAATGACTCCTTGGAGGGCCGACCCGGGAAACTCACGCGATGGGCGCGCATCAGTCTACGTTATCTGATCAGCACTTCGTCGATGAAGCGAGACTTGGCGCTTCTGTATGCCGACTCACCGAGGTGTGCCGCCGCTTCTTTCACCTGGTTATACCGAGCGACCAGATCGGGGTTCTGACGCAGCGAGTCTCGGAAGGTGATGAACATCTTCTCGAACTCTGACCCGGTGGCGACCACTTGAACGGCGTGCTTGTGCCCCGGTTCGTGCCATTCCAGCATGCAGAGCGCATCGGTTCTCAATGTGCCTGACTTTTCGACATAGCCATGCCGCGTGAGCGCCATGACTGCGCGATGGTGCTCACTTGCTGGCACGAGAACACAGACGTCGAGGTCTCCTTTGGAGATCGCGCCGGGGATGGCGGAGGAACCGATGTGTTCAACACGGGCTTCAGGCAGCAGAGCGGACATGCGTTGGCGCACCAGCTCGAAGCGAGTGATGAGCGCGGGTTGATATTGGGTGGATTCGAGCATGCGCATGATTCGCATGTGAAGCCTACCCGACATCAACTCGCCAACGCCAGCACCCGCCCCGCTGTCCAATAGGCAGCCATGCTGCCGATGCCATACAGGCACAAGGTCCGCATGCGCATGACCACCGGGAACCGCGACAGCGCCTTGACGACCAAGAAGGCCGCCAGCACGACGGCGAGCTGCCCCGCCTCCACCCCGAGGTTGAAGGTGAGCAAGGCGACGAACAGGTGCGCCTGTGGCAGGCCGATCTCCTTGAGCGCGCCGGCAAAGCCCAGGCCGTGCACCAAGCCAAATAGGAAGGCCACCAGCGCGGGCCAGCGCCGCGACAGGGTCTCGCGGCTGTGCAGCGACTCGGCGGCCACGAGCATGATCGACAGCGCGATGCAGGCCTCGACTGGTGGCGGCCGCAACGTGAGCCAGCCCAACGCGCTCAAGGCCAGCGTGATGCTGTGCGCCAGCGTGAAGGCGGTGATGGTGCCGATGAGCTGGCGCCGAAAACCGACCAGGAACAGCAGCCCGATGACGAAAAGCAGGTGGTCGAAGCCCGTGAGGATGTGCTCCACGCCCAGCACGAAGTAGGCGTAGGCGACCTCGCCCCACCCCCGCTGGTCGTCCGCCGAGCCGTACAACTGCACGTTCGGCTGGCTGGCCGTCAGCGTGTAGACCTTGCTCTGGCCGTCGAGCCAGAAGACCTTGATCATCGCGGCGGAGTAGCGCTGGCCCACGCCGTCCACCGACAGCTTGCCGCGCAGCCCTTGGGCGCCGCAGCGCAGCATGCTGCCTTCGGCGGTGCACGAGTCAGGCCAGACGGGGGTGAGGTCGTCGCTGATCTGGCCCTTCTCGCCGCTGCCCCATTGCCACAGGAAGTCGCCCGGCGCGACCTCGCGCACCTGCATCTCGGCGATGCTCATTTCGTGCGCCATGGCTGCTGGCACCAGCGCCGACATCATCAGCATCAACAAGGCGCGGCGCAGCATGCCTTGGATGAATCGTGTCATGCGCTTCATTGGCTGGCCGCCTCGGTCTTGATCTTGATCGTGTACTTCTTGGCCAGGGCTCGCACGGCGGCGGTGCGTTGCTCGGCCAGGACGGCGTCGGTCCAGTCCTGCCGCACCACGTTGCGCAGGCTCTCGAACTCAGCGGGCTTGGGCGAGGCGATCGCGTCCACGCGCACCGCACGCCAGCCTTCGCTGCTGGGCAGGGCCTGCCATCGGGCCAAGGGGGCCTTCTGCAAGGCATCGGCGAAGTTCTGTCCGTAGCTCTGCACGAGGTTCGACTGCGGACGCCCCTTGAACACGCGCAGCCCGGCGTTCGCTTCACCGCCCGATCCGTTGTTCAGGCTTTCGACAAAGGCGCGCACGGCCGCCTCGGTGCTCTCGCCCGGCATCACGGCTTCCTGGAAGTCGTAGCGCGGCGGTTCGTCGTATTTGGCGCGATGGCTTTCGAACCAGCGGCGCAGCGTGGCGTCGTCGAGCGGCGGCAGCTTGGTGTCGGCATCGACCACGCTCAGTGCCTTGAAGATGACGCGCTCGCGGATGGACGGGTCGCCCTTGTCTAGTTGCATCGCCAGGCCTTCGCGGTAGAGAACCTCGTTGTCGAGCCAGACCTGGCGCAACGCCGCCAGCTCTTCGGCATGGGGCTCACGCCCGCGTGATGACTTGAACACCTGCCTGGCCTCTGCATCGACCTCGGCGCCGACGACGATGGTGTGCGGGTCATCGGCACGGCTGACCATGACGTGGTCGATGGCGAACAGCGAGGCGCCAATCAGCAGGAAGTGCAGCAGGGGTTCGCGCAACCAGCGTTGGGCGGTGTGGCGCCAAGCGGGGTTCGATGCCGCTTCTTCGATGGGGTGGGTCACTTGCGTGAGGGACATGGTCAGACTCGTCGGGGTACAGCAGGAAACGGGATCAGGGCCGGCGTCATGCGCGTTGTGCTTATCAGCGCGAAGAAAGTGCCAAGAAAGTGCGAAGACCTGTGCGGGCCTCGCAGGCACCGCACAGGTCCGTGTCGCAGCACCCGCCAGGGCGGGTGCGCCGTGGCGCCTTACTTGACGCCAGCCACCAAGGTCGAGCCGGCGACTTCCACGTAGATCGGGTTGCTGTAGAACCACAGGTCCGACCAGGCGGCCACGTCGTAGGCCACGTACTTCACGCCACCGACGACGGGCAGGTGAGCGGGGCAGCCGTCGATGTTGGTGCCCGTGTAGTTCACGCTGTTGTCGGGCACGTTGCTGCCCACCGTCGTGCAGGGGATGCGCAGCTTGGTGGTGTCGCTGGCGTTGGTGTACAGGTCCGACAGCGGGTTGCCGTTGGCGTCCGTTTCATAGGGCACCGAGGGCGGCAGGTTGCTGCCGCGCAGCCGCACGTACTGCGAGGTGCTGACGTTGCTGATGCGATAGCTCATCTTGTAGAACTTGCTGCCATCGACCGGCGAGACCACCGGCGTCCAGCCACCCGCGTAGCCGTTGAAGGTCTTGATGACCGCAGCCGTCGTGTTCTTGGCGCCAGCCGGCACGGCGGACAGCCCGGCGGTCGTGCCATCGGTGCGCAGCCAGTTGGTGTTGCGCGGCCATTCGCCGTAGTAGTCGGCCGAGCCCGGCTTCTTGTAGCCCGTCACCATGCCTCGGATCAGGTCCACGTGGTCGAGCACCGGCTTGTTGATCGGTTGCTGCACACCGATCTGCATCAGCGAAGGGTTGGGGAACACGTAAGGCGAGTTGTTCTTGCCTTCGGGGTCGCGCACCACCACGGCGACGATGATGTCGGCGCCAGGGCGCACGACCAGCTTCTCGCCCATCGTCGCGCAGCCGGCGGTGTCGATGTCGGTGTTGCGGGTCGCGGCGGACACGGCCAGGGACTCGACCGCGGCATTGGTGCGGGCGGTCACGCCAGGGTAGGACGTGCAGGCCACGAACGAGAGGCGGTCGATCAACTGGCCGCTGGCGGCGAAGCTGTTGCCGCTGCGCAGGCCGTTGACAACGGTTTGCGGGCGGATTTTGTCGCCGCCGGTGCGCACCATCACGTGGTCACGCTGGTATTCGCCGGGCAGGAAGTCTTGCGTGGAGCGGCGGTCATCGGGGCCGAAGGAGCCACGGTTGTGCCAGTCGGAGCTGGCGAAGAACCACCAGTTGCGGCCTTCACCCAGCAGCGCATCCCACACGCCGCCCAGGTAGCCGGCGTACACGCCGGTGCCGCCGTAGGTCGTGCCGCCGACGGAGTCCGTCTGCACGCCGCCGATGTTGTTGCGCTTGACCTGGTATTCGCCACGGTTGTTGGCCGCGCCGTGGCCAGGCTGCGATTCGAAGCCGAAGGCGATGTTCGGCGCGGTGTTGTTGAAGTCGCGCAGGTGCTCGATGTTGTAGCCGTTGTTGCCGTCCGGGTTGAACGGGCCCGGACGTTCCAGGTGAGCGGGCACGTAGTAGCTGCCGGCGGCATGGAACTGGGCCATCCACTTGAGCGATTCCAGCGACTTGTTGTGGCCGAGTGTGCCGTTGCCGGTGCCGCTGGCGGGGATCAGCTTTTGCGCGATGGCGTTCCAGCTCGGGTCGGCCGCGTTCAGGCTGCCGGGCACGGCGCAGTTCCAGTTGTTGCTGCCACCACGGCTGGTGTCGGTGTCACCACGGTCGAAGCAGTACTCCCATTGCGCCAGGCCGTTGGCGTTGCCGATGGGGTTGTAGCCGGGCTTGTTGGGCAGGGCAGCGGTGTCGAGCGCGACGGGCATCTGGCCGGTGACGATCGACGTGGAGATGTGCTCGTGGCCTGCCGCGTTGTTCTCGATGCCGATGAACAGGGGCAGGTTCTTCAGCGAGGCGTGGTATTCCAGGACGGGGTACTGGTACTCCTGGATCGATTGCCAGCGCCACATGTTGCGGTTGGGCGAGGTGCCCGAGACATCGCCCTTGGGCGTCACGCCGGAGTTCTCCCAGGTCGTGGTCGGGCCCTTGCCGGCCACATAGGGGTAGGCGGGGGTGCCGAGCGTCTCGTCTTCGACCAGCGAGCAATTGCGGTTGCCGTTGCCGCCGTGACCGGACTGCACGAACCAGTCCAGCCCATAGTTGCCTTCGTCGCGACCGGTGGCCTTCTTGATCAGCTTCTGCATCGAGATCGAGCCGTCCGAGCAGGTCGTGTGGTTGTGGAAGTCGCCGGTGACGTAGGTGCCTGCGGTCTTGGCGGCCTGGGCCGTGCCAGGGACGGCGCTCATGGCCATGGCGCCAAGTGCTGCAACGGCAGCGAGCGCGATCTCGCGCTGATCGAATCCGAGTCTCATCAAACTGCTCCTAAGGTGTTGAGATGGCGTGCATGCGTCGAGGTGCACTGAGGGCCACGGAGGGCGATCCTAGGCAGCGGGCGTGACCGCTGCGTGACGGGTGCCTTGAGCCTTCGCCTCGGCCCGCCCCAGGCTTGAAATCAGCGGCAGGTGTTGCCTTGCGGACACGCTGGCGGTGGCAGGGCCTCGTAGTCGACGTCGACATCACCCACCACGGTGCCTCCCTTGGCGAAGACCATCGTCAAGGGGTAGCTGCGGCCCACTTCCAGCTTGTGTTTGAGGCCCAGCAGCCGGATGTGCATGCCTTCTTCGCTCAGCGTGGTCACCTGCCCTTTGGGGATCGGTAGGTTCAACGCTTGTGCTTCACCGTTGCTGCGGATCAGCTCGGCACCCGAGGCGATTGGCGTTTCGATGGCGATCAGCCTGTCGTCTTCCGCCACGTCCTGGAAGGTCATCAGCAGGACGCCGTCTTTGGCGCCGACCAGCGTCGCGCGCGTCCAGGGGTGGATGACGCGCAGCGTGGCCGCCTGGAACTCGCAGGTGTTGGAGGCCTGCGCGGAGGCCGCGCCGCACAGCGCGAGGGCCAGCAAGCCTGCGGCGAGCTGTTGGGAGGTCAGGAGGCGAGTGGCTGGGCGCATGGCGGGTGACAAAGGTGAATCGATCCACCACTGTCGCTGGCGCACATGACAGCCTGATGAGTGCTCCAGGCTCAACGTCACACGCCTGTCGTGAACGCCCCGCAGACTTCTTTGCCAGACGAGCCGATGTCCGGCTCCCGGGCCCGGCCGCCCAACATTCTTGAGGAGTATCGAATGAAGACGACGTTCCCTGCCAAGCTCATCGCCTCTGCCGCGATCGTGCTGTGCGCCTCGACCCCCGCTTTCGCGGCCGAAGGCATCCTGCTCGATTTCGAAGGCCCGACCAGCTTCAGCTCGATCGGCGAGTTCTACAACGGCGGTGCCGACAGCGCTGGCCAGCTCGGCCCGGCACTGGGCGTCTCGTTCAGCGGCGATGCACTCGCCTTCGCCAACGACGAACTCGGCCCCTACTTCTCGCACGCCCCCAGCCCGCTGGGTGTCATGGCCCCCGTCGGCGCTGACGCCACGCTGAACGTGGCAGCTGGCTTCACCACCGGCCTGAGCTTGTTCTACGCCGCATCGGCCAAGATCGACGGCGCCGTGCAGATCTGGAGCGAACTCAACGGCCAGGGCACGTTGCTGGCCTCGATCGACCTCGGCGCCAACGCCTCAGCCGGTTGCAGCGACAGCCCCTTCTGCCACTTCGACCAAGTGATCAAGGGCTTCGCCGGCACCGCGCACTCGGTGACCTTCGGCAACGCCGCCAACGCCGCTGCCTTCGACAACGTGGTGATCGGTGCCGTGCCCGAGCCCGCGTCGATGGCCCTGCTGCTGGCCGGTGCGGGCGGCCTCGCCCTGATCCGTCGCCGCCGCGGCTGACACCTCAGAAGCGCGACCTGATCGCACACCGTGCAGTACCCTGAAGGCTTGCCGTGAAAACGGCAGGCCTCTTGTGTTTGCACTCGCTTTCGTTCGACCACGCCCTTCGCATCGCGATGAACGCTCCCTTGCCGCCAGGCGCCGAAGTCATCGGCCTGTTCCCCACGCCCTTCATGCGCGTGCCCCAAGCCCTGGACGCCCGCCTCGTCGATGGCCTGGTCCAGCATTTCAGCGCCAGCACCGACCGCGAAAACAACTCCTCGGACAACCTGTCGCACACCGCCATGCTCAAGCCCAGCGACAGCCCCTTGCTGGTGGACGCGGCGCGCGCCATCACGCCCCGGCTCGTCGAATTCGGCACCTTGCTCTTCGGCGAACCACTCGGTTGGTCGCTCAAGGAGATGTGGGTGAACGTGATGGACCCAGGCGGCCGCCAGGCCATGCACAATCACGCCAACAGCTTCATCTCGGGCGTGGTCTACCTGACGCCCACGCACCCGCAATCGCGGACCGTGTTCATGAAATCGCCAGGCGGCCACGACTTCGCCTTCAAGAACGACCACGCGGGCATGACACCCAGCGAATACAACGCCGACAAGTGGATCAGCCCACAGCCCGAGCCGGGCGACCTGGTGCTGTTCCCGAGCTACCTCATGCACGCCGTGCCGCCCAACCTGGGCGAGCGCCGCATCACCATGGCGTTCAACGCCATCCCCACGCGGCTCGATTCGTGGGGTTATGCGATCTCCTTCAGCGGCTGAAGTCCGGGCCCATGCGCACCACACCACACCTTGCCCCCGCCATCGTTTCGTGCCTATGCGCGGCCATGTCCGTGCCCGGCCATGCCGACGAGGCGCCCTCGCTGCCGGAAGTGGTGGCAACCGCCAACTACAACAACGCGGTGGGCACCACGCAGTCGGCCAGCGAAGGCACGGTCACGGCCAAGCTCGTGCAAGCCCGACCCACGCTGCGGCCCGCCGAGATCTTGGAGTTCGTGCCCGGCGTGATCGTTTCGCAGCACAGCGGTGACGGCAAGGCCAACCAGTACTACCTGCGCGGCTTCAACCTCGACCACGGCACCGACTTTGCCACCTTCGTGGACGGCATGCCCGTGAACATGCCCACGCACGCGCATGGCCAGGGCTACACCGACCTCAACTTCCTGATGCCCGAACTGGTGCGCAGCGTGCACTACCGCAAAGGGCCCTACGTGGCCGAAGACGGCGACTTCAGCTCCGCCGGCACCGCCCGCATCCAACTGGTTGACCAACTGCCCAAAGGCATCGCCTCGGTGACGCTGGGCGAGCACGCCTACGCCCGCACGCTGCTGGCCGACTCGACGCCGCTGCGCACCGGCCAGTTGCTCTACGCCGCCGAGATCGCCCACAACGACGGCCCTTGGCAGAACCCGGAGAACTTCCACCGCTTCAACGGCCTGCTGCGCTACAGCCTGGCCGAGGGCGACACGCGCCAAAGCCTCACCGCCATGGCCTACACCGCGCGTTGGAACAGCACCGACCAGGTGCCCCAGCGCGCCGTGGACAGTGGCCTGATTGGTCGTTTCGGCGCCATCGACCCCACTGACCATGGCGAAACCCGCCGCGCCAGCCTGTCGTGGGACGCGCTGAAGGTCGTGGACGGCGGCGAGTGGCGCGCCAACGCCTACGCCATCCAGTCGCACCTCGACCTGTTCTCGAACTTCACCTACTTCACCGACCCCATCCACGGCGACCAGTTCGAGCAGGCCGAAGACCGCCAGGTGCTGGGCGGCACCGTGAGCCGCCTTTGGCAAGCCGACGTCGCCGGCCTCGGCATGGGCAACACCCTGGGCCTGCAATGGCGCCACGACCGGCTCTCGCCCGTCGGCCTCTACAGCGCCGAAGGCGGCCAACGCAGCGGCACCACCCAGGAAAGCCGCGTGCGCGAAACCAGCGCCGGCCTGTACGGCCAGAACGACATCCGCTGGACCCCCTGGCTGCGCAGCGTTGCGGGCCTGCGCGTCGACCACGTGAACGTCGACGTGGACAGCTCCATCGCGGCCAACAGCGGCACGCGCAGCGCCTGGGTCAACAGCCCCAAGCTCTCATTGATTTTCGGCCCCTGGTCGCGCACCGAGTTCTTCGCCAACGCCGGCCAGGGCTTTCACAGCAACGATGCACGTGGCATGACCGCCAAGGTGCGCCCCAGCGACGGCGAAGCGACCGACGCCGCCGTGCCCCTCGTGCGCACCCGGGGCAGCGAACTCGGCATGCGCAGCGAATGGCTGCCTGGCCTGCAGACCTCGCTCTCGCTGTGGCAACTCAAGCTCGACTCGGAACTCGTGTTTTCGGGCGATGCAGGCGACACCGAAGCCAGCGGCGCCTCCAAGCGCCATGGCATCGAGTTCAACAACCACTACATCGCGCGCCACTGGCTGCTGTTCGACGCCGACCTGGCCTTCTCGCAGGCCCGCTTCGACCAGCCCCAGCAAGGCGAAGGCGGTCAGACCGGCCGTTACGTGCCGGGTTCCGTGCGCAAGGTGGCCTCGTTCGGCATGACCCTCACCGAACTCGGCCCCTGGTTCGGCCAACTGCAGGTGCGCTACTTCGGCCCCCGTCCGCTGGTCGAAGACAACAGCGTGCGCTCGAAGGGCACCACGCTCACCTACGCGCGCGTGGGCTACAAATTCAGCCCCGACATCAAGCTCGCGCTGGACGTGTTCAACCTCTTCGACCGCAAGGTCAGCGACATCGACTACTACTACGCCTCGCGCCTGAAGGGCGAAACGGCGGACGTGTTCGATGTCCACTCGCACCCTGCCGAACCGCGCACGGTGCGGCTCACGCTCACGGCCAATTTCTAAGGCCGGTGCTGCGGGCCACCCGTGCTCGCGTGTTCGATGACCTGCCCGATGGAGCTGGCGCCCGGCGCGTACAAGGACATCGCCAACCCCGTGATGGCGAGGAACGCGGCGGTCGCGGCAAATGGCGCGATGGTGCGCCGCATGGCGCTGGCCAGCCAGAAGGGCCGCTCTTCAGACCGCAGGTGCCTGAAGAGCGCATAAGACAGCAAACCGTCCACCAACACCTCGGCGAACAAAGCCGGCGCGATGTAGACAACGTAGAGCGAAGCCAGCGCCAGCCCGATGGCCAAGGCCACGACCAAGAGCGGGATCACCAACTCATCGGCATCGGCGATGCCACCGGCCGCATCGCCGATGGAGCTGCCCGACACCTCTGACGCGCCGCCTGAGTCGATGCCCGGCGTGTCAAACGATGCGGTCGCCCCGCCGCCGCCGAAGTCACCCCCGCCACCACTGGTGATGTCGCACGGCGTCGCGGACGAACCGCCTGATGGCGAGATGCCTGAGAGATCGGGGATGTCTGTGTAGTCCGACGCATTGGTGCGCAGCCACAGCCACATCAGGAAGAGGAAAAACAGGTACGCGAAGGCGAGCGCCAAGGGGTACCGAACCGCCATCGAGTCCAGCCCAGCATGGAGCATGCAATAAGAGCTCAGGAAACCGAAGGCGCCCGTCAACGTGACCAACAGCAGCATTTGCAGCCGGGGGAAGCTGTTGTTTCGCAGGTGGGCTTCGACGCGCCGCAAGGCGTGGGCACGGGTGAGAAAAGGGTGTCGGCGTTTCATCGGGTTGTGGTCGCTCAATCACATCCAGTTCAAGCGGCGTTGCCTCCCACAACACCATGCAACTTGATGAGTTCAAGCACTTGCAGGTTCGCATTGAGTGGCTGACCAACACCCGCCTCGACAGGATAGGGGTGCGCCAAGCCCGTCAGGCGATAACCTCTGCGCTCGTAGTAGGCCAAGAGTTCTGGCCTCGATGACAGCACGGACATCTTGAACCCCTGCGCGCCATGGCGGGAAACCGCGAGGTCTTCCGCTGCGGCCAGCAGCTTCTTGCCAAGGCCTCGGTTTTGCAAAGACGGCAAGGTTGCCAGCATCCCGATGTGGCACCAGGGCGCCGCGTTTTCAACGTGAACACAGCCCAGCAGGCTTTCACCTTCCTGCGCCACCAGCAGCACGGCATGGCTGCCACGCATCGCGCCGATCACTTGCTCTGCACTGATGCGTTGGCCCGATACAAGACCTGACTCGTGCGTCCACCCACTCGCGCCCGGTTCTGGGCGATAGGCTTGGTTGACCAAACTGGCGATCTGTTCTGCATCGCTCGGCGTTGCTTCTCTGAGGATCATGTTGGTGGCGCTTCAAAAGGCGGGCGGCCCTGCTTGCCAAGCTTGGCTTGCGCCGCCCGCATCAGGGCCTTCGAGTACAGGTGATGAAAGCCGTGCAGCAAGTGAAACGCGAACCCGAAAGACGCCTTGCCATCGGCAGACTTTGACTTCGGCACGACCGCCGAGCCAAAGTACAGCCGCGTGGAAGACGGGTGCGCCTCCACCATGAGCCACGACCTCGTGCGCCCCATGAAGTCGCAAAGCAGTAGCTGGTTGCTCAGCCTGCCTTCAACGCTCCACGCGGCGAAACGCGATTCGCGCCCCTGCGCGAGGGCCAGGGCGGCCTCATCGGACGAGTGCTTGCCCGCCACCCTGGCCAGGATGCTCCGCTCGACCTTGAAGAGAGGCGTTGTGTAGAACGCGGCGATGTACTCAGGCATGGACACGTGGCGAGGCACGTCCATCTGATAACAGTCCGTGTAGGCGCCATCGCGCTTGTAGCGCTGCAGCAATGCCTCTGGCGGGATTTCGCTGGAGTTGACGGGGACCATGCCGGTGGACACCACGGCTCACTCAGCCTTGACGAGCACCAACTTGAACTCGCCAAAGTTCTTGCCCAGGATCATTTTGATGGGGATGATCGAGACCGCCACACCTGCGATGAAGCCCAGGGGGAAGGTCACGGCCTTGATCGTTGATGGGTTGGCGCCCGCTGCGCCCATGACCAAGCCAGCGATGAAGCCGAGGATCGTCGCAACGACGACGCTGACGATGATCGCCAGGAAATTCCGCCAGGCGTAGGCCCACCAAACCTTGATGGCCCTGACCCAAGTGACTTCCAGTTCCATTTCTTTCTCCCTTGTGTGTGATGTGCGCAGTGTAGTCAGGTCACCGCAGCCAGGTTGATGCGCGCCTGCGCTTCGTGGCGCTCTCTGAAGTGGCTCGTGCTGTAAATGTGAGGGCGAGCCAAGAAAGACTTGAGCACGCGCCTTCGCTTCATGTTGTAGACGATGCGTGGAACCCAACTGTACTCAGCACGCACCTGCTGGTCGTACTCGGCGAAGCGGGCAGGTGCCGCGCCAAGAATTGCGAGATCGATGTCGACGAGGAGCTGCGCATCGCTGCTGGTGGGCGTTGCATCGTGGGTGGTCGCCATGATCAAACGCTCAACCCGCAACCGAGTTGCCTCACTGGCACCACTCGACATGAGCGCCCGCATGGCCCAATCAGCGCTCAGCCGCTCGTTCGACTTGCCACGCGGGTCGTAGATGGCATCGTGAAACCACAATGCGATTTCTACCTCTCCTGGATGCTCCGCAAGCTGCCGCGCTTGGTCGAAGTGCGTGAGGCATTCAGCCAAGTGCTGCTGAGAGTGGTAGTGGCGCTGAGGCTCGCTGTATGCGGCAAGCAAGGCATCGAACAGATCGGGCGGTGGCGTGAGGCCCAAGCCTGCCCACGCATGAGCCCAGGAGATCTCGAAGACGCTCATGTCAGACCTTTCCAAAACCCTCGGAATCGCACACGGCAAGGCACCTTACCTCAACACCGTTGACAGCACGCCGGTGGCCGCCACGAAGAACAGGATGATGACCATGCCCAGCCCGAAGGTGAAGGCTCGACGCCGATGAGGCACGTGATTGCTGCCGGTGTGGATGCCCAGGTGAACCATGCGGCTCAAAGAAAAGAGCGTGGCGATGCCGAGCGTGAACGGCCCCACGAAGTCGATGCACCAAAGAACCAGGCTCAGCACATAGAACAGCGTTGGGAGCTCGAACTGGTTGCGGATGTTGTTGTTGATCTGGAGAACATGCTCTGGCCAGGCATCGTCATGAAGGGCGCGGCGCTGCTCGTTGACCTGCCCCGCAGCGGTGGCCTTGTCGCGACGGATGCGCAGCAGTGAATAAGCGACGAGCGTGGTGAATGCCTGCAGCAGCAGGGGGAGTAGCAGCAGGTTTCTGTCCATGTCTTCCTCTCGATGGATGTTTGTTGTTGTAAGGGCCAAAGCCGAGGCGACGGCCTGGTTCAGTTCAGGCTTGATCGCGCCACTTTGACGGGGGTGGTTAGGGCACCAACACTGGCCATAAAAATGGCGAAGCCATGGCCAGAGTTGGCGTCCGCGTTGAACCGACAGTTATGCCTCTGGTAAAACAGTAACCTTGCTGTCCCACGATTTTACGGCAGCATCTAACTCTTGAACATTGGACCAATTAATAGCACCACAAGGCAATTGTGCGCCATTAATTTCAAGGACTCCATCAAGAAGTTGCTTTACTACAGCATATGAATCGGGGTCGGATTTCAGCCGATTTATGCAATTCTCCGGCTTGTCGCTGTCTATCACCTCGGAGAAGTAGGCTTCTTCAAAATTCACAACTGAAGCCACCACCCGCGAGAAGCCAGACATTTGTGCTTCGATTTTTCCATTATTTGTCCACGCGGGGTTTGCGATGGTGGTCAATCTATAGACAACTTGATCGTTTGTGCTGGCGGATTTGTCCTTGACTCTTGATTGAACGGTCTGGCGGTCGGTGTCATGAAGAACGTAATATTTGCTCTTGAAGTGATTTAGCACCTTCATCATAGATGCGACAGTGACTTTGCCTCTCGCTCTAATTACATTCAGGCTGTGGTAATCATTGTTTCCAGCCGATGCTTCCCTACTCTTGATGTAATTGAATGCCGTGTATTCAGTGTCACCCTCGACAACTAGCACTTGTCCGCCAAAAAAAGCTTCTGAAATGTGCGAGTCAAATAGATTTATTAGCTTAAGATTCTCCTTGTCGTCGCTGTCTAGTTGCGCTTGATCTGGTCTGTAAAGGGTGGTTGCGCCAATATTGTTTCTGGCGTCCTTTTCGGCTCTAATGATTGTTGTATGGTCTTTGCTAAGATCAATGAAGCTTGGTGAGTGAGTAGTGATCATCACCTGCCAGTTTTCATTATCAGGTAGCGAATAGAGCACATCCCGGGCTGCTTGAATAGCCCTCGGATGAAGGCTAACCTCGGGCTCATCAATGAGCAATATGTGAGCGGTGTTGGGGCCTACAGGCTCGTGGAATGTTTTGGCTGTTTTTGCTGCAGGCTTTGCTTTAATGCCTTTGTCTGCTAGCAATTTGAGAATTGTCCAGAGAGCAGTTCGCTGCGTTCCGCTGCCTTGCTTCTCCAGAGGAAAGGAAGGCCCCCAGTGGCGCCGACCTCCAATCCGAACTCCTCTCCGAGCAGATCAATTGCAATTGGGGCGGTGCTTTCTGGCGCAATGACCTTCATTGTATAGTTTGGGAATATTTGCTCAAGTATTAGATTGGCCTGAGTTTGGATGTCTGCAATGCCTGCTTGCTGAATTTTCTTGGAGTCTGCTCTCAGCTCTTTTAGGCTGCTGACGATTGCGTCATACCTAGACAGTTCATCTGTCTCATTCGTCTTTATATTTTTAATATCGTTTTCTAAAAGGCTTTTAAGCAAGCTTGTGATGGCTTTTGCTTGAACCTCAGGGTTGTCAAACGTGTTTACTCGATGGGGTTTAGGTCTTCTGGATTTTGCAACATTGTTTGTCCCCCACGGCATAAGCTCTTTGTCGCCGGTTTGAGCCCACCTATCGATCTTGACATTGAAACCTACCCTCTTGGGCTCGGTCCCAATTCCATTCCATGTCCACTTTTCCTTGATAAGCCATGTTCCGTCAGGCAGCAGCTGGCACCATTCATCTCCTGGCTTGTTGTCTTGAGTGACGATCGAGTGGATTTCGATATCAGGAAAATTGTCTGCAACTACCTGTCGATTGTGAAAGTCATCTTGCTCGAGCTTCAGGCAATCCGCCACAACCTCGAACGCTCTTAAGATCGTGCTTTTTCCTGCGTTGTTTGCGCCTACCAATACAACAATTTTGTCGATATCGATAGACACCCCTTGCGGGCCAATGCAGCCAAAATTTTTAATGATTAGTTTGGTGATTTTTGGGTTTGACATATTCCCTGACGCTCAGTTTTCGTTGAAGAGGTATAACGCCCAGGTTAACCGGCGCCGGAGCGCGAGGCGCGCAGGGCACCAACGCTGGCCTTGGCCAGTGTTGGCGTCCGCGTTGAACCGCCAGTTAGATTTATTGCCGACAATTCTGTGGAAGGCTATTGTTTGGCAGTGTTTCGCTTGAGCAGCGCCATGAAATATGATTCGAAGTGTCGGCCGTGGGTAGCACTGAAAACGACTTGCCGGCGATCGATGCGCTTCCTTTAAGGGTGACTAGAATTTCTCCAGAGCGTTGGTTAATGGAAACTCTGTCAATGGAAGGAGGAAGTGTTTTTGTGAAGCCAGCAACCTCTAGCGAGGGAGGGACTTGATGGTTGGCCTCAATGTATTCTCCAACGACTGGCGTGGCTTGATTGATGACTGACACTGCTTCGTATACTTTTGCTCGTGTTACGTAGTCTTGATATGCTGGAATGGCAACTGCAGCAAGTATTCCGATAATGAATATGCTTCCAGCCACTGCGGCAACAATGACAACGGCTGTTCCTGCGCCTGATTCGCCAGACGGAATTCCATTGTTATGCTTTGCATCCCATTTTTCAATGTTTGTGAATGCAAATACAATGCCTTCTATTAACGCTATTGCGCCAGGAATGCCTGTCCAGCAAAACAGAAGATAGAAGACGCCCCACCATTTCCCCAAATAAAATCTATGCGCGCCAAAGCCGCCCAAGAATATTGCTAAAACTGCTGCTGCTGTTTTGCTCTTTAGGCTCTTTCCCAATCTCTGTGGCGCTCCGCAATGTGGGCAGATGGGGGCCGTGTTGTGTAATTGTTTGCCGCATGCGCGACAGAAGACCATTTCGCTCATTTTTTTCCTGGTTGAATGAGAATGTGTTGCTGCATAAATCTAACTGCAATTTATACGTCAGTGGTTTGTGTTCGCCTGTAGCCATAATTGTATACGTGCGGCAATTTCTGGCTAGATATGGAGGTCACATATGGCCACATTTCGGTATTGCAGTCTGCCGGGCGTGTGACCGAAGGGATGGATTGGCGCAATTCATTTCCTTGATTTATTGTGTGGGCGCGGCGTATGTTGCGCGTGGCCTTAACTAATAGGCCAATCCATATTCAACGAAGACGTCGACCTATAGCGCCGCCCTTTGCGGCGCGATATCGGCAAGTTTTTAATTCGCATGGCATTCGCCCCCTGATTACATCTTGTTGCCATCAATTAAACCGCCTAAAAGCGGTCAACGCAAGGCCTCGCACAGAGCGCTCAGCAGCCCAGGGCATGTGCTGCGTCAGGATGACGGCAATGAACCGGCTTCACCTACCGATTGAGCCGCTCCGCCAGCCACATCTCAACGGTGCGCTAAACCCTATGCAGCCCGATCTGGTGCTCGTGGTACAGCCACGCACGGCTGAGCTGCGCGAAGGCGCCTTGCACGAAGAACAGCCCCATGAAGAAGCCGAACTTGCCCCAAGGTGCCGAAGGTGTTGTGTTTACCGTGTGTGCTCCGTTAGACTGATTCAAAGTGATTAGGAGTGATTCATGCCTTCCCCCGAGACCCGTGTGATGACCGCCCATGTGCCCCTTCCATTGGCCGATCAGGTTGACCAACTGGCGGCGAAGCTTGAGCGCTCCCGAGGTTGGGTGCTCAAGCAGGCTTTGGCGGCCTATGTGGAAAGAGAGGCCGAGCGTCACCGAATGACGATCGAGGCGCTGGGAGATGTGGATGCCCAAAACGGCGTGAGCCACGATGACGTGAAGGCCTGGGCGGCGTCGTTGAGCACGGACCAGCCCGGGCGGTTGCCTGAATGACGATCAAATGGACCCGCGCCGCCCTTGGCGACTTGGGGCGGCTGCATGAGTTCTTGCGTCCGATGAACCCCCAAGCTGCTGCACGAGTGGTGCAGCGGCTGACCGCTGGCCCCGACTTGCTGCTGATGCAGCCTCGCATCGGGACGAAGCTCACGGAGTTCGAGCCTCGCGAGGTTCGCTACATCTTGGTCGGTGACCACGAGATGCGGTACGAACTCACCAGCGGCAACGAGATTTGGATCTTGCGCTTGTGGCACACCCGCGAGCTGCGGTGATGGGCGGCGTCGCCCCCTCACCCCAACCGAATCTTCGGCTTAACCCGCCGATTGAGCCGCTCCGCCAGCCACATCACGAAGGTGTGCCAAACCCCGTGCAGCCCGATCTGGTGCTTGCGGTACAGCCAGGCATGGCTGAGTTGCGCGAAGGTGCCTTGCACGAACAGCCCTTTGAGGAAGCCGAACTTGCCCAGGGTGCCGAAGGCGTTGTATTCGCTGAGTGAAACCAACGCGCCCAGGTCGCGGAACACAAAGGGCGGCACGGGGGTGCCGTGCAGCACCCAGGCCGGCAGGTGGCGCGCCAGGTGCAGCGCCTGCTGGTTGGCCACTTGGGCGGTGGGGGGCAGGGGCTTGTCGCGGCCGGCCGGGGTCAGGCTGGCGCAGTCTCCGAGTGCGAACACGTGGGCATCAGCCGGGCTTTGCAGGTTGGGGCCCACCACCACCTGGCGTGAGCGCGTGAGCGGCAAGCCGGTGTCGTCGCCCAACGTGCCTTCGGCCACCACGCCGGCGGCCCACACCATCAGGTCGGCCGCCACCAGGCTGCCATCGGCCAGCCGGAAGCCTTCCAGCTCGGCGGCGGTCACTTTCGCGCCCATCCGCAACTCCACGCCCAGGCGTTGCAGTTGCTGCGCGCTGGAGCGCGACACGTGCTCCGGAAAGGCCGTGAGTATGCGTGGCCCGCTTTCGAGCAGCGTCAGGCGCAGTCGCTCGCGGATGTGCGATGCACCGTTGCCGTAGCTGTTGGCGGTGTCGAGCATGCTGCAGAGTTCGGCCGCCAGTTCCACGCCCGTGGCCCCGCCGCCCACAATCGCCACGCGCAGTGTTTCGTCCTGCACGACGCTGCGCAGCAGGCGCCCGCGCAGCACGGCGTTGAAGCGTTCGGCCTGCGCCTGGCTGTCGATGAAGTGGCAGTGCTGCATCACGCCGGGTGTGCCGAAGTCGTTGGCGCGGCTGCCCACGGCCAGCACCAACACGTCGTAGACCAGCTTGCGCTGTCCCACCAATTCAACGCCGTCGGGCCCGATCAGCGGCGCGAGCGTGACCTGCCGCAAGGCGGTGTCCACGCCCGCGAGGCCGCCGATGTGATAACCAAAGCGATGTGCCGAGGCATGGGCCACGTAGCTGAGTTGCTGCTGGCTCACATCCCATGTGCCGGCTGCGATGGTGTGCAACATCGGCTTCCACAGGTGGGTGGGGCTGCGGTCCACCAGCGTGATCTCGGCGTGGCCTTGGTTGCGATGCGGGCGGTGGCGGCCGGGGTGGTCTCCGAGGTGCTCCCCGAAGTGGTCCCCGAGGTGCGTGGCCAGCGTCAACCCAGCGACACCGCCGCCAACGATGAGGATGCGAGGCGCGTTGGGCATGGCACAGGCCCGTCACGCGGGCAAGAGTTCGGGCGTCAAGATCACCTTGCGGCAATCTTCTAGCTTTTGCTCAAACAGCTCGTAGCCTCGGGCGGCTTCGTGCAGCGGCAGGCGGTGCGTGACGATGACCTCGGGGCGCAGTTCGCCCCTGAGGATGTGCTCCAGCAATTGCGGCATGTGCTGCTGCGTGTGCGTCTGGCCGGAGGCAAAGCTCAGCCCTTTCTCGAAAGCATCGCCAAACAGGAAGCCGTGGATGAAGCCCGCGTACACGCCGGGCACGCTGATCACGCCGCCACGGCGCGTGGCCGCGATGGCCTGGCGCAGCACCTTGCCGCTGGAGCCTTCCAGCTTCAGGTCGGTGAGCACGGTTTCGAGCGCGCTGCCCTTGGCCTCGAAGCCCACCGCGTCGATCGAGGCGTCCACGCCCCGGAAGTCCGTCTGCTCGACGATGAATTCGGCGGGGTCTTCGATCTCGTCGAAGTTGATGGGGATGACGTCGTAGGTTTGCCGAGCGAATTCGAGGCGATAGGCGTGGTGATCGACCATGAAGATGCGTTCGGCGCCCAGCATGCGGGCGCATGCCGCCGCCATCAGGCCCACTGGCCCCGCGCCGAAGATGGCGATGTGGGAGCCCTCTTCCACACGGGCGTTGAGCACGGCCTGGTAGCCCGTGGGCAGGATGTCTGAGAGAAAGAGCACCTGTTCGTCAGCCAGGCCGGCGGGGATCGTCAGCGGGCCGGTGTTGGCCTTGGGCACGCGCACGAACTCGGCTTGCCCGCCGGGGTAGCCGCCGTACAGGTGCGAGTAGCCGAACATGCCCGCGCCTGAGCGCACGTTCTTCTTGTTGAGGATGGCGCCTCGGCCCGGGTTGGTGGTTTCGCAGGCGGCAAAGAGGCGTGCGTTGCAGAAAAAACAGTCACCGCAGGAAATGGTGAATGGCACGACCACGCGCTCGCCAGGGCTGATGCAGGTGACGGCCGGGCCCACTTCTTCGACGACGCCCATGAACTCGTGGCCCAGCACGTCGCCTGCTTTCATGCCGGGAATCTTGCCGCGGTAGATGTGCAAGTCGGAGCCGCAGATGGCGGTGGCCGTGACGCGCAGGATGATGTCCTCCGGCTCCTGAATGATCGGGTCGGGCACGGTCTCGACGCGCACGTCCTTGGCCGAGTGGTAGGTCAGGGCTTTCATGCCGTCTTCTCCGGAAGGAGGGCGGCTGTCCTGGGCACAGGGTGCATGGTCATCTCCTTGAACGCGGCTGGCTGGGCACCGCACGAATGGAGATGGGGCAAGCGGCATACCCGCCGAGGGCGGGCGGCAATCAGGCGCGATCAACCATGATCAGGTGCGTTGCGGGGTGCTGCATGGCGGCCTGTGACGGTGGCATCGGCACCGCCTCGGCTCACAACATCACCTGCGTGCCCAGCTCCACCACCTGGTTGGCTGGCAGCCGGTAGTAGGTGGCGGCGCTTTCGGCCTGGCGCGTCATCCAGGCGTACAAGCCGCTGCGCCAGGGCGACAGCGCGCCGGGGCCGTCCACCACGGTCGAGCGTGCAACGAAGAAGGTGGTGGCCATGGGTTGCAGCTCGGGCCGTGCGGTGCCGTGCAGATCGGCCACGTCGAGCAAGGCGAGGGCGCGCGGGATGTCGGGTTCTTCGCGAAAGCCGAAGCGCACCGAGATCTGCCAGACGCCATCCATGAGTTGCGCCACGTCCAGCCGTCTTGCGTCGGGCACGCGGGGCACGTCTTCGTTGAGCACGTGCAGGAACACGGTGACATCGTGCATCACCTTGTAGTGCTTCAAGTTGTGGAACAGCGCGCTGGGCACGATGGCGGGGTCAGAGGTCAGGTAGACCGCAGAGCCGGGCACGTGGTGCACATCGGGTGCGGGGCCGCTCACGAAGTCGGCCATGGGGATGTCGATGCGGCGGCGCTGTTGGGCCACCAGGGCGCTGCCCTTCTTCCAGGTGGTCAGTGCGACGAAGATGAGGCAGCCCAGCGTGAGCGGGAACCAGCCGCCTTCGCCCAGCTTGGTCAGGTTGGAGGCGAAGAACCCGAATTCCAGCAGCAGGAAGCCGGCGAGCGCGGCCAGCGTGGTGCGCCGCCAGGTGCGCACGCCCAGCCACACCACGATGCCCATCAGCAGCGTCGTGATGATCATGGTGCCCGACACGGCGATGCCGTAGGCCGCAGCCAGCGCGCCGGACGACTTGAAGCTCAGCACCAGCGCGATCACCGCGAGCAGCATCAGCCAGTTGACGCTGGGCACGTAGATCTGCCCCTGCTCATGGTCGGAGGTGTGCAGCACGCGCACGCGGGGCAGGTAGCCCATCTGGCTGGCTTGCAGCGTCATGGAGTAGGCGCCCGAGATGGTGGCCTGCGAGGCGATGACGGTGGCCGCCGTGGCCAGCACCACCAGCGGCAGCAGCATGGGTTCGGGCACCAGCAGGTAGAAGGGGTTGGCGGCGGCCGATGCGTCGCGCAGCACCAGCGCGCCCTGGCCGAAGTAGTTGATCACCAGGCTGGGGAAGACCAGCCCGTACCAGCCCAGGCGCACCGCGCGGCGCCCGAAGTGGCCCATGTCGGCGTAGAGGGCCTCGCCGCCGGTCATGGCCAGGAACACGGCCGAGAGCAGCACGAAGGCGGTGCCCGGGTGGTCCACGGCGAAGCGCAGCGCATGCAGCGGGCTCAGGGCTTGCAGCACGGCGGGCGTCTGCACGATGCTGCGCACGCCCATCACCGCCAGGCAGACGAACCACAGCACCGTCACCGGCCCGAACAGGCGCCCGACGCTGCCCGTGCCCTTCTTCTGGATGGCGAACAGGGCGATGATGATGCCGATGGTGACCGGCACGATCATGTGTTCGAGATGAGGCGTGGCCACGCTGATGCCTTCAACGGCCGACAGCACCGAGATGGCCGGGGTGATGATGGCGTCGCCATAGAACAGCGCGGCAGCAAAGACGCCCGCGCCCACCACCAGGGCGGAGCGCCGCGCGTGGCGCGAGGGGTCGTCCGCCAGGCGGTGGGCCAGCGCGGTGAGCGCCAGCACGCCGCCCTCGCCATCGTTGTCGTGCTTGAGCACGATCAGCACGTACTTGATGGAGACGATGATCAGCAAGGCCCACAGCAGTGCGGACAAGGTGGCCAGCACGTTCTCGGGCGAGGCGGGCATGCCGTGGGGGCCGGTGAAGGCTTCCTTGAAGGCGTAGAGCGGGCTGGTGCCGATGTCGCCGAAGACGACGCCCAGCGCGGCCAGGGTCAAGGCCCCGAGGCTGGAGGCGCCACGGTGCGGCGCGGCGGGTGTCGTGTCGGGCGCTGTGTCGGGCGCTGTGTGAGGGGCCGAAGATGCCGGCAAGCCCTTGTTCACCACTGAAGACATGGTGTCATCCTTCTGATGCGAAGCGGTAGCCCACGCCCAGCTCGGTGAGCAGGTGGCGCGGTTGGGTGGGGTCGTCTTCCAGCTTGTGGCGCAGGTGGCCCACGTAGACCCGCAGGTAGTGGCTGTGATCGGCGTGGCCCGGGCCCCAGACTTCCTTGAGCAGTTGACGATGCGTGAGCACCCGGCCGGCGTGCGAGATCAGCACGCACAGCAGCTGGTATTCGATCGGCGTGAGCCGCACGGGCTCGCCGCCCTTGCGGACTTGCCGGTGCGCCAGGTCGACTTCGATCGAGCCGAAGCGGCGCAGGGGGCGGCCGTCGTCGCTGGCGCGTTGGGCGCGGCGCAGCATGGCGCGAACGCGCGCTTGCAGCTCACCCACCGAGAAGGGCTTGGTCAGGTAGTCGTCCGCGCCGGCGTCCAGCGCTTCGATCTTGTCGTGCTCGTGCGCGCGGGCCGAGAGCACCAGCACCGGCAGGCTCGACCACGTCCGCAGGTTGCGCAGCAGGGTCAGGCCATCGCCATCGGGCAGGCCCAGGTCCAGCACGACGAGGTCGGGCACGGGGTCGGTCAGGCGCTCGGTGGCCTGGGCCAGCGTGCCCGCCAGCGTCACGGCGTGGCCCGCTGCGCTCAAGGCGTTGTCCACGAAGCGGGCGATGTGGGGGTCGTCTTCGACGAGCAGCACGCGGGCGTCGCTCATGCGTCGGCCTCCTGGCTGGTTTCTGGCTCGATGGCGGGTGGCGTGCCCAGTGGCAGCGTGAAGCGGACTTCGGCGCCGCCCTCGGCGGGGTTGAGCGCCTGGATGTCGCCGCCATGCGCCTCGACGATGGCGCGGCATATGGCCAGGCCCAGGCCCATGCCCGGCACGGCGGATTCGGTCTGCCCGCGCTCGAACAGATCGAACACCTTGTCGAGCCGGCCAGGGGGAAAGCCGGGGCCATCGTTGCGCACGCCGATCACGCAGCGGCCGTCTTGCGCGTGGGCGTGGACGAGGATCGCGCCATCAGGCGTGCCGTATTGCGCGGCGTTGTCGATGAGGTTGCCGAAGACGCGCTCCATCAGCACGGCGTCGAAGCACAGCAGGGGCAGGTCGGGCGGCAGGTCGACGCGCACGGGGTGGCGTGCCAGGGCTGGCCCAAGCAGTTGGATGCTCGCGCCCACCACCTCTTCCAGCGGCTGCCATTCGCGCTGCAGAGGCAGGGGGGCGCCTTGTGCACCACTCATGCCACCCATGCCGCTGGTGCCGCTGGTGCCGCTGGTGCCGCTGCGCAGGCGGGCCATGTCCAGCAGCTTGCTGACCATGTCATGCAGCCGCCAAGCCTGGTCGCGGATGGAGGCCGCCATCTCGCTGGCCGCGCTGCTCAGGGGCGGTTGCCACGAGGCCAGGGTGTCGGCCTGGCCGTAGAGCGCGGTCAGCGGGGTGCGGATGTCGTGCGACAGGGCCGAGAGGATGGAGCTGCGCAGCCGTTCGGATAGGGCGTCCATCTGGCTGGCGTGCGCCACGTCGACGAAGTGCTGGCGCTCCAGGGCGGTGGCGGCCAGGCTGGCGATGGCGTCGGCCAGGGTGCGGCGCGCAGCCCAACTGCCCGGGGGCAGTCCTTCCAGTGCGAGCACGCCGCGCAGCCGGGTGGCGCCGCACAGCGGCCACAGCCACACCTCGCCTCGGGCATCGTCATCCAGCCGGGCGGGGTGGGCCAGTCGGGGGGCTTCGTGAAAGAGTGCGGTGGCCGCCAGCCGGCGTGCGAGCGAGGGCGCAGCCTGCTCGTCGACGGGGTTCAGCACCTCGTGTTCGTCAGGGCACCAGATGCTGGCCTGAGCGCCGCAGGTTTCCTGCACGAAGGCGGCCAGGGCCGTCTGCACCTGCTCCGGCGCGGGGGCGCCCGCCAGCGTGCGCGCCAGGGCGGCCAGGCCCTCGGCGCGGCGGGCCGCCTCGGTGGATTCGACCATGCGGGCGCGCAGACTGGCGGTGAGGTGGGCGATCCACAGCGCCACGCCCAGCATCACGGCGAAGGTCAGCAGGTATTGGGCGTCCCGCACCTGGAAGGACAGGCTTGGCGGCACATGGAAGAAGTCAAACAGCGCCACCGTGAGGAAGGCGGCGAAGACGCTGGGCCCGCGCCCGAGCTTCGAGGCCACCAGCACCACGGTCAGCAGGTAGAGCATCACCGTGTTGACCGCGTCCAGCCCGAGGTGCCTGAGGGGCAAGGTCAGCACGGTGGTCAGGATGCAGGCCAGGGTGGTCAGCAACCAGGGGATGGCGGGCCGTACAGCGGGCAGGGGGCTCATCGGATCTGGGCGCCCTGGGGCGCCGCGTTGAACGAGGTGCCCATGCTGACACGGGCGGTGTCAAAACGGCGTAAATGCGTTGCCGTCACCCCCCCGCCACGCACAACCGGTTGCGCCCGGCGGCCTTCGCGGCGTACAGGGCCTGGTCTGCCTGCGCCAGCCACGCATCCGGCGAATCCAGCCCTTCGCGCCATTCGCACAGCCCGATGCTCACGCTCACGCGGACGGTCTGGCCTTCGTGGGCCACTTCGTGCTCCGCCAACATCTGGCGGATGCGCTCCAGCGGGATCAGCGCCTCTTCGGCCGTGGTCGAGGGCATCAGCACGGCGAACTCCTCGCCGCCCACGCGCGCGGCCAGGTCGCTGGCGCGCAGCACGTCGAGCAGCACCGCCGCGAAGGCCTTGAGCACGGCGTCGCCCATCGCGTGGCCATGCCGGTCGTTGACCTGTTTGAAGTGATCGAGGTCCATCAGCGCGACGGTGGCTGGCGTGCCGTAGCGGCGGCACTGGGCCAGCAGGCCTTCGCCGACATCGAAGAAGCGGCGGCGGTTGGCCAGCCCGGTGAGCGAATCGGCCGTGGCCTGCCGCAGCAATTGCCGCTCGGCGCGGGCGCGTTCTTCTTCCACCTCGCGGGCGTGAATGAGGGTGCCGAGGGTCAGCGTCAGCGGCTCCAGCATCTGCACCAGGGCGGGCTCGTAGCCTTCTTGCCGGTTGCCCAGGGCCAGCAGGCCCAGCACCTTGCCATCGTGCCGCAAGGGGATGCCCAGGAAGCTCTGCAACTCGGGGATGCCGGGCGGGTTGGTGTTCTGGCCCGGGTGGTTGGGGGCGTCGTTGGTGCACACCACGGTGTTGTGCGTCACCACGTAGCCGAAGAGGTTGTCGAGCTCGGTGAACAGCACGCCACCGACGGCGTGCCGGTGGCGCTGCGTCCAGTGGTGGCTGGAGGTGTCCCAACTCAGGTTCGAGACGGAAGGCACGCGCAGCGCGAGCTGCCCGCCTTCGCCGGCTTCGGTGATGCCGATGAAGCCGAAGCGGCTTTCGGTGAGCGCCAGCAGGGGCTCGAACAAGCTTTCGCAGGCGGCCGTGAGGCTCTTGTCCTGCAAGAAGGTGCGCTGCGTGGCGTTGACCAGCGACAGCAGCTTTTGCTGGCGCTGGCGCAATTGCTCGGCGGCCTTGGCCTCGGTGATGTCGATGAGCGTGCCCACGATGCGCGCCGGCTTGCCGAACTTGTCGCGCGAGACCAGCCGCGCACAGCTTTGCACCCAGATGTGATGGCCCATGCGGTGACGCACGCGGTATTCGACAGAGAACAGGTCGCGGCTGCTGGTGAGTTCTTCATCGCTCAGGCTCAGGCGGCGCGCGCTTTTCTCGACCAGGATGGGGCGGTCGAAGGGGTGCACCAGCGCCATCCATTCGTCGGTGGTGAGTTCCAGCTCCTCATGTGGGTGGCCGATCATGCTGGCCACGCGCGGGCTGCACAGGCGCCGTTGGGCGATGAGGTCCATGTCCCAGGCGCCGATGCGTGCCGATTCCATCGCCAGGTGCAGGCGTTCGCGGGTGGACTCGATGGTCGATTCGAGCTGCTTTTGGTGGCTGGCGTCACTCAGGTAGCCACGGATGCGCAGCAGCCCGCCCTGGGCATCTCGGTCACCCACGGTGATGAGCTGGATCCAGCGGCCATCGACGTTGAGCCGAAAGCGCGTCTGGTTCTGCGGCAGGGGCGAGCGGCTGTGGCTCATCAGGGCCAGGCGCACCTCTTCGGCGTCGCGCGGGTCGACGCAGGTTTCCAGCGGGGCGCCCGCATTCAGGGCCATGGCGACCTCTGGGCCGACGATGTGGGCGAGGTTGTCCGAGCGGTGCTTGATGCGTGGCTGGGATGGGTGGTTGTCCCAGATGAGGGCGGCGAAGGGGCCGTCCGCGAAGAGCTCGCGCTCACGCTGGGCGTTGAGCTTGATCTGGCGAGCCGCGAGGCTGTCGCGGGTGATCTGGGCGAACTCGCTCAGCAAGGCCAGGCTTGCATCGTCGAAGTCGGGGCGCGGGCGGGCGTCGAGCACGCACAGGGTGCCCACCACCTGATCGTCGAAGCTCAGGGGCGCGCCTGCGTAGAAGCGCCAGGGGCTGGGCGGGCGCACCAGGGCGTGGTGGGCGAAGCGCTGGTCGGCGCTCACATCGGGGCACGCGAAAGGCTGCTCGGTGTCGACCACGTGCTGGCACAGGCTGCCTTGGCGGGGCGTTTCGGCCAGCCACAGGCCGGTGCGCGATTTGAACCACAAGCGGTCGCGGTCGACAAGCGAGATCAGGCAGACGGGCACGTCCAGGCTGCGCGCCGCCACGGCGGTCAGCCGGTCGATCTCGGCATCAGGGGGGCTGTCGATCAGCTCCAGCCGGCCGAGGGCACGCAGGCGGGCTGCTTCGCGGGCTCGGCCGTCCGGGGGGCGGTCGGGGGGCGGATCTGCCTGCACGGGCGCGGGTGGCGGGGCGCTCCGAGGGGGATTCATGTCGCTGCTCCAATTTTGGGAGGCATGGACTCAGCGAATCGACTCCACGAAGAGGCCGCCCCCAGAGCTCGTCTTCGGCACCTCCGGCCAGGAACTGGAGGGCTGCTCACACGATAATGCGTCTCGCCTCATTTTTGTCCTGCTGTGTCCCTGGAGCCACCATGTTTCTGCACGTCGATGCCTACCCTGGCGACCCCATCCTCACCCTCAACGAAGACTTCCAGAAAGACCCGCGCGCAGACAAGATCAACCTCTCCATCGGCATCTACTTCGACAACGAAGGCCGCCTGCCGGTGATGCGCGCCGTGCGCGAGGCCGAGTCCTCGCTGCTGGCCGCCGTCGGCCCCAAGCCCTACCTGCCCATGACCGGCCACCCGGCCTACCGCCAGGCCGTGCAGGAGCTGCTCTTCGGCGCCGACCACGAGGCGGTGAAGAGCGGCCGCATCGCCACCATCCAGACCCTGGGCGGCTCGGGCGGCCTGAAAGTGGGTGGTGACTTCCTCAATCGCTACTTCCCCGACTCGCAGGTTTGGGTGAGCGACCCGACCTGGGACAACCACCGCGCCATGTTCGAAGGCGCGGGCTTCCAGGTCAACACCTACCCCTACTACGACGCGGGCACCAAGGGCCTGAAGTTCGACGCCATGCTGGCTGCCATCGACGCGCTGCCAGCCAAGAGCATCGTGCTGCTGCACGCCTGCTGCCACAACCCCACCGGCGTCGACCTGAACAACGCCCAGTGGATGCAGCTCATCGAGGTGCTGAAAAAGCGCCAGTTGCTACCCTACCTCGACATCGCCTACCAAGGCTTCGGCGATGGCATCGAGGAAGACGCCTTCGCGCTGCGTGCCCTGGCCGATGCCGGCGTCAGCTTCTTCGTGGCGAACTCGTTCTCGAAGAGCTTCTCGCTGTACGGCGAGCGCGTGGGTGGCCTCAGCGTCGTCTGCCCCGACAAGGCGCAGGCGCAGCTTGTGCTCGGCCAGTTGATGTCGGCGGTGCGCCGCAACTACTCCAGCCCGCCCACGCACGGCGCGCAGATCGTGGCCAAGGTGCTGCAGTCGAGCGAGCTGCGCCAGCTCTGGGCCGATGAACTCACCGGCATGCGCCAGCGCATCAAGGTGATGCGCCAACGCCTGTACGACGGCGTGGTGGCCAGGCTGCCCGGTCGTGACGTGCGCTACTTCATCGACCAGCGAGGCATGTTCAGCTACACCGGCGTGAGCCCCGAACAGGCCGACACCCTGCGCACCGAGCATGGCGTGTACGTGCTGCGCTCGGGCCGCATGTGTGCGGCGGGCCTCAACGCCAACAACGTTGAGGCCGTGGCGAAGGCGTTCGCGGCGGTGCTGGGCTGAGTGAAGTTGGTGCGGCCCTTCAGGCCGGCATCAGCCTCACCGGCGTGACCTCCACGGTCTGCTCGCCATCGTTGACCCAGGCCGTGCCGTCCTGCACCGTGACTTGCAGCGCGATGCTGCGGCGCGCCAGCGTGGCCAGCGCCTGACTCTGCTCGGTGGGCACCTGCCAGACGGTGAGGTTGTGGGCGCGGGTGAGCTTGTTGGCGATGCCCTCCCACCAGATCGGTGTGCTCGACTGGAAGGCCCACAGGCTGACCCGGTGCGCGCGGCCGCTGGCCTTCATCAGGCGTTTGTCGTCGGGCTGGCCCACTTCCACCCAGTGCAGGATCTCGTCGGAGAAGTTCTTCTGCCACAGGGCGGGCTCGTCGGGCTCCCACATGTCCTTGGCCAGCTCCAGCGTGCCTTCGGAGGTGTCTTGCGGCCAGCCCAGCACCAGCGCGAGCACGCGGATCATCATGCGCTCGTCGTTCTCGGACGGGTGGCGGGCGATGGTCACCGAGATGTCGGTGTAGACGTTGCGGTCCATGTCGGCCAGCTGGATGTTGGCCTTGTGGATGGTGGCTTTGAGGGCCATGGTGTGTTCGTTTTCTAGGCGGGGAAGGTCGATTGCAGCCAGCCGCTCATGGCGGCCAGCACGTCGGCTTGTTCGACCTCGTTGAAGATCTCGTGGGACAGGCGCGGCCACGGGCGGCTGGTGACGCGATCGCGAGGGGCGCTGGCGGAGAAGGCAGCCGAGCCGGCGGGGTCGACACAGCGGTCTTCGCCACCCCACATGATGAGGGTGGGCACGCTCCAGCTCGCCGCGCGTTGGCGCGCGACCTGTCCGGCTTCGAGCAGCCAGGAGGTCAGGCGGCCGGTGACGCGATCATGCACCAAGGGATCGGCCCGGTAGGCGGCCACGGTGGCCGGGTTGTGGCAGATCCACGCGGGCTGGAGCCCGTTGGAGACCGCCACATCGGGCGTGAGCTGACCGATGGTGGCCAGCAGCAGGCGCTGGAGGGGGCTGATGGGGATCGCCAGCGCGGGCGATGACAGCACCAGGCCATCGATGTGGCGGGTCCACTGGGTGGATTCCGCCGGCGTGGCCAGGGCGGCCGCGAAGCGCGCGGCGATGGCCCCGCCCAGGCTGTGGCCGACCAGCACCAGCGGCTGCGTGGGGTAGGCCTGGCGCGTGGCGTCGACCACGGCGGCCAGGTCATGGAGCAGGTCATGGTGGTCGCGCAGCGCACCGCGCTTGCCTGGCGAGCGGCCGTGGCCGCGGTGGTCGTGCCCCACGACCGCCCAGCCATGCTGGTTGAGGTGGTGCGCCACGTGCTCGTAGCGACCGATGTGCTCGCCCAGGCCATGGACGAGCAGCACCACGCCGGGCGCGGGGCGCGCACCGGCCAGCGGCCAATGTCGGGTGACCAGGGCCAGGCCGTCGCGCGTGGCGACGGTGGCGGGGAAATCGACCATCATGATGTGTACTCCTGTCATGGTGGGGGCGGGTTCAAGGGTTCGCGCGGCGCAACCAACCCAGGCCTGCCGAGGTGGCGCGGCCTGGTTCATGGCGGCTTGGTGAGGCGCGCGGGCGGTATTCACAGCCGATCCAGCCGGTCCAGTTCAGCCGGCGCAGTTCTTCGAACACCCAGGGGAAGTGCAGTTCACCGGCATCCGGCTCGCCCCGGTCGGGCACGGCCGCGATCTGCAGGTGGCCGACGCGGCCGGTGGGCAGCATCTGGCGCAGTCGCATGGTGAGGTCACCCTCGACGATCTGTGCATGGTAGAGGTCGAGCTGCACCTGCAGGTGGGGCGAGTCGATGTTTTCCAACAGCGCGAGGGCTTCGCTTGAGCGGGTCAGCAGGTAGCCGGGCATGTCGCGCGGGTTGATGGCCTCGATGGTGAGGACGCGGCCGGCAGCGCGCGCCTGCGCTGCGGCCCAGCGCAGGTTGGCTTCGTAGGTGGACCAGGCCTGCGCGCGCGCGGCGGGGGCGTCGTCACACAGGCCGGCCATGACGTGCACTCGGGGGGCATTCAGCGCCTCGGCGAGGTCGAGCGCGGCGCCGAGGTGGGCGCGGAAGTCGGCTTCCCGCCCCGGCACACCAGCCAGGCCGCGCTCACCGCTCGCCCAGTCGCCCGGGTTGGCGTTGAAGAGCACCAGTTCGAGCCCCAGGTCGCGCAGGCGGGCCGCCACCTCGGCGCGTGGGTGCTCATGCGGGAACAGGCACTCCACGCCTTTGAAGCCGTCTCGGGCAGCGGCCTCGAAGCGGTCCAGGAAGGGCAGGTCGGTGTACAGCCATGACAGGTTGGCGGCGAACCGGAGGGAGGGTGAGGCGTGACCGGATGAAGGGGCAGCGTGTGGCATGGCGCAATCGTGTCGCGGCGGTGCGCGGCAGGGGGTACGCAGCGGTGTTTAACGGCAGCAGATCAAACGGGCAGCGTAGCACCCATTCGCAGGCCATTGGCCCCCTCGATTCGGTCTTTTGGCTCATGAGAAATTCGGTCGCACCCGGCCTGGAGCGACCCGGCAAAACAAAAGTCCGCGAAGCCCGGGCGGGCGTTCGCGGACTCGCAGGGAGGGCGGGATCAGCGGCTAAGAAAGCCTCAGAAGGTCTCCCAATCGCCATCGTCAGCGGCTGTCGTCGCGGGCGTGAAGCTGGCGGCGGCTTGCGGCGTGCTCATGGGCGCGGCAGCCTTGGTCGGCACCGGCTTGCTCGGGGCCTTGGCCGTGGTGGCCGGCTTGGGCAGGCTGGGGCGGGCCATCGGCTTGCTCTCGGCTGCGGGCTTGGCCGAAGCCGCTGCCACGGCCGCCACCAGTGCCACGGGGGTGGAGGTGGTCAGGGCCTTGGGCGCTGGCGTGCTCGGCGCGAAGTTCGAAGCAGAACTGGATGAACCCGACGCACCGGAAGCGCCAGACGCGCCGCCATGTGCCAGCGACGGCGAGGGGATCGCCTTGACCGGCGTCAGCACCGGCTCGGCCTGCACCTTCTGCGCCCCCAGCTTGAAGGCCGACACGGCAGAGGCCAGGCGTGTGGCCTGTTCCTTGAGGCTTTCGGCGGCGGCGGCTGACTCTTCCACCAGCGCGGCGTTCTGCTGCGTCATCTGATCGAGCTGGTTGACCGACTGGTTGACGGTGCCGATGCCTTCGCTTTGCTCGGAAGAAGCGGCGCTGATCTCGCCGATGATGTCCGACACTCGCTGCACGCTGGTCAGGATCTCGACCATCGACGAGCCGGCGTCCTGCACCAGCTTCGAGCCGGACTCGACCTTCTCGCTCGAAGCGTTGATCAGCGTCTTGATTTCCTTGGCGGCGTTGGCCGAACGCTGGGCCAGCGTGCGCACTTCGCCGGCCACCACGGCGAAGCCACGGCCTTGCTCACCCGCGCGGGCGGCTTCCACGGCCGCGTTCAAAGCCAGGATGTTGGTCTGGAAGGCGATGCCGTCGATCACGGTGATGATGTCGGTGATCTTGCGGCTGGCGTTGTTGATCTCGGCCATGTTGGCCACCACCTGCGAGACGATCTGCTCGCCGCGCTGGGCTGCCGTGGCGGCGCCCGATGCGAGCTGGTTGGCCTGGCGGGCGGCGTCGGCGCTTTGCAGCACGGTGCCGGTGAGCTGCTCCATCGAGCTGGCGGTCTGCTGCAGGTTGGAGGCGGTGTGTTCGGTGCGCTGGCTCAGGTCCTGGTTGCCCGAGGCGATTTCGCTGGAGGCCGTCGAGATCGAGTCGGTCGCATGGCGGATCACCGAGATGGTGTCGCGCAGCTTGTGCGTCATGCTCACCACCGAGGCGCGCAGCGAATCGGTGTCGCCCGCCTGGTGATGCAGGGTCATGTCGAGGTGACCGTCCGAGATGCGGCCGACGAGGTCGCGCAAGGTGGCTGGCTCGTCGCCCAGGTCCTTCCAGACCGAGGCGACGATGGCCGCCGAGCCGGCACCCAGGATGCCCAGCACGATGACGCCGGTCAGCACGGTCACCCACAGGTTCGTGTTCACGCCGGCGCTGGCGGCGGCTTGCGCCTCGTCGATGGCGACCCTGGCGCTGGCTTGGTGTTGGTTGAGCAGCTTGTCGAGGTCTTGCAGCGAGGCGCGAGCCTTGGCGGCCTGGTCGCCCGAGGGCTGCTGGGTCAGCAGGGCGCGCGTGGCACCGATGGCGGAAGTCTGGTAGGCCTCGAAAGCCTCGCCGATGGCCTTGGCGATCGGGGCCTTCTCGGGCAACTGGCCCATGTCGGTGAGGGCCTTCTTGGCCGCTGACACCATGGCGTCGGTGTCCTTGAGCTTGGCGACATCGCCTTCGGCGGCAGCGGTTTGCAAGGTCAGGCGCAATTGCTCGACGCTGCGGTCCACGGTCTGGAGGCTGGTCAGCTGGATGTTGTCGATCCTGTGCAGGCGCTCCAGGACGCTCGAGGTGCGTTCTCCGACCACGAGGCTGATGGCCGCGCCGACCAGGAAGACGGCGGCGGCGCTGATCGGCAACATCCAGATTTTGGTGCGAAATTTCATCTTGGCTCCTGCGGAGGGGCATGAACACGCCAAGCGTGTGGCGTGCCCTTCACCGTGAGGCTATCGGCATGATGGCCGGCGCCCTGAAGTGAAAACGCGCGAATAAGTCGTGCTTCTGGGGCTGTTTGCGATGGTTTGCGCGGGGGGTTCCTACAATCCGCGCCATGTCTGCCCCTTTGCCCGCCTCTTCGGCGCCGCCCTCCGTCACCCGTCATCCGATGTTCTGGGTGGCCTTGCTCTACTTCTCCGAAGGGCTGCCGCTCGGGGTGTTTTATGACCTCTTCCCGGTGCACATGCGCCAGGCGGGGGTGGGGCCGGCCGAGATTGGCCTGCTGAGCCTGCTGGGCCTGGCCTGGACGGTGAAGTTCCTGTGGGCGCCGCTGGTGGACGCCTGGCGGCATCACCGCCGCTGGATTGCCGTGGCGAACCTGGGCATGGCCGCCGTGCTGTGGATGCTGGCCACCCGCCCCGAAGCCTTGGGGCAGGGCGCGACCTGGCCGTGGGCGCTGCTGGCTGCATTCACCATGCTGTCGGCCACCAACGACATCGCCACCGACGGCTACACCATCGAGCTGCTGAGCAAGGGCCAGTACGGCGTGGCCAACGGCCTGCGCATCGGCTTTTACCGGGGCGGCATGCTCACAGCAGGGGGCTTGCTGGTGGTGGCCGGCTGGTGGGGCACGCCCGGCCAGCCGGCCTGGTCGGCCGCGTACGCGGTGGGTGGCGCGCTGATGGTGGTCAACGCCGTGTTGATCCTGATGGCACCGGCTCAGCCGCCACGCGCCCCGGTGACCGCGACGGCGGCCGTCGTCGAATGGCAGATCCTGCGCAGCCAGCCCCTGTGGCTGCTGGCTCTGGGCCTGGTGCTGGCGGGCCTGCTGTGGCCGGTGCTGGGGCCGCTCGGCAAGGCGATGTCGTGGGCTGCGGTGCAGGCGGTGAGCGGCACCTGGTGGTTCAAGGGCGCCGTGCCGGTGGGCCTGATGCTGCTGGGCGCCAGCCTGATGGTGGTGGCCGCCCGGGGCCCGCAGGCCTCGCGCCTGGCCGATGGGCCGGTGTTCGGTGCCTGGGTGGCGCTGCTGGCGCGCCCGGGCATGCTCGCCGTGCTGCTTTTTATCCTGCTGTTCAAACTGGGCGACGCGGCCATGGGCTTCATGGTCAAGCCTTTCTGGGTTGATGCCGGCTTCACCCCGGCGCAGATCGGCCTGGTCAGTGTCAACGTGGGCCTGGGCCTGTCGATCGCCGGCGGGCTGGCGGGCGGCTGGTACGTGGACCGCGCCGGCATCTTCAAGGGCCTGTGGGTGCTGGGCCTGGCCCAGGCGCTCTCGAACCTGGGCTACGCCGTGGCCGCCTGGGTGGTGCCGCATGCCGTGCCGGGGGCTGAGGTGAGCTTGGGCAACCAGGCGCTGGTCTACTCCGCCAGTGCGCTGGAGAGCTTCACCGGCGGGCTGGGCACCGGCGCCTTCCTGGCCTTCCTCATGGGGATCACCGACAAGCGCCGCGCCACCACCGAATACGCCATCCTGTCGTCCATCTTCGCGTTTTCGCGTTCGGTGGCGGGCTGGGCCGGTGGCCTGGGGGTGGAGCAGATGGGCTACGCGGCCTTCTTCCTGCTGACCTTTTTCCTGTCATTTCCGGCCTACACGCTGTTGCCGGCGGTGCGGCGTATGCTGACGCGCGACGACGTGCGTTGAACAAGCTGTCTGCCTGCCATCTGGCATCTGCCGTCATCCGACGCCCCATGACCCGATCCACACCGCCATGCCCCTGAACGCTGTTGCCAACCCGTCCCGAATCACCCTGCGCACCCTGGCCGCTGGCCTGTGCGTGGCGCTGGCCGCGAACCTGGCGGTGCCCGCCAGCCAGGCCTGGGCCCGCGAGGGCGTGGAGGTCGACAAGCAGTCCTTCCTGGCGCGTCTGGTGCCTGCGGAGCAACTTGAGCAGGCCGCCGCCCAGCAGTACCAGCAGATGGCCGTGCAGGCCCGCCAGCAGAACGCCCTGTTACCCGACCAGCACCCGCAGGTGATCCGCCTGCGAAGCATCGCCAAGCGCATCATCCCGCAGAGCCTGAGCTGGAACAAACGCGCCAGCCAGTGGCAGTGGCAGGTCATGGTGATCAACTCGAAAGAGCTCAACGCCTTCTGCATGCCCGGCGGCAAGATCGCCTTCTACACCGGCATCCTCGACCAGCTCAAGCTGACGGACGACGAGGTCGCGATGGTCATGGGTCACGAGATGGCGCACGCGCTGCGCGAGCACGCCCGCGAGCGCATCGGCAAGCAGTCGGCAACGCGCCTGGGCGCCAACGTGATCTCGGGCCTGCTGGGCCTGGGCGGCCTGGGCGATTCGCTGCTGAACATGGGTGGGCAGTTGCTGACCCTGACCTTCAGCCGTCAGGACGAATCCGAGGCCGACCTGGTCGGCATGGAGCTGGCCGCGCGCGCGGGCTACAACCCGCAGGCCGGCATCTCGCTGTGGCAGAAGATGGCCGCCGCCTCGAAGGGCGCACCGCCGCAGTTCTTGTCCACCCACCCGTCGAGCGGCACCCGCATCCACGACATCCAGGCCAACCTGCCCAAGGTGATGCCGCTGTACGAGCGCGCGCCCAAGCCCGAGCAGCGCTGGGACGCGCCGTCGCGCTCGGGCCTGAACGAGGCCGATCCGCTTGAGCTGGGCTTCTGGGGCCGGGGCGACGAGGCCTTGGCACGCCGCGCGCCAGACGGCGACGGTGGTGGTGACGCTGTCAGCGCAGGCGAAGGCACTCACGATCACGACCGCGGGCACGACCACGGGCACTGAGCCCCGACCGAACCCCGACTCAACCGCGTTCCGCGCCGGGGCAAGCTTCAGCGCCCGGTCTCCATCAGCTCGCCCGCCAGCTTGCCCACGCGGGCCAGGGCGCGGCGCTCGGCCTCGCCCCACTTGCCGCCCAGGCCCAGGCGCATGCAGCGCTTGAAGCGGTCGTTGGTGCTGAACAGGCTGCCCGGGGCGATGCAGATGTGCTCTTCCAGGCAGGTGTGAAAAAGCTCGACGGTGTCGACCTCGCCGGGCAACTCCAGCCACAGGATGAAGCCGCCCGAAGGCGAGGTCATGCGCGTGCCCTTGGGGAAGTGGCGCGAGATCAGGGCGCGGGCCTCGTCCATGCGCGCGGCCACCACGGCGCGCAACTGCCGGTAGCCGGCCTCGATGCCCGGCTGGGTCAGCAGGTCGGCCAGGGCGCGTTGCAGCATCACCGTTTCACTGCCTGACGTGGCGGCCTTCATGCGTTGCAGGCGCTGCTGGCGCTCGCCCTGGCCGGGCGCGGCGATCCAGCCCAGGCGCAGGCCCGGTGCGATGGTCTTGCTGAACGAGCCGCACAGCATCACCTGCCCACCCGTGTCGAAGGACTGCACCGCGCGGCGGCGGTCGTCGTCTTCGCACAGGTCGTTGTAGAGCACGTCTTCGATCAGCGGCACCTGGTGGCGCGCGACCATCTGCGCCAGGCGCTTGCGCTCGGCCAGCGGCATGCTCGACCCCAGCGGGTTCGACAGCGTGGGCACCACCAGGATGGCCTTGACGGGCTGGGTGTCGAGCGCCAGTTGCAGCGCGTCCAGCGACAGGCCGGTGCGCGGGTGCGTGGGGATCTCCAGCGCGCGCAGGCCCAGGCTTTCGAGGATCTCCAGGAAGCCGTAGTAGGTGGGCGATTCCAGCGCCACCACGTCGCCCGGTTTGGTCACCGTGCGCAGGCACAGCGTGATCGACTCCAGGCAACTGCTGGTGACGATGATGTCGGCCGCGTCGACATGGCAGCCCATGCGCAGCGCGTGGCGCGCGATGGCCTTGCGCAGCGACTCGTCGCCCGGGCCGAAGGGGTACTGGCACAGCGTGGCGCGGTGGCGCTGGGTGGCGCGGCTGACGGCCCGGCGCACGCGCTCCTGGGCGAACAGCGCGGCATCCGGGCAGGCCGCGCCGAACGAGACGTAGTCGGGGTGGTGGGCCAGGCTCATCATCTTGCCGGCCATGGCGCTGATGCCGACGCTGACCGAGCGCTTGGGCGGGCGCGAGGTGTCGGGCTCGGGCAACTGGGGCGGGCGCGCCGCGACGAAGTAGCCCGAGCGGGGGCGGGCTTCGATCAGGCGGGCGTCTTCGAGCGTGCGGTAGGCCTGCACGACGGTCGACTGCGAGACCCCATGCTGATGCGCCAGGTTGCGCACCGAGGGGATGCGCTCGCCGCGCGAGAGCGTGCCGGTGCGGATCTGCCGCGCCATGGCGTCGGCGATGCGCAGGTAGAGGGTGTCGGGGGCGTCGGCGTGGGTCTGCATGGGCATCATCCAGCTCATTCTGTATGGAATGGCGGCTTCATGACCAGCACAGATGGCCGCGCACATGACCGGCACAGTCCGCGCGCCGGGCCGTCTGTGCGGGAATGGCCTGCGCCTGACTGTGGCTGTCGGGGTGTGCAGTCGCGGCCTAACTTGGGGACCCGACCGAACCCGAACAACGGAGGCCCCCATGTCGTCCATCGCCACACCGACCCAACTGCCTGCTGGTCAGGTTGTCCGCCTGGCCTTGCGCCGGGGAGAGGCCCTGGTCGTGCGCGAGGGCAGCCTGTGGCTGACCCGCGAAGGCGACATGGTCGACCACGTGCTGAGCCCCGGTTGCGGTCACGTGGCCTCGGTGCCGCAGGAAGTTGTCATCCAGGCGATGGGCCTCCAGGCCTGCTGTTACGAAAGGCATCGGTTAGGCGGCGCGTGACCCTTCTCACGCAGCAGGGGCGCGCAATATCTCAAGGAATTGAGACACGGGTCGATACTCCCAAGACAATTCATGCGCGTCTCTGTGTATCGGGGCGGGCCCGTCCTAGGAGATCTTCTCGTGAAGACCGTCTCATCGAACCTGACCGTCTCAAAGCGCCTGGCCCTGGGCTTTGGCGGCATCACCCTCATTGGCCTGCTGATCGCCGCCGTCGCGGTCTGGATCATGGAGGACATGGGGCGTCGCCTCGACACCATTTCGAACGACCGCATGGTCAAGGTGGCCAAGTTCGGTGAACTCAAAGACAACCTCAACGTGATCGCCACGGCGGCCCGCGACATCCTGCTGTCGGACGACCTGGGTTTCGAGGAAGAGGCGCGCGCTCACATCAAGAAACTGCGTGCTCGCAACACCGAGCTGCTGGCCGACCTCGACAAACTCGTGGTCAGCCCGCGTGGGCGCGAGCTGTTCAAGGTGATCAACGACACCCGGCCTGCTTACAACCAGCTCATCGATCAGGCCCTTGAGCTCGACAGCCAGGAACAAACCGAACAGGCCGTGCCCGTCTTGATGGTGATGGCCAAGCAAAAGCGGCAGATCCTCTTCCAGGCGGTGGATGACTCCATTGCGATGCAGCAGGAAGCCAGCCAGGCCTTGGTCAAGGATTCGCACGCCATGTCCAGTGCTGGCGTTGCGGCCATGGCCACGCTCGGCGTTCTGATGGCTGTGCTGGGCGCGGGCGTGACATGGTTCATATCGCGCAACCTGCGCCGCGCCCTCGGGGGCGAGCCAGGCGAGCTGGGCGCCATCGCGCAACGCGTGGCCGACGGCGACCTGCACCCCATCGAGAACGCACGCCAGGCGCCTGCCGGCAGCGTTTTGGCTTCCTTGTCTGACATGCAGACCAAACTGGCTGACATCGTCGGCCAGGTGCGCCACAGCAGCGAAAGCATCGCCACCGGCTCGTCGCAGATCGCCACCGGCAACGCCGACCTGAGCCAGCGCACCGAAGAGCAGGCCAGCAACCTGCAACAGACGGCCGCGTCGATGGAACAGATCTCGGGCACCGTGCAAAACAACGCCGACACCGCCGTCCAGGCCAGCCAGCTGGCCGGCACCGCCGCCTCAGCCGCCGAGCGTGGTGGTCAGACGATGGGCAACCTCGTCTCGACGATGAAGGACATCTCACAGGCTTCGAGCAAGATCTCCGAGATCATTGGCGTGATCGACGGCATCGCCTTCCAGACCAATATCCTGGCGCTCAACGCGGCTGTGGAAGCCGCGCGGGCCGGCGAGCAAGGGCGAGGCTTCGCTGTGGTGGCCGGCGAGGTGCGCACGCTCGCACAACGCTCGGCTGAAGCCGCCCGCGAGATCCGCACACTGATTCACGCCAGCGTGGAAAAAGTGCGCCTGGGCGAACAGCAGGCCGACGAGGCCGGTGGCTCCATTGGCGACATCGTGGCCAAGGTGCGCCAGGTCAGCCAGATGATCGACGAGATCTCTAATGCCTCGGCGCAGCAGGCCTCTGGGGTGGGCCAGGTGGGTGACGCCATCACCCAGCTCGATCAGGTGACGCAGCAGAACGCCGCGCTGGTTGAAGAAAGCGCCGCCGCCGCCGAGAGCCTGCGCACCCAGGCGCAGCGCATGGCCGAGATGGTCAGCGTGTTCCGGCTGGCGCAGGGCTGATCAATCGACATCGATCAGCGTTTCATTTGAGGCCACGCACGCCTTCGCCCGCGCGCGGGCTCAGCGTCAGCGCTTGATGTAGGGGTTGAAGCGCCGCTCCTCGCCGAAGGTGCTCTCGGGCCCATGGCCGGGCGTGAAGGTGATGTCGTCACCCAGCGGCAGCAGGTGCTCGGTGATGGCGCGGATCAGGTCGGCGTGCCGGCCACCAGGGAAATCGGTGCGGCCGATGCTGCCGTTGAACAGCACATCGCCCACGAACGCGTGGCGCGTGCCATCGTGGAAGAACACGACGTGGCCGGGCGTGTGGCCGGGGCAGTGCAACACCTTCAAGGTCTGCTTGCCGATGGTGACCTCGTCGCCATCGTGCAGCCAGCGCGTGGGCGTGAAAGGCTCGGCCTGCGGGAATCCGAACATCTGGCTTTGCTGCGGCAGCGAATCGATCCAGAACTGATCGCCCTCGTGCGGGCCGACGATGGGCAAGCCCAGCGTGCGCGCCAGCGTGCCCGTGCCGCCCGCGTGATCGATGTGGGCGTGGGTGAGCCACAGCGCCTTGAGCGTGAGGCCGCGCTCTTCAACCGCCTGCAGCAGCTCGCCGATGTCGCCGCCCGGGTCGATCAGGGCGGCTTCGTTCGTCTCGTCACACCAGACGAGGGAGCAGTTCTGTTCGAAGGCGGTGACGGGGAGGGTTAGGCGGTGGAGCATGGGGGGAGCGTAGCACTCTGTGGGCTTGGTGCTCCATTCCAATGTGGCACGTGGGTTGGTGATATGCCCCCCGGTCAGATCGGATTGTCATTTGGTGGGGAGATCATTGACTGACGCGACGTTAGGAATTCAACGAGGGGTCAGCGGTGAACGTTGCGCCATGAAGGACGGCGTTCAAAGCAGGTGCCAATGCCACGCTCAAGCGGCCAACGATGGCGGGCAAGGGTTCTGGCGGAAGTTCGTTCTTCTTGAGAAATGCTTGCCACATCGCCTGGCGCGAAGTGTCGTGCGCAAACTCATCCGTCAGGCCCACAAGCATCCCGTCATGCAGCGCGTCACGAACCGCCATGCCTCGTCTTCCGAACGTGGCCTTGATCGCTTGGGCCAGCAGATCAATGTCCAGGGTTTCTCGTTCCAATAGCACCGACAGATCGAAGTAGTCCTTCAGGCGGCTGTTGGTCATGCCCAGCAACGCGATGGCGTGTAGCTTTTCCGCGATGACGGTGTACGTTGGGTAGGTGCGAAGTCTTGGCGCGGGCATGTCCTCCAGCAGCACCGGATAGACCGAATCAACAGGCGCCGGTGTGACGGCGTCGCCGAAGCCGACGTCGATCTGGGTCTTGCAACATGCTTTGGCGAGATCACCCGCAATGATCACACGAACGCCGCCGTAGCTGGCTTCCTTGCGGATCTCCTCGACCGTGACGGAGGCTGGGTCGAACACGATGCCGTCGTCGACCGCCACAGCGGCGATGTCCCGAAACACTTGGGTCACTGACGCCAGATCGCTGGCACCGAAGCCCAACAGATCGGCATCGCGTGTGGCCCGGTGTGGCATGTCGTACCAGAGCGTGAACAGAAGCGCACCTTTGAGCACAAAGCGATCTGCGTGTGGCGACTGGGTCAGCCGATAGAGGATGCGCTCCAAGGCAAAGCGCACCAGCACCTGGTTGAAATCGACGCCTTGCGCCTTGGCGACATTCAGCAGGCGTGCACGGACAGATGCCGAGCCATTTCGGGTGGCCGCATTCATCCGACGCTCTCCAGATAGGGGCGCATCACATTGGCCACGCGACATACCTTGGCAAAACGCCAGATGTCGTCGACGGATGCCTTGCTGTGCGCCCGGGCGTCTTTCAGCGCCTCCAGCGCCACATCCAGGCCGATCTTGTTGCGGTGCTTGAAGCAGTCCGCCACGGTCTTCGCCACGCTGTACACCCGCAGCCTGACACCGTCGTGCTCGACTTCCTCGATCCCGGCCGTGTAGGCATCACCCGTGAACTGCACCAGTTTGACGGGCGGGTAGTCCACGCGAGGCGGGTGGCTGCCCCGTGGCATGGCGATCCAGACCTGTCGCGGTAGCTGCGTCGTCAGCTCATGAAACTGCAGGGCTGTGAGCAGGCAAAACACTGCTTGAGGCACCTTGGTGGCGATGGTGCCCAGGCTCTCGAATTCCGAAACTTGTGCATCCGGCAGCCGGTAAAGGCCTCGCCCCACTTTTTCCAGCAGGCCCGCAGCGGTCAGGCGCGTCAGAACGACCCGAGGCGTACCGATGGCGTCCAGATCGCTGGCGCGCAGCAGTCCCTTCTGGCTGGCCAGATCGAGGACACGCTGAGTGTGGGTGCTGGAGAGCATGGGCAGAGTGTGTTCCGTTTTTTCGTCGAATGCAAATTTATGAAGAAAAAACGAAACATTCGACCATGTTCTGCGGGCCTCGTCGCTGTTGGGCAACGAGATGGCGGGGTGGTGAATGGACGCAGGCGCTGCAAACCGCCGCCCGGAGGTTTGATGATCGCAATAGGCTGAACTGAGTCGTTCAGGTTCGAATACCTAAGCGACCGCTTTCGGCATTCGCAGCCGCTGCGAGCGCCATTGCGGTCCGCGCCCAGTTCGAGGATGTCGCGGGGCTCCTCAGTCGCAGTCACTTATGCCCACGCCATCACCAGCTCCATCGGCGTGTGCCGCGAGATCTGCGAGTACCTGGACGAGACCGCATTGCTGCGCCATCCGGCCGCCTCACAGCTCCTCAAATCCGGCAAGCGCCGGGCACACCACCGACACGAAGACGAAGTCTTCCTGTCCGGTGTTGAGCAGGCCGTGCACCGCGCCCGTGGGCGCCACCGCGATGTCCCCCGCTTTGAGCTTCAGCGTTGTGCCGGACGCGTCGACCTGGTACTCGCCCACGCCCGAGATCACGGTCCATGTGTCCTGGCCGGCAGGGTGCACATGCGGTTTGATGCGCTGACCGGGCTTGACCGTCCATGCAACGATGACCGCATCGCTGGTTTCGCGCACAACCGAGCGGATGGGTTCGACTTCGCTCGGTTGCAGGTGGTCCGCCACCACAAAGACCCGTTGAGTCATCGGAGAACTCCAGTTTGATGGCGTCGAGCCAGCAAGGTTGGTGCCACGCTCTCCGGAGGTGGTGCTTCGGTTCACGCGGGCAGCACGGCATGTCGGGGAATGCCTGGCCCATGTCCTGGCGCCCGGCGCGTGTTTGCACCGTATGCTTTGCCGCACCAGCATGTCAGCGCCCCGAACAACGCCCATGACCATCGAATCTGCCCCCCGAATCTTCCGCGCCGCAGAACGTTGCTTGCTTGCTTGGGCGTGCGCCCTCACGGCGAGTGTGTGCCTGGCGTGGCCCGCCGCAGCGCAGCAGGCTTCGGCTTCACCGAGCGCGGCCCCATCCCCATCGCTGCTCGACATCCTCAAGTCCATCCCCGTGGGCACGGGCTACGCGGCCTGGGACTTGTGCTCACGCGCCATCGCCACAGGCGATGATTTCTCGCGTGTGAAGTCGCAGTACACCGCCCCCAAGGTGCAGCCCCTGCCCAGCTTCTGGCTGGTGACGCATGGCGCGGACGAGGCCGATGTGTCGGCTTTCTTCCTCTCGCCTCGGCGGGCCGTGTACAGGCCGGGCCTGGGTTGCACGCTCATCACCGCGTCTTCCGCAAAAGAGGCCGCGTTGCGCGCGCAACCGTTTAAGGCCGCCGTGCCCGCCGTGGCGGACACGACCACCCCCTGGCCCTTCGGCGAGGGCAAAGCGCAAAGCGAGTTGCTGAGCTCGGGTCGCCTCGCCGTGCTCAACAAGGCGGCCACCGCCATGTTCGCCGAGACCAGCACGGACCCGGCCAAGAAGGTCAACACCAATGCGTTGCTGGTGGCGCAGGACGGCAAGCTGGTGTACGAACGCTACGCAACCCACTTCGACCGCAACCGCCTGCAACTGGGCTGGTCGATGACCAAGACCTTGACGGCGCTGGTCGCTGGTGTGATGGAGCGCGACGGCCGGATCGCCCTGGATGCGCCGGTGGGTTTCCCCGCCTGGCAGGGCACCGACAAGGCCGCCATCACCTGGCGCCAGTTGCTGAACATGGCGCCTGGGCTGGCCTGGGTGGAGGGCGGTTATGGCATTGGCGATGACGACACCACCAAGATGCTGTTCACGCAAGAAGACCAATGCACCTGGGCCGCGAACAAGCCTTTGGTGGCGCGGCCGGGCACGGTCTTCAATTACTCCACGGGCTTTGCCAACCTGGCCATGTGCCGCCTGAAGCAACTGGCCGGAGGCAGCCACCAGCAGGTCTACGACCTCTACCAGCAGCGCCTGTTCGCGCCCCTGGGCATCCGGGGCGGCTACATCGAGGTCGACGCATCTGGCTCACCCGTGGGCGGCGCGCGCGGCATGCTGCGCCCCGTTGATTGGTTGCGGCTGGGGCAACTGGTGGCCAACGGCGGACGCTGGAAGGGGCAGGAGATCCTCAACCCGTCTTACGTGGACTTCATGAAGGCGCCTTCGCCCGCCAACAGCGGTTACGGCGGCATGCTGTGGCGCCAGCCCACCGACCAACTGCCGGCTGACCTGCGCGCCCAACTGCCGGCGGACTTGGTCTTCTTCGCTGGTTTTCAGGAGCAGCACCTGGTGATCGTGCCCAGCCGTGGCTTGGTGGTGCTGCGCCAAGGTGTGGCGTTCGATGCCAATGCGGCGTTGCGGCAGGTTTATCAGTTGGTGGCGGACTTGTTGGCGCGGCCGTGAGGGTGAGGGATGGGTGGGGTGAGAGCTTGCCGTTGCCCTGAAACGTGAGCAAGAATTCAATTTCACGCCCGCCCTTCTTTCATGCCTCCCATCCCAACCCCAAGAAAGCTTCCCACACAAGCCCGCTCGCGGCGCATGGTGGACAACATCCTCGAAGCGGCGGCGCTGGTTTTGTCGGAGAAGGGTTACGCGGGCATGAACACCAACCTGGTGGCGGAGCGGGCGGGTGTCAGCGTCGGTTCGGTGTACCAATACTTCCCGCACAAGGATTCGCTGATCGCGGCCCTGCATGAACGCCACGCCAGCCACATGCACCAGGTCATCGATGCGGTGCTGGGTGCCTCGAACAAGGCCAGCCTGCGCAGCCAGATCGAGTCGATGGTGAGGGCGTTGCTGGCCGCGCACCTGGTCGAGCCCAAGCTGCATCAGGTGCTGGAGCGGGAGTTTCCCTTTTTCGATGCGCCCCAGGCCGACAGCGAGACAGACCAAGGCATCGCCAAGCGCGTGCGTGCCTTGTTGGGGCAGTTCAAGGCGCAGATCAGGCCGCGCAACCTGGACCTGGCCGCCTGGGTCATCCTCAAGATCACCGAGTCGATGGTGCACGCGGCCGTCATCGATCCGCCGCGCGGGTTCTCGGTGAGCGAGGTGGAAAAGGCCATCGTCGAGGCCGTGATGGGTTACCTCGGCGGCATTCGCGGGCCTGAAAACGCGAGCCCAAATCCATGATTTGGATGCGCAGGATCGGTTTGTCCGAGGGGTGATTTGCGATCTGGAACGCGAGTTTTCAGCGAGGGTGGTGTTGCCTAGCATCGCCAAATGTTGAGCAATGACTCGTTTTTCATCGTCCGCCCATCAGGAGCAGCCATGCCTTCCTCTTCCAACACCTCTGTCGCGTCCCGTCTGGCGCAGGCGGCCACATCGGGGCGCAGTGTCTTCGCCGTGCTCCTGCCCATCACCTTCGCGGTCTTCCTCGGTTTCCTGGCCATCGGCATGGTGCTGCCGGTGTTGCCTTTGCACATCCACGGCACGCTGGGAATGGGCACCTGGGTCGTCGGCATCGCGGCGGGGGCTCAGTTCGCGGCCGCTTTGCTCAGCCGTGCTTGGGCGGGTGCCATGGCCGACACGCGGGGCGCGAAGACGGCGGTGGTGTCGGGCTTGGTGATGGCGGCGGCGGCGGGCCTGGCCTATTTGCTGTCCACCCAGTTCAACCACGAGCCCGGACAGGCCGTGGGCCTCATCCTGCTCGGGCGCGTCCTGCAGGGCTGCGCGGAAAGCCTGATCGTCACGGGTGCCTTGTCGTGGGGCGTGGGGCTGGTTGGCCCGCACAACGTCGGCAAGGTGATGGCCTGGGTGGGCATCGCGATCTACGGGGCCTACGCGGGGGGCGCGCCTTTGGGCGTGCATCTGCATGGCGAGCCGGGTTTGTGTGGCGCCCAGGGCTTCGCGGCGGTGGCTGGGGCGTGCGTGATGCTGCCGACATTGGCCTGGGGCTTCATCGCCTGGGTCAAGCCCCTTGCACCGTCGGGCGTGCAGCGCATGCCTTTCTACAAGGTGTTGGGTCAGGTGTGGGTGCCGGGCCTGGGGCTGGCTTTGTCGAGCGCGGGCTTTGGGTTGCTCACGGCTTTCATCCCACTGCTGTTCACCAGTCGATCATGGGGCAACCCTTCGTTGGCGTTCACGGCGTTTGGCGTGGCTTTCATCGGTGCGCGCCTGCTCTTCGGGCATCTGCCTGACAAGGTGGGGGGCGCCAAGGTGGCGCTGATCTGTGTGCTGATCGAAGCGGGTGGGCAAGCCATGATCTGGCTGGCACCCACGCCGGTAGTGGCCTTCGTTGGTGCGGCCTTGACGGGTTTTGGTTATTCGCTGGCCTTTCCCGGCTTTGGTGTCGAGTCGGTCAAGCGGGCGCCGCCGCAGAACCGGGGCGCGGCCATGGGCGCCTATGTGGCTTTCCTTGACATCGCGCTCGGCCTCATCAACCCGGGTGCAGGGGCGCTGGCCGGTGTCTGGGGGATTGAGGCGGTGTTCTTCTTCGGCACCTTGGTGGTGGCGGGGGGCTCCTTGGTGGCGCTGTGGTTGCTGTGGGCGGTGCCTGTGGCCGAGGCGGGGCGCTCATGAGTTGGTTGAACGGGTTGGCTTCGCGCTTGTCAGGCCTGATCGTGCCGAGCGGTGACAGCGAGCGCCATGTTGCGGTGGTGATGGACACGCGACGGGTGTCTCCTGGCATCCGGCGGCTCAGCCTGGGCGGCCCAGGCGTGCAGCGCTTCATCATGGATGGCGGTGTGGGCCTGCCTGCCGCCTGGGTCAAACTGTTCGTCGTGGCGCAAGGCGGCCTCACCATCGGTCGCGCCTACACGATTCGCCGTGTCGATCGCGCCTTGGGTCGCATCGACGTTGACTTCGTGCGGCATGAGCATGGGCCAGTGTCTCAATGGGCCGACCAAGCGCGGGTGGGTGACACCTTGAGCCTGGCTGGCCCCAGGCCGGGCGGTTTTGTTTTGCAAGAGGGGACGCAGTGGCTCGTCTTGATTGGCGATGCGTCCGCGCTGCCGGCCATCGAAGCAATCTTGTCGAGCCTGCCAGAGCCGTTGCGGGTGACTGCCTTGGTTGAGCTGCCCTCCGCGCAGGATGGACGTGTCATGACCTCGGCTTCGATGGTGCGCCTTCATTGGGTGCTGGCCGGTGAGCGGCCTGGGCTCGTCGAGACGGTGCTCTCTTGGGGCGTGCCCGATGACGTGGGGTCCTGCCAGGTGTGGCTGGCTGGCGAGGCGGGGCTGGTCACGGCCTTGCGCCAGCATGTGTTGGGCACCTGGCTTCTACCGAGAGAGCGCTTGTACGGCAAGGCGTATTGGCGGCACGGGCAGGCGGATTTCCGTTCGCGCGATGACGAAGGCTTTCAAACATGATTCAGGGCGGCATGACCTTTCCACAAGGCATCACCACTTTGCAGCAAGGCGCCAAAGGTGGCCCGTCCACCTGGCGCATCGCATTCATCCAGGCAGGCTGGCCGTGACCAAGGGCGCCGAGGCGGCGCGTGCTTGTGCGCAGATCATTCGCGTGCACGCCGCCCTGCCGACCTCTTGAGGGCGAATGCCCAGGTGGATGGCGGAGGACGGCTCAGGTAGCATTTGGTCCCCGCTCCAAATGCATTTCCGGCGTGACCGATCATCCACCGGGCGCTGCGCCCACCCCCCCCACCTTCTGGCAAGCCTTCCTCTACTGGCTGCGCCTCGGCTTTCTCAGCTTCGGCGGGCCGGCGGGCCAGATCGCACTCATGCACGAAGACTTGGTGGAGCGCAAGCGCTGGATCTCGGAGCGGCGCTTCCTGCATGCGCTGAACTACTGCATGGTGCTGCCCGGGCCAGAGGCGCAGCAGTTGGCCACCTACATCGGCTGGCTCATGCACCGCACCTGGGGCGGCATCGTGGCAGGGGGCTTGTTCGTGCTTCCTTCGCTGTTCATCTTGATTGCGCTGTCGTGGGTCTACATGGCCTGGGGGCATGTACCGGCGGTGGCCGGGGCGCTTTACGGCATCAAGCCGGCGGTCACGGCCATCGTGGTGTCGGCGGCGGTGCGCATCGGTTCGCGGGCGTTGAAGAACGGCTGGCTGTGGGGCATCGCGGCGGCGGCCTTCTTCGCCATCTTCGCGTTGGGCTGGCCTTTTCCGCTGATCGTGTTGATGGCGGGGGTGACGGGTTTCATCGGTGGGCGCGTTGCGCCTGAGAAGTTCTCGGTTGGCGGCGGGCATGGTGCGGCGAGCGCTTCGCACGGGCCGGCTGTCATCGACGACCACACCCCGCCGCCTGCCCATGCGCGCTTCACCTGGGGGCGCTTCTGGCGCGTGCTGGGCGTGTGTTTGGCTTTGTGGGCGGCGGTCGTGGGCGGGCTCGCGCTGTGGCTCGGTTGGAACGCGGTGCTCACGCAGATGGCCTGGTTTTTCACCAAGGCGGCGCTGTTGACTTTCGGGGGGGCTTACGCTGTGCTGCCTTACGTCTACCAGGGCGCCGTCGAGCACTTCCAGTGGTTGACACCTGCGCAGATGATCGACGGCCTGGCGCTGGGCGAGACCACGCCGGGGCCGCTGATCATGGTGGTGTCCTACGTGGGCTTCGTGGGTGGCTGGACGAAGGCGTTGTTCGGGCCGGATGCCTTGCCGCTGGCGGGCGTTGTGGCGGCGACTGTGGTCACCTTCTTCACCTTCCTGCCGTCGTTCTGTTTCATCTTGCTGGGTGCGCCGTTCATCGAGTCGACGCATGGCAAGCTGGGCTTCACCGCGCCGCTGACGGGCATCACCGCAGCCGTGGTGGGGGTGATCGTCAACCTGGCGGTGTTCTTCGCGTACCACGTGCTGTGGCCGCATGGCTTGGGTGGTGGGTTCGAATGGGCCGCAGCCCTGATCGGCGCGGTGGCGGCATTGGCCTTGTTGCGCTTCAAGGTGGGCGTGATACCGGTGGTGCTGGCGTCAGGCGGGGCGGGCCTGGTGTGCCAGCTGGTGAGCGGTGCAGGCGCATGAACCCTTGAGCGGGCGCGCATGGTGGCTGCAACGGCCGCGCCTTCGCCTGGACCAGCGTGATTGGCTGAAGGGCGTTCACGCACGCACCGGGACACCTCGGGGTGCGATCAGATGCGGTCGGTCGTCGGGCGTGTGCGGGCCAGCAGCGCCTGCGGCGGGAACTCCACCTGTTGAATAGGGGAGCTCACCAATTTGCGAGCCTGTGCCTTGGTCATGCCCAGGCCGAGCAGCAGGTGGTAGGCGACATCTTCTGGGTAATTGGCTGGCAGGGTGTTGGCGATCGGCGCTGGCAGCGTCATGGCGACCACCGCAGCGTGCGCGGTGCCCAGCACCAGCACAAGCCCCACCTGCACGGAAGCGAGGCTGAATCGGCCGCTCTCCATCGCCGCCAGGATGTCGCGCGGCAGGTAGGCCATCGCCAGGCTGTTGTGAGCTGCCATGGCCATGCCCGAACGCGCGACAAATTGCGCCAGCAGCGGATGTGCCTGCATCGTGTGCAATGTCATGCGAACGCCTGTGGCCAGCCGCTCAGCGGGATCCTTGCATTGGATGACGACGGCCTCGACCAGCGCGAGCAGTTCGTCGCCCAACTCCTTGACCACGGCGGCCAGCAACTCCTCGTTGGTGCGGAAGTAGTTGTAGAAGGTGCCTCGCGAAACCTCGGCCATGGCGATGACGTCTTCGATCACGGCGGCGTCCGCTCCTTTGTGTGCGAACACGTGTAGCGCGCTTTCGATCAGGCGCATGCGCATGCGCTCACGCTTCTCTGCGGCGACTCGGGTGCGGTGATCGAGGGTATTCATCGGGGGGCAAGGCGTGTGGGAAAGGCGGAAATGTCGCACGAGGAGGTGGTCTGGTCTGCCTTGCTCACATGTTGACATTGATGTCACGATGACATTTGTGTCATTATTGGTGAGAGGCGCGGGGTGCGCAAGCCCCGCGATGCGTTCAATCCGCAAATGCCATGACCACGCCCAACGTTCTTCGCACGGCACCCGAATATCCGGAGAGCCAGCGCCCCGACCATGTCCAACGGGTTCACCGGCCCGAGCCCCTGCTGAAGGCGCGAGAGCTGGCGTTCCTGATGTTCGAGAAGCGCGATCTGGTGCGCGCCGAGCGCTTTTGGCTGGACTTCGGCTTGATCACCGTGTCGCGCACGGCCGACCGGCTGGTCATGCGCGCGGCGGGTTCTTCACCCGCCGTCTTGGTCGCCACGCTCGCGAAGCGCTCGTGCTATGCGGGGGCCGCCTTCAGGGTGCCCGAAGAAGTCGATCTGAGCGCTCTGGCTCGTCGAATGAATGGGGAGGCCGTGCCGGCCGATGAGGTGCCGGGAGGAGGTCGCGCGTTCAGCCTGCGAGACCCGGACGGCAACGCCTTGTGGCTCGTCCAGGGGGGCGGGTCGGTGGATGCCTTGCCGGTGCGCGCGCCGCTCACGCACTTGGCGAACAGCCTCGCCCACAACTCGCGTGTCAACGCCACGGTGCGCTCGCCCATCGAGCCGGCGCGGGTGGGGCGCTTGGGGCACGTGGTGCTGCAGACCGTCGACTTCCAGCCCATGGCCGATTGGTACATGCGTGTGCTGGGCCTCATCCCGACAGATGTGCAGTACCTGCCTGACGGATCGCCCATGCTGGCCTTCTTCCGTCTGGACCTGGGGCCCACGCCGGCGGACCACCACACCGTTGTCATCGCCGGGGGGCTGGAAGCCAAGTACGAGCACAGCGCCTGGGAGGTGGAAGACCTCGATGCGCTGGGGCAAGGCCAGCAGGTGCTCAAGGCCGCTGGCCACCGGCACATGTGGGGCATCGGCCGGCACCTGCTGGGCAGCCAGTTGTTCGATTACTGGTTCGACCCGGACGGTCTCGAGTTCGAGCACTACACCGATGGTGATGTCTTCACCTCAGACCACGAAACGCGCTACGTGCCTTTTGGCCCCGCCAGCATCTGGGCCTGGGGCGATGACGTGCCATCCACCATGTTTCCCAAGAAGAGGCCAGCGCTCCTGTGGAAAGTATTCAAGCTCTGGCGCTCCGGGCGGCTCGACCTGCGGCGCCTGCTCATGACCGGCAAGGTCATCGACACCCCCGCTCGTCCCTGGCTTTGACGACGCATCGCGCCACAACCTCTCCATCAACCAACCCATCTCAACCACATCCACATGGCCACCTCCGTCGTTCGCTTTCGGCCCAAGGCCGGCCCTGCCTCGAGCCCGCAGTGGGGCGTCTTGTTTGACCGTCGCATCGCCGTGTTGCCCACCGAGGCAATGACCACAGGCGATTTCGTGCGTCATGCGCTTGGCCTGGCGCGTGCGGCCACCCCCGATCAGGCCACCTTGGGCCTGGACGATGTGAAGGTGTTGTCGCCCGTGACCACCAACCAGCAGTTCATCTGCCAGGGTGTGAACTACGAGAGCCATGTGCGGGAGTCGGGGCTGGACCCGAAGAACTTCCCCTTCAACACCATCTTCACCAAGGCGTCCTCTTGCATCACCGGCCCGACGGACGACGTGATCCGGCCACGCCATGTGCAACTGCTCGACTTCGAAATCGAGCTGGGCCTGGTGCTGTCTGAAGACCTGACCCGGCCGCGCGAGGTGCGCGCCGACCGCCTGCACGAGGTGGTGGCTGGACTGACCATCGTCAACGATGTTTCCGCGCGAGACGTGCAGCTGCCCCAGGGGCAGTTCTACAAGGGCAAGAGCCATCGCACCTTCGGCCCGGTCGGGCCGATCTTGCTGTTGCTCGAACCCGAGGAGTGGGCGCTGTGGCCCAGCCTGCGCATGCGGCTGACCGTCAATGGCGCGCAGCGGCAGAACGACCTGTGTGGTTCGATGCTGTTCAAACCGCATCAGACCCTGACGGAGTTGTCGGCTTTGCAGGACTTGATGGCTGGCGACCTGATCGCAACGGGCACGCCAGCGGGCTGCGCCGCCCGGGCGCCTGGCAAGCTGCCCATGTTCATCGCGCGACACTTCATTTCGGACGTCACGAAATGGAAGTTCTTTGTTCGCAAGGGCCTGAACGACCCGCTGTACTTGCAGCCCAACGACGTGATGGAGTTGAGCATTCGCACCGATGATGGCCGCCTCGATCTGGGCGTGCAGCGCAACAAGGTGGTCTCGGCATGAGTTCGACCATGGCGCTGGTGTGCCGGGTCTCCGCTGATCCGGCTTCTCGTTCTTTGCGTTGTCAGCCCGTTGAGCGGCGTGCGCTGGGGCGCGATGAGGTGCGTGTCCTGGTGATGTTCACTTCGGTCAACCCGATCGATGTGAAGCGCGCCGCCGGGTATGGGCGCCGGGTGTTGTCGCTGTTGGGGGCCGGCGGCGAGGAGTTGGTCCTGGGCAACGACTTCGCGGGCGTGGTCACCGAGGTGGGCGGGGATGTGCCGCATGTGGCGGTGGGCGATCGCGTCTGGGGGCTTGTGCCGACGGGCCCGCAAGGTGCGCATCGCAGCGAGGTGTGCGTCGCTTCGAGGTGGGTGAGGCCCCTGCCCGCCGGGTTTCCCATGGCGTCGGTCGCTGTCCTGCCCTACACCTTCACCACACTTTGGCGATCGATGAAGGCGGTGGGCCTGCACGAAGGGCAGGCCGCAGGATGCCACGTGCTGGTCAACGGCGGGGGCGGTGCCTTGGGGCAGTTGGCCATCCAGCTGCTGACCCGGTGGGGCGCCTCGGTGACCGCCGTGTGCGGTGCTGCATCGAGCGCGCGCTGCGTGTCGCTGGGCGCGAAGCAGGTGATCGACCGGCACGCCACCCGCCTGTCTAGCCTGCCGTCGAACTGCGATGCCACCCTGAACTTTGGCGCGTGGGCCGATGAAGCCGATGTGATCGGTCGGCTTCGGCCCACGGCCCTGGGACACGCCACCACCGTTCACCCTTTGCTGGGCGAGACCGATGCTCGGGGCTGGTTGGTGGGCGGCCTGGCCTGCTGGCGCGCCTGGCGTGCGATGCGCGCCCGCCTGAGCGAGGTGGCCCCGCGTGCTCGGTATGCCTGGACGGTCTTCAAGCCGGATGAAGCAGCGATGGACGCCCTTCAGGCCTGCTTGCTGTCGCAACCCCTGGTGCTCGAAGTGGCGCATCGCGCTTCGTTCGCGCATGCGGAAAGTGCTTTTGCGCACGTTGCCAGTGGTCAGCCCACTCGGGCCGTGCTGACTGCCGAGATTTGACTCGACTCGAGGAAGAACATGAACGACAAGGCTGACCAGACCCATTCGCGAGCGAATCCACAGGCCGATGTGCTGCTGGTGGGCTTGGGGCCTGTGGGTGCCGCACTTGCCAACTTGCTGGGCCAGCATGGCGTGTGGGTCCTGGCGATCGACAAGGCGACCGAAATCTATCGGGCACCTCGCGCCATCGCCCTCGACAACGACGCCTTGCGTGTGTTGCAGATGTGCGGCATCCACGAGGGCGACATCGACACCGTCGCCATCCCGGAGGTGCGCATGCACTCCCCTCATTTCGGCTTTTACAGCCGGGCCAACACCTCGGGCGCCATCGACGGGCATCCCAAGCTGGTGACCTTCTACCAGCCTCAACTCGAAGAAGTGCTGCGCGCGAGGTTGGCCTCGCACGAGACCGTCAAGGTGTCCTTGGGAACGAGCCTGCTGGGCTTCGAGCAGGACGAGTCGGGTGTTCGCGCCCGCGTTCGCGATGCGAACGGCGACGAGCGCGAAGTGCGCGCCCAGTACATCGTCGGAGCCGATGGGGCCAGCTCATTGGTGCGCAGCCTGCTGGGCCTGGATTTCAAAGGCAAGACCTATGCTGAAGACTGGCTGGTGGTCGATGCCAAGCGACTGCCTCAGGCCATCGACCACGTCGAGTTCATCTGCGATCCACGGCGTCCTACGCCGCACATGGTGGCGCCGGGCGATCGGCAGCGGTGGGAGTTCAAGTTGCAGCCCGGCGAGACGCGTGAGCAGATGGAAAGCCCAGAAACCGTGCGGCGTTTGCTGGCGCCATGGGCGCAAGGACAGGACATCGAAATCGAACGCGTTGCTGTTTACCGGTTCCATGCTCGCGTGGCCGACACCTTCCAGGTCAAGCGCGCGTTCCTGGTCGGCGATGCGGCTCACATCACACCCCCCTTCGTTGGGCAGGGCCTGGTAGCGGGGCTGCGCGATGTGGCCAATCTGGGGTGGAAGCTGGCCTGGGTGGTGCAAGGGCGGGCGTCGGAAGCGCTGCTGGAGACATACAGCCGGGAGCGTCAGCCGCATGTGCGCGAGATGATCCGGCTGGCGCAATGGATGGGGCGCCTGGTCATGCCGGGCAACACGGTGCAGGCCTGGCTCACGCATGGCTTGATGAAGACGCTGTCTTCCATCCCCCGCGTGAAGAACCTGTTCGAAAACCTGGAGATCAAGCCCGCCAACCGGTTCAAGACAGGCTGCTTCGCGCCCGGCGGGCGGGGCTCGCGCCTGGTCCGTGGGGGGCAGTTGCCACAAGGCTGGGTGCGCTCGATCCAAGACCGTGCGCACATGCTCAGCGATCAGGCATTGGGTCAGGGACTGGTGCTGGTGGGCTTTGGCGTGGACCCGGCCGCCAGCCTGCCACCGGAGGTGCGCAGCAAGTGGCACCAGGTCGGCGGGCAGTTCATGCGCATCTCGCCGAGAGGACGGCCCGCCATCGAGGCGAGCGTGCCCACCTGGGAAGACCTGGACAACTCGTTTTGTTCAGCCAAGGTGCCCTCGGGGTGGGTGGCGATCGTGCGGCCCGACAGGGTCGTCATGGCCGACGGCCCACTGGGCAGCGCCGCGCGGCTGGCTCTGCAGAGCCTGGCGCTGCTGGGGTCTGTTTGAAGAACAGGCCGCCTGGGCGCAAGCTCAAACAGCCTGCGCTTCGGCGGTTTCTTGCGCGGTGCCTTGAGGCGATGCCATGCAGCGGTGCAGCCGCCGGAAATCGCGCGGGGCCATGCCTGTCCATTGCTTGAAAGCGCGCGTGAAACTGTTGCGGTCGGTGAAGCCCAGGGTTTCGCTCAGCGTGTCGATGTCGACCTGGCCGACCTTGAGCTGCGTGACCGCGTGCTCGTAGCGGCTGCGCGTCTGGATGTCGCCGTAGACCTGGCCTTCGTCCTTGAGGCGGCGCTGCAGGGTGCGAGGGTGCAGGCCCAGGTGCTCGGCCACGTTCTGGATGCCTTGGCCCATCCAGCGCGGCTGTTGCCTGAACAGCGTCTCAATGCGTTCTGCCAGCGTGGTGAAGCGGGGCGCAGGCAAGCTCTGTTCGATCACGCCTTGCAGTTGCCGGTGCAAATCGGGCAGGCCGCCGGGCAGGCGGGCATCAAGCATGGCAGAGGGGAAGATGGCGGCGTTGCGGGCCTGGCGAGGGCGAACGGGCACGCCGAACTGCATCTCGCACACCGAGCGCAGGGGGCCGGGGTCGTGTTCGAGGTCGACTCGCGTGGCCAGGGTGCGGCCGCCCAGCAGCATGCGGCTGAACTTGTTGAGGCTGGCGAGGGACACCTCGACGAAGTAGCCTGCCGCTTTGGGCGGGTCACCTTCGAGCTGTTCCACCTCGATGACGACGGCCGATTCCTGCTTGCCTTCCTGCAGGCTGAGGTGCAGGCCGGGAAGCATCTGGCTCGTCCAGTCCAGCACGGGCATGGCCCCGCGCACCGTGGGGCTGGTGGCCAGGAAGGTCTCGATGGCGGGCAAGGTGTCGAAGCCGTGGCATTCGCCCAGCACCAGAGGGAAATGGTGCGTTGGCGCGGCCTGGCCCACGCAGCGCATCATCATCTCCAGCATGCCGGCGCGGCGGATGTGGTGGACCCCCTGGTGGTCGATGCCCAGGCCGGCTTGTTCGAGCAGCGGCGGCAGGTTGATGTGGCACAGCGCAGCGGCACGCACCCAGGCGCTGGCGCACGGAAAGGGGATGAGCTCGTTGGCTGAGGCGGGCAGGGGTTGTCGCATGGTCGGATTGAAAGCGATCGATCGCGACATGAGAATGGCACATCGCGACACGATGCGGTGAATCACGACAGGGTTTGCCGCAGGGCCTCTTCGGCTTCCTGTTCCGCCTCCTGGTTGCGCCAGGCCCGTGGTGAGAGGCCCGTCCAGCGTTTGAAGGCGCGGGTGAAGGCGCTGACTTCGGCAAAGCCGAGCAGGAAGGCCACCTCGCTGACCGAGTGCTGGCCGTCGCGCAGGTGCGCCAAGGCCAGGTCGCGTCGCGCCGTGTTGAGCACATCGCGGAAGGTGGTCTGCTCTTGTGCGAGGCGGCGCTGGACGCTGCGTGCGCTCAGGCCGAGGCGGGCGCACACGTCCTTTTGCTTGGGCTCGCCGCTGGGCAGCAGGTCGCGCAGCACCTCGGCCAGGCGCTCCGACAGGGCGCCAGCGGCGTCGCGATCCTGCTGGTGGCGGGCACGGTGGCGCTCGACGGCTTCTTCGCTGGCTCGGGCGACTTCCTGGTTCGCGAAGGCCAGCGGGCGGGTCAATGTGGCCGCGTCGAGCAGCACGGCGTTGTCCGCGCAGTTGTAGAGCGGCTGGCAGCCGAGCAGTTTTTCATAGCGCTCGGGTGATTGGGGGCGCGGGCGTTGCAGGCGCAACTCCAGCGGCGCGAAGTCGCGGCCGTAGAGCAGGCGTGAGCCGCGCACGACGCTGACCATGGCGTAGTCGAACAGGCTCCAGGCGGTGCGCGCGTCGACTCCGGCGAGCAGGCGCTGGTCGCCGCTGATGGACAGCCTGCCGCCGCCATGCGATTCGAGTGCGAAGGTGATCTCGCAGGCGTCGGTGACGACGTGGGCATAGCGCGCCACGCGGGTGTACATCTGCCCCAGGTTTTCGGAGGCCATGAAGGCGTAGCCGAGGGCGTTGAGGGTCATGGGCACCGATTCGAGGGCCACATCCACGCCCAGCAGTTCGTCGTCGGCGGCGCGCATGGCGAGCTGCCAGAAGGCCAGGCCCCGGGCGGCGGACTCGCGCGACATCGGGTCGGGCCGGGCATGCAAATCGAGTCCCGCCTCGCGCAGCAGGGCCTCGGCGTCGATGCCCCGGCGCTCGGCCGCGCGCTTGCCCGCCAACACCCAGGCCATCAACGCGGAGGCGTCGGAGTCGGGTGGTTCGGGGGCTTGCGGCGTGGGCGGCTGGGGGCGTGGCTTGGCGCCTGGCGGTGCGGTTCGAGACATGGGGGATGCCGATGCGGCACGGCGGGTCAAGTCGGCTGGCGCTTAGGGGCAAGTCTGCGCGGGCGTCGCCGGGGATGATAGCGGCTCGACCATTTTCGAAGATTTGCGAAGTCACCCATGGCCGCTCCGAACAAGCTCCTCCAGACCAGCCTCGTCATCCACGCCGTTGTTTACGCGGCGGTCGTTGGCGGGCTTTTCTACATCAACCAGGCCACGTCGTCGCAGTTCAACTGGGCTGGCGTGGTGGCCTGGGCCTGGGGCATCGGCTTGGCCGCGCACGGCGCAGTGTGGTTCATGGTGGGCCGGGGTTCTTCGCGTTCGCGCGGTCGCTGAACTCGCCCGGGCCTCAATTCGCAAGCGTCTGCCTCACCGCGTGCTCCCAACGCGCCATGCGCGCGGTGGCCTCGGCGCGTGAAAGCGTGGGCATGAAGCGGCGGTCGACCTGCCATTGGGCTTCGAGCTCGCCCAGGTCTCGGTACACGCCGCAGGCCAGCCCAGCGAGGTAGGCCGCGCCCAGCGCGGTGGTCTCGATCACCTTGGGGCGCACCACCGGGATGCCCAGCAAATCAGCTTGGATCTGCATGAGCAGGTCGTTGGCGCAGGCGCCGCCGTCCACGCGCAGCTCGCTGACAGGCGAGCCGCCGTGCGCCACGGCGTCGCGGCTCATGGCTTCGAGCAGGGCTGCGCTCTGGAAGGCGATGCTCTCCAGCGCCGCACGCGCGATGTGGGCCACCGTGCTGCCACGCGTGAGGCCCAGGATGGCGCCGCGCGCATCGCCTGCCCAATAAGGCGCGCCCAGGCCCGTGAAGGCGGGCACGAAGATCACGCCGCCGGCATCGGGCACGCTCTCGGCCAATTGCTGCACCTCGCCTGAGGCGCGGATGGCGTGCAGGCCGTCGCGCAGCCACTGCACCACCGCCCCGCCGATGAAGACGCTGCCTTCTAGCGCGTAGGCGCTTTGCCGGTCGGGCTGGGCGGCGGCCGTGGTCAGCAGGCCGTTGCGGCTGACCTGGGGTTGTGGCCCCGTGTGCATCAGCATGAAGCAGCCGGTGCCGTAGGTGTTCTTGGCCAGGCCGGGGCGGAAGCAGGCCTGGCCGAAGAGGGAGGCCTGCTGGTCGCCGGCCACGCCGCCGATCGGCAGCCGGCCGCCTGGCGCCCCTCCCCCATGCGAAGCGCCACCCAGCAAGCCGGTGTCGCCGAAATGGCCTGACGAAGGGCGCACCTCGGGCAGCATCGGGCGCGGGATGCCGAACAGCGCGAGCAGCTCGTCGTCCCAATCACCCGTGTGGATGTTGAAGAGCATGGTGCGCGAGGCGTTGCTCACGTCGGTGAGGTGCTCGCGGCCCTCGGTGAGGCACCAGATCAGCCAGCTGTCGATGGTGCCGAAGGCCAGCTCGCCGCGTTCAGCCGCCGCGCGCGCGCCATCGACGTGATCGAGGATCCAGCGCAGCTTGGTGGCCGAGAAGTAGGCGTCGATGCGCAGGCCGGTGCGTTGCTGCACGAAGGCCTCGGCGCCCTCGCCGTGCTCGCCGGTGCGTAAGTTGGTGCGCAAATCGGCGCAGAACGCTTCGGTGCGCCGGTCCTGCCAGACGATGGCATTGTGAATGGGTTTGCCTGTGCGGCGGCTCCACACCACGACGGTCTCGCGCTGGTTGGTGATGCCGATGGCGCGCACCTGTGCGGCGGTGGCGCCGGCCTGGGCCAGCACCTCACGCACGGTTTCGAGCTGGATGCGCCAGATCTCTCGGGCGTCGTGCTCCACCCAGCCGGGTTGCGGGTAGATCTGCGTTAGCTCGCGCTGGGCCATGGCCGCGATTCGCCCCTCGGGGGTGAAGAGGATGCTGCGTGAGCTGGATGTGCCCTGGTCGAGCGCGAGCAGGTAGGTCGGGGTCGGTGCCGTCATGAGGGCCGCTGCGCGGGTGTTGATTGGGGGGGCGGCGCAAGCGCGCCAGCACCAGTCTACGTTCCGAGCCCGTTCAGGGGCCCGGAACGCGGGGCTGGGCAAACCCCAGGGCCAGCTTTACAATCCGCCCCGCCTCAGGTGTCCTTGGGGCCGCGCGAGCGGTCTGCAAGGGTGAAACGGGAAGTTCGGTGTGCGGGCCTTTTTGCTTGACAAACAAGGCTCGCTGATCCCGACGCTGCCCCCGCAACGGTGAAGCGAAGCAAGGCGATCCACGGTGCCACTGTGCTGCGAAGCATGGGAAGGCGGATCGCTGGCCCACAAGGCGTTCGCGAGCCCGGAGACCGGCCTGGAGCATGGACCCGGTTGCTGCGGTGGGCGGCGAGGCGGTGACGACACGCCTTCGGCCTTTTCATGCGGCCCGACCGGGTGTGCGCGTGCTGTCTTGTTCCTCTGCTGTGTTCAGCCGGTTGGCTCGAATGCGCCCACGGATGGTGGGTGCCCGGAGGAACAACATGCGATTCAAGCTTCTCTCAGTCCCGGCCTGCGCGGCCACCCTGGCCCTGGCCTGCCTGGGCACCGCCCACGCGGCCGGTCCTTTCGCCCCGGCCGCCGGCAAGCCCGGCTCCACGGCCATCAGCAAGGACAGCCCGGCCATCGTGCAATGGGCCACCGGCTGGCAGGACTACCAGCCGGGTCCCAACGTCGACGCGCAATGGAAAACGCCCGAGAAGGCCCTGGGCAAGGCCCAAGGCACCTCCACCGACATCGTCGTGTTGGGCGACGCTGGCCGCATCACCCTGACCTTCGATGGCGCCATCTACAACGGCGCGGGTGCTGACTTCGCGGTCTTTGAAAACAGCTTCAACGACACTTTCCTGGAGCTGGGCTTCGTCGAGGTCTCATCCAACGGCGTCGACTTCTTCCGCTTCCCCAGCTACTCGTTCACCCCCGCGCCGGTGGGCGGCTTCGGCAGCATCGACCCGACCAACATCGATGGCCTGGCCGGCAAGTACCGCCAGGGTTTCGGCACGCCCTTCGACCTGGATTCGCTGGCCGGCAAGGCGGGCCTGGACGTGGACAACGTGCGCTACGTGCGCATCGTCGACGTGGTCGGCCGTGGCCAGGAGTTCGACAACTACCCCGCGCAGTACGGCGGCCCGCACCCGATCTATGACCCGTACCCCACCACCGGCAGCGGCGGCTTCGATCTCGATGCCGTCGGCGTCATCCACTTTGCGCCGGTGCCCGAACCCGAGACCTGGGCGCTGATGGGTGCGGGCCTGCTGGCCATGGGCGCGCTGCAGCGCCGTCGTCGCCGCGCAGCCTGAGCCGTCCTCCAAACCGAATCCGAAAGACCCATCATCATGAACACCTCCCGCATCGCCGCTGCCCTGCTGGCAGCCGGCCTGGCCTCGGGCGCGCAAGCCGCCGTGACCGTCAGCACCTTCGACGACCTGCCGCTGAGCGCGAACAGCCACTTCTTCCCCGGCACCTCGGCCCAGTTCACCAGCGGCGCCGCCAGCTTCAACCACGACTTCACCGATTACGGCGGCGGCTGCTGCTGGAGCGGCTGGACCTACTCCAACGAAACCGACACCACCACGCCGGGCTTCGAGAACCAGTTCAGCGCCTACGCCGGCTCGGGCGCGGGCGGTTCGGCCAACTACGCGCTGGCCTACATCGGCTCGCCCGTGATCAGCCTGGACGCGCCCTCCGTGGTCGAAAGCGTGGACGTCACCAACACCACGTACGCGGCCTTGTCGATGCTGCAAGGCGACTCATTCGCCAAGAAGTTCGGCGGCGACAGCGGCAACGACGCCGACTTCCTCAAGCTCACCTTCATCGGCCTGAACACCACCGGCCAGGAAACCGGCCGCGTCGACTTCTACCTGGCCGATTACCGTTTCGCCGACAACAGCCTGGACCACGTGGTCAGCAACTGGACCAGCGTGAACCTGAGCTCGCTCGGCACGGTCACCTCGCTCAAGTTCGAGTTGACCTCTTCTGACGTGGGCTCGTTCGGCATGAACACGCCGGCCTACTTCGCCATCGACAACCTGGCGGTGTCAGCCGTGAGTGCTGTGCCCGAAGCCTCGTCGCTGGCGATGATGTTGGTGGGGGTGGTGGGCGTCATCGGCCTGCGTCGCCGGGCGCAGCGATGAGGCGCGGCCCGCGCGCTCCGGGTGCTGCGGGTGCTGCGGGTGCTGCGGGTGCTGCGGGGCGGCGGGCGCTGCCGGCGATCTGGCCGAGGCCGGCCATTGCCATGGCGACAGGTGTGCTGTGGCCATGGATCTGGGGGGCTGCCTTGGCGCAGGGCGCGGGCACGTCGCCCGCGCCACCGATTGAGCAACGGCCTGGGCAGCAGGTGGTGGACGCCGAGGCGACCTTGCCCGAGGTCCGCGTGCGTGCACAAGCTGGCTCCGAAGCCGCTGCGCCATCGGCCGACGCCGCGCGCAACGTCACGGTGCTGACCGCGCGCGACATCGCTCGCTCCAGCGCGAGCTCGGTGGCCGACCTGCTGGCCACCGAAGCCAACCTGCCGCTGCAAAGCTACTTCGGCAACGACCGCAGCGCCACACTGGACATGCGTGGCATGGGCGAGTCCGCCGGCAGCAACGTGTTGATCGTGGTCGACGGCGTGGTCCTCAACGAGAACGATCTTTCAGGTGCCAACTTGTCATCGCTGTCGCTGAGCGATGTGCGCCAGATCGAAGTCGTGCGTGGCGGCGGCGCCATTGAGCACGGCAGTGGCGCGGTGGCCGGCGTGGTACGCATCAACACCCTGCCCGAGCTCGACGATGGCGAACGTCGCGGGCGAGCACAGGTGCGCGTGGGCACCCTGGGTGAACGCATTGGTGATCTCCAACTCGCGACCCGGATCGGCGCCTGGACGCCCGTGCTGCAACTGCACCGTGGGCAAGAACCCGGCTGGCGCAACAACAGCGAATTCGACAGCACGCGTTCGGCACTCACCTTGCGCTGGCAGGCCTCCCTCGGCGACGTGAAAGCCGATGCCCATGCGCGCGCCACCCGACAGCGTGACCGCTACGGCTTGCCTGGCCCGGTCTCGCGCGACGTATTCGAGTCGGGCAGCGAGCGTGAATTGCGCTCGACCCAGGCCCCGTTGGACGGCGGACGCACGGAGCTGGATCGACAAGACCTGGGTGCAAGCCTCGACTTCGGCACGCTCGGCCAGCTCACCTGGACCAGCAGCCACCGCGAGCGGCGCAACCCCTTTTACATCGGCGTTGATGCCAGCCGACCGCTGTCCGAGCAGGAACAACTCACCACCTCCGAGCGCTGGGATCACCAACTGAAGCACCGTGTGGGCTTCGACCTGGCGGGCCGCAGGCAGGAGGTGTCGCTGGGCTGGAGCCGAATGGACGGCGAGTACGCGCGCTGGGACCGTCCCTCCAGCGCTCCAGACCACACGCGTCTGCAAGGTGAGGCCGCTTCCAACGCCTGGACGTTGGCGACGACCTTGAGCCCACATTCGGCGATCACTGTTCAGGCCGGCGCCCGCTGGGATCACTTCGAGTCGACACGTCGAACCCAGCAGTGGTCGCGCGATTGCGCTTTTGCGCCCTTCCCGGTGCTGGTGTGTTCGCCCTATGCCTACGAAGACACGCAGGCGCCCATGGCTGGCGACTGGTTCAACCGGTTGGGCGAGCTTGGCGTCGTCTGGCAGCCGGGCGCCGACACCAGCTTCTTCGCGCGTCGCAACGGCACCTTCCGCGCGCCCAACCTCGATGAACTCAACAAGGCCGCGCAGAACCTGCGGCCGCAGCGCGGCGTGACGCAGGAACTGGGCTGGCGACAGCGAGCGGGCGAGCGGCTTTCATGGTCGATGACCTGGTTCGACCTGCACCTGCAGGACGAGATCTACTACGGCCGTGAACCCAATGGCGACGAGGTCAATCGCAACCGCGACGAGGCCTCACGCCGCCAGGGCATCGAGCTCGCGGGTCGGTGGCAGCCGGCGCGTGGCTGGCGCCTGAACGGCATGCTCAGCTACCTGGTGCCCAGCCTGGCCGGCCGCTCGGGCGACATCCCGCTGGTGGCGAGAACAACGGCCAGCCTCACGCTGGACTGGCAGCCGAGCACCGCGTGGCAGGCGGCTCTTTCTGTGCGCCATGTGGGGCCGCGCCGCGATGGCAACGCCACCGATGCAGACAACCCGCCGCTGGCGCGATTGCGCGCCTACCAGGTGGTCGACGCGGTGGTGAGGCATCGGCTGGATGACCTGGAACTGGCGCTCGGTGTGAGCAACCTGCTCAACGAGCGCTACAGCACGCTGGCCTACAGCCAGACCTACTACCCCATGCCGGGGCGGCAGGCCCATCTCACGGCCAGTGTGCGTTTCTGAGGCTCACGTCTGAGGGCACGCTTGCACGCGCGTGAGCGGGCGGGGCGCACCCCGTCAGCTTCAATGCTGGTGGTGCTCATGCCCATGTTCTTCCGCCGCCTGGGCCGGCCCGGCCTTCTTCACCGGCACCTTGAGGTCGATGGTGGTCTGCTTCTTCTGTGCATCCTCCACCACCAGCTTGACGGGCACCGTGCCGCCATCAGGCAGCGGCTTCTTCAGGCCCATCAGCATCACGTGGTAGGAGCCGGGCTTGAGCGCCACGGCCTGGCCACCGGGCAGGGGCAGCGCGGGCACGGCGCGCATCTTCATCACGTCGCCTTCCATCTTCATCTCGTGCACTTCGACGGCGCTGGCCACCGGCGAACTGGCGCTCACGAGCGTGCTGTCCTGCTTGGCGGTGAGCGTGGCGAACATGCCGGTGGCCTGTTGACCTGGCACCGTGGCGCGCACCCATGCGTTGCTGACATCGACTTGGGCGTGGGCGCTGAACGCCGCGGTGGCCAGCGTGGCGGCGAGCAGCGGCGCGGCGATGGCGGATGCGAGGGGGGCAAAGCGGTGTGAACTCATGTTGGTCTCCTGGTTGAACACGGGTGGACGCAGGGTCTCATCCTGCCATCAAAGTCAAAGTCGTTGAATCCACTTCAACCACCAGCGCCGCCCGGGCTCGGGCACCCTGGTGCTGCTGGAGCCCTGCGCGGCCCAACTGCGGTCGACGCTGTGGTTGATGTGTTCGGCGTAGGCGCGGTCGAAGACGTTGTCCACGCCGATGGCGATGCTGGCTTGCCAGGGCAGTTGCCGTCGCACCGAGGCGTTGACGACGCTGAAGCCCGGCGTGGCCTCGTTGAGGTCGAGGCCGTTGGTGTTGCCCTGGTTGAACGCGTAGCGGTCTTGCCGGGCGGCGCCGCGCCATTCGATGCGCGCCTGCCAGGGGCCTTCGCGCCAGTCGGTGTTCAGGCGCAACTCGTCGGGCGGTGTCTGGGCCAGCGGGCGGCGTTCGCTCAGGTTGTCCGCGCGCACGCGGCTGAATGCGGCGCCGCTCGACCAACCGCTGGCCCATCGCCATCGGCCTTCGAGCTCCCAGCCGACGCGGCGTGCCTGCACGTTGCGCGCGGTCGTGCCGCTGGTCAGCAAAATGAAGTCGTCGATGCGGCTGTGAAAGGCATCGACCCCCCATTGCCATGCTCCCGAAGCACCGCTCACCCCGGCATGCAACTCGCGGTTGGTTTCCGGGTTCAAGCGCAAGGCGTCCACGCTGCCCACCTCGATGGGGTCGGGTGCGCGCTGGGCCTGGCCCCATGCCAGGTGGGCCTGCCAGGCCGCATCCCAACGCCAGTCCAGGCGGGCCACCTGCTGGTTCAGTTCATGCTCGGTGCGCCCGTTCTCGCCTGACTTCACCACCGGGTTGACGGCGAAAGACCGGATGGCGCCCGTGCGCGTGCCAACGTGGTCGCGCCGGCTGCCAAGGGTCAGCTGCCAGGCGTCGAGTTCCAGGCTCCATTCGGCGTACACGCCGCGCTTGCGCTGGCGAACCTGGTAGAAGGGTTGCGGCCCCGGGTCCTGCGTGAAGCACATGGGCAAGCCAAAATCCACGCAGGCTTCGCTGCTGAGGTGGTTGACGGCATCGTGGTCGTCGCGCGCCCATTGGGTGCCCACCGTCAGGCGCTGGTCATCTGCCGGGCGCATCACGGCCTCGGCCTTGACTTGGCGCCGGTTGACGTCCTGGAACATGTCCTCGCGGATGCGAGCTTCGCCGTCGTAGCTCAGCGGCTCCATCTCGCGCAGGCTGTGGTTGTCCATGGCGTGGCGGATGCGCTGCTCCATGGCGCGCACCTCGATCAGCTCCAGCCACGGCAGGCGTTCGCGGGCCTGCCAGCCGGCGCCCAGGCGGTTCTGGCGGAAGGCCGTGCCATCCATGTGGAAGGCGGGGTAGACGGCCTCGCCATCGCTTTGCGCCACCTCGGCGGTCAGGGTGTCGTGCTGGCCGATGCGCCAGCCGAAGTCGGCCATGCTCTGTCGCTTGTTGAAGCGCGAGGGCACGCTGCGACCCTGGCCGTCGCGGTAGTCGTCGCGTTCGCTGCGGCGGCTGTTGACGCGTGCCCACAGCGGCTCGGTGTTGAGCAGGGCTTCAGCGGCCAGCATGCGTTCGCCGAATCGGCCCACTTGCGCTTGCAATGCCATGCTGGCTGGTGCATCGGTGGTGGGTTGGACGCGCTCGGCCAGCACCGCACCCGCGAAGACCCCCGCGTGGCGCACGGTGGTCGGGCCTTTGAGCACCGTGAGGCGGTCGATGCTGTCGAGCGTGAGGTAAGACGTGGCCGGGTCCATGCCATGGTTGCAGGCACCATCGATCGACAAGCCATCGAGCAGCACCGGCACGCGCGAGCCGCTCAAGCCTTGCACCGACACGAGCCCGGCGGTGCCGGCCTGCCGCATCACGCGCACGCCGTTGACCTGGCGCAGTTGCTCGGCGGGGTCGTCTTGCGTGTCCTGCCCGTGGATGCGCAGGCTGGGGCGCAAGGGATCCGATGGGCTGCTGGCCTGCACCCTGATCTCCGGCAAGGTCGCTTCGTCGGTGAGTGTCTCGCCGCTCGACAGGGTGGGCAGGGCTGACAGGACCATCGCCGTTGCCCCATGGCAGAGGTGGTTGAACTTCCTGAAGTTGAACATCGTTGCGTGGGTGATGAATGCGTTGGCGCATGCATGCCGCAGGCCGTCCCCGCCACAGCGGCGGCGGGGACGGTGGAGCTTGGCAAGCTTCTGTCAGGCCCTCATCGGGCCGTCGGCATCAAGCGCGGCATCCAACGCTGCGCCGACGCAGAACGCCCACGCCCAGCAAGCCGATGCCGCCCAGCAACCAGCCCGATGGCTCAGGCACGGCGGGCGCCAGGTGCAGGTGCAGCTTGATCGCATCGCGCACCGGGTCGCCCATGCCGGTCATGGCGTGGTGGTGGTACATCGACTCGTTGAGGTTGACCGACACCGTCCTGGGCGTGAAGCTCAGGTCCGTGGTCGGGTCGAATCCCTCGATCAGGTTGCCCTTCACGTTGGGCACGTACTCCGTGTTCGTGACGAGCGCGCCTTCGACTTCGAAGGGCATGCCGCTGATGCGAAAGCCCTGCATCGCGAAGGTGCCGACGTTCATGAAGTCGTCGTTGCCCACGTAGGTGAAGGCGATGTTGGCGCCGCTGAAATCGATGTTCCAGCGGATGTCCTTGGCGCTGCTGAGCGGCCAGCCGCTGACTTCGAGCCCGCTGCCCACGGTGACCGTGCGGCTGCTCAAGGCCGTGAAGCCTGAGCCGAAGTCAACGCCGTATTCAATCAACAGCGATTCGCCATCGAGGCTGCCATGGGCCGATGCAACGCTGGCAAAGGTGCCTAGCACCAAGGCGAGGGCGGCGGTGCGGAAGGTGGTTTGCTTGTTCATGGTGAAAGCTCCCGTCACGCGCAGACGCTGACGCGGGCCAGGACGCACCCAGGCCTCACGCGCGCAAGCGGTGATCGATCAAGATAAAAATAAAAAGGGGAAGGGTGTGTTCTCAGACCACGGCCGGCGGGGCGCGGGCGAGCACAGGCGACCACACCGCAAGCGGGCGGGGCGCATGCAGGAACAGGAAGGGCAGGGCCTCCCGTTCGGTGTTCAGCGCCTGCACGCGCAGGGGCTGGGGGGGCAGGCCCATGTCATGGGCATGCAGCACACAGGCCGGGCAATGCGACTGGGCATGCAGGCCTTGTTGATCAGCTGGGTGATCGGGTGTGGCCTGGCCGACAGCGACCCAGCGCATGCCGGTACTCGAGCACACCGCCACCCAGCTCAGGCCTGGGTTGCGTTGCGCCAGCAGCCATTGCGAGATGGCCGGCGCGAGCGCAATCATCAGGACGGCCAGGGCGGCGATCCAGGTGATGCGACGACGAACGGACAATGGCATGGTCGCGGAGTGTAAATTCGTTCGCTTGTCTGTCAAGTTGTTTGACGCCCGCATCTCGGGGCGCATCGCTCGACAGCGTTGATCCGCATCAACCGAGGAGGGATCATGAATTCGACAAGCCATCGTTGGGCCGTGGCCTTCTTGATGGGGCTCAGCGGGTCTGCGTGGGCTGGCCCGCTGCTGTGCGCCTGGGACCTGCTCGGCAAGGGAGGCGATGTGCACGCACTGGCCCAAGACTACGCCGCAGCGATGGCCCGCGAAGGTGTGCATTTTGAGGTGCGCACCTTCACCGATGAGCGGGTGGTGGCCGAGGACTTCCGCGTCGGCCAGTGCGCTGCAGCCATCCTCACTGGCTTTCGGGCGCGGTCCTTCAATCAGGTCACGGGCTCGCTCGACAGCTTGGGCTCCGCCGTGGTGGTGCGTGATGGCAAGGTCGACCTTGCGGCCAGCTACGAGGTGCTGCGCAAGATCATCCAAGTGTTTGCGGCGCCACAGGCCGCCTCACTGATGATCGAAGGGCGTTACGAGGTGGGGGGCATCATGCCGGTTGGCGCGGCTTACCCGATGATGCGCGAGCGTTTCGAAATCACACCCCACAGCCTTGCGGGCAAGCGGGTGGCTGTCTTCGACCATGACCGTGTCCAGGCCATGCTGGTCCAGAAAATGGGCGCGCAGGCGATCTCGTCGGACGTGACCAATGTGGGCGCCAAGTTCAACAACGGCCTGGTCGATCTCATCCACATGCCAGCGGTCACTTTCAGGCCCTTCGAGTTGGCCCGGGGCATGGGCAGCAAGGGCGGCGTGCTGCGCATGCCAGTCATGATCCCGACGCTGCAGCTCATCTTCAACCGTGCGCAGGTCCCGGCGTCTCTCGGGGCGCCATCTCGCGTGTACTGGGCTGGCCTGCACGAGTGGGCGTTGAAGGTCATCCAGCGAGCCGAGGCCGAGGTGCCGGACCGCTTCTGGTACGAGCTGCCGCCCGATCAGGTACAGCCTTATGTGGACGTGCTGCGCGAGGGGCGCATCGACGGGGCGAAGGCCGGCCTCTACAGTTGGCGCACGCTGAACCTGATGAAGAAGGCACGTTGCCAGGCGTCTCCGGCGATGGCCGAATGCCTTGTGCAGACCGAATCACCTTGACAGTCTGGCGCCCCGGTTGCGAAAGTCATCCCACGCCGGCACCAGCGCCAGCGCCGCCAGCAACACCGCCAGCGGCACCGTGGACGCATAGCCCACGAACTTGAACCCATACGCGCCAATCACGCCGCCGCCCGTGAAAGCCAGCAGCAGGCCGCCGAGCACGGTCATGCGTTCGAAGTTGGCGCGCACGGGGGGCTCGTCCTCGCGACGGTTCCAGTACAAGGCCTTGCCCAGCTCGATGCCCAGGTCGGTCACGATGCCGGTCATGTGGGTGGTGCGGATGACGGCGTGAGACAGCTTGGTCACCACGGCGTTCTGCAAGCCCATGATGAAGCACAGCAGCACCACGGTGAAAGGCACCAGCAGGCCTTCGAACTCGCTCAGGCGTGAGCCGAGCAGGCCGAAGCACAGGATGAGGAAGGCCTCCAGCATTAGCGGCAGCGCGAACTCGCTGCTGAGTTGGCGTCGCCTCGCGAAGTTCACCATCAGCGCGCTGCACATGGCTCCAGCCAGGAAAGACAGCACGCCGACGATGCCGTCGATGACCAGATCGAGGTGGCCCAGCGCCAGGTTGTCGGCCAAGGACGAAACCGTGCCGGTCATGTGCGAGGTGTATTGGTGCACCGCCAGGAAGCCACCCGCGTTGATGGCGCCCGCGACGAAGGCCAGGGTCCAGCCGAGCTGGCGGTTGGCCTGGACGCTGCGGTGGCGGCCGACGAGGTAGCGTGCGTAGTTCGCGGGCATGACCGCACGATGTTAGCGCCGATTGCGCCCCGGGGCGTTGGCGAGTCAGCCGGGCATCCAGCCATGGCGGCTTCTTCGGGCATCATCGCCGCATGGTGTTTTCATTCCTGCGCAGTTTGCGTGCGCGCCCCCGGCTGGCGGCTTCTGCCTTGTTCGGCAGCGGGGTGGCGCTGGCTTGGCCCTGGTTCGGCGTGGAGGCGCGCGAGGTCACGCGCTGGCTGGTCGGCTGGAACGCCGGGGCCGCGTGCTACCTGGTTCTGGCCACGCTGATGATGGCGCGTTCGTCACACGACGACATGCGCAGGCGCGCGCCCTCGCAAGACGACGGCGCGGCGATGATCCTCGCCCTCGTGGTGCTGGCGGCATTGGCCAGCCTCGGTGCCATCGTGGCCGAGCTCGCGGTGGCCCGCAACGAGACGGGCCTTGCTCGCACGCTGCACATCGGCCTGGCCGCCGCCACGGTGCTGACCTCTTGGGCTTTCACGCAGGTGATGTTCGCGCTGCACTATGCCCACGAGTACTACCAGGCCTCGCCGTCCGACCCGTCGCCCGGCCTGGTGTTCCCTGACACCCGGCAGCCTGACTACTTCGACTTTCTCTACGTGGCGGCGGTCATCGGCACGTCGGCGCAGACGGCGGACGTGTCCTTCGGCAGCGGCGAGATGCGTCGCGTCGGCCTGGTGCACTGCGTGCTGGCCTTCTTCTTCAACGCCACCTTGTTGGCGCTGATGGTGAACGTCGGAGCGGCGCTGTTGTGATGCAAGCCGCCGCGTCCTGCCCGAGCGCTCGCTGTCGGCGCGGGCGTCAGTAGCGGTAGCTCATCCCCACGGCCAGGTGAGGCAGCACACGCACCTTGCCGACCTTGTCCTTGAGTTCGCGGGTTTCGACGTCCACGTCCTCCTGGCTGATCAGGCCGGGGTGGTTCTCTGTCAGGTTCTGATCGACGGTGAGCTTGGCCTTGCCCACGGACACCCCGACATCCGCCACGAAGCCGAACCCGCTCTCACGGGGTTCGTGGCCCCAGCCGATGCCGAAGTAAGGCGTCAGGCGCGGGATCTTCACGCGGGCCCGGAAGTAGTCGGCCGCCGAGGGGGTGATGGTGGTTTGGTTGATCGTCACCGAGGTGGCGCCATCAAAGCGGCTGTCGAGCTTGGCCGAGGCGTCGTTGACGGTCAGGCCGGCAGTCAGGCGGAAGCGGCCGCCGAAGGGCCGGTAGTCGCCAAACAGGCCAACGCGGTCGTATTTCAGTTGCTCGCGGTAAGGCACGCCGGACTCGGTGCGGTCACGCGAGATGCGGCCCGTGGTGCCCGCGTCGACGCGCAGGCCGAGCTGGTCGTTCACCGTGTGGGCATAACCCACGACGATGCCGGGCAGGCCCACCTTGACGTACGGTTCGCCCGCCTGCGCGCCAGCGGGCGCGGTCGATAGCAAGGTGGCCGCCAAGAGGCCGGCTGCTGAAACCGGGCGGCAGATGGAGCGTGTCAACCGCGCCAGGCACGAAACGCCTGGACGTTGCATCCGGTGGGAAACCGGTGGGAAAGCCGGATGAGAAAGGCCCAGGATGGACCACAAGCGGCTGGGACGATGCATGGAGGCTCCTCGGTGAGGCAGCCTGCATCGCCCCTGTCGGGACTGACTCAGGAGTGATTGCGCGACTCGACAAGCGCGCTAACCGGTGGGAAACAGGCTGCAAGCCTTGTCTTCGGCCAGATGGCTTCGGCCTTGACCACCGATTTGTGTTCAGCTGTATCAGCCGTGTCAGCGCTTACGCGCGCCGGGCGTGAAGCCTGGCGTGGGGCCGCGGTTCTCGATGTGCCGGTAGGTGATGCGGCCCTTGGTCAGGTCGTAGGGCGACATCTCAAGCGACACCTTGTCACCAGCGAGGATGCGGATGTGGTTCTTGCGCATCTTGCCGCCGGAGTAAGCGATCAGCGTGTGGCCGTTGTCGAGGGTGACACGAAAGCGTGAGTCAGGCAGCACTTCATCGACCTTGCCGCTCATTTCAATCAGTTCTTCTTTGGCCAAGGTGACTCCTGTGAGGGCTTGGATGGGTTGGAGAGTTAAAAGGATTGATCCGAGAATTTGTTCGCCCAAGCTGATCTGGGCAACCGGTGATTGTACCCGTCGGCTCCTGGGAAGTCGATGACCCAATCCACCCAGGGGCGAGGGGCGAGGGACGCAAATGGGCAGGGCCCGGCCACCATTCGATGTTTTTGAAGCCCGGGTGCGAAAGCCGCGAACCACGGCGTGGGTGCTTGTCGGCCATGATGGGCCCATCGCCATCCGCAGCCTTTGCCTGCCACCGAACCGGGCAGGCACCTTTGGAGACCCCATGACCGTCGAAGCCACCCTGCACCGCGCCAATGGCGCCCTGACCACGCTCAGCAACGGTCGCCACGCCTGGCTTTCCGATGTCGACAAGGCCCTGGGTTCGGGCGACCTCGCCCCGGACCCGCACGACCTGCTCGATTCTTCCCTCGCGGCCTGCACGGCGCTGACGCTGGAGCTCTACATCCGCCGCCGCCAGTTGCCCGTCACCGACCTGAAAGTGCGCGTTGAGCACACCGAATCGCGCGATGAACAGGGCCGGGTGCGCTACCAGCTCGTGCGCACCGTGGGCATCGAAGGCGACGTGAGCGAGGCCGAACGCGCGAAGCTGCTGGAGATCGCCAACAAGTGCCCGATCCACCGCATTTTCGAAGGTGAGATCGATGTGCAGACGGCGCTGGCCGAGCCCGGGAGCGTTGCGTGAGCGCCGCCGATTCGCCCGCAAGGGATCGTTTTTTGCGCCTCAAGGGGCACGAGACCACCCTGGCCGGCGCCCTGACCGTGCGCCGGGTGCTGCCCGCAGCGGCGAAACGCTCGGTCGGACCATTCATTTTTTTTGATCACTTCGGGCCGGTGACCTTGCCGCCCGAGCTGGACACCGATGTCGGCTGCCATCCCCACATCGGGCTGGCGACGGTGAGCTACCTCTTCGAAGGCGGCTTCCTGCACCGCGACAGCCTGGGCACGCAGCAGACCATCACGCCCGGTGCCATCAACTGGATGGTGGCGGGCCGGGGTGTGGCGCACAGTGAGCGCGTGCCCGAGGCCGAGCGCGGCCACCCGCGCCGCCTGCATGGCCTGCAATTGTGGGTGGCGCTGCCGCCGGATCAGGCCCGCTGTGAGCCCTCGTTTCAGCACGTTGCGGCGGCAGACCTGCCGCACGTCACGTTGGACGCGGGCGGGTCGGGCCCATCGGGCAGCGAGTCGCCGGTGCGCGTGTCAGTGCGCGTGCTGGTGGGCGAGGCCTTCGGCGTGCGCAGCCCCGTGCGCACCGCGTCGCCCACGCTTTACCTGGACATCACCCTGCCGCCCGGCACGAGCTGGACCCTGCCGCCGCTGGCCGAAGAACAAGCGATCTTCAGCCCCGAAGATGCCCTCACCGTGGATGGCGAAGTGCTGGCGCCGCGCGACATGGCCGTGCTGCCTGCTGGCGAAGCGGTGGTCTTGCAGGCCGGTCAGCACGGGGCGCGCCTGGTGCTGGTCGGCGGACAGCCCCTGGCCCAGCCGGTGCGCATGTGGTGGAACTTCGTTTCCCACGATCCGGCCTTGATCGAGCAGGCGGTGGCCGACTGGGCCGCAGGCCGGTTCGCACCAGTCCCGGGGGAAACCGAGCGCATCCCGGCGCCGCCTTGGCGTGGGTTGCCCGGTTCGCACGCCAACTGAGGCCGCCTTGTTGCCGTCCGGCTCGCCGCCCGTTGTCCATCACGCCGAGGTTCATGGCGGTGACCTCGCGCCGACTTGGCCGCGACAGGCAACGAGCGCCCTGACCAGACTGATCCCCGCATGACCGAGTCCACCCCGCCAAACCCGGCCGAAGCCCAGGCCGAACGCGCCCGGCGCTACCAGCGCGAGCACGCCCGCGCCTTGCGCGCACTGGCCTACCGCATGCTCGGCTCGGTGGCCGAGGCCGAGGACATCGTGCAGGAGGCCTGGTTGCGTTGGGCCGAGCAGGACGAGGCCGAAGTCCGGCACGCGGGCGCGTTCTTGTCCCGCATGGTCACGCACCTGTGCCTGGACCGGCTGGGTTCGGCCGCCGCTCGCCGCGAGCATTACGTCGGCGTCTGGCTGCCCGAGCCCTGGCTGGACGACGAGGCTTTTGGCAAGACCGCCCCCGATCCGCAGTCTCAGGCCGAGTTCGCTCAGGACGTGTCGGTGGCCCTCATGCTTGCGCTTGAGCGCCTGTCTCCGCTGGAGCGGGCCGCTTTCCTGCTCCACGACGTGTTCGACCTCGACTTCGGCGAAATCGGCGAGCACCTGGGACGCAGTCCGGCCGCCTGCCGGCAACTCAGCAGCCGCGCTCGCAGAAAAGTGAAGGAAGAGGCGCCGCGCCGCGAGGTCACGCGTGCCGATGGGCACAGGCTGTGGCAAGCCTTCAGCCAGGCCGTGCGCTCGCAAGATGTCGATGCCTTGGCGCAATTGCTCAGCGCCGATGCGCTGATGCTGGCCGATGGCGGCGGCGTGGTCAGCGCCGTGCCCAGGCCCTTGCAAGGCGGCGAACGCATCGCCCGCGCCTTCATCGGTTTCGCGCGCATGCCAGCCAGCCAGGGCTGGCGCCTGGAGGCCGTCTGGCTCAACGGCATGCCTGGCTGCCTGGTCTTCGATGACCTCGAGGGCGGACGCCTCGTGCAGGCCATGGTGCTGGCGCCATCGGTGGACGAGCCGGGCCGCATCGGGGCGCTTTACATCCAGCGCAATCCAGAGAAGCTCAAGGGCTTGCTGGCGGCGCTGGCTGTGTGAGGCGTCACGGACCTGGCTGCGAACCAGGCACCTTGGCTTTTCGTCCGCCGATGTCACAAAGCCACGTGCTGCGTCGTCTTGTGGATGAGGGCCGGTGAGCGCACCGGCTCCGCCAACCACTTAAGCCGCGCAAACGTGCAAACGCACAAAAGCGCAAAAGGAAAAATCGCCATGAGCCAAGACGCTCCCGTATCCGCCCCCCAGCCCCGCGCCGACTACATGAAGCTGTCGCCCCAGCTGTTCAAGAAGTTCCTCGACTTTTCCCTGTCCATCAAGCTGGAGCCGACGCTGGCCCACCTCATCGACATCCGCGCTTCGCAACTCAACGGCTGCGCGTTCTGCCTGGACATGCACGTCAAGCAGGCGCACGTGCATGGCGAACGTGCCTTGCGCTTGCACCACATCGCCATCTGGCGCGAGTCGCCCCTGTTCACGCCGCGTGAACGCGCCGCGCTCGCCTGGACCGAGGCCCTGACCCGGCTGGACGCCCATGGCGTGCCGGACGCGCTCTACGCCGAGGCGCGCGAGCAGCTCTCCGAGGTCGAACTCTCCGAGCTGACCTTTCGCGTCATGGCCATCAACGGCTGGAATCGCGTCAACGTTGCCTTCCGCAACGTGCCGGGCTCGAAAGACCAGGAGTTCGGGCTGAGCCAGTCGGGTTTGAACTGAACCAGGACAAGAGGCGCGGCAAGTGACGCGGCCTGCCGTGTGATCACGGCGGCGCGCCGCCGCTGCCGGTGTTCGCTTCACTGAACAAGCGCATCGCGAAGGTGCCGTGCGCCATGGTCGCGCCGGCGCGCACCGCCGCCGCCACCGCGATCACCTCGGCGAGCTCCTCCGCCGTCACGCCCGCCTTCTTGGCGGCGCGCGTGTGCACGTCGAGGCAGTAGGCGCACTGGGTGGTCAAGGCAACGGCCAGTGAAACGAGTTCGCGCGTCTTTGCCGGCAAGTGGCCGTCCTCGCGCTTGGCCGCGTGGTCGAAGGCCAGGAAGGCGTTCGCCTCGGTGGGCGCGAGCCTGACGAGGTCGGCGCCATGGCGCAGGTCCTGGGGAGACTGGTAGGCCGTCATGCCGCCTCCTGGTTGACGAGGTACTCACGCAGCAGGCAGCGCGCGCGGTGCAGCCGGCTTTTTGTGGCTTCGCGGGTGATGCCCAGGCGCGTGGCGATCTCGTTGATCGTCAACTCCTCGAAATCACGCAGCAGCACGACTTCGCGGTGGGTGGCGGGCAGGGACTCCATGGCCCGCGCCAGGTCGATGCGCAGGTCGTCCACCGGCACCGCCGCGAACCGCTTCGCCTCGTCGGTGTCGCTCAGCTCCTCGATGCCCCGGCTGAGCATCAGCGCCGGCAGCATGCACAGGCGGGTGACGACGGTCAGCAGCCAGCCGCCCAGTGCTTGCGCGCTGCGCACCTGCCCCACCTTGCGGTAGACGACGATCAGCGCCTCCTGCACCACGTCTTCCAGCACGGAGGCCCGGTGGCATTGCCGGCGCGCGTAGCGGCGGATGTCGGGTTGAAGTTCGCTCAGCAGGCGCGTCAGTGCGGTTTGATCGCCCGCTTGCGCCTGGCTCAGCAGGTCGGTGATCGACAGGTCAGGGGACATGCGCATGGCTTCGGTGCTCCTCCGTGCGCCCGCCACCGTGGCGGGCTTCCATGGCAAAGAGGGGCGCAAGCGGCAAAAGGATTCGCGGCCGGCGTTGCGTTGCGCTCAAATTGTGAAGTCGTAGTCGATGGTCAATGGCGCGTGGTCGCTGAACCACTGGTCTTTGTAGATGGCGCTGGCTTTGGCGGTCTGGGCCAGTGCCGGGGTGGCCAGGTGGTAGTCGATGCGCCAGCCCACGTTCTTGGCGCGGGCCTGGCCCCGGTTGCTCCACCACGTGTAGCACTCGTCGGTGGTCTCGGGGTGCAGGCTGCGGTAGACGTCGACCAGGCGGGTGCCGCCATCTGGCGCTAGCAGCTTGGTCATCCAGGCGCGTTCCTCGGGCAGGAAGCCGGAGTTCTTCACGTTGCCCTTCCAGTTTTTCAGGTCGCGCTCGTGGTGGGCGATGTTGACGTCGCCCACGAGGATGAACTCGCGCTCGCCGCGCAGCCGCGCCAGGTGGGGCTCGATCACATCGAGGAAGCGGAACTTGGCCTCCTGCCGCTCTTCGCTGCTGGAGCCAGAGGGGAAGTAGCAACTGATGATGGAGAGCTTGCGCCCGGGCTTGTCGAAGCGCATTTCCACGTAGCGGCCTTCGGCGTCGAACTCGCCGTTGTCGGATGCGCCCAGGCCCACGATGAGGTCAGAGGGCTCGATGCGGCTGTAGAGCCCCACGCCGGAATAGCCCTTCTTTTCAGCATGGTGGAAATGCCCGGGCATGCCCGCCACATTTTGAAGTTGGGGGGTCAGGTCAATGGCCTGGGCCTTGAGTTCCTGCACGCCCATACAATCGGCGCCGTGGCCTTCGGCCCACTGCAGCATGCCCTTGTTGGCCGCCGAACGGATGCCATTGAGGTTGAAAGAGACCAGTCGAAACACAGCGCACCACCATCATGAGCAACACCCCCGCACAAGACACCCTGGCCCAGGATTTCGTGGCCTTCGCCGTGGAATCGAGGGTGTTGCGCTTCGGGGAGTTCAAGACCAAGGCAGGCCGGCTGTCGCCTTATTTCTTCAACGCCGGCCTGTTCGATGACGGCGCCAAGCTGGGCCGCCTGGCCGAATTCTATGCACGCCGGTTGGTCGCCTCGGGCCTCCAGTTCGACATGCTCTTCGGCCCTGCCTACAAGGGCATCACCCTGGCGGCGGCCGTGTCCATCGAGCTGGCCCGCCTGGGTCACAACCTGCCGTTCGCTTACAACCGCAAGGAAGCCAAGGACCACGGCGAAGGCGGCACCCTGGTGGGCGCACCCGTGAAAGGCCGCGTGCTCATCATCGACGACGTGATCTCGGCGGGCACCTCTGTGCGTGAATCCATCGAGATGATCAAGGCCGCTGGCGCCACGCCCTGCGGCGTCACCATCGCCCTAGACCGCCAGGAAAAGGCCACCGCCAACGGCCAGGACGCCGCCGAGAGCGCGGTGCAGCAGGTGCAGAACCAATACGGCCTGCCCGTGGTGGCCATCGCCACGCTGGCCGATTTGATGGGCTTCCTCGACGGCCAGTCAGACCCTGCTTTGGTGGCTGCCCGCCCCGCCGTGCAGGCCTACCGTCAACGCTACGGTGTTTGAGACGTTTGATATAGACCGTTTTATGATGGCCTGATGTGAGTCGGGCTGCTGTCAGATGACCGAAGCTGACGACCATGGCTGCCGTGGCCGCCGAACCACCCTGATGAACACGCTTCACTTCCCCGCCATTTCGCTGCGGTCCCGAATTCGGGACATCGCTCGGGAGCCCCGCTCAGTGCGCCCAGCCATGGCGCGGGCGGGCGCTGGCGCGCTGGTGGTGGCATGGGCGGTGTCGATCGGCGCCATGGGCTCGGCCTGGGCACAGGCTGGTGGCATCTACAGCTGCGTCGATTCACAGGGCAAGCGCCACACGGCCGACCGTCCCATCCCTGAATGCCTGGACCGCGAGCAGCGCCTGCTCAACCGCGACGGCTCGGAGCGCCGCACGGTGCCGCCGCGCATGAACGCCGAAGAGCGCGCCCTGGCCGATGAGCGCCAGCGCCTGCAAGAGCAGGCCGCCGCAGCGCAGAAAGACGCGGTGCGCCGTGACCGCAACCTGATGCTGCGTTTCCCCGACGAGGCGGCGCACCACAAGGCCCGCGAAGCCGCGCTCGACGACCTGCGCCGAGGCATCGCCAACTCCGAGCGACGGCTCAAAGAGTTGCAGGATGAGCGCAAGCCGCTCGTCGCGGAAACCGAGTTCTACAAGGACCGCAAGCTGCCCTTCAAGCTCAAGTCCAAGCTCGAGGCCAACGACGCGCAGCAACAGGCTCAGCGCGACATCATCCAGAACCAGCAGACCGAGCTGGTGCGGGTCAATGGCCTGTATGACGCGGAGTTGGCACGCCTCAAGCGCTTGTGGCGTGGTGCGGCGCCTGGGGCGGCTGACTGATTCGTTCCCGCTGCAGCAGCGCCACTGCGCGGCCCCCTCAGACGTGAAAAAACCGACCCCGCCTTGGCATGGGTCGGTTTGGAGCTGATCGGATGGATGGCGCTCAGCGTGTGTTGCGGCGGCGCAGTCCTGCACCCAGAACGACCACGCCCGCCAGCATCAGGGCGATGGACTCGGGCTCTGGCACGGCCGACAGAGAGATGGCGGCGCCGCCCGCAGAGTATGGCGACAGGATGGTGACGCCTGTGATGTTGTAGGTGCCTGCGGCCAGGGTCCATTGACCATGGCTGAAGTTTTCGCTCAAGAAGGCGGCCGCGTAGTCAGCACCGATGTCATGGCCGTAAGTCGGGGTGGAGGTCAGGCCCAGCGAATTGCCATTGCTGAAGACCTCGAACTGGTCGCCCGAGTTGTATGCGTCGGTCACGCGCAGAACGGCAGCCTCGGTCAAGGTGAACGTGAACGGCTGGTTGCTGAAGGTCGAGCCGACGTTGCCGAAGGAGAAGTAGTGCCAGCTGTTGTCAACGCTGAGGGGGGTCTCGGCGAATGCGGGTGCGCTCAACAGCGCTGCGAGGCTGGTGGCGAGGATGGTCAGTGTGGATTTCATGGATGCTCCCCTGTGTCTGGTTGAGTAAAGGTGCGCAAATTGTCTCTGTCCTTGTCGCGGCGAGACAACCCTGGCTCAGGGGGCGGTCAAAGGTATTGTGGTTTTGCGCCAACCGTTCTCGATGCGCCAAACACCGACGGAAGTTGCTCCTGTTCAGCGGTGTGCGCGAGCAGAGGCCGCTGCGGCAGATGGCCGATGGCGACCCCTGCGATGCTCCTCAACTGACTCTGACCGGCGTGGCGTACATGCCTGCAGCTTAAGGGCCGCACGATGCGGCGCAGGCGGCAGCGAGGGGCGGCTCAAGCGCCCAGAACGAGGTGCCTCGAGCCCGGATAGGCCGTGCACAGGTACACCGTTGTGCCCATCACGTTGCCGCATGCCTGGCCGTCATGCACGGTCAGCTTGCACGTGCCGCAAGCCCCTTGGCCACAACCAGACTCCAGGTTCACGCCGTGGTCCTGCGCCAGTTGCAGCAGCGTTTTGCCTTGATCGGCGGCGGTCAGGGTGAGGCGGGCATTGACATGCTCGAAAAACACCTGCGCACCATCGACATCGAAAGCCCGGTCTGCGACCGGCTGGGGCGGCGCCATCTCGAAACGTTCTGTGTGCACCCGCTTGGGGTCAACGCCCAATGACTTCAGCTCGTCCATCATCTGGGCCATGAAGCCTTCTGGGCCACACAGGTAGATGTCGCGCTCGTTCACGTCGGGGCAGTCATGCAGGATGCGTTGAGCATTCAGCCTGCCGGCCTCGCCCTGCTCACCGCTGAGGGCCAAGGTCACGGGCACGCCTTGTGTGTGCCAGTCTTGCAAGTGTTGGCGGAAGATGACCTGGGAAGCATCGCGGAACTGCGCCATGACCCGCACGTCGGGGCGCTGATCCAGTGGGCGCAGCAGCATTGATGACACCATGGCATGGCAGGGGGTGATCCCCGAGCCGGCGCACAGCATCAGCAGCTTGTGCTGCCCCTGCCACGTGAAGCGTCCGCGCGGGTGTTTCATGCCCACCTGCATGCCGGTGCACAGGTGGTCGTGCAGCCAGTTCGACACATGGCCACCAGCCTTGCGCTTGACCGTGATTGACACGCGCCCATTTGGGCGATGCGAGGGGCTGTAGCAGCGCCGCTGCGCCTGCCCATTGATCTGCACTTCGAGCTCGATGTGCTGACCCGGCTCGAAGCCCCGCCAATGCTGGTTGGGCCGCAGCACGAACGTCTTCACCCCGGGGGCTTCGTCTTCGATCGACTCCACCAGCGCCTTCAAATCGTAGGTCCACAAGAAGCCGTTGAACCAGCGGTTGAAGTCCGTCATGGTGTTGCTGACCACGTAGTCCACCCACTCAGGCTCGACGTGATCGAGCAACCACCGATTCGGCGCAGCCAGCAGCCTTTCAAGCATGGGGCACCCCTTGGGCTTGAGCGGGGTGAGCGTCTTTGGGTGGGAAGGAGTACTTCCACATGGCTTTGACGTAGTTGCGAATGGCCACGCCCCAGCTCGGGTTGCACTGGTAGTTCAGGCCGTATTTCTTGCAGACCGCCTGCACCTCGATGGCCATGTCGGGGTAGCGATGCGAGGGGATGTCCGGGAACAGGTGGTGCTCCACCTGATAGTTGAGGTGCCCCCACAGCTTGCTCATGGTCCGGCTGCCTTTGAAGTTCACCGAGGAGTCGATCTGGGTGATGTACCAGTGCCCGCGGTGATGCAAGGCATCTTCTGGCTGAAGGGGGGCCGTGAAATGGGTGGCCTGAATGGTGCAGCTGATCCAGTAGTTGTTGAGCAAGTCGGCCAAGGCATTGCCCAGGAGCACTTTGAAGAACGAAAAGCCCGTGACCAGCGCCAGCACGGGAAACACCACGTACTCCTTGACGAGCACTCGCATCACGGACAGGCGCTCACGCAGACGGCGCTCTTGCAGCGTGCCGGGCGCATCGGCTTTGGCAAACCCCCGCGCCTCGTCCACCAGCAAGCGTTTGCGCATGTCTTCGCGCAGCCCCAGGTTCTGCTTGTTGAAGTTGTACAGCACCACGGGGTAGGCCATGAACAGGTACATCGGAACCTGCCAGCGGTGCACCGGACTCCAGGGTGTCTGGTCGTTCATGCGCAGCAAGCCGTGATTGAGGTCTGGGTCTTTGTCGAACACATTGGTGTGCACGTGGTGCAGGCCGTTGTGCTCTCGGCGCCAGCCTTCCTCGTCAACCGGCGCCTTCCACTTGAAGTTTCGAGAGTGGAACTGGGGGATCTCCGGGAAGCAGTCGTACTGACCATGCAGCACGTTGTGGCCGATTTCGATGGCTTCGAGGTTGCGGTGCACCCACAAACACACCACACCCAATGCGAACGTGATGGGATCTTTGCTGAACCAGATCAGGCCTCGCCCCAGCGCTTCAGCGATGCGCGAATGGCGGCGAAGGCCTTTGATGTAGGCAACATCCTTGGCGCCGAGGTCGGCCCGATGCTTTTGCTTGATGGCATCGAACTCGCGTTCGATCTGGTCGTACAGGGCCTGACGTTGTGCGTCGGATGTGGCCCCATGCTCGGCGAGGGCGTACTGCATGTGCGATGCGGGGAGCGTGTTTGACGTTTGAGCGTAACGGGATGCATTCAATGCCCCATCAAGGGCATTCCCCTGCCACCCCTTGAACACAGGGGCGCGTGCAGCGCGCCTTAGCAAGTTTTTAAGGTTTCGCTAGCCAAGTCTTAGCAACGCGCATGGCGTTGTCTCGGGACACTGAAAACCTGTTCTCACCACATGTTTTCAGATCCACAGGAGTGACCCCATGAAAGCCCCCCGACTCGATCTCTACGCCCCCATCCACAAGGCCCTGCGCGCATGGATGTTCGACACCGTCGTGGCCGTCGGCAGCATTGACGGCCGCGATGAGGCCACCCTGTGCGCCACGCTGCGCAAGGTCGATGGCCTGCTGGCCATCTGCGAATCGCACATCGAGCACGAACACCTTCACCTTCACGCGGCGATGGAGCGCGACATGCCCGGCTCGGCACGCGAAGCCGACCTGGGGCACCAGGCGCATGGCCGCCACATGCGTCGCATGCGCGGGCTGATGGCCGAGGTGCAATCGGCCGAAGCGGTGGCCCGCTTCCCGCTGCTGACGCAGCTCTACCGCGAGCTGGCGATGTTCGTGGCCGAGAACCTCACCCACATGCAGTGGGAGGAAACCGTGCACAACGAGGCCCTGTGGGCGCGCCACACCGATGCCGAGCTGGACGCCATCCACGATGCGCTGGTGCAGACCATCCCGCCGCAGGAGATGGCCGAAGTGCTGCGCCACATGCTGCCCGCGCTGTCGCCGCTGGAGCGCCACGGCATGCTTGCCGACATGCGCGGCAAGATGCCGCCTCAGGCCTTCGATGGCGTGTTGCAACTGGCGCACGAGGTGCTCGGTGCGCACGATTGGTCGAGCCTGCTGTGTGCGATGGACTTGAAGCTGGCGCTGCCCGCCGGGCCGGCGATGGCTTGCTGATCACGGTTGGCTTGGTGACTTCCCCCTGGTTCGCACCCGGGGGTGCGCGTCATGTCGTTCAGCCTTGTGACACGAGCAGCAGTGGCGTGTCCACCTGCAGTCGGAAGCGCCCCCGGCCGGTCTTGACCAACTGCACGGGCGCACCGCGCTCGGCCAGGCGGCGGTGCAGCAAGATGAGGCGCGCTTCGAGGTTGTCGGTCACGTCGGGCAGGCCCAGGCTGGCGTCGAGCCGCAGCTCGCGGTTGCTGAAGTCCTGGCGACCGGTGTCGACCCAGGTTCGGATCAGGCGCCAAAGGATGGCGCCGGCCACGCCCTTGATGACGTAGTCATCGTTGAAGAAGACGCTGTCGGTGCGAGCGTGGTGATGAACGACGGTGGCCTCGGCTGCTTCGGCCCCTGCAACCTTTGCAGCGGCCTGCTGCGGGCCGACGCCGTTCGCATCGCATTGCAGGTCCTGGGTGCCATCGCGTGATGGGCATGGCGATGCGCCCTCGTACCCGATTGGGGCTTCGTTGGGCGGCTCGGCCGGCTGCAGCAATGACAGCGCCAGCGACAAGGGCGATGCAATGCTCGCCAGGGCGTCTTCGTCGTCATGGCTGAAGTACTGATCCTGGTCGCTCTCGACGAGCAGCACGCCAATGACCTTGCCCAGCAAACGCAAGGGCACGACCAACTGGCTGCGGGGCTCGGCCATGCCGGGCAAGGGGATCTCCTGGGCGTCGCAGTCGCTCAGGCCCATGTCCTCGGTGCGCTGGCGGATGGCTCGGGCATAGGTCTGCCACTGAGCCAGGTGCCCGATGCGCAGCGGCACGCCTTCTCGCGCCGAGATGCCCGCCAGGCCTTGCCCCAGCGGGATCTCCGCGCCCACGCCCGAGGTGTCGTAGCCCAGGCTGGCGATCGCGTAGAGGCAGTCGCGACCTGGGTCGCTCAGCAGGATCATGCTGTGATCGATTTGCAGATGGGTCTGCAAGGCGCGCAGCGTCTCGTCGAGCAGTTGGTCCATGTCGGTGCAGGCGCTGATGCGATCAATGACCGCTCGCGTGCCGCCCGGGATGTCGCAGCGCGATTGCGGCGCCATCAAGGGACGGCGCCCCGCGACTTCGCGCACGGAGCTCACCTCGTAGATGTCGGCGCCCAGCAATCGGTAGACGCGGTCCATGCCTGTGTGCGCGGCAATGCCTGCCAGCTTGGCGCGCATGCGTTCGAACACCGGCCCGCTGGACTCGGTGCGCACGTAGCGCAGCTGCATGCGGATGCCCGCGGCGGTATAGGGGTCGTCCACCGACACCATGCAACGACGCGTGGCCAGGATGTTGTCCCGGCTGCGGTTGAAAAACTGGAAGGACAAAGCCACGTGCCCTTCGTCAACGTATTCCACCTGCGACAAGAAGCACAGGTGCGGCATGCCCTCAGCCGACACCGAGCACATCACCGCCGGGATCACGCCTTCGAACATGCGCCGAACCGACTTGAGCGTGACCGCCTGATCCTGCGAGACCGGGGCGCGTTGGGCGCTTGTCAAGGCGGTGCTCATGGGGCGGGCTCCTCGTGCAACGGGATGGCTTGACCAGCGCCCGGGCCAGGGGTTTGGCTCCAGGCGCCCGTGGGGGTGAAGGTGATGACGCGCCATTGCTCAGGGGGCACGTCCAGCCAGGAGTCGGCGAAGGCCTCGTCGTAGCCGTAGGGCTCGATCTCGGCGAGGAAGCGGTGCTTGAATGCCAGGCGGTCAGGCCATTGGGCGGCGTCGGCGACGGAGAGCTCGACGCCCCGGCCTTTGACCTGGACGGCGCGGTGGGTCGATGGCTGGCAGGCGGTGATGGCCACCACAGGCACCTCGCGCACGGCCGCGATCAGGCCGTCGGAGGCTGGGGTCGACAGCAGCAGGGACAGTCGGTTGTCGGCTTCCATGCGCAGGGCGAGCGCGCGCACCACCTGCGGCTCACCCGCTCGGTTGCAGGCTCCAACGTGGATGGAGAGGCCACGGCTCAGGAACGCCAGCAAATCGGCATGCAGCCGCTTCGGCGTCGGGGCTGCGGCATCGATGGTGAGCGGGCTGGTCATGGGCCAGATTGTGGCGGCGCCCGGGGCTGCGCGGGAAGGCCCTGAGCTTGGGCGCTCGATGCGGCATCCAGGCAGGCGCGGATTTCGTCGTCAGTGAAGTGGGCCCACCAGGCTCGCGTGAGGGTCGATTCCTCTTCGACCATGTGGGCGAGGCTGTCGGCGATGAACAGGGACAGGCGCAGCCGCAACTCGCGGACGATGGCACCGGTGTTGGCGGCCGTGGGCGCTTCGCGAAGCAGGGCCAGGGTGCGGCGCAGCTCGACCAGGCTTTGCTGAAGCTGTTCATGGTCGAGCTCAACGGCCATCAGCGCGCGAGGCGCGCGGAGCCGAAGAGGCCGGTGCAACAGGGCCTCCTCCAGAGCCAGATGGGCTTCGCAACGTCGCAGGGCATGCTCGGCCATCGCAGCGAAGGTGGTGCATCGGGCGGGTTCGCTGGCATCGAGGTCCAGCGCTTGCAGCACCAGTCGCAACAGCTGTCGCAGCAGGTCGTCGTGCAGCCGCGCATAGGGGCGCGGGCGCGTGCTTTGGCAAGTGAGGCTCAAGCCGTCGAGCGTGCTGAGCTGCGCGTCGTTTCCGGGGAGGGGGGCTGCTGACATGGCGAGACGTCGAAGAGTCGAGGTCGTCATCTTCGGTCGTCCGATGGCGTGCGCACAGTCCCCTTTTAGGGCACCCGGCCTGATGCGAGGGCTCAGCCAGCAGGGGTGTAGGGCCGCAGCTCTTCGGGGTGGTTGCGCAAGTAGGTCAGCAGGCTGCGGCGTCGCTCGGGGCCGCGCGTGCCGGTTTCGCTCGCGTTGCCCGCATCCTCGAACAATTGGGGCATGGTGTCGAGGGCCCGCTGGTGCACCGCACGCCACTGTTTTTTGATGCCATGGCCTGAGATGCCCAGTTCCTCGCCAATCTGCTCGTCGGTGAGCTGGGTGACGGCCAGGCGCAGCAGCCGGCGCTCGGACGCCGAGAAGCCGATGCGCGGCGGCGTGAACTGGAAGGCGTCGCGCACGGGAGAACCGGGCAGCAGGCGCGCTGCCTCTTCGCGACTGAGTCCGTAGAGTTCGGGCAGGTCTTGGGCTGCTGCGCCAGGGGCGTTGCGTTGGGTGCGTGAGCGAAAGCCCATGCTCAGCAAGTACTGGCCTTGTTCGCCCAGGCCCTCTTGGTAGAGGTGTTGCAGGCGGTAGCCTGCGTGTGCTTGGCGAAACAGGCTCATCGCCAGGGCCAGCAGTTCCATGGTGTCGGGGTTGGCGAGGTCGGTGAGCACTTGCTCGTAGTGCAGCACCAGGAAGGCCACCTCGCCCTGTCCACTGAGCCGCCCCAGCTCCTTGTCGGTGGGAGGCTGGAAGCGCCCGTCGAGCAGTTCTTCGTAGATCAACGCGGGCGCGAAGGGCGGCGGGTCACTGGCCATGCGATGGCGCCAGCGTTCGTCGAGCGCGATGGCCATGCCCAGACCGACGATGCGTTGACCAGCCGGTCGGTTCAGGTCTTCGATGACATCAGCGTTGAAGCCGGGGTGGCCGAGCAGTCGGGTCCAGATGGCGGGCAGGGCGGCTCGCACGGCTTGCGGCAGGTCCAGCCACTGAGGCACGAAAGATTGGGCTTCCCGCAGGTCAGCGTGCCCGAGCAGGCGGCCATGCAGACGCTGTCCTGATCCGTCCAGCATCTTGCCGCCCTCGCGTCAGCGCAGCAGGTGCCGCTGCCCCAGCCCCAGCTTGCTGGCGAGCCAGAAGTGCACGTGGTAGCGGTGCTTGCGCAGGTAGACCTGGGCCTTGCGCAGCGGGGGGTAGTCGCGGTAGGCGGCCCGGCCATCGCCGATCTGCGACACCGCGATGTCGGACCCCACTTGCCAGAACATGTCGGGGCGGCTGGAGTACACCGTCAGATCGCGCTCCCACACGTGCTTGAGCTCGAAGTCCACCGGCCGCAGCAGGTGCTCGCGGCGCGGGGTCAGCTTGGCCGCGCCTCGCCGCGAGACCATGTAGCCGCAGCCGTCCTCCGGGCCTTTGCCGCCCTGGCACAGGGCGAGGCCCGAGCCCAGCTCGGCCACCGTGCGCGCGCCTTTGCGCAGGCGCGTCAGCTTGAGCACGTCCCAGGGTTGCGGGCCGGTGGCTGACCGCGCGAGCGCTTCGAGGCTTTCGCGCGTGCAGGCGTCGTGCACATCGAAGTCGTCTTCGAGGACGACGCCGCAGTCGAGGTCGCGTTCCTGGATCAGTTGCCAGCAGCGAAGGTGGCTCAGAAAGCAGCCGATCTCGCCTGGCGTGAGCGGGCGGAACCATTCGCCATGGGGCGCGGGGTGCGGGTTGAGCGAGGCGAGCTGCTCGGGTGGCAGCTTCTTGCCCTCGACCCCTGGCACGCGCTCCCAGCTCACGCCCAGGCGGTCGAGCAGGGGCGCGCACCGCGCGAGGCGGTCGGCAGAGCGGTCGAGGTTGATCAGGAAGACGTGCAAGCCCATCAACCCGCCAGCTTCTTCTTGAGCAGCTCGTTGACGGTGGCCGGGTTGGCCTTGCCCTTGGTGGCCTTCATGGCCTGGCCCACGAGCGCGTTGAAGGCTTTTTCCTTGCCGGCGCGGAACTCCTCGACCGACTTGGCGTTGGCCGCCAGGATGTCGTCGAGGATCTTTTCCAGCTCGCCGGTGTCGCTCATCTGCTTGAGGCCCTTGGCTTCAATCAGTGCATCGATGCGGGCGATGCCGTCACCGCTGCCGTCACCGCTCCACAGCGCGTCGAACACCTGCTTGGCGCCGTTGTTCGAGATGGTGCCGTCGGCGATGCGCGAGATCATCGCGGCCAGCAGCTCGGGTGAGACAGGCGATTGCTCGATGGTCTGCTCTGCCGCATTCAAGCGGCGCGAGACCTCGCCCATCAGCCAGTTCGACACCAGCTTGGGCTGGCCGCAGGCCTTCGCGGCCGCTTCGAAGAACGCGCCGAAGGCCTTCGACTGCGTCATCATCGTCGCGTCGTACTCGGGCAGGCCGTGTTCGCGCACGAAGCGCTCGGCCATCACGCGCGGCAGCTCGGGCATCTGCGCGCGCACGCGCTCCACCCACTCCGACGAGATCACCAGCGGGGGCAGATCGGGGTCGGGGAAGTAGCGGTAGTCGTGCGCGTCTTCCTTGGTGCGCATGGCGCGCGTCTCGCCTGTGTCGGGGTTGAAAAGCACCGTGGCCTGCTGGATGGGCAGGCCGTCCTCGATCTGGTCGATCTGCCAGTTGATTTCGTAGTCGGTGGCCTGGACGATGTGCTTGAAGCTGTTGAGGTTCTTGATCTCGCGGCGCGTGCCCAGCGGCGCGCCGGGCTTGCGCACCGACACGTTCACGTCGCAGCGGAACGAGCCTTCCTGCATGTTGCCGTCGCAGATGCCCAGCCACACCACCAGCGTGTGCAGCGCGCGCGCGTACTCGGCGGCCTCGGCGCTGGTGCGCAGGTCGGGCTCGGTGACGATCTCGATGAGCGGTGTGCCCGCGCGGTTGAGGTCGATGCCCGAAGACTTCTCGCCATTGAAGCCGATGAAGTCGTCGTGCAGCGACTTGCCGGCGTCTTCTTCGAGGTGGGCGCGCACCAGGCGCACGGTGTGCGGCGTGTCGCCCACGAAGAAGTTGACCGCGCCGCCTTGCACGACGGGGATCTCGTACTGGCTGATCTGGTAGCCCTTGGGCAGGTCGGGGTAGAAGTAGTTCTTGCGCGCGAAGATCGAGCGCGGCGCGATGTACGAGCCCACCGACAGGCCGAACGCGATGGCCCGTTCGACCGCGCCCTTGTTCATCACCGGCAGCGTGCCGGGCAGGGCCATGTCCACGGGGCAGGCCTGGGTGTTGGGCTCGGCGCCGAATTGTGTCGAGGCGCCGGAAAAGATCTTCGACTGCGTCGAGAGCTGGACGTGGGTTTCGATGCCGATGACGACCTCGTAACCGCGAACGTGTTTGGAACTCATGGTGTGTGTCTCGTTGGGCTGGCCGCTTGCCTCAAACCAGGGCCGAGGGCTTGCGTGTGTGCCAGTCGGTGGCCTGCTGGAAGGCGTGCGCGGTGTGCAGCAACTGCGCTTCTTGCCAGTAGTTGCCCACCAGTTGCAGGCCCACGGGCAGGCCTTGTTCGCCAAAGCCTGCGGGCACGCTCATGCCGGGCAGGCCAGCCAGCGAAGCGGGCAGCGTGAAGATGTCGGCCAGGTACTCTTGCACCGGGTCGGTTTGCGAACCGATGGGGCGCGCCACCGTGGGCGATACCGGGCCCGCGATCACGTCGCAGTCCTTGAAGGCGGCCTGGAAGTCGTCAGCGATCATGCGGCGCAGCTTTTGCGCTTGCAGGTAATAGGCGTCGTAGTAGCCATGCGAGAGCACGTAAGCGCCGATCATGATGCGGCGCTTGACCTCGGGGCCGAAGCCTTCGGCGCGGGTCTTGCGGTACATGTCGTTCAAGTCACCGTACTTGGCGGCGCGGTGCCCGAACTTGACGCCATCGAAGCGGCTCAGGTTGGACGAGGCCTCGGCCGGCGCGATGATGTAGTACACGGGGATGGACAGCTCGGTGCGCGGCAGGCTCACGTCGACCAGCGTGGCGCCGAGTTGTTCGAGCTGCTTGAGCGCAGCACGCGTGGCTTCGCGCACGCCGGCGCTCACGCCTTCGCCGAAGAATTCCTTGGGCACGCCCACGCGCAGGCCAAGCAAGGGCTTGTCGGTTGAAGCGCCGGCGCGCGGCGTGTTCAGCGCGGCCACGAAGTCGGGCACGGGCTGCTGGGCGCTGGTGGCGTCGCGCTCGTCGAAGCCGCTCATGGCCTGCAGCAGCAGGGCGCAGTCTTCGGCGGTGCGGGCCATCGGGCCGGCCTGGTCGAGCGACGAGGCGAAGGCGATCATGCCGTAGCGCGAGCAGCGGCCATAGGTCGGCTTGATGCCGGTGATGCCGGTGAGCGCTGCCGGTTGGCGGATGGAGCCGCCGGTGTCCGAACCCGTGGCGCCAGCCACCAGGCGGCCCGATACCGCCACGGCCGAGCCGCCCGACGAGCCGCCGGCGATCTGTTCGAGCATCCAGGGGTTGCGGGCAACGCCGTAGGCCGAGTTCTCGGTGGCGCCGCCCATGGCGAACTCGTCGCAGTTGAGCTTGCCGATGGTGACGGTGCCGGCGGCCTTGAGCTTGGCGACGATGGTGGCGTCGAACGGGCTCAGGTAGCCCTTGAGCATCTTCGAAGCCGCCGTGGTGGGCAGGCCTTGTGTCACGAAGATGTCCTTGTGTGCGATGGGCACGCCATCGAGCGGGCCGAGGGGCTGGCCGGCGGCGCGGCGGGCGTCGGCGGCAGCGGCTTGTGCCAGCGCGCCTTCGGCGTCCACATGCAGGAAAGCGCCCAGGTTGGTGTGCGAGGCGATGCGGTCGAGCACGTGGCGGGTCAGCGCCACGGAGGTGGTCTGGCCGCTGGCCAGGGCCTGGCTCTGCTGGGCCAGGGTCAGGTCATGCAATGCAGCGCTCATTCGATCACCTTGGGCACCAGGAACAGGCCTTCGTCGCGGGCCGGGGCGTTGGCCATGTTGGCCTCGCGCTGGTTGGTTTCGGTGACGGCGTCCTCGCGCAGGCGCAGGGTCACGTCCTCGATGGCGGACAGCGGGGTGTAGAGGGGCTCGACGCCGGAGGTGTCGACCGCGCGCATCTTCTCGACGATGTCGAAGAATTCGTTGAGCTGGTCCAGCATCGCGGCGGCTTCGTCGTCGCGCAGTTCGAGGCGCGCGAGCTGGGCGATGCGGCCGACGTCGTCAGAGGTCAGGGCCATGGTGTGTTTCGGGGGCGTAAACTGGTCTGGCGCAGCCCGGAATGGGCCGGCCCTTCGGGTATTATCTTAGGTTATCCACAAGTGTCAGTGGCCAAGGCGGCCGTTCCCGGTGTGTTGGGGGCGTTCGCAGGGGCGTCACGCACCGTGTGTATCCCGTCACCGAACACCACAAGGCCTGCTGGCCAGTGGGCTGGCACGAGGGCCGAGCCGCGTGAGTCATCCGCGCCCCTCGGGTGCTGCCCCGCCTCGCAGGCCGGAGCGCCACCGTCATGTATTCCATGTTCCGCAAGTACTTCTCCACCGACCTGGCCATCGACCTCGGCACCGCCAACACGCTGATTTACGTGCGTGACAAGGGCATCGTGCTCGACGAGCCCTCGGTGGTGTCGATCCGCCACGAAGGCGGCCCGAACGGCAAGAAGACCATCCAGGCCGTTGGCTCCGAGGCCAAGGCCATGCTCGGCAAGGTGCCCGGCAACATCGAGGCCATCCGCCCGATGAAGGACGGCGTGATCGCCGACTTCACCGTCACCGAGCAGATGCTCAAGCAGTTCATCAAGATGGTGCATCCGCGCTCGGTGCTCAAGCCTAGCCCGCGCATCATCATCTGCGTGCCCTGCGGCTCCACCCAGGTTGAACGCCGCGCCATCCGCGAATCGGCCCTCGGTGCCGGCGCCTCCGAGGTCTACCTGATCGAAGAACCCATGGCCGCGGCCATCGGCGCCGGCCTGCCGGTGTCGGAAGCCTCGGGCTCGATGGTGGTCGACATCGGCGGCGGCACCACCGAGGTCGGCGTGATCTCGCTGGGCGGCATGGTCTACAAGGGCTCGGTCCGCGTCGGTGGCGACAAGTTCGATGAAAGCATCATCAACTACATCCGCCGCAACTACGGCATGCTGATCGGCGAGCCCACGGCCGAAGCCATCAAGAAGGAAATCGGTTCGGCCTTCCCCGGCTCCGAGGTCAAGGAGATGGAAGTCAAGGGCCGCAACCTGTCTGAGGGCGTGCCGCGCAGCTTCACCATCAGCTCCAACGAGATCCTCGAAGCCCTGACCGATCCGCTCAACCAGATCGTCTCGGCCGTCAAGAACGCGCTGGAGCAGACGCCGCCCGAACTGGGCGCCGACATCGCCGAGCGCGGCATGATGCTGACCGGCGGTGGCGCCCTGCTGCGCGACCTCGACCGTCTGCTGGCAGAGGAAACCGGGCTGCCTGTGCTGGTGGCCGAAGACCCGCTGACCTGCGTGGTGCGCGGTTGCGGCATGGCCCTGGAGCGCATGGAGCGCCTGGGCAGCATCTTCACCTCGGAGTAAGCCCCCTTGGCGCAGTGGGCGGGTGCGGTCAGCATGCAGCATCGCCGTTTGCTGGCGCTCACACGAGGTTGACCCGCTGACATGCCGCTGGCCACGCTGGACCGTTCACCGCCACCCTTCTTCAAGCAAGGGCCGTCGGCGTTCACGCGCCTGACTTTTTTCGCCGCCCTGGCCGTGCTGCTGATGGTGGCCGATGCCCGCTGGAAGGTGACCCTGCCGGTGCGGGCTGCGGTTGCCACGGCGCTCCACCCACTGCAGCAGGCCTTGCTGGCGCCTTCGCTGGCCTGGGAGACCGCCACGCACTATTTCGCCGGCCTGGACGAGGCACGTGCCATGCAGACCCGAGCGGAGCGGCAGATCACGGCCCAGGCCGAACGCGTGATGCGCGTCGATGACCTCTCCCGCGAGAACGCCCGCCTGCGCGCGCTGCTGGAGCTTCGCCCCCGCCTGGAGGTGCCCAGCACCTCGGCCGAGATCCTCTATGCCACGCAAGACCCGTACACCCGCAAGGTCGTGATTGATCGGGGCAGCGCCCATGGCGTGGTGCTGGGCTCGCCCGTGATCGACCCCGCTGGCGTGCTCGGCCAGGTCACGCGCGTCTACCCACTCACTTCCGAGGTCACGCTGGTGACTGATCAGGATGCAGCAGTGCCGGTCGTCAACGCGCGCACCGAACAGCGTGGTGTGGCTTACGGGCTGCCCCAGGCGCGTGGCATGGAGTTGCGTTTCATGGCCGGCAACGCCGACGTGCAGGTGGGTGACCGCCTCGAAACATCGGGCCTGGACGGCGTCTACCCCTCGGGCCTGCCCGTGGCCCAGGTGGCGCGCATCGACCGGCGTGCCGATTCGGCCTTTGCGCGCATCGTGCTGACGCCCTTGGCCAACCCGGAGAGCAGCCGCCACGTGCTGCTGCTCCAGCCCAATGGCCATGGCATGGTCGATCCGGCCGAAGCCAGCACAGCCGAGCCTTCCTTGTCGGCTTCGGCGATCCCGAGCGCCTCGTCGAGCAGCAGCGTGGCGGCGGCATCCGCCGCAGCCGCGGCCGCACGCGCCCATGCGCGTGGTCATGTCGCCCATCCTGCATTCCATGCTGCGTCGGCGCCTTCTGCGGCCGCAACGGCTTCGGCGTCAGCGTCAGGTGGTGGCGCGGTGGCTGGGGCAGGCGTGGCGGCACATGCTCCGTCCTCCGCCTCCGCTGCGAGCAAGCCAGGAGGCCGCCCATGATGCCGCGTGGCAACGAGCTGTTGCTGCCGGTCAACCCGGTCTTCATCTGGTTCTCGCTGTTGCTGGCCCTGGTGCTGAACCTGCTGCCTTGGGGCCGCTGGCCTGGCGTGCCTGATTTCCTGGCCGTGGCCCTCGTGTTCTGGAACGTGCACCAGCCCCGGCGCGTGGGCGTGGGCGTGGCCTTCGTCTTCGGCCTGTGCATCGACGTTCACCAGGGGGCGCTGCTGGGGCAACATGCCCTGGCCTACACGTTGCTGAGCTTCTTTGCCATCACCGTGCACCGCCGCCTGCTGTGGTTCACGGTGGGTTCGCAAGCCTTGCAGGTCCTGCCTTTGTTCGCCGCCGCGCACGTGGTGGCGCTGCTGGTGCGCATGCTGTCAGGTGCTGGCTTTCCGGGCTGGGGTCTGGTGATGGCCCCTGTCTTCGAGTCCCTGATGTGGCCGCTGGCCACGATGGTCCTGCTGGCGCCGCAGCGTCGCCCGCCTGACCGCGACAAGAACCGGCCGCTGTGAAGCGGGCGGCGATGCGAGCAGGGGCCGTGCGGACATGACCGAGCTGAAGAACCTCGAACAGGAACTCGGCCGCTTCCGGGCCAGGCTGTGGGCCGCCGCCGGCTTCGTGCTGTTCTGCTTCGGCCTGCTGACCTTCCGCCTCGTGGTGCTGCAGGTCATGCGCCACGACGACCTGGCCACCCGCGCCGAGGCCAACCGCGTGGCGGTGGTGCCGATCGTGCCCAACCGGGGCCTGATCGTCGACCGCCATGGCGTGGTGCTGGCCAACAATTACTCGGCCTACACGCTTGAGATCACGCCATCCAAGGTGGACGACGTCGAGGCCACCATCAACGCGCTGGCCGATATCGTCGACATCCAGGCCCGCGACCGACGCCGCTTCAAGCGCCTGCGCGAAGAGTCCAAGAGCTTCGAGTCCATCCCGATCCGCACCAAGCTCAGTGACGAAGAGGTCGCGCGCTTCATCGCGCAGCGCTTCCGCTTCCCCGGTGTCGACATCCAGGCACGCCTGTTCCGCCACTATCCGTATGGCGAACTGGCCAGCCACGTGCTGGGCTACATCGGCCGCATCAACCAGCGCGAAGCCCAGGCCATGGACGACTGGCCCGAGGAAGAGCAGGCCAACTACCGTGGCACCGAGTACATCGGCAAGCTCGGCATCGAACAGAGCTATGAGCGCGAACTGCATGGCATCACGGGCTTCGAGGAGGTCGAGACCAGCGCGGGCGGCCGGGCCGTGCGCCGGCTGCGCTCCAACCCCGCCACACCGGGCAACACCATCCACCTCTCGATCGACATCAAGCTGCAAAGCCTGATCGAGCGCCTGTTCGGCGACCGCCGTGGCGCGCTCGTGGCCATCGACCCGCGCAACGGCGAGGTGCTGGCCTTCGTCTCCAAGCCAACGTTCGACCCCAACCTGTTCGTCGACGGCATCGACAGCGAGAACTGGAAGGATCTCAACGAGAGCGCCGACAAGCCGCTACTCAACCGAGCCCTGCGCGGCACCTACCCGCCGGGCTCCACCTACAAGCCCTTCATGGCCCTGGCCGCGCTCAACACCGGCAAGCGCCGGCCCGAGACCATCATCATGGACAGTGGCGTGTTCATGTTCGGCGGACACCGCTTCCGCAGCCCCGAGAACGAACGCGGCGGCGCGATGAACATGCGCCGCGCCATCGTCGAGTCCAGCAACGTCTACTTTTATTCGCTGGCCAACGAGATGGGCGTGGACCTCATCCACGACCAGATGGAGCCACTGGGCTTCGGGCGCCTGACGGGCATCGACCTCAAGGGCGAGGTCACGGGCATCCTGCCGTCCACCGAATGGAAGCGCAAGGCCTACCGCCGTCCCGAGCAGCGCAAGTGGTACGCGGGCGAAACCATCTCGCTGGGCATCGGCCAGGGCTACAACACCTTCACCATGCTGCAAATGGCCACCGCGCTGTCGACCGTGGTCAGCAACGGGCAGCGTTTCCAGCCGCGCGTGGTGCGCGAAATCGAAAACATCGTCACCCGTGAGCGCATGGCGCCGGCACGCGAGGCGATCGAGCCGCTGCCGCTCAAGCCCGAGCACACGGGCCTGGTGCGCGAAGCGATGTTCGGCGTGACGCAGGAGGGCACGGGCACGCGCGTGTTTGCAGGCGCGGGCTACCTCAGCGGTGGCAAGACCGGCACCGCTCAGGCCGTGGGCTTGCGCCAGAACGAGAAGTACGTGGCTTCGCGCATGGACGAGTACCGGCGCGACCACTCCCTGTACGAAGCCTTCGCGCCGGTGGACAACCCGCGCGTGGCGCTGGCCGTGATCGTCGAGAACGCCGGCTTTGGCGCGATGGCTGCCGCCCCCATCGCGCGGCGCGTGCTCGATTACCTGCTGCTGGACATCTACCCAAGCGAAGAAGACATCGCGCTGGTGCAGCAGGGCAAGGCCACCGCGCCCGTGGGCACGCCGCGCAAGGCTTCGGAGGTGCCATTGCCCAAGGGCACCGATGCCTTTGGTGCAGACGTGACCGGCTTGGCGGCGCCCAGCGTTGCGCCGAGTTCGGCGCCGTCTACCCCGGCGTCGGGTGCGTTGAGCGTGGTTGCGCCACAGCCGTCTGGGGTGGCCTCGGGCGCCCTGGGCTCTCCTGTTGCCCCCGCCGCACCGTTGGTGCCATCCTCGCCCATGCCGGCTGCGCCGATGCCTGCGGCCCCCGCCGTGGCCCCACCCGCCTCGACTGCCTCCAACCCCCGGGGGACGCCATGAACATCGCTTTCGAGAAGCCGTCGCTGCTGCGGCGCATCAAGCCGGTCTTCCAGGGCTTCGATATGCCGCTGGTCTGCATCGTGCTGTACATGTGCGTGCTGGGCCTGGCCAACATGTACTCGGTCGGCTTCGACCACGGCACGCGCTTCGTTGACCACGGCCGCAACATGCTGCTGGGCGCCACGGTGCTGTTCCTGGTGGCACAGGTGCCGCCGCAACGGCTCATGGCCATCGCGGTGCCGCTCTACACGATTGGCGTGGTGCTGCTGGTCGCCACGGCGATCTTCGGCATCACCAAGAAGGGCGCGACGCGCTGGCTCAACGTCGGTGTTGTCATCCAGCCATCCGAGATCACCAAGATCGCCGCGCCCTTGATGCTCGCCTGGTGGTTCCAGCGCCGCGAAGGGCAGTTGCGGGCGCCCGACTTCCTGGTGGCGGGCGGGCTCTTGCTGGTGCCCTTCGCGCTGGTGCTCAAGCAGCCGGACCTGGGCACCTCGATGCTGGTGCTCACCTCGGGCCTGTACGTGATCTTCTTCGCCGGCCTGAGCTGGAAGCTCATCGTGCCGACGCTGCTGGCCGGCGCGGTGGGCGTGAGCCTGATCGTTGGCTTCCAAGGCGAGTTGTGCCAGCCCGGCGTGAAGTGGCCGGGGATGCATGACTACCAGAAGAACCGCGTCTGCACGCTGCTGGACCCGACCTCCGACCCACTGGGCAAGGGCTTTCACATCATCCAGGGCATGATCGCCATTGGCTCGGGCGGGGTCACGGGCAAGGGCTTCATGCAAGGCACGCAGACCCACCTGGAGTTCATCCCCGAGCGCACCACCGACTTCGCCTTCGCCTCTTACTCCGAAGAACACGGCCTGTTCGGCAATGCCTTGCTGATGGTCGGCTTCCTGGCCCTGATCTTCCGGGGGCTGTACATCGCCTCGCAGGCGCCCACGTTGTTCTCGCGGCTGCTGGCCGGCAGCTTGTCGCTGAGTTTTTTCACCTATGCCTTCGTCAACATGGGCATGGTCAGCGGCATCTTGCCGGTGGTGGGGGTGCCGCTGCCTTTCATCAGCTACGGGGGCACGGCCATGGTCACGCTGGGCCTGGCGCTTGGTTTGCTGATGTCGATCGCGAAGAGTCGCGGCTTGATGCAGCGCTGACACGGGCTTGGGGGGGGGGCCGGGCTGATCCCTCGCAAGGTGGCGGGTGCTGTGCCGCGCTAGGATGCCGACATGAACCGCGCAGCATCCGCCCACCCTTCCTCATCCTCTTCGTTAATCCGCCACGACGCGCTCGACCGCGTCATCATGAGCATCGACAACGCCCTGCGCACGTCTTTGGGTGCGCATGTGGCGGCGCGTCCTTGCCCGCGTCCTCCGGAGGTCGACGGCGAGGGCAATGCGTCAGCGCTGAGCGCCGAGGAAAAACACCTGTCGGCCGCGCTGATGCGGGTCAACCATGTGGGCGAGGTGTGCGCGCAGGCGCTCTACGCCTCACAGGCCTGGGGCACGACCGATCCGGCGCTCAAGGCCCAGTTCGAAGCCGCCGCCGCCGAAGAGACCGATCACCTGGCCTGGACGGAACAGCGCTTGAAGGAGCTGGGCGGGCGCACCAGCCTGCTCAACCCGCTGTGGTACGCCGGGGCGTTCGCCATCGGCCTGGTGGCGGCGAAGGTGAGCGATCGCCACAGCCTGGGCTTCGTGGTGGAGACGGAGCGCCAGGTCGAGGCCCACCTCAACAGTCACATGGACCGCCTGCCCGCCGGCGATGCGGCGTCAAGGGCCATCGTGGCGCAGATGCGCGACGACGAGGTGGCCCACGCCGATGCCGCCGAGAAGGCGGGCGGGGTGCCGCTGCCGGGGCCGGTGCGCGGGTTGATGAAGCTGGCGGCCAAGGTCATGACGGCCACGGCTCACCACATCTGAGCTGATCGGCCCTGCGCTGTTTGAGCTGGGCCGCTCAGTCTGCTCGATGCCGCTTGCTTGGCTCAGGCGGCCACGACCTCGAAGCTGGTGGTGATCTCGGCGGTCTTGCCGATCATGATGGATGCCGAGCAGTACTTTTCGTGCGACATCTGGATGGCGCGTGCCACGGCGGTGTCAGGCACGTTCACGCCGGTGACGATGAAGTGCATGTTCACTTTCGTGAAGACCTTGGGATCGGTCTCGGCGCGGTCGGCGGTGATCTTGACCTGGCAGCCGCGCACGTCGTGGCGGCCGCGCTTGAGGATGAGCACCACGTCGTAGGCGGTGCAGCCGCCGGTGCCCGCGAGCACGGTTTCCATGGGGCGGGGGGCGAGGTTGCGGCCGCCACCTTCGGGGGCTCCGTCCATGTTGATGATGTGGCCGCTGCCGGTTTCAGCCATGAAGGCCATGCCGGAGGCTGGCTGCCAGTTGATGGTGCATTCCATGAGGGTTCCTTGGGGGCTGTGCGTGGGTTGGCGAGGCTGTGGCTGGCTCGTCCGTTTGCTAGCCGGAGATTGTCAGTGATCCCAGGATGGGCCGATATTCCTAGGGGTTAGCCCGCGAAAACGGGGCGAAGAAGCGAACGTTTGTTGCATTTTTCACATGCATCGGATACAAATCGTTTCAGACCTGTGGAACTTTCGCGTCAAGGCGGTGTCTCACAGGGGCTTGTTTCGTTTTTTCTCTCCACTCACCTCGTTCAGGGTGATCTTCCATGACCCGAGGCCGGTTTCCGGCTCTCGGGTTTTTTTTGCCTGAGTGGGCGCTGTGGTGGGTTCTCTGCGGGCTGTTGGGATTGAGGGGACGAGGTTGGCAGCTTGCGGGGGGCAGGGTGCTTTGTCGTGGCAGCGCGGGGCGGTGCTGCGCCGGGGAGTGTCAGATTTTTTGTGTTCGGGGCGATGAAGCTGCTTACGCAGCGGATTTGATGAATCGATCCGCGTAGAGGATCGCAAACTGATTCATCGCGTTCTTCCAGTCCTGCGCTGCCCGCCCCC
>JAKARB010000013.1 GCA_021819435.1 Pseudomonadota bacterium | reverse complement strand
AAATCCACCCCCGCCAAAGCGGCAAAATAACCCCGTTCCTCAACCCCCTCGGGAGCCCTGTTCAGCAGCCAGAAACTGGCTCCATTACGCCGAACATCCTTGGCTCCATTACGGCGATCCGTGACACGCACCTCATTCCAGTCGTGCGCCACCCATGCCAGTGGGATTTCAAGCCAGGCCTTGGTGAAGCCTCTGGCTCGACGCCCAAGCCAACCCTGGCTGCCATCATCGTTGTCCACAGGAACCAGAGGCAAGCGGTGGTGCGTCACCACCAGCCACGCCACCGCCGATGCCAAAGGCGGCAGTTTTGTGAATGGGTGCTTGGTGATGCCGTCGTCCAGGCCATCTCGTTGATAGCGACTCTTGGCGGTCCAGGATGCATCATCGCTTTCAGTTGCATGCGCCAGGCGCTGGAGCCAGCCTTGATCGTCGTCATCGCCGACGAAGGCCTGGAACAGGCGCAGCGACACCCATTCGTGCCGATACAGGTTTCTTTCATGCCTGAGCCCTTTCAGGCGCTCTTGAAAGGCCACGCTGGCCTTACCCAGATCGTGCAGCAGGGCGGCCAATTGCGCCAGCAGCCGGATGTCTTCGCCGTGGTGCCACTGGTTCTCGTCTTGGTTGCGCAAGACTTTGCGCTGCGTGCTGTTGGTGGGGACAGTGCCTTGCGCGTTGAATCGTTTGGCATCGCCAACGACCCACAGCAATTCGCTGTGGTCCAGGCCGCGAATCCAATGGCACGCAACGGCCGTGTTCTTGCGCGCTGTCTTGCGCAGCAAACGGCGCAGCGTATCAAGGCCATCCTTGGTGATAGGCGTTTGCCAGGTTCGGTCACCTCGCCGTTCGGCAAACTGATCCAGGATGCGACGCGTTTCAACCAACGCGCGCTTGTCGCACTGCGAGACCAGCAGGATGTTCAAGGCGTCTCTCCCCGCTGCGCCAACGTGCCCACTTCCAGGCTGACGGCCTTTATCGTGTCGATCATGAAATCCAGCGCTTCAGTGCGAGTGAGCGACTCGATGCAGGCTTGGCGGAACTGCTGCTCCGTGTCACCGCGCATACCGGACAAAAAAGCTTGGGGCAGGATGATGGCATCTTTGACCAAGTCTGCGATGTCGAAGACCAGCCCGCCACGCCTTGTTTTGCCGTGGAGAACAGCCAGCCCATGGGGCAGCCCTAACACCCATGCTGCAGTGGCGCCTAGGCCATACGCCAGGTAGTTGCCATGATCTAGAAATCCATTGATGAGGTCTAGGCCTTCACCTCGTTTGGCACGGGTGAACTCGCCGGCATGGGTGGCGGTGGCCGCGAGCTTGTAGAGCAGTTTGGTGAGCCGAGCCTCTTCAGTCAGAAGACTCATGGTGTCAGGGCTGGCCTTGATGTGGTCAGCCGAATCCGCCAAGGCTGCTTGCAAGCGCAACTCATCAACAAGGAAGCCCTGTGCTTTGGGCCCCTTGGCGTGTTGCCATTGTTTTTCGATGCGGGCAAGCCGAGCGAGCTGAAAGCGCTTGGCAGCGTTGAGCCGGTAAGCATCGTTAAACCAGAAACGGACCCAGTTCTGAAGATACTCGATGGGGCGGTATTCACTGTGGGGACCGAGCCATTCCACCTCAATGGTGCGCTCCGCTGCACTAAACAGCGGCGTACCGCCGCCGCCGCAAAAGCCCACCAGCACGCCTGCCTTGGCGAGCTCTCGCATCGCCGCTTGTGTCACCGATGTCCCTGTGCCCAGCATGATGCACGTGGTATTGGCGATGGGGATGTTCCAGTACAAGGATTGTTTGCCTTGCTCTGTCACGTATTCGACTCGCCCTCCGTTCACCAGTACCCGGCAATGCTCAAGGTAATAGATGTTCGCGCGCTTGGAGTGCAGGATGGTTTTGAGGTCTTGAGGGGAAATTTCATCCATTGCCTGATCCCTGTTTAAAGTTTGCTGCGCGGAACCTCATGACGATTCACTTCGCACTCACACATTTTGCATGGGGTGTAGTTCATCGGGTGAGCTGCGGTAGGAAGTACTCGCATAGTCCAGCTTCAAGCTGGGCTGCCCAAACGTCCACGCCCCAGCATGTGCTATATCTCACAGTGAAGGGCGCCGTTGCGTGGCATCCAGCGCGCATCAAGGGGCACGCGCCCTTCCAACATGAAAGCAAAGGGAGTTGGGGATGAGCAAGGCAGAAAAGAGCCTCGCGGTTCGGGCCACCCATCAGCTGGAAAACGGCGCCGATCACAGCGGGTCACGAAACATGGCGACGCCTGAAGGAGCAGCCTCTTTGCTCGACAACCGGCCTGAAGCGACGGCCTTGCACAAGCTCGGGCAGTTGATGAATCAGAGCCCTCGTCAGGCCGCACAGCAAGCTTTGCAAGCCCGGATGGACAACGGCGCTCGCATGGCTGCTCAGCGGCAACGCCACCCCGGCCTCTTCGGCACAGCGGGCGATGCGGCATCCCCCAACCGAACAGGTCTGCCAGATGGACTGAAGGCCGGCATCGAGTCGCTCTCGGGCATGTCCATGGATCACGTCAGGGTGCACCGCAACTCCACGCGGCCGGCTCAACTCAATGCCTTGGCCTACGCGCAGGGAAGCGACATACACCTCGCCCCCGGGCAAGAGCGACATTTGCCGCATGAAGCATGGCATGTGGTGCAGCAAGCGCAGGGGCGGGTGCAGCCAACGATGCAGATGAAAGATGGCGTGCCCGTGAACGATGAGACGGGGCTGGAGAAAGAAGCCGATTTGATGGGGAGCAGGGCGATGGCGAGTGCATCGCGCTCCTTGGCCCGCTCAGGCTCGCAGGCCGAGGATGCTGAGACCTCACCGATGAGCCGCGTCCGCGTCTCCACATCGGCGCTGCAAAGGCGAGTCGCCCTGGAGAACGCCAAGGACTTCAAAACATGGAACGGCGATGCCTTGGATGACGGGTCCGCAGAGCTTGACGATGTGATCGAAGAACTCAAGGACGACTTCGACTGGAACCAATCTCTGGTCGGGGAGTTCGAGCGGCTCGTTTCCGCGCCGGCACTGTACACATTCCGAGATTTCGACCACATGAACGACTTCCTTGGAGGCAACCAGTCAGACCCGCCACACGTGGACAACGATGAAGGTGCGGCGATGATGATGGACGAGCTCGCCAAGGACTTCGGTTCGTCTTTCAAGGGCAGCCACATCCCCTTCTCGGGGTCACGCGTGTACGCAGTCGGCCGGCCTAGCATTGTTGGCGACCCCGGCATCTGGGCCACCCAGAACAGCGCGACTGGCTACATCACCTCAAAACAGCAGTCGATCGTCAAGAACTGGGTGGCCGAGACGCCCGCCCAGGTTTTTCTCAATCGATTGACTTTCCCCAGCAACACGAAGCGCACCTTGGACAAAGTCAATCTTGTTCGTCCAAGCGTGATGGGGTCGAACGCCCACGCCGAAGTCAACCAATTTGTACAGTTGGCCCTGCTCGCCAGGTCGCATGGTCACAACCCTGAGCAACTGGGCATGACCATGGGGAGCGACATCGCGCATTGCGCCGAGTGCTACTGGGCCATGTCGGTAATGGCGAAAAAGGGGCACGGAAAATTCTCGTCATTCACCGGATGCGGAAACAAGCTGTTTGCTCGCTGGCGAGAACCTTGGAGCGGGTTCTATGATTCGTATGGCCCCAATCCGTTCCGCAACCCCGACGGATCGTTCAAGGTTAACGCGCTGACGAAGAAGCAATTCGCGCCGGGAACATACAGCCCGCAGGAGTTGAATTCAGCGTCGGGGCTGTCGATCTACAAATAGCCCACAGATATGCCAGGCAGCCTCAAATCAGATGGCCCCATCCCGGGCTTTCTGCCTGAGATCGGCGCCGGGCCCATCGTCATTGCATCAAAGCCACATGTCCTTTGCCCACCACCGCAAGCTCTTTTCTTGTGTCTTCGCAAGCCTGACGGCCATGCACGTTGGGGCCGCCTCGGCACAAGCTCGCAAGCTGACGCCAGAAGTGCTGGATGCGATGCAAAAAGTCGCTGCCGTCTACAGCATGATTCAAACTGACTATGTCGCGCCGGTTGAAGGACCGAGCGTCCTGACCTCTTGCATGAAAGGCATGTTCAAGAGCTTGGATGAGCAGTCGAGTTATTTGGACAAGGAGCAGTTCGACGACCTGTTGCACCCGCCATCTGACGTCGTCGGCATTGGTGTTGAGATGGTCCTTCGCGCTGGCCTGCCCACCGTGATGTCAGCCATCGAGGGCTCAGCCGCAGACAAGGCTGGGCTGCGTCCACGAGACTACATCCTCGAGGTTGATGGCCGCTCCATGGAAGAGGTTGAACTCCCAGATGCGATCAAGGCGCTCAGGGGGAAGGCTGGTTCCAAGGTGGAGTTGGTGATCAGGCGCCCTGGTGAGGCCACGAACCGTTCGTTGTCGTTGACCAGAGAGCAGACCTACATCAAAGCTGTGTCGAGCCGCAGAGCTTCGTTCGACATTGGCTACATCCGGATCCGGAGCCTGAACAACAGCACCGCGCCTGAAGTGCGCACAGAGTTTCGCAAATTGCAAGATGCCCGGCCATTGCGCGGCCTCGTGCTTGACTTGCGGAACTCTCCTGGCGGTTTGTTGACATCGTCAATTGAATTGGCGGCCATGTTCTTGCAAGCCGATGCGCCCATTGTGAGCACGCAAGGACGCTTGCCCGAATCCAATCAAGCCTGGACGGCCAACAGAGATGAGGTCCTGAAAAACACAATGGCCAAGAACGACGCCTGGCCTGAGGCCATGAAGACGGTTCCCTTGGTGGTGCTCGTCAATGGTGGAACCGCCTCAGGCGCAGAAATCATTGCGGCAGCGCTGCGCGACAACAACCGGGCAAAACTGGTCGGCAGCAAGACCTTTGGTCGCGGGAGCATTCAAACGATCAGGCCCCTGGCCAAAGATTCAGCCATCAAGCTGACCACGGCCCACTACAAGACCCCAAGCGGCCGACAGTTGCAAGGCAACGGGCTGGACCCCGATGTGCAAGCGCCCGACGTGGAGCACATGGAAGGTGCCGGCACGGATGGTGATGTTGGCATGAGCAAGGCCATTGCCTTGCTGAAAGCCCCTTCTTGAGCCTCCTTCGCGGCATCCATGAATGGCGCGGGGCTGGCGGCGGCGCTGACCAAAGGCGATGGGCCGCAGCGGGTCTACGTGGTTGGGGTGACGGGCGCTTTTGAACACGACCCGAATGTCACGGACAAGAAGTTCCCGCCTATCGGCCAATAGCGGTCTGTCACAATTTTCGTCAGAACGACCACTTGCAGCCTCAGGCGCCACGTCATCGTTAACGATCTCACTTCGGTAACTCGCGCTCACGTCTTCAGAAAGAACGCGGAGCGCGGGTCTTTCAACCGAAACTGACCTGGTTCAGCAGGGGGTATGCACGTTGGGCCGAGTCGATCACTGCTCCTGTGCCGACAGTGAGCGGAACCAGCGCGCGATCGCTTCCCCGATGGAGGCCACCGCATGCTGCTGCTCGGATTTGTCGTTCCAGAATTCAGCCGAATATGCCTGGGTTGCATCCTTCCAGCCGTCCACGGCACCACCGGTGTGGTGCCGGTGATGCCAGGAGAGATCACCCCCTAGTACCGTAGCTCGAAGAGCTGCCGCCAACGCGGTGCGGGCCAGCCACCAAGCCCAGGCCACCGGGTTGTAGCGCTGCGACTGCTGTGGCGGCATCACGCCCAGGTGCCGACCATGGCTTAACTGTCTATGCCGCTGTTTGGGAGGCAGATCCAAGCAGGTCAGCCAAACGTGCTCAGAAGCCAGCTCCAGGAAGGCGGCGATATTTCCCAACAGCAGCAGCGGCGTCACAAAGGCCAGCAAGAACCCCGGCAGCGCGCCAAAGCAGCTGGCCAAGGCCAGTACGCTCCCCCAGAACCAAGGTGCCGCGCGTTGCCGCCACAGCGGTCCCTCCAGGAACACGCTGCGCAGGCGAGCCAGCGTCAATTGCGTGTGAAAGCGTGGCGACACCAGCGTCCACCAGAACAACAGCCACAGCTTGTCATACGGCGTCCCGGGCCGGAAGCCGTGACCGTGAAGAAAGGCGGCATCAGGATCTGCCAGGGTCGCGAAGACTTGGCCATGGTGAGGTTTGATGTGTGCGGCCTCGTAGGCCTCAGCAGAAGCCGACAAGGTGGCAATGCCCACCCATTCGGCAATGTGCCGACTGCGCGTGTCGCTCTTGCGGCTGTGTGAGCCCATGTGGTGAATCAGGAAAGCCGAGCCGGTCACGCGGAGCCGGGCGGCCATGAGGCTTGCTGCCAGTGCGGCAGTCAAGCCCAAAGGTGAGGACAGTTCGAACATGGATTTCTCCTAAGAATGAGGCAGACGGCGACGCACTGCTCGGGCGTAGCCCAAAAGCAGTGCGCCGTTGTGGTCAGGCCATCGGCGGCTGGCCCGCCTGCTGACCGAGGTTGGTCAGGGAAGCCAAGCCCGCCGCGATCAGCCAGGTCATCACCAAGGCGGTCACATGGTCAGCGTCGGTCCACGGGCGGCGCGGCATCGGGTCGCCTGGCGGCGCAATGGCCGTGAGCCAGGTGAAGAAGCGCTGTGTCCAGCGCGGGAAGCGTTGATAAAGTGCGCGACGAATGGTCGCAGGATCAAACTTTTTCATCTCAAACTCCAAAGTCCACCAAGGACATGAAGCCAAACATGGATGCGGCTTGATCGGCGCGTTGAACAGGTCTCATGCACAATTCCTGTGTGTCGCGTCGATCTGCGACCGCATCCCAAGGCAGTTGGCGTGTGCCTTGGGATGTACACATTGGAGGAGATGGGCGTGGAACTTCCCAATAGCCAATTTCCGGAAGTTCCGGAAAAAAAGGCGTCTGAGTCGGTCTTTCATCAGTGCGTGGTGAAGTTACTCAAGAGCACCGAAGGCAAACAACGTGGAAGGATCAGTCTTGAAAAGTTTTCGTCAGAATTCGTTGGCGCAACGTCTAGAACGGTCCGAGACAAGAACAAGAACCCTGACAACAAGCACGTTGACGATTGCATCGAGGCCTTGAGAAAGGCCCTGGGTTCAGAAAAATGGAGGGCTGAATACGAGTCAGAGCTTCGTGCGGCAGCCACCCACCAGCGGGCGCGTGTCTCGCAAAGATCACCCAGCAGCCAGCTGGCTCCCAAAACTGCATTCAGTCACCCAACCAGTTCTGGTGATACAACGCCAGGCATCCCTGCACCGCATGGGCCTCTGACACTCCAAGAATGCGAGCACCTGCGAAGCTTGGTCAAAGCGCCCGTCACCGACGCCACCACCTTCGCCCTTCACCTCTACGCCACCCTTCGCCTCTACCGCTTGGGCCACCTGTTTGAGGATGGTTCGCTACCTGCCTCTTTCGTCAACCTGCGCATGCGGCCGCGCCAGGGCCACAACCCTGGCGAAGCGCCGCCCGAGCCTTTGGGTTCATTGGATGAACTCTTGCGCCAACCCGGTCAACCTCCTGCCTGGGTGTTGATCGGTGCGCCGGGCGGTGGCAAGTCCACGCTCCTGGTTCATCGAGCCATGACCACCGCGCATGCCATCTGCGCAGGTGAGCAGAGCGACTCAGGCCCCAAGCCCGAATTGGCCTTGCATCTGCGGTTGGCCCGCTTTGAAGCGGCTGACACTGGCCCGCACCGCCCGCTGGAGGCTTGGGTGGAAGAACAGATCCAGCATGCCTTTGCCAAGCGCAACCTTGATGACCGCCTACCGACTTTGAAGCAGTTGCGCCAAAAATTCAGCATCCGCTTGTTGCTCGATGGTTTGAATGAGGTCCAGGGCGTAAACCGTGACAGTGCCCAGCAGCACCTGATGAGGGAGGCGGCGCTGTGGTCGCAAGCTGGCGAGCCGCCCCCGATTTTCACCGTGCGCAGCCTGGACTACCTGCCTTTGGGCACAGGACGCCCAGACGGCCAGCAGGCGGGCGAGGTGGATGTGCTGCCCTGGGGGCCACAGCAGATTCAGCGCTACTGCGAGCAACACCCCGACGCCAAGGTTCGCGAACTGTGGCAGGCGTTGCAGCAGCACCCGCAGCGTGCAGCATTGATCGAGCTGTACGGCAACCCGTTCAACCTCAAACTGCAATGCGATCTGTTCGTGCGAGACAAAGGCAAGATTGCGGCCAACCGGGGCGAGTTGATGGGCCGCATTGGCTTGCTCAGGCTCAATGAGCTGATGCGTGAACCCCAAAACAAATTGCCAACCATGCCGCCCGATGTGCTGCACTCTGGGGACCCCCGTCGTGTTGCTCAACAAGCCGGACAGGTGAACGGCGCCCTGCACCGCCTGGCGCTGCAAGGATCGATGCTTCAAAACTGGTGGAACCTGGGCCGCAACTGGCATGAGCTTGCCGGTGCAGACTGGGCTCACGTTCCGTTGACTGACCCAAGCTGGGTGCAAACCCCTCCCGCGGCCCAGAGCACCGCGCAAGCACTGCATCTGATCGATGAAGAGCACGGCCAATTGCGCTTTGCCCACCAACTGTGGCAAGAGTACTTTGCTGCCCACGCCCTGGCCGCAGACCAACCCGAGCGTTGGCCCAACCTGGTCCCCCCACCGGACAGTGGGCATGATCTGGGCGAAGGCCTTTGGCAACTGCCCCAACCGGCACCGAGCAAGTGGGATCAATGCACACAACTGGCCGTGCAGATTGCCGCTGACCCCGAGCCCCTACTGCGGCAGCTGACCGAAGACAACCTGGCCTTGGCCGCGCGTGCGGCTCACTCGCGTGGCTTGGGGACCGCCACAGGCATTGCGCCTGCGCGCTTGCGCGAGATCAAACACCGCCTGCTTGACCGCAGCCTGTGCCCATACACGCCCCTGCCGCTGCGGATCGAAGCTGGCGAACTGCTGGGCCTGCTGGGCGACGACATCCGCTACGAAGAGGGGCACGGCCCAGCTCGGGCTGCAGGCCAACGGGGCCCACGCTACCTGCTGCCCAAAGCCACCGGTGAGTGGCGCTCGGACAGCGGGCGGGCCCACGGGCCAGGCTGGGTCGAGGTGCCAGCTGGCCGCCTGACCATCCAAGCAGGTAACGAGAAGGTGGAGGTTGAGATTCCACCTGGCCTGACACTGGCCTTTGCACCGGTAACGAATGCCGAGTTCAAATGCTTTGTGGACGACGGCGGCTACGGCCACCCCGAAGACACCGAGCCACCTGTTTGGTGGCAGGGGGCGGCCGCCCACGAGTTCTGGCGGAATGGTTTGCCTGGCTTTCAAGGCAGAGAATTTTTCGAATATGTGCGCGATCTGTGGAAGGGCATGCGCAGCGATGCTTACGTCAACGCACCTGACCGGGCCGAGCGGGAGCAGCAGCTTCTGGATTACTACTGCTCCGGTATGGCACCAGAAAAGGCCCGAGAGACGTACGCTCCAATCTTGAATCTGGACGATGCACCGTTTGAGACTTGGCTGGACGAGCAGGCGGCTCCGCAGCGTCATGGCTTTGAGCCAATTTACTGGCGCAACGCGCGTTTTGCCAACCCCTTGCAGCCAGTGGTGGGCGTGAGCGTGTACGAGGCCGAGGCCTATTGCCGCTGGCTCAGCACCCAAACAGGCCGCAATGTCTGTTTGCCAACCGAGGCCATCTGGGCCGCTGCAGCACAGGGTGGGCGTTGCTGGCGCTGGCCCTGGGCTGATGAGGGAAAGGAGTCGGGCGTCAACGACACGCGCTGGCATGACCACATCAACCATATGCACACACGAACCCGACGCACCACCCCGGTGGCCGTGTTTCCGAGGGGGCGAAGTCCGAGCGGTTTGTATGACCTTGCCGGGCAGGTCTGGGAGTGGATGGGCAATCTGTTTGAGCCCACCGAGGATGGGCCTGAGCGGCTTGCCGATCTGCGCCAACAACAAGCCCGCATTGATATGTATGACATGCTCGCGCGGGCGGTGCGCGGCGGCTCTTGGCTCAACGGCGCCCAGATCTGCCAGCCCGCCTTCCGCGGCAGGTTCCTACCAGGCTATCGCGACGACGGCTTGGGTTTTCGTGTGTTGAGCTGCCCCATTCTTTGAACCCTGAACCCTGTATTCGGGCTTGTCTGTCGCGCGCAACGCGACAGTTTTTTGGTATGGAGTCTGCTTGACGCCTCTGGATACATCACCGCTTGCGGTCCAGCTTGTGCCCTTCCAGCGCAAAGCGGCCCAACACATGCTGGCGCAGGCCCAGCGTGTCCGCTTGACTCACGTGTTTGATCCAGCCCTGCACGCTGGCGTCAAACTCACCAAAGGAGATGTCGCCTTGGCTCCATGCCTCGTACAAGCAGCTCAAGCGGCGCGTGGCGTGCACCACCTTGCGCGCCTTCACACGCCGGTGATCGGGGTAAACCACAAAGCCCAGCCAGGGGATGCCGGTGGCGCAGGGCTGGGCGTGTGCCGCGCGCTCGTGAATGCGCAGCCGCAGGCGTCGGCCCAGAAAGTCAATGATGCGGGCCAGCCAGTCGGCCAGCACGGCCTTGTCGTCATGGAAGAGCGCAAAGTCGTCCACATAGCGCAGATAGGCTCGGCAGCCAAGGGTGCGGCGCACGAACTGATCCAGTGGATCGAGGTAGCAATTGCTCCAGTGCTGAGAGGTGAGGTTGCCCACGAGCAGGCCGCGCGGGCGGGCCAGGGCCAGCAGGTCGTCGCCTGGGAAAAGCCAGCCCTCATCACCGCCCTGCGGGTCGGCGGCTTGACTGCCACTGGACACGATGGCCTTGATGACGCGCCGCAGGCCAGGTTGCCAGCTTCCGTCCAGCAGGCTGCCTTGCAGCCTGACCAATTAATCACCTGGGGCAAACCCAAAGCGCGCCACACTGTTGGTGCCACGCTTGCCGAAGTGCCGCAACCAGCCATCCCCACGCTACTGCCCCCCAATCGCCCAACACACCACCCCGCTTGTCCGATGTAGCACATTTGCGCTACCACCCTCACCATACCTTTCCCACCCACCCCAGCCTCACCGTGAGCACCACCACCATCCGCATCGACGACCAGTTGAAAGCGCGCATCGCTGTGGCAGCAGAGCGCTGCGGCACCACGGCACACGCCTTCATCCTCGAAGCCGTTGAGCGCACGGTTGAACAAGCGGAGCAGGAAGAAGAATTTCACCGCCTGGCAGACGAGCGTTGGGCCAAGCTGCTGGAAACCGGCAAGACAGTCGCGTGGGACGAGGCCAAAAAGCACATCGCCGCGCGAGCCCGTGGTGAGCGCCCTCGCAAGCCAAAAGCAAAAGGCGCATGACCCGGATCGAACAGGCGCCGGAGTTCCTGACCGACTTCGATTGCATCATCGATCACTTGCAGCAGTTCGGTGCGCACAGCATCGAAGCGCGCATCGCCGAAATCGTCGATGCCATCCAGATTCTCTCGCACAGTCCGCTCATCGGGCGCAAGGTCAAGGGTGGCAAGCGAGAACTGGTAATCGGACGTGAATCACACGGCTACGTGGGGCTGTACCGCTACGTGAGCGACATCGACGTCGCTTTCGTCCTGGCGGTGCGTGCTCGGCGCGAATCCAGCTTCTTCAAGCGAAAACCAGCCCTCTGATGGCGTGGCGCTTGGCCCAAGGCACATCGTCCGCACCAGAACCGTGAAGTAGGTCTCACTCTCCCCGTTGTTCCATCGCTCACACCGCAGCGTTTCGCCGTACCTTGGGATGCTCAGATTCCCATGCCCGCCTGGCAAGCATGAAAACGGTGTTCGCGTCCATGGTCGACAAGGGGTGGCTCGTCACCGCCTCGATGCTGGCGTGCGCCTGCGCGTTCGCTGTGGACACCGTGAAGTTGGACAGGTTCCAGACGGGCGTTCCGCTCATGGAGCAGACCGGCCAGGCCAAATGGGTGGACGACACCACCCTGCTCGTCACCACGCCCATCGAACCTGGCAAGTACGACTACTGGAACGCCAAGGTGGTCGCCATCGACTTGCAGGGCCAGCGCGTGACCACCATCACGCCAGCCGGCTTCTTGCGTTGTGCCAACCCGCGCAAGCACTACTTCGTGGTGGCCGAGGGCAGTCACGAGAAGACCTACTTCAGCAGGTTGTCCACCAAGCCGGATGCGGCAGACCCGCGCAACACCTACCTTTACACATGGTCGCCGGTCAACAAGGCCGTCATCCAGCGTCAGCAGTTGCCCAGCGACGCCGAGGTGAACCCAAACATCTGCAAGATCACCCTGCCCGCACACAGGCAGGCCATCGCGGCCGATCTGCGGCGCCAGGGCATTTTGTACGTGGACGAGAAGAAGGCCCTCGTCGCCACGTCCATGGACAAGGACAGCTCAAAGAGCCCTTTGCAGTTGCTCAACGATGAGCAGCCTCCCAAGCCGCTGGATGGGCAGGTCGGCGAGATCGAGCCGACCGTGTCTTACCAGTCTCACGACAACAGTCACCTGCTCAAGCCGGGCCAATTCATGATCCCCGCCAACGGCGATGCGGTGAAGGATGGGCCTGCCGTGGTTTTCTACTCAGACCGGGACCAGTTGTTGCGGTTGCCCATGGCAGATGAACTGAAGACCGAAGTGCTGGCGCTGAGCCGATCGGTCAAGCGGCCCTTCGGTGACAGCTTGTCGATCAGCGGGTTCGCCTTCCCCGTCAAAGACGCCACCTTGTTGCTGGTGCCCACCTACCCCAGCGAGTTGGTGGGCTTCTACCTGAAGAAGCCAGGCCAGCCTTTGCGCCGGATTCGCTGCGCAACGCTGGATGGGCGATGCAGCGTCAGGGAGCTGATGATCGCGCCAGGCGGCTGCCATGTGGCGTACACGCCCGGCGGCGGCTACGACCGCTCCTTCATCGCGCTCAACCTGTGCTCACCAGGCGCGCCGTGATGGGGCCACTCGGTGGCACGTCGGTGTCTTCAGTGCGTGCCAGCTTCGCATCGATCTGCTCAGCCAGGTACAGCGCATCGCGCGCCACGCCTGAGAAGCGCCCCGAACCCCAGGTGTGCAACCAGGGCAGGCCCAGGAAGTAAAGCCCTGGCTGCTGCGTCACGCCGCGCTGGTGCATGGGCTGGCCCCGGCCGTTGAACACCGGTGCGTCCACCCATCCGAAGTCCGGCTTGAAGCCGATGCACCAGATCACCGAGGTGATGCCGGCAGCGGCCAGGTCGAGCTGCGTGTGTTCGGTGGCGTCGCCGCCTTGCGGTTGCCACACCGGCTCGTAAACGGATGGCGGTGGTGCATCGAGGCCCTTTTCGGCGATGTGCTTGTCGATGGCGGCGTTGATGCCGTTGTAGACCTTGTCGGCCTGGTCGAGTGCCGCTTGCAGCGTGTCCTGGAAGCGCATCACGCCGTCTTGCAAACCATCGAGCAGGCCATGCAGCTTCATGCCTTGCAGGGCGAAGGCTCGCAGGTCGATGTCGCGCCCGCCGTCGCGGCCGGTCACGTAGTGGTTGGTGTTGTCGCGCACGCCTTCGCGCAAGGGGTGCTGGTCCACCGGCATGTCGTAGTAGCCCATGTCGGCCAGCCAGTCGACCACGTCGCGGCCACGGTAGAAGCGCGCGCAGCGCGGGGCGTCGCCCACGGCGAGGTGAACTTGCTTGCCGGCCAGGTGCAGGTCTTCGGCGATCTGTGCGCCCGACTGGCCCGAGCCCACCACCAGCACGCCGCCTTCTGGCAGGGCCTGCGGGTTGCGGTATTGCTCGGAGTGCAGTTGCACGATGTGCGCAGGCAGGCGCTCGGCCAGGCGCGGCACGACGGGCTCGTGGTAGCCGCCCGAGCACACAACCACCTGGCGCGCGGTGAAGTCACCTGCCGTGGTCTGGATGGCATAGCGGCCATCGGCTTGCTGCTTGAGGTGGCGCACGGTCACGCCGGTCATCAGCGGTGGCTTGACCTTGGCCAGGAAGGCATCGAGGTAGTCGATGATCTCGGCCTTCTTCATGAAGCCATGGGGCTCGGGGCCGGCGTAGTCGTGGCCAGGCAGCTTGCACTGCCAGTTGGGCGTGACCAGGCAGAAGGCGTCCCAGCGCTGGTGGCGCCAGGCGTGCATGGGGGTGTGCTTTTCGAGCAGCAGGTGGTCGATGCCGCGTTGTTGTAGGTAGTGGCTCAGGGACAGGCCGGCCTGGCCGGCGCCCACGATGATGACGTCATGGTGTTGGGGCATGGTTTCCTCTTTGGGGGTGTGCGGGGTTCAGATGTCGAAACGCAGCACCTCGACCTGGGCGTCGTCGTGATGCTGGAAGGCCTCGGCGTGCGTGGCGATCGATTGCCACTGGTCCATGGCCCGCGAGCAGGCGAAACCGTACTTGGCGGCGACGCGCTCGCTGGCGATGGACAAGGCCTGGTGCGTGCGTTGCAGGAAGTCGGGCAAGGCGTAGCGCTGGCCCGGCGCCAGGAAGTCCTGGACGACGAGTGAGGGCGAGTAGCAGGTGTGTTCGCAGCCATCGGGCCAGCGGACGGTGAAGTGCATTTCAGGCATGGCAGGGGTGCTCGGTGGAAGCGGTGGGTGTCTGTGACGGCATTTGCTGGGTTTGCGGCGCCTCGCTTGCATCGGCCGCACCGGCTGGGCGGGCAGCCAGGCCAGCGTAGACAGCGAGGTGCTGCCGCGCGCTGGCTTGCCAGTCGAAGCGAGCGGCGACCTGGCGGGCCTGTTGGGCATGCCGTGCGCGCTCGTCTCGTTGCTCGGGGTCTTGGTGTAGGCGCCAGGTGGCGTGCAACGCGTTGGCGATGTCGCGCACGTCCTGCGGGTCGGCCCAGAAGGCCTCGTGAGGCCGCAGGTGCTCGGTGAAGGGCGCGATGCGCGAGACGATGGCAGGCGTGCCGCAGGCCATGGCCTCGATGGCGACGAGGCCGAATCCTTCTTTCACCGATGGCATGGCCAGGGCGATGGCCCGGCGGTAGAGCGCGGGCAGCACGTCATCGGGCACGGGGCCGGTGAGCAGAACGCTGTCGGCGTTCGGATGGCCAGGGGCCATGCCATGAGCCCGGCGTGCTGCGTGGAAATCGGCTTGGGCCTGCGCGTGTTCGAGCACGCTCGCGCCGCCGACGATGACGAGGCGGGCCCCGACCGCCTCTGGCACTTGCGTGCGCATCGTGGCGAACGCGTGCAGCAGGCGCGTGGTGTTCTTGCGCGCTTCGACGCCGCCCACGGCGAGCCAGTACGGCGTGGCTGGAGGCAGGCCGATGGCGTGCAGGGTGGCTTGGTCCTTGGCTTGCTGAGCCTGTGCGGCGGCACCGATGCAGGTGTATCGCCGCAGGTTGACGCCATTGCCCACGCGGTGCGCGTGACGGCCCCAGTCGTGTGCCAGCACGCCTTGCCACAGCGCGCTCACGCACAGCAGTTGCCGAGCCGCCTGAACGCCGCGAGCCTGCCAGGCGGTGAGCTGGGGCTCGTCGAAGGTGTCGAGGTGGTGCACCGTGCGCACGAAGCCATCGATGCGACCTTCGGCTTGCAGGTCGGCCAGGGCGTTGGCGGTGATGCTGTCTTGCGAGTGCAGCACGTCGAAGTCGGTCAGATCCAGACCTCGCAAGTGCGCGGCGACGGCCTGCATGCGCGCGCCGACCATGGGCACCAACGCCGATGGCAGCTCGCCCAAGGACGCCACGGAGAGCTTCGCCAGCGTCGGCCTGAACAGCTTCTGCCCGGCGCGAGCAGCGGCGATCACGGTCACGTCGTGGCCGAGCTGCATCAGGGCATCGGCCAGCTCCAGGGTGTGCACCACGCCGCCACGCGGGTTGAGCGAATGCATCAGCAAGGCGATGCGCAGGGGGCGGGTGTTCATGCGCTCGCTCCCCGCTGGCCGCTTGCCTGTTCGCCAGCGATGAAGGGTTCGCGTTGCCAGTCCCACAACAAGGCGAGGTCATGGGGGGAGTCGGCCGACAAGCCCGTCCACAAGCCGCCACGCTGCAGCCAAACGCCGCTGCCCGTTTCCACCGTGCCAATGGGCGCGCAGGCCAGGCCTCGGGTGAGGAAGCGCGCCTGCACGGCGGGCACGTTTTCAGTCGCCACGCTCAGCAGGTAGCCATAGCTGGGGAAGGCTTGCAGCCAGCGCAGGAAGGCGGCGGGTGTGTCGTCGTGGCCGTGGCCTGGCGGGTGAGGCAAGGCGCTGAGGTCGATGCGCAGGCCCACGCGCGAGCATTCGGCCAGCATCAGCGCGGTGCCCAGCACGCCGGCCATGCTGATGTCCTTGGCGGCGCCGCACAGGCCGGCTTCCGCCACCTCGGGCAGCAGGGCCAGGTCATCACGCAGGCGATGGGCGGGGGCGCGGGTGGAGGCGTTCCAGAAGGGTTGTTCGCCTTCCCACTGGCCGCGCAGGTCCACCGCCATCAACAGGGTGTGACCAGCTTGCGCGGCGAAGCTGCTGAGCAGGGCCTGCGCACGCCCCAGCACCGCCACGGCCAACTGCGGCCGCGCCGCGCGCTGGTTGCTGTGCCCGCCCACGATGGGCACGCCATAAGCCGCCGATGCCGCCGCCATGCCTTGGAGGATGGGCTCGGCCTGATCGGCACCGGCGCTCCAGATGGCGTCGACCACGGCGATGGGACGGCCGCCCATGGCCGCGATGTCGCTGAGGTTGACCATGACCGCGCTGTAGCCAGCGAACCAGGGCATGGCGGCCACAAAGTCTTCGACCAGGCCTTCGATGGCGAAGAGCAGGTGGCCGTTTTCATCGGGGATGGCGGCACAGTCGTCGCCCAGCATCACGCCGCTGCGCGCGGACAGCGTCAAGTCAGCGTGGCCGCCGGGCAGGCAGCGGGCCAGGGTGTCGGCCACGGCCGAGATGTCGCGTTTGTGGGCGAAGCCACGGCTTTGACGCAAGGCTCGCACCACCTCGCAGGTGGGCAGCACCGGGATGTCGAGGGAGGTCATGCGGGCTCCTGCGTTGAGGTGGCCTGGCTGCCGCGCAAGCGAGGCGAAGCCAGGCTCACCGGGTTCGACTGGGTCAGGAAGCCCCAGTCCGGCGCATGGCAGGGCGGGTGTTGCGCGAGGTCGGCCTGCATCCAGGCGTGGGGGCGGCCGTGCAAGGCGACATCGGCCAGGCGGTGCCAGTGCAGGCGCTCGAACAGCGGCACGTTGGCCTGCTGCACATGGGCCCAGAAGGTGTGCGCGCCCTGCGCCCGCGCCGAGCACACCGCCAGCCTGATCAAGGTGGCGCCGATGCGGCCCACGTGCCTGAACGATGGGTGAACCGCCAGGCGCGAGCCCCACCACACGCCAGGCTCGACCTCGTGAATGCGCACGGTGCCCACCACCTGGTCGCATTCGCCGGCCAGGCTGGTGCAGGCCACGAGCAGTTGCGCGGCATCGTCGATGGCATCGCGGTCATCGCCCACGAAGATGCCCTGCTCCGCGCAGAACACGGCGCGGCGCAGGGCGTGGGCATCGCGGCGCTCCCAGGCCTCGCTGGCGCGCTTGATGCGAAAGGCCACGGGCTGGAAGGCCTGGGGCAGGTCACACATGACATCGAGGTTCATGGGGCTTCCTTTGCTGCGGCGGTGGGGCGGTCAGGCCGTCGCGGCGGTCTCGTAAACCGACAACGACGAACACGCGCCGCATTTGCCGCAGCCGGCCTTGATGTCGCTGGCGCGCAGGCCGGCCTGCACCACCATGCGGCCCAGCGGTTCAAGCACCGCTTGCATGAAGGCAGGGTCGGGCGCGGGATGGCCTTCCAGCGGCGTGCCGCTGATGGGCACGAAGGGCACGACGAAGGGGTAGACGCCCATGTCCAGCAAGCGCCGGCTCATGGCGAGGATGTCGTCGGCGCTGTCGCCCAGGCCGGCCAGGATGTAGGTGCTGACCTGGCCGCGCCCGAACACGCGCACCGCCGCCTCGAAGGCACTGAAGTAACGTGCGAGCGGCAGGCTGGCCTTGCCCGGCATGATGCGCGCGCGCACCTCGGGGGTGACGGCTTCGAGGTGCATGCCGAGGGTGTCGACACCCGCGTCCTTCATGCGCAGGAACCAGGCGTCGTCGTCGGGCGGCTCGCATTGGGCCTGGATGGGCAGGTGCGGCACCGCCGCCTTGATGGCGCGGGCGCTGTCCACCAGCACGGCTGCGCCCCGGTCTGGCGTGGGCGGCGTGCCGGTGGTCAGCACCATGTGCTTGACGCCATCGAGCTCCACCGCCGCGCGAGCCACTTCGGCGAGCTGGGCCGGTGTCTTGCGCGCGATGGTGCGGCCCGCCGCGAGCGATTGCCCGATCGAGCAGAACTGGCAGGTCTTCTTGCGGCTCTCGTAGCGGATGCAGGTTTGCAGCACGGTGGTGGCCAGCACGTCGCGGCCATGCAGCGTGGCAATGTGCGAGTACGGCACGCCATCGGCCGTGTGGTGAGCGTAGAAGCGCGGTGTGCTCGGGAAGCTGATCTGCGCGATGGGGATGCGGCTGTGCTTGAGCGTGCTGTGGCCATTCGCGTCGGGCGCATCGGCCACGAAGGGTGAGTCGAAGGCCGGGGCGGTGTGCACAGGCACCATCACCGTGTGGCCGTCGATGGTCACGGCCTTGTGGTCGGACGGGCCCGCGCCGCCACGCCGGCTGGGCAGGCCCGCCGAAGGGTCGAGCAGGCGCAGGCCGCGCGATTGCAGCTCGGCGATCAGCTCAGCGGTTTGCGAGCTCATCGCCGTCGGGTTGGACGAGGGCAAGGGCTCGGCGGGCGAGGCAAGCCCTGCGGACCGGTCGTTGAGCACAGCGGACATGGCGGTCTCCTTGTGGCGCGAGATGCGTCAAGCGACGCGGCTGATGGGGGTGGTGGCCGAAGCAGGCGCTTGCGGGGGCTGCTGCCCAAGCGTTGTTGACGCCTGCAGCATTTGAGGCATTTGCTGCCATGGCGGAACCGGGTGCACGGCAGGTGAACCCGTCTCGCCCGAGGCGCCGACCAACGGGTTGGCCGTGAAAGCGGCCTGCCCCGAGCCCCGGCTCATCGCATGCAGCGGCGCAGTCGGGCGGTCGTCGAGGTTCAGGCTCAGCAACTCGGGTCGGGCGTAGTGCCCCACCGAATCCATCATGCGTTTGCGCTTGGTGACCAGGCTCATGTCGAGGTCGGCGATCAGCAGGCCTTCGCCTTCTTTCAAAGGCGGGGCCAGGTGAACGCCCTCGGGCGACACGATGGCGGTGCAGCAACCGCCGCGCAATGCTCGTTGCAGGCTGGGCTCGGGCGTGATCGAAGTGATCTGCTCGTCCGTCAGCCAGCCCGTGCTGTTGATGACGAAGCAACCCGCTTCCAACGCATGATGGCGGATGGTGACCTCCATCTGATCAGCGAAGATGGGCCCCACCAGCGAGCCCGGGAACTGCGCACAGTGGATTTCTTCGTGCTGCGCCATCAGCGCATAGCGGGCCAGCGGGTTGTAGTGCTCCCAGCAGGCCAGCGCGCCCACGCGGCCCACGCCGGTGTCGACCACCTTGAGGCCGCTGCCATCGCCCTGCCCCCACACCATGCGCTCGTGGAAGGTGGGCGTGATCTTGCGGCGCTTGAGGCGCAACGCGCCCGTTTCGTCGAAGATGAGTTGCGTGTTGTAGATGGTGCCGTGGTCGCGCTCGTTGACGCCCAGCACGACGACCATGCCGTGCTGGCGCGCGCGCTGCGCCACCGCGTCGGTGACTGGCCCGGGCACCACCACCGCGTGCTCGTACAGCGCCATGTGCTCGGCCCCGGAGGCCATGGGCGGCCGGATGAACGAGAAGTACGGGTAGTACGGCACGAAGGTCTCGGGGAACACGATGATCTGCACACCCTGGCGGGCGGCCTGATCGATGGTCTCCAGAACCTTGTGCAACGTGCCTTCGGCCTCGTTGAGCACCGGCGAGATCTGCACCGCCGCGGCCTTGATGATGCGTGCTGGGCTCATGGTTTCACAGCGTCCAGGTGTCGAGGATGAAGGCCTTCTCCTTGCGGTGCAGCAAGATGATGTCCAGCACGTCGAGCGGGTTGATGGGCTTGATGCCTTCGATCAGCGCGCCTTCGCCATGCCCATACAGGGCTTGCAGCGCGAAGCGGCAGGCGTAGACCTTGCCGCCCTCGGCGATGAACTTGGCGATCTGGTCGTTGAAGTTGAGGTGGCCGGGAAAGGCCGCGTCGCCCAGCTTGGGGAAGCCGCGCTTCACGCCCAGCGTCACGCCCGGGCCATACAGCAGCACCGAGGTGTCGAAGCCCTTGCGTTGCAGCCGCGTGGCCTGCAGCAGGTTGACGAAACCGATGGAGCCTTCGAAGGCCACGGTGTGGAAGGTGACCAGGGCCTTGTCGCCCGGCTCGGCCTTCACGTCTTCAAAAACCTTTTCTTCGTAATCGACCAGGAAATCGCCAATGGCGTTGGGGGCTTTGGTCACAGCAGGCATGGAACTCTCCAATCGGTTGAGGAAGGCGTTGAGGACATCAGGCGGGGTTGAAAACTCGTTGACCCGCGCTGTGTGAGCTGGTGCACCCGGTGTGCCACGGCGTGCCAGCGCCATGCGATCAACAAGCGATCAAAGGGGCGCTCCCTGGGGAGGCCGGAGCTCGCGTTGAAGCAACCGATGCGCCCCGCGCAAGTTGATCGGGCGATATGCGATCAATCGCGAACAAGAGGCCGCATCGGCAGCCTGGATCGGGTGCTCGCACGTGCACCACAGCAGGCCGGCGAAGCGATGCCGCATGAACCACAACAGCGCACAACGCCCATGGCGCCGCCATTGCGCACAACTTGCGTGCATGGCATGAGCCAATCAAATGGCACGCTTGATGCGATCAATTCAGCATGCCGAACACCTTCACCCGCCACTGGGCCCAGCGCCTGCGCGACAGCAGCAAGCCCGCCTACCTGCTGATCCCCGAGCTGCTGGCCGAGGACCTGGCCAGCGGACGCCTGACACCGGGTGACCGCCTGCCCCCCTTGCGTGAGCTCGCCCAGGCGCTGGAACTCAACTACACCACCGTGGCACGCGGCCTGGCCGAAGCGCAAAAGCGCGGGCAGATCGACGCGCGCCCCGGTCGTGGCAGCTTCGTGCGCAGCGCGGCACCGGCCGTGCCCTTGCGCGGCGGCACGGCGGCCGAGATGACCATGAACCTGCCGCCCGAGCCCGACGACCCGGCGCTGCTGCAACGCATGGCCGATGGCTGCTCCCAGTTCTACGCCGACCCACGCCGCCTGCTGGCCCACCTTCGGTATCAAGACTTCGGCGGCAGCCCCGCCGATCGCGATGCGGGGGCTCGCTGGCTGAGCACCTTCATGGGCCCGACCCAGCCCGAGCGCCTGCTCGTGGGCCCGGGCATCCACGGCGTGCTGTGCGGGCTCTTGAGCCTGCTGGCCCGCCCGGGCGACACGGTGTGCGTGGAATCGGTGAGCTACCCCGGCATCAAGGCGCTGGCCACACAACTGGGCATCAAGCTGCATGCCTTGCCGGTGGACCAGGAAGGCCCCTGCCCCCAGCATTTCGAAGAAGCCTGCAAGCACGTGCACCCCAAGGCGCTGTACTGCAACCCCACCATGCTCAACCCCACCTCGGTGACCGTGAGCCCGGCGCGGCGCGAAGCCCTGGCCGACATCGCGCTGCGCTACGCCGTGCCCATCATCGAAGACGATGCCTACGGCGCCCTGCCCACCAAGCCACCCACCACCATGGCCGAGCTGGCGCCCGAGCTCACCTACCACGTCACGGGTTTCGCCAAGTGCCTGGGCGCCGGCCTGCGCGTGGCCTATGTGCACGCCCCCACGGTGCAGGCCACGCAGCGCCTGGCGGGCGCCATGCGCGCCCTGACGGTGATGGCCGCACCGCCCACCGTGTCACTGGCCACGCAATGGATCAACGATGGCACCGCCAGCGCCGTGGTGCAGGCCATCCGCAAAGAAACCAATGCCCGCCAAGCCTTGCTGCTCAAGCACCTGGGCGATCAGGACATCTGGAGCCAGCCCGACTGCTTCCATGCCTGGCTCAAGCTGCCCGACACCTTGAGCCCCAACGAGGCCGCGTCGTTCTGGCGATCACGCGGCGTGGCCGCCGTGGCCAGCACGGCCTTCGCCACCAACACCGTTCCACCGCGTGCCGTGCGCCTGTGCCTGGGCGGGCCCACCACCCAAGCCCAGTGCGAACAAAGCCTGCGCGTGGTGGCCGACGTGCTGCGCCACCCGCAGCAGGTGCATGCGTCGGTGATGTGAGCCACTCGCATCGCACCTTGGTGACTGCGTGGCGCGGGCTTACCCCAGGTTGATGCGCTTGCATGCCCGGGCCAGCGGTGCATAAGATGGCCGACTGGGCACAGCACCCAACAAGGGATCGGAGAGGCGATGACGATGCCGTGGCACAAGGGGGGCCGCATGCGGGGCGCACGCCTGCGCATTGGCGCGGCTTTTTCCGTCCTGGCCATCGTGCTGTTCGGCGTGGTCGGGCTGTTGTCCGCCAAAGACGCGCGCCGGCAAAGCGAACACGACACCAAGCTGGCGCTAGAGCAACTCGCGCAGCGCCTGGCTCAGCGGCTCGACGCCGACATGGCCGCACGCTTTCGCGACATCGACCAGCTCGCGAACCTGCATGAACAGCTTGAGCTGAACCTGGGCGCCGACCAATGGCGAACGGTTCTGGAGCGACTGCAACGCTCCAGCCGGCACCACAGCTGGATCGGGGTGACGAACCTGAAAGGCCAGGTGCTGGCGGCCACCGGCAGCTTGCTGGAAGGGGCCAACGTGAAAGAGCGCCCCTGGTTCGCCCGCGGTCTCGAAAAAGCCAACGTCGGCGATGTGCACGATGCCAAGCTGCTGGCCAAGCTGTTGCCCTCGACCATCCCGGGCGAGCCTCAACGCTTCGTCGATGTCTCCGCGCCGCTGCGAACTCATGGCCAGACCATCGGCGTCATCGGCGCCCACCTGAGTTGGGCGTGGGCGGAAGAGCGTCGGCAAGAGGCCAAGGCCGGCGAGGTGCCGCTCCACGGCATCGAGATCTTGCTGCTCAACCAACAAGGCCAGATCGAGCTGGGGCCACGTTCACCCGCGTTGCCCACGCCCGCCGCCGCGTCCCTGGCGAACCTGCTGCGCGGCGCACGCACCCTGGTGTGGTCAGACGGGCGCCGTTACCTGAGCGCCGCCAGCGCCAGCAAGCCCATGGCCGACTACCCCGGCATGGGCTGGGTGGTGGTGGTGCGCCAGCCCGAGGAACTCGCTCTGGGTGAGGCGATGGCGCTCGAGCACAGGCTGCTGTGGCTCAGCGTGGTCGGCGCTGCCTTGTTCGGTGCGCTGGGCTGGTTCCTGGCCGACCGCCTGACGCGCCCCTTGCGACGCGTCGCTGCCCAGGCCCAAGCCATGCTGCCCCCCGCAGACGAGGCGCCATCACACGACGAGGTGGCCCAACTGGCACGCACGCTGGCATCGCTGCTGTCAGACCTGAAAAAGCGCGAGCACGATCTCACCACTCTGAACGAAGCCCTGGAGACGCGTGTGCAAGAACGCACCGCCTCGCTGCACCGCGCCAACGATGACCTCCGGGCTTTCAGCCGCAGCGTCTCGCACGACATCCAGGGGCCTTTGGGTTCGATGGCTCAGTTGCTGAGGCAGACGGTGGTGCGAGAAGGCAATGCGCTGCCCACGCACGCCATCCATGTGATGCAGTTGGTGGCCCAGGAATGCGACCGGCTCAGGCAGCTCTCCGCTGAGCTGCTGACCCTGGCCATGGTCGAACAAAGCGAGATCGCGATGGAGCCGGTGAACCACCACGCCCTCGTCCAGGAGGTGACCACCCAGCTTCGCGACAGCGCGTCGGGCGCCTTCCCGGAAGTCGAGATCGGGCCCTTGCCCACCCTCACAGGAGACGCGGTGATGATGCGCCAGGTGTGGAGCAACCTGCTGTCGAACGCGGTGAAGTTCTCCTCGAAGGTGGCGGCGCCCCGCATCGAGGTGCGGGCAGAAACGGGAGACTCGGAAAGCGTTTTCACCGTCGCCGACAACGGTGCAGGCTTCGATGAAGGCCAGCGAGACCGTCTCTTCGGCGTATTCCAGCGCTTGCACCAAGCATCGCAGTTTCCGGGCACCGGCGTGGGCTTGTCCATCGTCCGCCGAGTGGTTCAGCGGCACGGAGGACGCGTGTGGGCCGAGTCACCCGCAGGCCAAGGTGCACGCTTTCATTTCTCCTTGCCTCATCGGGCTGATCAAGCTGGAGAAAAAGCCCTCAGCAACGATGCCAACGCCCCCGGATGAAACCGGGGCGTTGCGGGGCGTGTGCCGCCGCACGCACGTCACCTCACGCCATCTCACCTCAACTCACCACCCGCCGCCCAAGGCCCTCACCAGCCCCACCGTCTGGCCCACCCAGGCGCCACGCAACTGCACCGCCTGGCGCTCAGCGCTCAGCAGGCTGCGCTGCGCGTCGATCAGCGTGAGGTAGCTGTCCTCGCCGGCGCGGTAGCGCTTGTCGGCCAGGTCGGCCGAGCGGCGCGCGGCGTTCAAGGCCTCGTCGATCGAGCCGGCCTGGTCCCGCGTGCTGCTCAGGCTGCTCAATTGGCCTTCGACATCGCCAAAAGCCTGCAACACCGATTGCCGGTAGTCGGCCACCGACTCGTCCAGCGCGGCCTCGGCGCGGGTGATGGCCGCACGGTTGCGGCCGCCGTCGATGATGGGCAGGTTGAACACCGCGCTGACCAGCCAACTGCGAGCGCTCATGGCGAACAGGTCGGAGAGCTCGGTCGAGGCCTGGCCGCCTTGCGCGGTCAGCACCAAGGCCGGAAACAGCGCCGATCGCGCCTGGCCCACGCGGGCGTTGGTCGCCATCATGCGGGCCTGGGCGGCGGTCACGTCGGGGCGCCGCTCCAGCAGGGCCGAAGGCAGGCCGGCCGGCACCTGGGGCACCACCACGTCAACGGCCAGAGGCTGGGGCGGCAGGCTGAAGGCAGCGGGCGGCTTGCCCAGCAACAAGGCCAGGGCCTGTTCGGCTCGGCGGCGATCGCCTTGCGCGGCCTGCAGCTCGGCGCGCGTGCCAGCCCGGTCGGCTTGCGCACGCGCCAGGTCCAGCTCGGAGAGATCGCCCGCCTTGCGGCGTTTCTCGATGAGGTCCAGCGTCTGCTCACGCAGCGTCAGCGTGCGGCTCAGCAGGTCGACCACGGCGTCGAGCGTGCGCACCTGGTAGTAGGCCTGCGCCACGTCGGCCTGAAGGGCCAGGCGCACCGAGCGCAGCGTGGCTTCGCTGGCCTGGGCATCGGCCTCGGCGGCGCGCACGCCATTGGCCACGCGCTGGAACAGGTCCACCTCGTAGCTGGCGCCCAGGCCGGCTTGCCACACCGTCATGGGCTTGAGGCGCGTGCCATCGGCTGCGCCGGCTTCGACGGCAGAGAGCTTCTGCCGGGTCACGCCCGCCTGGGCGCCCACTTGCAGCGAGCGATCGGACTCGGCGGTGCCCAGCAAGGCCCGCGCGGCCTTGACCCGGGCGGCGGCGACCGCCAGCCCCGGGTTGCCTGCATCGGCCTGTTCTTCCAAAGCGTTGAGTTGCGCGTCACCAAAGGCACGCCACCATTCGCCACGCGGCTGAGCCTCGGCGGGCTCGGCGGTTTTCCAGCGGCTTTGGGCGTCGGCGGCTTCCTTGTACGAAACCGGCACGTCCACCGTGGCCTGGGGCGCCTCGGGTGCGGTGTTGCAGGCGGCCAGCAGGCTCGCGCTGGCCAGGACGCTCAGCGTCCACAGGTTGAGTCGGGTCATGCTTGCACCTCGCTGCTCAGCACAGGGGTCGGGTTGGAGGCGGGCCGCGTGGGGCTGATGCGTTCAGCCAGCTTGCGCACCAGCACGTAGAAGACGGGCGTGAGGAAGAGACCGAACAGCGTCACCCCCAGCATGCCGGCGAACACGGCCACGCCCATGGCATGGCGCATCTCGGCGCCAGCGCCGGTCGAGAACACCAGCGGCACCACGCCCATGATGAAAGCGATCGACGTCATGAGGATGGGGCGCAGGCGCAGCTTGCACGCCTCCAGCGCGGCTTCGACGATGCCCTTGCCATGGTGCTCCAGCTCGCGGGCGAACTCGACGATCAGGATGGCGTTCTTGGCCGACAAGCCCACCAGCACGAACAACGCGATCTGCGTGAAGATGTTGTTGTCGCCCTTGGTGAGCCACACGCCCAGCAGCGCGCACAGCATCGACATCGGCACGATCAGGATCACGGCCAACGGCAGCGTCCAGCTCTCATACTGCGCGGCCAGCACCAGGAAGACCAGCAGCACGCACAGCGGGAACACGTAGACCATGGTGTTGCCGGCCAGGATCTCCTGGTAGGTCAGGTCGGTCCACTCGTAGCTCACGCCCTTGGGCAGGGTGTCGGCCGCGATCTGCGCCATGATGGCCTGGGCCTGGCCCGATGACACGCCCGGCGCCGCCGCGCCATTGATGTCGGCCGACACGTAGGCGTTGTAGCGCTGCACGCGGTCCGGGCCGTAGCTGTCGCTGACCTTCACCAGGCTGGAGAGCGGCACCATGTCACCGGTGTTGCTGCGCACCTTGAGCTGCGAGATGGCCTCGACGTTATTGCGGAACGGCGCATCGGCCTGGGCCACGACCTGGAAGGTGCGCCCGAACCGGTTGAAGTCGTTCACGTACAGCGAGCCCAGGTTGATCTGCAACGTGTCGTAGATGGAAGCCAGCGGCACGCCCAGTTGCTTGGCCTTGGTGCGGTCCACGTCGGCGAACAGCTGCGGCACGTTGATCTGGTAGCTGCTGAACACGCCGGCGAGCTGCGGGGTCTGCCAGGCCTTCATCTGCAAGGCCATGACGGCCTGGTAGAGCTGGTCATAGCCCACGTTGCCCCGGTCTTCCACGAACAGCTTGAAGCCGCCGATGGCGCCCATGCCGTTCACTGCGGGCGGCGGGAACACCATGATGAAGGCGTCCTGGATGGCGCCCAGGCGCTTGTTGACCTCGCCCGCGATGGCGTTGCCCGACAGCTCAGGCGACTTGCGCTTGTCGAAATCATCGAGCGTGTAGAAGACGATGCCGGCGTTCGGCGCGTTGGTGAAGCCGTTGATCGACAGGCCGGGGAAGGCCACCGCTTCCTTCACGCCGGGCACCGATTGCGCGATCTCCGTCATGCGGCGAATCACGGCGTCGGTGCGATCCAGCGAAGCGGCATCGGGCAGTTGCGCGAAGCCCACCAGGTACTGCTTGTCCTGCGCGGGCACGAAGCCCGACGGCACCTGCTTGAACACGAAGAAGGCCGCCACGCACAGCGCCAGGTAGGCGCCCATGGTCATCGCCTTGTGGCGCAGGGTGCCCTGCACACCGCTCTGGTAGCCGTGCGAGGCGCGGTCGAACACGCGGTTGAAGCGCTTGAAGAAACCACCCAGCAGCCAGTCCATGCCACGGGCCAGCTTGTCTTTCGGCGCGTCATGCGGCTTGAGCAGCACGGCGGCCAGCGCGGGCGACAGCGTCAGCGAGTTGAAGGCCGAGATCACCGTCGAGATGGCGATGGTCAGCGCGAACTGGCGGTAGAACTGCCCCGTCAGGCCCGACACATAGGCGATGGGCACGAACACCGCGCACAGCACCAGTGCGATGGCGATGATGGGCCCCGAGACCTCCCTCATGGCCTGGATGGTCGCGTCACGCGGTGACAGGCCCAACGCGATGTTGCGCTCCACGTTCTCCACCACCACGATGGCGTCGTCCACCACGATGCCGATGGCCAGCACCAGGCCGAACAGCGACAGCGTGTTGATCGAGAAGCCGAAGGCCAGCAGCACCGCGAACGTGCCCACGATGGACACCGGCACGGCCAGCAGCGGGATGATGGATGCGCGCCAGGTCTGCAGGAAGACGATGACCACGATCACCACCAGCGCCACGGCTTCGATCAGCGTGTGGATCACGGCCTTGATCGAATCGCGCACGAACTGCGTGGGGTCGTAGACGATGGCGTAGTCCACGTCGGGCGGGAAGTCCTTCTTGGCTTCCTCCATCACGACGCGCACGTCGGTCGAGAGTTGCAGCGCGTTCGAGTTCGGTGCCTCGAAAATGCCCATGCCGATGGCCGGCTTGTTGTTGAGCAGCGAGCGCAGCGCGTACTGGTTGGAGCCCAGCTCGATGCGGGCCACGTCACGCAGGTGCGTCACGCCACCGGCGGCGTTGGTGTTGACGATGATGTTGCCGAATTCTTCTTCGCTGGCCAGCCGGCCCTGGGTGTTGACCGAGAGCTGGAACGGCGCGCTGGTGTTGGGCGGCGCGCCCACGGTGCCGGCGGCCACCTGCACGTTCTGCTCGCGGATGGCGGCCACCACGTCGGCGGCGGTCATGCCACGCTGCGCCACCTTCTGCGGGTCCAGCCAGATGCGCATGGCGTAGTCGCCCGAGCCGAACACCTCGACCTGGCCCATGCCGGACAGGCGCGAGAGGCGGTCCTTCAGGTTGAGCGTGGCGTAGTTGCGCAGGTAGACATCGTCGTACGTGCCCTTGGGCGAAAGCAAGTGCACCACCATCGTGATGTTGGGCGAGCTCTTGACCGTGGTCACGCCGATCTGGCGCACCTCTTCTGGCAGGCGGGGCAAGGCGCGCTGCACGCGGTTCTGCACCTGGGTTTCAGCCTGCTCGACGTTGGTGCCGATCTTGAAGGTGACGGTCAGCGTCATCACCCCGTCGGTCGTGGCTTGCGAGGACATGTAGAGCATGTTCTCGACGCCGTTGATCTGCTCTTCCAGCGGCGCGGCCACGGTCTCGGCGATGACCTTCGGGTTGGCGCCGGGGAACTGCGCGCGCACCACCACCGAGGGCGGCACCACCTCGGGGTACTCCGAGATGGGCAGCTTGAAGATGGCGATGACCCCCGCGATGAAGACGAGGATGGACAGCACCGCGGCAAAGATCGGCCTGTCCACGAAGCGTGTGGAGATGTTCATGGGATGGTCTCTCGCTTACTTGGTGGCGGCCGAGGCGGCGGATGCGGCGGCCCCAGCCGATGCACCGGCCGGTGCCCCTTCCATCGGCACCTCGGTGGGCGCCACGGCAGCACCAGGACGCACGCGTTGCAAGCCATCGACGATCACACGCTCGCCAGCCTTCAGGCCAGCGGTGACCACACGCAGGTTGCCCACGGTGGCCCCGAGCTGCACCGGGCGGTACTCGGGCTGGTTGTTGGCCGGCACCACGTAGACGAACTTGCGGTTCTGGTCGGTGCCAATGGCCTTCTCGGCCACCAGCGCGGAGGCCACGCCACCGGCATCGCTGCCCAGCTTGACCTTGGCGAACAGGCCCGGCGTGAGCAGGCCGTCCTTGTTGTCGACCACCGCGCGCAGGCGCAGGCTGCCGGTCTGAGCGTCGATCTGGTTGTCGACGAACTCCAGCTTGCCCGCGTGCGGGAAGCCTTGTTCATGCGCCAAGCCCACGTTCACCTTCAGCGCGCCCGGGTTGCTGCGTACCAGCTTGCCCAGTTGCAGGTAGGTCGATTCGTCGCCATTGAAGCTCACGTACACGGGGTTTGCCGACACCAGCGTGGTCAGCACCTGGTTGCCGTTGACCAGGTTGCCCTCGGTGACCTCGGCCTTGCCCACGCGGCCATCGAAAGGCGCGCGCACGTTGCTCCACTCCAGGTTGAGGCGGGCCGAGGCCAGCGCGGCCTGGTCGGCGTTCGCGGCCGCTTCGGCCTGGCGTGCCGCCGAAGCGCGTTCGTCGTGGTCGCGCTGCGCGATGGCGTTGTCGGCCAGCAGTTGGGTGGCGCGCTTGAGCTCGCTTTGGGCCTGATCGGCCTTGGCCCTGGAACCGGCTGCTGCGGCTTCCAGGCGAGACACCTCGGCGCGGTAGGCGCGTGGGTCGATGGTGAACAGCACGTCGCCCTTGCGCACCAGCGAGCCGGCCTGGAAGTGCACGCGCTCGATCGTGCCGGCCACGCGCGGGCGGATCTCGGCGCGCTCCATGGCCTCGACGCGGCCCGAGAACTCGCGCTCGTCGGCCACGGGACGCGCGATGACCGCCGCCACGCTCACCGGCATGGCCGGCGGCGCACCCGCGCCGGTCGAGGCCTGGGCGGGCTGCTCGGGGCCGCAACCCGCCAGCGGCAGCACGGCAGCCAGCGTGATCAGCCCGGCGGCCAGCCGCAGGCGTGAAGCATCGGCAAAAGGAAATCGTGTGGAGAGGTCAGTCATGTCGGCACCCCGGATTGATGTCAAAGAAATGAACAGTTGAAGGTCAGGCTCGTTGCCCGGCCACCGGCGCTTCGGTGGGGCGGGCGATGAATTCGCTCGTGGCCAGCACGCAAGGGTCGTCGGCCGTGAGCTCGCAGCGGTCGGCCACATCGCTCAAGTTGTCGGCGGGTGGCAAGGCCACGTCGTGGGCCACGTTGCCGGCTTCACGCAGTTGCGCGGCGTAGGCCTTGGCCTCGTCGGCCAGCGGGTCACCTTGCGTGTGGAAGATCAGCGCGGGCGGCAAGTCGCCCAGCCGCCGCGCATTGAGCGGGCTTGCATAAGGGTGCAGCCGGTCGGCCGGGTTGCGCAGGTAATGGCGATAGGCGGCTTCGGCTGCCTGGGCCAGCTCGCGCTGCTGCGGGTCGCCAGAGGCGCAACGCATGGAACCACAGCCCATGCTGGCGTCGAGCATGGGCATGATCAGCACCTGGCCCGCGAGATCCGGCCCCAGCCGGTCGCGGCAAACCAGGGCAGACACCGCCGCCAGGTTGCCGCCGGCCTCGCACCCACCCACGAACAGGCGAGCGCTGCGGCTCGCCAGCCGCGCGCGATGCTGCGCGGCCATGCTCAACACGACGTGGGCGTCTTCCACCGGCGCGGGAAAGGCCCGATCGGGCGACTCGGCGTAATACGGCGCCAGGATGTTGACGCCGCAGCCATTGGCCAGCACGCGAAGGCAGTTGTTGGCCTCGTCCAGATCGGGCGCCACGAAACCGCCGGGCGCGAAAAACACCATCAGAGAAGGCTTGCCCTCCAGCGCGCGATACAGGCGCAAACGCAGCGGGCCACTGTGGCCCGGCCAGTCGAACTCGCTGATCGGCGCTTGAGGATCGAGGGATGAGATGGGGTTGGCGGACATGGCCATGGAATCCAAAGCCGGCGCAACGTCCGACGATGGACGGACTTTAAGCATGTGCCAGATCTGGATAAATCCCCTTTCGAGGAAATAACTGTTCATCCTGATGAACAATCAGGCATGGACAAGTTCAAAGCCATCGAGGTGTTCGTTCGCGTGGTCGACCTGGGCAGCTTCACCCGGGCCGCCGAAACCTTGTCCATCCCGAAGGCCACGGTGTCGACCTTGTTGCAGGAGCTGGAGTCGCAGTTGGGCGTGCGGCTTCTCCACCGTACCACCCGCCGCGTGGGCCTGACCGCCGACGGCGCCGCCTATTACGAGCGCTGCGTGCGCATCCTCGACGACCTGCGCGAGGCCGACACAGCCGTGTCAGCGCAGCATGGCCAACCCGAAGGCAGGTTGAAGGTGGACATGCCCACCAGCCTGGCGCGCCTGCTGATGCGCCAGCACATCCCGGACCTGCTGGCGCGTTACCCCGGGCTCCAGTTGGAGCTGGGCTGCTCAGACCGACTCATCAACGTGGTCAGCGAAGGCGTGGATTGCGTGCTGCGCGTGGGCGAGTTGCGCGACCCCACCCTCGTGGCACGCCGCGTGGGCGAACTGCGCATGGTGACGGTGGCCGCCCCCAGCTACCTGGCAAGGCATGGCGAACCCCGGCACCCGCAGGAGCTGATGCATGCGCCGCATCGCTGCGTGCACTACTTCATCGCCAGCGGCAAGCATGGGACGTTTGACTTCCAGCGGGGCGACGAGACCTTGTCGATCGTGCCCAACGGGGCCTTGGCGGTGAACGACTCCAACGCCTACTGGGACGCCTGCGTGGCCGGTCTCGGCATAGGCCAGTTGCCCGAGCCCGTGCTCAAGGCCCCTGGCCATGAAGCACAGCTCGTGCAGGTGCTCGCCGAATGGTGCGCTGGCGTGATGCCAGTGCACGTGGTCTTTCCATCCAACCGGCACCTGTCGACACGGGTGCAGGCATTCGCGGAGTGGGCCGCCACGCTGTTCGGCCCCGGCGAGACTTGATTTGCGCAGCTTCAGTAGCCGCGACGGCCGCCGCCGAAACCACCCGGGCGCTCTTCACGAGGACGGGCTTCGTTGACCACCAGGGCACGGCCGTCGAAAGACTGGCCATTCATGCCACGGATGGCGGCCTGAGCTTCGTCGCGCGAGCCCATCTCCACGAAGCCGAAGCCCTTGGAGCGACCGGTGTCGCGGTCCATCATGACCTTGGCCGAAGAGACCGAGCCAAAGCTGGCGAAGTGTTGTTGCAGGTCGTCGTCGCGCATCGAGTAAGGCAGGTTGCCGACGTAGAGTTTGTTGTCCATGGTGGACCCTTTCAGTGCATGCCGCAGGTGTCGAAGGCCCGCTGCGGCGTCAGGCCGGATGAGGTCAGAAGCGGCGACGCGGCGGTGCGGCGGGCGCACCGTTGGCGCGCGGCTCCAGGTGACGGAAGGTGATGCGGCCCTTGTTCAAGTCGTACGGCGACAACTCCAGCGAGACCTTGTCACCCGCGAGGATGCGGATGCGGTGCTTGCGCATCTTGCCGCCCGTGTAGGCGATGAGCTTGTGGCCGTTCTCAAGCGTGACGCGGAAGCGCGAATCGGGCAGCACTTCGTCGACCTGACCGCGCATTTCAATGAGTTCTTCTTTGGACAAGGGTTGTTCCTTCAACAAGGGTTGCGCTCAGCTGGCCCGCTTCAAGCTGGCAAGGCAGGCTGACGGAGGTAGCTCAGGCCCTGGTCGAGCGCATAACTCGCGGCAGCCTGTGCGGTGGAAAAGAGGGGGATGAAGCGGAACACCCGGTCATGGCTGGTGGCGCCACGGCCACTGCGGATGGACAACGAAGCAGCGAACTCGCCGCTGTCGGTCTGACGGGTGATCGGAGAGAGCACGAAACGGCCAACCGTTCGGGCGTGATGAAGCGAATGGATCAAGCAGATGAGGGCCGCGCGCGTGGGCGGAGCCAGGTGATGCCGGTCGGCTGACGCGGTGCGCAAGCCAGGGCTTGGGAAAGGGAGGCGATTCTTGTCCCGACCGCGATGTGCAATGTGGCGATGTGCCCGCACAAGGAACCGAGGGCCTGAACCCAGGGCGGCGAAAGGGAAACGGGAACCAGACGAAGCTTGCCTGGGGTGGCGCGCGCTGAACCTGAGACTGCGAGGAGGCGGCTGCCGAGGGTGCGCCACGAGAACGTGGCGCTCAACATGTGCTGCGGAGGAAAGCGAAACTGCAGCAAACGCTGACCACTATAACAGCCCGCGCGAAAACGTGCTGGCTTGTTTTGCCGCCCTAAACTGCGGGTCCCGCACACCAACCAAGAGAGGCCCACACCATGCCCACCATGCGCCTCATCGGCATGCTCGACTCCCCCTACGTCCGCCGCGTGGCCATCTCGATGAGCTGCCTGGGCGTGCCCTTCGAACACGAAGCGGTGTCGGTGGTCAGCACCTTCGAGCGATTCCAGCGCATCAACCCGGTGGTGAAGGCCCCCACGCTGATCTGCGCCGATGGCGGCATCATCATGGACTCCTCGCTCATCCTCCAGTTCATCGAGGCAGCGCATGCGGGCGGACGCGGCCTGTGGCCCACCGACGTCACCGAGCTGCAGCATGACTTCCGCGCCTTGAGCCTGGCCATGGCCGCCTGCGACAAAGGCGTGCAGTCGATCTACGAGCGCAACCTGCGCCCGCTCGACAAGCAGCACGAGCCCTGGCTGGTGCGCGTGCGCGGGCAACTGAGCGCCGCCCTCGCCGCGCTGGAGCGTGAAGTGGCCCGCTGCCCCGAGGCACTGGCACCCATCAACGGCCAGCCCACGCGGCAAGCGGGCATCACCGCAGCCATCGCCTGGCAGTTCGTCGGCGAGGTGGAACCCACGCTGACCGACGCCCCGTCGCATCCCGCCCTGGCGGCCCTCGCCGCTCAGATGGAGGCCACCGAGGTGTTCAAGCGCTTTCCGCCGGTGGGGCCTGGGGTGAGCCCGCCGAAAGGGTGAAGCGGCCTCCGTCTCAAGCATCGATACTTGCGCCCATGCCAAGCCGACCTCCCTCAGACATCCAGCCTCCACGATCCGGCGAGTTCCTGCTTTACGAGACCGATGACGGCCGCACCCGGGTGGCATGCCGCATGGCCGAAGACACGCTCTGGTTGTCGCAATCCGCGATGGCGGAATTGTTCCAAACCTCGCCTCAGAACATCACCCTGCATCTCAAGGCGCTTTATTCAGAGGCTGAGATTTCCCCCGAGGCAACCTGTAAGAGCTACTTACAGGTTCAAACCGAAGGTACACGCCAAGTCCGACGCCAGGTCCGGTTTTACAGCCTCGATGCCATCCTGGCTGTGGGTTACCGGGTGCGCTCTCCGCGCGGCACGCAGTTCCGACGCTGGGCCACCGAACGGTTGCGGGAATACCTGATCAAGGGCTTCACGCTGGACGACGAGCGCCTGAAAAATCCTCCCGTGGCGGGCTCGGCCCCACCGGACCGATTCGACGAGTTGCTCGAGCGCATCCGCGACATCCGGGCAAGCGAGCGCCGCATGTATCTGCGGGTACGCGAGATATTCGCCATGGCTGCCGACTACGCTTCCACACTGCCGCAAACCACGAAGTTCTTCCAACACATCCAGAACAAGCTGCACTTCGCGGTGACCGGCAAGACCGCCGCCGAACTGATCGCCGAACGGGCCAACAGCAACGTGCCGAACATGGGTCTGAAGACCTGGAAGTCAGGCACGGTGCAAAAGGCCGACGTGACCATCGCCAAGAACTACCTTGATGAGTCGGAAGTCAGCGAACTCAACCGCATCGTGACGATGTGGCTGGACTTTGCAGAGGATCAAGCGCGCCGGCGCAAAGAAATCTTCCTGAAGGACTGGGCGGAAAAGCTCGATGCTTTCCTTGCGTTCAACGAGAGAAATGTGCTGGATGGCTCAGGCCAGATCACCAAGAAGCAAGCCAATGCCCATGCCGAAGCACAGTACGAAGCGTTCGCGGCTCAACGGCGCAAACTGCTGGAGTCGGAGGGAGCCGAGTTCCACATGCGCAGCCTGGAACTTACCGCCAAGGCGCGATCCAGAAACAAGTCATGAGCCCCCTGGCTGCCATGTCCATCCGACTTGCCACCATGGAAAGCCCGAAGCGAAAAAATGAACAGCGTTGACCTGCAAGTGCTGGCCACGGCCCGCGCCTGGGTGGCGGCCGGCCACCGCCTGGCCTGGGTGACCGTGGCGCGCACCTGGGGCTCGGCGCCCCGGCCGCCCGGATCTTGGCTGGTGGTGCGCGACGATGGTTTGGTCGAGGGCTCGGTGTCGGGCGGCTGCATCGAGGACGACCTGGTGGCGCGCATGCGCGATGGGCAAATGCTCGCAGCCCAGCCCTTCAAGCTCACCTATGGCGTGACGCAGGAAGAGGCCGCGCGCATCGGCCTGCCCTGCGGCGGCATGCTGGAGTTGGTGATCGAGCCCGACCCGAAGCCCGGCTTGCTGCATGAACTCGGCGTACGGCTGGAGCGGCGCCAGCTCACGCTCAAGCACGTGGACCTGCGGCACGGCACCACGACCCTGTCCGATGCGGCACGCGGCGCCACCTCGCCATCCACGTCGTCCATGCCGTCCGCTCAATCTGTTCATTGGGACGGCGAGCACCTGCTCACCGTGCACGGCCCGCAATGGCGCCTGCTGATCATCGGCGCGGGTCAGATCTCGCGCTACCTCGCGCAGATGGCGCTGGCGCTCGACTACGAGGTGACGGTCTGCGACCCGCGCGAAGAACACGGCGCCGGCTGGGATGTGCCCGGCACGAAGCTGGTGAACACCATGCCCGACGACACACTGCTGGCCATGCGAGCCGATGCGCGCTGCGCCGTGGTGGCGCTCACGCACGACCCCAAGCTCGACGACCTGGTGCTGCTGGAGGCGCTGAAATCACCCGCCTTCTACGTTGGCGCTGTCGGCTCACGCCTGAACAACGATCGGCGCCGTGACCGCCTGGCCACGCACTTCGGCCTCACCGTGGATGAGCTCGCCAGGCTGCACGGCCCGGTGGGCCTGCCCATCGGCAGCCGCACGCCACCCGAGATCGCGGTGGCCATCGTGGCCGAGATGGTGGCGGTGCGCAACGGCGCATGCACGCGCTGAAGCCAACGCCGACGCCAACGCCACGCAAAAAATCCGAAGCAGAAGACAAGTCGAAGCAACAGCACATGGACATCCAAGCACACGTGGTCGAACAAGGTTCCGGCGAGCCGGTGGTTTTCTTGCATGGCTCCTACGCCACGCCCTCGACCTGGAAGAAGCTGATGGAGCGCATGGCGTCCACGCACCACTGCATCGCCATCCGCTTGCCGGGCCACGGCGGCCTGCCTGACCCGGATGATTTCGAAGCGCCCACCATCGAGACGGAACTTGCCGTGTTGCAAGCCGTGGTGCGCGCCCGGACCGACCGGCCCATCCACCTCGTGGGGCACTCGTATGGCGGCGTGGTGGCGCTGGCGCAGGCGCTCAAGAGCGTGAAGCGCCAGGGCGGTGATCAGAAGAACCGCGCCGGCCAAGACGACCAAGACGACCCAAACGACCAGGGCGCCCTGCCGCTGGCCGAGCTGACGCTGTTCGAACCGGTCGCCACCTGGGTGCTCGACGCCGTGGGTGATGCCCCCATGCAGGCCCGGGTGCAGGCTTTCCTGAACCGCTACCGGCGTGACGCCGCTCAAGGCGTGCCCGATGTCTGCGGGCAAGTGATCGACTTCTGGGGCGGCGCCAACGACTTCGCCGCGCTGCCCCCGCACATCCGCTCGACCATGGCCACCATGGTGGGCAACAACCTGCGCCACTGGGACATCTGCACCCGTGCCCTGCACACCGAGGATGACCTGCGCCGCCTGAGCGTGCCCACCCGCCTGGTGTGCGGCACGCGCTCCAACGAGGTGGCGCACGCCATCGTCGACCACCTGCACCGGCTGCTGCCGCGCAACCGGCGCTGGGAGATCGAAGGCGCCAGCCACGGCCTGGTGACCAGCCATGCCGACGCCTGCTGGGAAGTGCTGCAAGCCGCGGTGCTGCCTTGAATGCTGCCGTGGAGGTTCGATGGCATGGCTGAAGGCTGGATGAGGGCGTGGCGACGGATCGGTGAACGCTAGCGGCCCGCAGCTCAGGCGGCGGCTGCCTCGCGCGCCGGCAGCCAGCGCACCACCCAGGCCGAGGCAGCGGCGGCCGTGCACAAACCCACCACACCCAGCCACCCCAGGTGCGCCAGCACCACACTGCCCAGGGCCGAGCCCGCCGCCATGCCGATGAACATGCCCGTCAAAAGCAGGGCGTTGAGCCGGCTGCGCGCGGCAGGTTCCAAGCTGTAGATGGTCGATTGGTGGGCCACCAGCGTGGCCTGCACACCGAAGTCGAAGCCGATGGTGGCCGCCACGAGCAAAGGCAGGTGAGCCGACTCGGGCAACCACAGCTCCAGCGCCATCGCGGCGAAGCAAAGCGCGGTGAGCCCACTGCCCAGTCGAGTGACCCAGCCCGGGCCACGGCGATCGGCCAGGCGGCCGGCCAGCGGCGCGGCCAGGGCGCCTGCCGCGCCCGCCAGCCCGAAGGCGCCAGCGGTGGCGCTGCCCATCTGGTAGCGCTGCAACAGCATCACCGCCAGCGTCGACCAGAAGGCGCTGAACGCCAGCGAGAGCAGGCCCTGCGCCCAGGCGGCCCTGCGCAGCTCGGCATGGCGTTGCCACAGATCGGCCATCGACTTCAGCAAGGCGCCGTAGCGCAGCGTGGTGGTCGGCGCGAAGCGGGGCAGGCCGCGCCAGCTCGCCAGCCCGATGCCCGCCACCGCCAAAGCGGCCACGCCATACACCGCGCGCCAGCCGAATTGCTGTGCGATCAGCCCGCTGGCCACGCGCGACAACAGGATGCCCATCAGCAACCCGGTCATCACCGTGCCAACGATGCGGCCGCGCTCAGCCGGCGGCGCCAGCGTGGCGGCGGCCGGCACGATGTCTTGCGCCATGGTCGCGGCCAGGCCCACGACCAGGCTGGCCGCCATCAACGCGCCCACACCCGGAGCCAGACCACAGGCCAGCAGCGCCAGCGTCAGCACCGCCGCCTTGCCGGCGATCAAGCCACGGCGGTCGTGCCGGTCGCCCAACGGGGCGAGCAGCAGGATGCCCAGTGCGTATCCCAGTTGCGTCAAGGTGGGCACCAAGCCAACGCTGGCCGTGCTGGCGTGCAGGCTCGCGCCCAGGCCGCCCAGCAGGGGCTGGCTGTAGTACAGGGACGCCGCCGCGAGGCCCGCGCCGGTGGCCAGCAGCAAGACGAGCGGGGCGGGCACCGGCGTCGAATCGGCGCTGGCGGAGGGGGGAAGCAAGGTGGTCGAGGTCATGGCGTGCTCCTGTTCGCGGCCTGGCATCCAGGCGATGAACAAATTCTCACAACGCATGAAAGACTGCGGTAGACCCACGCAACGCAGATTTGTCATACGCTATACGCATGAAACAAGCGACTTCCGGCACCGACCGGCTCGACCTGCTGCACACCTTCGTCCGCATCGTCGAAGCAGGCAGCCTGTCTGCCGCCGCCCAACAGCTCCACACCACCCAGCCCACCGTCAGCCGGCGCTTGCAACAGCTGGAACGTCTGCTGGGCGTGAAGTTGCTGCGGCGCTCCACCCACGCCATGAAGCTCACCGAAGACGGCGAGCGCTGCTTCGAGCACGCCCGCGAGCTGCTGGATCGCTGGCAGGCCATCGAGGCCGACCTGCGCGGTGTGCAAGATGAACCACGCGGCAGGCTGCGGGTGCTGGTGCCCTCCGTCTTTGGCCAGCAGCAGCTCATCGCCCCGCTGGTGACGCTGCTCGAACGCCACCCCGGCTTGTCGGTCGAGTGGCTGCTGCAAGACCGCCTGCCCGATTTCATCGCCGAAGGCATCGACTGCGCCGTGCACGTCGGCCTGGTGGAGACGCCTGGCTTGGTGGCCATCAGGCTGGCGGACCTGCCTCGCATCATCGTGGCCGCGCCCGGCCTGTGGGGCGAGGGGCCGGCGCCAGAGCACCCCACCGAACTGGCCACCCTGCCCTGGCTGGCGCTGAACACCTTCTACCGCGACGAGGTGGTGCTGCGGCATGCGCAAAGCGGCGAAACCCTGCGCTTCACCATCCGGCCCAGGCTGTCGACCGACCACCTGCGCGCCCTGTGCAACGCCGCGCAGGCCGGGCTGGGCGCGGGCATCGCATCGGCCTGGGCAGTGGCCGATGCGCTGGCACAAGGCCAGCTCGTGCACTTGGCTCCGCAATGGCTCGCCCCGTCGTTGCCGATCTCGCTGGTGCTGCCGCCAACGCGCTTCCAGCCCGCCCGGCTGCGCGCCTTCATCCAGCTGATGAAGGAGCAGTTCCCCGAGGTGCCCGGCGTGCAGCCGCCTCAGGCTCCATCGGGCAACGGCCCTGGCTGAATCCGCAGCCCTGGGGCCTGTCTTGCATGACGTTCTGGCATGAGTCGCCGGCTCGATATACCATACCCCCCTATATCATCTAGATCTTGAGCACTCATGGCCCACACCATTCGCGAAAAGAAAAAGCTGCTGGCACGCGTGCGCCGCATCAAGGGCCAGGTCGAGGCGCTGGAGCGCGCGATCGAGGCCGAGCAGCACTGCGCCGATGTGCTTCACCAGATCGCCGCGATCCGGGGCGCGACCAGCGGCTTGATGGCCGAGGTCGTTGAGGGCCACATCCGCACCCACATCGCTGACCCCGCCATCACCAGCGACGCCGAGCGCACACAAGGTGCCGACGAACTGGTCGATGTCCTGCGCACCTACATGAAGTGAGACCCACATGCTGAACCCGACACAGGCCCGCTGGCCCCACGACCACGTCTTCGACCGAGGCAACGACGAGGCCGAACGCAGCACGCGAATCGTGATGTGGATCACCGCCTTGATGATGGTGGTCGAGATCGCGGCGGGCTGGTGGTTCAACTCCATGGCGCTGCTGGCCGATGGCTGGCACATGAGCTCGCACGCGCTTGCCATCGGGTTGACGGCGCTGGCCTACGCCATGGCCCGCCGCCATGCGCGCGACCCGCGCTTCGCTTTCGGCTCCTGGAAGATCGAGGTGCTCAGCGGCTTCACCAGCGCCATCATGCTGCTGGGCGTAGCGGGCATGATGGTGGTGGAGTCGGTCGAGCGCATCGTCTTTCCGCAGGCCATCCATTACCGCGAGGCGATCGCCGTGGCCGTCATCGGCCTGCTGGTGAACCTGGTGAGCGCGCTGATCCTGGGACAGGCGCATCACCATGGGCATTCGCATGGACATTCGCACGGGCACTCACACGGGGCGCATGGGCATGGGCACGCACATGATCACGACCACGGAGATCACGACGAGGACCTCAACCTCAAGTCCGCCTACGTGCACGTGCTCACCGATGCGGCCACCTCCGTGCTGGCCATCCTGGCCTTGGTGGGCGGCTGGCTGATGGGGTGGTCGTGGCTGGATCCGCTCATGGGCATCCTGGGGGCGGTGCTGGTGGGCCTGTGGGCACGCGGCCTGATCGTGGAAACCGCCAAGGTGTTGCTCGACCGCGAGATGGACCACCCGGTGGTCGATGAGATCCGCGAGGCGGTGCAAGGCTGTGGCGAGATCGCCGACCTGCACGTCTGGCGCGTGGGCCAGCAAGCCTACTCATGCGCCATGACCGTGCTCACGCGTGACCCCACGCTGACACCAGACCTGGTTCGCGCCAGGCTCGCCGTGCACGAAGAGGTGGTGCACGCGACCATCGAGGTCCAGCATGGAGAGCCCCGCCCAACCGAAGCCTGAAGAAGGCCTTCGCCCCGCTGGCCCGGCAGCGCCGAGAGAAAATCACGCCCATGACATCGCCCTCAGCCGACCCAGATCACACCTCAGATCACACCCCTGTCCATGACCCGATGCCCGAGCCGCCCGAGCCGCCCGACATCAACGCGTGCTGCGGCAGCGGCTGCGACCCATGCATCTTCGACACGCATGACCTCGCGATGGACGCGTACCGGCAAGCACTGAAGGCCTGGCAGGCACGCCAGGCCGGGCAAGCAGGCCGACCCGCATCAGGGACATCGGCCGCCTGATTGACCGCAACAGCCGGTCAAGGTGCGTTCAAGGCCGCGAGGATGGCGTTGATGAGCTGCGGGTACGCGCGATCGTCGATGGTTTGACCATCCCACTGCTGCATCACGCCGAATAGCCGCCAGGCGCTTTGGCTCCTCACGCTGAACCATTCCGTGCCGTTGACGACCGGCCAGCCATTGGCGATCAGGTCACGCTTGATGGCCGTACCCAGGCTGACCGCCCTCGCGTTGCGCAACTGCGCCCCGACGCCGATGTCCGGGTTGTGGCTCAGGTAGCCGTTGCGGATGTCCAGCGTGGGGTGCGGCCGGTCCGTGTCACCAAACTTGAAGAATGCGCCACGTTGGCCATCGTTGTACTGGATGTAGGAGCCGATTTCGGTGCCGGGGGTCACGATGAAATAGGTGAAAGACATGGTGTGTTTCCTTGCTGATTGAATGGTTGATGCGAAATCGAATGAAGCGATGAGGCGCGCTCAGCGAGCACAATCGCCGTCGTAGAAGCGCTCCCAGCGCCGGTTCAGGGTGGTGCCAAAAACGCGGAAGCATTGGTTGGCCGGGCTGCTCAGAGTCAGCCGCATCGCTTCGGGCCAGGGGTCCCAGACCAGGCCGCTCGCCGCATTGGCGCTCACCTCGATTTGTTCGGCGTCACCGGGGAATGGAACGGTCTCGTGCCAGCCCGCCGTGCGTTCACCCGACTCCCAGGACTTGTTGACCTGCTCGCCCTGGTCGTTGTGCTCGCGCCAGGTGATGCGAAAGCGCGCCACGTAGGCGCCGTCATGGCGCAAGCGCACGAAGGCGTTCGGCCGCGTGGTGCAGGTGTTTTGCACGAAGTCGGTGGCGAAGTTGATGCGCGCCACTTCCTCGTCCCGCAGGAAGGTGACGGTGTAGGCAATGGGCAACCCCCGGTTGGCCCGGTCGAGCCTGGCACCGCCCTGGATCACCTTTTGCAAAGACGCAAGGCTGTCAGGGCGGATGAGGGTGGCGGCTCCCTTCGCATCGCCACCGAAGACCATCACCGCGAACCGCGAGTTCTTCGCAATGCGCTCGTAGTGGTTCTGGGTCTCGGCGTTGACTTTGGTGGACGGGTCAACCGCGTACTTGAGCGTGGCGTCGGCATTGACCTGGTCCTCGCTCTCGTTGGTGTCCATCCGCACGAGGATGATGCGGCCATAGTGCACCGACCTCACGATCCCCGGCGGGTTATCTGGCCCCGTCACCGACCGCACATCGTCGAGGCTCACCTGCGGCGCGAACACGGCGGAAGGCGCTCGCGGCGGGTCGATCGTGGCGGTGTAATAGACCTGTCGGAAGAGAGCGAAGGAGGTGGTCTGTTTGCGGTGACCTTCGGTGCTGAGATCCGATGTGATCTGGTTGCCCAGCCAGCGCGCGTTCACGCCCAGCTTCACCGCGAGTTGCTCTCGGTTGGACGCATGTTCGACGCGGTAGGTTGATCGGGCCTGGGCGGCGAAGCCGTTCTTCTCGGCGGCATCCAGCCACTTAGAAACGCCTCGCTCGATGGCGCCTTGCACGCGCGATGGGATGGCTTCGTCCACCTGCATCGCGCCCCCCACGCCCGGCAGGTCCAGGCTGATCGTGACGGCGGATCGAGGCAAGGTGATGGCCTGGGGCCGCCCTTCCGCCAGGGCCTGGTTCACGCGCACCAGGGCGCCTGGGAAGATCGTGCCCGCCGTGGGCGCGAGGATCGCCAGGTCATCCACTTCGTTGCTTGCGCTCACGCGCTTGCTTGTGCAGATGATGACGCCACTGTCCGTGCGCCTTCGCGCGGGCAAGGTCTCTGTCGCGCCGTCTTCGCGCGCCGTCAACAGTTTGCGCGTGTCGTACTCCATCGACCGCACGAAACGATCGATGTCGGGGCTCTGTGCCCTCAGCGGCAAGCATGCACAGGAGCATGCGAGCAGCATCAAGGCACGAGCCGATCGGGGTCTCGTTTTCATGAAACGTCCTTTCGTTGGTGTCGCCCAAACCCTTGGGCGTCTCCAGCATCGGACGGCATCACCCGGGGCGCCATGGCTCCGTTGTCGTATTGACCGGCAAAGCGGCCCATGCCAACAACTCAGCCGTGTGCCGAAGGCCCAGCTTGCGCAGCAGGTTCTCGCGGTGCTTGCGAACCGTGAGGTCGCTGATGCCGAGGCTGCGGGCAATTTCCTTGCTGCTGCGGCCCTTCATCAACAACTGGGCCACCTCCGTCTCCCTGGGGGTGAGGGCCGGGCACTTTTTTTTGAAGGCCGGCATCGTGCAAGGGCGGCGTCACGAGCCCTTGCCGCATCGCCTTGTCCACCGCCTCGATGGCGTTGCGGGCAAGCAGCTTCTGGATCACCCTGGCGCGGTGCTTGCGGACGGTGTCCATGCTGATACCGAGCAGGCGTGCAGCAGCCTTGCAGCGCATCCCCTGCGCCATCGACCGCAACACCTCCAACTCCCTCGGGGTCAGTTCCGTCTCTTTGGCAGGTCCCGGCATGCGTGCTTGGCAAAAAAGCCAACCTGCGGCAGGGATCTGGAGAACCAGGACTGCGTTTCTCCTCCTGGCAGGAGGCACCTCTCTGATTGAATGGATGAGCGGGCGTTGGCCATGCTGTCCGCCCTGGCATTCGACTCTACAAGCTCACGCACGAGGCGCAAGGACCTGCCAACGCAGCAAGCCGGATGCCATGTTCACAGCAAGGACAAGGGGCGAGTTGAAAAACTACCTTACAGTAGGTAGCCATGGAAGCCACCGCCGAACTCACCCGCAAGCGCAGCGCCGACACCCGGGACAACATCGTCCGCACCGCACGCCGGCTGCTGCTCACACACGCCTACCTGGGCCTCAACTTCCAGGAGCTGGCCGACCTCATTGGCATCCGCAAGGCCAGCCTTTACCACCACTTCCCCTCGAAGCTGGCGGTGGGGCAAGCCGTGGTGGACGACAGCGCGAGGCGCTTCCAGCGCTGGGCAGACACCATCGCCGACCTCAGTGCGCCACGCCAATTGCAGGCCTACGTGCAGATGCTGCGCGATGCGCTGGCCGCTGGCGGCATGGTCTGCCCCATCGGCGCCACAGCCGGTGAATGGGGCAGTCTGGAACCAGCATTGCAAGACACCATCAAGCGCTTCCATCGCCTGCAACTCGACTGGCTGGAGTCGCTGGCCGAACGGCTGCGTGCGCGGCAAAACCCGGCCTCGGCGGGTGCCAAGACCCTGTCGCCACGCGCCTGGGCCGTCCACATCAACGCCACCTGCCAAGGCGCTTTGCTCAACGCCCGCATGCACGGCGACATCGAGCTCTACGACCTGTCCGTTGCCCCATTGTTGGAAGGTAAATCATGAAAGCCGTCATCGTTGCCTACGCCCGCACCCCCTTCCACTTCGCACGCAAGGGGGCGCTTGCCACCACCCGGCCCGAAGACCTGCTGGCCACCGCCATCCGTGGCGTGCTGGCCAAGGCGCCAGTGCCGTTCGACGAGATCGAGGACGTCATCGCCGGCTGCGCCTACCCGGAAGGGCCACAAGGCAACAACATCGCCCGCATCGCGGCGTCACTTGCCGGTCTGCCCAACACGGTCAGCGCCATGACCATCAACCGCTTCTGCGGCTCGTCGATGTCGGCCGTGCACATGGCCGCCGCGCAGATCGAAGCGGGCATTGGCGAGGCCTATGTGTGCGCTGGCGTCGAGTCGATGACGATGGTGCCGCAAGGTGGCCTTTCCTTCGACCCGCACCCCGGTCTCGTCGCATCGGGCACGGACCTGTACATGCCCATGGGCCAGACGGCCGAGAACGTGGCCACGCGCTGGGCCGTCAGCCGGCCTGACCAGGAGGCGCTGGCGCTGTCGTCGCACCAGAAGGCCGCCGCCGCCCGCGCCAACGGCCTGCTGCGCGACGAGATCGTGCCGGTGACCACGCCCAGCGGCGAACAAGTCAGCGAGGACGGCTGCATCCGCCCGCAGACCACGCTGGAGGCGCTGGCCGCCCTCAAGCCCGCCTTCCGCGCCGATGGCGTGGTGACGGCCGGTACCTCGTCACCGCTGACCGATGGCGCAGCGGCGGTGATGGTCGTGCACGAAGATTTCGCGCGGCGCCATGGCCTCACGCCGCTGGCGCGCATCGTGTCGTTCGCCTCCGCCGGGGTCGATCCGGACGTGATGGGCATCGGGCCGGTGCCAGCCACCCGCAAGGCTCTGGCCCGCGCGGGCCTCACGGCGGCCGACCTCGACGTGGTCGAGATCAACGAAGCCTTCGCGTCGCAGGCGCTGGCCTGCATCCGCGAACTCGGCCTGCGTCCCGAAACCATCAACCTCGATGGCGGCGGCATGGCGATCGGCCACCCGCTGGGCGCCACGGGCGCGCGCATCACGGGCAAGGCGGCGGCGCTGCTGGCGCGCACGCAAGGCCGCTATGCGCTGGCCACGCAGTGCATTGGCGGTGGGCAGGGGGTGGCCACCATCCTGGAGCGCTTGGGCTGATCCCGCGTGTGCTTGTTTGTGGTTGCCGGGGCAAAGCCCAGCCCACTCAAGCCTCGTGCGGGCCTGCGCTGGCCGCCTCGCGCAGCTTGTCCTTCTTGCTCTTGCGCTTGCCTTTGACGCCGCCGGTGCCTTCCGGGTCGGTGAGTGGATCGCGGTTGGCGGGCTCGGTCTGCTTCATCTCGAAGCCCGGCACCTGTTCGCGCGGCACACGCAGGCTCTGGCGCTTTTCGATGAGGCGCATGTGCGCCTCGGTGTCCGCGTTGACGAAGCTCACGGCCACGCCGCTGTGCCCGGCACGAGCGGTGCGGCCGATGCGGTGGATGTGGTCGTCGGGTGAGCGCGGCAGGTCAAAGTTGACCACCGCCGGCAACGCATCGACGTGCAGGCCACGCGCCGCCAGGTCGGTGGCCACCACCACCTGCAACTCACCCGCCTTGAAGGCACGCAACACCTCGCGGCGAGCGCCTTGGCTGGCATCGGCGTGGAAGGCCGCGGCTTTGACGCCGTGCTTTTGCAGCTTGTGCGCGACCACGTCGCAGGCATGGCGCGTGGCCACGAACACCAGCACCCGACGCCAGCCTTCCTGCTTGAGCAGGTGGCGCAGCAGCGGCGTTCGCTGGGCGGCGTCCACCTGGATGGCGCGCTGGTGGATGTCGGGCACGGACACGGGCTCGCCGCGCAGGTCGATGCGGGCGGGCTCGTGCAGCAGTTGCCGCGCCAGGGCTTCCACGCCGGGTGCGAAGGTGGCCGAGCACAGCACGTTCTGGCGCCGCTTGGGCAGCAGGGCCAGCACGCGCGCGAGTTCGTCTTCGAAGCCCTTGTCGAGCAGGCGGTCGGCTTCGTCGAGCACGAGGGTCCGCACGCCCGCGAGGCTCAATGCGTTGTGCTCGATCAGGTCGAGCAGCCGGCCAGGCGTGGCGACCACGATGTCGGCACCACCGCGCAAGCCCAGCATCTGCGTATTGATGGACACGCCGCCGAACACGCAGCCCCAGCGCAACGGCGCCTGCAAGTGCGCCGACATGTCGCGGATGGTTTCGCCCACTTGCAAGGCCAGCTCGCGCGTGGGCACGAGGATCAGGGCCTGCGTGGGGCGGCGCTCGGGCTTGGGCGCATGCAGGGCGGCTTGTTGGGGCGCGCGCCTGGCGCTGCCCTGGCTCACCTGGCCAGGCCTCTGCGCCTCGCTGGGTCCGGGTCGCCCGGCACCCCGCGAAGCATGCTGAAACGCCGCTTCGATGTGATGCAACAAGGGCAGCACATAGGCCAGCGTCTTGCCAGATCCGGTTTGCGCCAGGGCCAGCACGTCGCGTCCAGCCAGCACCGCCGGGATGGCCTCCGCCTGCACGGGAGTGGGCTCGATCAACTCGGCATCGGCGAGGACGTGCAAGAGCGCGTCCGAGAGGCCGAGCGAGGCGAAGGTGGTCTCGGGCATCTCGCTCACAGCGCCCTCACCTTCACGGACTTGCCCTTGACCTTGCCGCCTTGCAAGCCCTTCAAGGCCTTGTCGGCGATGGCGCGGTCCACCGCCACGTAGGTCGAAAACTCGTTGACGTTGATCTTGCCGATCTGCGCGCCCTCGAAGCCAAGGTCCTTGGTCAAGGCGCCAAGCACGTCGCCGGGGCGGATCTTTTCCTTGCGGCCACCGAGGATCTGCAAGGTCACGCGCGGCGGGCGCAGCGGCTCGCGTTCGGTGGAGGGCGTGAGTTCGCTCAAAGGGTGCCATTCGCTCGCGCGGCCCTGCATCTCGTCGATGCGGCCCACGCGGCCCATCTCGTCCATGCTGGCCAGGCTGAAGGCCCAGCCCGATTCGCCCGCGCGGCCGGTGCGGCCCACGCGGTGGGTGTGCACCTCGGGGTCAGGGGTGATGTCAACGTTGATGACGGCTTCGAGCTGAGAGATGTCAAGGCCGCGCGCGGCCACGTCGGTGGCCACCAGCACGCTGCAACTGCCGTTGGCGAAGCGCACCAGCACCTGGTCGCGGTCGCGCTGGTCGAGGTCGCCATGCAATTCGAGCGCAACGATGCCTTGGGCCTGCAGCACCTCCACCAGGTCGCGGCACTGCTGCTTGGTGTTGCAAAACGCGATGGTGCTGGCCGGGCGGAAGTGGTCGAGCAGCAGGCCGACGGCATGCAGGCGCTCGGATTCCTTCACCTCGTAGAAGCGCTGGCGGATGCGGCTGGTGTCGTGGCGCTCGGTCAGCTTGACCTCTTTGGGATCGCGCATGAAGCGGCGCGCCAACTTGTCGACGCCTTCGGGGTAAGTGGCCGAGAACAGCAAGGTCTGGCGCTGCTTCGGCGCATGCGCCACCACCTGCGCGATGTCATCGGCGAAGCCCATGTCCAGCATGCGATCGGCTTCGTCGAGCACCAGGGTCTGCAAGGCGTCGAGGTTCAGCGACTCGCGCGCGAGGTGGTCGAGCACCCGGCCCGGCGTGCCCACCACGACGTGCGCGCCATGCTCAAGACTCGCCAACTGCGGCCGGATGGGGCTGCCGCCGCACAGCGTCACGACCTTGATGTTGTCTTCCGCGCGGGCCAGGCGGCGGATCTCGGTGGTGACCTGGTCGGCGAGTTCTCGCGTGGGGCACAGCACCAGGGCCTGCACGGCGGGCATGCCGACGTTCAACCTGGGGTCGAGCTTGGCCAGCGCTGGCAGGCCGAAGGCCACGGTCTTGCCGCTGCCGGTCTTGGCCTGGGCGATGAGGTCGGCGCCGGCCAGGGCCAGAGGCAAGCTGGCGGCCTGGATGGGCGTCATCGCCAGGTAGCCGAGGGTGCGCAGGTTGGCCTGCATGGCCTCGGACAAAGGCAGTTGCGAAAAGGGGGGGCCGCTGACGGCGGCAGGCGGGGTCAGGCCTGAGGCTTGAGCGGGCGCCGAGGTCGCCGGGTTGGCCGGCGAAGATGCTGAGTTCATGCGCGATTATCCAAAATCTGCTCCCAAAAGGGGCCAAAAGCGTGTGCCAAAGCCTTCAAATGCCGTGAACAGGGGCGTCTGTGGAAATGGCTTCGCTGCGGTGGCGGGGCATTTCGCCCAGGCCATGCACGTCTTGCACCGCCCGAACGCCGATGAGGGGCGGCTGCGATTGCACCGACCCGAAGATCGTCGCGAACGACACGTCGGCCGCGTCGCGCCCGGTGCCGAACCGCACGAAACCCATCGGGATGGCGGTGCCCGACGGATCGAAGATGTACCAGCGCCCACCCAGGAAGACTTCGACATAGGCGTGGAAGTCGGTGGGGCCCAGCGCCGGGTCGGCGCCGAAGTCGATGCCCGTGGCGAAGCGCGCGGGGATGTTGAGCGCGCGGCACAAGGCGATCATCAGGTGAGCGAAATCGCGGCAGACGCCCTGCCCTTCCTCCAGCGTGTCGACCGCCGAGGTGGCGCTGGTGGTGGTGTTGGACTCGAAGCGCACGCGGCTGCGAACCCACTCCTGGATGGCGACCACGCGGGCGTAACCCTGAGGCATCTGCCCGAACTCGGCCATCACCAGGGGCCCGAGCAGGTCGCTCTGGCAATAGCGGCTGGGGTAGATGTAGCCAAGCACCTCGGTGGGCAAGCGCGAAACAGGCGTCTCGGCGATGAGCTCGGGGGCGCAGAGGTGGTGGTGCAGGTCAACCGTGGCCTGGTAGCTGACCTTCAGCGGGCCCGCCCACGCGCTCAAGCGCAGGTAGCGGTTGAGGCTGACCGGGTCGGTGAAGACCTGCGGCAGCAAGGCCTGGCTGATGTCCAGGCGCTCGCTGCGGATCACCTGACAGCGGGTGTGCGCACCATGGATGTTGAAGACGAAATCAGCCCCGGGGGGCGCGACCTCGTAAACCAGGTCGATGGACAGTTCGATGCGGACCAAGGGAATCTCCAGGGCCACAAACCGAAGCGACCAATCATTCTTCGCAGATTGTCCCCCATCGGCGCACCGGGCGCCAGCACTTGGCCTGCCTTTCAGTCGGAGATCTCGACGCCTGGCATGAAGGCCACCCGGCCCTTGATCTCTTGCGCGGCCTCGGTGGGCTCGGGGTAGAACCAAACCGCGTCGGGCTTCATTTCACCATTGACGAACAGGCTCAACCACTGCGCCTGGCCCTTCCAGACGCAACTGCTGCGGTGGTTGCTGAAGGTGGTGTAGGCGTCCTTCAGCGACGCGCGCGGGAAGTAATGGTTGCCTTCGAGGGTGACGATGTCATCGCTTTCGGCGACGACGACGCCGTTCCAGCTTGCTTTCATGGGTTGTCTTTCTTTCTGTGCCGGGACGCGAGTTGGGCGGGGAGTTGGGGCGAGTGGCCACGAGGGCACGTGCCAGCGCGGCATCAGGCCGCCTCCCGCGCCCACTCCGTTCTGTTGCGCCCGCCATGTTTGGCACGGTACATGGCCTTGTCGGCCTGCGCCATCATGACCTCAAGCTCGTGACCATTCTCCATTGATCCAGCCAGGCCGATGCTGACCGTCAGGTGCAGCGCTGGCTGGTCGCCCCCCACGTCGATGGCCTCTGCCTGGATGGCCTCGCGCAAGCGTTCGGCGAAGGCCGTGCCGGCATCATCGGAGCAGTGGCTGAGCAAGGCAACGAATTCCTCACCGCCCAGGCGCCCGACCAGGTCGCCCTGGCGCATGACGCGTTGCAGCACCGTCGCCACCGCCACCAAGGCCATGTCGCCGGCGGTGTGCCCGTGGGTGTCGTTGACACGCTTGAAGTGATCGACATCCATCAACAGCAGCAACACGCCGAAGCCGTGGCGGCGGGCCCGCGCCATCTCTGCCTCGGCGGCCTCGAAGAAGGCGCGGCGGTTGGGCAGCCTGGTCAGGAAATCGGTGCACGACTGCTCGCGCAAGGTCTGGATGAGCTTGTCCCGCTCACGCTCCAGGTCAGCACGCACGCGGTTGTGCTCCCGCAGGGCCTCGATGCCGCCGATGACTTCGGCGATCTCGTCGTTGGTGCCAGGCGCCGGCAGGCTGGGGCCAGGGTCACCCCGCCTCATCGCGTGCAGGGCCTGGGCGGCCTGAGTGAGCGGCAACACGATGCGCTGCCCGATGACACGCAGCATGAAGAGCACCAGCACCAGCAGCAACGCTGTCAGCACGGCCATCCAGGCCAACGATTGGCGGGACTGGGCTTGCGCCTCGATGCTGCGTTGTTCGGCCTCGCTGAGCAGGACGTTGCGCAATTCGACGATGGCGTCCATCTCGGGCACGTAGCGCACCGCGAACTCCGCCGGGGTCATGCCATACCGGCCATGCGTGCGACCGGCCTGCTCCACCTCGTCCACCAGGCGAGCCGCGTTGCCGAAGTAGCGACGCGCCATCGCGGCCTCGGCCGCCCGGACCGCCGCCGACCCATCGCCCACCCGCAGATCAAGCAGGTGTCGCAGTTGTTCGATGTGCCCCTTGATGCGATGGATGGATGCCTGCTCGCTGGCGGTGAACGGCTGCCCCCTGCTGAGCGCGGGGGTGAACATCGAGCCAAGCTGGCCCGCGTACTCGCGCAATTCAGCGGCCAGGCGCGCGCCCCAGACGGGCTGGGCCAATTCGGGATCGGCGTACTGGGCTTCGTCGGCGAACGCCATGATGGCGGGCGCCAGGCGAGGCACGAGGTCGATCATGGCCTGGATGCTGTCGCGGATCTCGGCGCTGGAGCGCTCTCCGCCCGGACGCTTGGCAAGCTCGTCGATGCGGCTGCGTGCCTGCCGCAGGGCCTGCATCAGTTCACCCGCATCGCTCGCGGCCTGTTGGTGCCACGCCGACAGGTCCGAGTCTATCAGCAGCGCTTGATAAGCCAGGATGGCCTCATCGGTGCGAGCCCGCGCCCGCACCAGCCGATCAGCGATGACCGGGTCACCGCCAGGCGTCATGTCGCCAAGCACGCCGTTGGAGGGGCCCCGCTCGCGCGACACCATCTCGGCAGCCACCAGCGCCACGCGCAACTCGCGCACGGCGTGCCGCGCCTGCTCTGATCGCTCAAACCGCCGCCACTCCACATGGACGAGTTGCCCCACCCCCACCAACACGATCAGCACCAGCGCCGTGGCGATGAGGCGGAACCTGCCGCGCAAGGTCAGGGCATGGGGAGCGGGCGAAGGGGGGGCGGGCAAAGGGGCGGGCAAAGGGTTGTCTGAAAACCCGACTGTAGCGCCATCGGAGCCCCTTGGCATCGGCCTGTTGGCTCAGTGCGGCGGGCCGCTGCTTTCGAAATCAAGCAAGGTGGAGGCCTGTTCCAGCACGGCCCACAGGTGCGCGGGCATCTGCAGGATGCGCTCGGGCGTGCGGGCCTGTCGCACCCAGGCGCCGATGTCCTGGTGCTGCTCCGCGGTCAAAAGGTTCAGCGACAGCATCTCATCGAGCGTTTGCATGGCGACCTCCTTCGCGGACAGGGCCTGGAACGCGGCCCCAGTGAACCCAATGTGCCACAGTCGGTCGACGCCCGTCACGCGAAGTGGGTGGCGTCTGGCACACAGATGCCGCGAATGAGGGGGCTGCGCCACAGCCGCGCCAGCCCGCCCGCAAGGGGTTCAGCGGTCTGCCGGAGCGGGCAACGCCACCAGCCGCCACAGGCTGGTGACTTCGGCCTGACGGGCTGCATGCAGCGGGTCGGTGGTGTCCTGTGCCTTGCGGTGGCGGGGGCGGGTGTCGAGCCGGCCGGCCACGCCGAGGCCCGCCTCTCGGATCCAGGTTTCGAGCTGCTCGCGCGTTCGCAGGCCGAGGTGCTCGGCCAGGTCCGACAGGATCAGCCAACCCTCGCCGCCCGGCACCAGGTGCTCGGCCAACCCGGCCAGGAAACCGCGCAGCATGCGGCTGTCGGGGTCGTAGACGGCCTGCTCCACCGCCGAGCTGGGCTGGCCCGGCAGCCAGGGTGGGTTGCAGACGATGAGGGCCGCGCGGGCGGGGCTGGCCCCATCGGGCGAAGCCGGAAAGAGGTCGGCCTCGACCAGCCGCGCGCGATCGGCCAGGCCCAGGCGCCGCAGGTTGTCGCGCGCGCAGGCCAGGGCGCGCGGCGCCAGATCGGTGCCCACCACCTTGGCCACGCCACGCCGGGCCAGCACGGCGCAGAGCACGCCGGTGCCGGCGCCGATGTCCCAGGCTGTGTGGAAGGCGGCGTCCACGTCGGCATGGGTGGGGCTGTCAGTCGGCACGGTGCGCAGCACGGCCGGCAGCGGCGCTTGCGCGACCAGGTCGACGTACTCGCCACGCACCGGCGAGAACACACCGTGGTGCGGGTGGATGAGGTCGCCGCCCAGCGCCGGCACGGCCACGCCCTGCTTGCGCCACTCGTGCGCGCCGATGAGGCCCTGAAGTTCGCGCAGCGAGGCCACATAAGGCTCGTCGACCTCGCCATGGGCTTCGAGGCAGGCCTGGCGCACATCGGGCGCGCGGCGCAGGGGCACGCGGTGGTCGGCCTCGAAAGGCAGCAACAGCAGGCCCAGCAGGCGCGCGCGCTCCGCCTGCGCCTTGCGGTGCAGGTGGTGGGCCTGGGTCAGGTTGGCGAGCGCTTTGGAGCGTGCGCTCGGCTTGCCCCGCAAGCGCCGGTCGACGCGGCGGCCCAGGGCCTGCAACATCTGGCGGGCTTGGTGGAAGTCGCCCCGCCACAGCAGCGCCGTGCCTTCGCAGACCAGCTTGTGGGCGGCATCGGCCGAGAGGGTGTCGTCGGCGAGCACCACGCGCCGCGGCGGCGGCACGTTGGCGAGGCTGCGCCAGCGCGCGCTGCGCGGCTCGTCGCCGTCGGTCCAGTGGAGGCGGGGGGCATCGGTCATCGGGCGGCATGGTACCCGGCCCGCCCGGCTCCCCGCCACCTGCTGCCCGCGCCCCACCGCGTGCCAGGCCCCTCGGGCGATCCGGCACAATCCACCCCCATGACCGAGGCCCCCCACCCGGACGCCCTGCCCCCCGTGCCCGTGGACCCCACGGACCTGGCCGAAGGCAGCGAAGCCGTCCGCTTCGAGCACTTCTTCCGCGACGCCGAGGCCGCCGCCGAGACGCCCCTGGCCTGGGCCCTGCAAAGCCGCACCGCGCTGATCGACGCCCTGCGCGGCCTGTTCAGCGGCCCGCGCGCCCACGTGCAACTGCGCTTGTGGTGCTTCATGGAGCTGGCCACGCAGCCGCAGGCCCGGCTTTCGCGCGACGAGGTCAACCGCCTCTTCCACATGCTGCTGCCCGAGGCGCTGGAGACCGCGCTCAAGCGCCTGCGCGACATCGGCCTGCTGGCCTGGGACGCCACCGCGCAGGACTACCACCTGCCCGCCCTGGCCCAGCAGGTGCACGGCCTGCTGGCATCGCTGACCACGCCGCCGGCCCACGCCGAAGAAGACGAAATGGCCTCGCTGCTGGCCCACGTGGCCGGCGCGCAGCAATTGGGCCTGGTCAACGCCAACCAGCTCAAGCACCTGCACGCCCAGCTCGCGCGCCTGCACGATGAGTTCGCCGAGGCCATCGCCAGCGGCTCAGAGTCGCGCCTGCGGGCCGCGCAGCCGCGCTTCGACCGCGCGCTCGACCTGGTCGACCGCGCCGGCCAGGCGCTCACCGCCCTCATCCGCGCCGAGCACGACGACCCGCGCCTGGAGCGCGAAGCCCGCGCCATCGGGCAAGAACAAGCCCGCCTGCTGGCCATGGCCAGCCAGTTCACACGCGCCTTGCAGCAGGCGGATCGCCAGCGCGTCACGCTGGGCTCCACCGGACTGACGACGTCGGACGTGCGCCTGTGGCTGCAGCGCCACCCCGCGCTCGACACCCTGCTGGGCGAGGCGCTGAGCCTGCCAGTGCGCACGGTGCTGGTCAGCCAGCACGACCTCATCGACGTGGCCGAAGGCGAGTTCGAGCGTGACCGCCCGCCAGCCGGCCTGGCCGACGGCCTGCCGCCGCCCGCCGCCGCCGCCAGCGGCTCGCTCGAAACCCTGAGCCTGCCGGCCGAACTCGGCAACCTGATCGACCGCCTGAGCCAATGGCAATCGGCGGGCGATGCCTCACGCCCCTTGCACGAAGCCGTGCTGGGCGGCCGCTTCGCCCAGGCCGCCTACCGCATGCAGCTCATGCCCCTGCTGGGCGACGCGCAGGCGCAGAACTTGAAGGGCCTCACGGGTGACCTCGCCCGATCGCCGTGGCGTTGGCGTTTCGAGGCCAGCCAGATCGAACCGAAGGACGAAGCCGTGGCCCTCATCAGCGAAGGCTTCCTGACGCCCTTGGGCTCATCCGCCTCCGCCGCAGAGGCCACGCCAGACGCCGCCGCCACCGACACCGAGACATCCCCATGAGCCAACACCTGGACGACGCCGCCCTGCTGGCCGCCGAACTGCTTGCCCGCCGCTGGCTGCCCCGCCAGCACCCCAAGGTGCGCCGCGCCCTGGTCGACGCCGACCTGTGGCAGGCCACGCAAGACCGCCTGGCCCAGGTCGGCCTGCGCCTGATCGACAACCTCTATGCCGACCACGTCAGCGTGGCGCTGCTGCGCCCGGCCGAGGCCGCCGTGTTCGGCGAGGCGGGCCTCAACAGCCACAACAACATCGACCTGCCGCGCGACGCCGTCTCGCTGCTGGTGCTGCTGTGGGCGCTGATCATCCTGCCCAAGCGCGAGCGCCAGCAGGCCCGCGCCGCCAGCGCCAACGGCGATGAGCAAAACGACATGTTCGGCCGCGAGCGCCCCGTGCCCACGGCTGCGAGCGTGAGCCCGCTGGTGCCCTACCGCGCCCTGCTGGCCGACTTCGGCGTGCAACTCGGCAAGAAGACCCGCCTGGACACCAACCTCAAGCGCCTGGAGAACCACGGCTTCATCGTGCGCAAGGGCGAGGACATCGGCGAAGGCCCGCTGCTTGACCTGCTGCTCGATTACGACGCGCTGGCGCCGCGCATCCTGCAAGGCGCGCTGGCCGACGTGCTGGTGCAGGCCAAGGAACTGCAAGCCAGCCTGCCGCTGGCGTTGACTCATCCTGAGCCAGAAGATGGCGAAGAAGAGTTCGTCGATGACGGCGAGGTTGCTAAGGAGTGAGGGTGTTTTTTGGGGGTTGGGTTTCGTGCGTCGAATGGTGCGTGGCTCGGTGGGCGGGGTGGGTGTGATCCGGCCCTGCGCGGGGCATCACCGAGCTTTGCTGCTGTCACCCCTTGAACACCGACCAAGTGGTTGCCGAGCCATGACACCGCACATGTCGGGCCGGCTCACACCCACCCCACCCACCGAACCCGAACCAGCGCGCACTGCGGGGTTGGCGGAAGAAGAAGGGCGACGCTTTGCGTCGCCCTTCTTCTTCCTTCTCCGCCTGCCACGTTGTGTCGCGGGCAGGGGGCGAGGGGGGCCTGCGCAGGCCCGACATGTGCGGTGTCATGGCTCGGCAACAGCCAGGCTCGCGTTCAAGAGGTGATGGTGAACACGCTCGGTGATGCCCCGCGCAGGGCCGGAGCAGACCCCCCTCGCCCCCTGCACGTTGCTAAACAGTGGCACAACCCACACCCCAAAATCAATCAGCCAACAACCGCTCCAGCAACTTGAGCTGAGCCGCGTCCAGCGGCTGAACCCCATCGGCCCCAACGGCCTCCAGCAGGTGCCCATCCACGAACTGCGCCAGCAGCCGCGCCCGCACTTCGGGCTGGCTCACGCCCGCGCGCGTCAGCGCCGCCTGCGTGGCCAGCAGGAACTGCGCACGCAACTCACGCACGATCCCCGCCAGCTCGGGCTCGCGTGAGGCCATCAAAAACAGCTCGAACCGCGCCACCAGCCGCGCCCGCTGCGCCGGCGCCAGCCACTCGCGCACCCGGTGGGCGACCAGCGCCAGCAGGTCGGCGCGCGACCACGCGGGCTGGGCCAGCCGCGCGCCATCGGCCTGGAGATCGGCAAGGTCCAGCGCGGCATGCCGCCGCAAGGCCAGGCGCAACAAATCCAGCCGGCTGCGGCAGTAAAAAGACGTCGAGCCCGCCGGCAGGCCGGCCTCGGCATCAACCGCGCGGTGCGTGAGCCCGCGCGCGCCCACGCTGCCCAGCAGCGCAATGGCGGCGTCGGCGATCAAGGTCTTGCGATCAGGTTCCATCGGCCCCGAGCGTAAGGCGGATCCCAGGCGCATCCAAGGTGGATGACGCCGTTTCCACACGGATCCGTCCACGGGTTTCCACGGCTGGCGTGAATTCTCTACAAAAGTAAAGTTCATCTCTACACATGTAGAGAGGTCAACCATGCCGCATCGTTTCGCCTTGAACACCGCCCGTCGCGCCGCGCTCGCCCTGGTGCGCACCAGCTCGTTCGCCCGCTCCCACGCCAGCAACTTCGACCCAGCCCATACCCTGTTGGCCGGCGCCGTCAGCGCGCTGCCGTTGCTCACCGCAGGCCTGCTCTCCGCCGTGGCAACAGCCCCAGCCCAGGCGGCCACCACCAGCACGGCCGCCCCCTCCTCCCCCGTCGCCAGCGCCAGCTTCACGTTGACCGGCGTGCGCCCCGAGGCCCTGAGCTGGCTGTGGGACAACCTCGACGAAAGCCTGTTCATGCGCGCCAGCGCCAACCACCAGGCGTTCCGCTGGGTCAACGCCCCCGCCACGCCGGAGCACCTCGGCTACTCGGCCGGCGCGCGTTATGAGGCCACCGTCGCCTGGGGCGGCGCCTCCCACCGCGTCGAGCTCACCCACCTCGACCCGGCCACCGTGCGCACGCGCGTCGCATCCGACAACTACCTGGGCAGCAAGCCCTACAGCTTCTTGGCCGCCAGCGTCTCGGTCGACCACGGCTCGCCCTTCACGGTGCTGGTGCAGTACCGCGCCACCGGCAGCGGCTTCGGCGACACCGCCGTGCAGATCGAGGCCTCGCCCTCGGCCCAGGCTGGCCAATCGGCCGCATGGGTCAAGCACTTCAGCGAACTGCTGCAGGGCCTGCGGCCCACCGTGATGACCGAGCTCGACCAGCGCTACTTCAACGCCGTGCTCAAGACACGCGGCTTCTACCGCGTCGGTCAGGTCGACAGCAAATGGATGGTGCCGCTCAACGTCGTTCAGGAAATCAAAGGCATCGACTCGGACATGCTGCGCTGGTGGTGGGACCACATCGGCAACACCGAGCGCTACCGTCTGTGGCAGCCCATCGACCACGTCACCTTCGAGTGGACGGTCGAGCCCAACAGCCCCGACCTGCAATACGACGTGGGCGCCACCCAGAAGGTCAAGGAGTACGTGGGCAAATCGGCCTGGACGCTGCTGATCACCGGCGCCGACCCGAAGGTGAAGACGCCCCCCGCGCCCCTGGGCACCGACCCCTTCTTCTTCGCCACCGCCAACCCGCCCATCCTCAATGGCGTGTTCCCCGACAACACCTTGCTGCACAGCTGGAAGCCCAACGCCACCGGCGACGGCGTGGTGCTGACCTCGACCTTCCTGAACACGGCCCTGGTGCGCGTGCTCAACCCTCGCTTCTTCGAGGATCTGGGCTCGCATGCGCTGCGCGAATTTCAGATGCTGCCGTACTTCCTGCCGAGGCTGTATCGGCGCGAGCAGTTGGGGGAGTGACCGAGGCGGGAGGCGGCGTCCCCAGACTCCGGCACAATCGCTGACCGGCGACCTCGGCCGGCGACCCTGGGCGGCATCGCCCCACCCGGGCGCCAGGCAAAGGGGCCGCCCAACCGTTTGCCGCCTCCATGTTCCACCTGCAAAGCCTCGAACTGCTGCACTGGGATTACTGCCAGCGCCTGTCCCTGCCGCTCGACGGCGCCATCATCACCGTCGCCGGCCCCAACGGCTCGGGCAAGACCACCCTGCTCGATGCCATGCGCACCCTGCTGGGCCTCGAGTGCTCGGGCGGCCGCAACTACAAGACCTACGCACGCCACGCCAACGCCGACAGCGCCTGGCTGCGCGCCACGGTCGACAACCGCCCGCGCAACCGCCAGTCTTCCAACCGCCCGTTCGCGCGCTGCCTGCTCTACGCCGACGTCGTCACGCTGGCCTGCCGCATCGACCGCAACGGCGGCGACTGGACGCGCCGCTACATCATGGTCGAGGGCGACATCTCCATCGAGACGCTGATCGAGCGTGGCGACCGCGACTGGCTGGGCATCGACAACTGGCGCAAGCGCCTCGAAGGCGCCGGTTTGAGCCGTGCCATCGCCAAGGTGCTGGCCCTCGAACAAGGCCAGACCGACCGCCTGTGCGAATACAGCCCCAAGGAGCTGCTGCGCCTGGTTTTCGATGTCTTCGGTGACCAGGAGGTGCTCGACCGTTACGACGAGGCCCGCACCCACCAGAAGCAATTGCTGCAGGAAGTCGAAGCCGCCGAACGCGAGCTCTCGCATGGCCGCGCGCAACGGGCCGAGCTCGAAGCCCGGGTCAACAACCACCGCCAGTACGAACTCAAGTGCCAGGAGCGCGAAACCCTGGCCACCGAGGTCGTGCCCGTGCTCAGCAACCAGGAAACGCGCAAGTCCCTGGCCACCAAGCTGCGCGAGCTGCACCGCCAGCGCATCCAGTCCAGCGAAGACCGCCGCGCCCACGGCCAGGTCAAGACCGACCTGCTGCAACGCCTGCAAGACCAGACCATCGCCGCCGAACGCGTCGAAGCGCTCGAAGCCAAGGTGCGCACCGCCCGCCGCACGCAGGAAGAAGCCCGCGACGCCGAGCGCCCCATCGAGGCCCTGGTCAAGCGCGCAGACGAACTGCAAGGCCTGGCCGTGGTCGAAGGCGACGCCGGCCAGCTCACCCAGCGCATCGCCGAGCTCAGCGAACACAAGCAGAAGCTGTCGACCCAATGGCAGCGCCTCAAGGACCAGCGCGATGAAGCCCAACGTGCCATGGACGCCCTCAAGGGTCAGCGCCAGGCCCCACCGCCACCCGAGGTCACGCGCTTTCGCCGCACGCTGGATGAGGCCGGCATCAACCACCACCTGATCGCCGACATCATCGAGATCACCGACGAGCGCTGGCGTGCCGCCGCCGAAGGCGTGCTGCGCGGCAGCCGCTGGGTGGTGGTGCTGGCCAACCCGCGCCACGAAGCCCAGGCCATGGCCCTGGCCGAGCGTGAGCGCTACCGCCACTACATCGTCGCCGACGTGGAAGATGCGCCATCTGACGCCGACAAGCACAGCCTGCTCGCCGTGCTCAAGTTCGCCGCCCCGGCCCCGCGCTGGCTGCTGCGCCAGCTCGAACAAATCCGCCGCGTCGACAGCACCGAAGCCGGCGTGAAGGTGGGCGGCGAGTGGATCACCCCCGAGGCCTACCACCGCGATGGCCGTGGCGGCCGCTCGGTGTGGGTCGAGCCCAGCCAGCACCAGTTCGGCGCCTCGGCCGTGGCCACCCGCCGCGATTCCATCGAGAACCGCCTGGCCCTGCTCGACGAAGAGATGACCCGCCTCGTGCGCGACCAGGCCTTCTTTGACCGCCAGTTGCAGGACGCCCGCCAGGCCGCGCAAGGCTTCACCGCCGCCGCCGAGCTGGTCGAGCGCGAAGCCGAGTTCGCCGAAGCCCGCCGCCAATTGCCCGTGCTCAAGCAGGCCCGCGTGGACGCCGGCGAGCGCTGGCAGCAGGCCGAGGCCGAGCTCAAGCACGCCGTGGTCGAGCAGACCAACGCCCAGCACGCCTACCGCCAGGCGCAAGAACGCCTCGCCCACATCGAGCAGCGCAGCGCCCAGCACGAACGCGAATGGCAGGCCCGCTTCGACGACCTGCTCGGCCAGGCGCTGATGTCCCGCGAGGTCAAGCACTCGCTGCCTAAGCACTGGCGCAGCCCCGAGCGCATCCGCGAGATGCAGGCGCATTACGGCAACGCCACCCAGGCCCGCCTGCGCGCCGAAGCCGTCGAGCGCGAACTCACCGAAGGCCAGTGGGAAACCGACGCCACAGTGGTCGAGCAGCTCACGTTGATGAACGCCAACGTGCTGCGTCAGGAAGACGAACTCGGCCAGCGCAAGGCCAGCAACGCCGCCGCCGCCATCGCCGTCGACAACGCCCGCGAGCGCTACACGGACGTGCTCAAAGTCACCGTTCGCCGCTACCGCAAGAACGTGATCGAACTCGGCCAGCTCGCCGGCGTTGACGTGCAGTGCGAGCTGCCCCACCTCGGCGACGACGACACCACGCTGCGCCAGGCCGAACTCAAGATCCACTTCAACTTCGACGGCAAGGGCCACATCGGCCTGAACGACGGCGAGGCCTCGGGCGGCCAGCAGGTCATCAAGTCCCTCATCCTGCTCGTGGGCCTGATGAAGGACGACGAGACCCCCGGCGGCTTCGTCTTCATCGACGAACCCTTCGCCCACCTGGACGTGCGCAACATCCAGCTGGTCGGCCACTTCCTGCGCTCCACGCGCGCGCAGTACGTGCTGACCACGCCGATCACGCACAACGTCGAGGTGTTCGAGCCGGCCGACATCACGCTGGTGACCGCCAAGAAGCCCAAGGGATCGCGCTGGGCGCCGCCGATCGGGGTGCTGCAACGGCGCGTGCCTGAGTCGACCTACTGAGGGTGGCGTGGCACAGTGAAAGCTCGTCCAACCGGATGCCCCACGTGCTGCTGTCACGCTTCTCCTTCCGCCGCCTCCTGCTGCTGGCCTTCCTGCTGATCGCCGGCTTGCTGGCGGCCGCTTCGGTCAACGGCCTCTACACCCTGGAGCGCCTGCTCGCACGCAGCCAGGCCGAGGCCGATCGCGCCGCGCTTGAGGCGGCCGAAGGCCAGCGCCTCGAAGAGCGCGGTGTGGCCATGGAGCGCGCCGCCCGCCAGTTCCTGGTGCTGGGCGACCCGGCCTTGCTCCAACGCTACACCCAAGCCAAGGACGAAGCTCAACGCAGCCTGTACACGCTCGCGCTGCATGGCCTGGATGCGGCCCTCGTGACCCGGTGGGACGAGCAGATGGCCAACATCGGCAAGCAACTGAAGGCCTCCGCTCACCTGCCGGGTTTGCAAAGCGAGGGCATCGTCGCCTCTTTCCAGGCGCTGCACGAGATCAACGCCGAAGTGAGCCTCGCCATGCGCCAGGCCAGCCAGACTCGCCACGCATCCTTGCAGGCCGCCATCGACGCCGGCCGCGCGGCCCTGGGCAGGCAGATGCTGGCGGGCATCTCGCTGGCCGTGGGCCTCGCCCTCGCGCTGGCGCTCTGGCTGGCGAGGCCGCTCAAGCGGCTGGAGCGGGCCATCGTGCAACTCGGCGAGAACCGCCTGGACGAGCCCGTCGCCGTGCAAGGCCCCAGCGACCTGCGCGCGCTCGGCACCCGCCTCGACTGGCTGCGCCTGCGCCTCAAGGAGCTAGACGACGACAAGTCCCGCTTCCTGCGCCACATCTCGCACGAGTTGAAGACGCCCCTGGCCGCCCTGCGCGAGGGCGTTGCGATCCTGGAAGAAGGCGTCGCCGGCCCCCTCAGCCCCGACCAAACCGAAGTGGCCCGCATCCTCGGGCATAACGTGCAGACCCTGCAGGCGCAGATCGAAGACCTGCTGCGCTTCAACGCCGCCGCCTTCGAGGCCCGTCGGCTCGTGCGGCGCCCGACCGACCTGCGCGCGCTCATCGAACAGCAGATCTCGGCGCAGCAACTGCAATGGCAGGCCAAGCGCATCGAGGTGACGGTGCGAGGCGACGCGCCCCAGCCGGCGGTCGATGCGGACAAGCTGGGCACCGCTTTGGGCAACCTGCTGTCCAACGCCATCCGCTTCGCACCCACTGGCGGACACATTCACTTTCAACTCAGCCATGCGCCGGGTCGGGTGATGCTCGATCTCCTGGACGACGGCCCGGGTGTGGCAGCATCCGATGTCGAGCGAGTCTTCGAGCCTTTCTACCGGGGCGAAGTCCAACCGGAAGGCGCAGTGCGGGGCACCGGCATCGGCTTGTCCATCGTGCGCGAATACATTGACGCACATGGTGGTCGCATCGGCCTGGTTCGCCCTGAAGCGGCCGGCAGCCATGCTGCACGTGCTGCACCAGCCACCAGCGGCGCCCACTTTCGCATCGAGCTGCCCCATGCCCCCGTTTGATCACCCCGCCAGACCGACACGTCCGACACACTGGGCCCGCCTCGCCATCACGGCCCTCGCCACCAGCCTCTGCGTGGCCTGCGCCCCATGGTCGACGTCCTCCGCCGGGCACCAAGCCGTTGCGCAGCCCTCCGCTGCGCAACCCGCTGCCTCTGCGGCCAGCGCCGCGTCCAAGCCCGCGCCCACCCAGGCCGAAGTCGATCGCAGCTGGGCTGCCATCCAGGCCCGCATCGCATCGACCCCGCCCGAGCAATGGCCTGCGAACGCCGCCGCGCTGGGCGATGGCCGCGCCTCGCCTGAACAGAGCGTGGAGCTCGCCTTGCTGTTGGGCTTGATGCACACCGACATCACGCGCGCGCTGGACCTGCTGCAAGGCGTGCTCCAGCGAACCGAGCCCGAGGCACGGGCCTGGCAAGGCCCCGCCTGGCTGTTGCAAGCCCTGTTGAGCGAACAGCGTCGCCAGCAAGAGCAAATCGACCGCGTGAACACCCAACTGCGCGATCAGCAGCGCGACAGCCAACGCCGCATCGACCAGCTCAACGAGAAGCTGGAGGCCCTCAAGTCCATCGAGCGCAGCCTCAATCAGCGCCCAGCGGCTGCCTCTCGTCCTTGATGCCCTTGACGGCCCTTCAGCCCGCACCCACCATGACGCCTCCCAACATCCTGCTGGTTGACGACGATCCCGACCTGCTTCGGCTGCTGTCGATGCGCCTGAGCGGCGCGGGCCTGCGCGTCACAGCGGCGGACACGGCCGAGAAGGCGCTGGCCGCCTTGAGCATCGAACGCCCCCAGGTGGTCGTCAGCGACGTGCAGTTGCCGGGCATGGACGGCCTGGCCCTGTTCGACGAGATCCGCTCGCGCCACCCGTCCCTGCCCGTGATCCTGCTGACCGCCCACGGCACCATCCCCGACGCGGTGGGCGCCACCTCGCGCGGTGTGTTCTGCTACCTCACCAAACCCTTCGACGGCAAGGCGCTGCTGGAGGTGGTGCAGCGCGCACTGAAGGTCAGCGCGCCAGAGCCATCTCACACAGACGCCGCCGCGCCTGACTGGCAGGCCGACATCGTCAGCCGCTCCAGCACCATGGCCGAGCTGCTCTCTGAGGCCCGCATGGTGGCCGGCACCGACGCGAGCGTGCTGATCCGGGGCGAGAGCGGAACGGGCAAGGAGGTGCTGGCGCAGGCCATCCACCGCGCCAGCGCGCGGGCCGGTCAGCCCTTCGTGGCGGTCAACTGCGGGGCGATCCCCGAGAACCTGCTGGAGTCGGAGCTGTTCGGGCACATCAAGGGGGCGTTCACGGGGGCAGTATCGAACCACCGGGGGCTGTTCCAGGCGGCGCAAGGCGGCACGCTGTTCCTCGATGAGATCGGCGACATGCCGCCACCCTTGCAGGTCAAGCTGCTGCGAGTGCTGCAAGAGCGCCAGGTGCGGCCCGTGGGGGCCAGCGAAGCCGTGCCAGTGGACGTGCGCATCATCTCAGCCACCCACCGCGACCTGGACGCCGCGATGGCCTCGGGCCAGTTCCGCGAAGACCTGTATTACCGGCTCAACGTGGTGAGCCTGACACTGCCACCCTTGAGCGAACGCCGCGAGGACATCCCCTTGCTGGCGAACCACTTCCTGGCGCGCCTGGCCCTCAAGTACGACAAGCCCATGAACGGTTTCGCGCCCGAGGCCATGTCGGCCCTGGTCACCGCCTCCTGGCCCGGCAACGTGCGCCAGTTGCACAACGTGGTCGAGCAGGTCTGCGCGCTGGCGACCACACCGCTGATCCCTTTGGCGCTGGTCCAGCGCGCCCTGCGCATCCCCGGCGTCGAAATCCTGCCCTTGGCCGAGGCCCGGCAGCGCTTCGAGCGCGACTACCTGGTCGGCCTGCTCAAACTGACCGATGGCAGCGTGGCCGATGCCGCCCGGCTCGCCAAACGCAACCGCACCGAGTTTTATCGCCTGCTCCAGCGGCATGGCCTCACACCAGACGCCTTCCGCAACGGCGACCCTGTCGCCGATCAGCGACAGGATTAAAAGCCTTTCGAATCAATGACTTGGGCTATGCCCGCGACGCAGGTTGTCGCCAAGGCCCGACGCTTGGCTGGCCTGCATCGGCTGATCGCCCGCCCAAACGGCGTCCCAACACACCGGGAGGCCGCATCCCGCATGGGCATTTCGGACGCTTGCATTTGCTCACAGGAACGCCGCGCCCCGCGCTGACCGCCTCCTGATCGCGTAAGTGCTTGCCACGCAAGGCGTATTCGCCCGTCGCCAGGGCACGCCGCCATGGGGTCCGTGGCGCGTTGGCACATGTGTTGCCATTTGACCGGGGTCTTTCACCACCCGTGTGCTGCCCGGTCCATGCATCCGCTGTCCAAGCCGCTCGACACCGCGCCATCTTTGCGCGCCCAACTGCCACTGCCCCAACAGAATGCGCCTGGCTTGGCCGCTGCCTTGTCAGTCCCTTTGCCCACGTCGCCGTCCCTGTCATGGGCCGTGATGTCCAGCTCGTCACGTTCGCCCCTGCGGCGCCTGTTCGCCTGGCTGACCCTGTCGGCTTCTTGCCTCCTGTTGGGCTCTGCGGCGTGGGCTGAAGGCCAAGCCGCCACCTCAAGTCCGACCTCAAGTCCAACCTCAAGTCCAACCTCAAATCCAACCTCAAATCCAACCTCAAATCCATTTTCGTTCGAGCAGGTCGTTGAGCTCGCCCGCCAGCGCGCCACCCTCGCGGCACCGCCCCCAGCTCCGCCCGCCCTGCCGTCTGAACTGGCGTCGCTGAATTACGACCAGTACCGCGACATCCGCTTCAAGCCTGATCACGCACTGTGGAGGAAAGAAGGCCTGCCCTTCGAGTTGATGTACTTCCACCTCGGCTTCTATCAAACCGCACCCGTGCGCCTGCACGAGGTGGTGCAAGGCCAGGTGAAACCGCTGGGCTTCGACCCCAGCCAGTTCGACTACGGCAAGAACCGCCTGTCTCCAAAGCAATGGGGCGACATCGGCCTGGCGGGCTTTCGCGTCCACGCCAAACTCAACTCGCAGACCTACAAGGATGAGTTGATCGTCTTCCTGGGCGCCAGCTACTTCCGCGCCATCGGGGCGGGCCAGCACTACGGCCTGTCGGCGCGCGGCCTCGCGGTCGACACCGTGGGCGGGCAAGGCGGCGAGGAGTTCCCCCGCTTCACCGAGTTCTGGGTGGAGCGCCCCACAGCCAGTGCCAGCGCCGTGGTCATCCACGCCCTGCTGGAATCGCGCCGCGTGACCGGCGCCTACCGCTTCGAGGTGCGCCCCGGCGAGGACACGGTCACCGAGGTGCAGAGCCGCATCTTCGTGCGCGCAGGTGCGCAGCCGCCCATCGCCACCTTGGGCATCGCCCCGCTCACCAGCATGTACATGTTCGGCGAGAACCAGCCTCACCGCACCGACTTCCGCCCCGAGGTGCACGACTCCGACGGGCTGATGGTGCACAGCGGCAGCGGCGAGTGGCTGTGGCGCCCCCTGATCAACCCGGCCAAGCCCCTGACCACCTCGTTCGCGGTGCCTTCGCTGCGCGGCTTCGGCCTGATGCAGCGCGACCGGTCCTTCTCCAGCTACGAAGACGTGGAGGCGCGCTACGAGCGCCGGCCCAGCGCCTGGGTCGAGCCCACGCACGACTGGGGTGCTGGCCGGGTGGAGCTGCTGCAGCTGCCCACCCCCGATGAAACGAACGACAACATCGTCGCGTACTGGGTGCCGAGCAAGCTGCCCGCCCCTGGCGAGCCGCTCAGGTTCGACTACCGCATCCACTGGCAGGGCCAGCGTCAGCAGCGCCCACCGAGCGCCTGGGTGGTGCAGACCCGCGTGGGCCGGGGCTTCGCCGAACTGGCTCCCGGCGAACAGCAGTTCATCGTCGACTTCGCCGGCCCAGCCATCGACAAGCTCCCCGCCGACGCCCCGCTGCGCGCTCAAGTCAGCGCCGGGGCCAATGGCCGCATCGTCGAACAAGCCCTCTACCGCAACGAGGCCGGCCGCACCTGGCGCCTCGCCTTGCGCGTGCAACAGCAACAGCCCGACCAACCCGTCGAGCTGCGCGCCTTTCTTCAACATCAACACGACACGGTGAGCGAGACATGGAGCAACATCCTTCCAGCCCAACGATGACGCCCGCTCGGCCCAGCCCGCGTGCGCAAACCATGCCGGCCATCCACCGGGGCGCCATGGTGCCGCGCCCTTGGGTCGGCTTCTTTCGCAGCATCTTGCTTGGCTTGTCGCGAGGCGTGCGGGGCCGGGTTCACCGTGATCGCGGCGAAGGGCCATTCGCCGTGGACGTGGTGCCGTCGGCCCGGCCAGCCACATCGACCACATCAACCACATGGGCCACATCAAGCGCGCCCGCCGCATGGGAGCAGGCCGCGCGTTGGCGCCGCCGGCTGCTGATCGGCTTGGTGCTGCTCTCCAGCGGCCTGGCCACCTGGGTGCTGTCTTCGGCCCTGCCGACGTACCGCTACCCGGCCCTCCAATGGCTGCAAACGGGCTTGTTCACCCTGCTCTTCGCCTGGGTGTCGGCGGGCTGCGTCACGGCGGTGATGGGCTTTCGCGTGCTCCTGTTCGGCGATCGGCACGCGCTGTCAGCCCGCTCGCTCGACAGGCGTCGCCCCTTGGGCAGCGATGCGCGCACCGCCATCGTCATGCCCATCTGCAATGAAGACGTGGCCACGGTCTTCTCCGGGCTGCGCGCCACGTGCGAGTCCCTGGCCACCACCGGTGCGGCCCGCCTGTTCGACGTCTACGTGCTGTCGGACACCAGCGACCCCGCACTGCAAGCCCAGGAACTCACTGCCTGGGCCGCCCTGCGCGACACGCTGGCCGACCACCACATCCGCGTGCATTACCGCCACCGCATCGTGCGCACGAAACGCAAGGCCGGCAACGTGGCGGACTTCTGCCGCCGCTGGGGCCGCGACCACCGCTACATGGTCGTGCTCGACGCCGACAGCGTCATGACCGGCGACGCGCTCGTCACCCTGGTGCGCCTGATGGAGGCCAACCCGCAAGCCGGCATCCTGCAAACCCCGCCACAGGCCGTCGGCCTCTCTACCGTCCACGCCCGCGCCCAGCAGTTCGCCGCCCGCGTCACGGGCCGGTTGTTCGCGGCCGGCATGCAGTACTGGCAACTGGGCGAGGCGCACTACTGGGGACACAACGCCATCATCCGCGTGGCGCCCTTCATGGCGCACTGCGCGCTGGCGCCCTTGCACGGCCGGGGTGGCCTCGGTGGCGACATCCTCTCCCATGATTTCGTCGAGGCCGCGCTGATGCGCCGCGCCGGCTACCACGTGTGGCTGGTGCCCGACCTGCAAGGCAGCTACGAACAACAGCCGCCCAACCTGTTGACGGAGTTGCAGCGCGACCGACGCTGGTGCCAAGGCAACCTGCAAAACGCCCGCCTCATCGCCGAACCTGGCTTGCACGCGGTGCACCGAGGCATGCTGGCCACCGGCGCCATGGCCTACCTCTCGGCTCCACTGTGGTTGGCGTACGTGGCCCTCGGCGTGGCCTTGTGGCTGTCAGGCGGCAACGCTCTGTTCAACGCGCAAGGCTCGCTCACGCTGGACGTGCTGGGCCTGTGGGTCGGCACCGTGGCCATGCTGCTGCTGCCGCGAGTCTTGGGCGTGGCCGCCGTCCTCCTGCGAGGGGAACAACGCCAACACGGCGGCACATGGCAACTGATCCTCAGCAGCGTTCTGGAGGCGGGCCTGTCCGCCGTGCAAGCGCCCCTGCGCATGGTCGCGCACACCTTGTTCGTGCTGATGGCCCTGACCGGTTGGCGCATGGAGTGGCGTTCGCCGCCGCGCGAGGCCCAAGACCTGGGCTGGCGCGATGCCGCCAAGCCCTTCGGGCCGGCCGGCGCCATCGCGGCGATCGCCACCGCCGCCTTGCTTTTGCTGCAGAGTTCCGCGCTCTTGTGGCTGCTGCCGATGACGGTGCCCTTGATGCTGGCGGTGCCGATCACCGTCTGGACCAGCCGGACCTCATCCGGGCAAAGGCTGAAGCAGATGAGGCTGCTCATCGTGCCCGAAGAAGCCTGGGCGCCCTCGGTGCTGCGCCGCGCCTGGGCCCATGCGCGCATGCCCCAATGGCTCATGGAGAAACGACCTGCCAGCGAGACGAAGGGGCAGCCGCTGCGGCTGGGAGCTGCCTGACCGGGCACCACCCTCGACAGGCGTGAGCGCGCATCCAGGCGAACGGGTTAACCGCTTCGGGTGCCAACGGGAATACCCGCTCCCCACAACGCGCCAACCGTCGGCCAATCGACAATCGAGCGGGCTGTCTCCCCCCTGATCGCCCGGTTCTGCTGGTTAATGCGCAGGCGCGAAAAAACAGCGTTATCAACACTCCTTCTCACAGAACAACACCTCGTGAGAAGGAAGACCTCATGTCCCTGCGCTCCATCCTGAAGGTGGCCATCCAGGCCAGCGCCGCCAGCCTGGTGTGTGTCGCCGCGCACGCCGGCTACCTCCAGTGGGAAATGGTTGAGCTGCCCGCCTCCAGTGGCGCGAGCTGCGGCAACGGCACCCCCTACCGCTTCTTCGTCAACCGCACACCCTTCACCAGCAAAACGGTGGTGATGTTCGAAGGTGGCGGCGCCTGTTGGGACCAGGGCGCCTGCAAGGGCGGCACCCTGCTCGATGCTGTCAACCCCGACGGCATCCCCACGAACTACATGACCGACTGGAACCGCCAGGCCCACCTCGGCCTGGTCACGCCCTTCACCATGCGCCTGCACCCGCTGCAGTCGGTGCAGACCCAAAGTTGGAACATCGTCTACCTGACCTACTGCACGGGCGACGTGCACACCGGCAACAAGGTTGCGGTGTACGACAACCTCGACCCGGCCCACCCGATGGCCTACCACCACCGGGGCGCGGTCAACGCCAAGGCCGTGGCCGCCTGGATGGCCAAGAACATGAAGCAGCCCGACAAGCTCTTCCTGACCGGCTTCTCGGCCGGTGGCGTCGGCTCGACCGCGCTCTACCCCGCCTTCCGCGAGGCCCTGAAGCCCAAGCAAATGGCCCTGCTCGCCGACTCAGGCCCGCTGTTCAACGTGCCGCGCGACGCCACGCCCGAGCAGGCCCCATCGGTGCTGCTGCACAACAAGATCCGCACCGTCTGGGGCCTGGACGGCCCGAACGGCCTGGTCACCGAGCTGATCACCAAGTACCCAGGCGCTGGCAACGCCGACAACCTGGGCAGCGTCACCGCCGGCATCGGCAAGATCTTCCCGAACGACCGCATCGGCTACGCCAACTTCCAGGAAGACACCAACTTCTCGGCCTTCTCGTACCAGAAGTTCTACCCCGAAATCGCCAACGCGCCCGACGAAGCCACGCGCCTGAAGCTGCTCAACCAGAAGTGGCGCCAGGAGATCACGCCCTGGGTCGCGCAGATGGAGACACAGCCCAACATCGGCTATTACATCCCCAACAAGCGCGAAATCAACGGCTCGCACTGCCTGACCATCGTGACCTTCGCCGGCACCAGCATCGTCGAGGCCGGCCTGCACGACGTAGGCCGCTTCGTCGACAACCTGATCGACGGCAAGGGCACGCCCATGCGCGCCTTCGAGAAGAACCCCAGCAGCCAGCGCGTGCTGCTGAGCGATTGGTTCGCCGACCTGATCGCGCCGCTGGTGCCTTGATGAGCCGCTGAAACACACGGAGGGCGGCCACGTGCCGCCCTTTTTCATGGCGATTGAAACCGACGAGGCAAAGCGAGCAAGCAACAAAAAGGGCTCCCAGCGGGAGCCCTTTGCTTCGGTCGCGCCAGGCCGCGCGGCCGACAGGTCATGAAGCCGATCAGGCCTTGCGACGACGCGAAGCCACGGCACCGACCACGCCCAAGCCAGCCAGCAGCAGGCCGTAGGTGGTGGGCTCCGGGACGGCAGCGGCGGCCACGTTGCCGACGAAGGCGCCGTACTCGGGCACGCCGATGCCGACCACCTTCAGGGTGTGAGCACCGCTGCCCACGTTGGCGAAGGAGAAGGCAAAACCGTTGTTGCCTTGAGCCACAAAAGTGGTGGCGGCCACGCCATCAACAAAGATGTTTTGCAGGGTGATGGGCGACAGGGAAAACGCCTGGGTAGAAGCCTCGATCAGCTCGAAATCGGTGCCGGCTTGACCGATGACACCCGACAGACCCGCAGCAGCAGACAGGCTGAAGTCGTAGGTGATTTCGAACGGGGTGGCTTCTTCGAAACGGCTGAAGCCGCCGAAGGACACCGGCTGCGAACCAACCACACCCAAATCAGAGAAAGGGCCGTAGACGGCTGCGTGGGCCGAAACGGAGGCCATCACGAAGGCGGATGCTGCGATCAGGTTGCGGACGAACATGTGGACTCCCTGGGGGAGCTTCCCCCAAACAATGGGCACCCAGCACAAATGCTGGATAAACGTGACAAATTCTCACATCGACAGCCCGAATCACCCACCCCTTGCATGAGGGAAACCACTTTTGGGTGAACGGTGTGTCAGCGACAAGGCAACAAAAAACCCCGCCGGAGCGGGGTTTGCTGGCGGATGAGCGCGGATGGATCCACACCCAGCCTGGCGCATCAGGCAGCCAGGCGCTGCTCCAGCTTCGCCTTGGTCGCCGGCATGGCGACGGGCAGCTTGTGGGCCAGTTGCGTGAACAGCTCGTCGTGCAGCTTGAGTTCTTGCTGCCAGGCGGCCTTGTCGATGCCGATGACGGACTGGAACTGATCCTTGGTGAAGTTCAGGCCGCTCCAGTTGATGTCTTCGTAGTTCGGGCTCAGGCCGAAAGCGTTTTCCGAGCCATTGGCCTTGCCTTCCAGGCGACCGACCATCCACTCCAGCACGCGCATGTTTTCGCTGTAGCCGGGCCACACGAACTTGCCGTCGGCGCCCTTGCGGAACCAGTTCACGCAGTAGATCTTGGGCAACTGGTGGCCGGCGGCCTGCAGCTTGGCGCCCAGGTCCAGCCAGTGCTGGAAGTACTCGCTCATGTTGTAGCCCATGAAGGGCAGCATCGCGAACGGGTCACGGCGCACCACACCTTGCTGGCCGAAAGCGGCAGCGGTGGTTTCGGAGCCCATGGTGGCGGCCATGTAGACGCCTTCGGTCCAGTCACGGGCTTCGGTCACCAGGGGCACGGTGGTCGAGCGGCGGCCACCGAAGATGAAGGCGTCGATCGGCACGCCAGCGGGGTTGTCCCACTCGCTGTCGAGCGCCGGGTTGTTGGTGGCGGCCACGGTGAAGCGAGCGTTCGGGTGGGCGGCCTTGGCGCCCTTTTCCTTGGCGATGGCCGGCGTCCAGTCGTTGCCTTGCCAGTCCAGCAGATGGGCGGGCAGCTCGTCGGTCATCGACTCCCACCACACGTCGCCGTCGTCGGTCAGGGCCACGTTCGTGAAGATCACGTCGCGGTCGAGCGACTTCATGCAGTTGAAGTTGGTCAGGGTGTTGGTGCCGGGGGCCACGCCGAAGTAGCCAGCTTCGGGGTTGATGGCGTAGAGCTTGCCGTCGGCGGCGGGTTTGATCCAGGCGATGTCGTCACCGATGGTGGTGACCTTCCAGCCCTTGTAGCCTTCGGGCGGGATCAGCATGGAGAAGTTGGTCTTGCCGCAGGCCGAGGGGAAGGCGGCGGCCACATGGTACTTCTTGCCTTCGGGGTTGGTCACGCCCAGCAGCAGCATGTGCTCGGCCAGCCAGCCCTGGTCGCGGCCCATGGTGGAGGCGATGCGCAGCGCGAAGCACTTCTTGCCCAGCAGCGCGTTGCCGCCGTAGCCCGAGCCGTAGGACCAGATCTCGCGGGTCTCGGGGTAGTGGACGATGTACTTGGTGTCGGGGTTGCAAGGCCAGGCGACGTCCTTCTGGCCTTCGGCCAGCGGGGCGCCCACGGTGTGCACGCAGGGCACGAATTCGCCATCGGTGCCCAGCACGTCGATCACACCCTTGCCCATGCGGGTCATGAGCTTCATGTTGACGGCCACGTAGGCGCTGTCAGACAGCTCGACGCCGATGTGGGCGATGTCGGAGCCCAGCGGGCCCATCGAGAAGGGCACGACGTACATCGTGCGGCCCTTCATGGCGCCCTTGAACAGGGCGTCTTCACCAGTTTGCAGCTTGGCGCGCATCTCGGCGGGCTCACACCAGTTGTTGGTGGGGCCGGCGTCTTCCTTGCGGGCCGAGCAGATGAAGGTGCGATCTTCGACGCGGGCGACGTCGGAGGGGTGGGTCCAGGCCAGGTAGGAGTTGGGGCGCAGCTCGGGGTTGAGCTTCTTGAACGAACCGGCGGCCACGAGTTGGGCGCACAGGCGGTCGTACTCCTCGGTGGTGCCGTCGCACCAGTGGATGTCCTTGGGTTGCAGCAGGGCGGCCATCTCGGCCACCCAGGCAATCAGCTTGGTGTTTTTGACGTAGGCAGGTGCGTTCACCTGTGCAGCAACGTTCGACATGACAAAGCTCCAAAAGTTAAAAACAGGGTCTCGACAGCGCTGGAAGGCACGCTCTGGCCTGGCAACGCTCTCGACACCCCCTCGCAGGCATCCTGAAACACCGCGAGCCACACTTCAAACCCCACCAGAAACCCTTGCTTGGGTGCGCCCGGACATGCGCTGGCATGCGATGGCGACACCGCCAAGGCTGCTTCGGCGGGAACCTCGTAGTTTAGACGATGGGACCGATCCGCGCCTGCCCCCTCGTCCGTGGGGCAACCAGGGGCGTACCCTGACCGCGGGCGGCAAGGCGTCACGGAAACGTCCTTTTTCGCGTTGCTGATACAACTGAGGACAACTGCGGGTCCGTCGCGATGAAGCCTGCTTCCGGCTGAAGGCACACTTTGTGCCTGCGTTTTTCACCCTCTGCCATGCCTGAATCGACCCCATCCGTTGCCCGCCGCGCCTTGCTGACGCATGCATGGGGCGCCTTGGGTGCCCTGTGCACCAGCCTGAGCACACCCGCCTGGGCCTTGCGCCCCCGCGCGGACAGCCCCCGGGTGGGCATCGACCCCCTGCTGGTCGACACCGGCTTGGCCGCGCGGTGGGGTGCAGCGATGCGCCGAGACCTGGGTTGGGCTGCGCAATGGGAGACGGCAGGCAGCAGCCAAGTGCTCCAGCAGCTGGAATCGGGCGATGTCGAAGCGGGCTTGTTCCTGAGCCACCCCCGCGCCGTCCAGCTGGAAAAAGACGGCCTCATCCATGACCGGCGCCGGCTGGCTCGCACCGAGGTGTGGCTGGTGGGCCCCGCCAACGACCCCGCCGGCATCCGCACCGAGAAAGACCCCGCTCGCGCCCTTGCCCAGGTGCTCGCAGCCCGCGCCGCCGGGGTGGTGAACTGGCAGCTCGGCCTGCCTGGCGAACCGGGGGTGACCGACGGGCCGCCAAACCAGGACAGCCCGCTGGCCCAACTCGTCACCCAGCTCGCGGGGTTGCCAGCCAATGGCCTGCCTCGTCCGATGCGCCAAGGCGGCGGGCCGGCCTCGTCGGGCGTGGTCACGGGCGCCCCCACCTACCGCCTGGTGACGCAGGCAGCCTGGCTGCGCCTGGGCGCAGCGGCGCGGGGCCCCCGCGGTCAGGCACAAGACACCCGGATCTGGTTCCAGGGCCACCCTTCCCTGGTTCTGTACGCCGAGGTGGCCCGCTCCTTCCGGGCCAAACACCCAGGCGGCCGGCTGCTGGTCGACTGGCTGGACCGGCCGCTGGCCCGGGGCGCCTTGCGGGGCGCGGCCGGCTGGCAGAACGCAAAGGGCTGATCGATGTCGAGCGCCGCTTTCGCCGCAATCTGGATGAGTCTGCAACTGGCCGCCCTCACCTTGCTGGTCGCCACGCCTCTTTCGATCACGCTGGCGTGGTGGATGGCGCGCATGCGTTGGCGGGGCAAGGTGCTGCTGGACGCCTTCATCCTGCTGCCGCTGGGCCTGCCACCTGCGGTCATCGGGTTCTGGTTGATGACGGCCCTGGGTGAGCAAGGCGCGCTGGGCCGCTGGCTGCGCCAGGACGTGGGCTGGGCCGTGGCGCTCTATCCCACGGGCGCGGTGCTGGCTGCCTGCATCATGACGGTGCCACTGATGGCGCGCATGCTGCGCCCAGTTTTCGAAGCGCACGACCCGATGCTGCTGCCCGTGGCCCGCACGCTGGGCGCCAACAACTGGTACGCATGGCGCACCGTGGCCCTGCCGCTGACCCTGCCCGCCATCGGCTCGGCGATGGCGCTGGGCTTCGCGGCCGCCTGGGGCGAATCGGGCGCGGTGCTGGTGTTGGCCGCCGGGCAGGCAGGCGGCACCGCACTCACCGAAGACCCGACGGTGCCACTGGCGCTGTGGCAGGCGCTCGCCGCCCCTGGGCGGCCCAAGGCACTGGCCTGGGAGCTGGCGGCCCTTTCACTCGGGGTGGCCGCCATCGCCATCCTGCTCAGTGAGGTGCTGCGCTGGCAGTGGCAGCACCGCTGGCAAGGCAGCGCCCGCATGGACTGGCGAACGGAGCGCCCATGAGCAACAACGGCTCTTCGCGCCTGCCGCGCAGCTTGAGCGTCGATCTGCACGTGCGCCAACCCGGCCTCGAGGTGCAGGCGCAGTTGCGTGCCTTGCCAGGTCGCGTCAGCGCGCTGGTCGGCCGGGTCGAGAACGGCCAGCGCGCCATCCTCGAAGGCGTGGCTGGCCTGCGGCCGGTGATCGCGGGACGCGTGGCCCTGGGCGCCGACGCCCTGTTCGAGTCGCGCCGTGGTTTGAACGTGCCAGCCCATCACCGGCGCCTGGGCTGGCTCGATGCCGACGCCCACCTCTTCCCGCACCTGACGATCGAGCGCAACCTGGCCTATGGGGCCCGGGCCCTCGGCTCACGCATGAAAGTCGGCCCCGGGCTCGATGTGCCTTCCTTGGTCAAATGGCTGGACCTCAGCGCCATGATGGACCGACGCCCCCACGAGCTCAATGCGGTGCAGCGTGTGCGCGCAGCGCTCGGCCGGGCCCTGGCCGCCGACCCGCAGGGCATGCTGATGGACGACCCGCTTGGCCGCGTGCCCGACCCCGAGCGACCGGAGCTGCTGGAGCTGCTGGCCCAGGTGGCGCACCGATTCCACCTGCCCGTGCTGATGACCACGCCGCGCATGGAAGAAGTGGTGCGCATGGCCGATGACGTGGTCATCCTGCACGATGGCCGCATGGCGGGCGCCGGCCCCATTGCCCAGGTGCTGTCGGACGTGTCGCTCTCGACTTTCCTGGAGGGCTTCCACGCAGGCAGCATCCTGGAAGGCGCGGTCACGCGGCACGACATCGAGTGGGTGGTCAGCGAGGTTGACATCTGCGGGCAATGCGTGACGGTGCCCGCGACGCTGCACCCGGTGGGCACACGCGTGCGCCTGAAGGTGCGCGCCCGCGACGTGAGCCTGCACCGCGAGGTGCCCAGTGACAGCAGCAACACCAACGTGCTGCGCGGGCGCATCACCCAGGTGATGCTGGCCGGCCAGAATGGCACCTATGGCGCCGTGGGGGTGGAGCTCGCACGTGAATTGGACGAGCGGTTGGAGCTCAAGGCCGGCGCGCAGATCTGGGCCTTGGTCACGCGCCAAGCCATCCAGCAGATGAACTGGCAACCCAGCGAGCCCTGCGTGGTGGGTTTCAACGCGATGGCGGCGCAGGTGACACCGCTGCCCTGGACATCATCGAAGCGAGGTTGAGCGGCGCGGCGGCGCGGGGCATGGCGACTCGCGCCCGAGACGCCCGAGACGCCCGAGGCGCGCATCACCGCCACGGGCCCCACCAGGGGCTTTGCGGCTGGGTTATCGTCTCCGCCCATGAGCACCGCCGCCCCCCATCCCCCTCTCCCCGATCGACGCCTGCTGTCCATCAACGTGGCTCAGGCCAGCCATGTCGAGATCCAGGGGCGGCGCATTCTCACCGCCATCGGCAAGCAACCGGTGAGCACCCAAGCGGCCCCGACGCGCATCGAGGTCAAGCCGCTCGGCCTGGCCGGCGACGAGCAGGCTGACCTGAGCGTGCACGGCGGGCTGAGCAAAGCGGTCTACGCTTACCCGGTCGAGCACCATGCGTTTTGGCAAACGGTGCGCGCGCAAGCCGGCGTGCAGGCCTGGGGCGAGGCGCTGCCCCATGGTTCGCTTGGCGAGAACCTGACGCTGTCGGGCTTGCTCGAAGACGAGGCGCACATCGGCGACCTGCTGCGCTTCCCGGATTGCACGCTGGCCATCAGCGAGCCTCGCCGTCCCTGCTTCAAGCTCGAAGCCAAGCTGGGCTTCAAGCACGCGATCAAGATGATGGCGCAATCGGGCTTCTGCGGCTTCTACCTGGCGGTGCGCGTGCCGGGCACGATCGCTGCGGGTGAAAGCTTCGAGCTCATCCCCGGCCCGCGCGAAGTCAGCATCCGCGACCTGTTTCGGGCCAAGATGCAAAAGGAAGCGAAGGCGGGCTGAGCGCGAAGCGTCCTCAGTCTTCGTCCGTCCAGATGGCGAGCTGGCGCTTGAGGTTGTCCAGCCACTTGCGCACGGCGTCGCGGCTGTCGAGCTGCTGGCGCACCCACTCGGGGCGCTGAAGCGGCCGCTTGACGACGGCTGCGGCGATGGCCGGCTTGGCCCCATCGGCCGTGCTGCTCGCCACCTGCAACTCGGCCACCACGACGCCCCGCTGGCCTGGCAGCGCAAAGCGGTGAGGGGTGCCGCCAGGTTGTTCCTGCAACTTCAGGTCCTTGAGCTGGCGGCGCAGTTGCACCAGGGCCTCGTCGGGCTTGAAGGGCGGCGGTGCGAAGAAGTCGCCGAGGTCGTCGCTCATGTCGTCACTCCGTTGGCGACACCAGCGGCCACGTGTCCCGCCGGCACGTGCGGTGCGGCGTTGTCGACATGGCCGGTCTGGTCGTCGAAGAAGAAGTCGGGTTCGAACTCGCGCAGGAACTCGCCTTTGGGCAGGCCGCCCAGGAACATGGCTTCGTCGACCTCGATGCCCCAATCCATCAGCGTGCGGATGGCGCGCTCGTGCGCCGGGGCGCCGCGTGCCGTGACCAGCGCGGTGCGGATGCGCATGGACGAAGCGCCCGGCTGTTCGATGGCTCGGCGCAGGTCGTGCAGGGCTTGCAGCAAGGGGCGGAAGGGACCGTCGGGCAGGGGCTTGCGCGCGCGGCTGACCTCGTGGTCCTGGAAGGCGTTAAGGCCGGACTGCTGGAAGACGCGTTCGGCCTCGTCGGAGAACAGCACGGCGTCGCCGTCGAAGGCAATGCGGACCTCGTCGGGGTGGGCGTCGCCCGCGCGAGCGGCATGGGGCAGCACGCGCGCGGCGGGCACGCCGGCGGCCAGGGCCTGGCGCACGTCGGCCTCGTTGGCGGAGAGAAAAAGGTGCGCCCGCAGCGGCCGGAGGTAGCGCCAGGGGCTGCGCCCGCGTGTGAACACGCCGCGCTCGATCTCCAGCCCGTGGTGCGACACCGAGCGGAACACGCGCAGGCCCGAGGCCGGGTCGTTGCGTGAAAGGATGACGACCTCCACGCGCGCGTCCGCCGGCGCGCCCGGGGTGTTGAAGGCCAGCAGCTTGTGCACCAGCGAGAAGGCCACGCCGGGTTTGGCGGGCACCTCGATGCGGTCGAGCTGCAGGTCCATGTAGGCGCGGTCGTCCGCGCCTTCGAACAGGCGGTTCTCTTCTTCGAAGTCGAAGAGCGCGCGGGAGGAAATGGCCACCACCAGGCGGCCGTCGAGGCTGGCAGGCATGGCTTCAGTATCGCCGATGCCCGCGCCTCGCCCTCATTGCACGAAACCGATCGGCGAGCGCCGTGGCCCGCCCTCGGGTAGGTCGCGCTCTTCCAGCGTGAAGCGGCCGTCAAGCTTGGCGTTGCCGAAGGCGGTCATCAGCGCGCGGCGCATCTCGCGGGGGGCGAGCTTGGCCATGGCACCCAGCACGCCCTCGGACAGCTCGGGGTCGAAGCGCTGGCCCCAGTCGTGGTCGGCGCGGATGCTGCGGTAGAGCTTGGCGGCGATCTTGCGCGCGGCCTCTTCGTCGGGCGCCTCGATCTCGAAGACGTTGACGCGGTTGAGGATGGGGTCGGGGATGGATCGGATGTCGTTGGCCGTGGCCACCCAGATCACCTGGCTGGCGTCGATGGCGACCTCGGCGAACTCGTCGGTGAAGCTGCCGGCCGTGTCGTGTTCGAGCAGGCTGTAGAGAGAGCCCAGCGGGTCGTAGGCGTGCTCGCCGCCGGACTTGTCGATCTCGTCGACCACCATCACAGGGTTGGCGTACTGGCCGTCGACCAGGGTCTCGAAGACCTTGCCGGGGCGGGCGCCCTTCCATTGCGAGCTGGCGCCCGAGAGCACCCAGCCGGCGGTCATCGAGCTCATCGAGATGAAGCCCATGCCCGTGCCCAGCAGTTGCGCCACCTCGCGCGCGAAGTGGGTCTTGCCGACGCCGGGGGGGCCGAGCAGCAACATGGGCGTGAGCTCGAGCGCGTCGCGGCTGTCGCTGCACAGCGCGAGCTGGCGCTTGAGGTCGTCGAGCACCTCGTGGAAATTGGGCAATTCGTCGTAGAGGTGGTCCATCGCGGGCAGGCCCGAGGGCTTGACCTGGAAGCGCTCGGGGCCCTTTTCGAGCATGCGCTCGTAGGTGGCGCGCAAGGATTCGTGGTCGCGCGCGGGCAGCTTGCTCAGCCGCCGCTCGACCTCGTCGAGCCGGTAGACATGGCGCATGTGCGCGATCGGGATGCGCCCGCGATGGTGCGATTCCCATTTGCCTTCGGCGGTTTCCCGGCAAACCGGGACGAGATCGGTGCAACCACTCATGTCAGACCTCCAGATCAAGCCAGCCCCTGCGTTTCACCATTGCAGCAAACGTGCCTGGCTTTGAACACCGGAACAAGGGGCCCAGGCCCATTCATATCACCGCATCCTGTCCACACCCATCGGGAAGATCCGCAGGCTGCGGCCAAGGCGCCCCGATGTGCGCACAATGGCGCACCATGAAGACCACGCTGCCCACCCTCGTGCGCTCGCTACCCCAGAGTTGGGTTGGGGGGCTGTGGCTGCTGGCGCTGGCGTTGCTCGTTTTTTTCTGGCTGCAACCACCGCCGCCCGTCGATGCCAAGGGCGTTCACTGGCTGTCGGCTCAGCGCCTGTGGGTGCGAGACGTCAGCGGCACGGTGCTCGCCGACCGGCCGCAAACCGTGAGCCTGCCTGACAGCTGGAAGCCCGACGGGCTGAATGCTGCCGGCGTCGGCCGCTATCGGCTCGAGTTCGAAGTCAGCGAAGGGGTGGTGCAAAACGCCAGGCGTGCGCCCTGGGCGCTGCGCATCGACTACCTGAACTGCGTGCACAGCATGTGGCTCAACGGCGAGGTGCTGCACAGCACCCTGCCCAGGCCCGGCTGGCTGGGTTTGCCCACGCCCTCGCTCATCGACGTGCCCGGTCGGCTGCTCAAGCCGGGGGTCAATTCGCTGGAGATCGAAATCCAGGCTGCGCAACAAGGCGGCATGTCGCCCGCTGCGCTGGCGCCCAAGGCCGAGCTCCAGCACGATCACTTGTTGGTGCGCTTCCTCACCCGCGATGCCCTGGTCGTGCTCAACCTGATCTGGATCGCCTTTTCGCTGTTCGTGGTGATGCTGTGGTGGATGCGCCGGCAGGAAGAGGCGGCGGGCCTCTTCGGCCTGATGGTGCTGGTCGGGGCCTTGCGCAACTGCCGCTACTTCATCACAGAAGACCTGGGCTTGTCGGTCGGTGCGGAGTCGTGGCTGTACTTCCTGGCCCACGTGCTCACCGCCTGCCTGCAAGGCTGGTTCGTCATGGCGCTGGTGGAACGGCAGCTGCGCTGGTTCAGCCGGGCCCTGTGGGCCGTCTTGATCGCCTTTCCGCTGCTCGGTCTGCTGGCCCTGCCCTTTGACCCCGATTTGCGCTTCACGCGGGGTTTGCTGCAGGGCGCGCTGATCCTCACCCTGCCGCCCTCGATCTGGCTGATGGGCCAGTGGGTGAGGCGCGAGGGCCTGCGGTCGTCGATGCATGCGGGGCTGGCCGTCGGCTGGGCTGCCTTGCTTGTGGCGGGCGTGCACGACTTCATCTTCGGGCGCGTCATCAGCCAGGTCGACTTCAACCACTGGATGAGCTGGATGATCCCTCTGGCCTCACCGTCCTTCGTGCTGATGGTGGTGCAACGCGTCGTCCAGGCCTTCAACGACATCGAGCAAGCCAACCAGCAGCTTGAGCAAAAGGTGGCCGAACGCACGCGCGAGCTGGCCGCCGCCAACGCCGCCAAGAGCCACTTCCTGGCCTCCGCCAGCCACGATCTGCGCCAGCCAGTGGCCGCCATCGGCCTGATCACCGACCTGCTGCGCGTGCAGGTGACCGACCCAACGGTGCGCAGCCTGGCTGACCGCCTGACCCGCGCGGTGCGCTCGATGGAGAGCCTGCTCAAGGGCCTGCTCGACCTGTCCCGGCTGGACTCGGGCACCGTCGAAGTCCAGCGCGAACGCGTGCAGCTTCAGGCCCTGCTGGAAGCCGTGGCCTCGCACGAAGCCGAAGCCGCGCGGCACAAGGGCCTGCGCCTGCGCGTGCGCCGCACCACCGCCATCGCCTGGACGGACCCGGTGCTGCTGGAACAGGTGCTGCGCAACCTCGTGGGCAACGCCATCCGCCACACGCAACAAGGCGGCGTGCTGGTGGCGGTGCGCCGCCGTGGCGGGCCGACCGGGCCTTGGGAGGTGCAGGTGTGGGACACCGGCCCGGGCATCCGCCCCGAAGACCAACCGCGCATCTTCGAAGCCTTCGTTCAGCTTGGCAACCCAGGCCGCGAACGTTCACAGGGCCTCGGTCTGGGCCTGGCCATCGTCCAGCGTGCATCGCTGCTGCTGCAACACCCGCTGCGCGTGCAGTCCCGGGTCGGACGCGGCTCGTGCTTCTCGGTGAGCCTGCCTTCGGCCAACGAGGCCAGCCTGGTCAGCGAGCCCGCCGCGCCGCCGCCCTTGCCCGAAACCGAGCCAGTCCGGCTCGATGGCCGCCGCGTGCTGGTGATCGAAGACGACGAGGCGCTCGGCGAAAGCCTCGTGCTGTGGCTGCGCGACTGGGGAATCGATGCCGTGGCTGGCCACAGCCTGCGCTGGGTGCGCGAGCAAGCGCACCAGCAGTGGGACATGGTGGTGTCAGATCACCGCCTGCCCGATGGCAATGGACGCGATGTCATCAGGCACCTGCGCCAGCATCAGCCCGACCTGCCGGCACTCATCATCACGGGAGACACCTCGCCCCAGCAGATCGCGGAGCTGGCATCCAGCGGCCTGCCTGTGCTGCACAAACCCTTCCGAGCGCAAGAGCTGCGCGCCTTGCTGGCGCAAGGCATGGCCCGCTCGGCACGGGCCACCGAGCCACCCGGCGTCAGCCCTTGCGAGCCAGGGTGACGCCGGCGCGCGCCACGGCCACCACGGCCTGCGTGCGGCTGCTGACTTTGAGTTTGCGAAAGATCGCCGACAGGTGCGTCTTGACAGTCGACTCGGACAGCGAGAGCACGCGGCAGATCTCCTTGTTGGGCTTGCCCTCGACGAGCAGCCTCAGCACATCAAGCTGGCGGCCAGACAGCCCCAGCGTGGTCTCTGGCCCAACGGGCTCGTCGCGCAGGAGGGTGTCGTCGTCATGTGCCGGCGTGGGCGCCGTGGCCACGGCATCGCTCGGCAAGGGCGGCAGGTAGACGCCGCCGGAGAGCACGCGACGCAGCGCCTCCTGCATGACCGACGCATCCACCGTCTTGGGGATGAAGCCCGAAGCACCTTGGTCAATGGCAGCGAGGATGGTGCCGGGCCGGTCATCTGCCGACAGCACCACCACGGGCCATTGAGGCGCCAGCTCCCGCCATTCGCTGAGCGTGCCCAGCCCCTGGCGATCGACCAGCCCCAGGTCGAGCAGCACCAGGTCGACATCGGGGTGCCGAGTCAGCGCCGCCAGGGCGTCACCCAGGTTGCCGGCTTCCACCACTTCCGCCCCGCCGTGTTCGGCCAAATCGAGGCGATGCTGGATGAGGAGGCTCAGGCCGTCACGGAACAGCGGATGGTCGTCGATCAGGAGCAACTTCATGGCAACGATCGTACGCGATTCGAAATGATACAAACGGATGAATCTGACAGCCCCCGACACACTCAGCTGCGGGGGAGCGCTTTCGCGTCAGGCGCCCAGTGAGGGGCGCAGCGCTCACTTCACCCAGGTGTTCATCTGCATGATGGGCAGCATCACCGACATCACGATGAGCATGACCACCAGGCCCATCACCACGATGAGCAGCGGCTCCAGCACCGTGGCGATGGCCAGCGCGCGGCGCTGCACCTCACCCGAGAGCTGCACCGCGGCGCGTTGCAGCATCAGCGGCAACTGACCGGTCTGCTCGCCCAGGCGGGCGAACATCGACAGCAGGCCCGGGAAGCGCTTCTTGGCCGCAATGGCCGAGGCCAACGGCGCGCCTTCGCGCACCTGCACCAGCGCGTCCATCGCGTCGGCGCGCATGGCGCGGTTGGAAAGCGTCTCGGCCGCCGCCTGCAAGGCCTTCAAGATCGGCACGCCCGAGCCCGCCAGCATCGCCAGCGTGCCCGCGAAACGCGCCGCGTTGTAGCCCCGCGAAAGCCGCCCGATGATGGGCAGCTCCAGCCAGAACGCGTCGAACTTCTGGCGGAAACCCTCGTCGCGCAGCGCGACGGCCAGGCCAGCGCCGCCACCGACGATGGCCAGCGCCAACAACCACCCCCAGTTGCGCATGAAGGCGCTCAGGCCCAGCATGAACTGGGTCAGGAAAGGCAAGGCCCGCTTGCTGCTGGAGAACACCTGCGCCACCTGCGGCACCACGAACACCAGCAGCGCCACCACGATGACCACGGCGAAGGCCGAAACGATGGCCGGGTACAGCGTGGCGCCGATCAACTTGGACTTCAGCGCCTGCTGCTCTTCGAGGTCATTGGCGAGCTTATCGAGCACGCCGCCGAGCTGGCCGCTCTGCTCGCCTGCGGCCACCACGCCGCAATAGACCTCGTCGAACTCGCGTGGCGAGCCGAGCAGGGCACGGGCGAAGGGCGAACCTGCGTTGACTTCGGCACGCAGGTGGGCCACGAGCTCACGCTGACGCGGATCTTCGGCTTCATCGGCCAGGGCTGTGAGGGCACGCTCAAGGGGCAAGCCAGCCACCACGAGGCCAGAGAGCTGACGCGTCCACACGGCCAGCTCGGACGAGTTAAACACCCGCCGCGCGAACAGCTTGGTCGAAGCGCTCTGCTCGCTTTCCGCCACCTGCACCGGCGTGACCTTGAGCGGCACCATGTGCTGGGTGCGCAACTGGGCGCGCGCGGCCTTGGGGTTGTCGGCGTCGACCAGGCCGTTGACGGTCTTGCCGGTGGCGTCCAGGGCTTCGAAGCGAAAGGCGGGCATGGCAGGTGGATCTCAGGTCTGGGCGGGCGCTCGAGCGCTCATTCCCGCGTGACGCGCAAGACCTCTTCGAGCGAGGTCACGCCTTCGGCCACGAGGCGGTCGCCGTCTTCGCGCATGGTCTTCATGCCGCTGAGCTGGGCCACCTCGAAGAGTTTGGACTCGGCGGCCTGCGCATGGATGAGGCCACGGATCTCGTCGTCGGCCACCATGAGTTCGTAGACGCCAGTGCGGCCCTTGTAGCCGCTCATGCCGCACTCGGGGCAGCCCACGGGGTGCCACTTGCCCTGGTCGTCCTGGCGCTTGCAGTGCACGCACAGCTTGCGCACCAGGCGCTGGCCGAGCACGCCCAGCAACGAAGAAGACAGCAGGAAGGGCTCGATGCCCATGTCGGTCAGGCGGGTGACGGCGCTGGGGGCGTCGTTGGTGTGCAGCGTGGCCAGCACCAAGTGACCAGTCAGCGAAGCCTGCACGGCGATCTGCGCGGTCTCGAAGTCGCGGATTTCACCGATCATGATGACGTCCGGGTCTTGCCGCAGGATGGCGCGCAGAGCCTTGGCAAAAGTCAGGTCGATCTTGGCGTTGACCTGGGTCTGGCCGATGCCGGGCAGCTCGTATTCGACCGGGTCTTCCACCGTCAGCACGTTGGTGGTGGCGGCGTCGACCGTGCTCAGGCCGGCGTACAGCGTGGTGGTCTTACCCGAGCCGGTGGGGCCGGTGACCAGCACGATGCCGTGGGGCTGACGCAGCAGGCGCTTGAAGCGGTCGAGCGAATCGCCGCTCATGCCCAGCGATTCAAGGGTGAACTTGTTGGCGTCGCCCTTGTCCAGGATCCGCAGCACGGCACGCTCGCCGTGGGCCGATGGCAGGGTCGAGACGCGAACGTCCACCGCGCGGCCGCCGATGCGCAGGCTGATGCGGCCGTCTTGCGGCAGGCGCTTTTCCGAGATGTCGAGCTCAGCCATGATCTTCAGGCGCGAGATCAGCGCGGCGTGCAAAGCCTTGTTGGGCTGCACCACCTCGCGCAGCGTGCCGTCGACGCGGAAGCGCACCGACGAAGAGCGCTCGTAGGGCTCGATGTGGATGTCGGAGGCGCCATCCTTCGCGGCCTGCGTGAGCAGCGCGTTGAGCATGCGGATGATGGGCGCGTCGTTGCTCGACTCCAGCAGGTCTTCGACCGCTGGCAGGTCCTGCAGCATGCGCGAAAGGTCGACCGCGCTTTCGACTTCGCCGACCACGGCGGCGGCGCTGCCCTCACCTGCGGCATAGGCTGCCGCGATGCGCTGGGACAGCGTCTCGGGCGGCTCCTCCTCGATGACATCGACGGCGTACTTGCGCATCACCTCGGACAAGGCCGCAGGCGACACGCTGGTGCTCGCCCACAGGGTCGAGCGCTCGCCATCGGCTTCGAGCAGCAGGCCGTGGGCCCGGGCGAACGGATAAGGAAGGGGGTGGCGTGCGCCCATGGTGGTGCGACTCCGATCGGTCAGCGTGAAGCGGGCGCCACCGGGGCGACAGGGGTGACCGGCTCGGCGTTGGGCGCCGGCACCGGCTGCACGCGCGGCATCATCACGTTGGGTTCTGCAGCGTTCGGGTCATCCAGCGGCTGGCGCACCGAGGGCGGCACCATCTCGTTGCTGAGCTTGAGCGGCTCGACCACCGGCGCGCCGTTCACCGCGCCAAGCACCGTGCTCGGCTCGGGCTGCGAGTTGATCTGCTTCTGGCGCATGTACTCATAGCGGTCCAGCGTGATGGCATTGGCCGCGTCCACATCGCGCATCACCACCGGGCGCAGGAAGACCATCAGGTTGGTCTTGTTGCGCGAGCGCGAGCGGCTCTTGAACAACTCGCCCAGCACGGGGATGTCGCCCAGCACCGGCACCTTGGAATCGCCGTTGCTGAACTCGTCCTTGAGCAGACCACCCAGCACCAGAGTCGTGCCATTGTCGACCACCACCGTGGTTTCGATCGAACTCTTGTTGGTGGTCAGGCCTTGTGTGTTGGTCTTGCTGGAAGGGTCGACCGAGGAGTTTTCCTGGAACACGGTCATGCGCACCGTGCCGCCTTCTCCAACCTGCGGGCGCACCCGCAGCGTCAGGCCCACGTCCTTGCGCTCAACCGTGGTGAACGGGTTCACCGAACCAGAGTTGGAATTGTTGTTCGTGTAGGAACCGGTGACGAAAGGCACGTTCTGGCCGACGACGATCTTGGCCTCTTCGTTGTCCAGCGCGATCATGTTCGGCTTGGACAGCACGTTGCCATCGGCGTTGGTTTCGAGGAAGGAAGCCAGCGCACCGAGGCTGTACTGGCCATTGCCCAGCCTGCGCGCAAAGCCCACGTTCAGGCCCGCCACGCTCGCACCAACGGTCTTCGGGTCGGCGATCAGGCTGAACAACCCTGGGATGCTGCCCTTGCCGAGGCTGGTACCCGCCACGATCCGGCTGCTGTCGCCCGAACCGCCTGCCCACTGGAAACCGGCCTCCGCCAGCTTCTGCTCGCTGACTTCCACGATCATCGCCTCGATGTAGATCTGGGCGCGGCGGCCGTCGAGCTGGTCGATGACGGCACGCAGTTGCTTGTAGAGCGCGTCGCTGGCCGTGATGATGAGCGAGTTGGTGCTCGGGTCGGCCTGGATGAAGCCGCCGGTCGAGGGCTGGGCCGATGCGCCCACCGGCGCCGTGGCCTGCGAGGAGGCGCCACCGGAAGAGCTGTTCGAAGAGGTGTTCAGGTTCGTCTGCGCGGTCGGCGTGGATGCCGTGTTGGTGACCGGCGAACTGCCGCCACCACCCGACGACGAAGCACCGCCACCGCCGCCAACCGAAGCAAACGCCGCGCGCAGCACCTGCGCCAGCTTGGTCGCGTCGGCGTTGCGCAGGTAGACCACGTGGATGCCGCTGCCGCCCACGCCGGCCGTGCCCGGGCGGTCCAGGCGCTGGATCAGGCTGCGCACCAGGCCCAGGCGGGCCGCGTTGGGCGCGCGCACCATCAGCGTGTTGGTGCGTGCATCGGCCATCACCACGGCCCCGCTGGCCGCAGCACCACCCGGCGCGCCACCGGCCGCACCGCCGCCATCGACGAGCTTCTGCACCATCGGCGCCACGTCGACAGCGATGGCGTATTGCAGCGGGATCACCTCCAGGTCGGTGGACGAAGGCACGTCCATCGCCGCGATCATCTGGCTGATGCGCTGCAGGTTGTCGGCGTAGTCGGTCACCACCAGGGTGTTGCTGCCGGGGTTGGCGTTGATCGTGTTGTTGGGGCTGATGAGCGGGCGCAGCACGCCGACCATGTTGGCCGCCGATTCGAACTGCAGGCGGAAGATCTGCGTGATGACCTGGTCGCCCGCGCGCTTGACCGAACCCACCTCGACGGTGCCGGTCTGCAGCTTGGCTTCGGCCTCGGGCACGATCTTGAGCATGTTGCCCACCTCGACCACGCTGAAGCCCTGGCCGCGCAGCGCCGCGAGGAAGTTCAGGTACGCCTCGCGCGGCGTCAGGGGCTGGTCGCTGTAGAGCGTGATCGCGCCCTTGACGCGCGGGTCGACCATGATCTGCTTGTCGACGATGACGGCCATCGCCCGTGCCACGCCTTCGATCTCGGCGTTGACGAAGTTCAACGTGACCGTGGCGCCGCCCTTCTTGACAGGGGCCGCCGAGGCCGCGCCCACCATGAAGCCTGGCAGCAGGCCACCGGGGCCGAAAGCCAGGGCGAGCGCCGTGACCAGGGCGGTGGCGCGGGAGCGCGTGAGCAGGGGATGGGTCTTCATGCCTTATCCGATCGAAATGACGGAGCGGTCGCCTTGGCGACGCCCGATGATGTTCAAGAGGTTGTCCAGCGCGCCCTGGGTGGCTTCGCTGGCCCGGGCTTCGCCACGGAAGCGCACGCCAGAAGGCGTGACGCCGCCGCTGCCCGTCAGGTTCAGGGCCCCGTCGAGGGTGCCCAGGTTGAGTTGCACTTGCCCTTCGGCGTCGCCAGCGATGTCGAGCCGATAGGAGCCCAGGCGGTCGAGCGTGGTGATGCGCGAGGCAACGTTGTCGAGCGCCACCTCGGCCTGGCCCTGGACGCGCAGGCGCCCTTGCGTCCAGGCGAAGGTGAGGTCGCGGGTGCTCACGCGCAGCACGCCGCTGAGTTGCAGCGTGTTCCACGGCGTGCCCAGGCCGCCGAGCCAGGCCGCCGGCCAATGGCCGACTTCACCGGCGCTCTGCAAAGGCTGGCCGGGCAGGGGCTGGGTGGCCACGCGCACGGTGGCGCCCGACCACGCGGGCTGGATCTGCAACACCAGCGGGGTCTGGATGCAGCAGTCCTGCTGCAAGACGAGCGAAACGCCTTGCAGCCCCAGCCGCATCGACCAGTTCAACCTGCCAGGCAAGGCCCGCGCATCGCGACTGCCCGGCCCGCCGGTGAGCACGGCCACGGCGTCGCCACGCCAGATGGTGCCCTGGGCATCGGCCAGCAGGAGCCGCCCGTCCGAGGCGGACACCACGGCCTTGGCCAGCCAGGGCGCCGGCGCATAGGCGATCAGGCCCAAGGCCGCGCCCACGCCCGCGCCCCACCAACCCCAGCGTCGGCCCGCGCGGCGCATGTTCTCCCAGCGAGCGACTTCCAGGGTGGACTCCAGCCAGCGGGTGGTCAGCGCGGTCGCGCCTTTCATCCAGCCGGGGCGGCGATTGAGGAGGGGCAGGCCAGCCATGTCGATGCCGTCCTTCAGCGAGGCGCCTGGGCCGTGGACAGGCTCAGCACGATGTTGCCACTGTAGTGACCGGCCTGGGCCTGTTGCAGGTTGGCCTCCAGTGGCCGTGCGCGCGCGGCGGTGCGGACCTCGTCGAGCCACGAAGCCAGGCTATCGCCGGGCACGTCGCGCAGGGTGAGCGTGGCGCGGTCGCCTTGCACCGCCAACGTGGCGGCGGTGCCCAGGCGGTCGGAGGCCGAGCGCAGGGCAGCTTCGGCCTGGGCCGGTGGCACCGGGGGGCGCTGACGCAGCAGTTGCACCTCATCGGCCAACCGGCGCATCTGGTCGAGCTGGGCGTCGACTTCCTTGATCTGCGCGGGCGTGGTCGCCAAGGTGCGCCAAGCCGGTCGGATGCCGACCAGCACCACCACCGCGAGCAGCAACAGCCAACCGGCGATGGTGGCCATGCGGCGTTCGCGCGGCGCCAGGGCCGACCACTTGGCCCGCCAGGCGTCACGCAGGGCCCGCAGCTGTTGAGAGGGTTGGGTCATGGGTGGGTGCCCTGGCCTTTCAGACTCGGGAGGCGCGGCGCACGCTCACGCGGCCATCGCCCAGGGGTTCAACTTCGACACCGGCTGCGCCCAGGCGCGCGCGGAACTGGGCCATCTCATCCGGCCCCCAGCCCACCGGCGGCGTGAGGGTCAGCGCTGTGCCGTCATACTGAAGCGAGGCAGTCGGGCGCTCGGGCGGCCAAGCGGTGGCGACGGCGCCCATCAAGGCCTCGAGGTCGTTGTCGCCAGGCTGGCCGGCGGCCGCGCGCAGGGCCTCGGTTTCGCGCTGCATCTGCACCGGCGCGTCGAGCACAGCGCTGACTTGCGGGTGGGCCTGCTTGAGGATGCGGGCGAGCTCGTTGCGCTTGTCCTGCACCTGCTGCTTCTGCTGCCAGGCCCACAGGTTGAGGCCCAGCAACTGCACCACCACCAAGGCGGACAAACCCACACGGGCCGGTCGCCACTGCGGGCTCATGAAGCGCCGCCACTTGTCCGTCAAGGCATGAAGCCCCTTGCTGCTGGGCGTCAGTTCGAACTGCAGCAAGTTCCACAGCGAGCGGGCGGCCATCAGCAGGTGCTCGCCCTGGGTCTGCACCGTGACGGCGCGGCCCAGCCAGCGCTCGGCCGGCGAGGCCACGGGCGGCGTCGCGAAGAAACGGGCCTGCACGGGCAGGGGCTCAGGCAGCAGGCCGCGCGCCAGGCTGCCAGCCACCGGCCAGGTCGAGACGCCTTCGGCGGTGGACCAGGTCAGCAGCACTGCGGCCACGGATTCGTTGTCTTCCGCCGGGTTGGCGTGAGCTTCGTGGAAATAGGCGGTGGCGGGCTCATCGGGCGCCACGGCGGGCACCACGCGGTCGACGCGCAGCTTGGCCTTCTCCAGCGCCATGAGCTGGCCGGTCAGCCAGGTGTGGTCGCAGGCGGCCACCCAGGCGGTCTGGCCGGCCTTGGCCTGCGGCGCCAGCGCCAGGTGCATCTCCTCGGGGTCGTCGAGCAGCGCTTCTTCCAGCATGCCGGCCAGGGCGGCGCGCAGGCGGGCGGCCGGGGCCTTGGGCACGGTCACCCGGTGCCAGCTCAGGTCGGTCGGCGGCATCACGGCGATGACGCTGTCGGCCTTGGGCAACATGGCGGCCACGCAACGCCCCTGGCGCGACACGGACAGGCCGTCGGCGCTGAGGACGTAGCTGTATTCCTTGGGCCCCGAGCTGGCAGGCGCGGCCTCGGCCGCCGCCGGTTCGATCACCTGGCGGCTGCGGGTCGGCAATTGGATGATGAGGATGCTCATGCCGGGACGTCGAAAAGTCTGGATTCGCTGGTGGAGTGCCCTAGCTTAGGCGCCGGGCCATTGTAGGAGCGCCGAAATAGCGCCCATTTAAGGATTGATACCCGCTTGGTCAGCACGCCACAAGGCCTCAGGGGTTGGGGGACGGATTGGCGCCAGGCTCCACGCCGGAGAATCGGCCCTGGTATTTGACGATCACGTCGTTGGGCGTGGGCCGGTTGACGAGGTGGCGCTGCTCGATCACGTTGTCATCGAGCCGCAGGCGCCCACGGATCTCGAAGTAATCGCTTTTGACGGAAACGCGCGTGAAATCCCAGTTGCCCGCCCCCAGCACGGCGCGCAACTCCTCGGTGGTTTTGAAGGGGTTGCGCTGGCGGGTCTGCACGATGCGGGCGGCGCGCGCCAAGTCCACCCCATCGATGACGGCAGCGATGACTTCCTTGGGGGCTGTGTTGATGTTGACCTGGGTCATGTCCGGCAGGATGGTCAGGTAAGGACGCAGGCGCTCCAGGGTGCCAGCGTCCAGGCCCAGCCACGGCAGTTGGTCAACCGACTGCGGCATGATGGGCGCCTTGCGCAGCCCATCTTCGCCCCCCAGTTTGGCCATGACCTGGGCGTCACCCGACTGCAAGGCCATCACCGCCAGCACGGCCTGCCGCAGCGACTGGGCCAGCCCATCCGCCAGGGCGGGCGACTGGCCTGCGTTCTCGCACAGGCGCTTGAGCACCAGCAACTCCTCAGGCACGAGGTCGCCGTCGCCATTGACCAGGTTGCGCAGGTTGTAGCGCGACGAAGCATCGTCGACCCGGCCCGAGAGGAAGGCCTCAGGGGCATCGGCATCGACCGCGCTGTTGTCGCCATCAACAGCCAGGAAGGTGGACAGCCGTGCTTCGGCCAGCGGGATCGCCCAGGGCTCGCCGAGGTGGTCCGGACCGCCGTTGCGGCCGTCTTCGCGCAGGATCAGGCGGGCCCAATCGAGCGCCCCGGACAGCACCCAGGTGGCCTGGGCACGCACGCGCTCAGCCCCTTCGACCTGCACGGCCCGCCATTGCTGCCAGACCATCGAGGCCGCGAAGGTGGCCACCAGGGTGACGATGACCATGGCCATGAGCAGGGCCGCGCCGCGCTGGCGGGCTGCTGGGCCGAGGCGCGGACTCGCCGGCGTCGCGTGGGTGCCCGCTAGCCGGGAAGCCGGCAAGCGCTGGAGCGGGAAGCGGTTCGGCGACATGCGTTTCGTCATGGCTGGGGCGACAACATGATGTCGCGGGAAAGCAGGCCGGACACGCTTGCGCCATCGCCCAGGACGAGTTGCGAGCGGATGGCTTGAGGCAGCTGCTCGCGCGCAATGGTGGCCGCCGCAGCAGCGGCGGCGCCTTCGTTCGAGGAGGGCGGGGCACCCGAAGCGGAAACCAGGTTGCCAGAAGATTGGCAGTTGCTGATGGAGCCGCTGCGGAAACAGTAGACCTGCCACTGGTCCACCCCCGTGAGCGCCACCAGCGTGCCCGGCTCACGCCCCTGCAACTGCGAAGCGCGGCGCCAACTGTCCTGCAACTCCCCGACCCGGGTTGTCTCGGTGCTCGCCCAGCGCAACAACTTGCGCTCGCGCAGGCTCCAGACCACCACCTGCACCCCTCCTGCCGCGCGGCGCGTAAACCGCAGGTTGGCGCCATCGAACTGGAAGCCCTTCACCACCTGGGTGTCGTAGACCTGGGCCATGTCGGCATCGAGCTGCGTCATGACCGACTGCAAACGCAGCGTGCCTTGCAGGTTGTCATCGGCCACCTTGCGTGCGCTGCTGATGGCATCGACGCCCTTCCAGGCAGCGCTGGCCAGCAGGGCCAGGATGAACAAGGACACCAGCACTTCGATGAGCGTGAAGCCGGCTGCTGCGGGCAAGAGGCGGCTGGGGCGCATGGGGTTCGTCACATCCACCACCATTCAGAACCGCGAGACCACGGTCGAGAGCTTGACGATGGGCTGGTTGTCCTCGTCATAGACCTCGGCGTCGACCCGGCGGAAGTTGATGTTGGGCGTCGGGCGCACCACCATGTGCCCCGGCAACTGGCGCCCGAGCTGGTTGCAGGAAAAATCGCTGTCGCCCACAGGCGGGTAGGTGCGGCTCAGGCGCAGGCTGGTGAGCTGGTTCTCGGCGCACCACTGCGCGCGGGTGAGGTCGGCCATGCGCTGCGCGTTGAGCGTGAGCCCTCCCGCAGCCTTCAGTCCGGCCGTCAGGGTGATGGCCACGATGGCCAGGGCCACCAGCACTTCGATGAGGGTCATGCCACGGGCGCGCTTCATCGCATCACCGCCTGCTGAGCCGGTTGCGTCTGCTGCCCTTGCACGGCCTCATCGCCCGAGGGCTGGATGACCTGGAAAGCGCCCAGGCCATCGGTGCCGATGACGAGCTGGCGATCCTCCAGGCGCAACACCAGGCTCTGTGCGCCGATGACGGGCTCGGGGCCGAGCACGATGCTGCGCGCGCCCACGACCTCGGCCCGCACCTCGGGTGTGAGCCAGTGCAGGGGCGGCATCAACACCGAGGGCAGGCCGATGAACTGGTAATCGGCTTCGTCGCCCTTGGCTTGAGGCACCCACAGCACGGTGAGCGCACCCGAGCGCGCCTGCATGCGGGCTGATTCCAGGATGGCCACCAGGCGCGCGGCCTCGCGCTCCAGGCGGGTGCTGGAAGGATCGGGCACGGCGAAGCTCACGATCGAGACGGTGATGGCGATCATGGCCACCACCACCATCAGTTCGAGCAAGGTGAAACCGCGCGACACGCCACGGCGCGCGCGGCCCATCCAACGGCTTGGCGGACGGGCCGTCAAACCTGCCGGCCGTGACTCACTGCCAAGAACCGATGTCGGCATCCCGGCCTTCGCCACCGCTTTGTCCATCGGCGCCGAAGCTGAAGACATCGACCTGCCCCTTCACGCCCGGGTTGACGTACTGGTACGGGTTGCCCCACGGGTCAGAGGGCAGCTTCTCGAGGTAGGGCTTCCAGTTGTTGGGAATGGGGCCGGCCGTCGGCTTGACCACCAGAGCCTGCAGGCCCTGCTCGCCGGTGGGGAAGCGCTGGTTGTCGAGCTTGTAAAGCTTGAGCGCCTGCATCAGGTTGCTGATGTCGGTGCGGGCGGCTGTGACGCGGGCGTCGTCGGCGCGGTCGAGCACGTTGGGCACGATCAGGGCGGCCAGCAGGCCAATGATGACCAGCACGACCATCAGCTCGATCAGGGTGAAGCCGCGCTGCACGGCGCGGGCGGCCGAGCGGGCCCAGGAAGGAGCGCCATGGGGAGCACTGTGAGGGGCGCCTGGGGAGCGTGAGGTGCGCACAAACATCTTCGTCATCCGGTTTGATCTTCAAGGGTCAGGGGCGGGCTCGCGTCACGACGGGCGCGACACCGACCGAGGGCGCCAGCATGCACGAGGCTTCGGCACAACCGATGCGGGAACAACCCGAGGAAGGACCACCTGTTCGCGGTGCACGATGCTCGACTCAGCCATCATAATGCGCCCACCATGGCATCACGCATCGCTGCACTCCTGATCTGGGCCGCCGTCGCCGCCAGCCTCGCTTACTGGGGCCTGAGGTGGCTGGCGCCGCCCGTGGGCGTTCCCCGCAACGCCGCCCCGGTGACACTGGAAACCGGCGTGCGTGGCGACATCCAGCGCCTGCTGACCGGCCCGGTGCGCACCGAAGGCCCACAGGCCAACCCCAGCGCAGCCTCGGCCCTCGCCAGCCGCATCAAGGTGATCGGCGTGATGGCGCCGGCCCCCGGCCAGAGCGCGGGCGTGGCCCTGCTGTCCGTCGATGGCAAGCCGCCCAAGGCGATCCGCGTTGGCGGCGTGGTCGACGGCGAGATGGTGTTGCAGGACCTGAGCCAGCGCAGCGCCCGCATCGGCCCGCAAGACGGCTCCAACTTCCTGACCATCGACCTGCCCGGCCTGCCTCCGCCTGCAACCGGCACGCTGCCGCCGCCGAGCGGCGTGACGCAGACACCGCCTCCTGGGCAAGGTGGGCAGAACGGGCAACCGAACAGCCAAATGGGTGGCCAAATGGGCAACCAAATGGGCGGCCAACCAGGCGACCGGCGCGGCCAGCCCCCCACGTCCATGCCTGAAGTTGGCGATGGCGCGGGTCAGGCGCGCACCCCGGACTGAACGCCTGGCGCCGTCCTTGGCGCACAAGCTGTAGCGCCTCTGCGGCCTCCGCCTAACCGGCAGGGCGCCACCCTTCACACCTCAGCGCAAGAACAAGCGGTAGACCGGGTTGCGGGTTTCGTCCACGTAGACATAGCCCAGCTTGTCCAGCACCTTCGGGATGCGCGGCACCTCGTCCTTCGGCACCTGCAGGCCCACCAGGATGCGCCCATAGTCGGCGCCCTGGTTGCGGTAATGGAAGAGGCTGATGTTCCAGCCCGGCGGCAGGCTGGTCAGGAAGGCCATCAGCGCGCCCGGCCGCTCCGGGAAGATGAAGCTGTAGAGCCGCTCGCCTTCGGCCAGCGCCGAACGCCCGCCCACCATGTGGCGGATGTGGGTCTTGGCCAGTTCGTCGTGCGTGAGGTCAACCGTGCGGAAGCCCTGCGCCTTGAAGGCCTTGGCGATCTGCTTCGACTCGCCCTTCTCCTTCGTCGTCAGGCCCACGAAGACGTGCGCCTCCTTCTCGTCGGAGATGCGGTAGTTGAACTCGGTGACGCTGCGCGGCCCGATGGTCTCGCAAAAGCGCTTGAAGGAACCGCGCTCTTCCGGGATGGTGATGGCCAACAGGGCCTCGCGCTCCTCGCCCACCTCGGCACGCTCGGCCACGAAGCGCAGGCGGTCGAAGTTCATGTTGGCGCCGCAGTTGATGGCGATGTAGGTCTTTCCCTCGCCGCCATGGCGCTCGGCGTACTGCTTGAGCGCGGCCACGCCCAGGGCACCCGCCGGCTCCACGATGGAGCGCGTGTCCTGATAGATGTCCTTGATGGCTGCGCACACCGCATCGGTGTTGACCGTGACGATGTCGTCGACCAGCTTTGACGCCAGGCGCAGCGTCTCCTCGCCAACCAGCTTCACGGCCGTGCCGTCCGAGAACAGCCCAACATCGCTGAGCGTGACACGGCCCTTGGCCTTGACCGAACGCAGCATGGCGTCGGAATCGTTCATCTGCACGCCGATGACCTTGATCTCGGGCCGCACGGCCTTGATGTAGGCGGCCACGCCGCTGATGAGCCCACCGCCGCCAATCGCCACGAAGACCGCGTCGATCGGGCCGGCGTGCTGGCGCAGGATCTCCATCGCCACCGTGCCCTGGCCGGCGATGACATCCGGATCATCGAAAGGGTGCACGAAGGTCAGGCCATGCTGGCGCTCCAGCGCCTTGGCGTGCAGGGCGGCGTCGGAGTAGCTCTCGCCATGCAGCACGATCTTCACGCTGTCGCCGCCGAAATTTGCCACGGCATCGATCTTGACCTGCGGCGTCGTGACCGGCATGACGATGGTGGCTTGGCAACCCATGCGCCGCGCGCTCAGGGCCACGCCTTGTGCGTGGTTGCCGGCCGACGCGCAGATCACACCCCGGGCCAGTTGCGCGCGGCTGAGCTGGGCCATCTTGTTGTAAGCGCCGCGCAGCTTGAAGCTGAAGACGGGCTGCTTGTCTTCCCGCTTGAAGAAGACGTGGTGCCCGAGGCGGCGCGACAGGCTCTTGGCCTCGTCGAGCGGGCTCTCGATGGCAACGTCGTAGACGCGGCTGGTGAGGATCTTCTGCAGGTAGTCCTGGATGGTCAGCGGCTTGGCTGAGGAAGACTTCTTGGCGGCGCGCGCGGTGGGCATGGGCAGGTTCCGAAAGACAGCGGCGACCACGGGAGTCGGGTCGCGCAAGCAGAGCCTGAGAGTCTAGCCGCTGCGTTGATCAGTCGGCGGGCCACCAGGGGGTGGTCCAACCGGATCGGGTGCGCCGTGTCCATGGGGTTCGCCAGCCGATGGCTTTGCGTTCCAAGGCGCCTGTGGCTCACGTCCGGCCAGCCCCTGCTGATGAGCCCGCTGTTGACGCCTGGCAATCGCTCGCCAAGGCGCCTCCAACACGGGCAGCGTGCGCAGCGCCAGGCTGCCCGCCATGGTGGGCGCCATCAGCATCAACGGATACCAGGGCTGACGCGCGGGCAGGCCGAGGTTGCGCAATCCTTCGGGCCCCAGGAACCAGCTCACCAGGCTGAGGTGACGCTCGCGGTCGAAGCGGCCCCGCAGCGCGCGGGCAAAGGGGTAGCTGCGCTGCAAAGGCTCGTTCATCAAGGCGCGGCCCAGCAAGGCGCTGCTTTCATCGGGCGGAGCCTGCGTGGCGAGGTTGCGGTACATCAACACGCGGCCGGTGGCCTCGTCGTCGCACATCAGGCCATCTTCGACGCCCACCAGCCAGCCCATCACGCGCCACAGGTGCATGACGGCGTCAGCGTCTTCCTGAGCGAACAGCATGCCGGTCAGGCGCAGGCCCAGCAGGTGCACCGCGCTGAAGGCCAGGTAGGTCGCCTGCATGTCGACCTGGTTGATGGGCTGGCCCAGCCACTCGGCGTCCCATTCGGGCGAGCGTGAAAGCTGGTCGCGCACCAGGGCATGCATGAGGCGCACGTGCAGGGTCATGCGGTGGCCAGGCCGGCCGGGCTGGAGGCCATCTTCCTCTGTGCAGGCCAGCCACCAGGTGGTGGTCTCGGCGATGCGCTTGTGGGCGCCCCGCTCAAGGGCCCCAGTCTTCAGCAAGGTCTGGTTGATGGCGCCGGCCTGGTAGCCGGCCATCAAGCCCGCGTCGCGCAGCACCATCAGGCCGTGTTCGCCGGTGCCTTGCAGCACCTGGGCTCCGCGTTTGACGCGACGCCAGTCGACCCAGGTGGGCATCTGCCATCCCTGCCGCAAGAACACCTTCAGTGGCTCTGCCTCATTGGGGACGGCATCGGGCCCACCATGCAGCCCACGCTCCATCATCGGCCACGCATGGGCGCGACCGATCTGCCGCATCCAGCCGATGACGGCATCGGCCAACGGGTCGCCCCGGTTGAGGGCCTGACCGAGCTCGGCCCAGTCTTGCTCAGACGGCTCAGGGTCGCCATCGATGGTGAGCTTGAGGCGCGCGGCCAGCGCGCGGGCGCGGTCACGGTCGGCGCCATGACGGCCCGGCACCGACTGCGCTGGTTTGGATGTGGTGCCCGCAGTGGGGCCATCCGACCCCCACATCCTATCGTTGGTGGCAGCGCTCATACCCAGCCCTCCCCTGTGCGCCGATGGCGCGATGTGTGCGTGATGGCAGGCAGCGTCGACACGCCGCCTTGCACATGGTGGGATGATGCCTGTTTTGATCTACCGCGCCATCGCTTGCAGCCTCATCGGCCTGCGTTCGAGGGGGTGTCAGGGCGTGCTCGACCGGCAGCACGAACAAAAAAGCCGCTTGCAAAAGCAAGCGGCTGGGGAAAGCGAACAGGGCTGAACTCGGTTCGTGCCCTGGAGCGATCAACGGCCCTCACGGCGACGGCCAAACACCGCCAAGCCCACCAGCCCCACGCCCATCATGGCGTAGGTGCTGGGCTCGGGAACCGTTCCGACTGAAATCGTTGAGGTGATCGTACCGAAGCCCATCGTGTTGGTTGCGGTTCGAGTGTTCACCGCGTTGATGCCTGAGCGGCCCGTGTTGTTCAGGTTCAGCGCCTTGACGAAGATGTTGTCGATGTCCGCTGCATTGACCAGGAACAGGCCTGAAATGGTGTTCGTGGCCGACAGGCTGACTCGCGGCATGTCACCCCATTGAGCAGGGGGAAGCAGCGTCTTGCTCACGTCAAAACTGGTGGGCCCTGAAATGGTGTCGAACTTCCACAACGCATGGTCGTCGAGGGTGCCAACCCCATTGGCGCCGACGATGTCGGCATAGATGATTTTGGTGGTCAGGTCGACCTTGAGGTCGCTGATGCTGAGAGAACCAGCCCCATCGGTCGCGCTGCTTTTGCTCGTGGTTTGCAGCAAACCGCCGTCTGTGCCCACGGCCAACACATTGGCGTACAAGCCGTCGAAAGTGAATGTCAGGTAGGAGACCGGGGCGGAGGCACTCACGCTGGTGTACTTGACCATACCGGACGCATTGCTTGAGGTCGAGGTTTGCAGTGATGCGTCGGGGACAGGCGTCAGGCCCACCTGCGCCAGGTTCAAGGCAGTGATGAGTAACTTGGAGAAGCTGAGGGTGCCACTGCCCTGGAGGTTGTCGAAGGGCAAACCATTGGAGAACAGGCGGTCGCCGGCAAGCAGGGTGTTGGTTTCGGGGGCGCCCTGGGCGGTGGCTTGGCCTGCGCCCAAGGACATCGAGATGACTGCGGCCGCGATCAGGTGTGTTTTGTGTTTCATCTTTTCTCTCCACTGTTGAATGATTTATGGCGAACGGTCGACACGCTTCCCAGCATTACCGCACGAAATGTTTATACCTTTGTTGAAATACCGGGGACAAGGGGAGTTCAACCCAAGCTGCGGGTGCGCAGTCATTGATTGGAGACAACAGGCGACATGGGCCACCTCACGCATCAACGAAAAAGCCGCTCACGCTGCGTGCATGCATCCTTGCTGGCCCCAGTTCATCACCGCGAACATCGGAAGGAAAAATCCCCTGCTCGCAAAAAGCCGGCTCAAAGAAAAAACCCGCTGCGCAGGCAGCGGGTTTTCTGGGGCAAGCGATCAGCGGCGAGCCGCGATCGATCACTTCTTGGCGCGGTAGCGGCGGATGGCGGCCAGTTGAGCGACCAGCTCGGTCAGCTCGGTCTGGGCCTTGGCGAGGTCCAAGTCGCCCTTGGCGGTCTGGACGGCTTCTTCGGCCAGTCGCTTGGCTTCGCTGGCCTTGGCCTCGTCCAGATCCTTGCCGCGGATGGCGGTGTCGGCCAGGACGGTGACGCAGTTCGGCTGCACTTCCAGGATGCCGCCAGCGACGAAGACGAACTCTTCTTCGTTGTTGTCGGCGCGCTGGATGCGCACGGCGCCCGGCTTGATGCGGGTGATCAGCGGGGTGTGGCGCGGCAGGATGCCGAGCTCGCCCACTTCACCTGGCAGGGACACCAGGGTGGCTTCGCCCGAGAAGATGGACTCTTCTGCGGAAACCACATCGACGTGGATGGTGGACATGGTGCTCTTTCGTCAGAGCGACCACACAGCGACCGGTTCGCACCGGCCGCCGCGCGTGCCGCTTAGTTGATGGCCTTGGCCTTCTCGAAGGCTTCGTCGATCGTGCCAACCATGTAGAAGGCTTGCTCGGGCAGGCTGTCGCACTCGCCGTTGACGATCATCTTGAAACCACGGATGGTTTCCTTCAGAGGCACGTACTTGCCAGGGGCGCCGGTGAACACTTCGGCCACGTGGAAAGGCTGCGACAGGAAGCGCTGGATCTTGCGAGCGCGGGCCACCAGCAGCTTGTCTTCGGGAGCCAGCTCGTCCATGCCCAGGATGGCGATGATGTCGCGCAGTTCCTTGTAGCGCTGCAGCGTGCCTTGCACGGCGCGGGCCACGGTGTAGTGCTCTTCGCCGACCACGTGCGGGTCCAGCTGACGCGAGGTCGAGTCGAGCGGGTCCACGGCGGGGTAGATGCCCAGCGAAGCGATGTCACGCGACAGCACCACGGTGGAGTCCAAGTGGGCGAAGGTGGTGGCAGGCGAAGGGTCGGTCAAGTCGTCCGCAGGGACGTACACGGCCTGGATCGAGGTGATCGAGCCGACCTTGGTCGAGGTGATGCGCTCTTGCAGGCGGCCCATTTCTTCGGCCAGGGTGGGCTGGTAACCCACGGCGGAAGGCATGCGACCCAGCAGGGCGGACACTTCGGTACCGGCCAGGGTGTAGCGGTAGATGTTGTCCACGAAGAACAGCACGTCACGGCCTTCGTCACGGAAGGACTCGGCCATCGTCAGGCCGGTCAGGGCCACGCGCAGGCGGTTGCCCGGCGGCTCGTTCATCTGACCGTAAACCATGGCCACCTTGGATTCGGCCAGGTTGTCCTGCTTCACCACACCGGCGTCCGACATTTCATGATAGAAGTCGTTGCCTTCGCGGGTGCGCTCGCCCACACCAGCGAACACCGACAGACCGCTGTGGGCCTTGGCGATGTTGTTGATGAGTTCCATCATGTTCACGGTCTTGCCCACGCCGGCGCCACCGAACAGACCCACCTTGCCGCCCTTGGCGAACGGGCAAACCAGGTCGATCACCTTGATGCCGGTTTCCAGCAGCTCGGTCGAGGGGGACAGTTCGTCGTAAGCCGGGGCCTTGCGGTGGATGGACGCGGTTTGCGTCTGGTCCACGGGACCGCGTTCGTCGATCGGGTTGCCCAGCACGTCCATGATGCGGCCCAGCGTGGCGGGACCAACGGGGACGGTGATCGGGGCGTTGGTGTTGCTCACGACCATGCCGCGACGCAGGCCATCCGACGAACCCAGCGCGATGGTGCGGACCATGCCGTCACCCAGAAGCTGTTGCACTTCCAGGGTCAGGGCGGAGCCATCCATCTTCAGGGCGTCGTACACCTTCGGCATCTGGTCGCGCGGGAACTCCACGTCCACCACGGCGCCGATGCACTGAACGATCTTGCCTACAGCTTGTGCCACTTGTGTGTCAGCCATCTTCGTTCCTTCAAGTCAATATTCAGATCAGACCGCGGCAGCGCCGCCAACGATCTCGGAGATTTCCTTCGTGATCGCGGCCTGGCGGGTCTTGTTGTAGACCAGCTTCAGTTCCTTGATCACGTTGCCTGCGTTGTCGGTGGCGGCCTTCATGGCCACCATGCGCGCCGATTGCTCGGACGCCATGTTCTCGGCCACGGACTGGTAGACCAGCGCTTCGACATAACGCACCATCAGGTCGTCGATCACCACCTTGGCGTCGGGCTCGTAGATGTATTCCCACGCGTGCGTGGTTTCACCAGCGAACTCGTCGGCCGACAGGGGCAGCAGCTGCTCGACCACCGGCTCCTGCTTCATCGTGTTGATGAAGCGCGTGAAGCACAGGTAGACGGCGCTGAGCTCGCCTGCGGTGTAGGCATCGAGCAGCACCTTGACGGGGCCGATCAGCTTTTCGAGGTGCGGGGTGTCACCCAGACCCACCACTTGCGCGACCACGTTGGCGCCGATGCGGTTGAAGAAACCGGTCGACTTGTTGCCGATGGTCACCACGTCGGCCTTGATGCCTTGACCGTCGAGCTCCTTGAGCTTGTTGGTCACGGCGCGCAGCACGTTGGTGTTGAGGCCACCGCACAGACCCTTGTCCGTGCTCACCACGATGAAGCCCACCTTCTTGCCACCGTTGCCGGCGACCATGAAGGGGTGGACGTAGTCGGGATTGGCCTTGGCCAGGTTCGCCGTGATGTTGCGCACCTTGTCAGCGTAAGGACGGGCCGCACGCATGCGATCCTGGGCCTTGCGCATCTTCGAAGCCGCGACCATTTCCATGGCCTTGGTGATCTTCTTGGTGTTCTCGACGCTCTTGATCTTGCCGCGAATTTCCTTGCCTGCTGCCATGATTCACTCCTTTAAAAAGAGCCCCCCGGCTGGCACCGGGACGCGTCAACACCGCCCACAACCGTGAAGCCGTGTTGGGTGATGACGCGAGGGGCAGTCATGGTCAGGCGAAGGTCTTCTTGAACGCGACGACGGCCGATTGCAGTTCAGCTTCAGCGTCCTTGTCCAGCGCCTTGGTTTGCTCGACCTTGGCGAGCAGGGCCGAGTGGCTGGTCTTGAGGAACTGGTGCAGACCGGCTTCGAAGGCCAGGACCTTCTTGACCTCGATGTCGTCCATGTAGCCCTTGTTGACGGCGAACAGCGTGGCTGCCATCAGCGAGACCGACAGGGGCTGGTACTGAGCCTGCTTGAGCAGTTCGGTCACGCGGGCACCGCGGTCGAGCTGCTTGCGGGTGGCGGCGTCCAGGTCAGAGGCGAACTGCGCGAAAGCAGCCAGTTCACGGTACTGAGCCAGGTCGGTACGGATGCCGCCGGACAGGCCCTTGATGACCTTGGTCTGAGCCGCACCACCGACGCGCGACACCGAGATACCGGCATTGATGGCGGGGCGGATGCCAGCGTTGAACAGGTTGGTTTCCAGGAAGATCTGACCGTCGGTGATCGAGATCACGTTGGTCGGAACGAAAGCGGACACGTCGCCAGCTTGCGTTTCAATGATGGGCAGGGCGGTCAGCGAACCGGTCTTGCCCTTCACTTCGCCGTTGGTGAAGGCTTCGACGTAGTCGGCGTTCACGCGGGCGGCGCGTTCGAGCAGGCGCGAGTGGATGTAGAACACGTCGCCAGGGAAAGCTTCGCGTCCGGGAGGACGGCGCAGCAGCAGCGACACTTGGCGGTAGGCCACGGCCTGCTTGGACAGGTCGTCGTACACGATCAGGGCGTCTTGGCCGCGGTCGCGGAAGTACTCGCCCATGGCGCAGCCGGAGTAGGCCGACACGAACTGCATGGCAGCCGAGTCAGAGGCCGAAGCGGCGACGACGATGGTGTACTCCATGGCGCCGGCTTGTTCCAGGGCGCGCACGACGTTCTTGATCGACGAAGCCTTCTGGCCGATGGCGACGTAGATACACGTGACGCCTTGGCCCTTCTGGTTGATGATCGCGTCGATGGCGACAGCGGTCTTGCCAGTCTGGCGGTCACCGATGATCAGCTCGCGCTGGCCACGGCCGATCGGCACCATCGAGTCGATGGACTTGATGCCGGTCTGCAGCGGTTGCGAAACGGATTCACGGGCGATCACGCCGGGGGCGATCTTCTCGATCGGAGAAGACAGCTTGGCGTTGATCGGGCCCTTGCCGTCGATGGGCTGACCCAGGGCGTTGACCACGCGGCCGACCAGTTCCGGGCCGACGGGCACTTCCAGGATGCGGCCCGTGCACTTCACGGTGTCGCCTTCGGAGATGTGCTCGTACTCACCCAGGATCACGGCGCCGACGGAGTCGCGTTCCAGGTTCAGTGCCAGGCCGAAGGTGGGCACACCTGCGGCGTTGGCGGGGAATTCCAACATTTCGCCTTGCATGGCGTCGGACAGGCCGTGGACGCGGACGATGCCGTCGGTCACGGAGATCACGGTGCCTTGGTTGCGAATGTCGGCAGCCGCGCCGAGACCTTCGATGCGGCTCTTGATCAGTTCGGAAATTTCTGCGGGATTCAGTTGCATTGCTTTGCTCCCAGTCTGGTCAAGGGCTGCTCAAAGGCAAACCTCGTTGACAACGTCCGGCGGCCGAAGCCACCGGGGGGTGTAGGCGACTGTTCTAGGTTGAGGTCTGGCTCCGGATCAGGCCATCAGGCCAGCAGGGCCGACTTCATGCGTTCCAGGCGGGCCTTGACGGAGGTGTCGAGCACCTCGTCGCCGACCACCACTCGCACGCCACCGATCAGCTCAGGGTCAACGTCGACCTTGGCTGTCAGCTTGCGGCCGAAGCGCTTCTCAAGCGGCACCAGGATGTCGGCGACTTGCGAGTCGGACACCGGGAAGGCGCTCACGATGCGGGCTTCGGACACGCCCTGACGGGCTTGCACGAGGGATTGGAACTGCTCGGCCATCAGCGGCAAGGCCGCCAGACGACCGTTTTCCAGAACGGTACGCAAGAAGTTGGCCACGACCGGCGCGAGAGCCACCTTGGCAGCCTCGGTGACGACGCCGAAGACTTGCTCTTGCGTGACACGGGGGTTGCTGGCGAAGCCCTGCAGTTGGGCGTCGTTGGCGACCTGGCCCAGGGCGGCGACTTGCGCCACCCAGGCGGATTGCTCCGCTTCGGGCGTGGCCTTGAACAGCGCTTCGGCGTAAGGACGGGCGATGGTGGCAAGCTCGGCCATGATCACAGCTCCGACTTCAGGCGGCTCAGCAGGTCAGCGTGGACCTGGGCCGAAACCTCGCGGCGAAGGATCTGCTCGGCACCCTTGACGGCCAGACCGGCGACCTGCTCGCGCAGGGCTTCACGGGCCTGGATGGCCAATTGATCGGCTTCCGACTTGGCGTCGGCGACGATCTTGGCGGCTTCGTCGGAAGCACGCTTCTTGGCCTCGTCAACGATGGCTGCGGCACGCTTTTCAGCGTCAGCCAGTCGTTGAGCGATTTCGTCACGGGATTGGGCGAGCTGAGCCTGGACGCTCTTGTTGGCGTTCGCCAGTTCCAGCTTGGCCTTGTCGGCGGCAGCCAGACCGTCGGCGATCTTGCTTGCGCGCTCGTCGAGCGCCTTCGTGATCGGCGGCCACACGAACTTCATCGTGAACCACCAGAGGATCCCGAAGACCACGATCTGCGCGAACAGCGTTGCGTTCAGATTCACGGCTCGGACCTTTCTCGGTTAATGGGGATGTTCAGTCGAGAAAGACCGATTACTTGGCCAGAGCGGCGATGAACGGGTTCGCGAAAGCGAACAGCATGGCGATACCAACACCGATCAGGAAGGCGGCGTCGATCAGACCGGCCAGCAGGAACATCTTGGTTTGCAGTTCGTTCATCAGCTCGGGCTGACGAGCGGTGGCTTCGAAGTACTTGCCACCCATCAGGGCGATACCGATACAAGCACCGATGGCGCCCAGGGCGATGATCAGACCACAAGCCAGAGCGACGTTAGCCAACACCAGTTCCATGATTGCTCCTAAGAATAAAAAAGGGAGGTTGAAAAAAGAAGGAAGGGGAAAGAAAGAGAGACCGAAGATCAGTGACCTTCGTGTGCCTGACCGATGTACACCAGGGTCAGCATCATGAAGATGAAGGCCTGCAGCGCGATGATCAGGATGTGGAAGATGGCCCAGGCGGAACCGGCGAGCACGCCGAGGAACCACAGACCAATGCCACCAGCGGTCAGCGTCGTGCCGACAGCCGCGCCGAGCAGGGCGATCAGCATGAACACCAGTTCGCCCGCGTACATGTTGCCCCACAGCCGCATGCCGTGCGAGATGGTCTTGGCACCGAACTCGACCAGGTTCAGGAAGAAGTTGGGAACCAGCAGCAAGATGGTGCCGACGGGGCCATGCGCATGGAAGGGAGCGGTGAAGAGCTCCTTGATCCAGCCGCCCACGCCCTTGATCTTCATGTTGTAGTACAGGCAGATCAGCAGCACGCTGATCGACATGCCCAGGGTGATGGACAGGTCAGCGGTGGGCACCACGCGCATGTAGGCGTGATGCGGGTCGTGTCCCGCTGCAGCGTAGATGCCTTCCCAGATGCGGGGCAGCAGGTCGACGGGCAGCAGGTCCATCGCGTTCATGAAGAAGATCCAGATGAAGACCGTCAGGGCCACGGGGGCGACGGCCTTGCGCGACTCGGCGTTGTGCACGATGCCCTTGGCCTGGGTGTCGACCAGCTCGACGAGCATTTCAACAGCGGCCTGGAAGCGACCCGGCACACCGGAAGTGGCCTTGCGAGCGGCCTTCCACAGCAGGAAGACGCCCAGCGCGCCCATCACCACCGACCAGAAGATCGAGTCGATGTTGATGTAGTTCCAGTCAACGATGGCCTGCTTCTCGGAGAAGTTCTGCAGGTGGCGCAGGTGGTGCCCGATGTACTCGGGCGCGGTCAGGGCATGTTCTTCAGCAGACATGGGCGATCTCATCAAACGTTTCTATTCCTGGTGCGACGCTGTTGGATGAACAGCGCCACGGCAATCGATTTCAGGCACAGCACCATGGTGACCAGCAGCGCCGCCCAGTCGATCGGGCGCAGCACCACCGGCGCCAGGACCAGCAAGGCCCCGGACAGGCACAGCTTGAGGATCTCCCACACGAGCAGACCCCCGACACTGCGCCCCGCTCGCCGACCGAAGACGCCGCGCGCCATCAGCGCATTCGGCACGACCACGACCACACCGCCATAAAGAGCGGAGAGGAAAGCAGCCTGACTTGCGGCCAGCGCCCCCCAGATCAGCGCGACAAGCAACCCGACCACCGCTTGCGAGGCCAAGGCCTGCCAGACAGTGAAGGAGGGTTGCCGCTCGAGCAGGGCTTGCGCCTCTTCTCGCGTCAGCGGGCTGATCGGCGGCAGGGCGTCTTCGTCCAGGTCGCTGTCCTCGAAGGGCTGCCCCTTCGGCATCTGCCTGGCTTCGCTCTGCTTGCTCTTCATCGAGCCCGAGCCACCAGACGACCCCGTGCGGGAACCACTCATTGACATCACCGGATTCAAACGCCACCACGGCGTCGGCAAAACCTAAAGATTATACGCAGGACTGGAAGGCAGACCAAGCCCCCCGTGCGTGATCAGGCGCAAACAGGGGGTCGCGCGCGCATGGCAAGGGGCAACGAGGGGGCCTTGAGCGACCCATCGGCAGCCCTTCGGTGACCCGATTCAAACAGTCGGGCATTTGGGCATCGACACAAAACGCGCCAAAGCACGCCTTTTGACCCCACCCCTCCAAAACCCTCAGATGGAAGAGCCACCCCTTCTTACTAATCCTTGACGTTGCACACCCCTCATATAAGTGCTCACCGAGGGCAAGCCCGATAGGCGCCCAAAAGGGGGAAGCGCATCCTCACCTCAACGTCAACGCGTAACGAACGCGTAACAAAACGGCAGTCACAGTCGACGCCCCGCCCACCGGCCAGGCGAGCGACCGCGGAAGCCAAGCGCTTCAATGGAGCCCCAGCATGTCATCCACGGCCAGGAAAGAAAAAGTCAGCACCTTCTTCCGTCCGATCCAGGCGGTCACGGTCACGCACATCAAGCAGATGTACGAGCTGTATTCGTCGTTCTATGAAAACACCTCGCTCGACATCTTCCTCAACGACCTGAGCAAGAAGTCCGGCGTGATCCTGGTCACCCGCAAGTCCGACGACAAGGTGGTGGGCTTCTCGACCCAGACCTTCTTCGACATCAAGGTCGACGGCAAGCGCGTGCGCGGCATCTTCAGCGGCGACACCATCATCGAGCCGGCTTACTGGGGCAACAACGCCCTGGCCAACACCTTCTACCGCCGACTGATCATCGAGCGCATCAAGCGCCCCTTCGTGCCGTTCTACTGGTTCCTCATCTCCAAGGGCTACAAGACCTACCTGTTGATGACGAACAACTTCTACAACTACTACCCGAAGGTCGGCGGCAATCGCCCGGGCATGGACGATCGCTATCGCCGCATCACCGAAGCGTATTGCGACGCCCTGTTCCCCGAGGCCTTCGACCGCGAGAACATGGTGCTGGACTTCGGCAACGACTACGTGCGCCTCAAGGGCGACGTGGCCGGCATCACGCCCGAGCTGAAGGCCGCCAACAAGCACATCGCCTTCTTCGAGAAGGTCAACCCCGGCTGGCGCCAGGGCCACGAGGTGCCCTGCCTGGCCGCCTGCGATTACGAGAGCCTGTTCCGCTCCATCGTGGACGTGCCCTGGAAGTGGGTCAAGAAGCACATCCTGGGCACGCACAGCCGCCCGGGCCAGGAGCTGGACGTCAAGCCCACTACGAGCCGCCGCGAATCGGCCAACACCTGGGATGACGGCAGTGCCCAGGACGCCCAGGACGCCTTTGGGCGTCCCAAGGCCTCCTGATGGGGGCCGGCACCACCCTCGGACACCACCTCCTCCGCCTGCTGGTCGCCCCAGGGCGCCAGCGTTTCGAACGGCACCTGGGTGAACTGGAATCGGTCCAGCGCGCCCGGCTGAGTCGTTGGTTGTCCGCCGTGGCACGTTCGCCCGAGGGCCAGCGCCGAGGCATCCGAGCCGACTGGTCGTGGGAGGAGTTCTCGCGTCAGTTGCCATTGAGCAACTACCACGATCACGCTGAAGTGATCGCGCAGCAGCGCGCGAGCAAGCAGTCGCTGCTGATCGACTCGCCGGTGATGCGCTATCAGCCGACCAGCGGTTCGACCTCGGCGGTGAAGTGGGTCCCGTACACGAAGATGTTCCTCGACGAGCTCGACCAGGTCATCACGGCCTGGGTGGGCGACCTGTACCGCCAGTTCCCGCAGCAAGGGCGCGGCACGCATTACTGGTCGCTGTCGTGGATCCCGACCGAGATGCGCAGCCAGACCGCCGGCGACATCAACGACGACATGAAGATGCTGTCGTTCGGCAAGCGCCTGCTGGCCTACCTGACGCAGGCCGCGCCGCAGGAAATCGCGCTGGCGCACTCGTCCGACGACTCGCTGTTCGCCACCATCGCCTACCTGGCGGCCGACGACGCGCTGGGCTTCATCTCGGTGTGGAGCCCGACCTTCGGGCTGGGCCTGCTGGAGCAGATGGCGCGCTGGCGCGAAGAGCTGGCCGATGCCTTGGCGCAAGGCAATTGGGGCCGGCGCACCGCCTCGATGGCGGGCGTGCCCTGCCCCCGTTCTTCGAGAGCGGCCAGCCTGCTGCGCGGCTGGAACGGGCAATTGGAGCCGGCCTTCTTCAAGGCGCTGTGGCCGAGCCTGGCCGTGGTCAGCGCCTGGGACACGGCAGCGGCCACGCCGTGGGCGCGCAAGCTGCACGGCTTCCTGCCGCATGCGAACTTCCAGGGCAAGGGCCTGTGGGCCACCGAGGGCGTGGTCACCTTCCCCTTCCAAGGCCGCTACCCGCTGTCTTACCTGAGCCATTTCTACGAGTTCGTCGACGCCAACGATGGCAAGTGCCACGCGGCATGGCAGTTGCGCGATGGCCAGGAGGTCATCCCCGTGCTGACCACAGGCAGCGGCTTCGCGCGCTACCAGATGAGCGATGTGCTGCGCGTGGACGGTCGCCTGGGCCAGGTGCCTTGCCTGACCTTCCTGGGCCGCAACGACGGTGTCGACCTGGTCGGTGAGAAGACCAGCGCCACCACCGCGCAGGCCGTGCAGGATGGCTTGCAGCTTTCCGGCGCCCTACCGGTGACGCTGCTGGCCCTGGACGAGGCGCGTGGCCGCACGCCGGGCTACGTGCTGCTGGTGGAATGCGACGAGGGCAAGCCTGCCCATGAGCTCGAAGCCATCCAGACCGACCTGGCCGGTCAGGTCGAGCAGGCCTTGCAGGCCAACTTCCACTACAAGCTCGCCCGCGAATTGGGCCAACTTCAGCACGCTGCCTGCGTTGCGCTGCCCCACATGCGCCAGATCTACATGGATCAGTGCCGCGAACGCGGCATGATCGAGGGCAACATCAAGATCGAACCGCTGCGCCACTGGCGCGGCTCGGTGCCCGCGATGCTGCGCGAATCGCTGGACGCCTGAAGACCCTTCCGAGAAACCAAGCAGCACCATGGCCATCACCATCCGCGTCGGCACGGAAGCCGACAACCCCAAGATCCACGACCTGGTCTCGAAGATCACCATGCCTGGCCCGGCAGAGATGTGCTTCCAGCGCCTGCCGGATTTCTTCATCGGCGCGCGCGTGGTCGGCGACGAGTTCATCATGACCGTGGCCGATGACGACGAGCGCCCCGGCGTGCTCGCTGGCCTGACGGTGATCTCGGGCCACGACATGTACATCAGCGGCAAGAAGCGCCGCCTGTATTACTCGGGCGACACGCGCGTCGACCCGTACTACCGCCGCCGTGGCATCGCCTCATCGCTGTTCGCCGAGCAGAAGAAGTTCCGCAGCACGGACGACCTGATGCATGGCATCGTGCTCAAGGACAACACCGCGCCGCTGGAAGCCGCTTCGCGCGCGCAGGACGGCGTGCTGTTTCGCTACTGGGTGAGCCACACGATCGAGACGAGCTTCATCTTTGTGCGCAAGATCAAGCCGCGCATCCCGGCTGGCGTGACCTTGCGCGCCGCCACGCACGACGACCTGCCGGCCATGCAGGCCTTCTTCGACCGCGAGGCCCCGCGCCGCAACGGCTACCCGCTCTACGACTTCGAGAAGCTGGCCAAGGGCGATCCGTATTACGCGGGCTTGAAGGTTGGCGATTACGTTCTCGCACTCAAAGGTGGCCAGATCGTCGGCATGCTGGCCGCGTGGAACCAGAAGGCCTACAAGCAGACCCGCATCATGGGCTTCAAGCCCGCCATCAAGGTGCTGCGCCCCTTCTACAACCTCTATGTGAGCCTGGCCGGCGGTTTCAAGCTGCCACCGGTGGGCGGGGTGCTGAACTACCTGACGCTCTACAACATCCTGATCGCGGGCGACGACAAGGCCATCTATCAGGCCTTGATCGACTGGGTGATGGCGCACGAGGGCCAGAAGTACGACGCGCTGGCCACCGCCGTGACGCATGGCGACCCGCTGGTCGATGTGCCGCGTGGCTACAAACGCCAAAAACTCATCTCCAGCCACTTCTGGTTGAGCTATGGTGACGACCCGCGCCCCGGCATCGACGACCGCCCGCTGTATGTGGAGCTGGGCCGCCTGTGAGGACCCGGCCATGAACCTGAGTGACATGAAAGTTTCGACATGAAGTTGCCGTCGACCCTCCTCCATCGCAGCACGCGCCCTGGCGTGCTGGCGGCTTCGCTGCTCGCCTTGCCCTTGGGCCTGGGCCTGAGCGGCTGTGTTTTCGACGGCCAGTCCGAATTGCAGTTGCCTGGCTACATCGAGGCGGACACCACCTCGGTGGCCTCGCCCGTGTCGGGCACCATGACGCAGCTCAGCGTCAAGGAAGGCCAGGTCGTCAAGCCGGGCGAGGTGCTCTACATGCTGGAGTCCCAGCAGGAGCAGGCTCGTCTGGCCGAGGCCCAGGCCCGCAAGGAGCAGGCCGAGGCGCAGAGCAAGAACCTGAGCAAGGGCGCCCGCCAGGCCGAACTCGAAAGCCTGCGCGCGAAGCTGAGCTACGCCAAGGCGCAACTGGCCCAAGCGCAGAGCAACCTGAAGAAGAGCGAGTCGCTGCTGAAGAAGAACTTCGTCAGCGAGGCGCAGGTGGACAACGACCGCACCAACGTGCAGTTGGCCGAGGCCCAGGTCGAAGAAGCCCGCGCGGCGCTGCGCTCGGCCAAGGAAGGCGCCCGCACCGATGAGCAGGCGGCGGCCAAGGCGCAGGCATCGGCCGCGCAGGCGGGTGTCGCGCAGGTGGAATGGCTGCTGCAGCAAAAGCAGGTGACGGCGCCCGTCTCCGGCGTGATCCAGGAGCTGTACGTGCGTCAGGGCGAGTTCGCCACCGCTGGCAGCACCACGATGACGATCCTGCACACGGGCACGTTGCGCGTGCGCTTCTTCGTGCCCAATGACCTGCGCCCGAAGTTCATGCCCGGCAACCAGGTCAACGTGGTGATCTCGGGCTGCGACAAGCCCGCCACGGCCCACATCACGCGCGTGAGCGCCCGCCCCGAGTACACCCAGCCGATGATGTTCAGCCAGGAGCTGCGCGACCGCCTGAGCTTCCTGACCGAAGCCCGGCTCGACACCCCCACCGGCTGCACCGCGCCGCCGGGCACGCCCGTGGGCGTGAAGGTGGCCGGCGTGGCCGCGAAAGCTTCCTGAACGCCAGGCGAAGGAAGCGACGTGGCCCAGCCCATCATCGAGGTGCGCGACCTCACCAAGACCTTTGGTGACAAGACGGTCGTCGACCAACTGAACATGACCATCGAGGAAGGCCAGCTCTATGGCTTCCTCGGCCCCAACGGCTCGGGCAAGACCACCGCCATCCGCATGATGTGCGGCCTGGTGCCGCTGACCTCGGGGCGCGGCACCTGCCTGGGTTTCGACATCGGCACGCAGGCGCCCAAGATCAAGCCGCTGCTGGGCTACATGACCCAGCACTTCAGCCTCTACCGTGACCTGACGGTGCGCGAGAACCTGCGCTTCGTGTGCAAGCTCTATGGCATCCGCAATGCGGCAGATCGGGTCAACGAGCTGGTCAAGCAGTTCGCTTTCGACGCCGAGGGCCGCGACAACCAGCGCGTGGGCACCATGTCGGGCGGCTGGAAGCAGCGCCTGGCCCTGGCCTGCGCGATGGCGCACCGCCCGCGCATCCTGCTGCTCGACGAGCCCACTGCGGGCGTGGACCCGAAGGCGCGCGAAGCCTTCTGGGACATCCTGCAAGACATCGCATCCACCGGCGTGTCGGTGCTGGTGAGCACGCACTACATGGACGAGGCGATGCGCTCGAACCGCATCGCCTATGTGCTCTATGGCCGCCTGCTGGTGGACGACGCGCCCGAGAAGGTGCTGGCCGATGCACCGCTGGTGGCCGCGCAAGTGCCGCTGCAGGAGGTGTTCCGCCACCCGCACCTGGCGCACGACCCGCGTATCGTGCGGCTCTCGCAGCAGGGCAACAGCATCCGCGTGGTGGCCCGTTCGCACGAAGATGTCGGATCCTGGGTGCGTGACCTGGCCCAGCATGGCCTGCACGCTGGCTCGCCGGTCGACATCGACGTGGGCCTCGAGGACGTCTTCTTCTACCTGACCCTGCAGCAGCAGGGCTCGATCACGCAGTTCTGAGGAGGCCCAGGTGCTTCAGGCTTTCAACCGCATCGCCGCCATCGCCACCAAGGAGCTGATCCACATGGTGCGCGACCGCATGACCTTCGTGTCGCTGCTGTCGGTCACCATCGGCTACGTGATCGTCTTCGGCTACGCGATCAACCCCGATCCGCGCCACATCCCGACCATCGTGGTCGACCACGACAAGAGCGAGTTCTCGCGGCTGTACAAGGCCGCGCTGCAGCAGTCGGTCTACCTCGAAATCGACCAGCGCCAACTGACGTCCGACCAGGCCAGCGAGATGCTGCGCAAGGCGCAGACCTCGGTGGTGGTGGAGATCCCGCCCGACTTCACGCGCAACCTGCTGCGCGGCCTGCCGGCGCAGATCCTGGTCGAGGCCGATGCGACCGACCCGGTCTCGCTCAACGGCGCCATCACCTCCACCGGCGAGGTGGCGCGCCAGACGGTGGCGCACCTGATGCGCAAGGACGGCATCGAAGCCACGTTCACCGGCGAGCCCAAGCTGGAGGTGCGCGTGCAGCGGCGCTTCAACCCGCAGGGCGAGCAGACCTTCTTCATCATCCCTGGCTTGGTGGGCATGATCCTCAACGTGTCGCTGCTGGTGATGACGGCCATGTCGATCACCAAGGAGAAAGAGCAGGGCTCGATGGAGTTCCTGCTGGTGACGCCGACCGAGCCCTGGGAGATGATCATCGGCAAGATCATCCCGACCTTCCTGGTGGGCGTGGGGCAGGTGGCGATCATCTTGGGCATCGCCTTCTTCCTGTTCAAGCTGCCGCTCACGGGCGATCCGCTGGCGCTGATCGCGCTGTTGCTGGCCTATGGCATCACCACGCTGTCGGTCGGCATCCTGATCTCGACGGCGGCGATGTCGCAGATGCAGGCCATGCAGCTGTCGTTCTTCTACTTCCTGCCGTCGATCCTGCTGTCGGGCTTCATGTTCCCCTACAGCGGCATGCCGAGGTGGGCGCAGATCATCTCGCAGGGGCTGCCGCTGACCTACTTCGTGCGCGGCTCGCGCGGCGTGTTCCTCAAGGAATTCACGCTGGTCGACATGTGGCCCCACCTGTGGCCGATCATGCTCGCGGGCCTGGTGTTCGGCTTGCTGGCGGTGAAGAGTTACCGACGCACGCTGAACTGAGTTGGAGGCCGTGTCGCGTGGGCGTCCTTTCGCCGCGTGAAACCCATCACGCCCCCGCGCGGCGGCTTGGGGCGAGCGATCAAGTCGGCGCGGCAGGCGCCGAACTCCATGGCATCACCAAACGCCCCCGTGCCAACGGGGCAACGATCCCATGGCCGCGCACGCCTCTTCTGCCGCTGTCCTCACCGCCATCCGCGTTCACTGGCGCGCCTTCTTGCTCGGCACCGCTTGCGGTCTGCTGATGATCGGTGGGGGCTTGGCCTCCTGGCACGAACAGCGGCAGGTGCGCGCCGAGGCCGAGCTGCACGGCACCTGGCTGCCCCTGGTGGAAGCCGCCGGTGACCTGAAATCCGACCTGGACGCCTGGCAGGAAGAGCCTGTGCCCCTGCTGGCCGAACGCGTGGACGCCCGCCTGGCGCGAATTCGGCGGCTGGCGGACACCTCGTCCGGCGTGGGCGGAGAAACTGCGGCGGTCGACATACTCGATGATGTGCAGGCGCGCTGGCAAGCCCTCCAGGCAGGGCAGTCATCTGACTGGCATGGCCTGCACGACAGCCTGCGCCAGCTCAGCGTGACCGGCTTGATGCAGAGCCAGCGACTGGCCGACCTGGCCGCCGGGCGCGGCGCCTGAGCCGCTGCGGCGCCCTTGACGCCGCAACACATTTGCAACACACTCGCCGGTCATGAAGACCGCCATCCTTCCGCAAGTGCGCGTTGAGCCCCAACTTCGGGCTGACCTCGAAGGCGTTTTGCGCGAAGGCGAAACGTTGTCCGACTTCCTGGAATCCACAGTTCGCCAGGCCGTTGAGCACCGGCGCATGCAAGCCGAATTTGCCGCCCGCGCGGACGCCGCTTGGTCGCGGTTTCAGCAGTCGGGCACCGGTGTTCCCGTCGAAGAAGTGGTGACCGAGATGCGCACACGGCTACAAGCCCGGCGCCAGGCATTGCAAGGCAAGCACAGGCCGGCCAAAGCATGACCTTCGTGGTCGTGGTTGCGCCCGAGGCGAAAAACGACCTGCTGAGGCTGTACGAGTACCTGCTTGAGCGCGCGGAGTACGTCGAGGACCTGGACATGGCTGACCGCGCGATTGAAGCCATCAACGAAGCCATGGCCGCCTTGGCCAGGACGCCCTTCCTGTTTCGCAAGGTGGCCGGATCGCGCAGCGCCCTGCGCCGCGAACTGGTCATCCCATTTGGCGCATCCGGGTATGTGCTGGCCTATGAAATCGCGTCACCTCAACTCGTGATCGTGCTGGCGGTTCGACACCAGCACGAAGCCGACCATCACTGACCTCACTTCGTGCCAAAAATCCGGTCACCCGCGTCGCCCAGGCCGGGCAGGATGTAGCCGTGCTCGTTGAGGCAGCGGTCCACCGCAGCGGTGTAGATGTCCACGTCCGGGTGCGCTGACTGCATCGCGGCCACGCCCTCGGGCGCCGCCAGCAGGCACATGAACTTGATCGAACGCGGGCGAAGCTGCTTGATGCGCGCCACGGCCGCCGCAGCCGAATGCCCGGTGGCCAGCATCGGGTCGACCACGATCACGTCGCGCTCGGCCACCTCGGAAGGCATCTTGAAGTAGTACTCGACCGGGCGCAGGGTGTCAGGGTCGCGGTACAGGCCGATGTGGCCCACGCGGGAGCTGGGCACCACGCGCAGCATGCCGTCGAGCAGGCCGTCACCAGCGCGCAGGATGGACACCAGCACCAGCTTCTTGCCGTCGATGACGTGGCCGGTCATGGTCTCCAGCGGGGTCTCGATCTGGATGGGCTGCAGCGGCATGTCCCGCGTGACCTCGTAGGCCATCAGCGTGCTCAGCTCATCGAGCAGACGGCGAAAGCTGTTGGTGCTCGCGTCCTTCTGACGCATCAGCGTGAGCTTGTGCTGGACCAGGGGGTGGGAGATGAGGTGGAGCGTGCTCATGGGTTCCGTCGGGTGGCAGGCAACAGTTGCGAAAGTGTGCCGGTGAAACACGCTCAAGCGAAGCAGGACGCGTGCCCAAAGGACACATCTCCAAGCGCACGCCCCCTGCCTCCTTCGCCCGCCGTCAAGCTGCGGCGACCTGCGGCGCCAACTCAGCCACCATGCGCGCCAGCGTCACGTCGAAGCGCCGGTTGAAATCATCGACCGCCGCCACGGGCGTCTCGCCCAATTGCCAGATCCAGGGCAGGCTCAGCCGCCCATTCATTTCGACGAGCACCGGCAGCGGCGAAATGCTGTTGACCGAGGGCACGATCTGCACCACCCGCACCGCCGCATCGGGCAGGTTGACGTGGTTGGCGTCGCCCAGGCTGGTGGCGTGGCAGCTGATCTTCGGGAACTTGCCTTTGCGCTTGAGTTGCACCCCGATGTAGCCGATGAGCGTGCGGCCCAGCCAGGGCAGCGCCTCTTCGATCAGGTAGGTCCAGCACATCTCGCGGCGAGCGTAGCGGTCCAGGCCCTCCTTGATGCTCGCGTCGATGGACTTGACCCGCTCGCGCAGCGGCTTGCGGGCGTCCTGCTCGATGACGAGGAAGGCGCCCACGTGGTTGCCCCACAGCGAACCATGTCCGGCCGATGCAGGGTAGTACTTGCGCAGGTTGACCGAGATGCGGATGACGGCGGCGGCCTTCGGGTCATCGGGGGCCTGATCGAGGAAGGTCTGGGCCAGTGCCGCCATCAGGAAGGTGTTGAGCGACACGCCGAGCTCGCGTGCGGTGCGGCGCATGTCGGCCACGGGCGTCGGCACCTCGTGGTGGCGCAGGCCGGTGGTTGAGAAATGCGTGCCAAGCTGCGTGGGCCACTGCTGGATGTTCAGGCCAGCCAGGCGGCGCGCCTCTTCCACCTTGTGGCGGCGCGACAGCCACACCTGGCGCGGCCACTGCCACCACTTCTCAGGCGCGATCGAGCCGACCATCGACGGCGCCTCCACCGCCATGGCTTGCAACGGCAGCCCATTGAGCCCGCGCAAAATTTGCTTGACCAGCTCAAGCATGGTCATGCCATCGCCGAAGATGTGGGGCATGCCAAAGGCCAGTACGGCCCTCTCTGGGTGCGGCACGAAGCGCGCCCGAAAGCCCAGCCCGCGCTCCAGAGGCACCACGTCTTGCAGGCGGTCGCGATGCCAGGCCTCCAGCGCCAGCGGGTCGTCGACATCGATGTGCGGCTCGACCCGGTAGGCCAGATCGAACATCTGGTCGATCAGCGGCCCCTCGGGCAGGATGCGCAGGTGATAGCGGTGCGGCCCCGGCTCCAGCGCCGCGCGCAGCTTCGGGTAGGCCGTGACGAGCTCGCGCAGGGTGCGGCGCATGCGCTCTTCGGGCACCGGTTGGTTGAAACGCAGCACGTAGGCCTGGACCATGGAGCTGGCCAAGCCTTCGATGGCCGCATAGCCGTGTTCGGATCGGTTGAGTGGGACGATGTCGCCAGTGATGACTGCCATGCACGGGATGGTGCCAGTTCAGGCGGAAATCCGGCTCATGGCTTGTGCGGATTTCCCCCCTGAATGAGCAGGCTCAAGGCCCGCCAGGGGCCGCCACCTAGAATGCGCGGATGAGTGCCGCTTTCACCCTGCCCCCGCTGGCCAACGACCGCTTCCTGCGCGCCTGCCTGCGCCTGCCCACCGACTGCACGCCCGTGTGGCTGATGCGCCAGGCCGGCCGCTACCTGCCCGAGTACCGCGCCACGCGCGACCAGGCCGGCAGCTTCATGGGCCTGGCCACCAACCCCGAGCTGGCCTGCGAGGTGACCATGCAGCCCCTGCGCCGCTACGACCTCGACGCGGCCATTTTGTTCAGCGACATCCTCACCGTGCCCGACGCCATGGGCCTGGGCCTGAGCTTCGCCGCTGGCGAAGGCCCGAAGTTCGCCAAGGTGGTGCGCGACGAAGCCGCCGTGGCCGAACTCGCCGTGCCCGACATGGACAAGCTGCGCTACGTGTTCGACGCCGTGCGCACCATCCGCCGCGAGCTGTCCGACGCCAAGGGCGTGGGCAAGGTGCCGCTCATCGGGTTCAGCGGCAGCCCCTGGACGCTGGCCTGCTACATGGTCGAAGGCGGTGGCTCCGACGACTACCGCCTGGTCAAGACGCTGATGTACCAGCGCCCCGACCTGATGCACCGCATCCTCGAAGTGAACGCCGACGCCGTAGCGCTCTACCTCAACACCCAGATCGAAGCGGGCGCGCAAGCGGCGATGATCTTCGACTCCTGGGGCGGCGTGCTCGCCGATGGCGCCTTCCAGCGCTTCAGCCTGGCCTACACCAAGCGCGTGCTCTCACAGCTCAAGAAAGAGCATGATGGGTTCCGCATCCCGCACATCGTCTTCACCAAGGGCGGCGGCATCTGGTTGGACGAGATCGCAGGCAGCGGCTGCGACGTGGTCGGCCTGGACTGGACGATGAACCTGGGCAAGGCTCGCCAGATCACCGGTGACCGGGTTGCGCTGCAAGGCAACCTCGACCCGAACGTGCTGTTCGCTTCGCCTGAGCAGGTGCGTGAAGAGGCCATCAAGACGCTCGACAGTTTTGGCAAGCCGACTGTGGGCAGCGGGCACGTCTTCAACCTGGGGCATGGGATCAGCCAGTTCACGCCGCCGGAGAATGTGAAGGTGTTGGTGGATGCGGTGCATGAGCACAGCCGCAAGTTGCGTGGGTGAGGAGCAAGGGCGCAGTTGGCTGCGGCCCTTTCTGTTTTGCCATGAACGATGAAAAGAAGGCCCGGCCTTGTTAGGTCGGGCCTTTGAAGCGCGCGCGTGATGCCACGCGCTGAGTGCTGAACGCTGCGTGTGCGTCAACTCCAGTTGGCCGCCAGAACCGGCGCCAGTTGCGCACGTTGGGCATCGGTCAACGTGGTCTGGCCCAAGGGCGGCGGCGTCATCGAAGCCATGGCCTGGATCAGGTTCGCGACCTGGGTGTCTGACAAGGTTTTGCCGCCCGCCTTGATCTGCTCGACGTGGTAGGTGGCCGATGCGCCCGCTCCACCACCGATCATGACGCTGTCGTTGGTGCCGATCACCTTGATCAGGAGGTTGTTGCCGGACTGGCTGAACCAGAGCTGATCGTGCGCGATGCCGGGCTGGAAGTCCAGGACATCGGCGTTGCCCACGGTGTTGTCTGCGTCGTAGATGGTGTCGTTGCCACCGCCCAGTGAGAACCGGTAGGTGTCGTTGCCCTTGTTGCCATCCAGGTAGTCATTGCCGATGCCGCCTTCCAGCAGGTCGTCGCCAGAGCCGGCGTAGAGCTTGTCATCGCCGCCTTCGCCGTAGAGCGAGTCGTTGCCTTCGAAGCCGCTGATGGTGTCGTTGGAGGCGTAGCCGCGCAGGTTGCTGTCGCTGCCAGCCGTGCCTTTCAGGGCGGCTTTGCGGATGTCGTCGGCGGTGAGCGCCTTGTCATCGAAGATGATCTGGCTGACGCCGGAGTACTCGTGGGTGCCATCGAAGGCCTGGCGCACCAGGCCGACGATGTTGTAGCTGGTGCCTGACGAAGCATCCGCAACGTAGATGTCGGAGAACTGGCGGTTGAAAGTGACATCGGTGGACTTGAAGCCCTTCATGCGCAGGGTGTCTTCGGTGCGCTGGCCGTAGATCACGTCGAAGCCATCGCCTTTGGCGTATACGTAGGTGTCGACGCCGGCATCGCCGTACAGGACATCGACGCCGAGTCCGCCGACGAGGTAGTCGGCGCCATCTCCGCCTCGCAGCGTGTCGTTTCCGCCATCGCCGTGGAGCCAGTCGTCGCCACCGCGGCCGACCATGGAGTCGGCGCTGGTGGAGCCGAAGACGAAGTCTGCGGTGGTTTGGCCTGTCCAGGATGATCCGCCGGAGGGGAGCTTGGTCAGGCCGTTGCTCATGATCGCGTTGATCGCGGACACGGACCAAGTGACGCCATCGGAGAAGGCGAACTTTTCGACTTGGTAGGAGCCAGAAGAGAAGAAAGAGCTGATGGTGATGGAGTCGGTTGCGCCGTATCGAAGGATCAAGTCGTTGGGAGACACACGAGCAACAGACGTGACTTCGGTGGACTTCAAATTGGTGAAGGAAATGACATCCACGTTGCCCGCTGTCGTGTCATTTTCGGAGATGACATCGGCGCCATCGCCCACAGAGAACACATACGTGTCATCGCCGCCCCCACCGACAAGCATGTCAGTGCCCGCTCCCCCATTGAGGCTGTCATTGCCATAGCCACCGTCAAGGCTGTCGCTTTGCGAGCCTCCACGGATGACATCGTCTCCGTCTTCGCCGTAGAGTTTGTCTTCCCCATCCCCACCGTCCAAGGTGTCGTTACCCCGGTAGGCATAAACCGTGTCATCTCCAGCCAAACCAGAAAGATTGTCAGCAGTGCCGTAACCGTAGACTGTGTCGTCTCCGCTGGTCGGCATGAGCACGCGCGCCCTCACGGCGTCGACATCCCAAATGGTGTCGTCGGAGAACTTGATCTGCTCGATTTGTTGGCGAGGATCGCCACCACTGTAGAAGTAGTTGCTGACGCGCAAGATATCAGCAGTGCCATTGATCGACAGAACCAGATCAATGAAATCACGCTTAAGCACAACATCTGAGGTCAGGACACCGGCGCCCAGCTGGATGACATCAAGCTTGCCCGCCGTTGCGTCGAAGGGGGTAATGACATCCTTGCCCGAGCCCCTGCCGAACATGTAGGTATCGTTGCCTTCAGCACCATACAGCGTGTCATTGCCCGCACCGCCGTCCAGTGTGTCGTCGCCCCAAGAGCCGTACAGCTCGTCATCGCCTCCCTGGCCTTGCAGAGCGTCATTGCCACCGCCTCCGTCCAGAGTGTCGTTTTGCGCCCCACCACGGATGACATCGCCTCCATTACCTCCGTAGAGACTATCGTCCCCATCGCCCCCATCTAAGGTGTCATTGCCTCCGCTACCGTATATCGCGTCATCGCCTGTCAGGCCCGACAGCGTGCCAGATGTGGGATAACCATAGATTGTGTCGTTATCGTTGGTGGCTACGAGCACGCGGGCCTTGACGGCATCGACGTCCCAAATGGTGCCGCCAGCGAATTTGATCTGATCTACTTCGTAGTCTCTGTTGAAGTAGCTGCGAACACGCAAGGTATCGGTGGTGCCTTTGATCGACAGCACCAGATCACTCACTTCACGCTTGAGCAACACATCCGTGGTCGATACGCCGGCGCCCAGCGAGATCACATCAAGGTTGCCGTCCCACATGTCGAAGGCGTCGATGACATCCCTGCCCGAGCCCCTGCCGAACAGGTAGGTGTCGCTGCCGTAACCACCATCCAGCGTGTCATTGCCCGCCCCGCCATCTAACGTGTCGTCGCCTATACCCGCATACAGTGCGTCATCGCCGGCCAGCCCCGAAAGTGCGTCAGAGGTGTCGTCGTAGCCGTAGATTGTGTCGTCGTCGTTGGTAGGCGAGAGAACACGTGCTTTGATGGCGTTGATGTCCCAAATGGTGCCGCCGGCGAACTTGATCTGCTCCACTTGTTGGTAGCGATCGGTGCCATTTTTATAGAAGAAGCCACTGACGCGCAAGGCGTCGGTGGTGCCATTGACTGAAAGAACCAGATCGCGGTCTTCACGCTTGAGCACAACGTCAGTGGTCAATACCCCAGCGCCCAACTCGATCACATCGAGTTTGTTCTCCATGCTGTCGTAGGCGCTGATGACATCCTTGCCGGAGCCCTTACCGAACAAGTAGGTATCGTTGCCCAAGCCACCATTCAGTGTGTCATCGCCCAAACCACCGTCCAGTGTGTCGTTGCCCCAATCACCAACCAGCGTGTCATTGCCAACGCCGCCAGAGATCTTTTCATTGGCTGCTGTGCCGTTGACCGTGATGCTGGCTGGCGGCACTTCCGTTGAAAGCTTGGCCTTGACCGTCGCGTAATCCCACACCTTGCCATCGGCAAACTTGAGGTTCTCCACCACGTAGCTGGATGCGCCATCGTTGTTGAAGTAGCTCTGCACACGCAATGAATCATCGGTACCGTTGAGGCGGATGAGAAGGTCGTCCGACTGGCGGGTTAGTCTCACGTCGGTCGTGAAGATGCCCGCACCCAGCAGGATGGTGTCGGCGTTCGTTCCCACCGCGTCGCCGTCAGGGTTGAATACCGTGTCTTGCCCCGAGCCCTTGCCAAAGACGTAGGTGTCAGCGCCCGCGCCCCCACTGAGGTAGTCTCTGCCGGCACCACCGTCGAGCGTGTCATCCCCTGCTTCACCGTACAGCGTGTCATTGCTGTCGTTGCCCTGCAAGCTGTCGCGATCATCGCCACCGTACAGGGTGTCTGCACCATTGCCGCCTTTGAGCGTGTCGTCGCCCGCACTACCGTAGAGCGCGTCGTTGCCGTAACCACCGTTGATACTGTCGTTGGTGGCGTAACCGTACAGTTGATCATTGCCCACTGTGGGGCCAACAAGCTTGCTCTTGATTGTGGCCTTATCCCAAACCGTGTCGTCGGCGAACTTGAGGTTCTCTATTGCGTAGCCGGATGGGCCGTCGGCCCAGAAGTAGCGCTCCACACACAATGAATCATCGGTGTCATTGAGGCTGATGATCAGGTCGTAGGACCGACGGGTGAGCGCCACACCGGTGGTGGTGATGCCCGCCCCCAGCAAGATGGTATCGGGGTTGGTGCCCACCGCGTCATCGTCGTAGTTGTCTATGGTGTCCTGGCCTGAGCCTTTGCCAAATAGGTAGGTGTCAGCACCCGTGCCGCCACGGAGGGAGTCGTTGCCGCGTCCGCTGCCGCCGTCGAGCGTGTCGTTACCTGCGTCCCCGTAGAGAGTGTCTGCGCCCATGCCCCCCTTGAGAACATCGTTGCCATCGCCTCCTTCAAGGTGATCGGCCCCGGTTCCACCATCGAGCACATCGTGCCCGGCGTTGCCGTAGAGGAAGTCGCCGCCATCGCCGCCGTTGATGGTGTCGTTGTTGGCGTAACCGTACAGGGAGTCCTTGCCCACGGTGGGGGCGAGAATCTTGCTTTTGACGGCAGCCACGTCCCACACCGTGTCATCGGCGAATTTGAGGTTTGCTATCACGTGGCCTGATGCGCCATCGGTCTCGAAGTACCTTTCTACACGCAATGAATCGCCGGTGTCGTGGAGGCTGATGATCAGGTCGTCGGACCGACGCGTGAGCGTCACGCCGGTCGTGGAGATGCCCGCCCCTAGCAGGATGGTGTCAGCGTTGGTGCCAGCAGCTTCGTCGCCATAGTTGTATATGGTGTCCTGGCCTGAACCTTTGCCAAACAGGTAGGTGTCAGCACCCCTGCCATCAAAGAGGTAGTCGTTGCCACTGCCACCGTCAAGCGTGTCGTTGCCGCTGTCGCCGTACAGCCTGTCATTGCCCTCGTTGCCTTGCAAGCTGTCGTTGTCCCCGCCACCATACAGGGTATCGCTGCCCGTGCCCCCCTTGAGGGTGTCGTTGCCGTCATTGCCATCGATGTGGTCGGCACCGGTGCCACCGTCAAGCAGATCGTCCCCGGCTTTGCCTTCAACAGTGTCGCTGCCATCGCCTCCATTGATGGTGTCATTGGTGGCGTAACCGTACAGGGAGTCCTTGCCCACGGTGGGAATGAGGACCTTGCTCTTGATGGTGGCCACATCCCATACCGTGCTATCAGCGAACTTGAGGTTCTCCACCACGGTGCTGGATGCACCGTCTGCTTCGAAGTAGGCATGCACGCGCAAGGAGTCACTGAGGCCATTGAGGCTGATGATCAGGTCATTGGATTGGCGGGTGAGTGTCACGCCGGTCGTGGCAATGCCTGCACCCAGCAAGATGGTGTCGGCGTTGGTGCCCAACGCTTCGTAATCGTGGTTGTAGATGGTGTCCTGACCCGAGCCTTTGCCAAACAGGTAGGTATCGGCACCCATGCCGCCTCGGAGTTCGTCGTTGCCGCTGCCACCGTCGAGCACGTCATTGCCTGCACCAGCGCTGAATTTGTTGGCGCTGTCATCACCGAGGTAGACGTCGTTTTGGTCAGTGCCATCTTCGAGGCTGGGCCTGAACAAATTCATGCCTTGCAATTTGCCGAAGATTGGCGAATCAACTGGCAACGAACTGATCAACTGCCTCAGTTTTCCAGTGCCATCGAATCCGATGCTGCCCAGGATCTCGCTGTCAAAGCGCACCAGATCGACCAGATCCGCAATCGCATTGCCTGCATCGGCTTGCATGGTTGCCCTGATCTTGCTCGCAAGCGCTGTGTTGTCGAAACGCAGGCCTTGGTCGTCCACGACCAACTGGATGGCATCGACATAGGGCCGCAACCGCGTCTGCACTGCCAGGGCACCATAGACAGATTCACGCAACGCCGTGTAAGCAGCATTCAGCGAATCAGTCACCGCAGTGGGCAAGGAGACGCCCCACCGCGCCATCAACGTCGAAAGCCCCATCTGCCCATTGAACTGCTCCAGCGCGATGACCTTGCGGTACATATCGGGGTTCTGCTGCGCGAATGTCTTGATTCGTTGCTGGATCTCGGCGCTCAGGCTGGGGTTGGGTGCAACGCTGGTCGCAGACGATGTCCCAAACACAGGGGCGCCGCTGGTGGCCAGCGTGGACGTGGCTCCCCATTCAGCAATGAGCTTGTCCAGCAGCGCCATTTGCGCATCGCGCGTGGTTGCGGAAGCAAAAGCTTGAACGGTCGACACCAAAGCGGTGGACGAAGCATTGCCCAGGCTCATCGCTTCCCGCAGGCTGTGGACCAAGCCGCTGCCGTTCATGTTGGGCAAGGCACGAGCAGTGTCGTTGACCTGCACATCGGGCAGGTCAGTGTAGAAGGGGTTGTCGGCCAGGTTGAGGTTGGCCGCAGAGTCGTTGGTGACGAGCACGCTGTCGACTTCGGACGTGCTGGTGGTGTTGCCAACGCGGCGAGTCACCTTGGCCTTGCCGGTGATGCTGTTGCCGCCGCCCAGGTCGTAGTTCGTGGTGGTTTCTTGCAGTTGGATGCTGACGATGCCCAGGGCGTCGAGCGTGCTGAGTTCGCCCGCGTCGGTCACGCCGTTCTGGTTCTTGTCTTGCCAGACGCGCAGTTGGCTGAAGGCCGCATCGCGGCTGTCGAACAGGTTCTTGCCGTCGCCTTCCTGGTGGGTGTCGAGGGCGCGCAGGGCTTCGAAGCCGCTGGTGGCCTTGCGGGTCACGCCGCCCACGGTGATGTCGGTGTCGACGCCCAGCAGTTCCTTGCCGGAGGTGATCTTGCCGTCGCCATCGAGATCGCGGACAAGCCAGCCGTCGTCTCCCTTGAGCCAGCCGGTGGCGGACGGGGCGCCGTCGCCGTTGTGGTCGAAGAGGATGGGGGCGTTGGGGTTGATGGCGACGGTTTCTATGCCGTCGTTGTCGAGGTCGAGGGCGAGGGGGTCGCGAGGGGCGAATGTGACGGCGTCGCGCATCCGATCATTAGTGGATTTTGGAATTGGACAAATCGCTTTCTCTAATTCCTCATTGAGCATATCCTTAAGCCAATCCCCCGTAGGGGCCAGGAATTTTCCAATTGCATCAAATAATCCAGACTCCTTTCCCGCAATGGAAATGGCTAGAGCGAACGCTGCGGCGGCCAGTGCGGCGGCCCCAGCTGAGAGGGGGCGACCCAAGACTACCGCAGCCTGAGAGGCTGCAATCGATCCAACTTGCTCAGCAATGATCATTTTTGCCATTGAAGACAACGCTGCAGCAGTGTCCCCCTTGGCCAAGCTTTGAACAACTTCGACCGCGTCGGCCACGGTTCCCATTCGGGTAGTAATGCCTGGGATAAGCTTGTTAAGCTTGTCGTTAACATTCTTCGAGAGTTCCGCAAGCCGAGCTTCCGAAGAAATCTTATTATTCAGCAACCCGTCCGCCTTGCTTGCATATTCTCCCGCAATATCCTGAGCGTATTTTTGAGGCAAAGACCCGTTGGTTACCTTGTCTGCCCAGAATTGACTTTTCTCCGCGAGTTCTCTGTACATCTTCTCGAAGGCGGCAACCGCAGCTTCAGTTTTCTTGCCTTCTGGTATGAGACCGGCCTTCAGTTTGTCCGAGTAATCCTTTACAAACTTCTCCGCAGCGCTAAGGGACTCTCCCATCCAACCCGGGATGGGGCCTGTTCCTGCAAGGAAGTCTCTCAGCTCCTTAATCATTTCGGCGTACTGCCTTGGAATGCAAGTCATTTGATTCTCCTGTTTTGATAGGCCTTGCTGATGCAGGCAAAAAATATAACAAGAAATAGATAAAACAACCAGACAAATAAACTCAACAGAAGCCCCACTCCTGCCGGCCCCTCCGAAACAAGCATTGGTACGACACTATCCCTCCCGGAGTATTTTATGTTTTCGGTTAGAGCAAAAAAACAAACATAAACCGATATCGCCATGACGAAAATCGAGAAGCCAGCACTCTTCACCAAATCCATATTTGTTGCAGCAGATTTTTCGTTTACCTCTATTGGAATTGTCGGCTTGAATATTGCAACATAACCAAAAACCCAAACCAGAAAAAAGTACAAACGATTACTCCGGCCTTGCTCATCTGATTGAGACAGGTACTTGAGGGGCGGTATTATTTCATCAAGAAAAGATAAGTCTATTCCGATGCAGGCGATATTTAGCCGATACAACAAATAAGCGGCCAGAGCGTTTAAAACAATGAAAGGGATTGTGATTTTTTTTAAATGCAGCGCGGTTTTGGGGGCTACAATAGATTTGTCTACATATCGTTCACTCATTTGACACCCCAAATTCCAATGGTGCGGGCATTAAAAAAGTCATGGCTATCCCAGCTCCTATAAGCTCGCAGCACGCGACTGAACCGGGCTAAGCTGTGCCTCCGATACCTGACGCAAGGTATCGCTGAGCAGGCTGACGCCACAATCCATTGACGTTGCAATCCAGGTCGGGTGTTGCATTTCAGATTTGAGCCCGTCAAACATATAGAGTGAACATGGAGATATTTGAACGCGCTTAAACCCGCATGAATGCTGAATTCCCCAGCGCAAGCCTTCGATCCACGTCATGAGCATCGCAGCGAAAATCTCGCCCTCACTGCGCTCCTGGATCATCGTGCCAGTCAAAATATCACTTGCATAGCTGCGTTTAAAGGCGAAGGGGTTGCGCCTGACCTCAGGCTCTTGCCTCTGCGGTACAGCGACCTCGCTCACACGCACCGACCTCATTTCACCAGTCACGCTTGCGCGCTGCCTGGTTTTAACGCTGTCGCCCTCGCGCACGAGGGGCAGCAAAGCCCACAGCCGGAACTTGCGGACCTCAGCCCGCCCTAGTTCAAGCAAGGCAAAGCCAAGCATCGCCACGACAAGTCGCGACCAAGACAGCAGGCCCAAAACCTGAACCAACGATAACGGGGCGCACCACTCCCCCGCCGCCGGCCCCAAAAAGCCAGGCAGCAGCCGTGCTGCAGTGATGTTCTGCATGCCTTCCCTGATGTTTCGTTATGTTTGTTCGCACAGCCTAACGGAATCGGCCAAAAGTTCACCCCCCACTTAAGGGGGTGACTTGTTGGGTGCACCCCGAGGGAGGCGCGGCCACCGTCTAGCGTGTCGGGCAACACCCGGTCAGCTCACCCAGCACACCCCACCCCCAAGCCTGCACCAACACCACCTCGCAATCCGCCTCCAGCGCGATCCGGTCCACAACCAGCCAAGCCCCGGCTTGCAGCGACACCAGCGGGTGATGCCAAGTTCCCGCGCGCAACTGAACGCCCTGCCTGCCGTCGGTGATGAAAGCCACCAAGTGCTCCGGCCGCAGCTCTTCAGCCGGTATGCCGGCATCCGCCACGACCAGCAACATCTGAAGCGCCGCACCAAAAGGCGCGAAGGCCTGGCTGCCCAGCCGATGTCGCTCCATCCTTCGCAGCGTGGCCGGCATGGGCGTGGCATCGGCATCGAAGAGGCTCAGCCCCACCGCACCGGGCGCGGCCGTGGCGTCGCTCGCGAAAGGCCTGGCAAGGTCATGGTGGCGAACGCAGTTGCCATCGTTGATCGCCCACTGCCAGTTGCCGGGCGAGAGTTCGATCACATCGCCAAAGGCGGCAAAAGCATCGGCCGTCAGGGCGCGCACGGGCAGCCAGGTGCCTGGCGCCGTGCCATGCGTGGGCAGGGTCATGGTGTTCGATCAGGTCAGTGCGGCGTGCCGATGAAGCCTGCCAGCTCGGGCGTGCGCGGGTTGGCGAACAGCTCCTTCGCGGGCCCGTGTTCGTGGATGCGGCCCTGGTGCATGAACACCAGCTGATCGCCCACTTCGCGCGCGAAGCGCATCTCGTGCGTGACCATGATCAGCGTCATGCCCTCGGCGGCGAGTTGCTTGACCACCGCCAGCACCTCGTTGACCAGCTCCGGGTCCAGCGCCGAGGTGATTTCGTCGCACAGCAGCACCTGGGGCTGCATGGCCAGCGCGCGGGCGATGGCCACGCGCTGCTGCTGGCCGCCGCTGAGCTGGTCGGGGTAGGCGTCGAACTTCTCGGCCAGGCCCACCTTGGCCATCATCTGGCGCGCCAGTTCGGTGGCCTGCGACTTCTTCACGCCCTTGACGACAACCGGCGCCAACGCCACGTTCTCGCCTGCCGTGAGGTGCGGGAAGAGGTTGAACTGCTGGAAGACCATGCCCACGTTCAGCCGCAGCGCACGCAGCTGCGCCGGGGTGGACTGGGCGCCCTTGAGCACCGCGTCGCCGACCACGATCTGGCCGTCGTCGATGCCTTCGAGGCCGTTGATGGAGCGCAGCAGCGTGCTCTTGCCCGAGCCGCTGCGGCCGATGATGGCGACCACCTGGCCGCGCTCGACACGCAGGTCGACGCCCTTGAGCACGTGGTTGTGGCCGTAGTGCTTGTGCACGGCGCAAACGTCAACGAGTGGCATGAAGTTTCTTCTCCAGGTGGGATGCGCAAAAGGACAGGGGCCAGCACAGCAGGAAGTACCCGGCGGCGACAAGCCCGTAGATGAGGAAAGGCTGGAACGTGGCGTTCGACAGCATGGAGCCCAGCTTGGTGAGGTCTTCGAAACCGATGATCGAAGCCACCGCCGTGCCCTTGACGATCTGCACCGAGAAGCCCACGGTCGGCGCGATCGACAGGCGCAGGGCTTGTGGCAGCACCACGTGGCGCATCTGCTGGAAGTAGCTCATGGCCAGGCTCGAGGAGGCTTCCCATTGCCCGCGTGGCACGGCCTCCACACAGCCGCGCCACACCTCGGCGAGGTAGGCACTCGTGTAGAGCATCAGCCCGATGGAAGCCGCCGTCCATGGCGAGATGCTGAAGCCCGCCATCGATGCGCCAAAGAAGACCAGGAACATCTGCATGAGCAGCGGTGTGTTCTGGAAAAGCTGGATGTAGGCGGCGCTCACACGACGCAGGCCCTGGTGCCTCCCCACCCGCGCGAACAGAACCAGCAGACCGGCCGAGCCGCCCAGCAGGAAGGCCACGATCGACAGCATCGCTGTGGCAAGCAGGCCCTCGGCCAGTTTCGAGAGGATGATGAGCAGGGGGATGTCGGCGATCATGCGGCGCCTCCGGTGATGGCGTTGGCGCCTGCGGGGCGCGAGGCGGCGGGCGCGCGGCGCGCCACGACAAAGCGCCGGCCAACCCAGGACAAGATCTGGCGCAACAGCAAAGCCAGCGCGAAGTACATGGCGGTGACCACGAGGTAGGTTTCGAACGCGCGGAAGTTGCGCGACTGGATGAAGTTGGCCGCGAAGGTCAGGTCCTCGGCCGCGATCTGCGACACCACCGAGGTGCCCAGCATCACGATGACGACCTGGCTGGTGAGTGCCGGCCAGACCTTCTGCAAGGCCGGGCGCAACACCACGTGCCTGAAGCAGGCCCAGCGCCCCATGCCCAGCGCGTTGGCGGCCTCCAACTGACCGCGCGGCGTTTCCTGGATGCCGGCGCGCACGATTTCCGTGATGTAGGCGCCCAGGTTGACGACCGTGGTCAGCAAGCAGGCCTGCCACTCGGTGAGCTGCAACCCGAGGGATGGCAGGCCGAAGAACACGAACATCAGCTGCACGAGGAAGGGCGTGTTGCGGATGGCTTCCACGTAGCCCTTGAACAGCCAATGCAGCGGCGCGATGCGCCAGGCCCGGCACACCCCGCCGGCGATGCCGATGGCGCCACCGAACACGGCGCCCGCGAGCGTCAGCGCCAGCGTGAAGCCCGCCCCCCGGGCCAGTTCGCCGCTGTAGCCGAACACGGCGCCAAAGTCGAATTCATAAGCCATGAGCGGCCCCTCGGATCAGGTGTTGCTGCATGGGCCCGTCTCACAGGTTGGCGGGCAGCGGCATCTTCATCCAGCGCTTGGACATCTCGTTGAGGCGCCCGTCGGCCTTGGCCTTCGCGATGATCGTGTTGAGCTTCTGCAGCAGGGCCTCTTCGCCCTTGGCGACGCCCACGAAGCAAGGCGTTTCTTCGACGGGGAATTTCATGTCCAGCTGGCGCAGGCGGGTGCGCTCGTTCACGGCGTTGGCCACGATGTTGCCCAAGGTCACCAGTTGCACCTGGCCCGTGAGGTAGCTCTGCGCGGTGGCGTTGTTGTCTTCGTAGCGCTTGATCGTGGCCGAGGCCGGCGCCAACGCCGTCAGCGCCAGGTCTTCGGTCGAACCACGCGTCACGCCGATCGTCTTGCCTTGCAGGTCAGCGGGCTTCTTGATGGCGACGTCCTTGGGGCCGTACACGCTTTTCGGGAAGGGCACGTAGGCCTGGGTGAAGTCGATCACCTTGGCGCGCTCGGCGTTCTTGCCCAGGCTGGAGATGACGATGTCGGCCTTGCCGGTGGTCAGGTAGGGGATGCGGTTGGTGCTGGTGACGGGGACGAGCTCCAGCTTCACGCCCAGTTCCTTGGCGACCAGGTTGGCCATGTCGATGTCATAGCCTTGCAGCTTGAGGTCAGGACCGAGGGAGCCGAAGGGCGGGAAGTCCTGCGGGATGGCCACGCGCACCACGCCGGCCTTCTGGATGTTGGCGAGCACGTCGGCGTGGGCGGCGCGGGGCAGCCCCAAGGAAGCGACGGCAACCGTTGCGGCGGCCAGGGCGCCGAAGAAGGCGCGGCGGGAGGCGCCGCGAGCGGTGTGGCCAACAGTGCTGCGAACGGTGAGGCTGGAAGCGGGCACGGCGCCGTGGCCGGAAAAGCGGGAGGTGTTCATGTGGCAGGTCCTTCGGAAGGCAGGTTGAGGCGGAAAGCAGTGAAGGGGCTGGGTGCATCGCCAGCGCGAGGCTCGGGGGCATCCAGGTCGATGCCGCAGCGGCGGGCCGCCGACAGCAGGTGTGTGCGCATGGCTTCGGCGCTGGCCGGTGCGTCGCCCTCGCACACGGCCTGCACGATGGCTTCGTGCTCGCGGGCGGGCTCGTCGTCGGCGCCGGTGCGGGCGAAGGGCAGGCGCAGGCTGTGGCCGATGGCGTGCTCCAGCAGGCGAGCCATGGCCACCAGGCCGGGGTTGCCCGACATCTGCGCCAGCAGCAGGTGAAAGTCCAGGTCGGCCTGAGCGCCGGCCAGCAGGTCGTTGCGCGCCAGGGCCTCGGCGAGTTCGGCGTGCAGCCAGCGCAGTTGGCGGCGCTCGTTGGCCTCGGCGCGCGACGCGGCCAGGGCCGCCCAACCGGGCTCCAGCACCAGGCGCAGTTCGATGAGTTGACGCGGCGAAAGCGTGCCAAGGTGGGGCGCGGCGAAAGCATGGTGCGCACGTTCGACCCGCGCTTTCGGGCCCCGCACGATCACGCCCTTGCCTGGCTGGATGTCCACCAGTCCGAGCGTTTCCAGCACGGACAAGGCTTCACGCAGCGATGCGCGGCTGATGCCCAAATGCTGGGCCAGTTCGCGTTGCGCGGGCAAGGGCTCGTCGGCGGCGTAATGGCCGCTCAAGATCTGCTGCTGCAGGGCCTGAGCGACGGAGGAAGCGATGCGGTCCATGGGGGCTGGGGTTCACTGGCCTGACTGGTCTGACCAGTTGAACCACGCAAAGCCCGTGCCACATGTCGCGCGCCCAATTGGTGCGCGTGATGCACATGATGCGCGCTTTGCCTGCCGCCCTAGGCTGCCCTAGGCCTTATCCCGCGTGGCCAGCAGCGCCGCCGCCAGGATGAGCCCACCGCCGGCCAGCACGGCGGGCCGCAGCGTCTCGCCGCCGAACCACACGGCCGACGCCGACGCGAAGACGATCTCGGTCAGCATCACCACCGAGCTGATGTGCACCGGCATCTGCGAGGTGCCGTATTGCATCGCCATGTTGGCCGCGAAGAAGGCGGCGCTCATGGCTGCCGCCAACCAGACCCACTCCCACGAGATGGCCGGCCAGCCCGGCACCACGCCCTGAGTCGACAGCACCAGGCCCGCCAGCATGGGCAAGAAGGTTCCGCCCGAGAACATCGCCAACGCGCGCTCGGGCGAGGTGTGCGCTGCCGCACGGCGCAGCATCACGTTGGTCATCGCGAAGCCGAAGCCGCCCGCCAAGCCCAGCCAGTCCGGCAAGCCGTTGAAGCGCGGCCAGCCGCCATCGGCCGGGCGCAGCACGAGCATGGCCCCGCCCAACGCCAGCAGCACGCGCAGCCCGGCCCAGGGGGTGATGCGTTCACCCAGCAGCCACCACGCCAGGCACACCGCCCACAGCGGCATCAGGTAGAACAACAGCACCACGCGCACCACTTCGCCGGTGGCCACGCCCCAGTTGAAGCAGGCGTTGGTGAAGCCGGTGGCCACAGCCAGCATCCACAGCCCAGGCGAGCGCAGCACCACGCGCCAGGCCTCGCGGTGCAGCAGGCCGATGGTGATTGCGCCCAAAGCGAAGAACAACGGGGTCGCCCACAAAGGGTGCAGCCCCATGTCTTGCAGGCGGCGCAAAGGCCACCACGACAGCCCCCAGACGAAGGCGTTGAACATCAAACCCAGGTAAGGCATGCGCGAATCAGTGTGGGCTCAGCGGCGCTCGATCACCATGGGTTGGAGCTGCAGCGCCTCGCGCACCTGCCGGGCGGCTTGCTGGGCCTCCTGCTTCGACGCGAAAGGCCCCGCCTGCAACTTGTAGTGCGGAGACTCGTGGAAAACGGCCAGCAGGGGCAACAGGCCGGAAAGCTGATCAGCGATGCGCTGCTGCAAGCGGTCAACGCCATCGCGACGGCTCAGCGCGGCGAGCTGTACCCAGAAGCCGCGCGCAGCGGGTGTGTGGGCGCGTGCGGTGGCCGGCTCGTTCGCCCCGCCGTCCATCGGTTGCTGTGGCAACGCCGCAGCGCGGCCCGACGCGGCGGCAAGCAAAGGGTCATCCGAAGCAGGCAAGGCGGCTTCGAGGTTCGACGCAGCCGCGCTGGTTGCCACGCCCGGAGCTGACGCCAACACCACTCCACCCGAAGCCCGCGTGGACACATTGGGCAAGGGCTGCGTCGCCAGGCGGGTGGCGTCAGGGTCCAGCACCGTGCCGCGCTGCCAGGCACCGGTGCGGATCTCATCGAAGGTCAGGCGCGAGATCTCGACCTGCCCGACGCCGTGGTTGACGATGTCGAGCTTGACCGCTGCCGCATAGCTCAAGTCGATCACCCGCTCTGAGTGAAACGGCCCCCGGTCGTTCACGCGCACGATCACCTCCTTGCCATTGCGCAGGTTGCGCACCCGCACGTAGCTGGGGATCGGCAAGGTCTTGTGGGCCGCCGTCAGGCCGAACATGCTGTAGAGCTCGCCGCTGGCCGTGCGCCGTCCGTGGAACTTGTTGCCGTACCAGGAGGCGCCGCCCTTCTCGGTCCACTCGACGTCACCTTGCAAGGGCTCGTAAGACTGCCCCGCCACCACGTAAGGCTTGTTCGGCCCGCCGGGGCGGATGGGCTCGATCTGGGGCACCACCTCGGGCAGGCTGGCGATGTTGGGCGGCACGCTCAAGGGCGGGCCGTCACGCTGGGGCGTGGGCGAAGATCCGGGCTTCGGCCCGGAGGCACACCCGAACAATCCCAGGGCCAAGCCCAGGGGCAAACAGGCCGCCGCGCGCCAAGCCCACTGGCCGGCACGCGCACGGCGGACCGAGTTGGATGGGGGGCGCGGGTCTGCGGTTTGCATGGACGGCACCATAACCGATCCTCGCGGCACAATGTGCCCCTTCCTGAAACCGACCGTGACCCCGCCATGTCCAGCAAGCCCCGCACCGATTTCGACCACGCCTTCGAGCGTGGCATGCGCAACCGCCGTGCAGCCCTGGGAGACGCCTGGGTCGACAAGTCGGTGGCCAAGGCCAACGCCTTCAACGCCGAGTTCCAGCACTTCATCACCGACTACGCCTGGCACGGCGTCTGGGGCCGCCCCGGCCTGGACTGGAAGACCCGCCGCATCATCGTGATGGCGGTCACCGCCTCGCTGGGCCGCTGGGACGAGTTCGAGATCCACATGCGCGGCTCGCTCACCCCGGGCAACGCCCACACCCTGAGCGTCGACGAGGTGCGCGAAGCCCTCATCCAGATCGCCATCTACGCGGGGGTGCCCGCCGCCAACACCGGCTTCGCCAAGGCCCTGGGCGTGATGCGTGAACTGGGCATCGAGCCCCCGGCCCGCCCTGCCGATGTGGCCTGGCACCCTGGCGTCGGCCGCTCGGTGTTCACGCGCACGCGGCCCAAGCTGCACGCCACCATCCGCGAGCCACGCAGCGGCGAGTACACGCACACCGTGGTGCTCAGCCACGCGCTGGGCCAAGACAGCTCGATGTGGGACCAGGTGGCCAACGAGCTGGCGCGCTCCTGCCGCGTGATCTGCCCCGACACGCGCGGCCATGGCCGCTCGGAGGTGCCGTCCGAGCCGCTGACGATGACCGAACTCGCCGCCGACGCCGCCCGCCTGATCGACGAACTTGCGGGCGAGCCCGTGGTCTGGGTGGGCCTGTCGATGGGCGGGCTCATCGGGCAGGAGCTGGCGCTGCGCCACCCCGACAAGGTCAAGGGCCTGGTGCTGGCCAACACCACGCAAGGCTACGCGCCGGCAGGCCGCGAAGCCCTCGCCCAGCGCATCGCCACCATCGACGCACACGGCCTGCAAGCCATCTCCACGGGCACCATGACGCGTTTCTTCAGCGAGGCCTTCCGCACGAACCAGGCGGCCGCCGTGGCACGCCACCAGCGCCTGCTCGAAGCCACCGACCCCGAGGGCTACACGGCCTGCGCCGCCGCCATCTGCGAGGCCGATTTCCACGGCAAGCTGCACAAGGTGCGCGTGCCCGCGCTGGTCATCTCGGGCAGCCTGGATGAGAGCATGCCCGCCGACACGGCACTGACCTTGGCAAAAGCCATCCCCGGCGCGCAACTGGTGACGCTGCAAGGCTGTGCCCACCTGAGCGCCGTCGAACAGCCGCAGGCCTTCGCCGAGGTGCTGGGCGAGTTCGTCGCCGGGCTGTGAGCCTCGTCGTCGCCCTGCCCTTGCCTGAGCACCTGCATCCCCGTCGGCATCCACATCGGCAGCCCAACCCGTGAGCGCAGCACCCACGATGAACCCGGCCCAAATGGCCGCGGTTCAGCACCTCGACTCGCCCTGCCTCGTGCTGGCTGGCGCCGGCTCGGGCAAGACACGCGTGATCACGCACAAGATCGCGCGCCTGCTGCAACCAGGCGATGGTGCCGACCTGGCCCCATCGCAAATCGGCGCCATCACCTTCACCAACAAGGCCGCCGCCGAAATGCGCGAGCGGGTGAAAGCGCTCATCGGCCCCAAGGCCGCCGGCAAGCTGCTGGTGTGCACCTTCCACTCGCTGGGCGTGCGCCTGCTGCGCGAAGACGGCGAGGCGCTGGGCCTGAAACCCAAGTTCTCCATCCTCGACAGCGACGACGTCACCAGCATCCTGCGAGATGCCGGCGCCACGACAGACGCCAAGCTGGCGCGCAGCTGGCAATGGCAGATCAGCCTGTGGAAGAACCAGGGCATCAGCAGCGGGCACGCCTTGTCGGATGCCGGCAGCGACGACGAGATCCTCGCCGCCAAGGTGATGAAGCTCTACGAAGAGCGCCTGCTGGCCTACCAAGCCGTTGACTTCGACGACCTCATCGGCCTGCCGCTCAAGCTGCTGGCCGAGCACGAGCATGTGCGCCTGAAATGGCAGCGCCAGTTGCGCCACGTGCTGGTCGACGAGTACCAGGACACCAACGCCACGCAATACGAACTGCTCAAGCTGCTGGTGGGGCCCGAGGGCATCTTCACCGCCGTGGGCGACGACGACCAGTCCATCTACGGCTGGCGCGGCGCCACGCTCGACAACCTCAAGCGCCTGCCGCAGGACTACCCCAACCTCAAGGTCATCCCGCTGGAGCAGAACTACCGCTCCACCAGCGCCATCCTGCGCGCGGCCAACAACGTCATCCAGCTCAACCCCAAGCTCTTTCCGAAGACGCTGTGGTCTGATCTGGGCGAAGGCGAGCCGGTGAAAGTGGTCGAGTGCGACAACGAAGAGCATGAAGCCGAACGCGCCGTGGCCCGCATCCAGGCCATCCGCGGCGGCATGCTCAGCAACACGCAGCCGGCCGACTGGAACCAGTTCGCCATCCTCTACCGCGCCAACCACCAGGCCCGCGCCTTCGAGCAGGCGCTGCGCCGCGCCAACATCCCCTACAAGGTCTCGGGCGGCCAGAGCTTCTTCGACCGCGCCGAGATCAAGGACCTTTGCGCCTGGCTGCGCCTTTTGCTCAACAACGACGACGACCCTGCTTTTTTGCGCGCGGTGACCACGCCCAAACGCGGCATCGGCCACCAGACGCTGGCCGCCTTGGGCGAGTTCGCGGGCAAGTGGAAGGTCAGCCTGTTCGAGGCCTTGTTCTCTGATTCGCTGTCGACCGTGCTCAGCCAGCGCGCGCTCGACGGCCTGCACGAGTTCGGCCGCTACATCAACGACTTCGAATACAAGGCCCGCCAAACCTATGGCGGTGAAGGCGCCAAGGAGCTGCTGCTGGAGTGGCTCAACGACATCGGCTACGAGCAGCACCTCCACGACAACGAAGAAAACGAGAAGGTGGCCCAGGCCCGCTGGACCAACGTGCTCGACTTCATCGACTGGGTGGCCAAGCGCTGTGGCGGCGACATCGAGGCCGACGGCGGCATGACCACCGAGAGCGAGCGCCGCAGCGTCATCGAGGTGGCGCAGACGATCGCGCTGATCACCTCGCTGGCCGAGCGGGACACGGACCAGAACGCCGTGGTGCTGTCGACGCTGCATGCATCGAAGGGGCTGGAGTGGCCGCATGTGGTGCTCGCGGGCGTGAACGAGGGCATCTTGCCTTTCTGCCGCGACGAGGAGGAGATGACGCCGCAGCAGATCGAGGAGGAGCGTCGGCTGATGTACGTGGGGATCACGCGGGCGCGCTTGAGTTTGAGCGTGAGCGTGTTGAAGCGGCGCAAGAAGGGGCGTGATTACGTGCAGGCGACGCCGAGCCGTTTCGTGGCTGAGATGAAGCTGGGCGAGGGTGGGCCGAAGGAAGATCCGCGTGAGAAGCTGCGGCGGCTGCGGGAGGAGATGGCGGCGAAGGTGCGCAATGCGCCGCCGCCTGGGGGGGCTTGAGGGCCGGTGGGCGTTGGAAGAACGCCTGGGGCTCGGTTGCGGCTCATCGCTTGCCGACGGTTCTGGCGCTTTTCGGGGCAGCGCGAGGCGGGGGCGGAGGCGGTGTGCGGGCGGGCTTCAAGGGTGGTGGTCCTGCCGTTGGCAGGACTGCCCTGCGGTGCTCGACTCGATCAGGTGGCTGCGGAACTCGCGGCCTGCGGCCGCTCAAACAGTCCTCGCCATCCCCTTGCCTGCGGCAAGGGGCAACCTGATCGAGTCTCCGCTCCTCGGCACCACCCAGGCGCCCGCCCACACACCGCCTCCGCCCTTTTCCGCCTCGCTGGTGGCATGCCATGTGAGCTCTCGTGTGGAGGTGTATTCGCCACTCGCATGCTGGGCAAGCTGCCAGGCCGCATTGCATCTTGCCGGGTTGTGGCATGACGAGAGCTTCTGATCGTTGAACAAGCCAGCGATCTTTCGAAGGCTTTCCTATTCAGCACCACCAACGAGCCTGGCGCCATCTTCTTCGCATGCGGAAAGCGGGGCATCAAGGGGCGAAGCCGGCATTGGCTCGGGCGCCTCGCGGGTGCCGAGGAGCGGAGCGGCGAGGTGGGCACGCGAAGCGTGCTTCGTCATCTGACTGGCCCGGATTGTTTGAGTGCAGCGCCCAAAGGGCGCGGAACGAGTTGGAGGGCCCCACCTCGCCGTGAGCACCACAGGGAAGTCACGCCAGGGGCGTGACTTCCCGCATGGCGCCCGAGCCGATGCCGGCGCAGGGGCCTGTCAGGAATTTAGTGTTCAGGGCATAGCATGACGAAACGGAGCATGTATGCCAAGCAAACTGAACCGAGCGAAGAAGGCAGCGCCCGCGCTGCCAGCCATTCCTAAGGAGCTTCTTGACC
>JAKARB010000012.1 GCA_021819435.1 Pseudomonadota bacterium | reverse complement strand
CCGAAGTTCCAGAATCTGCGGCCGGATCTTGATACAGCACGCGCTGGCCGTCGCATTGCGCCAGCAGCGCCCAGCGCTCAGAACCATCGTCGGCGCGGATGCGGGCGAGCGCGGGCAAAGCGGCCAGGGACAAGCGCGCGCCGGTGGTGCGGCTGAGCTTGGCCTTCAGGCCGATGTGCTTGGCGGCCAGCAGCAGCTCGGTGTCGCTGATGCCGGAAGATGGCGTCAGGCCCAGCTCATGCGCGAGCAGGCCCGGGTCGGCCGCGATGTGGTGAAGCCGCGCCAGCAGGCTCAGGGCCTGGAGAGAACTGGAAGATTGTTCGTTTGCTTTGGCCGCATGCGTAGCATCAGCCATCTCAGCGCTTGATTGCGCCGCAGTACTGCGTCCCATCCCTGACAACTCTGTAGTTTGTAACCAGAGGTCAGGCTATCGCAGCAGGGCGGGGCGGTCAACGGATTGTGTTTGCCATGTTGGGGGCATGGCATGGTTGGCCACCGGCGTGCGGGGGCGTGTGACGGACGGGTTAAACCTCCGTTTATGAGGGTTCGCACTCGCCGCTCACCGCTCCCGCATCGCATGGCTCTGCGCACGCAGCACAGGCTTGAGCAAGTAAGACATCACCGTCTTCTTGCCGGTGAGCACGTCCACCTCGGCCGTCATGCCCGGGATGATCGGCATCTTCTCGCTGAAGTTGGTCTGCTTGGTGCGCACGCGAACGACGTAGAAGGTGTTCTGCCCGCGTTCGTCGGTGACGGTGTCGGGGCTGATGTTCTCGACCACGGCGTCCAGTCCGCCGTAGATGGCGAAGTCGTAGGCGGTGAACTTCACCGTCGCGGCCTGGCCGGGGTGGATGAAGGCGATGTCGCGCGGCTGGATCTTGGCTTCCAGCACCAGCGCGTCGTCCAGCGGCACGATCTCGACGATGTCCTTGCCCGGGCTCACCACGCCGCCGACCGTGTTGGCCAGCAGGCGCTGCACGCGGCCGCGCACCGGTGACTTCACCTGCGACTTGTCGACCTTGTCGGCCAGCGCCACGGCGCCTTCGTTGAGCGCGTTGAGCTTGCCCAGCACTTCCGAGAGCTCCTTGCGGGCTTCGTTCTTGAACGACAGGTCGGTTTCCTGGATCTTGCGCGAGGCCTCCGAGATGGCAGCCTGGGTGCGCGCGATCTGCGCACTGGCTTGCTCCATCTCGCCGCGCGCACGCGTCACGTCGCGCTCCAGCCGCAGCACGTCGACTTCCGACACGGCCCCGCTGGCCAGCAGCGGCCGCGTCTTGCGCAGTTCTTCTTGCGACAAATCCAGGCTGCGCGCAGCGGAGTCGCGGCGGGCACGGGCCTCGGCCTGCTCCTGCTGACGCTGGGCCAGTTGCTGCTCGCTGATGCCGACCAGGGCGCCCAGCTCCGAGCGGCGCGAGTCATAGAGCTGGCGCTCTTCTTCGACGATGCGGATCTCTTCGTTGTCGCCCGTTGAGGGCTCGGGCGGCACGAAGGCCTTGCCCTCGGCCAATGCCTTCAAGCGCGCCAGTTTCACCTTCAGCGCGAAGGCTTGTGCGGCGCTTTCGCGCACGCCCGAGGTGGCGCGTGTCTCGTCGATTTTCAGCAGCAGTTGGCCGGCTTCGACCACCTGGCCTTCCTTGACGAGGATCTCGGAGACCACGCCGCCATCGAGCGACTGGATCACCTGCAATTGCTTCGAAGGGATCACCTTGGCCTCGCCCTTGGTGACCTCATCGATCTTGGCAAACGATGCCCACACGATGAGCAGCACCGTCACCACCAGGGCGCCGCGCACGAGCTTTTGCGCGCCCCGGGTGCCTTCGGTGGACATCACTGCATCGGCGTCCCTCTCGAAGCGGTCGATGCCGGCCTCGCGGGCAGAGTCTGGCGTCACCAGCGGGCCACCGAGGCGATCGAGCAAGGGGTTGATGACGGGCGCGAGCACGCGGCGGACGGCCTCCAGCACGCCGACGATGCGCTGGCCGATGTTGAGCAGGGCGGTGTTCATGGTGTGTTCCTCCTGCTTCATCAAGATGCGCGCGTGATGCGGCCTGCGGACAGGGCCTGCATGATGCTGTCGCGCGGGCCGTCGGCAACCACCTTGCCTTGGTCGATCACGATCACGCGGTCGACGAACGACAGCATCGACGTGCGGTGCGTCACCAGCACCACCGTCTTGCCCTGGCAGTGCTGCTGCATCTTCTGGGTCACGAAAGCCTCGGTCGAGAAGTCCATCGCGCTGGTGGGTTCATCCAGCAGCAGGATGGGCGCGTTGTGCAGCACCGCTCGCGCGATGCCCACGCCTTGTCGCTGTCCGCCCGAGAGCAGCTCGCCGCGCTCGCCCACGGGCAGGTCGAAGCCTTGTGGGTGGCGCTTGACGAAGTCGCTCAGGCCGGCGGTTTCGGTCGCGGTCAGGATGGCCTCGTCGGTGGCATGCGGCATGCCGAAGGTGATGTTGTCGCGCAGCGAGCCGTAGAACAGCGTCACGTCCTGCGCCACGTGGCCCATGTTGCGGCGCAAGTCGGCCGGGTCAAGCTGGCGCATGTCGATGCCGTCAATCAGCACCGCGCCGTTGGTTGGCTGGTAAAGGCCCAGGATCAGCTTTTGCAACGTGGTCTTGCCCGAACCCACCTTGCCGATCAGCGCGACCTTCTCGCCCGGCCGGATGCGCAGGCTGATGTCGTCCAGCGAGGCCTCGCGGCGGCCGGGGTAGGAGAACGAGACGTGGCGGAATTCGATCTCGCCCTTGAGCTCGGAGCGGTGGATGAAGGTGATCTCGTCCGGCCGTTCGACCGGCTGCGCCATGATCTGCTCTAGCGACTCCATCGCCGTGCGTGCGCCCTGGTATTGCATCAGCAGGCCGACGATCTGGCCGGCCGGAGCCAGTGCGCGGCCAGCCAGCATGGTCGAGGCGATCAGGCCGCCCATCGTCAGTTGCTTGTCGGCGATGAGGTAGACGCCGATCAGGATGATGCACACCGAGACGAACTGCTGCATCGTTGCCGTGCCATACATCGCCGCCGACGAGAGGCGGCGCATGCGCACGTTGAGCTCGGCGAGGAACTGGTTGGCGCGCTCCCAGCGCTTCTGGATGACGTTCTCGGCGCCCTGCGTTTTGATGGTCTCGATGCCCGTCAGGCTTTCGATGAGCGTGGCGTTGCGCTGCGCGGATGCCTGGTAGGTGGTCTGCGACAGCGCGTGCAGGCGGTGCTGCAGCACATAGCCCGACAGCACGATCAGGCCAAACACCCCCAGCACGGGCAGCACCAGCCACGGCGAGATCCAGAACATCACGAAGACGAATAGCAGTGCGAAGGGCAGGTCGATGAGCGCGGTCACCGTGCTCGACGCGATGAAGTCACGCACCTGCTCGAAACCGCGCAGGTTGGATGCGAACGAGCCCACCGACTGCGGTCGATTTTCCAGGCGCATGCCCAGCACGCGCTCCATCAGCGAGGCCGAGATCTGGACGTCGATGCGCGCACTTGCCTCGTCGACGAAGTGGCTGCGCATCAGGCGGATGAACAGGTCTGCGCCCAGCACCAGCGTCACGCCGATGGCGAGCACCCACAGGGTTTCGACGGCGTGATTGGGCACCACGCGGTCGTAGACGTTCATCGAAAAAAGCGGGAAGGCCAGCGCGAACAGGTTGACCAGCAGCGCCGCCCACAACACGTCGCGGTAGACGAATCGCTGGGCCAGCACCGGGCCCCAGAACCAGTGGCTGGCGCGTGTCTTGCGCGTGGCGGGGGTGCGCTCGTCGAAGCGGAAGTGCGGCCGCACGAAGGCCACCACGCCGGTGTGGCGCTCAGCGAGTTCCTTCAGCGGCAGGCGCACGGTGCCCTGGCCGCTCTCCGGCATCAGCAGCCGGGCCTCGCCCTGCTCTACGCCCAGCAGCACACAGGCCTGTTGGCCCTTGAGCAGCAGGATGGCCGGCAGCGTGCTGGGGTCGATCGATTTGAGTTCGCAACGCTGCAGCTTGGTCGCCAAGCCGGCGCGGGCGGCGGCGCGCTCCAGCAAGGACACCGGCAGCGCCTCCTGGTTCAGGGGCAAGCCGGCGCTCAGGCTGGCGCGCGAGGCCGGTAGACCGTGGATGCGGCAGACCTCGATGAGGCAATCCAGCAGCGGATCGGGGGCCAGCAGGTCCTCACGCAAGCGGGGTTCCGGTGTCGGCACGACGGGTGTCGACGCAGGCGCGACGTTGGCGCGGGGGGCGGCTGCCAGGGGGGTGTCTTGGGGCGCGTTCATGCGGTCAAGGCGTCTTTCGTGCGAGGTGGCGTGCGCCGCACGAGAAGCTCCCGGACGGCATGCTCACCGGATATCGGCGCAATGCACGTCGAATTGACCCTTTTTTCGATCGGCGAAAAACCGTTCCAGGGTCATGCGAACCGTGCGGAAGGCCAGATCGTCCCAAGGGATCTCGTCTTGATGGAAAAGCTGGGCTTCCATCGTCTCGGGGCCTGGGTTGAAGTCGGTATCGAGCAGGCGGGCGCGGTAGAACAGGTGCACCTGGCCCGCGCTGACCACGTTGAGCACGCAATAAAGCCCCTGCATCTCGATGCGGGCGCCGGCTTCCTCGTCGGTCTCGCGGGCGGCGCCTTCTTCGGTGGTCTCGCCCAGCTCCATGAAGCCGGCCGGCAACGTCCAGAAGCCCTTGCGGGGCTCGATGTTGCGCTTGCACAGCAGCACCTGTTCACCCCAGACGGGCAGGGTGCCCACCACGTTCAGCGGGTTGACGTAGTGGATGTGCTGGCACGCCGGGCAGACCGCGCGCTCGCGGTTGTCGTCGGTGGGCACCTTGTGCTCCACCGGCGTGCCACAGACTTGACAGTGCTCGATTCGGCGTGAAAACAGCATGACCACCAGTGTAGGGCATGCACGTGGCTGGCCTGTGTCAGCCATGCCGTTGAAGTCAACAGGGGCGACAACCCAGCAGCCCCACCCATGGCGCGAACGCCTCCAGCACTTGCAGGGGCTGACCGTGGTGGAGGAAGAGCGAGTGGCGGGCCCAGCACGGGGCGGGGCCAAGCAACGATGACCTCGAAGACGATGGGGATGCCGAGATGTCGCCAGCAGCCACCGCGTCGGCTGCTGGATGAAGCCGCGCCCACTGGCGGGCCATGTGCGAGCCCGCCGGGCCATGGGCTGTCAAACGCAGCGCCCGCAAAGGTCCTCGGCGCACCGCCCGGTGGCTGAACAGCAGCTCCGCCAGCGGCCGGGTGCCCAGGCCACGGATGGCCTGCCACGGCCCTTTGACGGCGCGCACCGGCACGCTGCTTCGCGCCCACACAGCCGGACGCTCGTCGATGCGCAGCACCACTTCGCGCACATGCCCCACGCCACAGCCCAGCGCACGCCTCTCCTGCGGCCACAGCCGGCGGCGTCCCTGGTCGAGCACCTCCACGCGCACCCTTCCATGCAGGCGCAGGCGTGCCGTCAGCGATCCGGGCGCTGAAAGCCATTGGCGCAACAGGGGCGAGACGGGCTGCCGCCCATCCAGGCAGGAAGCGGCACGGCGGCGGGTCACGCGCAGCGGAATCGATGCGCTGGCCGAAGGGCCATGGGGGACATGAGGGCGCGTTAGCATGCGGGCGGGATCATAGCCAAGCTCCAACACGTGACCGATCACCCCCGTTCTCCAGCCTCCTTGCAAGACACCTCGCCTGCCGGGGCGCCACCTCTGCCCGAGGGCTGGATGACCGTGCCGATGGGGCCTGGCGTCACCGCCGTGATGACGGCGCGCACGGGGGGTGTCAGCCCTGACCCGTGGTCCTCATGCAACCTGGGTGACCACGTTGGCGATGACATCGACCGCGTGCGTGCGAACCGCGAAGTGCTGGCGCGAGGCCTGCCGGCCCGGCCGGTCTTCATGGAGCAGGTGCATGGCGAGGCCGTGGTCCGCCTGCGCGCCGAGTCGCAGCTTTCAGCGCCTGATCAAGCACCGATCCGGGCTGATGGCGCCCTGAGCACCGAACCTGGCGTGGCCTGTGTGGTCATGGTGGCCGATTGCCTGCCCGTGTTGCTGGCAGCGCCCGATGGGCATGGTGTGGCGGCCTTGCATGCGGGCTGGCGGGGACTGGCTGGCAGCGGCCCGGGCTGTCCCTCGGGGCGCGGCATCGTGCACACCGGGGTGCTGGCGCTGTGCGAAGCCTCGGGCAGCGACCCGGCTGACCTGCGTGCCTGGCTGGGCCCGTGCATCGGGCCTGCGGCGTTCGAAGTTGGCGCAGATGTGCTCATGGGTTTCGGCTTGGATCCGGTGGATGGCGTCGCTGCGCCCCGGTTCGAGCCCCGAGCCGGTCGGCCGGGCAAGTGGCTGGCCGATTTGCCGGGCTTGGCGAGGGACCGCTTGCAGGCGCTGGGTGTGCGGCACGTCACCGGCGGCCAGTGGTGCACCGCCTCAACACCCGGGCGGTTCTTCTCGCACCGGCGTGACGGGCGCAGCGGTCGGCAAGCTGCCGCCATCTGCCTGAACAGCGGCCTGAGCCGCGTTTGAGTCCTGCCGCTGTCGCTGCAACGCTTCCTGTTGCGCCTGGCGGATGGCTTTGCGGCGCGCCGGCGCACCCAGGAGGTACAGCACGAGCGCGAGCGGCCCCAAGCCATACAGCAAGAAGGTGAAGATGGCGCCCAACACCGTGCCTTGCGGGTTGGTGGCCTCGGCCAGGGCCATCATCAAGGTGACGTACATCCAGGCGATCGTGACGATCCACATCTCTTGGTTTCGATTCTCGGTTTTGGTGTGGCTGAGGCCAGGGTCTTCGCCCACACCGCGAATGTGCCGGGCATGTTGGAATGATGCCAAAGACAGCAGCGGCCCCTTCACATTCGTTGCCCAAGGTTCAGAATACGGAAACAAACGTGGCTCATGATTCCGGACCAAACCGGAACCAGCCCGGAAACAGGAGACATATGGCTGTCGCTCAGAGGTCTCGCGCAAAGCGCGAGTTGCTTGCATCCGTGGCCCCATCCAAGGCCGCTTCAGTGGACGCCGCCAAGGCCTCCTCGAAGGCCGCGCCCAAGGCTTCGTCCAAGGCCTCATCCACAGCCGCATCCAAATCACCTGCCAACACCCCGGCAGCCAAGAAAGCCGCTCGGAAAGCCTCGCCGAAGACGGTTCCAAGGTCTGCCAAGGCCCGCCCCAATGCCCCCGCCAAGGGGCTGGCGAAGGGTGATCTGCCTCATTTTGCCGAGAAGGTTTTTGCCCATGCGCAAAACGTGGGTGGGCCCGATTTCATCAAGGGCCTGGAGCCTGTCGGGCAGGCCGTCGAAGCCATGGGGCAGAGCCTGGGTGCCACCTTGCAATCGCTGGCGGGTTTGAGCATCCCTTCTGAACAGCTTCAGTCCATCCAGCAAGATTACCTGCAGCAAGCCGGCGAGATCTGGAACCAGGCGCTGCAGCAGCCTGATTCGGTCAAGGTGAACGACAAGCGCTTCGCCTCGCCTGAGTGGCAGAAGTCGCCGGGCAGCGCGTTCATGGCCTCGATGTACCTGCTCAACGCTCGCACGCTGCAGCGCTTGGCCGACAACCTGCATGGCGACGAAAAAGCCCGCCAGCGCGTTCGCTTCGCCGTCCAGCAGTGGGCGGACGCGGCTTCGCCTTCCAACTTCCTGGCCTTCAATCCGGAGGCGTTGAGCAAGGCGATCAGCACCAAGGGTGAGAGCCTCACGCAAGGCCTGAATCACTTGCTCGGCGACATCCGCCAGGGGCACATGTCGCAGACGGACGAAAGCGTGTTCGAAGTGGGCGTCAACGTGGCGACCACCGAAGGTTCGGTGGTCTACGAAAACCCCTTCTTCCAGCTCATCGAGTACAAGCCGCTGACCGCACAGGTCCACGAGGTGCCCTTCCTCTTCGTGCCGCCCTGCATCAACAAGTACTACATCCTCGACTTGCAACCAGACAATTCGCTGGTGCGCTACCTGCTTTCGCAAGGGCATCGCGTGTTCATGGTCAGCTGGGTCAACGCCGACGAGAGCCTGGCTCAGGCCACCTGGGACGATTACGTCGAGCAGGGCGTGACGCGCGCCATCGACGTCACGCGCGACATCACCGGCGTGGACCAGATCAACGCGCTGGGCTTCTGCGTGGGCGGCACGTTGCTGGCCACTGCTTTGGCCACGCTGGCCGCGCAAGGCCGTAAGCCGGTGCGCAGCCTGACCCTGCTGACCACCTTCCTGGACTTCGTCAACACCGGCACCATGGACGTGTTCGTTGACGAGGCCATGGTGCGCATGCGCGAGATGACCTTGGGCCCGGAAAGCCCGATGGGCGGGGGGCTGCTGCGCGGCAACGAACTCGCGGCCACGTTCTCTTTCCTGCGTCCCAACGACCTCGTCTGGAACTACGTCATCGGCAACTACCTCAAGGGTGAGCTGCCACCGGCTTTCGACCTGCTCTACTGGAACAGCGACAGCACCAACCTGCCGGGGCCGATGTACACCTGGTACCTGCGCAACACCTACCTCGAGAACAAGCTTTGCCAGCCCGGTGCAGTCGAGGTCTGCGGCGTGCCACTGGACATGCGCCGCCTCGACATGCCGACCTTCATCTATGGCTCGCGCGAAGACCACATCGTGCCTTGGGACAGCGCTTACGCGTCCACGCAGGTGGTGAGCGGCCCACGCACTTTTGTGCTTGGCGCGTCTGGTCACATCGCTGGCGTGATCAATCCACCCGAGAAGAAAAAACGCAGCCACTGGGTGAGCTCGGCACGGACCTTGCCTGCCAGCGCACAGTCCTGGATGGCGTCCGCCTCAGAGCAGCCAGGCAGTTGGTGGCCTGTGTGGTCTGGCTGGCTCGCCGAGCAGTCCGGCAAGATGGTGCCCGCGCCCAAGAAACCCGGTAGCGCGCAGCATCCCGTCATCGAGGCCGCGCCTGGCCGTTACGTCAAGCGCAAGGCCTGATTCCGGGGCTGCCAAAAGCGGCCCTGGCCTCGTCAACCTGAATCAAAGGAACACACCATGACCGACATCGTGATCGTTGCCGCTGCCCGCACGGCGGTTGGCAAGTTCGGCGGCTCGCTCGCCAAGGTCCCCGCCGCCGAACTCGGCGCCACCGTCATCCGAGATCTGCTGCGCCGCTCAGGCCTGCCGGGCAATCAGGTCAGCGAGGTCATCATGGGCCAGGTGTTGCAGGCAGGCTGCGGTCAAAACCCCGCACGTCAGGCCGTCATCAAGGCGGGCCTGCCCAACGCCGTGCCCGGCATGACCATCAACAAGGTGTGCGGCTCGGGCCTGAAGGCCGTGATGCTGGCTGCCCAGGCCATCCGCGACGGCGATGCCGAAGTGGTCATCGCTGGTGGGCAGGAGAACATGAGCGCGTCGCCCCACGTGGTGCCCAACTCGCGTGAAGGCCAGCGCATGGGCAACTGGACCTTGGTCGACACCATGATCAACGACGGCCTGTGGGACGTCTACAACCAGTACCACATGGGCATCACCGCCGAGAACGTGGCCAAGCAATACGGCGTCAGCCGCGAGGCTCAGGACGCGTTGGCCCTGGCTTCGCAGCAGAAGGCCGCCGCAGCGCAAGACGCTGGCCGCTTCAAGGACGAGATCGTGCCGGTGCTGATCCCGCAGAAGAAGGGCGACCCGCTGGCTTTCGATGTCGACGAGTTCGTCAACCGCAAGACCAACGCCGAAGCCCTGGCCGGCCTGCGCCCCGCTTTCGACAAGGCCGGCAGCGTGACCGCGGGCAACGCCTCGGGCATCAACGACGGTGCCGCCGCTGTGATGGTGATGAGCGCCAAGCGCGCCGAGCAACTGGGCCTGAAGGTGCTGGGCCGCATCGCTTCCTATGCCAGCGCGGGACTGGACCCGGCCATCATGGGCATGGGCCCGGTGCCGGCTGCCCGTCGCGCCCTGGAGCGCGCCGGCTGGAAGGCCGCCGACCTCGATCTGCTCGAAATCAACGAAGCCTTTGCGGCCCAGGCCTGCGCCGTGCACCAGGAAATGGGCTGGGATACGAGCAAGGTCAACGTCAATGGCGGCGCCATCGCCATTGGCCACCCCATTGGCGCGTCGGGTTGCCGCATCCTGGTGACCCTGCTGCATGAAATGGCACGCCGCGACGCGAAGAAGGGCATCGCTTCGCTTTGCATCGGCGGTGGCATGGGCGTGGCGCTCACCATCGAGCGCTGAAGCGAGTCGCCTCGCATTTTGATCTTCACCTTTCGACCGAATCGTTTTCGTCGCGCCCGTCATCAGTCATCAGGGCGCGATCCCTTCGCAGTTCACAGCCCAAAGAGGAGCATCACATGAGTCAGAAAGTAGCCTACGTCACCGGCGGCATGGGTGGCATCGGTACCGCCATCTGCCAGCGCCTGCACAAGGATGGCTTCAAGGTCATCGCCGGTTGTGGCCCGAGCCGCGATCACGCCAAGTGGCTGGAAGAGCAAAAGGCCCTGGGCTACACCTTCTACGCGTCGGTGGGCAATGTGTCGGATTGGGATTCGACCGTGGCGGCCTTCCAGAAGACGAAGGCCGAGCACGGCCCGATCGACGTGCTGGTCAACAACGCCGGCATCACCAAGGACGGCATGTTCCGCAAGATGACCAAGGCCGATTGGGACGCCGTCATCGACACCAACCTCAACAGCCTTTTCAACGTCACCAAGCAGGTCATTGACGACATGGTGGACCGTGGCTGGGGCCGCATTGTGAACATCAGCTCGGTCAACGGCGAGAAGGGGCAGTTCGGCCAGACCAACTACTCGGCAGCCAAGGCTGGCATGCACGGCTTCACCATGGCACTGGCGCAAGAAGTGGCCAACAAGGGCGTGACGGTGAACACCGTGTCGCCAGGCTACATCGGCACCGAGATGGTCCGCTCGATCCGCCCTGACGTGCTGGACAAGATCGTGGCCACGATTCCGGTCAAGCGCCTGGGCACACCGGAAGAAATTGCTTCGATGGTGTCGTGGGTGTCGAGCGACGAGGCGGGTTTCGCCACGGGTGCTGACTTCTCCGTCAACGGCGGTCTGCACATGGGCTGATGTCTGGCTGAGACGGGTTCGCCGATGCGTGGTTCAGGCCAGCGCTTCCTGCTCCAGCACGAGGCGGTCGAGCGCCGCACACACTTCGGCGAACTTGCCAGCAATCACCGTGCGGCGCGCGTCATGCGGGTCGACCGAGATGCGCACAGCTCGAGGCGCCGGGGGGCTGGCTTGAGCGGCAGAAAAAGGTGCCTGAGCCGAACGCGGGAAGTCGATGAGGCGGCCCAGGCTGCCACGTGGTGGCGTGCCCCACGGTGTGAGGGGGCGAGGTCGCACCGGTTGCTGACTTGATGGCCGCTGAGCCGAGCCTGGTTCGGTGGCGCCAGCCGCCGCCAGGGCGCTGGTGTTGTGGCGGACGGCGAGGGCGCGTGCGAGGTGGTGAATCATGGTGAACTCCGAAAGCTGTGAAGTTCGGCAGGATTCGATTGCTCAAGCCTCCCGCGGGAATCGCGCCAGTTGTTGGCGCCAATGCCCGCCACCCGCGGTGGCCACCTTGACCCCTTTGCCCATTCGGCAAGGGGCCTACAGAAACACGTCGGTTCGGATCTGTTGGCAGATCAGTTGAGGGGCTGGTTGCGGATCAGTCCGACAGCCAGGCCTTCGAGCTCGAAGTCGTCCTGTTCGGGCGACACGAGGATGGGTTCGAAATCGGGGTTCTCCGGCAGGAGCTGGATGCCCTGCGGGCTTCGCTGGAAGCGCTTGACGGTGACCTCGTCGCCGATGCGGGCGACCACGATCTGGCCGTTGCGGGCCTCGCGAGTGCGGGCCACGGCCAGCAGGTCGCCATCGAGGATGCCGATGTCCTTCATGCTCATGCCCCGCACGCGCAGCAGGTAATCGGGCTTGCGGGTGAACAAGCTGGGCTCTACTGCGTAGGTCTGCTCCACATGCTCTTGTGCGAGGATGGGGCTGCCCGCAGCCACACGGCCGACCAAGGGCAGGACCAGTTGTTCGAGACCGGGCAGTGGCAGGCTGAAGGGCAGGCCGGGTTTGCCGCCTGCATTGCCGCGCTGGGTTTCGTCTCGGCGGCTTTCGTTGACGGTGCGCAGCGTGCCTGCCTTCAAGCGGATGCCGCGCGAGGTGCCGCCCACGAGTTCGATCACGCCCTTGCGCGCCAGGGCTTGCAGGTGTTCTTCGGCGGCGTTGGCCGAGCGGAAACCCAGCTCCGAGGCGATCTCGGCCCGGGTAGGCGGCGCACCGGTGCGCGCGATGCTGCGCTGGATCAACTCGAAGATCTGCTGCTGGCGCGGGGTGAGTTTGGGTTTATCGTCGGCCATCTGGTTGGAATTGCCCGGCGGGCAACGCGATGAAGCGAATGACTGTCATTTTATACAGGGCTGTTTGTTTGTCCAGTATTTTGTTGCGACACTTTCCCGAGGCGTCGCCATTGCGCAACCATCCCACGCCTTGGGATGCTGGAGAGGCTTCATGTCGCACGTGTTGATCCTCGGCACCGGCGGAACCATCGCCGGCACGGCCTCCGATCCGAACCGCCAATGGGCCTACCGCGCCGCGCAATTGAGCGTTGAGCAACTGGTGGCGGCCGTGCCCGAGCTTGCGCACGTCCCGTTGGCCACGAAGCAGGTCGCCCAGGTCGACAGCAAGGACATGGGCTGGATCACGTGGCAGGCCCTCGGACATGCGATCGAAGAAGCCATGGCCGATGAGGCGGTCTCTGCGATCGTCGTCACCCATGGCACGGACACGCTGGAGGAAACCGCTTGCCTGCTGCACGCCTTGCATGACGGCCGCAAGCCCATCGTGCTGACAGCGGCCATGCGTCCTGCCTCTGCGCCAGATGCAGATGGCCCGGCCAACCTGGCCCATGCCGTGAAGGTGGCCAAAGCCGCAGCGCAACGCGGCGAAGGTGGCGTGGTCGCGGCGCTGGCCGGCCGCGTGTGGTCGGCGCGCGACGTGCGCAAGGCCCACAGCCACGCCATCGATGCATTCGATGGGGGCGGCGCCGAGCCGCTTGATGATTTGACGAGCTGGCCGAGCCCCGAGGCGCGCGGATGGCGGGTGCTGCTGGAGACGCCGTTCCCACCCCGCGTCGAGCTGATCACCAGCCATGCCGACGCCGATGGCTGGCTGCTGGACGCGGCGCTGGCACATGTGCACGCGTCTGGCCAAGCTTTGGCTGGCCTGGTGGTCGCGTGCACCGGCCACGGGACGGTGCACGAAAAGCTGGCGCAGGCCATGCAACGCGCCCGCGATGCAGGCGTGGCCGTGTGGCGCAGCAGCCGCACCGCGCGGGGTGGCGTGCAGCCCCGCGATGGCGACGCCTGGCCCGCAGCGGGCCACTGGACGCCAGCCCAAGCCCGTGTGCGCCTGGTGCTGGAACTGATCAGCGCCCGCCCGTGACGTCGAGGATGGCACCGGCCGTGTAGCTGGCCGCATCCGACAGCAGCCAGGCGATGGCTTCGCCGACCTCTTCGGGCTTGGCCGCCCGCCCCATGGGCAATTGCGGCGCCATGAGTCGGGCACGGTCCGGCTCGCCACCGGTGGCGTGGATGCCGGTGTCCGTGATGCCGGGGCGCACGGCGACCACGCGAACGCCTTCGCCGGCCACCTCTTTCGCCAGGCCGCTGGTAAAGACATCGATCGCGCCCTTGCTGGCGGCGTAGTCGACGTACTGCGAAGGCGAGCCGGTGCGCACCGCGCTGCTGGAAACGTTGACGATGACGCCACCTTCGCCGCCATGCCGGCGCGACATGCGGCGCACGGCCTCGCGGGCGCAGAGCATCGGAGCGAAGACGTTGACCGCCAGCATGCGGCGCATGCGCTCGGCGCTCATCTCGTCGAGCCGCGCGGTCTGGTCGACGATGCCGGCGTTGTTGACCAAGCCTGTCAGCCTTGGCAGCGAGGCGTCCAGGCGAGCGAACAGCGCCAGCACCTCGGCTTCCTGGGCAAGGTCGGCCTGAGCGATGATTGCCTTCGGGGCGCCCAGGCGCAAGCAGTCTTCGGCGACGGCTTGTGCCAAATCGGCCCGGTGTGCGAAGTGGATGAGCAGGGCATGACCGCGCTGTGCGAGCAGGCGGGCGGTGGCGGCGCCGATGCCCTGGCTGGCGCCTGTGACGAGGGTGACGGGTGGCATGTCAACACTTTACTTCGCTTAACCTGCGAGACTGTGAGCCACAACACGGCGCTGTGAAACTGAAGGCATGACAAGTTTGAACAAGAACAAATCCTGGTGGTCCGGCTGGCGCCTGTTCGCCGTCTTGGGGGTGATCGCGCTGGCGAGTTGGGGTGTTTACGCCAAGTTCATCAAGAAGCCACCCGCGCCTGAGGTCATCACCGCCACGGTCGAGCGCACCGACTTGGAGGACACGGTGCTGGCATCCGGCACCATCAACTCCGAGCGCGATGTGAACGTCGGTGCACAGGTCTCGGGCCAGATCAAGAAGCTGCATGTGCAGTTGGGCGACCAGGTCAAGCAGGGCCAGTTGCTCGCTGAGATCGACTCCACCACCCAGGCCAACACGCTGCGCAACGCCGAAGCGCAGGTGGCCTTGCTGCAAGCGCAGTTGCAGGCCAAGCAGGCGCTTTTCCGGCAGGCCGAGGTCACCTACCAGCGGCAACAAGGCCTGTTCAAGCAGGACGCCGGCTCCAAGGCCGATCTCGATGCCGCCGAGGCCACGCTGGCCACCACCCGCGCCGACATCAACGTCTTGCAGGCCCAGATCAAGCAGGCCAACATCTCGGTGGACACGGCCCGCGTCAACCTGGGCTACACGCGCATCGTCGCGCCCATCGATGGCGTGGTCACGGGCGTGATCGCCGAAGAGGGGCGCACGGTGAACGCGGTGCAGTCGGCGCCGACCATCATCAAGCTTTCGCGTCTGGATCATGTGCTCATCAAGGCCCAGATTTCGGAGGCCGATGTGGTGCGGGTCAAGCCGGGGCTGCCGGTGTACTTCACCATCCTGGGTGAGCCGCAGAAGCGCTACGAGGCCAAGCTGCGCTCGATCGAGCCCTCGCCCGAGTCAGAGCAGGTCGACACCAGCACCAAGACCACGACGACGACCTCGTCGGCGACCACCGCCGCCATTTACTACAACGGCCTGTTCGAGGTGCCCAACCCGGATGGCAAGCTGCGCGTCGCCATGACGGCGCAGGTCTTCATCGTGCTGGCCAAGGCCGATGACGTGCTGGCCATACCGGCTTCGGCGCTGGGCAAGCGCAACCGCAAGGACGGCACGTACAGCGTGAGGGTGCTCGAGGGCGAGCCGGGCGCGCAGCGGGTGGTTGACCGCCAGGTCAAGGTGGGCCTGAACAACCGCGTGCAGGCGCAGGTGCTGTCGGGCCTCAAAGAAGGCGAGCGCGTGGTCGTTGGCGAGGCCTCGGCCGGCGGCGCATCGGGCGGTGGGCGTCGTCCGCCGGGCATGTTCTGATGCACAGCGAGATCGATCGGATCGAGGCCGGGCAGGGCGCCATGGTGCAAGCCGGGCCAGGAACGCCCTTGCTCGAGGTGCGCGGTCTCTGGCGGGAGTTTCCCTCGGGCGATGAGACCGTGGCCGTGCTCAAGGGCATCGACCTGAGCATCCAGGCCGGCGAGATGGTGGCCATCATGGGCGCGTCCGGCTCTGGCAAGTCCACGTTGATGAACATCCTCGGTTGCCTGGACCGGCCCACGCGCGGCACCTACTGCGTGGCTGGCCAGCCGACATCCGACATGGCGCCCGACGACCTTGCACGGCTGCGGCGCGAGCACTTCGGCTTCATCTTCCAGCGCTATCACCTGATGGGTGACCTGACGGCTGTGGGCAACACGGAGATCCCATCGATCTACGCGGGGCACAGCCCGGCGCGCCGTCGCGAGCGTGCGCTGGCCCTGCTCAAGCGCTTGGGGCTCGAAGAACGTTCCGAGCACCGGCCGGGGCAGCTCTCGGGCGGCCAGCAGCAGCGCGTGTCCATCGCGCGCGCATTGATGAACGGCGGCGACGTCATCCTGGCCGACGAGCCCACCGGGGCGCTCGACAGCGTCAGCGGCGAAGAGGTGATGCGCATCCTCCAGGAGCTGCACGCCGATGGCCACACGGTCATCATCGTCACCCACGATGCCAAGGTGGCGGCGCACGCGCAGCGCATCATCGAGGTGGCGGACGGGCGCATCGTCGCCGACCGTGTGTCCGAAGGGGCCGAGCCCGTCAAGCGGGCGGCCGCGCGCCCGGCCATGCAGCCCGAGGCCTCGTGGGCGGCGGTGTGGGGGCGCTTCAACGAGGCCTTCACCATGGCGCTGCGCGCGATGGCCGGGCACCGGCTGCGCACCTTGCTGACCATGCTCGGCATCATCATCGGCATCGCCTCGGTGGTGTCGATGGTGGCGCTGGGCGAAGGCTCGCGCCAGCGCGTGCTCAAGGACATCGCGGCAATGGGCACCAACACCATCGACATCTACCCCGGCAAGAACTTCGGCGACCGCCAGGCCGGCCGCATCCGCACGCTGGTGCCCGCCGACGCCAATGCGCTGGCGCAGCTCAACTACGTCGACAGCGTCACGCCCAGCGTGAGCACCAGCGTGACCCTGCGCCGTGGCAACGTCGAGGCGACAGCCAACGTCGCGGGCGTGGGTGACCAGTTCTTCCGCGTCAAGGGTTATGACATCGCCCAGGGCCAGGCCTTCGACGACGAAAGCGTGCGCCGCCAGACGCAAGAGGCTGTCATCGACCCGAACACGAAGGCTGCGTTGTTCCCGAATGGCGAGGATCCGGTGGGCCAGGTCATCTTCCTGGGCAGCGTACCGGTGCGTGTCATCGGGGTGACGGCGCCTTCCGAGAGTGGCTTCAACATGTCTGACAACCTGAACGTGTGGGTGCCCTACACGACGGCGATGCGACGCCTGATGGGGCAGAACCACCTGCGCAACATCACCGTGCGCATCAGCGACAGCGCGAACCCGTCGGCGGCCGAGCAGGGCATCACCAAGCTGATGACCCAGCGCCATGCATCGAAGGACTTCTTCGTGCGCAACAGCGACAGCATCCGCCAGACCATCGAAAGCACGACGCAGACCTTGACACTGCTGATCTCCTCGATCGCGGTGATCTCGCTGATCGTGGGCGGCATCGGGGTGATGAACATCATGCTGGTGTCGGTCACCGAGCGCACGCAGGAGATCGGCGTGCGCATGGCCGTGGGCGCCAGGCAGTCTGACATCCTGCGCCAGTTCCTCATCGAGGCGGTGCTGGTGTGCCTGCTCGGCGGCGGGCTGGGCATTGCGCTGGCCCTGAGCCTGGGCGTGATCTTCGATCAGTTCAACACCGGCTTCAGCATGGTGTATTCGACGGCTTCGATCGTGACGGCCTTCGGTGTCTCTTCGCTGATCGGGGTGGTGTTCGGCTTCCTGCCGGCGCGCCGCGCGGCGCAGCTCGACCCGGTCGACGCGCTGAGCCGGCAGTGAGGCCGACCCGCGAGCTGCCACAAACATGCCCATGAACGACTTCATTCTTTTCCATCACGCAGCGGCCCATCGCGTGAATGCCGTTGATGGCGCCGAGCACGCGAACGGTTCACGCTCGGGGCCTGCCACACCGATCACGGCCAGGCGCCAGCCGGTGGCCCGCGCGGCCATGTGGGCGTTGACGCTGGCGAGCGCGAGCGCTTTGCTGGCCGGTTGCGCCTCGACCTCCTACGAGCGTCCGGCGCTGACCGTGCCGGCGAGCTACGCTTCCGCCAGCCCAGCCAGTGCGGGCCTGGCCGAAGGCGGTGAAGGCAGCGCTTCGGCCAACCCATCGCGCGAGCAACCGCCTGCGTTGTCACCCTGGTGGCTCGCCTTCGACGACCCGGCCTTGCACCAGCTCATCCGCGAAGCCTTGGCGCGCAACAACGACCTGGCGCAAGCCGCGCTGAGGGTGCGCCGCGCCCAGTTCGTGGCCGGCCAGGCCGCCAGCGACCAGTTGCCCACGGTGAGCTTGCAAGGCAACAGCTCCGCGTCGCGTCCGCTGGATGGCGGCGACACGACCCGCCTCAACAGCGCCTCCCTCGGCCTGAGCTGGGAGGCCGACCTGTGGGGACGCGTAGCGGCCTTGCGCAGCGCTGCCGACTGGGAGGCCCAGGCCACCGAGGAAGACCGTCTGGCTGTGGCCCTGGCCCTGGTCGGCACGACGGCGCGCCTGCATTGGCAGGTGGCCTACCTGAACCAGCGGGTGGAGGCCAGCCAGCAGAGCATCGATTACGCGCGGCGCACCCTGGAGTTGGTACAAGCCCAAAAAGGCCAGGGCGCCGTGTCGGGGCTGGAGGTGGCGCAGGCCACGCAGGCGTTGGCCGCGCAAGAAGCCGCGCACACCCAGTTCCTGCTGCAACGCACACAGGCGCGCAACGCCTTGGCCATCCTGTTCGACGGCCCGCCCGGCGTGGCGTTGGGCGAGGCCAACCGCCTGCCTGAGGGCGCATTGCCAGAAGTGCCTGCGGGCGCCCCGGCCGAATTGCTGAACCGCCGCCCTGACCTGCGCGCCGCCGAGCTGCGCCTGCGCAAGACCCTGGCCCAGGTGGACGCCACCCGTGCAGCCGCCTTCCCCAAGCTGACCTTGACCGGCAGCGTGGGCGGCAGCTCGACCGAGCTCAGCCGCGTGCTGGCCGACCCAGTGGGCACGCTGGGCGCTGGCTTGCTGCTGCCCTTCGTGCAATGGCGCGACGTGCAGCGCAACATCGACATCTCGAAAACCGACCACGAACTGGCCGTGCGCGGCTTTCGCCAGAGCTGGTACACGGCCTTGTCGGAGGTGGACAACGCTTTGGCGTCGCGCTTGCGCTACGAACAACAGGGCGAGCGATTGCAGGCCGCCGTGAGCGCCGCCCGCGATAGCGAGCGCCTGTCCGAGGCCCGTTACCGCGCCGGCGCCGTGCCGCTGAAAACCTGGCTGGACGCCCAGGAAACCCGCCGCCAGGCAGAGAACAATCTGGCGCTCAACCGCTTCAACCGCCTGGATGCGCTGATCACGCTCTATCAGGCGGCAGGTGGGGGCTTGGGGGATGTCGAAGGCGCTGCTCCGACGGCGGCGTCCGTGTCGGCCTCGTCGGCGGCCACATCGGCCAACCCAGCCAACAGGCTCCCCCCAAGGTAAACCCAAGTGGTCATGCTGCACTGCAACAAGTTATGCTTCGCGCATGATCACCGTTCACCACCTTGAAACCTCGCGGTCACAGCGGATCCTGTGGCTGCTCGAAGAGCTCGGCCAACCTTACGAGCTGAAGGTTTACAAACGCCATCCCCTCACCAAGCTGGCGCCGCCCGAGCTCAAGCAGGTCCACCCTTTGGGAAAATCCCCCGTCATCACCGATCGGGGCGAGGTGGTTGCCGAGTCAGGCGCCATCCTCGAGTACCTGGTCGAGCAATACGGCCGCCAGGCGCCGGGTGAAGCGGCCCGCCTCGTGCCAGCGGCCGGCACGCCCGAGCACCGGCAAGTGCGCTTCTGGATGCATTTCGCCGAAGGCTCGCTGATGAACTGGCTCGTCATGAAGCTGGTGTTCATGACGATCCCGACGCAGCCGATGCCGTTTTTCGTTCGGCCGATTGCGCGGGAGCTGTGCAAGCGTGTGCAAAAGCAGCTCATCGACCCGAACGTGAACACCTCGCTGGCCTTCATCGAGGAGCACCTGGGTCGCCACGAATGGTTCGCGGGCGAGCACATCAGCCTGGCCGACTTCCAGATGAGTTTCGCCGTCTCGGCCTTGCTGTCGCGCTCGGACGCTGTGGCCAAGCACCCAAACCTGGCCGCTTACGTCAAGCGCATGGAAAGCCGGCCCGCCTATCAGCGTGCGCTCGCCAAGGGCGGCCCGGTGATGATGGGTTGAGCTGCCAGCCATCGCCAGCGCTGGTTTGGCGGGCGCTCCATTCCCGATTGAGTGGGCCCCATCCCGGTTGGGGTGTGGGCACCGCGCTCAGGCGCTGGCTGGCCTGGCTTGGCCGTTGCTGGCGAGCTTGAGCACCTCGAGGTAGTTCGGCGCTTCGGGCACACCTGCCTGCTGGCGCAGCCATTTGTGCATGAGTGGCAGCCGGTAATAGGGCACCGATGCCATCACATGGTGCTCCATGTGGAAGTTCACGTGCACCGGCGCCACCGTCATGCGCGCCAGCCAACCCGCCTTGGTTGTGCGGGTGTTGAGGAACATGTCGGCCGTGCGCGGCAGGCAGCCGTGCTCGGCGATGGAGCGGATGCGCACGAACAGCGGCAGCAGGTTGATGTAGGCCACCACCCAGGCCCAGTACAGCCAAGCGTGGCCCGTGGCCGCCAGCACCGCCCACAGGACCAGGTTGGTGAACACCACCGGGGCCATGTTCTTCGCCGTGGTGGTGATGCGTTCGGGCCAGGTGCGGCCTTCTTGCGGCAGGCGCTCGATGTGGTTCGCCACCGTCCACTTGAAGACACCAGCTTCCATCATGAACAGGCCGTAGAGCAGCTTCAGCCCGGTGAGGCCGGAGATGTCGCGCAGCACCTTGCGCACCAGTGAGGCGCGGGTCACGGGGTAGTCGGCGTGCAGCGAGATGTCGGGGTCATCGAGCGTACCGGTGCGGGTGTGGTGCCCGAAGTGATGCACCTTGTACTTGGGCAGGTTCTGCCAGATGGGGCGGGCGCACAGCCAGTCGGTGAGCACGTCATTGGCCCAGCGGTTCTTGAACAGTGTGCCGTGCGAGCCCTCGTGCTGCAGGATGGCCAGGCAGAGCTGGCGACCGGCGATGACGATGGATGCAAGCACGAAGGTGAACACGTTTGGCCACCAGGCCAGCACCGCGAAGGCCCCGGCGATCACGCCCCAGGTCGAGGCGATGGCCCAAGCCCCGCGCCAGTCCGAGCGTTCGGTCAAGGTGGCGATTTGCTCTCGGGTGAACAGGTCCCTGAGCTTGCGGCGCGTGACGGCCGGCAGCTCGGTGGGCGTGGCGCTCTCGACCTGGTTGCCAGGGGTGGCGTGAGCGGAGGGGGCTGGGGTGGGGGAGGTCGGGGAGCGCATGGGGGGGTCGGTCGAGATGATGTGCCGTGTCTGCGTGAACGGAGGGCGTCGATGAGCGAGGTGAGATCAATGGGCGCGAATGCACTCAATGCGGCCAGCGCTGCTCTGGCAGCATGGTCTCGTCCTGCGTGGACAAGGGCTTGTCGGCGTGGCCTGCGGTGCGGTCCAGCCCTCCATTCCCAGCCGAACCGCGCAGCGAAGGCAACAGGCGCTGCCAGATGCGGTGGCCCGCCGCGTCGAAGTCGATGACGGCCTGGCGGAATTCGATGCGGGCCTGGGCGTCAACGAGCGGGTGGGGCAACAGGGGGTCGAAAACCAGCTGGCGGATGGCTTCGTTGCCCAGCACGTAGCTTTCGCGGGCCGCAGTTTCCAGGTCGAGCTGATCGGCGCTTCTCAGCCATGCAGCGAGCTTGGCGCGGGTGCGTGCGTAATGCTGGTCAAGGTGTTTGTCGCTCCACAACCGGCGTGCTCGCTGGTCGAGTTCGGGTGCCAGGTCACGTGCGACGAAAACGTGCGCGTCGGCCTCCAGCCCCAGTTGCCCCAGGCGGTGACGAGCGCCTTCGGCGTGGCCTTTGAGGTTGTCGGGGCGAATGTGCAGCTCAGGCGCCAAGGTTTCGAAGCCGGCCAGCGCGAGCGCGCGTTCGCGCAGCCGGACTGCGGCCCGGTCGCTGCGGCGCAGGCCGGCGGTGCTCACCATCAACCAACCGCCATCCCAATCGCAGACGCGCTCTTCGGCGTGCCGCCAACTGGCCACATCGGCGGCGAGCGTGGCCGCCTGAGGGCCAAGCCGGTAGGCCCCACGTCCCACAGATTCGATGAGACCGGCCGCGTTGAGGCGCACCAAGGCCACCCGCACGCTGTTCTCGCGGATGCCAAAGAGCATGCAGGACGCCACGGCGTCACTGGCACTGAGGGGATCTCCGCCAGAGGCCAGCAGCAGGTTGAGGATGAGGTTCTTGGGTGTTGGAATCATATTTGTGACATGGATTGTTCAATAATGATAATGCATGTAATGTTTGGTGGCATCAGGGTTGCCGCCAAGGCGTGTCAGATGCCATGGCGGCCTGGGGCAAGCGGACAATCCTTGCGCGGCATCAAGTCCATGGCGGGCGGGTTTTCCCAGAATCCACGGGGTGAAGAACCCTTTAGGAGGATGGCATGCCACCCGCCCCGTTTGATGCAGGCCACGTCCTGCGCGGGCTGAACCTGTTTCGCGACGCCCCCGACGCCACCTTGGCGCGTCTGGCCGCCTCGGCCCGGCGCGTTCATGTGGTGCGAGGTGACGAGTTGTTCCGTTCCGGAGAGGTCAGCGAGGGCATGTACATCGTCACCAAGGGGCAGATCAAGGTCTACGCCCGCGCTGACAACGGTCAGGAGAAGGTCATCGAGGTGGTCTCGGCGCCGGCCTGCCTGGGCGGTTCATTGCTGCTGGCCGATGCCACAGCCCAGGGCGGTGGCGTGATGCGCCACGTCAGCCATGCCGCAGCGCTCACCGAAGCGCAACTGCTGTTGTTGCCCCGCGCCGAATTGCTCGCTGAGCTGCAGTCGGAGCCCAAGCTGGCGGTGCGCTTGCTGGCCGAGGTTTCTTGCCGCCTCAACCGCCTCGTGCGCGACATCGAGGCCGTGACCTTGCACACCGCAGCGCAGCGTGTCGTGAGCTACCTTTTGCGCACCAGCCCGCAGGCCGCCACGTCGGCGTGCACGGTGTCGCTGCCGGCCAGCAAGGGCACGATCGCGTCACTGCTGTCGGTCACGCCTGAGCACTTTTCCCGCATCCTTCACGACCTTCAGTCTCGCGGACTGATCGCGGTGAACCGGCGCGAAATCGTCATTCCCGATGTGGAGAGGCTGGCAGGTTGTGTTTGAGCAGCTTGAGCGTTTGAGCGCTTGGCGCGCGCTCAAATCGGCTCAGTGCGCAGCATCAGCCAGCGCAGTGCATCGCCGCTCACGTGCGGCGTCAGGCGCCGCCGGACCTCGGCGTGGTAGGCGTTGAGCCAGTCAATTTCGTCGCGGCGCATCAGGCCCTGGTCGATGCAGCGTGTGTCGATGGGACACAGGCTCAGCGTCTCGAAGGCGAGGTAGTGGCCGTGCTCCGGCGTGCCGGGCTCGGCGTCGGGCACAGTGGGCGCGACGGGTACGTTGAGCACGAGGTTCTCGATGCGGATGCCCCATTGGCCCGGCCGGTACAAGCCCGGCTCGATGGATGTGATCATGCCTGGCTGCATGGCCATGTCGGGATTCGGCATGGCCTTGGAGATGGACTGCGGGCCTTCGTGCACATTGAGGAAGTAGCCCACGCCGTGGCCCGTGCCGTGGCCGAAGTCCAGGCCCTCGGCCCACAGCGGCGCGCGCGCGATGGCGTCGAGCATGGGCGCGAGCGTGCCCAGCGGAAAGCGCGTGCGTGACAGACCCAAGGTGCCCTTGAGCACGAGCGTGAAGTCGCGCTTCTGTGCCACCGATGGCTCCCCGATGGCCCACACGCGGGTGATGTCCGTGGTGCCGCCCAGGTACTGGGCACCGGAGTCGATCAACAGCAGGCCTTCGGCCACCAGACCTTGCGGTGTGCTGATCACCGAGAAGGCCTCGGGCGTGGCGCGGTAGTGGGGCAGGGCGCCATTGGCGTTGAAGCCGGCGATGGTCGGGAAGCTCAGCGAGACATAGCCGGGCTGCTTCGCGCGCTCGGCGGTCATGCGCTCGTCGATGGTGAGTTCGCTCACGTGCTCGCGGCCCAGGGCCTGTTCCAGCCAGGCGTAGAAGGCGCACATGGCGGCGCCGTCGCGCTCCATGGCTTCGCGGATGTGAGCGGCTTCGGCTTCTGTCTTGCGTGATTTGGCCAGCGTGCTGGGGTTGATGGCTTCGATCACGCGCACGCATTCAGGCACTGCCTCGCGCAGGCCCCAGGTGGTGCGTTTGGGGTCAAGCCACAGCACGGCGTCAGTGGCGCCGCCCGACAGCTTCGTCAGCGTAGGCAGGGCCTGCTCATACGGCCTGCATTGCACCCCATCGGAGGCCAGGCGCGCGGCGAGCGCAGCGTCGACCTTGCCTTCGCCCACGAAGAGTTCGGCACCATCTGGCGAGATCAGCAGGTGCGCCAGGAAGACGGGGTTGTACTCGACATCGGCACCGCGCAGGTTCAGCAGCCAGGCCAGGTCGTCGAGCGTGGCGATCCAGTGGTGCGTCGCGCCGCGTTCGGCCAAGGCCTGGCGCACGTGGGCCAGCTTGTCGGTGCGCGAGGTGGATGCATGCGGATGCAGGTGTTCGTACACCGGCGCGGCGGGCAGGCCAGGGCGATCGGGCCAGGCGTCGGCCAGAACGTCGTCGCGCGTGTGCAAGCGCCAGCCGGCGTCCTTCAGGGCTGCCTGCAGTTGCTGCGTCTGGGCCAGGCCCATGACGGCGCCGTCGACGGCCAGCGTGAGCGCCTCGCCACGCAACTGCAGAGCTTGAAGCCATTCGACGCAGGCCGGGTTGAAGGCACCATCGAGCTTGACCAGGTCCACGCCAGAGCCGGCGAGCTCGGCCTCGGCCTGGGTCCAATAGCGGCTGTCGGTGAAAACGGCGGCGCGCTCGGCAGCGACGAGCAGGGTGCCCGATGAGCCGGTGAACCCACTGAAGTGAGCGCGGCCCTGCCAGCGCTCAGGCAGATACTCGGAGAGGTGCGGGTCGCTGCTGGGCAGCAGCACCGCCTGCCAACCCTGGGCCGCCATGCGGGCGCGCAAGGTGCTCAAGCGGGCGGGGACGGGCGATGCGATGGCGGCGTGGGTGGGGGCGTTCACGGATGGATCCTGCTCGGGGCCTGGCGCTTCAGGCGTTCAGGCTCGATGTTGCCACGCCCGGCATCACCTGCCTGCGCCCACAGTCATCCGCGTTGGAGGATGGCACCGTTCAACGGCGCCTGGCCTCAGCCAACTTGGCGCGGCGCGGGTGCCACAGGCGGCGTTGCCCGTGCATCCGCCACGCTCACCAGCACCTTGTGCGGCTCCAGCGCGTGAGGATCGGGGAAGACGCGTGCGTGGCGCTGCGAGGTGAAGTAGGCCCAGGCCCAATCCATCATCACCACCATGCGGTTGCGGAAGCCGATGAGGAAGTACACGTGCACGAAGAGCCAGAACAGCCAGGCCGCGAAACCGCTGAAGCGGACTTGCTTTTTCGTGAAAGGCAGGTCGAGCATGGCCACGGCCGCGCGCTTGCCGATCGTGGCCAGCGAGCCGTAGTCGAAGTAGCGGAAGGCCTGCGGCTCCAGGCCCTTCATGCGCCGCATGATGTTGAAGGCGGCTTTGCGGCCCATTTGCTTGGCGCCCGGGCTCACGCCGGGCACGGGTGTGGGGTTGCTTGGGTCGAGGTAGCTCTTGGCACTCGCCAGATCACCCACGACGTGGATGTTCGGGTGGCCCGGGACAGTCAGGTCGGGCTGCACGACCACCCGGCCCGCGCGGTCGAGTTCGCAGCCGGTGCTTTTGGCCAGGGCCTTGCCCAAAGGTGAGGCGGCCACGCCGGCAGCCCAGATCACAGTGCGCGTGGGCAGGAAGTGAGAGACGTTGCGGCTGCTGCCATCGGGCTGCTTTTCGGCCACGTCGTAGTGAATGCCGAAGGCGGTGATGTTGGTGACCTTGGCGCCGGGCAGCACCTCGGCGCCCAGGCCTTCGAGCTGCTCCTTGGCGCGCTGCGAGAGGTCTTCGGTGAAGGTGCCGAGCACACGCGGTGCGCCCTCCAGCAGGATGACTCGGGCGTCACGCGAGTCGATGCGGCGAAACTCCGCGCTCAGCGTGTGCTGAGCGATCTCGGCCATGGTGCCGGCCATCTCGACCCCGGTGGGGCCCGCGCCGACGACGGCGAAGGTCAGCCAGGGTTCGCGCTTGGATGGGTCGGGTTCGCGTTCGGCCTGCTCGAAGGCGGTCAGCACGCGGCGGCGGATGGTGAAGGCGTCACCCAAGGTCTTGAGGCCGGGGGCGTATTTGGCCCACTCGTCGCGGCCGAAGTAGCTGTGGGTGGCGCCAGCGGCGACGATGAGTTGGTCGTATTGCAGGTGTTCGCCGCCATCGAGCACCACGCATGAAGAGGCCGTGTCGATGGACGTCACCTCGCCCATCAGCACCGTCAGGTGTCCCTTGGCGATCTGCTTGCGCAACACATGGCGGATGGGTGCGGCGATGGCAGGCGCGGGAAGGCCGGCCGTGGCAACCTGGTAGAGCAGGGGCTGGAAAAGGTGGTGGTTGGTGCGGTCGATGACGACCACGTCGACATCGGCCTGGTCCAGGGCCTTGGCGGCTTCCAGGCCTCCGAAGCCGCAACCGATGATGACGACGCGCTGCCGTTGGTTCCTCGCAGGTCGGCTGGTCGCCCCGGAGGGGCTGACGGCTGAATGGGAGGCGGGGCGGTCGTGAGGCTGCATGCGCGACAAAAGGGAAGGGTGGGCGAAACGCCGACAGCCTGCAACAAGCAGGCCAACGGGTGGGGCTTGGTGTTTATACCAGGGTGATCCGGATGGCGGATGCCTGGCACCGTTGTGGTGCGCCCCTCGATCGCGGGGAGCGCAGCCTCAGGCACACGCCTCTCGCATCGATGGGGGGCGATGTGACGCCAGGTGCTCTCCTTGCAGCACCAGCCGGCCCTTGCCGGCGCGCTTGGCGATGTACATCGCGTCGTCAGCGCGTTGGCACAGGCTCTCGTGGGTGTCGTGCAGCTCGAACATCGCAGCACCCACGCTGGCTGCCGGCCAAACCGTTTCGTCGCCGATCACGCAAGGCATGCCCAGGCGTTCGATGATGCGCTGGCCGATGCGGTGCACTTCAGCCGGTTGGCCCGAGCCCTCGAGGATGACGGTGAACTCGTCGCCAGCGAGGCGGCAGACGCAATCGGTGTCGCGCACGCAAGCCGCAAGCCGCGTGGCCACTTCGACGAGCAATTGATCGCCGGCTGCGTGGCCCAGGCGGTCGTTGACGGCTTTGAAGCCGTCGAGGTCGATGAACATGACAGCCAGGTTCTGCGGATGGCGGCGCGCCCTGGCCATGGCCTGGTGCAATCGCTCCGAGAAAACGCGTCGATTGGGCAAGCCGGTGAGGCTGTCGCGGCGAGCCTGCTCGGCCAGTTCGCGCTGCTGCGCCTTGAGCACAGAGATGTCGGTGAGCACGCGGATGTGCTGCGAGAGCTGTTGGTCATCGCCGCGCAAGGTGGTGACCGTCAACCAGCTTTCCAGGGAGCGGCCCTCCACGCCGACGAGCACGCATTCGCCGCTCCAGCGTCGGCCTTCACGCAGCGATGTCTCGACGCCGGGCAGGTGGCTTTCTCGCAGCGGAGGCATGCCCAGCAGCTCCGCGCTCTGACCGATCACCGACTCCTGGTGCAGCCCCATCATCTTCAAGAAAGCGGGGTTGACCATGACGATGCGATCAAGTGCGTCGCTGACCACCACCGCATCGGCGGTCTCCTCCATCACGCGCGAAGCCAGCTTGAGTTGCTCGGCGGCGCGGCGGCTTTCGGTCACGTCGGTGGCGATCGACAGGATGTGGTCCAGCTGGCCATCCACGCCGTAGACCGGTGTCTTGATCATGTCGACAAGGCGCTCGCCTTTCGGGGTTCGAAACACCAGGTTCGGGAAAAAGTGCGTGCGAGGGTCGTCGAGCACCTGCTGATCTTGTGCGTCACCGCGTTGTGCGATCTCCGAGGGCATCACGTCGCAAGCACGGTGGCCCAGCACCCGCTCGGCGGGCATCTGCATGATCTCTGAGGCCTGGCGGTTCCAGACGATGTAGCGGCCCTTGTTGTTTGGGCGTGCACTGCGTGCGTAGAGCGCCATGGGCAGGCTGTCGACTGCGGTGCGATAGAAGGCCTCCTGTTCACGCAGTGCCTGGATGGACTCGTGAACCTCGGTCGTGTCGCGCGAGATCAGCGCGATGCCGGTGGGCAGCGGGATGATTTGATGATGCAGCCAACGTTGTTTGCCGCCTCTTTCGGGCGAGGCGCTGGCATGCTCGTCGACCTGAGCTTGTCCCGATTCGGCGGCGAGCGCCACCCGCTGGTGGAAGTTGCCATGTTCGCCCTCAGGCAGCACATCTTTGAGCAGTTGGCCCGCCAGGGGCAAGCCATCGTTGCGGAACAACTGGTGCGCTTGGTGATTGGCCCGCACGACGGTGTAGCCCATGAAACGGCCCATCATGTCGTGGCGGCGCTCCAGCACCATGACGGCGTCTTGGCTGCTTTGCATGCAGACCTGCCAGGTGGCTTCGTCGTGGCGCGCTCGGGCGAGCGCACCGCGCATCTGGGCGTGAAGCCTCCAACTCATCCAGCCAGACATGGATGCCAGACACAGCCCGATCACTTGCAGGGAGGCGTGGGCCGAAGGCGTCAACGCCAGACCCGCAGCAAGGCAGGCCAACGACACGGCTCCGGAGGCTGGGTGGTCCCCATTGAAAGGATTGGGAAACGACCACCGGCTCTCCAAAGGCATCAATGAAGACATGCAAAACCCCGTCTGGTGAAAATTAAGTGATCGGGATTTCGGTCATTTGGCCGATGACTTTAGGCACGGGGCAGATGGTGCCGGCCAAGGGCTCAGGCCGGGCGTCTGCGGTGGTATCGGGCCGTGGTATCCGGCCGTGGTGTCAGGCCGTGGTGTCAGGCCGTGACAGTGCGCCAGGTCTGAACCGCCAGGTAGGTCTGTTGCAACAGCCGGGCATCGGCGCTGGCGCGGTGCCGCTGGCTGCCCAGCTTGCCTTGCAGCGTGGCCTTGACCTCGTGCCAGTGGGCGGCCTGCTGGTCATCGAGGAGGGCGCGCAGGTTGTCGAGCTTGAAGCTGGGGCTGCGCTGCGCGGACTCGTAGATGCGGTTGAGCCAGGTGTAATCGTGGGCCCAGGCGTCGGAGTAGACGGTCTGGCCGCGCAGGCGTTCATTCAGCGCCGCTGCGATGTCGTCAACGCTGCGGCCGTGCCGTTCGATGTGCTCGCGGCTGATGCCATGCATGGATGCCGCTTTTTCATCCCAATGCAGCCAGTCGGTCTCCGGCCGCACCAGGCTGCACCAGGCCTGGCCTTCACCGGTGATGAACCCGACTTCGATCGGGTAGCTACCTGGGCCGAAGCCTGAGGCCTCGATGTCGAGGATGGTGGGCAGGCCGAGGGGGCGGTTCTCCGGCGTGGTGGGCGCTTGCATGGGGTTTCTCAGCCTGTCTTATTCGGACGATCTTGCATCGGCCTGCGCTGACTCGCCAGAGGGTTTGAACGGTGCCCGCTCTTCCAGCTCGTCGACGTAGCGGTCGATGCCTTGCGATTCACGATGCAAGAAATCGGCCACGGCCTCGCGCAAGCCCGGGTGGCGCAGCCAATGCACCGAATGTGTTGGGCTCGGCAGCAGGCCCCGCGCGAGTTTGTGCTCGCCCTGAGCCCCTCCTTCGAAGCGCCGCATGCCCCGCTCGATGCACCAGGCCAGCGGCTGGTGGTAGCACGCCTCGAAATGCAGGCACGACACGCTTTGCAAGGCTCCCCAGTAGCGGCCGAAGGCCAGTCGCTGGAGCGGGTCCACCGCCAGCAGCGATGCCGCGATGCGCTCGCCACCGAGGTGGGCGATGAACATCACCCACTGATCGGGGCCGGCCTGGCTTGCGATGGACCAGAAGCTTCGATCGAGATAGGGGCGCTGCCCATGTTCGAGGTAAGTGCGCGTGTAGCAGCGGTGGAAAAAATCCCAGTCGGCCTCGGTGATGGCGGGGCCTTCGAGCACCTCGAAGCCGACCCCGGCATCGCGCACCTTGCGCCGCTCCTGCTGGATCTTCTTGCGCTTGTCGCGCTGCAGGCTGGCCAGGAAATCCTCGAAGCTGGCGTAGGGCTCGGGCTCGCGGTTGTGCCAGTGGAACTGCACCCCTTGCCTGACCAGCCAGCCGGCTTCCTCGGCCAGCCGTGCCTCATCGGGCGAGACGAACAGCAGGTGGGCAGACGACCAGCCCTCGTCCTCGCAGGCCTGGCTCAATGCCGCGAGCATCTGCTGGCGCACGGCCGCCTGTTCTTCGGCGGTCAGGTCCGGGTGCACCAGCAGGCGCACGCCCGGGATCGGTGAGAAGGGTGATGCCGACAGCAGCTTCGGAAAGTAGCGCTGGCCATGTGACGCCAGGGCGCGGTCGTGCGCATCGGCCCAGGCCCAGTCGAACACGTACTCGCCGTACGAGTGCGATTTCAGGAAGACCGGGCATGCGCCGATCAGCCGCCCCCGCGCATCGCGCACGGTGACGAACCTGGGTTGCCAGCCGGTGTCAGCACAGGCGCTGCCGCTGTCGATCATGGCCATGAGGAAGCCATGCCGCAAAAAAGGCGTGCCACCTTCGACACCGGATAGCAACGCATCCCATTCTTGCGAACCCACCTGCGAAGGTTGGTCGAGCCACGCCAGCCGGCCCGCTGCCGGTACCATGCGGGCTTGCATCCGTGCGCCTTTCGCACCACCTGCGTCATCCGCGTCGCTCGCGCTGTTTGCCTGATCCATGTCCATGAATGCTGTGACCCCTGCGGCCGCCCCCGTGCTCCATGCAGCCCTGCTGCAAATCAACCCCGTTGTCGGCGACCTGGCCGGCAACGCGCGCCTCATCGCCGATGCGACCCGCCAAGCCTACGCCGAAGGCGCGCGACTGGTCGTGACGCCGGAAATGGCCCTTTGCGGTTACCCGCCGGAAGACCTGCTGCTGCGCCCCGCGTTCCTGGGCGCTTGTGACCATACCTTGGCGCAACTGGCTGCCAGCCTGTCCGACCTGGATGGTCTCACGCTGATCGTTGGGCACCCACTGCGCCAAGGTGATGCGGGGGTGCGCACGCGCTCGCATGCCGTGCCGCGCCTGCTGAACGCAGCCAGCGTGATTCAGGGGGGGCAGGTGCAAGGCTCCTACGCCAAGCGCGAACTCCCCAACTACCAGGTCTTCGACGAGCGCCGCTATTTCGTCGGTGGCCGCGAGGCCGGCCTGGCCCCGCTGGTGGTGGAAGCCGATGGCTGGAAGGTGGGGGTGCTGATCTGCGAGGACGCCTGGTTCGAGGAGCCCGCCCAAGCCGCCGCAGCGGCAGGCGCCCAGGCCTTGGTGGTGCTCAATGCCTCGCCTTTCCACGCTGGGAAGTCGGCCGAGCGCGAGGAGCGCATGGGTGAGCGTGCCCGCCAGGTGCGCCTGCCCTTGCTCTATGCCCACCTGGTGGGCGGGCAAGACGAGGTGGTCTTCGACGGTGCCTCTTTCGCGGTCGATGCATCGGGCCAGGTGATGGCCCGCGCGCCGAGCTTCGAATCCACGACGTTGCACGTGCGCGTGCAGGTGGGCGGCCACGTCGGCGGGGCCATGGCCGCACCGCTGTCGCCCGAAGCCGAGATCTGGCAGGCGCTGGTCACCGGCGTGCGCGATTACCTGGGCAAGAACGGCTTCCCGGGGGCCATCATCGGCCTGTCGGGTGGCATCGACTCGGCCCTGGTGCTGGCCATCGCGGTGGATGCGCTGGGCGCCGACAAGGTGCGCACGGTGATGATGCCTTCGCCGTACACCGCCGACATCTCCTGGATCGACGCGCGCGACATGGCCGAGCGCCTGGGCGTGCGGCACGACGAGATCGCCATCGCGCCCGAGTTCGAAGCCTTCAAGGCGTCGCTGGCACCGCTTTTCGTGGGCCGCGCCGAGGACACCACCGAAGAGAACATCCAGGCGCGCATCCGGGGCACCTTGCTCATGGCCTTGTCCAACAAGACCGGCGCCATCGTGCTGACCACCGGCAACAAGAGTGAGATGGCCACCGGCTACTGCACCCTCTATGGCGACATGGCCGGCGGCTTCGCCGTCATCAAGGACCTCGCCAAAACCCTGGTCTACCGCCTTTCGCGCTGGCGCAACGCCGAGGCCAGGGCCGCGGGGCAGGTCGAGCCCATCCCCGAACGCATCATCACCCGGCCGCCCTCGGCCGAACTGCGCCCCGACCAGACCGACCAGGACAGCCTGCCCGAGTACGACGTGCTCGACGCCATCCTCGAGCGCTACATGGAGCAGGACCAGTCCATCGAGCACATCGTGGCCGCCGGCTTCGACCCCGCCGATGTCGACAAGGTCACCCGCCTCATCAAGCTCAACGAGTACAAGCGCCGGCAGGCGCCCATCGGCATCCGCATCACCCACCGCGCCTTCGGACGAGACTGGCGTTATCCCATCACCTCCCGCTTTCGTGCATGAAGGCAGTCGTGATTAAATAAGGTTCAATGCCACGCAAATTTCCCGGAGTGCTCACCATGAAACAAATCACCGCCGTCATCAAACCGTTCAAGCTCGAGGAAGTCCGCGAGGCGCTGGCCGAGGTGGGCGTGACCGGCCTGACCGTCACCGAGGTCAAGGGCTTCGGCCGCCAGAAGGGCCACACCGAGCTCTACCGTGGCGCCGAGTACGTGGTCGACTTCCTGCCCAAGGTCAAGATCGAGGTCGTGGTCAAGGGCGACGACGTCGAGCGCTGCATCGAGGCCATCATCAAGGCCGCCAAGACCGGCAAGATCGGCGACGGCAAGATCTTCGTGACCCCGGTTGAGCAGGTCGTGCGCATCCGCACCGGCGAGACCGACGAAGCCGCCGTCTGACCTGCTCCTGAGCTTTCGCTGCCCCAATGTGGGGCATACCTGATCCTCCGATCGTTTCAGATCCGGTTCGATCAGGCGGCGGAATCAAGTCCCCGGCGCCACGCCACCCGGGCCAGCCAACTGGTCGGGTGGCGTTTGTGCTTTCAGGGTGGCGGCTTCTGCAGCCAAGCCATCAAGCAGGCGGCCGATGTCGGTGTCGACCTGCAGCAGGGCCTGCACGTCGGGCCAGAGGAAGCCGCCTGCCTGGCTGCGGTCGATGAAGCGCAGCAAGTCGTCGTAATAGCCACCCACGTTGAGCAGGCCCAGCGCCTTGCGGTGGTAGCCGAGTTGGCGCCAGGTCCAGATCTCGAAGATCTCTTCCATGGTGCCGATGCCACCCGGCAACGCCACGAAGGCGTCCGACTGCTCGGCCATCTTTTGCTTGCGCTCGTGCATGCTGCCAACCACCTGCAACTCGGTGACACCGCCGTGGCCCAGTTCACGCTCGATGAGCTTGTCGGGGATGATGCCGATCACTTCGGCGCCTGCGGCCAGGGCCGCGTCGGCCACCGCGCCCATCAGGCCGGTGTGGCCCCCGCCATAGACGAGTCGCCAGCCGCGCAGGCCAATCTGGCGGCCCACCTCGCGGGCAGCGGCCAAGTGAGCAGGGTCAAGGCCATCGCGGGAACCGCAGTAAACACAGAGGGACAGGGTCATGGGGAACTTGAAAAGACTCAGGCAGGCAATTGATGTGGGTGATCGCCGGGTTGATGGTCCCGATGATCGATGACCCGCGTGCCGCAAATGAGGTCATGCAGGAACTGCTGCTGAGGCAGCAGCCGCGAGATGCCAGCATAGAACAGCACCCAGACCAGCATGCCGCCAAACAGGTACTTGGACTGGTGCCAGCCCGCCAGCCAGGCCGTCACCCAGGCCGGCATGAACCACAACCAGGACAGCAGGAACCGGGTGAGCGCTTGCCACAGTGAAATGGGCCCGCCTGAGGCATTCAGCAAGCGAACCTGCCATGTGCGCATCGCCAAGGTCTGCCCGCCGTGCGTCCAGAACCACATGAAGTAGGCGGCCAGCGCGATGAACTGCGCAGCCATCATGCCTTCGCGCCCCTGCAGGCCGTGGCGCTGCCCCACCGCGATGCTGTAGACCGCGCCCACCACCATCACGAGGCCGAAGAGGAGCACGCCTTCGTAAATGAGCGCAGCCATGCGACGGGCGAGGGGGGCGGCCGGACCTTGCGCACGTGCAGTCAATTGGGCTGCGCTCAGGCCACCCTGGGGAGGGATCGAAAAAACAGACATGGGTTCCAGCAGGCAACAGTCGCGAACGATATCACCGCTGTGGCGGGCGTCAGGGGCGCTGACCGGAGGCTGGCGCGCTGGCCATGGCGGCGCCTTGTGCGCCGGTGCGAGGCAGCAGGGTCACCGGGTCTACCGAGCCCTTGGCCGCATTGACTTTGGGCTGGCCCACCTGTTGATGCATGGGGGGCGAAGGCTGCCGGGTCACGAGGTGTGTGGTGGCACCTGCCCCTGCTTTCACCACGGTGGGGGCCACCACCGTGGGCTGGCGTGCACCGGACGTCACGGCGCTGGGCACCACATTCGACTTGCTGGCGGTGCCCGACGCGTTGGGCGCCCGCTTGTGGGCAAAGGCCTGGGCTGGCTCGCGCGGGCCGGGAACACGGTCGGGCAGCATCACGGGTTTGCTGCGGCGCTGGGCTTGCCGGCTGAGGTCCTGCTTTTCTTCGGGGGACAGCGCCTGGTAGGCCTGCCACTTCTGCTGGCGCTGATCCGCCGGCAACTGCCTCGATTGCTGGTAGCGCAGGCGCGCTTCGCCACGCTGGTCGGACGGCAGTGCGGCCCAACTCGCCATGCGCTCCTGGAGCCGCGCCTGCTCAGCCGGGGAGAGTTGATGGAAGCGGCGTGCCACCTCGACCCACTTCACGCGGCTGGACGGCGCCAAGGTGGCCCATTGCGATGCCAGGGGGGCCAAGGCCTTGCGCTGAGCATCGCTGAGTTGGGACCAATCACTGGGCGCGCCAATTGATCCGAGCGATGAGGCTTGAGCGTTGGTCGAAGCTTGGGCGGATGGGTGCCAGGCCAGACCGCCCAGCACACCGAAGCAGGTCAGCGTCAGCAGCCCTCCAGCCAGGAACAAGCTCGCACGCGATCGGACAAGGGGCGCGTGAAAGGCAGAAAACAAGGAGGACGAAGAGAGCATGCGTGCGACGTCCTCAGGGCGTGGCCTCGGCGGCCTCGCTGTCGGCACTGCTGAGGTCGCCTGATGCCTCAGGAATCGGCTGCTCGATGGAGCGCACCGGGGTGCGTTCGTCTGTGCGCAGGAACTCTTCGAAGCCCGGGTCGGCGTAGGCGTCGGGCGGTAAATCGTCGGTGAGGATGGCGGTGTCGATGTCAGCGGCAGCCTCAACCTTTTCCTGGGCGTGGTAGGCGTGAACCAGCCAGAGTCCAGCCACCAGGGCCATGACAGGCAGTGCTGCAGCCAGGCGCCAGCCCCAGGAGAGCGGACCATCGTCAAAGCGGCGGCCCCGACCCGGCTGGCGAGCCTGGGCGGTCTCGTTCCAACCGCCGAGCACGGCGGCACCCTGGCTGCCCACCCCGGCGACGGCGGGGGCGACCAAGGGGGCCAACTCGCCCACTGTCACCACACCCAAGTTGGTCTGGGCCTGGACCTGGTGGGCCAGGCGAGCGGCTTCGATCGCCTGCTCGCGCGCGATGCGCAGTCGCTCGGTGATGTCGTGAGGCAGCCCGTGGGCCCCTTCGTTGAGCCGCGCCGTCACGCGCAGCGCAAAGCGGGCCTGCAGCGCTTCGCGCTGGGCGTCATTCAGCTGGTTGGTGTGGCGCGTTTTCACAATGTGATCCCCTTGGCTTGCAGGGCTTTGGACAGGGCAGCAACTGCTCGCGAGCAATGGGTTTTCACGCTCCCTTCGGAGCAACCCATGGCAGCGGCCGTCTCTGCAACATCCAGTTCCTCCCAGTAACGCAGCAGAAACGCTTCCCGTTGACGCGCCGGCAGCTGTCCGATCTCTTCTTCGATTTGTTTCAGTGTTTCGGCGCGGCTGACCTGATCTTCAGCAGCTTCCGTGCCGACGTCTTCCACCTGCAGCGCCTCGAGCAGGTCAAAGTCACCGTCTTCGCCGCCGGCAGCCGCTTCGAGGTCTTCGATGCTGGTGAAGACGGCGTTGCGCACCTTCTGGCGGCGGAACCAGTCCAGGGTGGCGTTCGAGAGGATGCGCTGGAAGAGCATCGGCCATTCGTTGGCAGGCCGGTCGGCGTAGCTCTGGGCCAGCCTGATCATGGCGTCCTGGACGATGTCGAGCGCGGCGTCGTCCTGGCGCACCGCGTAAACCGTGCGCCGGAAGGCGCGTGACTCGACACCTTTCAGGAAGGCATTGAGTTCTTCTTCTCGGGAAGGCGTGGGCAGCGGGGTCAAGCGCGGGGGACGGCAACAGGCCGGGGATTCGAGCCGGGGCGCATTATGGCATCAGGCCTCGCCTGGGTGGGTTTGGCGGGCGACTTGGCTTGAATTGGCTCGCGGGGGTGCGATAATGTCGGTTTTGCGCCATCTCGATCTGGCCTGAGTCGTTTGTCCCACAGGGCATCCGTGGCAGGCCGCGCAGGCTCCAAATCCGCCTCACAAGGGCGAGCACACGGCCATCCGTGGTCGCAGTGCTGCTGCCGTGTCCCATCGTGGGACACGCCGGTGTAGAGGGGCACCGATCGTTTTTCGTTAGAGAAATTCTGAAAGGTTCTTCCATCATGGAAATGTCCCAAGCCGCGATCGCCAACACGGGCGACGTCATCAACGGCTCTGAAATCCTCGTGCGCTGCCTGCAGGCAGAAGGCGTCAAGTACATGTGGGGCTACCCCGGTGGCGCCGTGCTGTACATCTACGACGCGCTTTACAAACAAGACACCATCGAGCACGTGCTCGTGCGCCACGAACAGGCTGCCGTTCACGCTGCCGACGGTTATGCCCGCGCCACTGGCGATGTGGGCGTTGCCCTGGTCACTTCTGGTCCGGGTGTGACGAATGCCATCACCGGCATCGCCACGGCCTACATGGACTCCATCCCGATGGTGATCATCACGGGTCAGGTGCCCACCCCGGCCATTGGCCTGGACGCCTTCCAGGAATGCGACACCGTCGGCATCACCCGTCCCATCGTCAAGCACAACTTCCTCGTCAAGGACGTGACCGAGCTGGCCGCGACCCTGAAGAAGGCCTTCCACATCGCGCGCACCGGCCGTCCTGGCCCCGTGGTGGTAGACATCCCGAAGGACGTCTCGCTCAAGACCACCGCTTTCCACTACCCTGAGTCGGTGGAAATGCGCTCGTACAACCCGGTTCGCAAGGGCCACGGCGGCCAGATTCGCAAGGCCGTGCAGTTGCTGCTCAACGCCAAACGCCCCTACATCTACACCGGCGGCGGCGTGATCCTGGGCGAGGCCTCGAACGAGCTGCGTGAACTGGTCAACATGCTGGGCTACCCCAGCACCAGCACCCTGATGGGCCTGGGCGCGATCCCCGCTTCCGACAAGACCTTCCTGGGCATGCTGGGCATGCATGGCACCTACGAAGCCAACATGACCATGCAGAACGCCGATGTGGTGATCGCCATCGGCGCCCGCTTCGACGACCGCGTGATCGGCAACCCCAAGCACTTCGCCCAGGTCGAGCGCAAGATCATCCACATCGACATCGACCCGTCGTCGATCTCGAAGCGCGTGAAGGTGGACATCCCCATCGTTGGCGACGTGAAGGACGTGTTGATCGAGATGATCGCGCAGATCAAGGAGTCGTCCACCAAGCCGGATCAGAACGCGCTGGCCGCCTGGTGGAACCAGGTCAACGAGTGGAAGAAGCGCGACTGCCTGAAGTTCAAGACCTCCGACGAGGTCATCAAGCCGCAGTACGTGGTGCAAAAGCTCGCCGAGTTGACCGCGGGCACCGACTACTACATCACCTCGGACGTGGGCCAGCACCAGATGTTCGCGGCCCAGTACAGCAAGTTCGAAGAGCCGCGTCGCTGGATCAACTCCGGTGGCCTGGGCACCATGGGCGTGGGCCTGCCTTACGCCATGGGCATCAAGCTGGCCAAGCCCGACGCCGATGTGTTTTGCATCACCGGCGAAGGCTCGATCCAGATGTGCATCCAGGAGCTCTCGACCTGCCTGCAGTACCGCACGCCGGTCAAGGTGCTGTCGCTGAACAACCGCTACCTGGGCATGGTCCGTCAGTGGCAGCAGCTGGACTACGGCAGCCGCTACTCGCACTCCTACATGGACGCGCTGCCCGACTTCGTGAAGCTGGCCGAGGCCTATGGCCACGTCGGCATGCTGATCGAGCGCCCGGGTGACGTCGAAGGCGCGCTGCGCGAGGCCATCAAGCTCAAGGATCGCTCGGTGTTCCTGGACATTCGCACCGACCCCACCGAAAACGTGTGGCCGATGGTGCAGGCAGGCAAGGGCATCTCCGAGATGCTGCTGGGCTCGGAAGACCTCTGATGCATTGAACAGTGGCCTGGCCGACCCAGGTCGCCACGGACGGGCGCTTGCCGGCGCCCGCTTCGGGTGGCGAACCGCAGCGGCTGGGCTGACCAACACAAACGAATCTCATCGAACCGCGAGGCCACAGCGCCGGGGTTACCGCCCCGATGACCCAAGAGCCTCGCCAGGACGATCAACATGAAACACATCATTGCCCTGCTGCTCGAAAACGAAGCCGGCGCCTTGTCCCGCGTGGTGGGACTGTTCTCCGCGCGTGGCTACAACATCGAGAGCCTGACGGTGGCCACCACCGAAGACCCCTCGCTGTCGCGCATGACCATCGTGACGACCGGCTCCGACGACGTGATCGAGCAGATCACCAAGCACTTGAACCGCCTCATCGAGGTGGTCAAGGTGGTGGACCTGTCCGAAGGCCCCTACACCGAACGTGAGCTGATGCTCATCAAGGTTCGCGCCGTGGGCAAGGAGCGTGAAGAGATGAAGCGCATGGCCGACATCTTCCGTGGCCGCATCATCGATGTCACCGACAAGACCTACACCATCGAACTCACCGGCGACGCCGCCAAGCTCGACGCTTTCATCGAAGCGATCGACCGCGCCGCCATCCTCGAAACCGTGCGCACCGGGACCAGCGGGATCGGGCGCGGCGAGCGCATCCTGCGCGTGTGATGACGCTTGTCAGCCGTGGGCTTTGCGGTCCGCGTGCCATCGTCTGAACCTTTCCCGCTTTTCTTTGACCCATCACTGAAACGAGGCCGGTGCGCCACCGGCCCGAGACTTACGGAGAACCCCATGAAGGTCTATTACGACAAGGACGCCGACCTGAGCCTGATCAAGGGCAAGAACGTCGCCATCATCGGTTACGGCTCGCAAGGCCACGCCCACGCCCAGAACCTGCGCGATTCCGGCGTCAACGTGACGGTTGGCCTGCGCAAGGGCGGCGCGTCCTGGTCCAAGGTGGAAGCCGCTGGCATCAAGGTCGCTGAAGTCAACGATGCCGTCAAGGGCGCCGATGTCGTCATGATCCTGCTGCCCGACGAGAACATCCCCGAGGTGTACAACAACAACGTTGCGCCCAACATCAAGCAAGGCGCGGTGCTGGCCTTCGCCCACGGCTTCAACGTGCACTACAACCAAGTCGTGCCCCGCGCTGACCTGGACGTGATCATGGTCGCCCCCAAGGGCCCCGGCCACACCGTGCGCTCGGAGTACCTCAAGGGCGGCGGCGTGCCTTCGCTGATCGCTGTGTACCAGGACAAGTCCGGCAAGGCCCGTGACATCGCCCTGTCCTACGCTGCTGCCAACGGCGGCACCAAGGGTGGCGTGATCGAGACCAACTTCCGCGAAGAAACCGAAACCGACCTGTTCGGCGAACAGGCCGTGCTGTGCGGCGGTGCCGTGGAGCTGGTGAAGATGGGCTTCGAAACCCTGGTGGAAGCTGGCTACGCTCCGGAAATGGCCTACTTCGAGTGCCTGCACGAGCTCAAGCTGATCGTCGACCTGATGTACGAAGGCGGCATCGCCAACATGAACTACTCGATCTCGAACAACGCCGAGTACGGCGAGTACGTGACGGGCACGGAAGTGATCAACGAGAAGTCGCGCGAAGCCATGCGCAACGCCCTCAAGCGCATCCAGACCGGTGAATACGCCAAGATGTTCATCCTGGAAGGCCGCACCAACTACCCGAGCATGACCGCTCGCCGCCGCCTGAACGCCGTGCACCCGATCGAGACCGTCGGTTCGGAACTGCGTGCCATGATGCCCTGGATCGCCAAGAACAAGCTGGTTGACCAGTCGAAGAACTGATCTGAATTGATCTGAGCTTCAAGGCAGGCCGCGAAGGGCAACCTTCGCGGCCTGTTTGTTTTGGGCTGGCGGATCAGGGCTGTTGCCAGCCGCCGCCGACGGCTTTGTAGAGGGCCACGGTGACCAGCGCGCGTGCCGTCTCGGCCTGGATGAGTTCGTCTTCGCGTTGCAGGGCCTTGAGCCTGGCTTCGATGGCGCCTTGCAGCAGGCCGTTGCCTTCGTCGAAGAGGCGCTGGGCATGGCGGGCACCGGTGTCGGCGGTTGTCCATGCTGCGCGCAGTTGGTCGGAGCGCTGGTCCAGGGCCCGGCGGGTGCCATAAGCGTTCTCGACGTCTTCGAGGGCGGTGAGCACGGTCTGCTCGTGTTGGGCGACGGCGGCTTCGAGCTGGGCGTCGCTGGCGCGGATGCGTGCGCGGATGCGGCCCGCTTCGAAGATGGGCAGGTAGAGGCCGACGCCCCAGGAGGTGAAGCGGCCGGATGCGCCCACGTCGCCGATTTCGATGCGCCCATCGTTGGCCAGGAAGCCCAGGTAGAACCGAGGCAGCAGATCGGCCTTGGCGCTGCCCAGCTGGGCGGCACGGGCGCGCACCACCTGGGCGGCGCCGCGCACGTCGGGGCGCCGCTCGAGCACGTCGGAGGGCAGCAAGGCGGGCAACGCCGTGGGGATGGCGCTGCCGTCCGCAGGTGCTTCGGCGCTGGGCGCGGGCAGTTGTGGCAGTTGGTCGGGCGTTTGCCCGGTCAGCACCGCCAGACGGCGCAGGCGCGATTGCAGCAGGGTCTGCAACGGGGCGGTGCCAGCCCGCAAGCTCTGCACTTGCGCGTTCACGCGATCCACGTCGTAGCGGTTGGCTTGCCCGGCATCGAAGCGGCCTTGGGCATAGCGTTGCAGCAGCTCGGCGGCTGAGATGGTGCGCTGGAGCACGCCGATGCGGCGCTCCAGGCTGCGGGCCTCGATGTAGTTGGCAGCGATGTCGCCCGCGACCATCAACTGGGCGCCATGCAAGCGTTCTTCGCTGGCGAGGGCGGCGCTGCGAGCGGCTTGCGCATCGCTGCGCCGGGCGCCGAAGATGTCGACCTCCCACGTGGCCGCGAAGCCGTATCCGCTGTAGGTGCTGATGGGCAGCCTGGGGGCGTCGACCGTTGGCAGGTTGATGGCGGGCAAGCCAGGGATGGACGATGGGGCTTGCACTTGGGTGGGCGTTTGCACACCTGCTTCGTTTTGCTGGGTGCGGCCGGCATGGCCCAGCGCGGCCAGGGTGGGGTAGAGGGCCGATTCAGCTTGGGTCACCACGGCCCGGGCTTCGCGCACGTGGGCGGCGGCGATGCGCACGTCGGCATTGGCCGCCAGGCCTTTTTCGATCAGGGCTTGCAGCGTGGGGTCTGGGACGGCTCGCCACCAGCGGGCGAGGTCTGTTGGACCGGTTTCGTTGGCATGGGCCGGGCTGATCTCCGTGAAGTGGCCTGGGGTGTTGGTTTGGTGTGCGGGCACATCGACCTGCACCGTGGTGCATGCGGTGAGCGCCAAGAGCAGCAGCGCAGCGCTGGCCATGATCCGCCTGGCCGGGAGGAGGCCTTGGTTGGGTGCCCCGTCGGTGTGAAGCTTGGTTTGGCGTGGAGGACGCAGGCTTGGCATGTCTCAGGTCCGGGTTCTGCTTGTTTGCAAGCTGGCGGTGCGCGCCTGCAGCAGCGCGAGCGCGACCGAGGCCAGGCGCGTGCGCGGTGTGTCGGTGGTGCTTTGGATGATCACCGGTACGCCAGCTCCGAGCACGATGCCGGCCACGTCGGCATGCGCCAGGTGAACGAATTGCTTGACCAGCATGTCGCCGGTTTCGAGGTTGGGCACGAGCAGCACGTTGGCCTGGCCGGCCACGGGCGAGTCGGCATGCCGCACGCGCGCTGCTTCCGGGCTGATGGCCGCATCGAAGGGCAGGGGGCCGTCGACGATGCCACCGGTGATCTGCCCTTGTTCGGCCATCTGGCGCAGGGCCAAGGCATCGACCGATGAGATGAGGTGGCTGTTTGCGGCGTTGGCGGCTGAAAGCACGGCCACGCGCGGGCTCAGGCCCATTTTCAGGGCCAGGTCGATGGCGTTCTGGGCGATGTCGCGCTTGGCTTGGAGCGATGGCTGGATGTTGAGGGCGGCGTCGGTGATGAGCAGGGGCTCGTTGCGGCCTGGCACGTCGGCGATGAAGGCGTGGCTGATCCATGCCTCATGCCCCTCACGCGCCGTCAGGTCACGCGGCGCGGCGTTGAGCAGGGCCCGCATCAGGTTTCGCAACAGCGAGAGCGTGGGCAAACCGCCGGGCATGAGCACCTCGGCCTCGCCACGCTCGATCAGGCTCAGGGCCTCTCGAAAGGTGGCGGCGTGGCCAGGGGCGCTGGCGTTGTCGTGCCAGCGAGCGGGAGACAGGTCGATGCCGTGCGTTTGCGCCAGGGCTTCGATGTCGGCGCGCGGGCCCAGCAGCAGGGGCTCGATCAGGCCGGCTTGCTGGGCGGCCATGGCAGCTCGCAAGACCTCGGCATCCAGCGGGTGAGTGACCACGCATCGGGCAGCAGGCAGGCCCCGCACCCGATCCATCAGGCGCGCGAAGCGTTCGTGGTGGCGAAGTTGCAGCTCGGGCAGAGGGGTGGCGGGTCGGCGCACCTTCTCGCTGGGGGCGATGACATCGGCTTCACCGGTGATGACCGGTTTGCCTGATTGGTTGGTGCAGACGCAATCGAGGATGACGTGGTTCTTCTCAAGCTTGTCCTTCACCGTCACCGTGACGGTGATGACATCCCCCAGGCCCACCGGCCGCAAGAAGGCCAGCGATTGTTTGACGTAGATGGTGCCTGGGCCGGGCAGGCGCGTGCCCAGCACCGACGAGATCAAGGTGCCGCCCCACATGCCATGCGCGATGACGTGGTGAAAGGGCGTTTCGCGGGCGTAGGCCTCGTCGAGGTGGGCGGGGTTGACGTCGCCGCTGAGGATGGCGAAGAGCTCGATGTCTTGTTGCGTGAGCGTGCGCGTGAGGCTGGCCGATTCGCCGATGGCGAGTTCGTCGTAGCAGCGGTTTTCGAGCAGCCGGGGTGTGTCGGACGAGGGCATGGTCAGGCCTGCGGTGTTTTCGCCTGTGCGGGTGTCAGGCTTGTTTGACGTAATGGCCAGGGGCGTCGGGCAGCTTTTGTTTGCGCCCAGGCACGCCCATGGGCGGCGGCGCCTGGCGCGCACCCGAGTGCGAGGCCAGCCATGCTTGCCAGGTGGGCCACCAGGAGCCTTCGGTGTGCGGCACCTCGGCCTGCCAGCGCTCGGGCGAGACGTAGGCCTCGGTGGGTGGGCGGTGGTGCACCTGGAAGTGCCGCCCCTTGTGGCCGGGCTCGCTGACGATGCCGGCGTTGTGGCCGCCGCTGGTGAGCACGAAGGTGATGTCCAGTGGCAGCAGGTGCAGCTTGTAGACCGATCGCCAGGGCGCGACGTGGTCGGTCACGGTGCCCACGGCGAAACAAGGCATGTGGATGTCGGTGAACCAGATGGGTCGACCGTCGACTTCATAGCGGCCGCGCGAGAGCTCGTTGTCGAGAAAGAGCTTGTGCAGGTACTCGGAATGCATGCGGTAGGGCATGCGCGTGGTGTCGGCGTTCCAGGCCATCAGGTCGTTGGGCTGATCGCGCTGACCCAGCATGTAGTTCTTCAGCGCGCGCGACCAGATCAAGTCATCGGCATGCAGCAGTTGGAAGGTGCCCGCCATCTGTGAACCTTTGAGGTAGCCCTGCTGCGCCATCATCGATTCGATGAGCTCGACCTCGCTCTCGTTGATGAACATGAGCAGCTCGCCTGCCTCGGTGAAGTCGCCCTGCGCTGCGAACAGGGTCATCGTCGCCAGGCGGTCGTCCTTCTCGCGGCCCATGGTGGCGGCGGCGATCATCAGCAGCGTGCCGCCCAGGCAGTAGCCGGTGGTGTGCACCTTCTGGCCAGGCACGATGCGGCCGATGGTGTCGAGCGCAGCCATCACGCCGTGTTGCCGGTAGTCGTCGAGGCCCTTGCAACGGTCGCTTTCGGTGGGGTTCTTCCAAGAGATCATGAACACCGTGTGCCCTTGGTCGACCAGGTGCTTGACCAGCGAGTTGTGCGGCATCAGGTCGAGGATGTAGTACTTCATGATCCAGGCCGGCACGATGAGCACGGGTTCGGGGTGCACGGTCGGGGTCGTGGGGCTGTACTGGATCAGCTCGATGAGGTCGTTGCGGAACACGACGCGGCCCGGCGTGACGGCCACGTTCTCACCCGGCTTGAATGCTTCCGTGCCCGCAGGGGGAAGTTCGCGGACCATGCGCTGCAGGTCGGCTGCCCAATTCAGGGCGCCACGCATCAGGTTCATGCCCCCTTCGCGCGCGGTGGTGGCCACCACATCGGGGTTCATCCAGGGGATGTTGGCGGGGTTGAAGACGTCCAGCCACTGGCGGGCGGCGAACGCGGCGATGTCCTGGTGGCGATGGTTGAGGCCGGGCACATCGTGCGTTGCACGATGCCAGGCGCGTTCGAGGACATGAAAGCCCTGAGCGTAGGCGCTGAAAGGCCATTGCCGCCAGCCTTCACTGGCGAAGCGGCGGTCGGGCGCCTCTGAGGCACGCCCTTGTGCGTCTGTGCGCAGGTGCGGATTCGCCGGGCTGGTGAGGGCGGCACCCAGGTCATCCGCCGCTTGTTTGACGAGGTCGAGCTGCTTGCCCGGCGAAATCAGCAGGTGCGAGAGCCAGTCGAGGTAGATCAACGTGGTCTGAATGGGCGAGATGCCGCTCATCAACTGACCGATGTCGCCGTGTACCTGGCGGTCGAGGGCGCGGACCCAGTCGCTCCAGCTCATCTCCTTGGGTTTGCATTCGCTCATGGTGTGCTCCGAATTGGTCGTCCGGCGTCAGCCTTGCCGCGCCAGCATCGAACGGAATCGCGACAACGCGATGAAGAGGAAGACCGCACCCGCCACCGAGACGGCGAGCAATTGCGGCCAGACGATGTCGAGTCCGGCGCCGCGGTACAGCACGGCGTGGGTCAGCTTGACGAACTGCGTGGTGGGCGAGACCTGCACCACCTGCTGCATCAGCTCGGGCATGCTCTCCACCGGCGTGGCCGCGCCCGAAAGCAGGTACAGCACCACGTAGACCGGCGCGGCCAGCAGGCCGAACTGAGGCATCGAAGACGTCACCGTGGCAAGCAGGATGCCCAGAGAGGTGACTGCGAACAAATAGGCCGCCGAGCCCAGCAGGAACAGCGTGACCGAGCCCAACAGGGGCACCTCCAGCCAGCCCCGCACCACGAGCATGAGCGACAGCCACACCGCCAGCAGGATCACCCCGCCATTGGCGAGGATCTTGGCCAGCGCGATTTCAGACGGACGCACCGGCATCACCAGCAGGTGCTCGATGGTGCCGTGCTCACGCTCGCGGATCACCGCCGCGCCCACCAGGATGATGGCGAGCACCGTGATGTTGGTGATGATGAGCATCACCGAGGTGAACCAGTGCGACTGGTTGTTGGGGTTGAACGCCAGGTGGATGACGGGCTTGGCGGGCAACAGGCTGTCGATGCCCTGTTGGTGGAAGAAGCCCAGCACCTCTTGCAGGAAGATCTCATTGAGGTAGGCCACGCCCAGGCCTGCTTGCGTCATCGCCGTGGCGTCGACCGTGACCTGCACGGCGGGTGAGCGGCCCGCCAGCACGTCGGCCTCGAAATGCGGCGGCACGTCGATGACGAAGATGACATCGCCACGGTCCAGGGCCGCCGCGGCCTGCTGCGCGGTGATGTCGCGCGGCGGTTGAAAGTAGGGCGCCTGGATGGCGTCGCGCAGCCGCATCGACAACGCCGACTGATCGGCATCGATCCAGCCCACGGAGGCGTGCGAGACCTCGGCCTTCACGCCTTTGGCCGTGGTGTACACAGAGATGGTGAAAGCAAACAGGATGAGCGCGACCAGCGGCACGTCGCCCAGCAGGCTGCGCAGCTCCTTGAAAGACAGCCGCGCGACGTTGAGCAGCCATTGGCGGGTGTGCTGGAACATGGCTCAGGCCTCTTGCTTGCGCACCGCCAGTCGCGCCAGCGCCAGGTAAGCCAAGCCAAAGGCCAGCAGCGCCGCGTACATCGGCCCGAAGCTGCCGAAGCCCAGCCCCTTGGTGAAGCTGCCCAGGCTGATGAGCTGAAACCAGGACGCCGGGAAGCCCTTGCCCACCCACAGCGCCGCGCCCGTGAGCGTCGACACGGGGTAGAGCAGGCCCGAGAAGTTGATCGACGGGATCATGCACACGATGGCCGTGGCGAAGGTGGCCGCCACCTGCGACCGCAGGAACGCAGAGATCAGCAAACCCAGCGCCGTGGTGGCGAACACGAAGCACAGCGCGCCCAGGGTCAGCGCGAAAAAATCGCCCTTGAGCGGCACCTGCAGCAGCACGATGCTCAGGAACACCAGGCTGAGGTGGCTCAGCATGGCCAGGCCGATGTAGGGCAACTGCTTGCCGAGCAGGAACTGACCGACGCTCGCCGGCGAGGCGTAGAGGTTGAGGATGGAGCCCATCTCCTTTTCGCGCACAACCCCGAGCGCGGTCAGCATGGCCGGGATGATGATCAGGCACAGCATCAACAGGCCGGGCGTGGAGGCGTAGATGCTGCGAAAGGACTGGTTGTAAGAGAAGCGCGGCTCCAGCCGGGCAGGCAGCACGGGCGCTTGCAGGCATGGTGTCTCGCGTGCGAAGCGCATCGCGTGATCCAGCAGGATGCCCTTGGCGTAGCCGCGCACGTTCTCGGCGGTGAAGGTCTGCGCGCCATCGATGTAGAGCGCCACATTGGGCTGTCGTCCGCCCACGAGGTCGCGCCCGAAGCCTGGCGGGATCTCCAGCACCATCACGACCTCGTGGGCGCGCAACAAGGCATCGCCTTCTTCCAGCGTCCGCACGGCGCCCGAAACGGGATGGCGCTGAAAGTACCGCGAGCCTTCGAAGTGCTCGATCAACTGCCGGCTGTCGTGGGTCTGGTCTCGATCGAGCACGGTGAAGCGGGCCTGCTGGATGTCGAAGGAGATGCTCCACGCCGCCGTCACCAGCAGGATGATCGGGCCCAGCAAAGCGAATGTCAGGCGGATCGGGTCGCGCCTGAGTTCCATGGCCTCGCGGCGCGCGAAGGCCCATGCGCGCGCCCACCAGTCGAGCAAGGAGCGCTCGTTCGTCGATTGCGCCGAACCAGGTACTGAAGCAGACGAAGCGTTGGCTGACGGGTTCTTGGCGGCGCTGGCCGATGTCGATGGGGCAGCGGTGCGGGCCGTCGACGCGACCTGCGCCGCTCGCACCGTTTCGTCGGCCGCCAGCAGGTGCGCCACGAAGGCATCTTCGAGCGATGCCGCACCTTGCGCGCGCCGCAATTCGTCGGGCGAGCCCACGGCCAGCACCCGGCCACGGTGCATCAGCGAGATGCGGTCGCAGCGCTCCGCCTCGTTCATGAAATGGGTCGACACGAAGATGGTGACCCGCTCCTCGCGCGAGAGCCGCGCGAGCTGGCGCCAGAACAGGTCGCGCGCAGCCGGGTCCACGCCGGAGGTCGGCTCGTCGAGGATCAGCACCTCGGGGTGGTGCAAGCAGGCCGCGCCGAGTTGCAGGCGCTGGCGGATGCCCAGCGAGAGTTCGCTCGGCCTGGCCTCGGCGTGCTCGCTCAAGTCAAAGCGCCGCAGCGCATCGTCGATGGCGTGCTCGGCACGCTCGCCTTCCATGCGGTAGAGCCGAGCATGCAGCGCCAGGTTCTGCCGCACGCTCAGCTCGTCATACAGCGAGAAGGCCTGGGACATGTAGCCCACCTTCATGCGCGTCTCGATGTTGCGCGGGTCGATGGGCGCGCCCAGCAAGCGGGCAGAACCAGAGCTGATGTCCAGCAAGCCGGTGAGCATCTTCATGGTCGTGGTCTTGCCGCAGCCGTTCGAGCCGAGGAAGCCGAAGATCTCGCCCCGCTCGATGCGAAAACTCACCTGGTCCACGGCCACGAAGTCGCCGAAGCGGCGCGTCAGTCGCTCAGCTTCGATGGCGGGCGGGCCGTCCACGGCCGGGCGAGGCGAAATGCCCCATGGCTCGGTGCTGCCTCGATCCGCCTCGGGCAGCAGGTCGATGTAGGCCGCTTCCAGCGTGTGCCGGGGCGTGCGCGCCAACACGTTCTCGGTGCGATCGAACACCAACACCCGGCCGGCGTTCATGGCCACCAGGTGTTCGAAGCGCTCGGCTTCTTCCATGTAGGCCGTGGCCACCACCACGGTCATGCCCGGTCGCTCTTGGCGCAAGGCTTCCACCAGTGCCCAGAATTGCCGTCGCGACAGCGGGTCCACACCGGTGGTCGGCTCGTCGAGGATGAGCAGGTCCGGGTCATGAACCAGCGAGCAGCAAAGCCCCAGCTTCTGCTTCATGCCCCCAGACAACTTGCCAGTGGGCCGATCGGCGAAGGGCGTCAGGCCCGTGGCGTCGAGCAGGCGCTGGATGCGCGCCTCGCGCTCGGCCGCGCCCTGGCCGAACAGGCGAGCGAAGAAGTCGATGTTCTCGGCCACCGACAGCGTGGGGTAAAGGTTGCGGCCCAGGCCCTGCGGCATGAAAGCCACGCGTGGCGACAGCCTTGCCCGCGCTTTCTGGTCGGACAGGTCTTCACCGAGCACCCGCACACCGCCTTGCTGGATCACCTTCACTCCCGCAATGACAGACAGCAGCGTCGACTTGCCGACGCCGTCGGGGCCGACCAGGCCGATGGTCCGGCCCGCCGGCAGCCGCAGGCTGACTTGCTCCAGCGCGCGTGTGTCGCCGTGACGATGACTGAGGCCTTGCACATCGACGGCGATGGCCGCTTCATCGCGCATGTCATTCGCGCCTGGATCGCGGGGTCGGCCTTGTGTGGACATGGCGTCGCCAATCAGCGTGCCGGTGCCTTGGCGGGCATCGTGTCGGAGGCCAAGGTCGCATCACTTGGCAACTTCACTTCCAGGGCAGGGGGCCAAGCCCGGCTTGCATCCCCACGCACATAACCGCAGCCCGTCAGCCCGGCCTTCACCTGGGGTGCATAGCGGCTGGCCAGCTCCGGCGCCACCTTGAGCTTGACCCTGAACACCAGCTTCTCGCGCTCAGCTGCCGTCTCGACATACTTCGGCGTGAACTGCGCCTCAGCGGCCACGAAAGACACCACGGCGGGGATCACGAACCGTGGTGCCGCGTCCAACACAATGCGGGCCTCGTCGCCCAATTTCAGCCCTCCCGCCACATCGGTCGGCAGGAACAGCGTCATGTGCACCTCGGACGTGTTCAGCAGCGTGGCCACGCGCCCGCCCGATGGCACGACCGAACCCGGCTCCACCACGCGGTACTCGATGCGCCCGGCCACGGGCGCGCGCAGCACCATGTCATCGAGCGCCACATCAAGCCGCTTGAGCTGTGCATCCGCCTCGGCCCGCGCGGCGGTGGCTTCGCCGATGGCCGCCGTGGCCACCTGGATGCCGGCTCGCTCGCCATCGCGCTGCGCCGTGCGCCGCTCCACCTCGGCACCCGAGACCAGCGCGTCCTGCTTGAGTCGCGTCGCGTGGTCCAGCTCCAGTTGCGCGATGCGTGCCTGCACCCGGCGCACCTCGGTCTCGGCCCCTGCGCGTTGCATGGCCTGCTGGGCGCGCCCTCGGGCCGCTTCCACCACGGCCTTCTGCGCCAGCAACTCTGCAGGATCCTGGCGAGCGATCACGTCGCCAGCCTTCACCAAGTCGCCTTCATGAACCGGCAGTTCGACGATGCGGCCCGGGTACTTGGCCGCCACTTCGATGCGTTCGACTTCCAGCCGCCCGTTGCCTCGGTGGATGCCATCCGGCAGGCGGTCACGCTGGGTGTTCATCCACCAGGCGACGCCGATGGCGAGGGTCGCTGCGACGGCGATCAAGGTGCGGTTCAGGGCACTTCTGTTCATGGCGGGCAGGCAGGCGACCCACAACCGCTGGGCGGATGGCCATGGCACCGGCTTGCGCTGACATGCCTCAATGGCGTCGGCCTGTGATTCAGGACTGGTGTTGATGACTTGTTGCGATGCAGCATCGCATCGCCCCTGAACACCGTCAACGGCTGGACTTGAGGTGAATCAACCCTGCGGGTGAAAACGCCCGATCCACGCGCCAGGTGTCAGTCACGCACCATGAAGCAGGCGCCATCGCCGAACGAGCGCAGCTTCGCTCGCAAGTCGGCGTCCTCGACCTCTTCCGCACGAAAGCCCTGGCGTGTCCAGTAAGGCTCGGAGCCTTGCACCGCAACCAGGGCGAGGCCCGAGAGACCGCTCAGCCTCGCATGGGCGACTGCTTGCTGGATCAGCCTTTGCCCCGCGCCGCTGCCACGGTGAGCGGGGTCGACAGCGAGGTCATGCAGATACAGCCATTTCGCCCGAGGCGGCGGTGTCCAGTCGGCTGCATGCAACGCCGGGAAGTGCGCTTCATCGACGGGCAGGGTGACGAGGTAGCCGAGCGGGCTTCCCGCTTCGACGGCCAGCCATGCGGTGGCCGGTGAGTGCCGAAGCTTGTTTTCGAATGCTGACAAAGGCTCGTGATAGGCGGGTGGGTAGCAGCGAGCCTGAATGCTGAGCACCTCGCTCAGGTTCGCGTGCGACATCTGGCGGATTTCCATGGTCAAAGCGCTTCGATTTCCTCGTGCACTCAGGAGGCTCGTGATACCCCCCTGAATCAGGGTTGCCCAAGCTTGTTACAGCAAGCAACACTGAAGAACAAATCTGGCGATTCTGGCTGCTCTCGTGCAGCGATGACAAGGCCAAAAAGGGAGACCCTTGATGTTGCGATGGCTGGGTAAGTTGCTTGGCGAAGTATTGCCGCACCTCCCCGTGGTCTTGTTTCTGACCGCGCTTGGTGTGCTTGTCCATCGCACCGAAGGGTATGCCAAGCTTGAGGGCTTGGTGGTCATGTTAGTTGGTGCTGTGGCCCCTTATCCGCCTTTGCCGGAAAAACTTCCCGACACGGTCGCGATCACGGCGAGCCCTGATTTCTTTTATCAGCAATATGGCGGACGCCTCCCGCTCAGCCGGGCCGTCACAGCCGAAGTTGTCAACACCCTTCGCGAAAAACACCCGAGACTCATCGCATTGGACCTCGACGTTTCTCGCACCGGCGAGGGGGATGACGAAAAAAAGGAGGCCGCGTCACTGATCGCAGCGATTCGTGCAGCGTTGCACGATGGCATCGACGTGGTCGCAGTGGCCTATCCAATGCATGAGGGCGTTCGCAGACATTCTCGTGACGAGGGGCTGAAAGCCTTGTGTGCCGAACTCCAACACGCCGCACCTCACAGGCAAGCCAGCGCCGCGCCCGAAAACTCTGCACAAACGCCTGGCATTTTCGTGCTGGCCAGCCCCATGCTGGCTCCGGAACAATCTTTCAACATTGTTCACCGGGTCAGTCAAAGTCCTGTAGATGGCCAGCATGAAGATCACCGGATGTTCGCCGTGACCTCGGCCCTGCTCAGCAAGGACCGAAAGCCTGCCAACCTGTGCAAGGGCGCTGACGTGGACTCCGCCGCACTCCACAGCCTCGACAACGCAGAGCGCCAATGGCCAGACCTGAAAAAAATGCACCGCATTCGCTTCATGGTCGAAAAGGACTCGGATCCCATCGCGGTGAAGGCCGTGGCTTCGATGTCTGAGTTGAAGGAAGTTGCCCAAGAGCTTGGCGAGCGCACGGTGTTTTTTGGCGTCCAGTCCTTCCACGGCATGGACGATTTCCTGACCCCACTCGGTCACATGCCCGGGGCGCAATTGCAAGCGCTCATTGCCACCAGCTGGAACAAGGGCGGCATGTCACAAGAGCACCTTCATGCGGCGCTCTGGGATGTCTTGATCGGTTTGGGCTTTGTGTTGGTCTATGTGATCTTGCAGCGAGGTCTTTCCTGCATGGAAGAGAAAAAGATGAATTACTGCGCCTTGCTGGGCGGGCTGATTCTTCCCTTGCTGATATTTGTTGTTTTTGCAGGACTTGTTTTCTACTTGAGCACCTTGAAGTTGACAGCGGGCGAGTGGCTGGATCCCTTGCCGATGATGGCAGGTCTGACCATTCACCTGTATGTTGAATCAAATGGCAAAGGTCACCATGGGCACCCGTCGTTGTTCGGCTGGTTTGGCGAGATTTTTTCAGCCATGCGTCGAGTCATGCAAGCAGAGGGTATGCCGTCAAGAATTGACGCCTTGGTGTTGATCACTTGCCGTTTGGTCATGATTGGTTTTGTGTATATGGCGATTTCTTCGATCATGAATGACGAGCAGGAGCACGCAAATGGGGGTGAACATGAGGTATCTGGAAAGCATTTGGATGCTGGCCAAGACGCTGGCCTGCGCCATGCTGATGATTTGGGCCACTGACGCTGCGGCTGGCTCGGTCAGATGCAATGTCGTGTGCGCCGACGGCAAGGCGTGCAAAACGTCTGACAGGCCAGCGCTGCTCAAGACGTCCGTGTCGCTGAACGATTGCGAATCGCCTTCACGCAAAGTCGACGTCGGATGCGCCGATGTTTTGTATTACAGCCGACACATCATCCAGTTTGCACGGGTCTGCACGAACGGATTGATCGCCAAGGCCCTGAAGGACCCAGACTCCCAATGCAGCTTCATCGAGTGCCTGATGCCTTTGCCGCCCAAACCGGCGCCGGCGGGCCACCCCATCGGATCTGACGACCAAAGCAGCACGAGCAGTGGCGCCAAAGCGGGCTTGCCATTCGACACGATTCTTGCGCCGCAAGGGGCGCTCAGGCTGTCCGCAACAGGAGCCAGTGCCCGAACAACCGGCAAGTTCAGCATCTGGGATGCCAAGTCTCCCCGCCTTGTCGTGGCCGTGGCCATCGAAGGCGGCCAAGCCACCTTGCCGCCAGCGGCCATCTCGCCGCAAAGCGCATACCGCTACAAATGGGAGGCTGGCTCTCAAGTGTTGGAAGGCACGTTCCTGACGGCCTCTGCCTCAGCTCGGGCGGAAGTGGAAGAAGACGTCCGCGCCAGCGCCGGTGGTGCCGCCATGAGCGACGAGCAGCGCCAGTGGCGATGGGTTTACATGCTCGCTGGCCAAGGTTACGCCTGGGACGCGATGCAGACGACCATGGCGCTTCAGCGCGGCCAGGAGGTGCAGCCATGAGCACCGCTGTCGCGCGGGCAAGGCCGCTGTGGCGGGCCCTTGCAAGCACGGTGGGGGCCAGCGCCCTGCTGCTGTCGGCTTGCTCGTCTGGTGGCATGGTGAAGATCATGCGCGACCCCGATGCTGCCGCGCCAGCACCATCTCTTTCCCCATCGCCGCCAACGACTCCGCCTCGCCATGGCACAGCCCCATCGGGCCTGCTGCCATCGCCGCAAGCGCCGACCACGCCCGTGCTTGCCTCGGGCATCCAGCCCGATCTGATGTGCGCAACCCCGCAGGAGGATTTCGACATCATGGGCACGGTCAAGACGCGCCTGGGCACAGAAGCCGCAGCCCGATTGACACGCCTTTTGTCGACCGATTTCAAGAACGCAGACCTGACTGCGAAAGACCGCGAATTGCTCAAATTCATCGCCCGGGAGACGCTGTGGATCCCGCCCTGGGTTGAGCGCTGGATCGGCGATGCGTACTTCAAAGCCTTGGGCGACGGCCTCGTGCCCATCGGCGACGCCGCATTCAGGCAACGGGATTTTGCTGTCAAGACGCTCACGGAAATCGTGAACGCCTCTCCTCAGACTCCCTTCGAAATCGAGTTGATGGTGGTTCAGAGCGGAACACCCAGCGGTGCCCCGGGTGGCCGGATGTTCGTCGACCAAGCCACGGTCCGCAACGCCATGCAGGGTGACAAGGGCCGCAAGGACAAATTGACCTACATCCTCGCGCACGAGCTGGCGCACATCTACAAGCGCCACAAGGCGAAACGCTTGCAGGAGCAGTTGATCTCGATTGACGAAGCTCACAACCTGATACGGATCCTGCTCAAACCCTCGAATGTGACCTCCAGCGTCAAAGGCTTCTTGGAAACATTTGGCGGCACAGCGGCCATCGTGGATGGCCTGTTTCGGCACCAGGCTGATTTCTTGCGCGCGCAAGAGGTCGAAGCCGATGCATGCGCCGCCGCGTTGCTCATGAACGCCCAACTCGGCGACCCCGTCAACGGCTTCGCGATTTACACGAAAGAGCGAACCGATGACGCCAAGGGCTGGACGGTTTACAGCGAGCACCCGCCTGATGAGCAACGCAAGCTGGTCATCAGTTACGTGGCCACGAATGCGCGATCCAGGAAGGCGGTCAGGCAGGACGACGTGATGACCAACCTGGCCAAACACATCAAGTCCGCCGCCCAGCGCGACAAGTAGCCGTCATGGATCTGTCTTTGTGTAAAGCTTGCATGGCTGTCCCACCTGTTCCGATGGGATCTTGGTAGTAATCCTGGGTATGGTTATCGCGAGGTGCGCGCGCCTGGGGGTATCCTGCGTGCCTCTCGCAGCAGCATCCTCCTGACTCCCATGATCACGATCGAGAAGAACCGTTCCTGGACTGGCCTGGCCATCGTGGCCGCGATCGCCGTTGCCGGTGGACTTGCCTGGTGGGCTCTCGCCCCGCAAGGCGGCTCGGGCGATGCCAGTGCGCCTGGCGCCAAGGGGGCCATGTGGCAGTGGTCCTCCGCGTCGGGGGCCGCCAATGGCAACGCCGGATCAACCACTTCCATCCTCAGCGATGCCCGCTGGGCCAACGTCAACGCCAATGACCAGGCCACGCTCGAAACCGCGTTGAGCAAAACCCCCAACGGCAAAGCCGAGGCAGCGCGCATCGTCAGCTATGTGCAATACCACCGTGCTTTCGAGTCCTGGCAGGGGCTGGACGAACAGAAACAAGCGCGCGAGCGCCGCGAGATGGCCCAGGCCCTGTTCAAAGAACTGCCTGACCGACTGAAAACCGGTGAGTTCACGCTCATGGAGGCCGCGCTCATGGGTGCCGTCCTGATCGCCGAGTCGGAGCCAGAAGAGGCCCGCCGCACGGAGCGCGTCCAAGCCTGGCAGGCGCAACTGTCCACCATCGTTCCCAACCCGGAAGACGAGGCTCGCATGGCCTCGCAGAATCGCGAAACCGAATACATGCGGCGCCGCGCCACCGCCTTCGACGAATGGCAGAGCCAGACCGATCCGGCTCAGCGCACCCCAGCCAAGCTGGAGCAGGCCATGGCCGAGATCAACCGGGCCTACGCCAGCGGGCAGTGAGCCGTTGACGCGCTTCAGCCGACAGGCATCAGCCAGGCCAGGGCACTGATCCACAGCGGCACGGACACCATGCCCAGCAGGGTCGAAACGGTGATCAACCCAGCCACGAAGGGGCCGTTGCCTCCCATCCTCACGGCCAGCACATAGGCGCTGGAGGCCGTGGGCAGCGCGCCGAAGGCCACCAGGATGGACCTTTGCGCGTCTGGCAACTTCAACACCCAGGCCAGTCCGATGGCCGCCAACGGCAGCAGCACATGCCGGATGGTCAGCAGTCCCGTGGCCAGGGCGGGGGCCGCCGTCAGCCCTGCCATCTTCAGGCCGGCGCCCACCGCCAGCAGGCCCAGTGGCAGGGCGGCCTGGCCAATTCGCCCCACCGTTTCCAACAGCCACGCTGGCAGGTGCAGATCAAGCACGCGCACCAGCAGCCCGCTCAAGGTGCCGATGATCAGGGGATTGCGCGCCAGCTCGGTCCACGTGTTGTGGCCGCCGTGCCGGGCCAAGCTCCAGACGGCCCCGGCGTTGCACAGCGGCACGCACAGCGCAATCAGGATGGCGATCAAGGCCACGCCTTGCGCGCCCAGAAGGCGGTCGGCAAGCGCCAGCGCGATGTATGAGTTGAAGCGAAAAGCCACTTGGGCGCCGCTGGCGTGGAGTTTCGGGTCCACCCCGGGCAGGTGACGCAGCCAAGTTGCCAGAACGATGCCAGCCACGCACAAGCCCACGCCGGCGCCGGCCAGGGTGGCGGCGTCTCCCGGATGCAGTGGGCTGCGCACGATCGAGCCGAACAGCAAAGCCGGAAAAAGCAGGTGGTATACCAGTCGTTCAACCACGTCCCAGGTGGGGCGTCCGAAGGCCGTGTAGCGGCACAGGCAGAAACCTCCCAGAATCAACAGGAAATCAGGTAGCAACAAAAGCGGGTCCATCATGGTGCCCGTGAGCCTAGCCGGTTTCCCCTTGAATGCCGATTGTGTGTCCCCACATCTACCGGATCGGGCGGGCTGTTAGGCTGCCAATCATCCAAAAATCGCCGCATGTTGAATTTTTCTTGGCGCCTGCGCGCCTCACGTCACCTGCTCTGCACCGCGCTGCTGGCCGTCCTGGCCGGTACCTGGGTGGGGGCTTCGCCAGCCGTCGGCGCAACCCTGGAAGGGCAGACCTTTGAGGACACGGCCGTGCTCTCCGAGCGCACCTTGCGCCTCAATGGCCTGGGCCTGCGCGGCGTGGCCTGGGTCAAGGCCTTTGTGGCCGGTCTCTATTTGGCCGCCCCCACGAAGGACCCGGCGCAGGTGCTCAGCATGCCGGGTCCTAAGCGCCTGCGCCTGAAGATCATGCTGGACGCACCCAGCAACGAACTCACCAAATCGCTCACCAGCCGGATCGCTCGCTACGAGCCTGAAACCGTGCAAGCTCAAATCGGCCCCCGGCTCGATGCCTTGGCTGCACAGATCGATGGCCTGGGCGACCTCAAGGTGGGCGACATCGTCGACCTCGACTTCCAGCCCGACCGTGGCACCGTGCTGCGCTTCAACGAGAAGGCCGTTGGGCAGGCTGTCGCAGGGGATGATCTCTACCGCGCCGTGCTGAAGATCTTCATCGGCGAGCACCCCGCCGACAAGCGCATGAAAGAGGGGCTGCTGCGTGGCGGTGTCTGACGACACGGCATCGCTGGATGAGGCCGCCGATTCGCATGTCCACCGCTTCGTGGACGCCATCTGGCTCGAAGACGGCCTGAGCGACAACACCCTCGCGGCCTATCGTCGTGACCTCACGGCCCTGGCCGCGTGGTTGGCACGGCACGCAGGGCGCGGCCTGGCTGAAGCCTCCGAGGCCGACCTGCAGGCCTACATGCTGGCCCGTCACGGCGAATCGCGCCCAGCTTCGGTGGGGCGTCGCCTGAGTGTCTTCCGGCGCTTCTACCGTTGGGCCATCCGCGAACACCTTTGCCAGGTTGATCCCACCGTGCGCATGGACGCCCCGCGACAGCGCATGCGCCTGCCTGGCACCCTGACCGAAGATCAGGTCGAGCAATTGCTCGCTGCCCCCGATCCTCATGAGCCTCTGGGCCTGCGTGACCGCGCCATGCTCGAACTCATGTACGCCAGCGGCCTGCGCGTGAGCGAGCTGGTGAGCCTGCGCACCGTGCAGGTCAGCCTCGACGAGGAAGTGTTGCGCGTGACGGGCAAAGGCAGCAAAGAGCGCTTGGTCCCCTTCGGCCAGGAGGCCAGCGCCTGGCTGCGGCGCTACATGAGCGAATCCCGTCCGCAGATCCTGGGCGAGCACCGCACCAGCGAAGACCTGTTCGTCACGGCCCAAGGCCACGCCATGAGCCGGCAGATGTTCTGGAAGCTCATCCGCAAACATGCCATGCACGCGGGCATCACCCAGCACCTCTCGCCGCACACCCTGCGCCACGCCTTCGCCACCCACCTGCTCAACCACGGCGCCGATTTGCGCGTGGTGCAGATGCTGCTGGGTCACGCCGACATCTCGACCACCCAGGTCTACACCCATGTGGCGCGTGAGCGGCTGCGGCAGTTGCACGCGCAGCACCACCCGCGCGGCTGATGCCAGGGTGCTTCAGTCCACGCCCAGCAGAAAAGCCATTTCCTCTTCGGTGAACCCGGCCGCCTTGCGCGCCGCCTCGTTGAAGGGCGGGCGCAGCCTGGGTGCTTCGAATTCGCGCACCAGTTTCGGGTAGAGGGCCACGGCGTCGAGACCACGCTCCTGGCAGAGGTGATGGAACCAGCGATTGCCGATTGCCACGTGCCCGACCTCGTCGTGCAAGATGACATCGAGGATCTCGACCGCGCGCAAGTCGCCTGCTCGTTTGAGCTTGTCCTGGATGAGTGGCGTGGCGTCCAGGCCCCGAGCCTCCAGCGTGCGCGGCACCAAGGCCATGCGCGCGACGATGTCATGGCTTGTTTTCTCGCACATGCTCCACAGGCCGTCGTGCGCGTCGAAGTCGCCGTAGTCGTGCCCGAGGCCCATCAGGTGCGCCCGCAGCAGCGTGAAGTGCAGGGCTTCTTCGGCGGCCACGCGCAGCCAGTCGAGGTAGAAGTCCTCGGGCATGCCAGCGAAACGCCAGACGGCATCCAGCGCCAGGTTGATGGCGTTGAACTCGATGTGGCAGATGGCGTGCAGCAAGGCCGCGCGTCCCTCGGCAGTGAAGGGGCTGCGCGAAGGCACGTCCTTGGCGGGCACCAGGCGGGGCAGGGCGGGGCGGCCGGGCATGGCGGCGCGCTGCGTTTCGTTCAGCATCAGCACTGCCAGCCGTTCCGCTTCGGACAAGGCAGAGGCCGTGCTGGCCGCTGCCTCATCACTCACGGCGCCTGCCTGCTCTGCGGCGGCTGGTGCCGTTGTCGTGAACAGCGCCCGAGCCTGCTGCGCCTTGCGGGCCGGATCGGGCTCCAGCAAGGTGTCGAGGGCGCGCTGGCGCAGGCTCGCGGTGTAGGCAGAAGGGCTCATGCCCATGATTGTCGCAGCCTGAACCCTGGCCCGTTGCGGGCCCTTGAGCTCAGTCCGCCTGCCAAGTCACCCAGCCCATCTGGGCCGTCACGAGGATCAGGATGCCAAAAGCGATGCGATACCAGGCGAACGGCACGAAGGTGTGGCTCGACACGTAGCGGATCAGCCAACGCACGCACACCCACGCCGACAGGAAGGCGAACACCAGGCCGGTGGCGAACAGCGGCAGGTCGTCCGGCGAGAGCAGCGCCCGCTCTTTGTAGAGGCTGTAGACGCCAGCGCCAACCAGCGTGGGGATGCCAAGGAAGAAGCTGTAATCGGTGGCGGCCTTGCGCGACAGGCCCATCAGCATGCCGCCGATGATGGTGGCTCCCGAGCGGCTGGTGCCAGGCACCATGGCCAGGCACTGGATCAGACCGACCTTGATGGCGTCAACGAAACCGAGGTCATCGACCGTCTCGATGCGCGAGCGCGGCTGGCGCGCGGCGATGCGCTCGGCGATCAAGATGATCACCCCGCCGATGATGAAGGTGGTGGCCACCACGGTGGGCGTGAAGAGGTGTTCCTTGATCACCTTGCCCACAGCCAGGCCGATCACGACCGCAGGCAGGAAGCCGATGAACACGTTGAGCGCGAAGCGCTGGGCCTTCGGGTCGGAGCCGAGGCCCGTGACCGTGTCCTTCAGTCGCTGCATGTAAACCAGGATGACGGCGAAGATGGCGCCCGTCTGGATGGCGATCTCGAAGACCTTGGCCTTCTCCGAGCCGGCGGCATCGGCGAAGCCCATCATCGCGTCGGCCAAGATGAGGTGGCCCGTGCTGGAGATGGGCAGGAACTCGGTCAGCCCCTCGACGACACCCATCAACGCGGCTTTGAAGAACAACACCAGATCCAAAGCGATCTCCTGAACAAGACGAAACCGGCTGAGGGCCGGTGATGTAACGCATCTTAGGGCCAGACCATCGGTGCGCATGCCCCGCCGCGCCCCAGGGACAGGGGGGCTTGTCTACACTCCGCCACATGCCCTTTCCTGTCTCCGATGCGCCCCTCGATGGCGGCTGGCACCCACCTGCTCCCAACTGGCTGAACCGATACGCCGCAAGCAGCCTGCGTGCCGAGGCCGAACTTGGCGTGCCGCTGGGCACCTTCCTGCCTGGTGAGCCCCTGGCGGCCTTGCAATGGGTGGCCCGCAGCGACGACCTGGCGGCTGAGCTGGGCTGGCCCGCCGATTGGGCCGACGACCAGGCCCTGCAGGTGTTCGGCGGCAATGGCACGTGGCCAGGCATGGCACCGATGGCCACCGTTTACTCGGGTCACCAATTCGGTGCCTGGGCGGGCCAGTTGGGCGATGGCAGGGCCTTGCTCCTGGGCGAAGTTGACACCCCGCTGGGCCCGCGCGAGATCCAGCTCAAGGGCGCCGGCCAGACGCCTTATTCGCGCCGTGGAGACGGCCGAGCCGTGCTGCGCTCGTCGATCCGCGAATTCCTGTGCTCTGAAGCAATGCACGGCCTGGGTATTCCCACCACCCGCGCTCTAGCCGTCGTGGCCTCGCCCCAGCCCGTGCGCCGCGAAACCATCGAGACAGCGGCTGTCGTCACCCGCGTGGCGCCCAGCTTCATCCGCTTCGGCCATTTCGAGCACTTCGCGCACAGCGGTCGCCCCCGGCACCACGAGGCGCTCCAGGCATTGCTCGACTTTGTTATCACCCACCACTTTCCGCACCTGGCCGAGCAACCCCAGCCCGCCCTGGCCCTGCTCGACGAGGTGGTGCGCCGCACCGCGAACCTGATGGCCGACTGGCAGGCCGTGGGTTTCTGCCACGGGGTCATGAACACCGACAACATGTCCATCCTGGGCCTGACGATCGACTACGGCCCCTTTGGCTTCCTCGATGCCTTCGACCCCGACCACATCTGCAACCACTCCGACACCCAGGGCCGCTACAGCTGGAACAACCAGCCGCAGATCGGCCACTGGAATCTGCGCGCGCTGGCCCAGGCCTTGCTCCCCCTCATCCCCGAGGCCGAAGCCGACCCGAGGGCCGTCATCGAGGTGTTGGAGCGCTATGAGCAGGTTTTCATTGAGGCCATGAACAAGCGCTGGCGCACCAAGCTGGGGCTGTTGAGCGAGCAGCCAGGCGACAACGCGCTCTGCATCGATTTCCTGCGCCTGCTCGCCGCAGGCAAGGTCGACTTCACCATCGCGTTTCGCCGCCTGGCTGGGTTCGACACCAGCGCCGCCGTTGATGCCGCGCGCAACGCCCCCGTGCGCGACCTCTTCCTGGATCGCAAGGCCTTCGACGCCTGGGCTGTGCGCTACCTTGAGCGCCTGCGCGCCGAGTCCAGCGTCGACACCGAACGGGCGGATCGCATGAACCGCAGCAACCCGCTGTACGTGCTGCGCAACCACCTGGCCGAGACCGCCATCCGCCAGGCCCAGCGCGGCGACTTCAGCGAAGTGCAGCGCCTGCACCGCCTGCTGCGGCAGCCCTTCACCGAGCAGGCCGGCTGCGATGCCGATGCCGGCTTCCCGCCCGAATGGGCCCAATCCATCGAGGTCTCCTGTTCATCATGAGCGAACACACCGTCAAGAAGACCGATGCCGAATGGCAGGCGCAACTCAACGCCGCCGGGGCCGAGCCCCTGGCCTATCGCGTGACCCGCCACGCCGCCACCGAGCCCCCGTTCAGCGGCAAGCACTGGGACAACTTCGCCGAGGGCGATTACCGCTGCATCTGCTGCGGTGTGAAGCTGTTTGGCTCGGACACCAAGTTCGACGCCGGCTGCGGCTGGCCCAGCTACTGGAAGCCCGCTGCGGACGACCTCATCGAATACGTGCGTGACACCAGCCACGGCATGATCCGCACCGAGGTGCGCTGCAAGAACTGCGGCGCCCACCTGGGCCACGTCTTCGACGACGGCCCGGCGCCCACGGGCGAGCGCTACTGCATCAACTCGGCCGCGATAGACTTCGAACCCCGGCCACGTTGATCGCACCGATCTCGCCGCAGTTGCCAGCGCCCACATGAAATTCCTCCTCGACCTGCTGCCTGTCATCCTCTTTTTCGTCAGCTACAAGTGGGCCGATGGGCACAAGGAACAGACCGCCGCCTGGCTGACCGGCCACCTCGGTTTCGCCGTCTCGGGGGGCACGGTGGGCGTCACCGAAGCACCGGTGCTGTTGGCCACCGTGGTCGTCATCCTGGCCACCGTGTTGCAGATCGGCTTCCTCAAGCTGCTGCGCAAGCCCGTGGACAAAATGCTGTGGGCCAGCCTGGGCATCGTGGTCGTGCTCGGTGGTCTCACGCTGTGGTTCCACGACGAGACCTTCATCAAGTGGAAGCCCACCGTCATCTACTGGGTGATGGGCGGGGGGCTGCTGGTCACCGAGGTGGTGCTCGGTCGCAAGATGCTCCGTCAGATGATGGGTGGGCAGGTCGACGCTCCCGATGTCGTCTGGCGTCGCCTGGGCTGGGCCTGGGTGGTGTTCTTCGCGCTGATGGGCGTGCTAAACCTGTACGTGGCCTTCAACTACCCGCTCGACACCTGGGTGAGCTTCAAGATGTGGGGCAGCCTGGGCCTGACCCTGGTCTTCACGCTGGCGCAGGGCATCTACCTGAGCCGCCACATGCTCCCCGAGGAAGTGAGTTCCAGCCAAGGTTGACCGAATCATGCTGCTGCACCGTTTTTTTGAGGACTCGGCCACGCGCCTGCCCGACAAGGTCGCGTTGATCGTCGGCCAGCAACGGTGGACCTGGGCGCAACTTCGCGATCAGGTCGATGGGCTGGCCCGCTTGCTGCAGGACACGGGCGTGCGCAAGGGTGATCGCGTCGCGATCTTCCTGGACAACCAGGTGGAAGCGGTGGCCGCCATCTTCGCGGTGCTGCGCGTGGGCGGCGTCTTCATGCCCATCAACCCGCTCACCAAGGCCGACAAGCTGGCCTACCTGCTGCAAGACTCCGAAGCCGTGGCCTTGTTGACCCAAGGCTCGCTGGCGGGCACCTGGCGCGCGGCCTGCGAAAAGGCGCCTTCCGTGCAGACTGTGTTCGTGACCGGGGAAGCCTCGCCCGGCGCGACGGCATGCGAGCGGCCCTGGCCTGATGAGGCGGCTTGCCAAGGCCGGCTCCCCGATGCGGTCGACATCATCGACCAGGACCTCGCCGCCATCATCTACACCTCGGGCTCCACCGGCGATGCCAAAGGGGTGATGCTCAGCCACCTCAACATGGTGAGCGCCTGCACATCGGTCAGCACCTACCTGGGGCTGCGTGAAGACGACGTCATCTGCTGTGCCTTGCCGCTGGCCTTCGATTACGGGCTCTACCAGGTGCTGATGGCTGCGCGCGTGGGTGCGACGGTCATGCTCGAGCGTTCTTTCGCCTTTCCCGTGCAAGTGCTCAAGAACATGAGCGCCGAAGGCGTGACGGTGTTCCCCGGCGTGCCCACGATGTTCGTCATGCTGATGAACCTCAGCAGCCTGTCGCAATTCGACCTGGGCCGCCTGCGCATGATCACCAACACCGCCGCCGCGCTTGCCGAAGAGCACATCCGCCAGCTCCGTGGCCTGTTCCCCCAGGCCCTGCTGTTCTCGATGTACGGCCTGACCGAATGCAAGCGCGTCACCTACCTGCCGCCCGAGCAGCTCGACGTGCGCCCGACCAGCGTCGGCCGAGGCATGCCCAACGAAGAAGTCTGGCTGGTGGACGCGGCCGGGCAGCGCCTGCCCAACGGCAGCACAGGTGAGCTCGTCATCCGCGGCTCCAACGTGATGCGCGGCTACTGGCGCAAGCCCGAGCAGACCGCCGAGCGGCTGAAGCCTGGCCCCCTGCCGGGCGAAATGCTCCTGTACTCGGGCGACCTGTTCCGCACCGATGAAGAGGGCTACCTTTACTTCGTCGCCCGCAAGGACGACATCATCAAGAGCCGGGGCGAGAAGGTCAGCCCCAAGGAAGTCGAGAACGTCCTGCTGAGCATGCCGGCGCTCTACGAGGTGGCCGTGGTGGGCGTGCAGGACGCGGTGTTGGGCGAGTCCATCAAGGCCTTTGTGGTGCTCAAGCCTGGTCAGCAGGCCACCGAGCGCGATGTCATTCGTCACTGCATGGAGCGACTGGAGAGCTTCATGGTGCCCAAGCACGTCGTCTTCCTGCCCGAATTGCCCAAGACCGACAGCGGCAAGATCCGCAAGAAGGGCCTGGCCTGAGCCCGGCGTTGCCCCGAAGGACCCACCATGACCCCTGCCTGCGCTTCCTTGACCCAAGGCGAGGCCTTTGAGCCGCGTCTGGCGGCCCTGGCCTCGGGTTTGACGAGCCTGCTGGACAAACCCGAAGAAACCGCCACAGCCACCTTGCGTGCGTTGTGGGCGCTTGCGGCAGGTCATCCGGTGTCGGCCGAACTGGCGCTTGAGCAACCGCTGGCCGAGCTCGACGAGGCCGCGTTGGCCCGCCTGGATGCCCTGTTGGCGCGCCGCCTGGCTGGCGAGCCCCTGGCCCACCTCACGGGGCGGCAGCACTTCATGGGCATGGAGTTGTTGGCTGGCCCCGAGGCCCTGATCCCCCGCCGCGAAACCGAGATCCTCGCCAAGGCTGCGCTTGGCAAGCTGCGCGAGCTGATCCCCACGCAAGGCGGACGGCCCGCAACGGTCATCGACGTGTGCACAGGCTGCGGCAACCTCGCGCTGGCGCTGGCTTACCACGAGCCGCGCGCTCAGGTGAAGGCCAGCGACCTTTCACCTGAGGCCATCGAGCTGGCGGGCCGCAACGTCGAACACCTGGGCCTGGCGGGCAGGGTGGGGCTGCACTGTGGCGACTTCCTGGAGCCACTCAACAGCGAAGCCATTCGCGGTCAGGTCGATTTGTTGGTCTGCAACCCGCCCTACATCTCATCCGGCAAGCTCAAGGGCATGCCCGAAGAGATCATCGCCCGCGAGCCCTCGCTGGCTTTCGACGGCGGACCCTTCGGCATCCGCATCCTGCAAAGGCTCATGCGCGAGGCGCCCGCCTACCTGCGGCCTGGCGGATGGCTTGCGTTCGAAGTCGGCCTGGGGCAGGGCAGCGCCGCCTTGCAATGGCTGGGCAAGATGCCCGAATTCGACCACACCGAGAGCGCCCTTGACGCCGAAGGCCAGGTGCGGGCCGTGCTGGCGCGTCGCGCGCCGACCTGAGCAAGGAGCCAAACCATGAGTTCAATTCAACCTGTCACGGCTGGGGAGGTCGAAGCCGCCCTGCGTGCCGCCTTGGCGCCGGCGCATGTGCACGTCAACGACGACACGGCAGCCCATGCCGGACACGCCGGGCACAGCGGTGCGCCCTTTGGCACTCACTTTTCTTTGCATGTGCGGGCGGACTGCTTCAACGGCTTGTCACACGTGAAGCGCCATCGGCTTGTGTATGATGCCCTGCGCGACCTCATGCCCCGGGGCATCCATGCCCTGGCCATCCAGGCCGAGCCGACCCAGTCCAACAACACCTGAGTCGTCGTCCTGACCATTCCTGCACCCCAAGCGCTCTGCTCAACATGAAGACTTCCCGTACCGCCGTGGCAGCCCTGCTGGCCGCTTCGCTGTCGCTGGCCGCCCCGCTGGTGTCGGCTCAGAACATCGCCATCGTCAACGGCAAGGCCGTGCCCAAGGCCCGCGTCGACGCCATGATCGACCAGATCCTCAAGTCGCCCCAGCAGCCTGGCCAGCCGCCGATGACCCGCACGCCCGAACTGGAGCAGAAGGTCAAGGACGAGATCGTGCTGCGCGAGATCTACATCCAGGAAGCCGAACGTCGCGGCCTGCAAGGCTCGGCCGACTACAAGACCCAGATGGAGTTCGCGCGTCAGTCCATCCTGATTCGCGCGCTGTTCGCCGACGCCGAGAAGAAGCTCGGCACCACCGAAGCTGAAGCCCGCGCCGAGTACGACCGCATCAAGGCTTCCAACGGCGACAAGGAATACCGCGCCCGCCACATCCTGGTCGAGAAGGAAGAAGACGCCAAGGCCCTGATCGCCCAGATCAAGGCTGGTGCCAAGTTCGAAGACCTGGCCAAGAAGAACTCCAAGGACCCGGGCTCCGCCGAGAACGGTGGCGACCTGGATTGGGCGAACCCTGGCAACTACGTGCCAGAGTTCTCTGCCGCCATGACGAAGCTGCAAAAGGGCCAGATCACCGACACGCCCGTGAAGTCGCAGTTTGGCTACCACATCATCAAGCTGGAAGACGTGCGCGCCGTGCAGTTCCCGTCCTTCGAAGAGGTCAAGGACCAGATCATCCAGCGCCAGAACCAGGTCAAGGTGGCCAAGTTCCGCGAGGAGCTGAAGGACAAGGCCAAGACCGACTACAAGTTCAGTTCCGGCAACTGATTTTGGCGTGTGAGCCGACTGGCCGGAGACGACCAAGGACGGCTTGCGCATGCTGACCATGCGCCAACACAACGTTGGCCGCTGGCCCTGACCCCGTCAAAGCAAGCAGGCAGGCGATCTTTCGAGATCAGCCTGCCTGTTTGTTTTGCGGGTTGTTTTCAGCCCCTGTGCCTGAAGGCCTTCATGCTAGGGGGCGGTGCGGTCGTGCTCAGCCGCGCTTGCGGAACACCAGATCCCACACGCCGTGGCCGAGCCTGAGTCCACGGTTCTCGAACTTGGTCAGCGGGCGGTAGGCCGGCTTCTCGGCATAGCCCTGCGCAGTGTTGGCGAGGCTCGGGTCGGCGCCCAGCACCTCCAGCATCTGCTGGGCATAGGGCTCCCAATCGGTGGCGCAGTGCAAGTAGCCACCTGGGGCGAGGTGCTCGACGAGCTTGGCCACGAACGGCTGTTGGATGAGGCGGCGCTTATGGTGGCGCTTCTTGTGCCAGGGGTCGGGGAAATAGACGTGCACGCCCGCCAGCGAGCCTGGCGGGATCATGTGCTCAAGCACCTCGACCGCGTCGTGCTGCACGATGCGCAGGTTGTTCAGTCCGCGTTCACCGATCTGCTTGAGCAGGGAGCCGACGCCCGGCTCGTGAACTTCGCAACCAATGAAATCGGTGTCGGGCAGCGTCTCGGCGATCTTGGCCGTGGCGTCGCCCATGCCGAAGCCGATCTCCAGCACCACGGGCGCGTTGCGGCCAAAAACGGTGGGGAAGTCGAGTTGCCGGGCCGCATACGGCAGCACGAAACGCGGACCCAGTTCGCTGAGTGCGCGTGCCTGGCCTTCGGTGGTGCGGCCGGCCCGCATCACGAAGCTGCGAATGCTGCGGGGGTGGGCCACTTCGGGGTTGCTGCTGCCTTCAGGCGGGCAATCTTGCTCGTTCGGGGAGGTCATGTTCGCATTTTAGGGTTGGGGGCAGCCCTGATGTCGCCGGCCGAACGTGTGCAGGCTGGCCGTGACGCAGTTGACAGAAACGCAGCGAGGTCTGAAACAAGCTGTGTTGTGGGGGCGTGCTTCTGCGATCCTTGAAGCAACAGAACATGAACCGAAAGCCCCCATCATGGCCTCGATCACTCGCTTCGCTCAACAAGGCCTGCTCGCGGCAGGACTCTCGATCAGCGCTTCGGCGGCGATGGCCCTGCCCATCACCCTGCCAACCTCGTTCATCGACGCTGAGTCGACCTTTCGTTTCAACCGCGACACCGCGGACCTGATGGATGTTCTCGGCATCGGTGTGTCCGCCTTGGGTAACTCTGTTGACGACGGATCCCACTGGAACTTCATGATGCCGGTGACCCAGGTGTCACTTGATGTGTCGCTGTTTTCGCTCAAGCCCGTGTCAGGCATGGCCTCCGGCTCGGGCTTGCTGATCCACAGCGAGGGTGGGGCGCTGTCTTTGGCGAACTTCGGGCTGGACTTCAAGCGCAACGTGCTGACCGCCGACCTCGGCACGGTGGACGGGAAGATTTCCAAGACCTTCGACATCTTCAACTTCACGGTCACCCAGGGGCTGCATCTTTCAACCAAGGGCGGCCTGTCGATGCAAATGCAGCTCGACAACATGATGCTGACCCAGCAAGCGCAGTCTGCCTTCACGTGGTCACTGGCGCTCGATGAAATCGCTCAGGCTGGCCTGCCGACGTTGAACTTCGGTTCACTCAACGTGAACATCAACCCTTCGCTGCGCTTCGGCTTGTCTAGCAAGCCGCTGGTGTCAGCCGTGCCGGAGCCCTCTAGCTGGGGCATGCTGGGTGTGGGGCTGCTCGCCGTGAGCGTCATTTCGCGTCGCCGCATCAAGGAGTGACCGAGTTACCCGCGTTGGCGCGTAGAATCCTAGTCTACGCGGGTGTAGTTCAATGGTAGAACGCCAGCTTCCCAAGCTTGATACGTGGGTTCGATTCCCATCACCCGCTCCAAATGCGATGACAAAGGCCGCCAAGGATGTTCCCGAGGCGGCCTTTTTCTTTGCATCCCCCAGGAGAATGCAAGCACAGAGTGTCATTAACGTTATTGACAGTCACACCGAGGCGGGGGAACAATCGGGGGAACAAGTAGGCCGTTCCCCCATCACGGAGCGGTTTTGTTCCCCCACCGTGTTCCCCCATGCTGACCGACTCCGCCTGCAAGAACGCCGCATGCCCCCCGGACAAGAAGCGCATTCGGCTGGCCGACTCCGGAGGGCTCTACCTTGAGGTGAGCCCCAACGGCTCAAAGCGCTGGTTCTGGAAGTACCGCAAGGCGGGCAAGGAGGGCCGTCTGGCCTTGGGGATCTATCCGGCAGTCACCCTGAAGGTAGCCCGAGAAGGGCGTGATGCTGCGCGGAAGGTGCATAGCAGCGGCGTTGATCCAGTTCAGTCGCGGCAGGCCGAAAAGCTTGCCAAGGCAGCCACTGGAGCGACCACATACGAGAAGGTCGCCCGGGAGTTTCATGCGCTCAAATCACCCGGTTGGAGCGAGAGCCACTCGGCCAAGTGGATCCGGATGAATGAGCTCTACCTGTTCCCCCACATTGGCGGGTTACCTATCGAGGCGGTGAGGGCGCCGGTGCTATTGACGGCCCTGAGAAAAGTTGAGGCCAAGGGCATCCTCAGCACCGCGCAGGATCTTCAGCAGATGGCTGGCCAAGTCTTTCGGTATGGACTGCAGCTTGGGCTTTGCGACACAAACCCAGCAGCTGATCTCAAGGGAGCGCTGAAGCCTCACATCACGCGCCACTTCGCTGCTGTCCTCGATCCGGTCAAGGCGGGCCAGCTCTTGCGTGCAATCGACGGCTATACCGGCCAACCCGCAACCCGTGCGGCCTTGAAGCTGGCCTCCCTGTTCTTTCAGCGGCCTGGCAACATCAGGGCGATGGAGTGGGCGTGGGTGGACCTCGACGGCGCGATGTTGTCCATCCCAGCCGAGCAAATGAAGCGTACCAAGCATGCCAAGGTGAACGGAAAGCCTCATTTGGTGCCGCTTTCCAGGCAGGCCGTGGAAATCCTGAAGGCAATGCAGCTCATCACAGGAGGTGGCCGCTACGTGTTCCCAGGTGCGCGCGACCTCAAGCGTCCTATGAGCGACGGCACCATCAATGCGGCTCTTCGTCGTCTCGATTTTGGCAACGATGATCACGTCGGGCACGGATTCCGAGCCATGGCCAGAACGATGCTGGCTGAGCGCATTCCTGGTGTCGATGCGGAATTGGTAGAGGCCCAGCTCGGGCACGGCAAGAGCGGGCCCCTGGGCAGTGCATATGACCGTGCCGAGTACCTCGCCCAGCGGCGCCAGATGATGCAGACCTGGGCTGACTACCTCGACACGCTGCGCGCTGGTGCCGATGTTATTCAGTTCAAGCGTGCATGACACCTGCAATTGCCCCAGGTGCAGAAGTGCATGGGGCTTTCATACCGGAGAGGAGCAACAGCGATGAAAAGCACTATTTGCGCCCCAGGCTCAGCGCCAGGGATACATTTTCAGAAGGTCTGGGCTCCAATGCTCCAGATGAGTGATGGTCGACTTCTTGTGGGTGATATTGGTATGACCTACAGAGAGGCAATCGAGCAGGCAGAAGTGGATCAGGAAAGACTCAATTCGCAGGGTGCCTCAGTAGTGCGTTGTGGCATTTGGAATATCTCTGGTCAGCGGGGTTAATCTGTGTCTAAATTTGATCACTAAATACTTTGAGGGCATATGAGGTCACATAATGAATCGTCGTCAGGGTTTGTGAAAGTAGTCCGGCATGAACTCTGGTCAGAATACTATGGCAAGCGTGATGATATTTTGGGGCTGGGTATTTTTTCGGGGGGTGTCTTTCCTGAAGGCAGAAAACGCTTGCATCGCATCAATTTAGGCGACGGGGCTTTTATCGTGGCGAGAAAAGCGGGTGCAGGAGATTTTTGGAGGGTGATGCACCGTTACAGCGACGCTGAACAGACCCGAATTCTGGCCGAGAGGGGGCGCCTCGACGCCCGGCGGGTGGTCGACGAAGAGATGCAGCGCAGACTCGCGCTGATACCCGTCCGGCATGACGCTTGGCTCAGTAAGCAGGCTGACAATGTCTCGAGATTCCTCGACATCTCCCTGCGTGCGTGGCTGAGAACCGACTGCGGGCTGGGTATTGCCGCCGCTGACATGGCAGCCATTCGTGAACTGGCTCTGCAACTTGAGCAGCGAGTGCGCCGATCCACGATCGTGCTGAACGAGAGCGCCCGGCAGGCTTATGTGCAGCACAACACTCCGGCGGTGGTCGGGCCCAGGGGCACGACGCAGCCGCGAGTTCGTCACCTGCGGGTGGTCGCGTAAGTGTTCCACAAGCGGGTGGCTGAGGGTCCAGTGCCTGCCACCCAGTGATGCCAAGAAGGTGCAGCCACCTATGAGCAAGGTCGACGATTTGTGGGCCATCGAGTGCTTTGAGCAGGTTGATAAGGCTGACCTCGATGCGTGGGTCGAGACCAACCGTATCCGGCGTCAATTCGAGAAGGACGGATGCACAGACGCAGCGCTGGTGAAGGCCGCACTTGAGCTTTCGTGGCAAGGCACAGGTGTGCCCAAGTGTTTGCGCACAAGACTGTTTCTGTTGACCGCTTCACGGCTGTCGGCAGCGAAGAGCTGGGACGAGGCCTTCGGTCCGCTTCACCCGAAAGGGAAGCATCTCAAACCGAGAAAGCCCCTCCCGGATCCTGTCGTGGTCTGGTCTCACATTTTTGAGCTGGTGGCCGGCGAAGGCATGCCGTTGACCGTGAGTACCTTCGAACAGGCCGGCGAGGAACTCGGCATAGGTGCGCGGACCTGTCAAAAGATTTACCAGGAGTTCTCAAAAGAGCATGGTGTTTCGCTGGCTGGACAGGAATTCAGCGAGCGGGCGCGCGAGCAGGCAGCCATGGCGAGGAAGGCTACCGTTGCGCGGTTGAATAGCCAGAGAGACTGCAAATAGCGCGAGATCGACCGGTTTCGTGCTTCGACTTGAAGACCTGGGATTGAGACATTCGCCCTGTGTTCAACAGCGTAATGCTGTCGCTAAGGGCTAATGATGTCTATTCTTCGACTGCCTGCCGTGAAGGCAGAGACGGGCTGGCGCTCGCACGCGAGCATTTACAAGGCCGTGGAGGCAGGCCTGTTTACCAAGCCCGTTCAACTTGGTGAGCGAGCTATTGGCTGGCCGGCCGACGAGGTCAAGATGCTGTGCTCCGCCCGGATTGGCGGTGCCACTGATGAGCAGATCCGGGTGTTGGTGAAGCACCTCCATCAAAAGCGTGCAGAGCTGCTTGAGCAGTTGTCTGCTCTTGCTTGAGAGGGCCAGGCACGAAATGAGCAATCAGGCCGACCTTGCACCTCGTCGCTTCTTTCCGCCTAGAGGGCGCAAGCTGAGCACAGCCAATGTTCGGGGACCGTGGCGCCCATCGGGGACCGTAGCCAGCGCCGGCGTATTCGCCGTGGTCTGGTCCACGCCAACCGGGTTCACCTTCTGGGCGCCTCTGCACGACTTCGACCAGTCTTCCCAACTGCGCCTCATCGAGCAATGTCGCTGGCTTGATCGCTATGCCGGCTTCCCCGGTGCCTGGCCGGAGGGCAGGGCTGAATGAGCATGCACGCAGTTTCATGGGCTCTGGCCCAGCGCGGGCCCACCAGTTCCAGCAAGCACGTCCTCGTAGCGATTGCGGAGGCCGCCAGCCCTGGCGACTGGCTGGCCAGCGTTACCACGCAGCAGTTGAGCGAGGCGACTTCGCAGGATCCGCACACAGTCAGCACGGCCCTGGATCAGCTCGCCGCTGCAGGCTTGATCGTGCAGGCGGGCGGGCATTCCGAAACCCGGGTTTGGAGGCTACCGATCAACGAGCGGTCCGAGGCTGATGCGAAACGCTTCCTGACCCTTCGGGCTTCCGCAGCCCTCGTGGGCTTTGAGCTTCTGCGCACAGATGCCCGTGATGGGGCTGTCAGATACCTCGGGATTCGCTGGGGATCGACCAAGGACCTTGGGACCGATCTCAACGTTGTGGAGCGGTTCGTCCGGGTTATGGGGGGCGTGTCGTGAGCGTCAAAGCCATGTCTGTGGTCTGGGATGCGGAGCTACACCCCACATCGCTGAAGCTGACCGCCCTGGCCCTTGCTGATTGGTCCAACGATGAGGGGGGAAGCCTTCACCCGTCCATGGCGGCCATTGCTCAGAAGGTCAGCGTGTCACGCAGTCAGGCGCAGCGGCTGGTGCACCAGCTCATGGAGCGCGGGCTGTTGTCGGTGCTTGCCAATGCGAAGGGTGGCCACCACAAAGCAACCCCGAGATACCAGCTACATCTGGCCAAGTTTGCGGCGCTGTGTCCGCGTGACCGCCTGACGGTGACGGGTAGCATCCATGCGATGGGTACGGGCCGCATGGATGCGATGGGTACGGGTAGCACCGATGCGGCCCCAGGGGTAGCACCCATGCACAGGACGGGTAGCACCCATGCGACCCAAACCATCATAGATCCGTCATATACAGAGAAGAGAGATGCGCACGCTGCGCGCGCGCCTGCTGCTGACCGTGGATCACGTCTCCCGAAAGATTGGAGACCATCCCCTGCAGAAGAAGCCTTCTGCCGTGAGCATCGCCCGACCTTGAATCCTTCAGAGGTCGCCTCACGATTCCGCGATTACTGGGTGGCCCAGCCTGGCGCCAAGGGCCGAAAGGCTGACTGGGCTGCTACTTGGCGCAATTGGGTGCGTAATGAGCGATCCCATTCGCCATCCGGTTTCGCGCTGGAGCGTTCGTCTGGTGACCTTCTGGCCATCGATGAGCAGTTGATGCCGGTGGAAGGAGGGCACCTGTGAGCCAAGATCACGACGCGGCCGCTGCCCCTTACTCCGATGAGGCGGAGCAGAGCGTGCTTGGGGCCCTGCTGCTTGACACTGGCGCGGCCTGGGACAGCGTTGGCGACCTGCTGCAAGAGGGCGATTTCTATCGCCGCGAGCATCAGCAGATCTTTGCGGCGGTGGCCAAACTGGCTGCTGCATCCAAGCCGGCTGACATCATCACGGTTCACCAGCAGCTTGACGCGGCTGGGGCGGCCGAGGCGGCCGGAGGCATGAAGTACCTCAACGACCTCGCCCAGTCGGTTCCCAGCCCACGGCACGCACGGCACTACGCAGAGATCGTCGCGGACCATGCACTGCGGCGCGCGATCTGCTCGGCGGCCATGGAGGCGCGCGCGCTGGCGTTCCAGCCCGGCGACGCCTCGGCGACGCTCGACAAGGTGTCCAGCTTGTTTGCAGTCATCGAGAAGCGAAAGTGCGAAGTTGAGCCCGTGCCCCTGTCCGCTGCTCTGATGGACCGCCGCGATCATTGGCAACGGCTTGCGGAAGGAAGTGCCACGCCGGGCATTCCGACCGGCTTTCCGACTGTGGACCGGGCATTGTCCGGGGGCTTGAAGCCGGGGACTCTCATTCCTCTGGCTGCTCGTACCTCGGTAGGAAAAACGTCGCTGGCCGCCCAGATCGGTATCAATGTGGCCAGGAAAGGCCACACCGTCCTGCTGCTGTCACAGGAAATGGCGGTGGGCGAACTGGTCGACCGACTGGTGGCAAACATGGGCCGGGTGGAGCTCAGTCAGCTTTCCACGGGTACTTTCGAAGGAACGGCATGGTCTGGTATCACGGACGCGGTTGAGGAGGGGAGGGATTTACCGTTCTTCCTCGATGACACGCCGGCCCTGACGCTTTCAGCCATCCGATCGAAGGCGAGGCAAACGCAGCGTAAGCGAGGGCTGTCTCTCTTGATCGTGGACTACCTGCAGCTTTGCGCAGCGACTGGAACTCACGACAAGCGCCATCACCAGATTGAGCAGATCAGTCGCGGCCTGAAGGCCCTGGCCAAAGAGCTCGGGATCACCATCCTGCTGCTCAGCCAGCTCAACCGGGCCAGCACCCAGCGGGATGAGCCGCAGCTCACGGATTTGAAGGAGTCGGGCGCGATCGAGGAGGACGCGGACGTGGTCATCTTGCTGCAGCCGAAGTCGCGCCTGCCAGACGGGTCCCTCTTGGTGGCAGCCATCTTGGCCAAGAACCGACAGGGGCGTCGCACCAGGGTGGCTTTGGCCTTTCGTGGTGAATACCAACAGTGGGTCGAGTCCACCGTACATCTCGGATGACAACGAACGAAGAGCAGGCATTGCAGGTCGCCGACAACCGTCGCGCGACAGAGGTTTTCAGCCGAATCGCTGAGGCTCTTTCGGCCACCGGCGAGTCACCACCACAACCCAGGCCCGGTAAGGACGAGAAGACGTCCACCACCACGGCCACCAAGAAAGGAGCGACCACGTGTCGACCGGTACCGAAATCCAATTGAGAGGGCATGCCTACCGCCTGGGCCGCCTCAACGCCTTCCAGCAGCTCCACGTCAGCCGCAAGGTCGGACCGCTGATCCCCGCGCTGATCCCTGCCTTCCTGGCTATTGGCAGGGAAGGGGTGAAGCTGGAGGCGCTGGAGAGTCTGGCGCCCATGATTCAGCCGTTCACTGATGCGTTCGCCTCGATGGCTGACGCCGATGTGGAGTACGTGGCCAGCGTGTGCCTGTCGGTTGTCCAGCGCCAGCAGGGAAGCACCTGGGCGCCAGTCTGGAGCGTGCAGGGCAAGTGCCTGATGTTCGACGACCTGGACCTGGGCAGTGTGCTGCCTCTGGTCGTGCGCGTCATCGCGGAGAACCTGGGCCCTTTTATCAGCGGTCTGCTTACCGGCCAGCCGACCCCGGTGCAGACCACGGCCTGACGTGGGCAACCCTGCCGGGCGAGGAGGACTGGCTCCTGCGCCCTGTGCTGAAAGGTATGTGCCGCTACGAGTCTCTCAGGGATGGAGTGCTGGGGCTTGAGGACATAGCGCTCATGAACGATGCGTTGGCTGTCGAGGCCGACAACCGAAACCGGGCCCTAGCGTGGGCCACCAAGAGCGAAAGGGCGAAGCGATGAGCAGCCAAGTGATTGAAAGCTTCATGGTCCAGTTGGGCTACAAGGTCGATGAAGCCAGCAAGCGCAGGTTCGAAGAAGGGATGACCCGCGCGGCCGGCCTCTTTGCAAACCTGGCGAAGAGTGCAGCGGTGACTGCAGTGGGCGTGGGCGTTGCCATCCACCAAGCGGCCAAGCGCCTGGATGATCTCTACGTGTCCAGCAAGCGTGTTGGCGCAAGCGCGGGAGGTATCGAGGCGCTGAAGTTCGCAGTGAGACAGCTCGGCGGCACCGCAGAAGGGGCGATGAGCTCCCTGGAGAGGTTTGCACAGTTTCTGAGGGAGACGGGTGACGGTGGGGAGCAGAAGCTGCGGGGCCTGGGGATTCGAACGCGCGACGCGAACGGGCGTCTGAGGGACACCGTTGAGATTTACCGAGACCTGGCCCAGGTGCTCAAGAGCATGAAGAGCTATGAAGCTGCACCGAATGCTGCACTGTTCGGGATTGACGACCAGACGCTGCAAGCGATCAGGGGCGGTGATCTGGGTAGGTTCATGGATGAGCACGCGAGGGTTTCGAAGGAGGCCGGTGTCGATTGGAATGAGGCGGCAGCCAACGCGAAGGCCTACTCGGAGATGATTCGAGACTTGGAGATGCGGTTCAAGGCGCTGACCACCGTGGTGGCCAGCAAGGCCTTGCCGACCATTCGAGGCTTTACGAATGAGCTGGTGAGCAACTTGGATAAGTTCACCACTTGGCTGCGCACACACAAACTGATCGACTTCACTGGGAACATCAGTCAGGCACCACCCCCAAAGGAGCGTCCGCGAAACTGGTTCGACAGTGTTCTGCCTGAGTCCTGGGTCAGCTACCTCACGACAGGCAGCGCAAGCGTCCCTGTTGCGCGACCTCATCTGCGACGCAGCGGCCAGGTTGTCGACGAAGGTGGACGCCCTGTCGGCGCAGCATCCTCATCAGGTGGCCCCAGTGCAGCGAACCTGTTCCAAAACCTGGAACGCCAGTACGGATTACCCGCAGGCCTACTTGATCGAATCTGGGCCGCCGAGAGTGGGCGAGGCCGCTTCATGCTCTCCCCAAAGGGCGCCATGGGCCACTTTCAGTTCATGCCAGGGACAGCCAAGGAGTTTGGCCTCAAGAACCCGAACGATCTGGGGCAATCCGCCAGTGCTGCCGCTCGATACCTGCAGCAGCTCATGAACATGTTCGGGGGCGACATTGAGCGCGCAGTGGCCGCCTACAACTGGGGGCCGGGGAACGTGAGCCGCCGCGGCCTTGGTTCGGCACCCGCAGAGACCCGTGATTACCTGCGCAAGGTGCTTGGCGCCGAAGCTGGTGCCGGGCGTGGGTTCACCCAGCAGAACACGATCACCATCAACGTCTCGGGCGCTGGCGATCCCGCAGAAGTGGCACGCCAGGTCGGCATCGAACAGCGCAGCGCTCTGCAAGGCGTGACGCGAGAGGCTGCAGGGGTTGTGCGATGAAAGGCCTGAACACCATCCTGCTGCGCGATGGGCGCAACATTGGGGGCGTCATCCCAGACGTGGTCATTGATGAGCAGCACGAGGACACATTGACCATCACTGACCATCCGGTGGAACAAGGGGCGCCAGTAACCGACCACGCCTACAAGAACCCCGCCGAGCTCAGCATGCGCATCGGCTGGAGCGCATCCTCCTTGGCGCTTGGCGGTGCGATCAGTGGCATTCAGTCGGGCACCCTGTTGCAGGGCAGGCTGAGTACCGTTCGGGACGTCTATGAATCGCTGCTGAAGCTTCAACAGAGCCGCAAGCCATTCGCAGTCAGCACTGGAAAGAGGCTGTACCAGAACATGCTCATCAAGTCGCTATCTGTCCGCACCGATGCGGCGACCGAGAACGCACTGATTTGCACGGTTGTGCTCAGGGAGGTCCGGCTGGTGTCTGCGCCGCCTGGCAGGTCGCCTGCGAGCAGCCAGCGCAACCCGGGAAAGACGGCGCCCATTACCGAGCGTGGCACGGTCAACCCCCTTCCTGTGCCCACGCCGAAGGCAGTTGAGGAGGCGCTCTCGCGCGCCAGGTTGAACGACTGAGCACAGAACCATGGAACAGGACAAAACTTTGACCAAAGACCCATCCGATCTGCTGGCCGGCATTGAGCGATTCAGTCGGGAGGTGGCGTCGGTCACCGAGGAACTGCTCGCGCGCGCCCAGGCGCTTCCTGGCCAATCAGGCGAAGCAGAACGGCTGATGGGGCACGCATACCGCAAGGGCCAGCACCGCAGGGTGATGAGCATTGGATTGCAACATGTTGATGCTGCATTCGCCCCGCTGGAGGATGCTGCGGTCCGACTCGAGAAGGTTTCCCGCGAAGTTCTGGGCATCAAGCGCTCTCCGGCCGAGCCACCACTGGCCTTCATTGCAAGGGTGGTGGACATTGCGTCAAAGCCGGAGGGGGTGGCGGCTGCCCTATCTGCGCATTTGGGTACCCAGTCCAACCAGGGGGCGCAGCGATGAAGGCGACACGCAAAGGTGACGGAGTTGCGCGCTTGAATGCCACGATGAAGGCGCTGAGAAATACAACCGTGCTGGTGGGCATCCCTGCCGAAACTGCCGAGCGATCCGGCCGCGATCCAGTCAACAACGCGACCCTCGGTTACATCCACGAGCATGGGGCGCCTGCTGCGGGCATCCCGGCTCGGCCTTTCCTGATCCCTGGCGTTCGTGCCGTGCAGGAGCGAGTTGGAGCCGAACTCGCAAAAGCTGGTCGAGCTGCTTTGATCGGTGACGGTAAGACCGCACTCGCCCGGCTGCACGCTGCTGGCCTCATCGCTCAGTCTTCGGTTCGTAGCACCATCAATGCGGGCGTCGAGCCTGGGCTGGCCCAGTCGACCGTTCAGGCCCGGGCCGGGCGTGGCCGCACGGGAACTGTCCCGCTGATCGACACCGGCGCATTGCGCAACTCAATCACCTATGTGGTGCAGTTGCCCGGCGGCCAGAAATCGAAAGGCGGCGCATGAGCGAGCAGCAGTATCTCCGAGCCTGCTCGCTGGTTGTCGATGACACCCGGGACGGAACCATAGACCTTTCGTCGTTCAGGGTGGTGTTCAAGATCACGGCCGCTGACGTGGCAACCCCGAACACCGCCATCATCCGGGTATACAACGTGGCGCCGGCCACGGCCGCGAAGGTGCGAGCAGAGTTCAAGAGGGTGACCCTCAAGGCTGGATATGGCAGCACGGCCACTGAAATCATCTTCGCGGGGGACATCCGCCAAGCCATCATCGGCCGGGAGAACGCGACCGATTCATTCCTGGAGCTGGTCGCAGCTGATGGGGACGTGGCCTACCTGCGGGCGTTCGTGAGCACCACTCTGGCCTCGGGGTGGACACCTGACGATGTCGTCAAGGCCTGCTTGAAGGCCATGGAGCCCTACGGCGTTACGGCGGGTGTGCTGCCTGCACTTCTTGCCCCCAGGGGCATACGCGCGACCACGCTTCATGGATTTGCCAGGGACTACCTCACGCAGCTCTGCGAGACATTCGGGCTGACATGGTCCGTGGCCTTGGGGCGACTGTACATGCGACCCGTAGACGGCGCTGGCACTGCAGGTGTGATCGAGCTCAATGGGCAGACAGGTCTGATCGGCTGGCCACAGCAGACCATCGATGGGATTTTGATCCGCTGTCTCATCAGCTCACGCATCTCAGCAGGCACGACGGTACGGGTGACGCCAAGGAGCGTCCAGGAAATGCAGATCCAGACGGCAACTGGCTTCGTGGATCTGCGGCCGGGGCTCAACCCTGAGGGAGACTACCGCGTATGGGCTGTCAACTACTCTGGTGACACGCGCGGTCAGGAGTGGTTTATGGACCTGGTGTGCACTGGAGTCGGTCAGTCCGAACCATTGAGCCAGGCCTTCCTTCAACTGAAAGGTGTTTATGGATCGTAGAGAGCGCTGGGCCGACTTGCAAGAGTCCCTGCGGCTGGCCATCGCCCACCATCAGGCCAAGGTCTGGACCTCTGTGCCGGGTATCGTGCAGTCCTTCGACCCAGATATGTGCACCGCCGTCGTGCAGCCTGCCGTAGGCGGCATCCGCCAAGACGCTGGGGGCGCGCCTGTGTCCGTGGCGTTGCCGGTCCTCCACGACGTGCCGGTGGTGTTCCCCCGTGGTGGTGGCTGCCTGCTGACCTTTCCTGTAAGCCAGGGCGATGAGTGCCTACTGGTTTTCAGCGCTCGGCCCGTGGATGCTTGGTGGCAGTCAGGCGGCGTGCAGCGCCCAGCCAATGCCCGCATGCACGACCTGTCGGACGGTTTTGCCATCCTGGGACCCATGTCGCGTGCCAACGTGCCCAGCAGCATCAGCACCACGGCCGCCGAGCTGCGGACCGACGACGGTGGCACTGTCATCCGGCTGCAACCCGGTGCGGTGGTCATCCAGGCAGCGGAGATTCACCTGCAGGGCAATGTGCAGATCTCCGGCGGCTCGCTTACTCACAACGGGACAAGCGTGGGCGCTACCCACACTCACGGTGGTGTTGCGTCCGGCGGCTCCAACACGGGCACCCCAACTTGATCAGGTACCTCACACTCACAAGCCGAACCCTATGGCTCCTGTCTTCAACTCCGCCCGGCACGCCATCGGCGTCTCCTTCCTCATGGCTGTGCTGCCTGTCGGTTTGCGCAGCCCGACCTGGTCGGCGATCGAGTACCTGATGCGCGAGGCAGGCGTTGTCCTCGAGGATCAGGCCGAAGGCGACCGAACGCTGAACTTCGGCGGCCTCAGCGCAATGGAGGTCCGCGCCCAGTGCGCCATGGTTGCGGCTGCGGTGCGCGATCACCTCCCGGAGCCGGAGTGGCGTGCGATCGAGGCCTGGTATGCCCACGACGCCAGAAAGGCGGAGGCCGTGAGCTACCTCTGTGACTGGTGCGCGCCTCACTGGACCATCGAGAGCCGGCCGGCACGCATGCTGGTCACGTGGCGCGCCAACGTCACCGACGGCAGCAAGGCGGCGCGGTTCTGCAGCGTCCGAGACATCGAGGGCGAGCACGGCATCCCCAAGAGCACTGCGCAGCGCCAGGTGACGAAGATCAGCAAGGTGTGTGCGTCGCTGCGACAGCACGGCATTGCTCAGCTTGAGCAGCTCTTTGCCGTGGGAGGGCTCATCGACCTGCAGCAGTCTGGCCAGGCCAGGGCCGCCTGAGCGAATACGGACATGGCGAGCAGGCGGACGCCAGAGCCATCAGCTCATGCCGTGGATCGGACGGCCGCAGCATTGCGCGAGCTGTGGCGCCGCCACTGCGATCTCTCCGATGCGATTTCTGCGGCATGGGCTGCCACCGGCTACCAGCACCCGCCGCCCCAGCGCCCGTCATTGCCCGAGGAGCTGCGCGGGCTATGCTGCGGCGCGAAGACCCGGGCCGGCACGCCGTGCAAGCTAACCAGCATCTATCGCAACGGCCGCTGCAGGCTGCACGGCGGCCTGTCGACCGGGCCTACCACGCCAGAGGGGAAGGCCAGGTGCGCCCTCAATGGCATGGCGCGGAAGCGGAGTCCATGAATGGTTGGCAAAACCTGGCGGTGTGGTGCCCGGAGCTGTCGCCGCAGACGCCCGTACGGCTGCAGGGGTGGAAGGCGCCGATCAGCGAGATCGACTGGCTGACCGTGAATTTGCCGTGGTGCCCATCGAACTCTGGAACAAGCTGGCCGACCAGGCCGAAGCGCTGGAAGACGCGGTGATGTTCGCCCAGGCCAAGAAGGCCGAAGACGGCACCCGCATCCCGGCTGACGTGCTGCAGGCCGAACTGCTGGGCGATCACCCCATCAAGGCCTGGCGCCAGCACCGCCAGCTCACGCAAGACGCCCTGGCTGCCAAATCGGGCATCAGCAAGCCCTACCTGAGCCAGATCGAGAACCGCAAGCGCGACGGCACAGCCGACATCCTGGCCACCCTGGCCAAGGCCTTGAGCGTGCCCATGGAACTGCTGCACGAAGGCGGTTGAGCGGCAAAAGGGGGGTGCAAAGTGACACCCCCTTTTCCGTTCGCGTGCGAAAGCTCTACAGCCGACACGCCGACGAGTTCACGCCCAGCATGACGGCGGTCGTCAAGCTGCAGACCCCTGGCGGCCTGCAGGACGTTCGGGTCATTTCCCTGCGTGGCGCTCACCTGCTGGGCATGCTGGCGCGCACCGACGCGACCAAGATCCAAGGGGGTGGGTGGCGGTGACATCGAGTTCGCTGCACTCAACGGGACACATGCACGCCGCCAGCCTGGAGGGCTTCGGAAGGGTGCAATTTGAAACGCGCCCCTCTGCTTGATGCCAGCGCGCCGGTAACGGCCCTGGGCGCGCTCGCACTTGGCTCCGGCGCGCCGTAGCGATTCAGGGTCTGAACCGGTAGTAGAGTATCTTTAATACTCTACTGTCCACCTCTCACCGCTCGCGATTTCCGCGCATTTCCTCGCGCTTCTTCGCACCACCGCCCAGGCCCTCGACCAGGTCCAGCCCATCGGCGTCTCAAACGCGGGAGGGTGAGCCAAAAGTGCAATGCGGCGTGTCACTATGCTGCGCTCGCATCAAGGGAGGGCATATGGACTGGATAAAGCGGATCCTCGGCATGAAGGCGAAGACGGGCGGCGGCATCCCCCCGGCGCAGCGCAACCCCATGGCGCTCGACCTGCCCAACGACCCGGGCGCCACACGGGTGCAGCGGCCCAAGGTGCGCGGCAAGACGCCAGAGCAGCGCGCTGCTGACCTGGTCGAGTACCACAGCCAGCTTCAGGCGAAAGGGCGGGCGATCTTCGAGCGCGATCGAGCGAGCGCCAGGCTGGCGGGCTCCGTGAAGTACAGGTGGCGGGCGTGCAGCGATTCGGACGTGTGCCCGCGGTGCGCCAAGAACAACGGTCGGTTGTTCTCTTGGGACACGGAGCCGGCCGGCGGACACCCTGGGTGTTCCACCGACTGCCCTGGCGGGTCGTGCCGGTGCTATGCAGAGCCGGTACTCGGGCGGTGATCGCACGGACCGGTTTCGAAGTGGGCCCGAGGCAGTGCCCACATGCCGTGCTGCCGCTTTTCTGAGCAGTGCCATCCCTCCCGAGGGTGAGGGGAGCGTTGCGCCCTGGTTGCCAACAGGGTTGTCAACAGATTGCGGGGACAACTTGGGGCTTCGCTTCGTCTCTTGACCGCGACACCTCTCCCGGCAGCTCGCCCAGCCCGCTGCAAGGGGGTAAAAAAACAAAACGGGGGAACAAACGGGGGAACGCCACGGCATTCAGTGCCGGGTGGTGCCTTGCAAATCAAAGGTTTGCGCCGGCTTTTGGCTTCCCATCACCGCTCCACTGCATCTTTCTGCGGAGGTCCGCTGAAATCCAAGAGAGTTTGCAAGTCGTTGTCACGCAACGGTTTTTTTCTCTCTTTGATGTTCTGCTGTCGTCCACGGAAATCCGCCTGAAGCCAGGACTTTTATGTCCATGATTGTGTCCATTTTTGCGGGCACGACCGCTTCCGGATTGTTTGTAGAGGCGCGCAGGTGATGTGACCAGCATCGAGTTCCTGACTCACGTTCAGGAGCTAGAAGCATGGCACTTTCCGACCTGGCCGTTCGACGCGCCAAAGCCACCGGCAAGGACTACACCCTCCCCGACACGTTGGGCCTCTCCCTCGCTGTTGCAGCGACGGGAGGTAAGACTTGGCACTTCCGCTACTACTGGCTCAAGGAGCCCAAGCGGATGTCGTTCGGCACCTATCCCGAGGTATCGCTGCTCGAAGCCCGCGCGCTGCGCGACGAGGCGCGCGCCTTGGTCGCCAAGGGCATCAATCCCCGTGTTCACCGCAAGCAGAAGCGCGCCGCGGTCAAGCTCGCCGGCGAGCACACCTTCGAGGTCATCTACAGGAAGTGGTTTGCCCATCGCGCGCTCAGCCTCAAGAAGGGCCGGCAGACCACGCACTCCATCCTCCCGCGCGTCTTCGACAAGGATGTACTGCCCTACCTGGGCAAGCGCTCGATCTACGAGATCAAGCGCTCCGACCTCTTGGACGTGATCGCCAAGATCGAGAAGCGCAAGGCGCTCTCCGTTGCCGAGAAGGTCAGGACGTGGTTGAACCACTTGTTCCGCTACGCGCTGGTGATCGTGCCGGGGCTGGAGCAAAACCCGGCGTCCGACCTCGATGTGGTCGCCGTGCCGTTGCCGCCCGTGAACCACAACCCGTTCCTGCGCATGGAGGATCTGCCGAAGCTGTTGCAGCGGCTGCGCAAGTACCGCGGCAGGCTGCGCACCCAGCTTGGATTGCGGCTGCTGTGCCTGACCGGCGTGCGCACGGGCGAGTTGCGGCTGGCGACGCCCGATCAGTTCGACCTCGACAAGGGGTTGTGGATCATCCCGCCCGACGTCGTGAAGCAGTTGCAGGTGGACATGCGCAGGAAGCGCCAGCGGCCGCAGGACATTCCACCGTACATCGTGCCGCTGTCGGTGCAGGCCATCGAGATCGTCCGGCACATGCTGGAGGAGTTCAAGCCGGCCCAGCGCTATCTGCTCCGGCACGACAACGACCTGAAGAAGCGCATGAGCGAGAACACGCTCAACGGCGCGCTCAAGCGCATGGGCTACCGTGACCTGCTGACGGGGCACGGCATCCGGGCCACGATGTCCACCGCGCTCAACGAGTTCGGCTATCCGAAAGCCTGGGTGGACGCGCAACTCTCCCACGTCGATCCCAACAAGGTCAGCAGCACGTACAACCACGCCGAGTACGTGGAGCAGCGCCGCCGCATGATGCAGGATTGGGCCGACCGCCTCGACCTCTTTGAGCAGAACATGGTCGAAGCGGCGAGCATGCCGCTCACCATTCACCTGGAAGGCGTGCCCGCCATCGGGGGCGATCCCGCTGACAGCGCACCGCCCAGGGCGGCGACGACGCCGATCCTGCTCGTGACCAAGCCTGGCGATGCGATGCCGCTGGTGTCAGCCGCGGCGCAGCGGCTGCCGGCGGTCACGGCGCCGCGCTCGGTGATGGAGCAGCCACTGTCCGACGTTCAACGCAAGCGGATGGAACTCGTCGATGTTTTCGAGTCGCCGCACAACCTTCCGGTCGTCGAGTTCGCCAAGATGGCGGGCAAGTCGCGCCGGTGGATCAGCTACGAGATCAAGGCGGGCAACCTGCTGGCACTGAACCTGGGCAACCGCGGCCAGCGGGTGCCGGACTGGCACCTCGACCCGCTCAAACACGAGCTGGTCCAGTCCGTCATGAAGCTGAGCCGGGGCGCGGACCCTTGGCAGATTTACCACGCGCTGCTGCAGCCGCGTGCGATGCTGCGCGGCCGCTCGGCCCTGGAGGGCGCCACCGCCAACAATCTCGACAAGATCATCATGGCCGTGGTCACGAGCGTGAAGGCCAGCGAGTGGGATCAGGAGAAGGTGGTGGGGTTCGCATAGTAGCCTTGCGCTGCGCCCCTCATCAGGACACGGAACGGGCGCGGCGCGCGAATCGCTCCTGGGGCTCGGTCAAGGACGTGCAGGGACGCAGCAGATAGGCCATCACGATGGCCGGTGAGCCGGCCAGCGGCCGCGCGGCGATGCCTCGGCACAGGTAGCTGGCCAGCCTTGCGACAGGGGCAAAGGCGATGCCGTAGCCCGCTGCAACGAGCGTCATGGCCATGTCGAAGGTGCTGACCACCTGCTCGCGGCCCCGCAGTTCGTCCTCGAACAGGCGCTGCGCCACCGCGTGCCACGGCTCGTCGGCCGTTGACTGCGCGCAGATCAACGGCTGCTTGAGCAGTTCTTGGCGAGGCACTTCACGGTAAGACAGCAGGTGCGAGCGCTTGGCGACGGCGACCGCCAGCGTGTCATGCCACAACGGTTCGCACACCCAGCCCGGCCACTCCCAGGCGGCTGTGGACAGGGCTAGGTCAAAGTTATCGTGCGGCAGTTCCTGCGCCTGCGCCGTGACACTGCATCCGATCAAAGCAGTGGCGGTCTCTGGCTCTTCGGCGCGCTGTAACGCCAGCAAGTCGGCAAGCGGTGAAGGCACCCACTCGCCGAGCACAGCCACCCGGATTTCAGTGGAGGCATCGCTCGATTTCACGTCCAGTTCCCCCAGGCAGTGAACTCGCGGCGACCGATGAAGTCGCTTCTCGTGAGTTAAGTTTAACGTGGTTTATATCGTGTCAATCCTCGACGCTTTTGGCAATGCAAAAGCGTTCGATTCAGAGAGGCCGGCCCACCGGCACAACAACCTACGAAGCGGAACCAGCCATCGCGTTTGGGGCCTCCGTGCGCGAAGAAAGAACCAGTCAAGGCATCGCCCAGGAAACGCTGGCCCATCTGTCAGGAATCGAGCGTTCGCACATGGGAAAGATCGAGCGTGGCGAGCATGTCCCCACGCTCCCCCTCATTCTCAAAATCGCCCGTGCGCTGAAATGCAGTTCTGCCCACTTGATGGCGCTGACTGAAGCCAAGCTGGGAGAGACGGCTCCGCCCAAGTCTGCGGACTGAAGCCGGCCCGCGCCGTGGCCCCTTGTCTACCCCTGTTCGTTGTCGTTCTTATTACCGGCGGCTGAATTTTCGCGCTTTACGGCCTCGGTGAGGAGGCGCAGGTATGGATTGTCCGGAGGCATTTCCTGGAACAGCGCTTCGGGAGCGCTCAGCAGGTAGCCGTGCAGTCGCCTGGATTTGCGCGGCCCCGTGACTTCGCAGGTCCAGATGTTCAGCCCGCTGGCTTGCTTGCGGTGCAGACTCAGTTTCTCAAAACGCTTCTGCACCCACTGCCATCCCTCCAGGTTCTCCGGTTTCGCCAGTGCGGCGATTTGCAGATGTTCCTGCGCGTAGCGCTGGAAGACGCCGGGGCTCACCAGGTAGGCCGTTCCCGCGACGCTGTGCACTAGGGCTTTGGCGTCGTTGATGATGAGCTTGTGCGTCTGGATGCCCTGACGCAGCCAGGCCATGAAATGCTCGCCGGAAGGCTCCGGCCGATCCCGAGTTGGCGCGGGGCTCACCTGCGGCAGCACCGTAGGCGACGGTGGCGAGGCCGGCTCGGGGTCGCTCGGGGGCTCCGGTGCTACGGGTGGGGCCGTGTCACTCAGCAGATCGAGCAGCGCAGCCACGCCGTTGCCGGCGGGCACGGGCGCGGTCGGCGCGGTGCTCGGTGGCACGGTATCGGCGCTTTCCAGGCCCGGCGCTTCGGCTGCCGGTGCCTGTGGCGTCAGCGCCCCTTGTTCCTCGTCGGCCTGCACGCGACCCGCGAACGGTGCCGGCCGGTCTGCCGCATCCCAGACCATGGCCGGAGACAGCTTCAGAAAGGTGAAGCTGTGCGACCAGCCGGCATCGCTGGTGACGGTGGCCTTCCAGATCGCCTTGCCGTCCGGCGTGGCCAAGGCGATGCCGTGATCCTGCAGCACGTTGAACACCGCCGTGTTGCTGGCCGGGATGCCGTCGATGCCCTGCGACAGCAGATGCGCGCGCAGCTTGTCCGAGACGGTCTTGCTCACCAGCCAGAGCGCGTCCTGGGTCAGCCAGCCATCCGAGGCCTGGGGCTGGTTCAGCTTGAACTCTTCCTTCAGGAGGTAGCGCAGGCCATCGAGCAGCTTGCGCTGCAGTGCGTGCCGGGGCGCTGCCAGGGCCTTGCTCGGATCGCCGCCGAGTTCCTGGGCGACCGATGCCTGGTCCGCCTGCACGACCAGTTCGCCGAGCATGCCGGCGTGCTCGTACTGGCCGGCCAGCACGTACAGCAGCGCGGCCCAGAGGTCGGGATAGCCGGCGAGCCAGTCGAAGATGCCCGGATCGAGCAGCCGGGCGTAGAGCAGCCCGGTGGCGGCGCTGTGCAGCCGGTATTCGCGCTCCCTGCGGTAGCGGAAGCGGTACGGCCGCCGCAGCGGACCGTGCCAGGGGTGCCAGACCGTGCCGTCTGCGTACTCGACGTGCAGGTCGACCGCGATCTTGCCGATGTCGTGCAGCAGCGCCGCGTAGGCGGTGCCGGCCGTCCAGGCCTCGGCCTGGGCGGCTTGCGCCTCCGGCGTGGCGCCGGCGGGCAGCAGATGCGACTGCCGCAGCTTGAGCGCGTAGGCGACGATCTCCAGGCCGTGGTCCAGCATGCCGCCCGGATAGGCGTGGTGATGGGCCTCCGACGCGGGGAATTGCTGGACCAACTCGGCGTAGCGTTCCAGCGGGGCGAGGTACAGCGTGGCGAACTGCCGGCGCGAGAGCGAGGTGCGCTGCCAGATGTGTTCCAGCAGCTTCTGCCGGCGGGGTGTCGCCAGCAGCGATGCGGCCGGCTCCGGCCGCATCAGCCCTTTGCCGGGCTCGGCGGAAGGTTTGGGCGTCGGCGCACTGGCGGCGGGCGGCACCCGTTTGCGTTGGAACAGCGAGAGCATGGCGAACCCCGGACGGCGGGCCGGTCGGGAGAGCCTTTTGGCCTTTTTGGGTAGGGCCTTTCCCCTTGGCCCCATTCCCTTGCCCCTTCCCCAGCCCTTTGGCCTTTACGGAAACCTTTGGATATAGGGCAACGACGCCTGCCAGACCACAACCAATGCGGGTTTGGCCCAAGTCGGATTGATACGGGAAGGCTGGCTGTGCCGCTCCTACGATGGAGCCGTTTCATCGACCGGACGGAGCACCATGCACACCCAGATTGACAAGGTAAGGAAATTTCCTTACCATTCAGGCATTGCCATCAGGAGTGCCGCCATGCCCGAAATCCACGAAGTCGCGACACTGACCTCCAAGGGTCAGATCACGCTGCCCAAGTCCATCCGGCAGGCGCTGGGCGTGGACACCGGCGGCAAGGTGGCGTTCGACCTGCGCGGCGGCGAAGTCGTCGTGACCCGCGCCGACGCCGACCATGAAGACCCGGCCATCGGCGCTTTCCTGGGGCTGCTGGAAGCGGACATCCGGGCCGGGCGACACGTCCAGTCCCTGCCGGACGATCTGGCGCGGGCCATGCTGGCCAACGCGCACCACGCGGTGAACCTCGATGAAGACATCGAAGGCGAAGTGGCGCTCTGATGCAGCGGCACGGTTGGACGCTGCTGTTTCACGAGGGCGTGATCGAGCAGTTGCGCAAGCTGCACGCGGCCGCGGAACGGGCCGAACAGAACGACCCGCAGGGGTTCGAGAGCAACGGCAACGTCAAGCTGTTCCGGGCGTTGAGCCAGTTGATCATGGATGCCGTGCCGAGCGATCCCGCGCGCGACGAATTCCGCCAGGGCAACACCTTGGGGCCGGCCTACCGGCACTGGCGGCGCGCGAAGATCGGGCGGCGGTTCCGGCTGTTCTTCCGCTACGACTCCAAGGCCAAGGCGATCGTGTTCGCCTGGGTCAACGACGAGCAGACCTTGCGGTCGGCGGGCAGCAAGTCCGATCCCTATGCGGTGTTCGAGAAGATGTTGGGCCGCGGCAACCCGCCGGACGATTGGGCGGCGCTGGTGGCCGCAAGCAAGGCCGACTGGCGAGCAACGGACAAAGGCTAGGCCGCGGTTGAAGAACTGCACAGGATTCAATCGCGATATGGACAGGGATCACAGCCACACGACAGGATGAACATGAGGTAGCCACCATGAAGACCGCCGCACAGACCACCTTCGCAGAACGCCTCGGCCGGACACTGGGCCGGGCGTGGCGAAGCTGCGCGCGTCTGGATCGGCGGGCGCAGGGCTGGCTGCTCGCGCGGGGATGGGCGCCTGGCATTGCCAAGGCCGCGCTGCTGGCCGTCAAGCTCGCTGCGATCGGTGTCCTGCTCTACACCGCGTTCTGGCTGGCGCTGTTGCTTGCGTTCGCGCTGGTCGGCGCCTGGGTAGTCCGCAACGACGATGGGAGCTACGACGAGGAACACAAGCCGGAATGGCGATACGGCCCTGCCGGGTACGGCCTCTACACCCATGACGACTACCGGATCGACCCCCACGATCCAGAAGACGAGCAAGCCTAGAGGCGTTACTTCGCTGCTTTCATAGCGACACCCGCACCCCTGCCGCCAGCAGCTTGGGCGTCCCTGGTTCCTGCCGCCAGCCCTTGAATTGCCGTTCCGGCGCGCACGCCTACCCAGCCCAGCGCAGCCACCCAGAAGGTAGGCAGCACGATGAACATCGTCGCCATGACGAAGTTCAGCAGCATGTCTCCGAAGGCGTTGTTCAGGCCGATCAGCGGATCGAAGTTGCTGTGCGGCCGGTTCGCGCCGAACCCCCAGCCATAGAGCGCGTCGAGGATCGTGCTGTCCAGCCAGCGCGCGAGCTGGAACCAGAAGTCCACGAAGAACAGCGCGAACTGCACGCAGCTCACCGCGACCAGCGCCTTCAGCTCATAGGTGCCGAAGACCAGCACCAGCGGGATGCAGATCACCAGCGCCATCTTGAGCAGCGACAGCACCATCGGCAGCGCCTGGCGCACCACGTCCATCGCCGGGAAGAAGCCCAGCGAGCCCATGGTCAGCCCGAGGTCGCCGGCGCCGCGCGTCACGACGTTGGGCAGCGTCTTCTCGATCTGCCCGCCGTAGTCGGTGTAGACCGAGCCCTGGTTCATCTTCTGCTGCCGCGGCGAGACCACGGCGCGGATCACCGAGTCGTTTACCTCGCTCTGCGACAGGAAGCCCGCCCAGCGGCCGATGCGCGTCAGCAGGTCGGGATCGACCTGGGCCAGCAGGCGCGCGCGCAGGCCGCTGCCGCCGTCCGACCACCACTGCCGGCACGTGGGGTAGCCCCCGCCGCTATCCACCTGGGCCAGCCCTGCATCGCGCGTCGCGTCGTAGGGCCAAGCCGTGCGTGGCGTGTTGGAGTGGTAGGTGTCGTAGAAGCCCGCGTTGTTCAGGAAGTAGCTCGAACCGATCCAGGTCACGTCGTTCATCTGCTCGTCGGAGAGCGTGGGCCGAGACATGAACAGCTTGGCGCGCGAGGGGCCGTAGCAGTCATGCACGAAGTCGCCGACCTCCTGGGCCAGCACCGGGTCATCGATGCGCGTGGCATCCACGTCCATGCGCATCTGACGCAGATCCGTCCCGCAGGGGATCGCCGCCACCGCGCCGCCCGTCACCGCCTTCGAGATGGCGTGCATGAAGAACCACCACACCGGCACCAGCGCGCTCTGGTTGTTGAGCGTGGTGTAGGCGTTCGACCAGCCCGTGTCGGTGGGCTGCGGGACGCTGACCTGGCATTGCGCGGAGCGCGTCGTGTCGAACTTGATGGTGCTGAGGTCGACCGGAATGAAGGGGATGCCGGCGAACAGGATGACGACGATCGCCACCCACACGCGGTTCTCGATGCGCATCGAGGACAGCACGCCCTTGTTGCCCTCGTCCGCGCCTTCGGCCCGCGCGCGCAGCCATTCCTGCACCACCATGACCACGAACGGCAGCGCGAACACGCCGCTGGCCACGAGGATGCTCCAGATGCCGTTGCTGACGATCCACCCGACCAGGGTCAGGTAATACTCCAGGTAGTCCGTTGTGTTGAGCGTCATGGCGTTCTCCGGGGCTCAGCCATTGCGCAGTAGCTGGCTGCCTTCGAGCAGCACGAGGGTGGCGACGGCCGCGATCTCGACGCGCAGCAGGCGCTGATGGGTCTCGGCCGACGGCTCACGTTCGCGCAGGCGCCGACGCATCCACCACCAGCCGTAGGCCGTCGCTGCGTAGAGCAGTAGCCGCCAGACGAGGAAGTGGCCCGAGTGCTCGCGCAGCCATTGCTCCCAGCCGTCGATGCTGCCGACGACATGGAGGCCGACGACGTTCACACCGACCGCGATGCCCGCCACCAGCAGCACCCACAGCAGCACGATGCCGACGCGGCGGCCGAGCAGCCATGCCGGCCGCAGCCAGGCCCGGCTGGTCATGGCCCGCTCCGCGGCTTCTGCACTTCCTTGAGCCGGTCGCGCGTCGTGTCGCCCTCGAAGATGCCGCGCGAGCCCGCAGCGCGAGTGCCGTGGCGCTGCACGATCGCCATCGCCGAATTGGCGGCCAGCGTGCGCCGCAGCTCCAGCTCGGTCTTGAGGTTGTTGATCTCCTGCTCCAGCGCCGTGTTCTCCTGATCGACCGCCTTCACGGCCAGCTCGTTGGCGGCGACGTTCGGCTCCTTCTTGCCAGTCAGCAGCGTGCGCTGCAACAGCAGGGCCTTCTCCAGCACGCTCGATAGCGCGGCCTCGGACGCCAGGCGCTTGCCCAGCAGGTCTTGATCGGGCTCGTCGCGCAGCGCCTCGATCACGCCGCGCGTGATCGGCAGCGAGTTGCTGCCGGCCGCTTCGAGGTTCGCCACCGTCGTCGGCTTCGCGCCCGTCACAAGCTCCTGCAGTGCCTGCAGCTTGGTCTCGTACTCTTCCTGGATTACCGGCGTGAGGCCGACGCCGGGCGTCGTCTGCGTCTTGGTGCAGGTCTCGCAGGTGCGTTGCTCGCGCTCGCCGAGCACGCGGGTTGCGAAGTCGGCGGCGGCCTGCGGCGAGGACCAGGTTTGGCAGGTCAGCCGGTTGCCGCAGGAGGCGCGCGGGATGGACGACGTGTCCATAACGCCGCGGCTGTTGAGCAGGTTGTAGCCGGCGCGGGTCACGTCGCCGACCACCTTGATCGAGCCCTGGCCCGAACCGCCCGCGTTGCCGCCGCCCACCCAGGGCACGCCGTTGTTGCCCTTGTTCGATTCGGCCTGCTCGACGGCGGACACCGCATCGGTGCTGCTCACCGCATCGCGCAGCGCGAAGCCTTCGGCGAGCTGATCCCACCCGGCCTGGCCGCCGGCCATGTCCGCCATCCGGTTGGCCATTGCCTTGCACGTCAACTTGCTGCGGTCGAAATCGAGCCGAGCCTGCAGCACGCCGTTGGTCAGCAGGTTGTAGAGGCCCGGATCGGCGCGCTGGATGATCAGCGCCGGCAGCGAGGCGACCGCGCTGGTCGCGCTCTGGATCACGTTGCTCATGATCTGTTGAAAGCCATTGGTGATGCCGTTCAACTGGTTCTGCAGCGTCGTCGTGATGCTCATGTCGCCGCAGATCAGGTTGCTGTTCCAGCCGATGCCCACGCCGATGCTCTGCATGTTCCCGGCGCCGCCCATGGACACGGCCCGGCCGCCGCCGATGCTGTAGAGCACGTCGTCGCCGATGACGCTGCCGCTCACGCCGACGCCGGTGGGAGTGATGCGGGTCTGCGCCCAGGCGACGCCTGCTGCGGCCGTGACGGCGCAGGCGAGCGCGATGCTGAGCGCGTAGGGCCTGGCGCGCTGTGCGAAACGGGAGAGAGACGCTTTCATGGGAACACCTCAGAGGAAATCGACGCTGCCGAGGAAGACCTGCCCGCGGCGCTGGCAGCAGGCATAGGGCCGCCACAGCGCCCAGGCGTAGTCGCCTTGCTGGGCCTGCACGCGCGTATTGCTGTGCGGGAACACCGCGCAGGAGTTGGAGAGGGTCGGCGTCAGCTCCTGCCACTTGCCCGTGGAGGCATCGCTCTCCATGAGGGCGCCGGCCGGCCAGTAGCCGTCGCTCGAACTCGCGAGCAGCGGTTGGTAGACATGCGGCTGCATGCGCCGCGTGACCACATCGCCCGCGCGCTGCACGACGACGGCGCCGCTCTTGTAGTCGTCGGTCTGGTGCAGGAAGCCGCCGCGCGGATAGACGTTGCCCCACAGGTTGAGCGTCGTGCGGCCGCCGATCTCGCGCATGCCGGGGATCAGCGCCTCGGGGTACACCATCTCCGGCACGTTGTAGCGCCAGGCCAGCGTGTCCAGCGTGCTCAGCAGGTACGGCATGAAGGCCGCGCCTGCGCCCTGGCACGCGTAGCCGGAAGCGCTGGCGAACTGGCTGAACACCGAACCACCGGGATGCCCGATCACGTCGGCGTTCTTGAACTTCGCCAGGCTGTTCTCGTTGTCGTGGTTCGTCGTCCCGTCGCCGCCGGCCTGCGCCGTGGGGTTGGGCATGCTCATGGCGCGCACCTCGATCCACGGGTTCTCGCCGGTGTTGCTGTAGCTCGATACCACGGCGTCGGGCACGTAGTGGCGCACCTTCACCGAGGTGCGCACCGTGCAACCCGTCCAGGTGCAGAACAGCCAGTAGCAGATGCCGACGACGCGGTATTCCAGGCAGTCGGGCGACAGGGCCGAGGACACGATGGTGGCCGTGTTCAGCGCGAACGTCGAAGCGGCGCCGCCGAGCAGCACCGAAGCGATGGCAAGGCGGGCTCGGCGCGACGACGCCGACAGCAGGCGGTTCATGGCTGTGCCCTCCGGTGGGATTCGATGCGGGCCACGGCACGCGCGACATCGGGCTCGCCGTAGACCACGTAGCGGCGATCGACCACCACGGCAGGCACCTTGGCGATACCCAGGCCCCAGGCATCGGCGACGCCCTGATAGGCGCTGCCGATGCGGCGCTGCAGTGCCTGGCCGCCATCGCGCAAGCGCTGCTGCACGAGCGCGGCTGCTCGGCTGGGGTCGTTTGGCAGGCCCGCGGCCAGTTCCGCCTCGATGCGCTCGGGCAGGTCCAGCTCGATCACGCGCGCGCCGGATGCGGACTGCACGGGATGGCGGCTGTCGGTCACGACCAGCACGTCGGCCGCGGATGCGTCCTGGCCGAGCAGACACAGCAGCAGCCCTCCCGCGCAGGCGGTGCGCGTGGCCCGCAGCCGCGGGATGGATTTCAAGAAGGGAGCCGTCATGGCGGGCGTCCTGGGAATGAGAGCAAGGCTCTAGTCGAACGCCGAACGCAGTCCACCCGCGACAAGGAATGCGCACCGCGCGCGCTCCGCTTTGGGCAGACAGGCGAAAGAAAAGCGGGAGCCGAGGCTCCCGCGGGGACCAGACGGTCAGCGGCGCTACAGCAGGCCGGATTCGGCGAAGGAGTACGGCGTGCCCTTGCCGACGATGAAGTGATCCACCACCCGGACATCGACCATCGCCAGGGCGGCCTTGAGCCGGTCGGTCAGCGCCTGATCGGCGGCCGAAGGCACGGTCATGCCGGATGGATGCTGGTGGGCCAGGATGACCGCCGAGGCGTTGAGGGCCAGGGCGCGCTGCACCAGCACCCGTGGGTACACCGAGGTTTGATCGACCGTGCCCTTGAACATCGGCTCGTAGGCGAGAACTTGGTGCTGACAGTTGAGGAACACGACAGCGAAGACCTCGTTGGGCTCCGCGACCAGCTTCAGATGCAGGTAGTCGCGCACGGCGGCGGGACTGTTCAGCACCGGGCCGGCCTTGAAGATGCGTTGTTCCAGCAAGGTGATGGCTTGGCGGATAATCCAGTCTTCGTGCTGGGCGGCGATCAGGCTGAGCGACTCGGGACGCGAGTCGGCGACGACATAGGACATGGCGAACCTCCACGGAATGAAGTCGGAGGACGCCTGTCCCGGAAGGGACAAACCCTCCGGGGGACGATGAAGAACAAGCGGCAGAAGAGCGGGCATCCGCCACCACATGCGCAGTGGCTGTTCGCGTCCAGGGATGCGAAGCGAACGGGGTCGATCAGCGCGGCCAGGCCGCGTCGTAGCCTTGAAGATCGTGGCTACCTGGGCATGTCGCCGAGAGACTCGGCAGGCATTTCCTTCGATGCGGGCTCGGCCGCTGCACTGGCCGCCAGCAGGTCGATCGCGGACAGCAAGGCATCTCCTTCGACCGGGCCGTGCAGCAGCAGCGTCTTGCCGGACTGGCGATCCTGCAGGCGCAGCGTGGGCGTGACCTTGATGCCCTCCTGCGCCGCGCTCGCCGACTGTGCGCGGATCAGCGCATCGGGGCGGTCGCTGTCGAGGCATTGCTGCGCGGCCGGCGTGAGGTCGGGATAGCGCAGACCCTCGGGCAGGCCCTGGCCGTTGCCCCGGGTGTGCATGTAGACCCACTCGACGGCCTGCCAGAACGCGGCCTGGCCGCCGGCCTCGCCGACGCACTCCACCAGGCGCGCACCGGCGGAAGCGGCCGGCTCGTGCAACGGCAACGGTAGGTGGTGCCATTGCCAGCTCACCTCCGGGTGCGCGTCGATCCAGCGCTTGAGCACCGCGAAGTACGCGCGGCAGAACGGGCATTCGAGGTCGGCGTACTCGACCACCGTGAAGCGCGCATCGGCGCGGCCATAGCGCCAGGGCGGGCCGGCTGGTGCCGTTGCCGGCGTAAGTGTTGCTTCTGCCGAAGGAGAAGCGGGCTCGGCGGGCGGCGACGGCGGCCGCAGGGCGAGCCACGCGGCCGTGGTCAGGGCCGCGGCCACCAGCAGCGCGGCGACAAGGACGGTGCGGGGCGGCGCGAAGCGAGGGATGCGCATCGTGGACTCCCCGTCACGCCAGCGCATCGAGCGCTAGCGGCTCGATGCTGCGGGCGCGGTCGATCTTCTCGGCGATCTTGAAAGCGGCATCCAGTTCGCCGATGCCGTACTGCTGCATCAACTGGAAACGCTCGGCCTTCTCCTCCGGTTCGGTCTGAGCCAGCGCCAGGTAGAGGCTGGGCGGCACCGCACGGAACAGTACTTCCATGCTCTTGGAGAGGATCACGCCCTCGGTGAACTTGCCCGCCTCCTTGCGGGCCGACAGCATCAACGCCTTCTGCGCCGCGTTCAGCTCGCGGAAGCGCGCGATCTTCTCCACCTCGTCCGGCGGCATGGAGAGGCAGATCCACCACTCGATCATGTTGAGCATGGGCTCGGCGGCCTTGGGCAGGTCGTCGATGTTCTGCGTCGCCAGCCAGTACCAGGCACCAAGCTTGCGCCACATCTTCGTGATCTTCACGACGTAGGGCGCGAGCAGCGGGTTCTTTGTGATGATGTGGCCTTCGTCCGTCACGTTGATGATCGGGCGGCCCAGGAACTGGTCCCGCTCTGCGATGTTGTTGACCGTGTTGATCAGCGAGATGTAGGCGATGGAGAGCTGCGCGTTGTAGCCCTCGCGCGCGAAGGTGGCGAGGTCCACGATGGTGATGTCGGCCTCGGGCCACGGCGTGCCGGGCCGGTCGAACATCTCGCCGTCCACGCCCTGGCAGAACATATCCATCGCGTCCGCCATCTCCAGCAGGCGCGCGCGCCGAACTTCGGGCAGTGACGTGTCGCGGGCGCGCTCGCGCAGCGCATCGCGCACGTCGCGCGTGAGCACCGTGCGCTGCTCGGCTACGCAGCGCTGGGCCGCATCGAGGATGCACTGGCGAATCAGGCTGCGGTCGGCGCGCGTCATGCGCGCTTCTTCCTTGTCTTCGCCGCCGGTGATCATCAGCCGCGCAGTGATTTCCAGCTCGCCGAGCACGTCGCGCTGTTCGTCCACTTCTTCGCTGCGGCTCGCCGCCTGCACTGCGGGCTCCTGGTCCTCGTCCAGCGCATCGGCATCCAGCGTCTGCACCTGGCTGGGCGTATCCACGAGCCGGTGCGCGTCGGCGAACGGCGCGAGGCTGACGCCGGCGCCGGGTGCGAGCTTCACGCGATGCACCTTGAGGCCGAGCCGCGTGGCGAAGTCGCCGAACAGCCCGAAGCTGTTGCCAGCCTCCACGATGAACAGGCGCGGCCGGTAGATCGCCGTCACCTGATTCAGGATGTTGTTGAGCGTGGCCGACTTGCCCGAGCCCGTGGGGCCGAACAAGAACAAGTGCGCGTTCATCTGCCGGTCGAGCCGGTTCAGCGGGTCGAAGGTGATCGGCCCGCCGCCGCGGTTGAAGAACGTGATGCCCGGATTGCCGGTTCCCTGGCTGCGGCCCCACACCGGCGCGAGGTTCGCCGCATGCTGCGCGAACATCAGTTGCGTGTACCACTGGCGCTTGTCGGCGGCCGGGTCGAACACGCACGGCAGCCAGCGCAGGTAGCTGTTGAGCGGCGCCACTTCGTCTTCCTCGCGTACCGGCTGCAGGCCGGCGTTGAGCATGACGTTGACCAGTTGCAGGCCGCGGGCGTCGAGCTGCACGAGGTCGCGCCCGCGCAGGTAGAAGGCCAGCGCGCCGCGGTACAACTTGTGCGCGCTGCCGATCAGCCCGCGCGCTTCCTGCACGTCGCGGCGCGTCTGCTCCGAGGCCAGCGTCTCGCCGACCGACTTCTTGCTCAGGTGGTTCAGGTGCGCTTCGAGCACGTCCTGCGGCGTCGCGACGACCGTCAGGCACATCACCGTGTCCTCGGGCATCTGGTCGAACAGCGCGTTGACCGCATCGCCGCCCTTGCGCGTCTCGCCGGTGACGTGGCCCGTGGCGGGCGGCATGCGCAGGCGGTCCATCACGATGACCCGGTGCGGCATGCCGTCGAAGACCCAGGTGCCGTTCGCCACGTCCGAGCGCGGCTGGCCGAAGAACAGGCGCTGCGCGAAGTCGCCGCTGGCCAGCTCAATCTCGCCTTGCTCGGCTTCCTCGGGGTAGCGGGTCAGCGCGTAGAACCGTTCGCGGTCGGCGGCGGCGGGGCCAAGCATCGTGGGGTGCGGGTTGAACCAGCGCAGCAGCCAGTCGTGGATGTCGCTCGCCTCCATGCGCCGGGCCTTCACGCCCGTGTTGGCGAGGCCACCTGCGAGTCGGTCGCAGATCGTCGTCAGTGCCTGCTCGGGAGATTGGCCGCGCCGGGACGCGCCAGACGCACTCGCGCGCCGGTAGACCACCATGCGCACTCGCCGCACTTGGCCGCGCCACGGCAGGCGCGTCACCGTCGTGTCCTCGAACAGGCCGCCGGGCTTGGCGATCGCACGCAGGTGATGCCCGAAGAAGCGCAGGTAGAACTCGGTGAAGGCGCTGCCCTGAGCGCGCGGCCGCACGTAGTTCGTGAGCCCGCGCAGGTAGTTGTCCCAGGTTGCTTCGTCCTGGGCGTAGAGCTGCACCACCCAGGGGTTCTCGTCGAGTTCGTCGAACGAGTCCTGCAGCGCGTTCTCCAACGCATCGCGCGCCTGCCACAGCCATGCCATCTCGCGGCCCTCGGTGCCGACCGGCGCCAGCTCGAAGAAGGCCGCCACCGACTGGCCGTCCTCCAGCAGCACGCTCTTGGAATCGGGCAGGTACTCCACCCAGGGGAGCAGGTCGGCGAAGGACGGCGCCACGCCGTAGAGCGCCTGCAAGTCCGCCTCGGTGGCCGGCCGGCGCGGCTGGCCGCCCACCGCGCTGCCGGGCTCGGGAATACCGTGCGCGGCCAGCGTCGAGACATGCTGCGCCCAGGCGTCATCGGCATCCAGGTCGGGGCCGGCAGGCGTGGCGGCCTTGCGTGCCCAGGGCAACGACCAGGCCATCAGTAGTCCTCCAGGCGCTCGCCGGGCATCGCGTACTGCACGCGCTGGTAGAGCGGGAACACGGTGGTGTAGCCGGGCACCGGCACCGGGTCGGTGCCGGCTAGGTGCGGGAACACGTACATCACCAGGTCCGGGTTCGGCAGCCGGTGGAACTGGCGGTAAATCTCGTTGGCCGCGGTGCCCGTGTAGGCGGCAGCGGCGGCGGGCGCCGCCTGCACGTCGGCCTCGGTCAGCGGCCGGCGCAGGCCCTGGCGCGCGTCGAGCAGTTGCCGCGCCGCCTGTCCGCTACCGGCGCTGCCGCCCGTCTCCTGGTTCCACACGTCGAGCATGGTGTGATCGCCGTGCGGCAGCAGCTCGTCCTTGCTGGTCGCGCAGCCGCCCAGCACCATGACCGCGCACAGGGCCGCGGCCGATTCAATCCAAATCCGACGCATGGGCGTCTCCGATGCGGTGATTGACCCGCCGCCCCTTGGCGTCGTAGTCGATGTTGAGCGGCTGCTCCAGATGCACGGCGACCTTGGCGCCGGGCCGCACGTAGACCGCGGCGAAGGCCTGCCCGTAGAGCTTGTTGACCCAATCGGCCATGTCGCGCACGCCGCCGGCCAGGATGCGGCCCATCGCCTCATTGCCGCTGATACCGACGGTGCCGAGCGAGCCGTTGCTGTTGGCGACCACGGCCACGCTGCCGTTGTCCGACTTGATCAGCGAGGCCGCACCGGCGCCGGCCGCGGTGATCAGCGCCTGCGAACCCAGGTACTGCTGCGCGTTGCTGCGCCGCTCGCCCGAGACGCACGGGATGCCGTAGGGGTCGCTGATCCAGCCCAGGCCGCCCTGCGTCGTGCTGTTCGCGCTGTTGCCCTGATTGCCGCTGCTCCGATTCCGATTGCCGTCCTCCGGCACGGTACGGATCGTGCCGTCGTTGAAGACGAACGTGACCGAGCGGATCTGGCCGCGCACGCAGGAAAGCGTCCAGTCGCCCGAGGCCGTGCCGCTGACCACCGCGCCGGCCACGTCGGGGATGTCGATGCCGTTGGCGGTCAGGTTGTCCGGGCCGATCAGCACCTTGAAGGGATACGGATCATTGACCGTGCCGTCGATCGGCACGCGGCCGATCAGCGCCGTCATCGCGATCGAGCCCATCAGCGTCGAGTTCGACGGCACCGTGTAGACCGGCTTGGCGAAATTGCCCGTGGCGCTCACGGCGCGGCTGCCCGCATCCGCGACGGTGCTTGCCACGCCGTCGGCCGTGTCGGAAAGCGTCTTCTGCGCCGGCCCGAAGCTGGTCGGGAAATTCAAGCCGCCGCTGCTGCCGTTCTTCGCTGAGGGTTTCGCATCGTCCGGCTCCACCCAGCGCGTGCCGTTGGTGTTGCGCGCACTGCCGCTCTGGTTGCCGCCGAAGCTCTTGCCGTCGCCTTGCTCCAGCCCGAGGCCCACCGGCAGGTCGGCCTGGCCGCTCTTGCCGGAGAGGCCGTCCAGGCGCCGCTGCAGGTCTTGCAGCAGGCCCTGGGTCTGCTGGCGGTCGCCGGCCAACTGCTCGCGGTCCTGCTGCAGGCGGCCGCGTTCGCCGTCGAGCGCGGACTGGATGCGCTGGTCGATCGCGCTTTCCCTCGCGCGCATGCGTTCGTTCTCGGTCTTCTGGTTCTTGTTGTCGTTGAGCGCCGTCTGCAGCTCGTTGCGCAACTGCTTGACCTGGGCCACCAACGTCGCGACGGTATCGCGCGGCGTGTCGCCCTCGATGCCCAGCGCCTTCATCTCTTCGGGCGTGAGCGGGTTGGCGCTGCCGGGAGGTACCGGCCTGGCGCTGCGCTCGCCCGAGAAGAGCTTGATGCCGACGAACACCAGCACCAGCGCCATCGGGATCAGCAGCCACTTCAGGAGGGGGTTACTTTTCATCGCGCGCTCCTCCTTCGGCCTGGCCGGCGGCCGCCGCCGGCGGCAGGTTCACCGTCGCGTCGATCGGCGCCACCTTGGGCAGCAGCGACTCGGCCAGGCCGTGGCCACGGGTGACGAGATAGACCACGGTGGTGTCGGCTGCGCGGCCGGCCGGCCCCAGGGTCGGATGCTGAAAGGTCGCGGCGAGGAAGTCGCCCTGCAGCGCACGCGGATCGAGGTCGAGCCAGCGCCCGGAGGTGTTGGTGAGCTTCACGGCCGTCACCCACTGGTCTTCGAGCCGCCACGCGGCCAGCGCCTGCGCGCGCACCGGCAGCGTGGGCAGCAAGGTGTCCAGCGCGAGGTTGCGGCGCAGGTTGACGCGGCCGATGCCGGCCATGGGCTCCACGGTGCGCAGCGGCGCGTACAGGTTTTGCGCCGCGTAGCGCGTCAACACCACGGCCACCGGCGTTGCGCGGCGGGCGGTTGGTGTCGGGCGCTGCGCATCGTCGTCCGCGGTGGCCGAGGGGCTGGCCGGCTCGCTGTAGCGGATGGCCGGCACATCACCCTCGACGATGCGCACGGGTTCGAGCGCGGGCTGGCCCGCCTTGGCCGGCTCGGCGGCGATGTCGAGCAGGATCAGCGCGCCGGATTCCACGTCCTGTAGTTGCAGCCGCGTGGGCGGGATGGGCGCGCTGGCGCGCAGGTAGATCGCGCCACCGGCGCTCTGCACGCGCAACTGCTCGCCGACGCCGGCCGGCACGCCGATGCGCACGTTGCGCTCGATGAAGACCACGCGCTCCTGGCCGACCACGAGCGGCACCGCCAGCGGCAGGCGCTCCCAGCGCAGGATTTCGATGGCATTGCCCGCGGGCACGAAACCCAGGCACAACAGGACGCCGGCCAGGGCCGGAAGGAAGCAGCGCTTCATGGGGTGTCTCCCTGCAGATTGGCACCGGGGCTGGCGGGCTTGCCGGCTGGCGCCGGGGGCGGCGGGGTTTCGATGCGCTCGGGCGCACGTGCATAGCAGTCCAGAACGAGGCCGAAGGGATTGCGCTCGGGATCGATGTCGATGCGCACGACCTTCAGCGCGTAGCGCACGAGTGCGCGCTTGACCTGCTCGGCGCCCAGGTACTCGTCGGCGCTCACGTCCAGCGTGACGATCCAGTCGTTCGCCGACACGGTGCGCACGCGCGCGGCGGGATCGTCGCCGTAGCCGCGGCCGGGAATCTCGTAGATGCCGCGCACGCGCTGGCGCAACTCGCCGTTGCTGCGCCGGAACTCGTAGTCCTGTTGCAGGAAAGCCCGGCAGCTCGGTGTGAAGTAGGCCGACAGCCCATGCAGGTTGCGCGGGTAGTCCTGCTCGCCGTTAGTCGGCCAGCGTTGCGCCTGCTGCCAGATGTAGAAGGTGAAGGCGTAGACGCTTTCCGGCGGCACGTCCCACCACTTGCGGGTGCTGCCCGAGCGCAGGTCGGGCGGCACGTGGATGGTCAGGCTCTTGGGTGCGCTCCACCAGCCGAAGCCGAGCAGCAGCGCCACCACGAACAGCGCGGCGCCGGCCAGGCGCAAGGCCTTCACATGCGCCTGCAGGTGCGCGACCTCGTTCTTGAATCGGCTCATGGTCTATCTCGACGCAGGGACGGGTTGGGCCGCAGGCGCCGCGTGGACCACCAGCCCGAGCGGGTGATGAGTTGCCCACCGCCCGCGTGGGCCGCCAGCGCGGGGTAGCGCAGCGCGAGCCGCCACTGAAGCTGGCGGTACAGCCAGGTGTCAGGCCGGCCGCGCTTCCACCTCCGCAACAGACCGCCGCCCACGAAGACGCCGATGCCGATGCCGGCAACGACCAGCGTGGGCACCATCGCAATGCTGTGGGTCAGCCAGGCCAGCGGCACGCCGGCCACGAACCCGACCGCGCCCGACAAGCCGGCGCAGACCCACAGCTCGTCGGCCGTGAGCCCGCGCACGACCACCGGATGGCGGTTCAGGCGATGCGGCATAAAGGTCACGAGCCCGTCGCGCGGGCTCTCCAGGGCGCTGGCCATGGTTGCCGGCCCTTACAGCACGCCGGTGGCCTTGGTCAGCAGCCAGATGCCGACGACCAAGAGGATCGCGCCGACCGCCACCGTCAGGCCGAACTGGCCCCAGGTGGCGCGGCCGGTGTGGATCTCCGCGTAGCGCGTGTAGGCGTGGTAGCAGACGCCGACGAACATCGAGGCGACCACGAGCAGCGCGATCAGCAGCACGATGTCGTAGCCGTAGTTCTGCAGCGTCTGCATGATGCCGCTGCCGGTGCCGCGCGACGGGTCTTCCAAGGTGGGCAGGGCCGCCAGCGAGACAAGCGGCGTGACAGCGAGGCCCAGCGAGGCAAGCATGGCTGCGATGCGCGCAGCGGGGCGACGAGGAATCAGCGAAGCGTTCATGGCGATACACCCTTTCATGGTGGTCAGGACAGGAGGAAGAAGCCCAGCACCAGGTACATCGCGACGAAGCGCACGATGACGCCGAGGAACTGGCGTTGGGTCAGGTGGTGCTCGGCCCAGCCGACATAGGCGGTGCGCATCGCCCACACGCCCCACAGCAGCAGGACGGCGAAGACGAAACCGAGCACGACGGTGGAGACGGCTGCGGGCGCGAACCCGCCGTTGGCCTGAAAGGCGGCGACCTGATCGGCGGACGGCGTCATGGCGACGGCGCCTCCTTGTCGGGGGCCGTGCCGCTGCGCGTGTAGTCGCCGGCCAGCGGCACGGGATCGCGCGGCTGCGCGCGCTGGGGAACGAGGTAGTCCCGCACGCCTGCGCGCATGCGTTGCAGGTCGGCGCGCAGCCGGGCGTAGTCGAAGTGGTAGCGGGACCGTTCCTGCGGCGCGGTGGCCGCTCCGCGTTCGGCCAGGCGATCCAGCAGTTCGAGCTGGCGCGTCACCGCGGCGAGCATCTCGCGCTCTGCGGCGTTGTCGGCTGCATCGGCGGCGACGGCCGGCTGAAGCCCCGCAGCGGCGAGCAGGAGCGCGGCCAATAGCGCGGCGATGGCGTGGCGCCGGACATGCGCAGGACTGCGGAAGGTTTCCATCGAGCCGTTCTCCGGGGATGCGAATGGCTCATGCTCGAACGCCCGGTCTTCCGGCGCCGCAATCAATCGGAACCGGCCCGCCACCGCTTTCCGGCAGCGCAAGGAACGACGCGCCTACAGGTACTTCTTGAAGGTGGCCGCGGAGATGGCCACGGCAACGCCCAGCAGCGCCGCGCTGGGCAGCAGGATCAGCAGCGGATGCACGCTGACCGGCAGCGCGAGGTACGTGACCCAGGGCAGCACCGCCAGCGGCATCAGGCTCGCCCTGGCCCGGTGGTAGACGAAGCCCGATTCGCGCCCGGCGCCGAAGCCGCGCACGTCCCTGCGCACCAGCCCATCGACCAGGCCGACGAAAGCAGCCATCACGAACAGCGGCAGGATCAGGATCAGCACCAGCAGCCGCACGAGGAACACCAACACGGTGTAGGCCGAGGCGATCAGGTAGCTCTCCACATGCACGTAGACCTGTCCAAGGTAGTAGCGGAAGTCCTGCACCTGGCTGCGGGTGCCGGCACGGGATTGCGAGGCGGCATCGCGTATCCAGTCCAGCAGCCCGGTCTTCACGAACAGTCCTTGGTAGGCCCACTCGACGAGCTGCCGCGCACTGCGCCCCGGCTCCTGCACCAGCACGCTGCGCGTGAAATGCTCCGAGACCTGCGACAGCTCGTAGTTCAGCATGCCCTGCGCATGGCGCCAGCCCTGCTCGGGCCAGAAGAAGTGCATGCCGACGCACTCGATCACGATGCACAGCATCAGCGAGCCGCACAGCACGCCGAACAGCCGGAACGGCAGCGTGACCAGCCCCGCGATCAGGCCCTGCTGGCGGACCTGCTGGCGCTGGACGGCGACGGCGGGGTCGCTCATGCCGCGGCCCCTTCATCCACGCTCGCCATCTGCTTGAAGTCCGCCAGCAGATCGTCGGGCAGCGCCTGATCCTGCAGGCCGGGAATGCCCTTGCCGTCCCACCAGTCGCCGGCCTCGACGTAGTGCTGCCGCATGTAGCCGGCCAGCTCCTGCAGATCCTTCGGCATGGCCTCGTCGGGGTCGGGCGCCGGCAAGGGCATGCGTACCTTCCACAGGTGGCCGCCCTCGATCAGCGCGAAGCACTGCCCCTTGGGCAGGCCGACGACGTGCGCCGGCTCGATCAGCGGCACGCTGGTACTGGTGACGCGATCCTGGGTGTTGGAGGTGAAAGCGGTGTTGCCGGAAGGATCGGAACTGTCGGTGGCGCCGCTGACCAGGGAGGTGGTGTAGACCTCCACCTGGGGAAGTTGGCGTGTCAGCAGCTCGGCCGTGATGGTTTCGCGCACGCGCAGCATGAACAGGTTGTTGAAGTTCCCGATGACCTGGCCGGCCTTGGCGCGACTGCCGATGCGGGCCTCAATGTCGCTCATGGTCTGCGTATAGGCCGTGACCTGCACCCCGGCGCCGCCGCCCTTGTTGACCATCGGGATGAACTCGTCGCCCATCAGTTCGTTGAACTCATCCGCGTGCACGTTGATTGGCACCTTCATGCCGGCCGACGCGCCCGGCAGACCATCGTCGATGCCGAACTTGTAGATGTGGCCGGCGACGGAGACGAGATCGGAGAACATCGAGTTGCCGACAGCGGCCGCCACTTCGGCATCCGACAGCGCATCGAGCCCGACATAGACCACGGCCCGCTTCCTGATGATCTGCATCCAGTCGAAGATCGGCCGCGGGTCGCCCAGGTCCGAGTAGTTCGGCGCCAGCAACTGCGCGATCTTGCCGGTGGTCAGCTTCTCCAGCAGCGGCAGGAGCGATGCGACGATCTTGTCGAAGTACGTCCGGTCGTAGCGCACCGCGCTGCGCAGGCCGTCGAGCACCGGGTCGTAGATGCGCACCTGCGACAGGTACTGCTCCAGCGCGACGACGCGCTTCTCCCGCCCGATCATGTTGCGCGGGATGTTCTTGTCGTTCAGCTTGGCTTCGAGCTGGACGATGACCTCCCAGGCTTTCGGCTCGCTCCTGGCGAAGTAGTGCTGGGCGTACTCGATGAACAGCGCATCGATGTTGATGACGTGGCGCTGGATCAGCAGGTAGTCGGGCCGCTGCCCCAGCTCGACCAGAGCACGGGCGATGATGTTGACAAACCTCCACGCGAACTCCCTGAAGGCGGCCGAATTGCCTTCACCGGAGAGCTGGCCCGCGATGCGCGTGGCAACTTCGCTGATGCGCCCGAACCGCCCCACGGCGTTGTAGCGGGCGCTGATGTCCGGCCAGCCCAAATGGAAGACGTAGAACTCGCCTTCGCGCCCGGCGCGTTTGGCTTCCACGTACATGCGCTTGAGCAGATCGGTGTCGCCCTTGGGGTCGAAGACGATCACGACCTCGTGCTGGCCGCCCACCTTGCGGCGGATGTCCTGGGTGATGAACAGTTCGGCCAAGCGGGTCTTGCCGACGCGGGTGGTGCCCAGCACCAGCGAATGGCCGACGCGCTCGGCCAAAGGCAGGGTGACGTCAACCTCGTGCGGCTCGATGCCGTGCAGGCGCGGCAGGCCGCCCACCGGCGGCAGAGGCCGCGCCGGGTTGAGCGGGCTGTCCCAGGCCAGGGCCTTGGCGAGCTTGGACAGCGGGTACGGCGCGAACTCCAGGCGCTCCTCGAAGTACCGGGCCGCCCGGTAGATCGCCGTCGGTTCGACATAGCGGCGGAACTCCGGCCGGTAGGTCTGCATCAGCCGGTGCGTGTGGCGCTGGTCCCAGCGGAAACCCCGGCCGACGAACAGCCGCTGCTGGCTGACCGGCACGTCGCGGCTGGTCATCACGTAGCGCGGCAGGCGCCGGATGTTGCGCCGGTAGCGCAGGATCGCCCAGGCGTCCCGGAAGCGGATCGCACCGAAGGTCAGGAAGGCCAGCGCGCTACCCAGGCCGAGCAAGGGGCTCAGCGCGAGCGACCACGGGGCCACCAGGCACAGAAGCGCGGCGCCCGCACAGACCGCGACGGTGTAAAGCTCCACCGCTGGCCGCAGCAAGACTTCGACGGCTTGGGAGTGGGCCATGGTGGGCGCTTCACCTGGCTCTACCGCGTCAGGGCTCGATGCCGGTGGCGGTGATCAGCACCGGGTAGTGCTTGATGCCCAGGCGGTGTGCCAGGTCGTCGCCCGAGGCCGGGGACAGCACCAGACCCGGCGCGAGGCGGCGCAGCGCGGCCAGTGCCTCGGGCGTCGCGACATTGACCACCAGGCCCACGGCGCGCTGTGCCTGCAGCTCCACGCGCCGCTGCTTGAGCCAGGCGCGCGAGCGGTCGTCGTCACCGACCAAGAACTGCGGCGTCAGGCCCGGCGCGCGGATCACGCGGCGCGGCTCGTCGCCGGGCGACAGCCGCGCCGAGCGCACCGGCAGCATGGCCGCCTCAGCGTCCGCAGGGCCACCGATGCGCGGCGCCGGCTGCGGCATCGTCGGTTGACCTGGCTGCGCATCCTGCGGGTTCAAGGCCCGGTAGTACGGCAGCGCGGAGGCGCCGCCCTTGTCTTCGACCACGATCAGCGGCGGGGAGACGGCCTTGTTTGCGGCGCTGCGGTCCTGCGCGTGGGCCACGGCGGCGAACATCGCCGCGGCGGCGGCAAGGAGGATGCGATTCATGGCATGGGGCTCCGGGCTGAGGGAATGGAGGCGCCCGGCCCCAGCACGCGGGTCAGGTGCTGGTGGACGTTGCGGCGGTAGCGGGCGGCGGGCGCGCCACCCGCAGGACGGTGGTAGCGGCCGATGGCGACCAGCCAGTCCTCGCCCGGCATGTGCTGCTCCTGCAGGATTTCCGCGGCGATGGCGAGGTTGCGGTACGGGTCGAGCAGGTCGCAGGGGTGGTCGTAACGCTGCGCGTGGTAGCCGAGGTTGACCTGGCCGAGGCCGGCGTCGATGCGGTTGGCCGGCGCCCGGGCGAGCGCCCGGCGGATGCCTGCGCAGGCATCGACCCGCGTGGCGTAGCGTTCGGCCCGCCCGGCGACGTTGAGCGTCCACGGCCAGGGGATCAGGCGACCGCGCAACCGGGCGCCGCTCTCCTGCAGCGCGACCGCATACAGCACCGGCGACGGCACGCCCGCCTGCTGCGCGGCAAGCTGATAGGCGGGAGGCGGCACTTCTTGGGCCAGGGCGAAGCTCGCACAGGCGCAGAGCCCGAGGGCCAGTGCGACACTGCTGGCACGGAGCGCTACTGCCGCTGCCATTGGCCATTGACCTCGCGCACCACGGCGGGCAGATCGCCGGGCAGGCCGAGCGACAGCCAGCGCCCGGCGTCGTGATTGAGCGTGATGGTGCGCGCGCGCACGCGGCCGGCGTCGATGCCGGCCTGGGTCGCCCACTGGCGGATGCGGGCATCGTCCTGGCGGCTGCCGACCATGTAGAGATCGAAGGCTGTGCCGGCCGCCTGCAACTGGCGCGCGCGCTGCTCGCACGGCGGACACTCGGCCTTCACGAAAACCGCCAGCCGGCCCGAACCCCGGTTGCCGGCGCCCGGCGCCTTCGCGCCCGGCATGTCCACACGCTGCTGGCCCGGATAGAGCCGCTTCCAGGCGGCGTCGTAGGCCCGCTGGTAGGCCAGCGTCTTGCCCACGCGCTTCGATTCCGCCTGCACATGCAGCTCCGCATAGCGGTTGCGTTCCTCGTCGCTGCGCGCCTCGATGCCCAGGGCCGTGAGCGGATCGAGGTTCGGGGAATAGACGCCCAGCGGCCCCTGCATCAGTTGCCGGTAGCGCGCCCATTCCTCCAGCCGCAGACCCCAATCGCGCGCTAGGCGCTCGTCCAGCATGGCGTCGATGCTGTTCTGAACCTGGGCGGGAACCGTGCGCGAGGACGCAACCGGCGCCGACTGCGCCGAGGCAGCACCCGCGACGACGGTGAGGATGGCGGCAAGACCGATCGCGGCTGGTTTCATGGCCGGCTCCTACGGCAGCGCGATGCGCTGCGTCTGGCCGTCCACGCGGAACACGGCGGCGTGCGCCTCGATGACTTGCAATTGCCAGGCGCCGATGGCATCGCCTTCGCGCAGCAGTCGCAATTCGCGCACGGCGGCCACGCCCGGCCCCGCGATCGACAGGAAGCGCTCGCCGCCGCGCAGTTCCAGGCCTGCGACGCTGAACGGCGGCTCCGGCGCCTTGGGCTTGACCGCCTCGGCGATGCGCCGGGGCGACGCGGCAGGCGCAGCGGCTTTCTTCAGGCGGGCCTCGATGTCGCCCACGCGGGCCTGCAGCGCCTGCAGGTCGCCGGCACGGCTGTCCGCGGCTTGGGCCTGCTCCACTTGCGACAGCCGTTCGTCGAGCGCCTTGCGGGCGGCCTCGAAGTCCGGTTGGGCGACGGGCTTGGGCTGGTTCTTCGAGGTTGCGGACTGCTGTTCGAGTTCCGCGACGCGCGTGTTGAGCGCCTGCACGTGGGCATCCTGGGCACTGGCCTGGCTTTGCTCGGCCAGGCGCGACAGGCCCACGCTGTTGACCACGGCCAGCACGCTCACGAGCAGCAGGCAGGCGGCCGCTGCGATCTTCAGCCAGCGCGCGCGGTCGGCGCCTTCGGCGGGAAGTTGCGGGATGTTCATGGCTGGGCCTCCTGGGGTTGCGCGGGTTCGGCTTCCGTCGTGCCGGGTGCGGGGACGGCGGCGACGCGGCCAGCGGAGCGCGCTGCCGTCACGCGCGTGAAGCACACCGCGCGCGCTGCGTCATCGACGGACAGCTCCCAGGCCGGGCCGGCGAGTGCCAGCAAGGCATCGCGCAGCGACAGCGGCCCGAGCCGCAGATGCGCCGCCGGCAGCGGCAGCGCGTACAGCGCCGCGGCCTCCGTCGTGTCGCAGAGCCGGTAGCCGGTGCGCAGCAGCACGTGCCGCAGGGCATCGCCGACGTTCGCATCGAAGGTCGGCGGAATCGAAACCTCAATCACCTGTCGCGTCAGGTCGCGCTGCGCGGGTTCCGGCACCAGCTCGACCAGCGTGTAGCGCCCGTAGCGGGCGACCGGGATCAGGGTCGGCTCGGGTTCCGGGTAGATGACCCTGGCCGACAAGACCGGCTCCGGTGGCATGGCGGTGGCCGTCGGGGCATTCGCCACGCCCGTGGAGGCGCAGCCGGTGATGAGCACGCAGCCGGTGAGCAAGGCGGGCACAACCAGGCGATGGGCGACGCAGGTGAGTGATTGCATGGTGCAGTTCCCTGGAACACGGAGCCCTCACCATCGCCGCCGCAGAGCTTTCGGGCAGCAAACAAAGGGAACTGGCATGCGCCCGATTCATGGCGCGGCAAAAAAAGAAGCCGGCGACCCGATGGGCCGCCGGCATGGGTGGGTGGATCAGGCCGCGATGAGCTGCCGGGCCAGTGCCACCTCGACGGAATCACCGTCCTGGTTCAGCACGTCCAATCCCGATTCGGGCACGTCTCCCGACGTGCTCTGCGAGACCATGATCTTCCGTGCCATCAGCCCCAGGCAGGTCATCTGCGAGGAAGCCGCGTAGCCGAGGTAGATCACGCGAACCGGCTGCTTCTGGCCGATGCGCCATGAGCGCCGGGCCGCCTGCTGCAGGCTGTAGACGTTGTAGCCCGACTGCATGAACACGATCGTTGGAAACTCCAACAGGTCGAGACCCGTCTTGACCAACTCCGGGTTCGTGACCAGCACGTCGATGCCGCGGTCCAACTGCTCGGCGATCCAGTCCTCGCGGCGGGAGGCATCCACGCTCGCGCGCAGCACCGCCACCTTGAAGCCTTCCTGCTCCAGCAGCACCTTCAAACGCGACGTGGTGTCGCGCGTGCCGGTGTAGACCGAATAGACCAGCGTCTTGCGACCCGCAGCCTTCTCCTGCTTGCAGATCTCGATCAGCTCGCGCTCCTTGGGTATCACCTCCAGCTCGTTGAACTGAGCCGGAACGAAGGCCAAGGTCTGGCGCGTGCGCGGGTGCACCACCGTCTCCGACCGGAAGCAGCAATCCGGCCAGGCCAGCAGCACGTTGAGGACCACACCGAGCAGCGTCGTGTCGCGCTTCGCCAGCGCCTGTTTCAGCGCTGTGGTCAGCCGACCCGAGAGATCGCGATAGGCCGCGGCCTGCACCGTGTCCATCGCCACCTCGCGGAACTCCTCGTCGTAGGGCGGCAGCACATTGCCGCCGATGTCCTTCAACTTGAGGAAGACCGTGAACGGCAGCACGCAACGCAGTACGCCTTTCGGGCCGAAGCCCGGCGCCTTGACCGTGCGCACCGAGACCTTGTTGCCCTTGGCCGTCTTGTGCGCCGTGCCGGTGCTCTCGGAATAGATGTCCTTGAGGACACCGTGATCGCGCATGAACGCCATCGCGGCCGAGGTCATGCTGCCGCTCTTGGTCAGGCGGTAGCCGTCTTCGATCATTCGCCCCGGCAGGGCTCGGAACAGCAGGTGGAACAGGTCGTCGCCGTAGCCGCCCATCAGCGTGCCGGTGAGCAGCAAGGTCTTGCGCGCCTTCGCTGCGAGCACGCCCATGGCCTGGCCCTGGGCACTGCCGCCGTTCTTGTACTCGTGCGCCTCGTCGGCGATGAGCAGGTCGAACGCGCCTTGCGGCAGGTAGCGCTTGATGAACTCGGACGGCTGGTAGCCGCCCTCGCCGAAGCCGAACTCCATGTTCGCCATCGCCCGCTCCATGCGGTGCGCCTGACGATCCGAGAAGACCAGCTCGCCGTTGCCATCCATGAGGTTGATGAACTCGTGGATGTTGTCGCCGAGCATCGACGCCAGGAAGGAGTCGCCGAACTTGCGCATCAGCTTCTGCGCGGTGACTTCCCCGATGGTCGGGATGCGCTGCAAGGCTTTGAAGACGGCCGTGGACTGGTCGTTGGCGGAAAGGCTCCGCGGTCGCATCAGCGTCCACAGCGGTGCGGCGCAATGGCTGCACCGGCGGCGGTAGTCCTCGGCTTCGAGTTCGACCGGGTTGATCGGCTCGCCGTCGAGGTTGGTGATGACCTGGCCGCAGTCCGGGCATGCGCCGACTTCGCCGTGCTTCGTGTGCCGCACGTTGAACACGGGCTTCCAGTGGAAACCCATGCGCATCCGCACGCGCCCGAGCACGAAGAACTCCTGGCCACGCGCCTGCATGCCCAACTGCTCGCGCAGCTTGATGAGCTTGACCAGCGTGTCCGGGCCGTTGAGCACCCAGACCTTGGCACCGGCCACCGTCTCCTGGATTTCGCGGCGCCACTTGTAGACCAGGTGGGGCGGCGACAGCACCAGGGTGCGGCGGTAGCCTTCGGCGTGCAGCACGGCGGCCGTGGCGATGCCGACGGTGGTCTTGCCGCAGCCCATCTCGCCATTGACGATCGCGGCGCGTTCGCTACGATCGGCCAGCAGTTCGGTGACGGCATGCACCACTTCGGCCTGCGCCTGGAACAGCTTGCGCTTGAGACTGGCCAGCACGAGCTGGCGATGCGGCCGGGCTTGGCCGGTGTAGACGGGTGGATTGGCGCGGTTGAGCGAATCCAGTAGCTCGTCGCCGAACTCGGCGACGAAATCCTGAAGGCTCAAGGCCAAGGGAGAAGCGGCCGCTTCGAGCAGGTCGCCCTGGACGGGCGTGCCATCGGCGGCGGGAACAACGTCGGTATCGAGGGACATGGTGATGCTCCAAAGAAGATGGGGCATGCACCTCCCCCTGCGGGGGCGATGGCATGCCCCGGGGTGGGAAGAGAAGAACGGCGCGAAGCCGCAGTGGAAGAACAGATCGACGGCGAACCGTCAGGGAACAGCGATCAGCGGATGGTCAACACCTCGCCGCAGGTCGGCGAGCCTGGGGTCATGTCCCAGGCACGGATGACCGGCACAAACTTGTCGGTCAGGATGCGCGTCTCGGCCACGGAGCCGTCGTCGCGTTCGGTGTATTCCGTCTGCAGCGTCTTCTCCTTGTGGGTGTCGCCCTTGACGACGAGCACGCGGCCCGTCTTGGACTTCACCACGCCGGAGATCGCGCCAGCAGCAAGCGCCAAGGCAAGATGCCAGTGCGACAAGGCCCGCGCCGGAGGCCGCAGCGATTGCTGCGCGGCGCCCAGGTGCGTATCGAGCGTCGGCCAGAGCCCTTGCAGCCGGCCGACTTCCTCGGCGAACTGCTCGGGTTCCATCGTCACGCGGTAGAAGTGCTCCGGCTCGGCCGGGCTGGCAGGCACCGTGTAAGGCAGGAACGGCCATTCGACTGGCAGTTCCTCCGCTTCGGCGTCGCCTTGCCCGATCTGCAACAGCAGCGCGCGCGTGGCTTTGACCGAATCCGATGCCTGGTCGCGCTGACGAACACGGCGGCCAAAGATCACCACCTGCTTGAACTGTGCTTCCACCGCGCGGTAGATGCGCAGATCGGCGAAGTGCCGGGTCAGCCATCCGACCAGCTCGGCATCGAGCACGTAGTGCGGCACGATGTAGATCAGCACGCCGCTGTATTGCAGCAGCGGCAGCGCCTTCTGGTAGAACAGCTTTTCCAGCCTGGCGCGGCCCTGGCCCTGGTAGCCGACGTTGCCGTTGGCGTCCTTGGTCAGGTCGCCATACGGCGGGTTGAGCCACAGCAGGCCGAAGCTCTGCCGGCTGATCAGCGTGTCCATCAGGTCGCCGTGGATGCAGCGATCGACCAGTTGCCGGGCATGGCGTGCACGCTCGGCCTCGTACTCGACGGCAAAGGCCTGGACCTGCTCGCGCCCGAGGGCGTGCGCGGCTTCGGCGATCGCCACGCCTTCGCCGGCGCAGGGATCGATGATGCACAGCGGCCCGTTCGAGGATTCGGCGGGCGCCAGCGCTGCGAGTGCTCTTTCGAGCGTGGGTTCATCCGTGGGGAAGTACCCGTTCTTGACGAAGTTGCGGGCGAGCCGCGGGAACATGAGGGCCATGGGAATCTCCTGGCATTGAAGATGAAGGGATGCGGACATGCGCGCGTGCATGTCCGGTGAAGGAGCCTCAAGCCACCGCTTCGAGCGGTTGTGCCGAGGGGATGCGGCTGGCGGGCGTGCCGGCGACGAGCGCGCCGCTGCGGATCAGGCCGCCCAGCACCTGGGTCAGCGTCGGCACGTCGATGGCGAGCCGATGGCCTTCCAGAGCCCCGAGGGCGAACGGCAGGCGCGTCAGCATCGACTTCGCCTGCAGCAGTTCCAGCACGGGTTCGCGCCATGGATCGAGAAGCGGCAGCGGGCAGGTGTCCCGCACCAGCTTCCACAGCCGGTCGAGCCGGTGCGTGGAATCGCGAGGCAGGAGCGCCAGCGCGCTGGCGTTGGCCTTGTCGGGCTTGACGCAGCGCCGGTCGAACAGCCAGATGTTGGTCAGCGAGCCGAACAGCGTGCGCCGGTAGGCGCGTGCGCTGCGCTTCTCCAGGTTCTCGACGTTGCCGACGAATACCGGGATGCTCGCGCCCTGCTCGGTGATGACGTGGAACTGATCCAGTCCCTGTTCGTCCCGGCCCAGGGTGAGGCGAGCCAGGAATTCCTGGACGGCGGTGTCGCGCGCCCAGAGGGAGATGAAGACCAGGTTGCCGTTCTCGTCACCGACGACGCCATCGGCCATCAGGTCGGGGCATTCGTCGATGCGATAGAGCGTCTTGGGGGAAGAAGGTGCAGGCATGGTGATGTCCTCGAAGTGAGCGGAGACAGCACCACCCGCGAGGGCAGTCACTGCCCCAGGGGGATGGAAGAAAACGCGGTGAGCGTCGTGGCGAAGAATCAGACCGTGCGTCGCAACGCACCGTAGCCTTGAAGGTCTGGGCTACCTGGGCATGTTGTCGGCAGCGCCGACGGACATGAGCGTAGCCTGCGCCCAGGCGGGTGGTTTACGGCAGCGAAAATCCGCCGCGCAGCGCACCCCTATTTGCCTGAGACTCACCCACCAAAGAAAAAAGCGGACCATGCCGCATGGACACGATCCGCTTGTGGGTCAGGCTTTGAGCTGGCGCAAGCCATCCGCGAGCAGCCATAGCGCCCGGTTGAGCCGGACGTTCTGGTCGATGCCCTGAACGGGGCGCGTGCGCTGCTGGCGCCCGTTGGCGGCGCGGCCGGCCAGGCCGCCTTTGACCAGGTTCTCCTGGATTCGGTTGAAGACCGACCACAGATCGGCGCAGTTGTCGTCGAAGCGACGGGGCCGCAGGATCTGGGTCTCCGTGATGGGCAATGCCTTGCCCGAATCGTCGTACTTGAGGGTCAGCGCCGATCTGGCGAAGACTTCGGCCTCGCCGTCGTCGAGCGTGATGACACGCATGGCGTCGCGCGAGTCCTGCACCCTCTCGAAGCCGTGCAGCACCTCGTAGGCGCCTTCGATCACGTGATCGGTGACGTTGCCCTTGTGAGGCACGCGCACGTCGGCGAACGTGTCGCCGCACACCAGCCCGTTCTGGCAGACGAAGCGGAACATGCCCGCCAGCATCTGGTAGCTGCTGGTGCCGTCGTGCGAATTGAGCAGGATGATCTCGTTCGCCTCGGCGCCGTTGATCTGACTGGCGTGGCGAAGGCGCAGCATGTGCTTGGTGTAGTCGCGGCGATCCTCGTGTCGCACGCGGGTCTGGCACACCATGAACGGCTGGAAACCTTCCTTGCGCAGTTCGGTCAGCACAGCCGCCGTGGGGATGTAGCTGTACCGTTCGGAGCGGCTTTCGTGCGGGGTGTCCGCAAAGATGGAAGGGGCCACGATGCGAATCTGCTCATCCGACAGCGGGTGACTTGAGCGCAGCACTGGCGAGCGATAAGCGAAGCGGGATGCAAGTTGCATGACGATCTCCTTGGGAAAAAGAGACCGGAGCCCCGCCCCACCGGGGAGGAACCCCGGTGGGTGGTGGAATGCCGCGCAAGGCGGCGGTGGGAATCAGACCCTGGCGAGGTGCCAGTCCTGGGACAGCGGAGCAAACTCGTAGCCGAGATCACCGAGGCGGTCGCGCTGCTGACGCAGCACACGCCGATCCACGGTGGCATCGAGCTTGACGACATCGCCCAGCGGCCAGAGCGCGCCGAACAGGGCCGCGTCGCCGTCGTCGTCCGCATGGGCCGAAGCATCGGCAGACGCAACAGCCGGTTCGCTGCCGAACGGCGTGGTATCGACCAGCGGGTCGCGCGAACTGCGTGCCTTCTTCCGGCCGGCCGCCTTGGGGGCGGTGGTCGGCGTCGGCGTGGCGGTCTGCGCTTCCTCGTCGATCGGATCGACTTCCTGCGGACTCAGCCGGCTGGCGTCGTCACGGCTCAGGGCGTCGATGGCCGACAAGGTCATGCCGCCCAGCAAGGCGCGGATCTCGATGACCATGCGACCGTTGGCGGTGTACGTGGACGGGCGGATTTCCGCGATGGCGAAATCGCCCTCGTACTTGCCTTCGGCGTACTGGTCGAGTTCGGCGTTCTTCACGACGAACTCGCCGATGGAGGTCGCGAGGCGGCCGACGTTGAAGTCGCCGTTGCGGCCGTGGATGGTCTTGATGGCCAATTGGCCGGGAATGGTGATCATGAAGAACTCCTGCGGACGAAGCCGCGATCACGCACACGGCCGTCATGGCGACGGTCGCATGCGCACGCGAGTGGGAAGAAGACAAGGCCCCAGGGGACGGGGCCTTGCGGATCAGAACGACTCGGCAACTTCCAATGCGGGGGCATCGGCAGCGGCTTCATCGGCAGCTTCGGCGGCGGGCCTGGAAGGCTCGGGCGCGGCGGCTTGCGGCTCGGCGGAAGTCGCGGGGACATCCGTGTTGCGCACGTCGCGATCGTCGGCATCGGTCGGCTTGGGCTCGGCCTTGTAGACGAGCTTGCCATCGACCTTGATCCAACTGACGAACAGCAGGCGGGCCTTGAGGCTCACCCCCTGCTCGCCGGCACGCTTGCCCTTTGAGTAGGTAAAGGTGTCGGCCCACAGGTCGCCCAGGCGGAAGCCGATCATCACCTTCTTCTCGGCATCGACCGCTTGGATGCAGCGGCGCACCAGGTGCTGCGCTTCGGAGCCCGAGACGCGCGTGTCGAAACGCACGTAGGCAACGTCATCGCTGGGGCCGTTGAGCGCCGCGATGTCGCAGGCCAGGAACGCATCGCCTTTCTTGGGCTTCACTTCGCGGATGCGATTGAGATACCCGAGGCCGGTGATGTGCAGGTCGAAGAAGGACTTTTCGGTGGAAGTGGTCATGGTGAATCTCCTAAGAACAAAGAGGCGGAGACACACCCGACCCAAGGCGGGGAAGGTGTGGAACCCCCGCGTGGGTTGAAGGAACAGCTTGGGTGGCATCACCATCGGGAGAACCGATGGCCGTTCGTGCTGGGATGCCGGAGCGAACTGGTTGATCAACGCAGTCGGAACCGCGTCGCAGTCTTGAAGATCGAGACTGCCTGGGCATGCTGCTGACGGGTGTCAGCGGAACATGGCGGCAGCGTGGCGTCAGACGCGCGCCCGCGCGAGCGGCAATCGGCACCGGCCGGTGCCCGCATTGGGTGGTCGGCGCACTACCGTTGGACTGACCCATGCCCTTTGTGAGCTACCCTCGTACATGCAAGGCTAGAAAACTCTTGGCCTTACTTTTGCTAAATCCCTGTCTGGCGCGTCCGCACGTGCCGACTCGAACGAACTGATTGGGGTAGTGTTTTCTTGGATCGTCTTACTCTCGAACGCCGCCAAGTATGGGTCTATCTGGCGGCCATCATTGCCGGCTTGCTGGTCGGCAGCGCGTGGCCCGGCGTCAACCCCACTTTCGAGGCCCTGCTGTGGCCGGCCCTGGTGCTGCTGCTCTACGCGACCTTTGTGCAAGTGCCTCTGCTGCATTTGCGCGAAGCGTTCCGCGATCATCGGTTCGTTGCCTCGGTACTGATCGGAAACTTCATCGTCGTGCCGGCGCTGACTTGGGGCTTGGTGCAATGGCTGCCCGCTGATCCGGCCGTGCGATTGGGCGTGCTGCTGGTCCTGCTGGTGCCCTGCACGGACTGGTTCATCACGTTCAGCCAATTGGGCGGCGGCAATGTGCCCCGCGCCATCGCCGTCACCCCGATCAACCTGCTGTTGCAGTTGCTGCTATTGCCGACCTACCTGTGGCTCATGCTCGGGGCCGATCTGTCATCGGCCCTGAGCTTTGGCGACGTGTGGCCTGCATTGCTGGTCGTCATCATCCCGCTGGTCGCCGCTGCCTTGTCGGAACGCTGGATCGAAGCCCGAGCGGAGCGCGCGGCCGTGCGCGAGCGTCTGGCATGGTGGCCGGTGCCGATGTTGGGGCTCGTCGTCTTCATGATCGCCGGTGCGCAAGTCAATGCGGTCTGGGGAGCCGTGGGACTGTTCCCTTCGATCGTTCCGCTGTTCCTAGTCTTTCTGGGGGCCGCTGCGCTGATTGCCAAAGGGCTGGCCTGGCTGATGGCGCTGCCGACCGATCAAGGACGAACGCTCGCCTTCAGCCTGGGCACGCGCAATTCCTTCGTGGTGTTGCCCTTCGCCTTGTCGCTGCCCGCCGGGTGGGAAATCGCCGCTGTGGTGATCGTGGTGCAGTCGCTGGTCGAGCTTTTCGGCATGGTGTTCTACCTGTGGTGGATACCGCGTCGCCTGTTCAGATAACGGAGCGGGCCTGGAATTGAAAATATGGAGTCCTGACGCTGGTCGTCCTGAAAAAAGAGAAACCCCCATGCGGGGGGCTGGGAGGCAGGAGGGTCAGTGGCCGGCGAGTGACGCGAGCACGGGCTGCAACGACAGGTGCGTCGCGTGGCCGACACTTCGAGGTCGTCCTCGCTGTGCTGGATGCGGGCGAACACAGGTTCTTGCAGATCGAAGAACTCGCCGAAGTCGTCGCCGCCGAACTCGGCGCGCGCCAGTTCCCACCAGTTGTCGAACGGATCGGCGTCCGGGTCGCAGTCAACGGCGTAGGCGATGGTCTTGCGTCGCCCATCGGGCCGACGCTCGCCGCGCTCGGCCATGAAATAGACGCCCTGGTCCTTGACCAGGATGACGCGGCACTGGTTGGCCAGCGCTTCGGTCAGCACGGGCCGCAGATCGGCGCCCTTGAATCGAACAGTCATGGAAGTGGTCTCCAACGGATGCAAGAAGAAGGCTTCCCGCCGTGAGGACGGGAAGCCGCATAGGGACGCAGAGAGGTCAGTGCGAGACAGGCTTGCGGCCCGACAGGCGCTGCACGCGGATGAGGCGCCAGGTGCCGTCGTCGATCAGCCGCTCCAGCGTCTGGCCCAGGGTGTCGAAGAACACTTCATCGACCCGCTCGACCAGTTCGCCGTCGCGGCGCAGTTCCACCGCGTAGAGATCGAGGCCGCGCTCGTAGAGCACGGTGACGTGCCCTTGGAACTTCGCCGAGGCGACCGTGAAGCCGATGGCCGGCGGCGTGGCGATGATGTCGCTGGGGCTCGGATCGACCACGGTGAAGTCTCGCGCGCCGGCATCCACCAGCAGGTGCGTGATGCGGCGGAAGCCATCGGGCGCGGGCAACTGCTCCAGTTGGTGGATCAGCTCCTGCAACTCGGGGCACTGCGGCTCCGCGATCGGCAGCTTGGCCGGCGCCGAGCCCAGGATGAACCGCTTCACCGTGTAGGCTTGGCCGCCAGCAGTGAACTCGGTGCTTTCCTCGGGCGTGTCCGCGCGCAGGCCGTCGAAGCGGCGCCGCGCATACGGTTCGACCTGCACCTTGGCGCCTTCGTCGGGCACGTCGGTGACGAGCGCCTTGTCGAGCACCGCGAACTCGGCCCGGCCCGTCTTGACGACGATGGCCTCGTCGGTGGTGGCGATGACCTTGCCCTCGAAGGGCTTGGGATCGATGTGGACGCCCAGCGTCGAAACCTTGGGCTGGCCGTCGAAGATGTTGAACTTGAAGCTGCGGACGTTGGAAGGCACGTGGCCGCGAACCAGCGTCGGCATCTGTGCGCGGATGGCTTGGGTATCCATGGAAAAGCTCCTTGTGGCAATCCAAGGAACTCCCGCCCGCAAGGGAGGCATGTCCCTTGGGGGTGAGGTGGATGGACGCGCATGCGCCCGTGGAAGGAAAAACAACCAGCGCGGCGAACCGCACCGCAGCCTCGAAGGTCTCGACTGCCTGGGCATGCTTGCCGGCAACGCCAGCGAACATGCGATCAGCGTGCGGCAGACGCAGGCCAGCGTCGCGAGGGAATCGGCACTGCGCCGCCACCGACTTCCTCAAAAAAAACGAGCCCCGCGTGGAGGCTCGTGAGGTGGTGTCAGTCGTCGTAGATCGGCAGTCCGTCCAGCACCTGCGCATCGGCATCGAAGACCAGCATGCGCACGTCGGCGAGCGCGGCCAGGTGCAGCACGTGCACGAGGGATTCCGGCATGCCCTTCTTGCGGTGCTCCTGCATCAGCCGCTTGGCCGTGATGCCTTCGACCGCGCGCAGGTTGTCATCCGTCCAGGGCGTGGCGATCAGCTTCACGCCGATCGCCGGGCTGTACGGGATGCGGAAAGCGATGAACAGGAACAGCGTCGGCGTGGCGATGTCCGCCAGCTCGGCGAGGAAGCGATGCGCTTCGGCGTCGAGGTGCCCGCTGCTGATCTCCCAGCACCGGCTGTAGAAGCCAGTTTCATAGCGTAGGCGCCGCACGACTTCCCGGGCCGCCTCGTCGGAGTAGGTGTCGCCGACGTGCAGCGGCTTGCCTTCTTCCTGGGCCATGACGGCGTAGACCACGTTGCGGGCGAGCCCGTGGCTGCGGCATTGCGCCTCCAGTTCATCGGGAACCGCCTGGTCCTCGGTGATCAGCACGAAGTCGTCCGAGAAGATGCAGGCCCTCCGTTCGACCTGGCCGTCCGGCAGATGCGACTGCGAGGGATGCAGCGGCAGGTAAGTCAGCGGGCAGTCGTCGTCATAGGAGACGGCGAGCAGCCGTTCGACCGACAGGCCATCGTAACCGCGGACAAAGGGATTGTTGTTCGAGTAGGACATGGGATTTCTCCAGCAGAGGATGGCCGAGGCAATCCCCTGCTGGGGATTGAACCCCAGCGGGTGGATGAAGTGGCAGCCGGTCAGTCGGCAGCGGTAGAGGACGGGTCGCCCAGCGTCTTCAACAGGTCGAGCAGGCCGCCATTGGCAAGCTGGTACAGGCGGTTGTAGTCATCGCCGGTCGGCGCCTGCTCCAGGCGATCAAGCCGCGCATCCAATTCGAGGATGCTCTGGTGCACGCCGCGGGCGATGCTCAGCGCCGAAGGTTCGTCGGCCGGCTTGCGTGCATCGAGTACCGAGAGGATTTCGGCGGGCGACGGGTAGCGGCAATCGGGGCCGTACTCGACCGCGAACACCTCGCGGCCGGTCAATCCGGCGTCCGGGGCTCCGGTGCTGACGCGCAGCACGTATTCATCGAGCACGTCGTTGCCGGCGTAGTCGAACACCACCATGCGCGGCTTGGGCACACCGTCCGGCCAGCCTTCGAGGATGACCGCATCGATGTCGTCGTTGGTCACGAGCAGACCGATGGAAAAGCCTGGGGACATGATTCACTCCTATGAAAAAAGGAGGGACATGGCCCCGAACAGGGACGCATGTCCCTCGTGGGGTGGGAAGAAAAGAAGAACGTCGGCGGGCCGAAGCGGCTCACCAGCCGTTGTAGTTCAGCGTCAGGTCGGCGATGACCTTGCGCCGTTCGAGATCGAGGCCGCCCAGGTCGGACAGACCCTCGAAGCCGCAACGCTTGAGCATCGCGCCACCCTCGCGGGCGTTGTAGAAGCTCACCATCGCGGACAGGAACATCCGCTGGCCGCTGCTCAGGACGCCCAAGGCATCGTTGAGCATCAGCAGGTTCGGCCGCAGATCCCACTTGGTGGTGGCACGCTGCAGGCCTTCGCGGGTGCCGTCGCCAAACCATTCGGCTCCGGCGATGCGTGCACCGCGCTTCCACGCCTCGAAGAAGGCTTGCGGCGCGGCGGCGAAGTGCTGGTGTTCCAGCTCGATCTGATCAAGTACCTCTTGAGGCAGGGCACGGTTCATGACATGGGCTCCAGGTGGTTGGATTCACGGGTAGAGGCGCTGCTGAACATGAACGGCATCGGCGTCGTGAAACGCCCGTCCGCGGTGGTCGATGCGAAGCGGACTGGTGGTGGGTCGCACGAGGAGAGTCCCGCGGCAGCCGAAAGACCCAGGCTGCTGGCATGTGCTGATCAGGTCAGCAACACGTGCCGCAAAGCATCACGCCGGGGCGCGTTCTGCGTCACGGGGGAATCGGTTCCCGCCTCGTCCCTGATTGCTGCTGGGTGTTGTTCAATGATTCGATAACTGTTGTATCATTGAACAATGAACGAGATCCAAGCCATTTCTGCCCTGGGCGCCCTGGCTCATACCCAGCGCCTCCGCGTGTTCCGTGCCTTGGTCGTCGCCGGCCCCGAAGGGCTCACGCCCAGCGTCCTGGCCGACCAACTCGACGTGGCCCGCAACACGCTGTCCTTCCACCTGAAGGAGCTGGCCCATGCTGGCCTGGTCAGCATCGAACAGCAGGGCCGCAACCTGATCTACCGCGCCGACTTCGCCCACATGAATGGGCTGCTCGGCTACCTGACCGAGCACTGCTGCCAAGGCGGCGTGTGCGAGGCCAACGAATCCACCCGCGCCTGCACCACCTGCTGAAAGGAACCTTCCCATGAAACGCTTTCACGTCCACCTGCATGTCGATGACCTGGATCGCAGCATCGGCTTCTATTCCCAACTGTTCGCCGCGCAGCCGGCGCGCATCGAGAGCGACTATGCGAAGTGGATGCTCGAAGACCCGCCGGTCAATTTCGCCATCTCCACGCGCGGCAGCAAGCCGGGCATCGACCACCTGGGCATCCAGACCGACGACGCCGAAGAACTGGCCGCCCTGAAAGCCCGCGCGCAGGCCGCCGACATGGCGCTGCTCGACGAGGGCACCACGACCTGCTGCTACGCGCGCAGCGAGAAGCACTGGATCACCGACCCGCAAGGCGTGGCCTGGGAGCACTTCCACACGCTGGGCAACATCCCCGTATTCAACGAAGCGCCGCCGCCCGCGCCGGGCACCGCTCCGGCCTGCTGCGCGCCGAGGAATGGCCGGGCTACCGCGAAGCAGGTTTCTTCCTGCTGCTGACACGAGGCGCGCATGACGACTGAAAAAACCTACAACGCGCTGTTCATCTGCACTGGCAATTCGGCGCGTTCCATCCTGGCGGAAGGCATCCTCGACGAGCTGGGTCAAGGGCGGTTCCGCGCCTATTCGGCAGGGAGCCACCCCAAGGGCGAAGTCCACCCGCTGGCGCTCGCCACGCTGGAGCGCCTGCACCTGCCGACGACCGGCTACCGTAGCAAGAGCTGGGACGAACTCGTGGCGCCCGGCGCGCCGATGTTCGATTTCATCTTTACCGTCTGCGACAACGCCGCCGGCGAGGTGTGCCCCGTCTGGCCGGGCAAGCCGGTCTCGGCCCATTGGGGCGTGCCTGATCCGGCCGCCGTCGAAGGCAGCGAGGAACAGCAGCGTAAGGCGTTCATGGACGCTGCGTTGACGCTCAAGCGTCGCATCGAGCTGTTCCTGTCGCTGCCGCTCCAACGGCTCGATGCCATGTCGCTGCAGCACGAGCTGCGCGCCATCGGCAAGCAGTGAGGTAGCGCGATGGCCGTACAGACCGAAGCCGTTGCCGCCACGCCATCGTTCTCGATGAGCATCTTCGAGCGCTACCTGACGGTGTGGGTGCTGCTGTGCATCGTCGCCGGCATCGCCCTGGGCCAGTTCGCGCCCGGCGCATTCCAGGCCGTCGGCCGCATGGAAGTGGCCCAAGTCAACCTCCCGGTCGGCCTGCTGATCTGGATCATGGTGATCCCCATGCTGCTCAAGGTGGACTTCGGCGCGCTCGGCCAGGTCCGCCAGCACTGGCGCGGCATCGGCGTGACGCTGTTCGTCAATTGGGCGGTCAAGCCGTTCTCGATGGCGCTGCTGGCTTGGCTGTTCATCCGTCATGTCTTCGCCGACTGGCTGCCGGCCGATCAGATCGACAGCTACGTCGCCGGCCTGATCCTGCTGGCCGCCGCGCCCTGCACGGCGATGGTGTTCGTCTGGAGCCGGCTGACCGGCGGCGATCCGATGTTTACGCTGTCGCAGGTGGCCTTGAACGACACCATCATGGTGTTCGCCTTCGCGCCCATCGTCGCCCTGCTGCTCGGCCTGTCCTCGATCGTCGTGCCGTGGGACACCCTGCTGATCTCGGTGGTGCTCTACATCGTCATCCCGGTCATCATCGCCCAGGTATGGCGCCGCTCGCTGCTGCGTCGTGGACAGGCAGCGTTCGACCGAGCGCTGGAACGCATCGGCCCACTGTCCATCGCCGCGCTGCTGTTGACCCTGGTGCTGCTGTTCGCCTTCCAGGGCCAGGCCATCCTGCAGCAGCCGCTGGTCATCGCCATGCTAGCCGTGCCGATCCTGATCCAGGTGTTCTTCAATTCCGGCCTGGCCTACTGGCTCAACCGCCGTGTCGGCGAGAAGCACAACATCGCCTGTCCCTCCGCGCTGATCGGTGCGTCCAACTTCTTCGAGCTGGCCGTGGCGGCCGCCATCAGTCTGTTCGGCTTCCACTCCGGCGCCGCGCTGGCCACCGTGGTCGGCGTGCTGATCGAGGTGCCGGTGATGCTGCTGGTGGTGCGCGTGGTCAACCGTTCCCGCGACTGGTACGAACAGGCCCCGCGCAATGTGGTGAGGCATCCGGCATGAGCACCGTCACGATCTACCACAACCCGGACTGCGGCACGTCGCGCAACACGCTGGCGCTGATCCGCGCCAGCGGCATCGAGCCCACAGTCATCGAGTACGTGAAAGCACCGCCCGACCGCGAGACCTTGAAGGCGCTGATTGCGCGGATGGGCATGCGCGTGCGGGATGTGTTGCGCGTCAAGGGAACGCCCTACAAGGAACTGAACCTGGATGCCGCGCATTGGAGCGACGACCAGTTGATCGACCAGATGCTGGCGCACCCGATCCTCATCAATCGGCCCATCGTGGTGTCTCCCCTGGGCGTGCGGCTGTGTCGCCCTTCGGACATGGTGATCGAGCTGCTGCCGCAGCGACCGGCGGGCGAGATTTGCAAAGAAGACGGCACGACGCTCCTGGTGGACACGCCGATCGCCGGCAGTGACCCGGACCTTGCGCTGGCGCTGCACGAGGCCGGCCTTCCCACCGCCGACCTGACCGAGCCGGGGCGTCGCTTCTTCGCCTATGCCACCGTGTCAGGTGAGCGCGTGGGCTTCGGCGGCTTCGAGCATATGGGCCAGGACGTGCTGGTGCGCTCCCTGGTGGTTCTGCCACAAGCACGCCATCGCGGCACCGGCAGCGGCATGCTCGCAATATTGCTGCGCCGCGCCTTCGATGAAGGCGGACGCCAAGCCTGGTTGCTGACGACGACGGCAGCGCCGTTCTTCGAGCGTGCGGGCTTTAGTCCCGCGGAGCGCACTGCCGCGCCAGCGGCGATCCTTGCCACACGGCAGGCCGCGAGCTTGTGCCCTTCGAGTGCTGCGCTGCTTAGCCGCCGCATGACGTTGTGATGCAGTCTCGCAAGACTGTGCCGGAGCGGGGATGAATCCGTAGATGGAACAAGCGCCGAAGGTCACTCAGACCTTCGGCTGGAGAGGAAGCAAACCACCTGTGGGCTGCAAGCAGGCCAGGCCGTCGTCAAAGCCATTCGCTGCGTCAGCAATCTCACCCGGCCCGTTTCGTGGCTGGGGCCGGCATCCTCTGGCGTGTATCCACACACAAAGGGAACCCGTTTTTTCACCGGCGGGCACCGGCACCGAATACCGTCGACCGCAAGCGGTCTCCTGGCACCTCGCAGCCTTGCGGGCCAAGGCGTCAGGAGACCGCTCGCGGATGGACGCGAACACCTCGATCAGCGGAACCGCGTCGAGCGCGATTCGATGGAGCAATGACCTTCTCGCCCTGTGGCCGTCTCGGGCCAGCAGGACGCGCACACCGTTGCAGAAGGGAACGCGCGCTGGGGAATCCCGCGGGGAGCGGGAGGTTTGCCCCGCCGTCGGCAGCAGCCGGCGTGGCAGAGGGAGACGTGGGCGTCAGTTCGCCCTGGAGCGCCGACGCGGCGTGCTGGATGGTCGGCGGGAGGCGCCGCGCTTGCCTGCCGCGGTATCTTCGACCGGCTGCGTGCCCTTGCAGTCCGGGTAGCGGCTGCAAGACCAGAACGCGCCGCTCTTGCCGCTGCGCTGGCGCATCGGTGAACCGCACTGCGGGCAGTTCGGCGCGGGCGGCAGCTTGAGGTCCAGCGTGGCGCCGCGGTACTGCCGCACGAGCTGGGCGACCCAGCTCGATTGCTTGGCGATGAAGGTGTCCAGCGTCATCTGGCCTGCCTCGATCATGTCCAACGCCTGCTCCCACACCGCCGTCGTGCCTGGGTCGGCGATGGCCGTCGGCACCGCGTCGATCAACGTGAAGGCCGCATCCGATGCGCGGATGGCACGGCCCTTCGTCAAGAGATAACCGCGGGCCAAGAGCCCGCTGATGATGTTGGCGCGCGTCGCCTCGGTGCCGATGCCCGTGGTGTCCTTCAGCTTCTGCTTCAGGCGCGGATCGGTCACGAGTTTGGCGACGCCCTTCATGGCCTTGACCAGCTCGCCCTGCGTGTAGGGCTTGGGCGGCAGCGTCTTCAACGCCTTCAGTTCGACCTGGCCAACCTGGCAGGAAGTCCTAGCTTGCAGCGGCGGCAACACCTGGCCGCGCTGCGCGTCCTCGCCGTCCGTGTCGTCGGGCACCGACGCCGCCAGCACCTGGCGCCATCCAGCTACCGCGATCTGCTTGCCGACCGCCACCAGCGACTGCCCGTCGCACGTGAGCTGCGCCACCGTCCGGTCGAACTCGTGATGCGGCAGGAACTGCGCGAGGTAGTGGGCGCGGATCAGCCGGTAGACGGCCAGCTCCTTCTCGCTCATCACCGAGAGATTGGCCGGTTCCAGCGTCGGAATGATGCCGTGGTGCGCCGTGACCTTGCCGTCGTTCCAGGCGCGCGAACGCTGCTGGTGATCCAGGCGGTCGATCAGCGGCCGCAGACCGGGATCGGTCTTGACCAGGCTGTCGAGGACGGCCGGCACCTCGGCCAGCATGCTCTCGGGCAGGTAGCCCGAATCCGAGCGCGGATACGTCGTCGCCTTGTGCGTCTCGTACAGCGCCTGGGCGATGTCCAGCGTTTCCTGCACGTCCAGGCCCAATTGCTTGGAGCACACCTCTTGCAGCGTGCCGAGGTCGAACGGCAGCGGCGGGCCTTCGCGCACGCGCTCGGTCTCCACCGACAGCACCTGGGCGGCGCCGGCCGCGCGCAGGCGCTCGCCGGCCTGCTGCGCCACCGGCTGCTGCAGGCAGCGGCCGGCCTCGTCGGTACTGCCCTGCGGCGGCGTCCAGCTTGCGACGAAGGTCTGGCCCGCATGCGAAAGCGCGACTTCGATGGCCCAGAACGGCACCGAGACGAAGCGTGCGATCTCGCGATCACGGTCTACGACCAGCTTGAGGGTCGGGGTCTGCACACGCCCGACCGACAGCACGCCGGTGTAGCCGGCCTGGCGGCCCAGCAGCGTGAACAGGCGACTCAGGTTCATCCCGATCAACCAGTCGGCACGCGATCGGGCGAGCGCGGAGAAGTACAGCGGCAGCGTCTCGGCGGATGGCTTGAGTGCACCCAGCGCCTTGCGGATCGACGCATCGTTGAGCGCCGACAGCCACAGCCGCTGGATCGGGCCACGGTAGCCGCACAGCTCGATGATCTCGCGGGCGATCATCTCGCCTTCGCGATCAGCGTCGGTCGCGATCACCAGCTCGCCCGCCTTGGCGACGAGCTGCTGCACGACCTTGAACTGCGCCGCGGTCGCCGCCTTGGGCTCGACACGCCAGCGCTCGGGAAGAATGGGCAGTTGCTCGATGGCCCAGCGCTTGTACTGCTCGCCGTAGCCTTCGGGCGGAACCGCCTCGACCAGATGACCGATGCACCAGGTCACGACGACACCGGCACCACTGTAGCAGCCGTTGCCGCGTTGGCCGGCGCCCAGCACACGGGCGATGTCCTTGCCCTGGGACGGCTTCTCGCACAGGAACACGCGCATGAAGCCTCCTTGGAAGTGTGCGGTTCATCGGATGGCCCCAGCTTGGCCGGGCCAGCGGAGGACGGCAGCAAGGAAGCCGATCGGCGCAGACACCGCTTTGTGATCGGCAGACGATGCGTTGCCGCAGCGGCATGCGCGGCACTGCAACGGCTGGCGCAGCGAGGGCGTAGTTTCGGGAGGGCGGCTGGAATTCGGTGGAACACCCTGGCGCTATCCCCTGGGGATAGCTGGTGCATGGCGGGCGTCTGACGGTTGCTACAGCCGCCCCCTCGGAATCAGCCCTTGGCCTTGGTTTCCTTCGGCGCCTTCGTCCCCTTGGTCTCCTTCGGCGGCGGTACTGCGGCCTCGGGTTCCAGCGTCCTGGCGCTGAGGGTCACGGCCTGGATGCGGTACGGCAGAATGCCGATGCGGCGGGCCTCGATTTTGAAGGTCGTGCGCTCGTTGTCGTCGGCGTCCTCCCACTCGTCCTTCACCGTGCGGCCTTCTACCAGCACGCGCATGCCCTTCTGGTACAGGTCTTTCCAGTGGTCGGCGTCGCGGTGCCACAGCTCCACCGGCGCCCAGAAGCCGCCGCGGTCCTCGAATTCGCCGTCCTTCTTCGGGATCGGGTTGTCGAAGTAGACGTTCAGGCGCAGCAGCCGACGCGGCTCGTCGTTGCCGTTGGGGAATTCGCGGTAGTCCGGCGCAGAACCGATGTTGCCCTCGCCGACGAAGTGCGTGCTCATGGTGACTCCTTGGGGGTGGTGGATGGAACGGACGCGGCATGCCCGTGGACACGTCGCAGGTAAGCCGCTTCGGCCTGAGCGGCCTTGCTGGCGCACTCCTGGGCCTGGCGGCCCAGCGTGTGAAGGAGGCTGATCTGCATGTTCAAAGCGATGCGCTGCAGCTCCATCGCGTACAGGTCGTCGATCAGCGAGGCCGGCGTCGCCGGGCGGTCGAGCAGCGATTCCCACAGCGCCACGCCCATGGAAGAACGGTCGTGGTTGCGCCAGCGCAGGAAGGTCGTGCCTGCGCCAGTGGTCTGCTGGGCCAGTTGCACGTCGAGCAACGTGAAGGGATAGGCCCGCGCCTGTTGCAGCACGCGCCGCTGCGCCAGGCCGATCAAGTCGTCGCGCAGTGCCGTGCATTGGTTGGCCCAGGTCTCCAGACTCCCCTTACCTTTAAAAGGCTGTAAAAGGCCTTTTAGGTAGGGGCCGTGTTCTAGGCGCTGGAAGTCCGCCTGTTCCAGCGGCAGGAAGCGCGCCGGTTGGCCGGTGGAAGACGATGCTGTCATGCCTTCGTGCCTTCGCCGTCATGGTCGTGGTCGTCGTCCGCCACGTCGGCTGCGCCAGCGCTGGGTGCCGCATCGGGGGCTGCACCCGGCTTGCCCGACCGCCGTGCGATCGGTGGCGCAAAGCGCGAGCGGCGCGTGCCTTCGAGCACGTCCTGCGGCAACTCGCCGAACTTCTCCAGCGCCGCCCGCGCCACCGCGTTCTTCGAGGCGAAGTCGTCGCGCGTCGCGCCGGAGTAGCGGTACTGCTGTGCCAGCGAGAACAGGCTGCGCAGCGCATGCGCGCCGTCGTTGAGCCAGCGTTCCAGCGTGCTGCGGTCGATCAGCGCGGTGTGGTGGGCGAGGATCAGCTTGCGGGCCAGGTCGTCGTAGTCGGCCAGCAGGTACACCGCCATGAAGCCGAGTTGCGCATTGACGAACAGCGGCAGCTTCACAGGCTGCACGTTCATGTTCTCGCCCAGCGACAGCGCGGGCGGCACGTCGGCCAGCGCCTGGTCCACCTGCTCACGCAGCGCCTGCAAGCTGGCCTTGGTCTGCGTCAGCTTGTCCTCGATGCGCAGCATCCAGAAGTCCGAGTAGGGGTCGTCCTGCTCGGCGCCGCGCTTCATCTTGTTCATCACGCTGATGTAGCCGTTCAGGCCGATGATCCCGGTCCGGCCCTCGGCGGGCGCTCGGCCATGCCAGATGCGTGAAGCGTGGTGGGTGTGCAGCGTCAGCGACATCGCGCTGCGCAGCGATCCGAGATTCAACTGCAGGGGCGGCTGGGATTCGTTGGCCATGATGACGACTCGCGGTAAGGGAACGAGCCGCCAGCATCGGCATCGCCCGGAAGGGCGTCAGTCAACAAACCGCAGCGGGTGCGTCCCCCGTTGTCGTCCCGGAAGGCCGTGTGTTCCGTCTATCCCCAGGGGATAGCTGCCGTCACGGGCGATGAAGACGCGACTGAGCCGGACGGCGCGGAAGGCGGCGTGTTCCATCTATCCCCTGGGAATAGGTCCGCACCGGGCTGCGACGATGTGACGCATGACAGCACCGAAGCCGATGGCTGGAAGGCTTCGTGTCCCAGCTATCCCCTGGGGATAGCTGCTCAGGAATCGCCGAGCGTCGAACGCAGTTTCGCCAGGTAGGCCCGCGCCGCCTCGCGGCCAGGGCCGTTCGGCGCAGGCGGTGGCGGTGCAGAGGGTGCGGGTGCGGCTGGACGTGGCGGCGTCGATGGCGAGCCGCCTTCGCCGGCCCAGGCCTTGAACTCGCCGCGGATGGCTTTCTGGATGATGCCGAACAGGTAGCCGGCCGGGTTGCGCACCGCGCTGTTGCGGCAGCGTGCATCCCATTCGTCCAGCACCGCCTGCCGCAGTGACTCGTCCACCTGCTGCAAGGCCACCAGCGCGCCGCTTTGTTGCTCGTCCTTCAGGCGCAACAGACGCTCGGGCAGGCGCAGGTGTTGCAGCGCCTTCGCGCGCGGTACTGTACGTACTTGATTTATACGATCCATACGTACAGTACGGTCCTCCTTCGGATTCCGAAGTGAGCCGTCTGGCGCGGGTTTCGGCCCAGCTTCGGATTCCGAAGACGTGGCTTCGAGATTCCGAAGCAGGCCGTCCTGGCCTTCTTCGGATTCGTGATCCACAGGGTCTTGTGGATAACTCGCATCAGCCCATTCGCTGCGTGTCATGCGCTGTGCCAGCACCTGCAGGCGCGTGGGCAGCGTGCGGCCGTTGAGCATCGGGTCTTCGGCGATCTCCCGCAGCGTGTTCATGCCGACGATCTGCACCGCCTTCGCGGCATGGGTCAGCGCCTGGCTGACCAGGCCCAGGTAGTCGGGGTCGAGCTGCATCGCCTCGAAGGGCGTCAGCGGCTCGTCGTGCAGGACATAAAGGTTGCCGAGGATGCGGCCGGTCTTCGGATCGCGGCGCCGCCGCACCAGGCTCAGCCAGCGCGTCAGCCGCAGCAGCGTCAAGGCGCGCGCCACGGTCTCGTGCGAGGCCTGCGCCGCGCAGGGCATCGAGGCGAGGTAGGGGCGAAGCTGGTCGTAGGTCGGGAAGGTCGTCACGCCGTCGTCGTTGAGCTGCAGGCGGAACACCTGCCAGGCATTGCGCTCCAGCGGCGTCAGGCGCCGATCGAGGAACAGCGCAAGCGGCACGCTCTCATGGCGGTTGCCGCTGTAGAGGAAGCCCTCGCTGGCCGGCGCAGCAGCTTGCGCCGTGGTCGTGCCGTGCCCGGCCGGCTGCGCGGGGGGCAACAGTTGCCGCAGCGCGTCGTCGAATAACGCGGACAGCGCAACGGGGCCATCGCGCCGTGGTGCGCCGCCCGTCGCCATGACCTACACCAGCCCCTGGTCGATCCAGTTGCGTATCGCCGCCCAGATCACCGACATCGGCAGGCTCAAGGTCTCGGCCAGGTCCATGGTCAGCGACAGCATCGCCACTTCGTCATCCAGCGCGATGCCGCGTTCGGCGATGCCGGCCTGCCAGTGCTTCCACAGCGCCGTGTCCTGCGCTTCGTCCAGCACCGGATGGCGCCCCTTGCGCTTGGGCAGTCCGAGAATGTCGCGGCGCAGGGCGACCTCCTGGTGTGTCAGGCCGTAGAACCGGCTCACCATCTCCGTGCTGGCGCCCAGGCGCAGCATCCGGTCCACCGTGGCGATCTCGCGCTCCACGTCATGCACCTGGCTTAGCAGCCGCTTCAGCACATCTCGGTTCACCGACACCGAGCACCAAGACACCGTGGCGTTGACCAGCATGCTCACGAGTTCGGGGTGCTTGAGCGCGTCCAGTTCCTCCTCGCCGAAGCCCATCGCCTTGCAGCGCCGCAGTTGCCCATTGCGCAGGTCGTGCAGCGCCTGTGCGATGACGGCCTGGTTGAGCGGATGCGGTGCCGACATGATGGCCTCCGCTCAGGCGCCGTGGCCGAGGTTGCTGGAGGCCGCGCCGGTCTCCAGATCCAGCAACCGGCGCGCCAGGCGCAGCAGCCGGAACAGCTTTACCAGCCCGGCATCGCTCAGGCGCGGATATGCGCCGCCGCCATGCAGCAAGGCCGCCAGGTCGTCGGCCAGCCGGGCGCCATCGAGGCCGGCTGCGGGTCGGGGCGCGGCGCATAGCGCATGCAGCAAGGTCAGCACCGCACGCGCGAACGGTGGCAATGCGCGCACCGCCGGGGGCGCCACGCAGACGAAGCCGATGCCGCCTTCGCTGGGCTCGACCTGCCCGGCCACGTCGGCTTCCTCGGCGATCTCGCGCGCGAACTGCGCGATGTGCATCCGCAGCCGATCCGGCACGTCCAGGCCGGGCTCGATGTACCAGACGTCCGAGATGGGGTAGAGCCCGCCCGCCTGCACGGGGATCGCGCGCAGCGCGTCGGCCTCGAAGTCGGGCAGCTTGTCGCCCATCTGATCGGCCACCATGCGCTGGATGGATTGCAGGCGTTCGGTGGTCGGCGCGGGCGACACGATATGACCCTGCAGGCGCTCGTCGCGCAGCCCGCCGTCCTGCTGCAAGCCCTCGGCGCCGACGGCCGGTGCAGCCAGGCCGGCGCCCGCCGGCGCGGAAGTACGAGGCTCCGACGACTGCACCGTAGGGCCTGCCGGCGACGAAGGCGGTGACGGTGGCCGCGGCGGCTCGGGTGCGGTCGGTGCCACAGGTCTTGCCGCCTGCGACGGCGCGGGATCGCTGGTCAACGCACGCTGGCGGCTCTCCGTGTCGTCGATCTCTAAGGCCAGCGTGTCGTAGTCCGCCTCCAGCAGCTCGGCCATCTGGCCGACCAGCTCGTCCTGCACCCGCTGCGGTGAGAAGTTGTCGGGCTGCGTGTCGAACTGCGCGAGCACGTCCTGGAACAGCGTAGCGAAGTCCATCGACAGGTTGCGTCCCAGGGCACGCCGCTCCCAGGTGCGTTCGCAGGCCTTGCGCAGCACTGCGAGCCGTTCAACCTGATGCCGGCCAAGCCCGCCGTACAGCAGCGTGGGGATCGCCGGCAGCAGGTAGTGCACGGCGTCCTGCATGCGGCTGATGTGCGACTGCGGCAGCGGGAAGCCATCGGCCGTAAGCCGCCGCGCCAGCTCGCTCTGCGACAGCGGCTGGCCGCTGTCCCGCCCCATTTCCTGCTCGTAGAACTCGCGCGCCTTCTCCACGCCCAAGGCCCGCTCGATGAAGCTGAGCCCGCCGCGCAACTCGTTCTCGGCCAGGTGCCCGGTCAGCATCACCACTTCGCCGCGCTGCGGCCACGGGCGGAACAGGCAGGGGATGCGGAAGAACCGTTCGTCTTTCGTCTCGCTCCACAGCTCGCGCAGGATCGCCAGGCGCGTGTTGCCGCCGTTGCGGATGATGTAGTGCGATTCGCCGGGCCGGCGCGTGATCGCGGGCGGCGCATCGAGCCCGCGTTCGCGGATCGAGGCCTTGATGTCCTCGTAGGCCGGGTTGCGCGTCACGCGCGGGTCGTGGTCGTAGGGGCGCAACTGGTCCAGCGTTACCACCATCGGCGTGTCGGCGATGGGGTCGCTCAGGGCCGCGACCGAAGGGCCGTTGCGCTCGAAGCCCGAGGCCAGCAGCTTGGCGGCCATGTCCTGCGGCGTCAGGTCAGCCACGGCCGTTCTCCTGAGATGCTGCAACACCCTGGGCCGCCTGCCGGTCGGCGCGGCGAAGCTGCGCACGGGCGTTCCGCTCGGCGCGGTGGTCGCTCGCCGTCGAGCTGGTGTAGATCGGCGCGCAGCCTTGCTTCGTGAACAGCAGGTGCCCGCCGCGGGTGCGCACCACCTTCCAACCTTCTCCCAGGGCGAACTCGATCAGCCCTCGCAGCCGCTTGTGGCCGCGGGCCAGGTCATGTGCGCTGGCCATGGCCGGCCCCTCCCGCGTCGCCTCGGCCGGTGACGAGCGCAAAGCGCTCCTGCCACGCCGGGAACAGCTCGCCGGCCAGCGCGCGCATGGTCTCCAATGCGGCGGGTGCCGTGCGGCCCGCCGGCTGGCGGTATTCCACCCGATGCACCGGCAGGCCGCGCGTCGCGGCGCGCGGATAGGCTTCGATCGCCGGCACGTCGGTGTCCAGCACGCGCACGCCAGGCTGCTCCTGGAATACCTGACGCAGCGCCTGCTGGATCAGCCGCGCATTGGACGACACCGGATGCACGCGGTTGATGAGCAGGTGCAGCGGCGGCGGCTCGATGCCGAGGTGGCGGTACGGCGCGATGTCCTCGATGAGTTGCAGCGTGCCGCGCCGCAGCTCGCGCGCCGCGAGGATTTCCGGCGTCACCGGCGACAGCGCCAAGTTCGAGGCCAGCACCGCCATCTCCAGCAGCACGCTGCGCGCGCCCTGGGTGTCGATGAGCAGCAGGTCGTAGCTCGGCGCCAGCGTGGGCAGCAGGTGGCGCAGCCGCAATCTGCCATCGGGCGCGTGCAGCAGCAGCGTGTTCAGCTCGCCGCGGTCGTCGTTCGAGAGCACCAGGTCAAGCCGCTCGAACGCGGTGCGCGACACCAGTTGCTCGGCGCGCTGCTCGTTGTAGGCCAGCATCTCGTAGATGCCGGCCGGCGCGCGCTCGGCCAGCGTGAAGTAGCTCGACAGCGTGGGCTGCACGTCCAGGTCCAGCAGCAGCACGCGCAGCCCGGCGTCGGCTGCGAAGCCGCCCAGGTTGGCCGCCGTCGTGGTCTTGCCGACGCCGCCCTTGGTCGAAATGATGGACACCACCTGCATGGGCTTCTCCCGGTTGAATGGCATGTACCGAGGAAAAGCGTCAGGCGCGCTCATTGAGGCGATCGGCGATCCATTGCTCGACCTCCGCCGAGTCCCAGCCCACGGCGCGCACGCCCAGGCGCAGCGCCTTGGGGAACTTGCCTTCTTTCATCAGGCTGTAGATGTGCGCGCGCTTGAAGCCGGTTTTGGCCTCGACTTCGGCGCGACGCAGGATGCGGTGCTCGGCCGGCACTGCCGGCGCGGTGGTCTGCGAAGACATGAGAGACACTCCTTGACGCTCACTAGCGCTGTTCGGAAAGTGCCTCGTATTCAATACACCACAGTCGCCGAAATCACTGCAATTGCAGAAGCAGCGACTGCAATTGCAGTGCGCCGCATCGGCATCATGCTGGCCGCGTCGTCAGCGCGACTCCTCCAGGTGGCGCCGCGCCTGCGCGAGCTTGCTCCACAGCGTCCGCTCGCTGAGACCTGGCCGCCCCTCATGGTGTGCGATCAGCGCGCTGACCACGGCATCCATGCTGCGGAACGACGAATAGGCCGCGCCTGACGGCGAATTGCCCAGCAGCAGCGTCAGCAGTCCGCCTATGATGTTGAGGTAAGTCGTCTCGCTGCGCAGGCCAGGCTCGCGCGCCTGTTCGTCGTTGGCCGCGCGCGTGGCATGTTCCTTCGCCAGTGCTTCGTGCGCGGTGCGCAGCGTTTCATGCACCAGGGCAAGTTCGGCAAGTTGCGACTTCGCTGCTTCGCGATCGGCCAGCAGGATGTTGAGCGTGTCCACACTCACCGCCGGATGCACCGCGCGTTCGATGCCGTCAAACAAAAACCCCGGCCGATCGCCGGGGTAGAACTGCGACATCCACGCTTTCAAGTCCACGTGGCGCACGGTCAACTCGGGGTCGTCGAGCGCCGGCCGCTGCGAGTCCAGCACGATGCCGGCCTTGCCACCGGGCAATTCGCCATGCGTCAGCGCGTCGAAGATGCGCTCGGCATACAGGCGCAGCAGCGGCCAGCGCGGGAATTCGCCGGGCTCCGGCATGGCACGCTGCGCCAGCGCTTCCAGAATACGCTGCTCGAAGCGCAGGAGACCGCACCAGCGGACGGCCGCCTCGATCGGTCGGTAGTACGTCTTTGCGCCAAAGGCGTGGCTGCTCGATTTCGGCATATCGCGCTCTTCCCATCGTCGGATCGACACATGGCAAGCGCGCGCGGCCCACATGGGCGCAGCGATTGCCCAAAGAACCCGATGAAGCGCGAGCCGGTCGGCATCGTGGTGGACGTTGGGTGCGGCGATGTCGCCGAGCGTTGCGCAGGGGGCAAACCTCCTTGCGGTGCCCGCTACACCTCCACCATAATGCACCTGCGAAAAATCTTGTTACCGGCGCAACGGTTTGAAAAGCCGCGCATCCAAGTTCGATCAGGAAGGGATGCCGCGCTTTACCGGAAAACCAGGGCAAAGTTTTCGTAGGAAAACGGGCGGGGTAAAGCGCCAATGCGTCTTCCGGCTGAGCCGGTTTGCATCCAGCAAAGGCTCATGCGTTCTGCGTCACTGCAGTGACCTCGACAGCTTGAAGGTGCCTTGCGTGATGCCGGGTGGATAGGCCCGATTCGCCATCCATGCCCGTGACGCAAAAGGTCGGCCGCCGATGCAATTCGGGTCAAGGTCCAGACCGAAAAGGAATCGTACCGTCCAAAATCCCCGCGTCACATCGGGCGTTGATCGGTGCCTTGCGGGCGTCCGACACGATCCACGCGGTCGATGAACTGCCGCAGCGGCTCCATGATTTCGCCTTCGGGTCGCAGTAGATAGGTCGTCAGCGAAGCGGTCTCGTCGGCCAGCGGCCGCACGACGACATCGGCCTGATGGCAACCCGCCAGATGCGCCGCGCTCGAAAAGCCCACGCCGTAGCCGGCGGCCACGAGGGCCAGCATCAGGGAATGGGTCTTGACGTACTCGGCTACCGTCGGCTGCGCATCCACCGTGCGGAGCAGCCGTTCGCGCTGCCGGCTGCAACCTTCGCAGACCTGGGGATCGCACAGCACCAGCGGATAGCTCGCCACTTCCTCCAGCGGCACTTCCTTGAAAGCCAGCAGCGGATGCCTGGCGGGCAAAGCCAGCACCAGCGGGTCTCGCCACACCGGCATGGCGACGACGCCGGCGTCCATTTCACCAGCCAATGCAAAACCTGCGTCATACAAGTCGTTGCGCAGTCCAGTCACCAACTGCGCCAGTGGCGCTTCAAATATCCGAATGCCGACCTGTGGTGCCTCCTCGCGGCAAAGCGCAAGCAACGCCGACAAGCGGGCCTGCCCCATGTCACCCGATAGTGCAATGCGCAGCGTGTTCCGCTGGTTCGCTGCGGCGCGTGCCTTGGTCTGCGCTTGCTCGAAGGCCAGCAGTACGCGCCGGGCTTCTTCGAGGAAGACCTGTCCCGCCGGTGTGAGACGAACACTGCGTGGCAAGCGGTTGAGCAGCGGCACCCCTAAATCCGCCTCCATCTGGCGGATCGTGCGCGACAGTGGAGACTGTTCGATGTGCAGCCGTCGAGCAGCCCGGCCGAAGTGCAGTTCCTCGGCTACGGCGATGAAGCAGCGAAGATGGCGTAAGTTCATGCTTTCTCCCTACCGATGTGATCAGTCCATATCATCGTAGGGAGCCGAATAGTGCGGAGGATTCACCTCTGTATCGAGATGAGAGCCATCCTGGGGGGGATGCTCGGATGCTTTTCGCCCATGTCAGCGCCTACGGCGAAGCTCTCGTTCGAGATCGCCCAGCTGCGACGCCTGAAGTTCGGCAAGAAGAGCGAGCAGTGGGCTGCTGCCGGTTTCATGGACACCTTGTTAAGGTCGATGCCGAACAACGCGCGCTGTTCGACAAGGCTCTGGACGCCTACATTGCCTCGGCCGAGGCGCAGCATCAAGAACTGCTGAGCAAGACGAAGCCGCCGGCTACGCATGGCGCGGTGCCGAAGCGCACCGCCTTGCCGGCGGACTACCGCGCGTGGACCGCCACCACGAGCCCGAGAACACCCGCTGCGCGTGCGGCTGTGCGCTCAAGCGCATCAGCGAGAAGCTGGACTACACGCCGGGCGTGTTCACGGTCGAGTGCCACATCCGCGGCAAGTGGACCTGCGCACAGGTGCCGAACGCTGACCCAGGCGCCGGTCCCGGCGGAGATCATCGCCAAGGGCATCCCCACCTCCGGGCTGCTCGCGTAGGTGCTGGTCGCAAAGGACTCCGACCATCTGCCGCTTACATGGTCGTCCCTAGGCAAGCAGGAATCAGCTGCGTGAGTGAATCGGGAGGTTTGCGTAGCTGATGGCTGGTCAGCAGCGTCTGCGCCGGCGGCTTCACCGGCACGAAGCGCATGTGCGGGCGGGTCGCCGCCTCGCAGATCGCTGCGGCATCGGCCGCACCGTTCTTGCGTCCCTTGCCGGCCATGCGGTAGGGCGTGACGAAGTGGCCTGCAATCAGCCGCGCATCCAGCCCATAGCCGCGCAACTTGCGTGCCCAGTGATGCGCACCGCCGCAGGCCTCCAGGGCCACCAGGCAGCCGGGAGGCAGCTGCGCGCACCAGGCCGCAAACTTGTCAGCGGCCAGCGCCTTGGCAACCACCACGCGCGCATCCACCGCATGCACCTAGATAACCCGCTTGGCCAGATCCACCCCGACTCGGGCAATCTCGTTCATGGACTTCCCCTTTCACATGGCTGCAGATTGATGACTTGGGGAGCACCATCGCGGTGGCAGCCAACATTTGTTTCCTGGCTGCTTACGATTGAGTCACATCAATCGGCCAGCAGATCGCTGGATGTTGACTCTTGACTTTCGGCATGTTAGGCGCAATATCTTGCAAAGTCTTGCAAGAATTTCCTCAGGCGAGGCCGCGTGACGACGGAACTTGTGGGGGTGGTATGACAGCGCGCCAGCTGGCGATCTTCACACTCGACGAGTTGGCTGCCTACTTGAAAGTCGGCAAGCGGACGCTTTACCGGCTCGCCTCGCACGGGGAGATTCCGGCCTTCAAGGTCGGCGGGACGTGGCGGTTTCGTCAAAGTGAAATCGATCGATGGATCAATGATCAGATCCAAGCAGGCAGAAAGAAGGAGGTGATACGCACAGATGAGCAGCCAAGGTCAGCGGAACACTCCGTGTCGTCTGGGCGCGCTGTCCGTCGCCGCAGGCAAACGGAGTGAGCGAGAGTCTTCAATTTTTCTTCTGGAGGTGTGACATGGACATTGACTTCAAGAAATTGGCTCCCTGGAACTGGTTCAAAAAGGAGCAGGAAGAACAACAGAGCACCGCCTCGCTGCCGGTGCAGCGCAATGACCTGCCGGCGGCAGGCGGGCCGGTCAGCCCCATCCTGCAATTGCATCGCGAGATCGATCGCCTGTTCGACGAAGCGTTTCGAGGCTTCGGTTTCCCGGCGCTGGCCTTGCCGCGCTGGCCGGCGGACTGGCCGGGCATGCTGAAGCCGGCGCTGGACATCCAGGAAACAGACAAGCAGTACACGATCGCCCTGGAAGTACCCGGCGTCGAGGAAAAGGACATTCAGATCACGCTCGATAACGATGTGTTGCTGGTGCGCGGTGAAAAGCGTCAGGAGCAGGAAACCAAAGACGGTGGTTTCCACCGGGTGGAGCGCTCCTACGGCAGCTTTCAGCGCGCTCTGAACCTGCCGGCCGATGCCAACCAGGACACGATCAAGGCCGCTTTCAAGAACGGCGTGCTCACGATCACGATGGACAAGCGCGAGGCCAGTACGCCCAAGCAGGGGCGCTCGATCCCGATCAATGGCTGACGCCCACCTGCTAGTCCTTTGCAAAAAACCAAGTGAAGGGCGAGGCGCCTTGATCTGCGGTGCCTCGCCCAGTTAACCCTCCCGGAGTATCAGCATGGCCAGAAAACAATGCCAAGTCTGCGGCCAACCCGCCACGGTGCGGGTGGAAGCCAATCTCAATGGTCGCCACAGCACCATGCTGTTGTGTGACGATCACTATCGCCAACTGGCGCGCCAGCAAAAGCGCACCGTCTCGCCGCTGGAGGCTCTGTTTGGCTCGCGCAGCGGTTTGTTCGAAGACTTCCTCGGCAGCGACTTCTTCCGCATCGGTGACGATGCACCGTCCGTGGCGGCTGATGCCGACGAAGTGGTCGATGCGTCTTTCGGCGAATCCGCTCCCGCAACGGCGGGCACGGCGCGCCGCCGCGGCAGTGGGCTGGCCAGCCGTATCAGCGAACAGTCTGAGGCCCTGTTGCAGGAAGCCGCCAAACATGCTGCCGAGTTCGGCCGGCCCGAAGTCGATACCGAACACCTGCTGCTGGCGCTGACCGGCAGCGACGTGGTCAAGACCATCTTAGGGCAGTTCAAGATCAAGGTCGATGACCTCAAGCGGCAGATTGAATCCGAAGCCAAGCGTGGCGACAAGCCGTTCGAAGGCGAGATCGGCGTGTCGCCACGTGTCAAGGATGCGCTCAGCCGTGCCTTCGTGGCCTCCAACGAGTTGAGTCATTCCTATGTGGGGCCAGAGCACTTTCTGATCGGCCTGGCCGAAGAAGGCGAAGGCTTGGCAGCCAACCTGCTGCGCCGCTACGGGCTCACGCCGCAGGCGCTGCGCCAGCAGGTGAGCAAGGTGGTCGGCAAGGGGGCCGAGGACGGCCGTGCCGAGACGCCGACCAATACGCCGGAACTCGACAAGTATTCGCGCGACCTCACCAAGATGGCGCGCGAGGGCAAGCTCGATCCGGTCATCGGCCGCGCGCAGGAGATCGAGACGACCATCGAAGTGCTGGCCCGGCGCAAGAAGAACAACCCGGTGCTGATCGGCGAACCCGGCGTCGGCAAGACCGCCATCGTCGAAGGGCTGGCGCAGCGCATGGTCGCAGGCGAAGTGCCCGAAACGCTGCGTGACAAGCGCCTGGTCGAACTCAACATCAATGCCATGGTGGCCGGCGCCAAGTACCGCGGCGAGTTCGAGGAGCGCGTGCAGAAGGTGCTCAAGGAAGTGACCGAGCACCAGGGGGAGCTGATTCTCTTCATCGACGAAGTGCACACCATCGTCGGTGCCGGCCAAGGTGGCGGCGAAGGCGGGCTGGACGTGGCCAACGTCTTCAAGCCGATGATGGCGCGCGGCGAGCTGAACCTGATCGGCGCCACCACGCTCAACGAGTATCAGAAGTACATCGAAAAGGATGCCGCGCTGGAGCGTCGCTTCCAGCCGGTGATGGTGCCCGAGCCGACGGTAGCGCAGACCATGATGATTTTGCGCGGCCTGCGCGACACCTTCGAGGCGCACCACAAGGTCAGCATCACCGAGGATGCGATCATCGCCGCCGCCGAGTTGTCCGACCGTTACATCACCGCGCGCTTTTTGCCCGACAAGGCCATCGACCTGCTCGACCAGGCGGCCGCACGCGTGAAGCTGTCGGCCACGGCGCGCCCGGTGGCGGTGCAAGAGCTGGAGTCCGAACTGCATCAGTTGCGGCGTGAGCAGGACTATGTGGCTTCGCGCAAGCAGTACGACAAGGCTGCCGAGCTCGGCAAGCGCATCGAGGCCAAAGAGGCCGAACTCAAGAAGCTCGTCGAGGATTGGGAGCGCGAGCGCGCCTCGGGCAGCGCCGAGGTCAAGGCAGAGCACGTGGCGCAGATCGTCTCGCGGCTGACCGGCATCCCGGTCAACGAGCTGACGGTGGAAGAACGCGAGAAGCTGCTGCATCTGGAACAGCGGCTGCATGAGCGCCTGGTGGGACAGGACGAAGCAGTACGTGCCGTGGCCGATGCCGTGCGGCTGTCGCGCGCAGGCCTGCGCGAAGGCAGCAAGCCAGTGGCCACCTTCCTGTTCCTCGGGCCGACGGGTGTGGGCAAGACCGAACTCGCCAAGGCACTGGCCGAGTCCATCTATGGCGATGAGGGCGCGCTGCTGCGCATCGACATGTCCGAGTACGGTGAACGCCATACCGTGGCACGCCTGGTGGGCGCGCCTCCGGGTTATGTGGGCTACGACGAGGGCGGCCAGCTCACCGAGAAGGTGCGCCGCAAGCCCTACAGCGTGTTGCTGCTCGACGAGATCGAAAAGGCGCACCCCGACGTCTACAACATCCTGCTGCAGGTGTTCGACGACGGCCGCCTCACCGACGGCAAGGGCCGGGTGGTGGATTTCACCAACACCATCATCATCGCCACCTCGAATCTGGGCTCGGACATCATCCAGCGTCGGCTCAAGGCGCGTGGTGCCGCCGGCGAGGAGTATGAAAAGACCAAGACGGAGGTGATGGACGTGCTGCGCGGGCATTTCCGCCCCGAGTTCCTCAACCGCATCGATGAAATCATCGTCTTCCATGCGCTGGGCAAGGAGGAGATCCGCCATATCGTCGGCCTGCAGCTCGATCGCGTGGCGCGCAACGCCGCCAGCCAGGGCGTGACGCTGGCCTTCGATCAGACCTTGATCGATCACTTCGCGGAGGAAGGCTACAAACCCGAGTTCGGCGCGCGCGAGCTCAAGCGGCTGATCCGCAGCGAGCTGGAAACCGCTCTGGCGCGCGAGATGCTGGGTGGCGGTATCGGCAAGGCCGATCACGCCAGCGCACGCTGGGACGACAAGGCCGAACGCGTCGTCTTCGAGCGCAAGGAGCCACCCGCGCAGCCGGCCGAGCCTGAAAAGCCCGATGCCGCGAACGTGGCCGAGGCACCGCCGAACGGCGAGAGCAAGGCTACGCGCAAGAAGAAGCCGGCGGGCGGCGAATCTTGAGCGATGGGAGGCTGTCGTGTCCGACCCCAACGGGCTGACATGGGCAGCCACCCTCGTGTCGCTGGCGGTCGCTATCCCCATAGCGGGGCACGCGGTCATCTACAAGCGTGACCCTCGATCGGCCACGCTGTGGGTGCTGCTGATCGCGCTGTTGCCGCTGGGCGGTTCGCTGCTGTATGGGCTGTTCGGCATCAACCGTTACCAGCGG
>JAKARB010000011.1 GCA_021819435.1 Pseudomonadota bacterium | reverse complement strand
TACCAATTGCCCAATGGTGCATCGGTGGGCTCGGGCGAAGCGAGGTTCTCCTTACGCAGGCCGACGACCTTTTGGACTTCTTGGGTGCACTTGAGATACAGCATGGCCGAATTGTGTGGGGCCTAACTGCAAATAGACGTCAACCACGCATGGTCACCCATGGGTATAAATGGCTGCATGTAGGCTTTTGTGGATAGATGTGAGGGCATCTCGGCTACCTGTCGATGATGCGTTCGCGGAGGCGCAAAAGGCGGGCCATCTTCAATGGCATTCGCCATACGCCGGCCTCATGGTCCCAAGTCGCCCCTGCGGCCTTGACGGCAGCTCGCAATTGCCGCTCCTGGTAATCAACGCGAACGCCGACGATCTGATCCGGCTTGGCGCTGATGGGAGCCTGTTCAACCACCAGTTCAACGGTTGTGAATCGCATGGTCCCAGTTGGATCAACGCGGTGTCGGACGCAAACAAGGTGTTCGCCATAGCGACGTGCAAGCTTGATCGCCCCAGGTTGAGATGGAGCGATTTTTTTTGTGACCCTGAAATGTGTTGTGTCCGTTTTCATGTTGCCGTCTTCATCTGGCCAACTTCGCCGGCTTGTGTGACTTCAGCCAATCCTTCAGCGCAGCATCCAGCCTGGACTGCCAGCCAGCCCCAGTTTCGCGAAATGGCTGGACCACATCGGGCGAAAGCCGGATGGTGATCCGTTCTTTCGTCGGGGCTTTTTGGGGACCACGGGTGCGCAGCTTGGATTGAAGCGAGCTCGGCAGCACGGCAGAGGCCGGCCGCATTCGCTTGACCTGCGCCATGGAGAGCTCCGCGACTTCTCCGTGTGGGTCAATCAACGGCTTTGACTTTGGCATGGCGGCTCACCTCACGAGGGTTGGCTTTGCGAAAGCTGATGACACGGATGCCATCAGGTGTTTCAGAAAAGCACAGAACATGCAAACGCCCATAAAGCAAGCCAAGGGCCACGTAACGCGTCTCACCATAATCGATGCGATCATCCGTGTGGACCAGCGCGCCATCAAAGTCAAAGTCGACAACTTGATCAAATGACAGATTGCGCTCTTTGATGTTACGCTGGTTTTTGGTCTGGTCATAGGTGATGTGCACGATCATATCGTATGCACAAAAAAGATGCCTGAACATCGCTCTTTTGGGGGCGCTCCCGCATGAGCAAACAGCAGTTGCCACGCACGCCTGATCCAGAGGAAATCGATGATGACGCTCCGCAAGCCACGTCAGAGTGGTTTGCACGCGCCCGGCCGGCCGTGGATGTTTTGCCGGATTTGTTCGGGCAGGCTGACGTAGCAGCAGCGCGTCACCACCTGACACGAAAAGCCATGGTTGACTTCTAAGCTCAGCGTGTCGCCCGTCATCAAGATGTGGAGACGTGGGCTGTGACATGGAGCGAGGCTGAACAGTCGCGGTTGCCTGGGGGCAATTGATTCACCCCAAAGCGGGAAGACGCTCAAGCCAACCTCTGCCAGCATTGAGGCAATCCTTGATAGCTGTTTGGCGCACTTGGGTGCACCTGACTGCGCATTTATTCGATGACGCCCCATTCACTGGAGCCTTCCCGCCAGGTCATGCCGTTTGCGACTGTGGTGGTCGAAGCAAGACGGTCACCTCGCTTGCTCGATGCCCTTCGCGATCAAATTCGCATCCGAAACTTCTCGATTCGAACCGAGCAGGTCTACGTGGACTGGGCCAAGCGCTTCATCCTGTTCCACAACAAACGCCACCCCATTGAGATGGGCGCCCCAGAGGTCGAAGCCTTTCTCACCCACTTGGCGGTGCAGCGCAACGTTTCGGCAGCCACGCAGAATCAGGCGCGCTCGGCCTTGCTGTTCATGTACCGCCATGTGCTGCACACCGAGCTGCCCTGGCTGGCCGAGGTGGTGCAGGCCAAGGCCAGTCAGCACCTGCCGGTGGTGCTCACGCACCGCGAAGTCAGGGCACTGCTCGATGAGCTGTCCGGCACGCAGCACCTGGTGTCGTCGCTGCTGTATGGCACCGGCATGCGCCTGCTCGAAGGCCTGCGCCTGCGCATCAAGGACGTAGATTTTGAGCGCCGGGAGGTGACGGTGCGTTGCGGCAAAGGTGCGAAAGACCGCGTCACCGTGCTGCCTGAAAACCTCATGGCACCGCTGCAAAAGCAGATGGCCCTGGCCCGCGCTCAGCACTTGCAGGATCTGCGCGATGGTTTTGGTGAGGTGTGGTTGCCCAACGCGCTGGCGGTGAAGTACCCCCAGGCGGCGCGCGCATCCGGCTGGCAGTTTGTGTTTCCCAGCTCGCAGCGATCGATCGATCCGAGATCAGGTGTCGAGCGACGACACCACTTGAATGAGCAATCCATCCAGCGCGCCGTGGCGAGTGGTGCCAAGCGCGCCAGCATCGACAAACCCTGCACGCCCCACGTGCTGCGTCACAGCTTCGCCACCCACATGCTGCAGGCGGGCTATGACATCCGCACGGTGCAAGAGCTGCTTGGCCACGCCGATGTCAAGACCACGCAGATCTACACCCATGTGCTCAACCGAGGTGGCCGAGGCGTGATGAGCCCGTTCGATAAACTGTGAGCCTTTCCCCCTCAACGCTGCACCATGCCCCGCGCCGCTTCGATGAACGCCTGCGCGTCTTTCTCCTTGTCGGGCGACACCAGGCTGTCCACCTTCGCGGGCACCTCGATGCCACGCTGGCAGGCCGGCCGTTCCTTCATGGCGTCCAGCCAGCGTTGCAGATGCGGCAGGCCTTCCACCGACACGCCAGACCATTTGTGCGTGCGCGCCCAGCACCAGTTGGCGATGTCGGCGATGGAGTAGTCACCGGCCAACCATTCTTCCTTCGCCAGTTGCCTGTCGAGCACCTCGAAAAGCCGGCGCGATTCGTTCTGGTAGCGGTCGATGGCGGGCTGGATCTTTTCGGGGAAGTAGCGATAGAAGACGTTGGCCTGGCCCATCATCGGGCCCACGCCGCCCATCTGGAACATCAGCCACTGGATGACGCGTGAGCGGCCCTTGGCGTCGCTGGGCATCAGGCGGCCGGTCTTTTCGGCCAGGTAGATGAGGATGGCGCCTGACTCGAAGACGGCGAAGTCGTCGGCCTCGCGGTCGATGATGGCGGGGATGCGCCCGTTGGGGTTGATGGCCAGGAACCACGGCTGCTTTTGTTCGTTGCTGGCCAGGTTGACGGGGTGCACGGTGTAGGGCAGACCCAGTTCTTCCAGCGCGACGGAGGCCTTGTGACCGTTGGGCGTGGCGGCGGTGTAGAGGTCGATCATCGGTGGGCTCCTTCGATGGCGTCGGTTGGTGGCTGCTGTGGATGGCTTCAGGCGTTGAGCGAGGGGCGAGCGGCCAGCGCGGTGCGCCAGCGAAGCAGGTGAGGGTGCTGTTCATCGGGCTTGAAGCCGATGACGCGTGCGAAGTCGGTCAGCACGGCGGCGGTGATGTCGGCCCATGTGAAGTGGTCGCAGCAGACGAAGTCGCGGCCGGCGAGGTGGGCGTTGAGCTCGTCGAGGAAGCGCAGGGCGCGGGCCTGGCCACGGCTGCCCAGCTCTGGGATTTGCGGCACGTTGGCGGCGCCGGTGAGGGCGCGGTCCTTCATGGCGGGGTGGGTGTTGCGAAAGGCCTCGGCCACGGCGAGCAGGCCTTCGAATTCGATGCGCGCGACGAAGCTCGCCACCATGCCTTTTTCCACCGGGGTGCGGCCGAGCAAGGGCGGTTCGGGGTGCGCGGCTTCGGCCCAGGCGGCGATGGCCTGGTTGTCGGGCAGCACGGTGCCATCGGGCAGTCGCAGCGCGGGCACGGTGCATTGCGGGTTGATGGCGCGGTAGGCTTCGCCGAGGTGCTCGCCCGTGGCCAGGTCGATGGTCACCGTTTCGTGCGCGATGCCTTTCTCGGCCAGCAGGATGCGGGCGCGGCGGGGGCTGGGGGCCATCTTGAAGTTGTACAGCACCGGGATGGCGGGCTGATCGGGCGTCAAGGACATGGATGATTTCCTCGGGGTGTCAGCGGTCCCAGTTCAGGTCGGCATCGGCGTCGCCGTCGTCTTGATCTGCCCACCTGGCGATGCCCAGGCGGCTGGCGTGGTTCGGGGCTTCGGTGGCCATCAGATCGATTTGTTGGCGCAGCTGGTCGCCTTGCTGTTGCCAGTAGCTGCCCGATTCGAACCAGGGGAAGGCGGCGGGGAAGGCGGGGTCGTGCCATCGGCGCGCCAGCCAGGCGCTGTGGTGGATGAGGCGCAGGGTGCGCAGGGGTTCGATCAGTTGCAGTTCGCGCCAGTCGAATTCGGTGATCGATTCATAGCCTTCGAGCAGGGCGTCGAGCTGGCGGCGGCGTTCTTCGGGTTCGCCGCTGACCAGCATCCACAGGTCTTGCACGGCGGGGGCCATGCCGGCGTCGTCGAGGTCGACGAAGTGGGGGCCTTGCGGGGTCCACAGCACGTTGCCGGGGTGGCAGTCGCCGTGCACGCGGCGCCAGCGCAGGCCCTCAATGCTGGCGAAGGCGGCTTCGACGAGCTCCAGTGCTTGGCGGGCGGTGTCCAGCCAGGGGCCGCGCTGGTCGAGCGGGATGACCTCGTGCTCGGCGAGCCACTGGTGGGCTTGCCAGCCCTGGGTGTCGACGTCCAGGCGCAGGCGGTGGGCGAAGGGTTGCTTCGCGCCGACCTGGTGCAGGCGCGCGAGGAAGCGGCCGATCCAGCGCAGCACCTCGGGGTCTTCGAGTTCGGGGGGGCGGCCGCCTCGGCGGTGCGCCACGGCGATGCGGTGTCCGCCGAAATGAGCCAGCGTGGGCGGGCTGCCGACGACGCGGGCCGTTTCACGGGCGTGCGGCAGGTGGTGGGTGAGTGCCATGGGCGGCACGGCAGGCACCTCGGCTTCCGCCAGTTCGAGCGCGAAGGCGTGTTCTTCGAGGATCTGTTCGTCTGTCCAGCGGCCGGGGCGGTAGAACTTGGCCACCACCATGTGGCCGCTGTCGAGGCCGACCTGGAAGACGCGGTTCTCGTACGAGTTGAGCGTGAGCAGGCGGCCGTCGACGCGTTGCCCGCAGGCTTCGAGGGCGTCGAGGATGAGGTCGGGCGTGAGGTCGTCGTAGGGGGTGTCCGCGTGCATGCCGCATCTTACGGTGCGGGGTGCGGCCCTGTCCGGGGATGGGTCAGCAGGAGGTGGCAGCTGTCATGTCGTGCCCACCCAGGCCCGCGTCTTTTGCCGCCTTCAGGCCTCGCGCATGGCGCCAGCCCAGTTCACGAGCTGGTCGTTGACGAGGTGCAGCGCGAAGCCGGTGAGCGCGAGTTCGAGCGCCAGTTGGGCGGCGTTCATGGCCACCTTGACGCCGTCATCGGCGGGGATGGCGGCCAGGGTGATCATGGCGCCGGCGAATGGCAGGCAGGCCGAGAGGGCGCCCGCGGTCAGTACACGCCAGCTCAACACGCGGCGGCGGCCGAAGGCGCGCAGGATGCCGAGCTTCCACGCGGTGAAAAAGAAGTTGCCGATCAGGGCGATCGACATGATCAGAACACCGATGAGGGGGGCCAGCGCATCCATGCCGTTGAGCATAGCGAGCGGCTGTTTTTGCGCAAGGGTTTTCCCTTGATTTGAGGGGCGGCGGAACGGGTGAGCCCCTGAGTTCGCTGTGGGGCTCAATCCAATTGCGAGGCCGATCCCATGGCCGCCAGGAGGGCGTGGTTGATGTCGTCGAAGCCCATCATCAGGTTGGCGGCGGCGTCCTTGATGTCGAAGACATCGCTGCCTTCCATGGCCTGCACGAGTTTGAAGTAGGGCTCGTAGGGGCCGGTGTGGTCTGCCAGGGCCTGGAAGACGCGTTCGGGCACGGGGATGGTTTTGAGCAGCTCGCTGAAGGGCTGGCGGAACATGCGGTCGAGCAGCGAGAAGACGCCGCAGATGAAGAGTTCGTTGCGCATGTCTTCGTTGCCGCTGACCTTGGCCAGCTCTTCCATGACCAGGCCGCGACGCACGGCGGCGAACATCACCGGCTTCATGTTCGGGTCCTTGGAGGCGGTGGCCAGGAGCAGTGCCAGCCAGCGCTTGAGGCGCTGGTAGCCGAGGATCATGATGGCGTGGCGGAAGGAACTGATCTCGACCGACAGGCCGAAGGCCGGCGAGTTGATGTAGCGCATCAGCTTGTAGGCCAGGGGTGGGTCGTGCTTGAGGGTGTTCTCGAGCACGTCGATTTCTTCCTGGCGGTGCACTTGGTCGATGAGCTGCACGATGACTTGCAGCGCGGGCTGGTCGGCTGGCTTGCCAGAGCCCTGGGTGACGTCGTCGATGGGCCAGCCCAGCACGGCGGTGGCGCCGTGGCGGAAGGCGGTCTCCATGTCGGCGACGTTGCTCACGCCTGCCTGGATGTGGCTGATGCTGCGGCCGTTGCCGGCGCCGGGTGCGGGTTGAGGCGCGGGGGCGCCATCGTTGCGGCGGTCGTTTTCGAAGTCGATGATGGACTGCTTGAAGCAGGGCAGCACGGCTTTGGGCAATTCGCTCAGCGGTCTGCCTTTGAGCAGCAAGGTGCTGCCGTTGGCGTGCAGCGTGCACAGCGCGTCGACGTTGGCCGCGTCGCTGGCCATGAAGGCGGGCACCTCGATGAAGATGTGCGTGCCTGGCTGGGCGGCCATCAGGTCTTGCAGCAGGCTCTCGTTGGCGACGTTCAGCCACAGGCTGGGGCCGCCGACGGGCCAGGCTTCACCAAGTGCGGCGAGCAGGGCCGTGGCGTCGAGGCGTTGGCTGGGGTTGGTGGGCCAGACTGTCAGGCGCGTGGCCGTGACCGACCGGTTGCGGTCGATGACTGGGCTGTACGACAGGGCGATCTGCCCGAGGATGGCGTGGTCCATGGTGTCGGCGGGGCGATGGGGTGGGGGTCAGCCGTTGATGTAATTGAACAGCGAGAGCTTTTGCACGGCGGCGTAGCTTTGCAGCGCGGCCTCGTAGCCGGTCTGCTGGCCCTGGAACTTCGAGATGGCGTCGGTGAGGTCGAGGTCTTCGGCGGTGGATTTTTCTTGTTGGGCGGCCAGCTTGAGGGAGCTGATGCGGCTTTCGATGCCTTCCATGCGGTTCAGGGATTCGCCCGCAGCGGCGCGTGCGCCCAGGAAGTTGTTGAGCGCGCTGTCGATGCTCGTCATGCTGGTGTTGACGATCTGCTGGGCGGCCGGGCCTTGCAGGTTGTCCTGGCTCAAGGCGGCGATGGTGTCGTCCAGGGTCTTGAACACGTTCTGGCTGTTGGTGGACTCGCCGATGGTGAAGATGTCGCCATTGGCCGGCTCGCCCGAGACGGTCACCGTCATGCCCTTGCCTGGCACCTGGATGGCTTTGCCCGAGTTGAAGGCCTGGCCCGTGACCAGGGGTGTTTCGGGCGTCGTGCTGGTGTCGACGATGTCGTAGGTGCGGCTGGTGCCGCTGCCGGCGAAGCGCAGTTCATAGGTGGCCGAGGTGCCGCCTCCGGAAGGGTAGGGCAGTTGCGACGGGTCGGTCACGTTGCCGGCGGTGATCCAGGACTTGCCGCTGTTGCTGCCCGCTTTGGGCTCGGTGACGAAGACGCCGTTGCCAGTCTTCGATTTCAGGAAGATCTGGCCGCCATCGACGGTGAGGTTGAGCTTTTCGCTGGAGGACGCGAGCAGTTCGCCGCTCTGGGCCTGGAAGGTGACGCCCGAGGTGCTGTCGATGAAGGGGGGCAGCGAGGCGCCTTGGCCGCCAAAGACGTAGCCGCCGCCGCCATCGGGGCGGTTGGCGACGTTGAGCAATTGGTTTCGGATCTCGCGCAACTTGATGGCCAGTGCCTTGCGCTCGCCGTCGCTGTAGCTGCCGTTGCCGGCGGCGACGAGGGCTTCGCGGGCCGATTGCAGCAAATCCACCGAGTCGCCCAGGGCCGATTCGGCGATGCCCATGACGTTGGCGCTGGCGTCGAGCGCGCGCTTGTTGGCGTCCGCGCGGGCGATGCTGGCCAGGGCTCGCTCGGCGCGTGCGGCGGCGGTGGGGTCGTCGCTGGCGCGGTTGACGCGTTTGCCGGAGGTGAGCTGCGTCTGCGTTTCGGACAGGTCCTGCTGGCGCTTCTGGAGGTTGGCGATGGCCGTGTCGTAGGCGTAGGCGGTGACGATGCGCATGATCAGGCTCCTCAACCGCGAGCGGTCTGCAGCAAGGTGTCGAACAGGGACTGGGCGATCTGCAGGACCTTGGCCGCGGCCTGGTAGCTCTGCTGGAACTGGATGAGCTTGGCGGCCTCTTCGTCGAGGTTGACGCCGGTGGCGCTTGAGAGCGTTTGCTGGCTGGTCTGGGCCAGGGTGGCGGAGATGCCCGCCGAGGTCTTGCCGTCTTGCACCAGCACGCCGAGGTCGCCGATCATTTGCGAGTAGGCGTCGGTGACGGTGGCGTGGGTGCTGCCGTCCAGCGAGATGATGGCCTGATCGCGCAACTTGAGCATCGCGCGTGCGTTGCCGTTGTTGGCGCTCGGGTTTTGCGTGAGGGCCACGGTGATCTTGTCGCCCGCGCGCGGCACGCCGGTCACGTTGACCATGAAGAGCGCTTCGGGCGGCGTGGAGCCCGCGTCGGCGTCGCTGATGGGCGTGCCGGCTGACCACACCCGCGCGGGGGTGACGTCCTTGTAGGGCACGCCACTTTGATCGACGAAGCGGTAGGTCAGGGTCGGGTCCGACGGATTGGGCTGCTCGAAGATGACTGTCAGCGGCTGGCCGTTGGTGGGCAGCGAAGAGCCATAGTCGAGTGCGCCGGGACCGGGCAGGGCGCGGTTCATCGCCAGCGATTCGATCGCCATCGTGCCTTGGTTGGAAGGCAGGACGGCGGCGGTCAGCGGCGAGGCGGCGGCCAGGCCTTTGGGCTGGTTGAGCGCCAGGCTGATGTTGGCGGCCGATGTGGTGTTCAGGAAGATCGGCTTGCCGACCGGGTTGCCCGTCGCATCGAAGGTGGTTTGGGGCGTGCCTTCCATGTCGACACCCAGCGATTGCTGCTGGTTGACGGCATCGGCGAACTGCTGCACAAAGGTGTCGAGGTTGGAGCGGGTCTGCGCGATGTCGGTGTCCTGGAAGGACAGCAGGCCCTTGAGGGCGCCTCCCACCATCTGGTCGGACTCGAGGATGCGGTCGTTGCCGTTGGTGCGCAGGGCCACCCGCGCCAGGGTGCTGTCGGCCGGGTCGCGGACCACGGCGAGGGTTTCAGCGCTGTTGCTGAGCACGAGCAACTGGCCTCCGCCCATGAAGACGTTGAGCGAGCCGTCGTCGGCCTCGACCGTGTTGACCTGAACGAGCTTGTTGAGGTCCTGGACGAGTTGATCGCGCTGGTCGAGCAGGTCGTTGGGTGCGTGGCCGATGCCGCTGAACGAGGCGATGGACTGGTTGGCCTTGGCGATCTGCTGCGTCAGCGAATTGATGCGCGCGACCGAGGTGGTCATGTCGCTGACGACGCCGAGCTGCATCTGGTTGAGCTGGTCGGCGGCGGTGTTGACGCGGCTGACCCACTCCTTGGCCCGCGATAGCACGACCTGGCGGGCCGAGATGTCTTGCGGCTGGTTGGAAACGTCGACGAAGGCGTTGAGCAGTTGGCTGGCGGCGTAGCCCAGGCCGGTCTCGCCGGTGGGCAGCACTTTTTCGAGCTGGTTGAGCTTTTCCAGGCGGGTCTGGTCGGCCGAGGCCATGGCCTGGTTCTGGTTGTTTTCCTTGATCAGGAACTCGTTGGTCTGGCGGGCGATGGTGGTGACCTTGACGCCGCGCCCGAAGAAGCCGGCGCCGGTGTAGAGGCCGCCTTCCGTTTCCAACTGCACCGTCTGGCGCGAGTAGCCAGGCGTGTTGACGTTGCTGATGTTGTGGCTGATGGTGTCGAGGTTGACCTGGGCGGCCGACATGGCCCGCGTGCCTAGACCGAAGATGCCTGATCCCATGGTGTCCTCCGATCAGGCCGTCACGCCAGGCTGCGCTGGACGCGCAGGGCGGTGTTGATGACCTGGGTCAGCTTGTTCGCGTAAGCCGGGTCGGTGGCGTAACCGGCCTTTTGCAGGCCCTGGGCATAGCCCCGCGCCGTGTCGGCCTTGGCGACGGTTTGACTGTAGCGCGGGCTCTGCGTGAGCAGGCGGGCGTGATCCTTGAAGGCGTCCTCGTAAGAGTCATACGCACGGAATTTCGCCGTCACCTTGCGGGCGACGCCGCCGATGTACTCGGTGGTGGTCACCTCGGCGACCTTGCCCTGCCAGTCGGAGGTGGCCTTGATGCCGAAGAGGTTGTGGCTGGAGGAGCCATCCTTCATCTTGATCTCGTGCTTGCCCCAGCCGGATTCCAGCGCCGCCTGGCCCAGGATGTGGCCTGACGGGATGCCCGAGGCGGCTTCGGCAGCCTTGGCGGCGTCGAGGTGCTTGCGGATGAACTGTTCGCTGCTGTTCAGGCGTTTGCCGTCGGCGGTTTCGGTGGCGTTGGCGGTGCTGTTGGCGGTGCTGTTGGCGGTGCTGTTGGCGGTGTTGTTCGCGGCGCTGTTTCCCTGGATGAGGCTTTGCGCGCGGCGCATGATGTCGGTCAGGTCGGCTGCGCCGTTGCCGCTGGGGAAGGTGTCGGCATCGAGGTCGCCCAGGTCACCGATTTGGCCCAGTCGCTTGAAAGAGCCTTCGCTGGCGGAGCTGCCGTTCAGGGCGCGCGCCTTGGCCACATTGGCCGCGTTGACCGCGTTGGCGCCGTCACCCTTGCCTGCGCTCTCGGGCTTGATGCCCATTTGGCGTTCGAGCTGGCGGGCGATGGCATCAGCCAGGCCACCGGGGCGACCACTCATCTGCCCGGCGAACTGGGTGTCGAGCATGCTGGTGGCCATCTCGGTGCCGCTGTTGTCGAACATGCCGCTCGACATGGTGGAGGCGCGCATGCTCTTCATCAGCTCGCCCATGAACAGGCTTTCGAGCTGTTTGGCGCTCTCGCGCACGGCGGCGCGCGGGTTGGTGCCGGAGGTGCCTTTCAAGCGGTCCAGCGACCGCAGGTCCATGGTGAGGCCGTTCGTGGCGGCGGGGTTGTTCACGCTCATGTCAGATCACCTCCAACTCGGCTTGGAGCGCGCCGGCCGCCTTCATGGCTTGCAAGATGGCCAGCAGGTCCTGCGGGTTCGCGCCCAGGGTGTTGAGCGCCTTGACCACATCGGTGAGCTTGCTGCCGGCGGGCATCTGGATGAGCGTGCCGGGTTCCTGGTTGATCTGGATGTCGGCCTTTTCTGCCACGACGGTCTGGCCTTGCGACAGCGGGTTGGGCTGGCTGATCACCGGGGTGGAATTGATGGTCACCGACAGGTTGCCGTGGGCCACGGCGCAGGGGCCGATGGTGACGGCCTGATTCATGACGATGGAGCCAGTGCGCGCGTTGACGATGATCTTGGCCGAGGGCGTGGCCCGGTCGATGGCGATGTTCTCGAGGTCGGCCATGAAGGCCACGCGCTCGCCAGGCTGCTGGGGCAGGCGGACCATGACGCTGCGGCCGCTCAGCGCCTCGGCGGTGCCGGGGCCCTTGGCCTTGTTGATGGCGTTGGCCACTTCGCGCGCGGTGTTGAAGTCGTCGGATTGCAGGTCGTACTGGATGGCGGTGCCTTGCAGCCAGGGCGTGGGCACGGCGCGCTCGACCGTGGCCCCAGCAGGGATGCGGCCGGCGCTCAGGTGGTTGACGGTGACCTTGGAGCCCCCGGCAGAGGCGCCAGCGCCGACCACCACCACGTTGCCCTGCGCCAGCGCGTAGACCTGGCCGTCGGCGCCCTTGAGCGGCGTGGCGATCAGCGTGCCGCCACGCAGCGACTTGGCGTTGCCCAGCGACGAGACGTTGATGTCCAGCGGCTGACCCGGCTGTGCGAACGGGGGCAGGGTGGCGGTCACCAGCACGGCGGCCACGTTCTTGACCTGCATGGGGGTGCCGGCCGGCACCGTGATGCCCATTTGCTGGAGCATCGCGTTGAGGCTCTGCGCGGTGAAAGGGGTCTGGGTGGTCTGGTCGCCCGTGCCATCGAGGCCGACGACGAGGCCGTAGCCCATCAGCTGGTTGGGACGCACGCCTTGCACGGCGGCGATTTCCTTCAGGCGCACGGCCTGGGCCTGGGCGGGCCACCACAGGGCTGCGGATGCGGCCAGGAAGGCCAGGGCGATCAGCAGTTTGAGGATGCGGTCAGTGTGGTTCATGGCGCCGATTCCAGGGGGGACTCGGCTCCATTTTCCGGACCTTTAGAAGGGCGAGACGCTCAAAAAGAACCGCGCCAACCAGCCTATTCCTTGGGCTTCCTGCTGCTGCCCTCGGCCCATCTGCTCGACCCGCACGTTGGCCACCTGGCTGGACATCACGAGGTTGCCCGGCTGGATGGTGTAGGGGTCAACCTGCCCCGAAAACCGCAGCACGTCGACGTTTTTCGCCACGCCAATCTGCTTTTCACCCGACACAATCAAGTGCCCATTGGGCAGCACCTCGACCACCGTGGTGGTGATCGAGCCCGTAAAGGTGCCGACGGCCTCGCTGCTGCCCTTGCCATCGAACTTGTTGTTGCCGCTGCCTTCGGCACCGAGTTTGGCCAGTTGAGACACGTTGGCCAGTGGCACCGCCGTGATGCTGCTGTTGACCGAACCCTTCTTCTCGATCGAGCTGGTGGTTGCCTGCTTGGCCGAGACGGTTTCGCTGATCTGGATGGTGATGATGTCGCCCACCATGCGCGCGCGGTGGCTTTCGTACAGCGGCCGGTAGCCTGCGGCCTGGAACAGCGAGCCGTTGTTGACCGGCGCATAGGCCCCAGCCACCGGACGCACCTGGGTGGGCTGCATCACGTCGACGCGCGGGTTCATCACCTCGCAGCCGGCCAGGCCGAACGCGGCGCCGGTGACGATGGCCAGGCCTGCGAAACGGCGCAATCGATTCAACCGTCCCAGTGGGCTCAACGTGATCAAGCAGGCGGCCGTCATCACAGCTGCCCCAGCTTCTGCAGCATCTGATCCGAGGTCTGGATGGCCTTGGAGTTGAGCTCGTAGGCGCGCTGGGTCTGGATCATCATCACCAGCTCCTGCACCACGTTGACGTTCGATGTTTCCACGAAACCCTGTGACAGGCTGCCGCGTTCGTCCGAAGCGGGGTTGCCGGTTTGCGGCTGGCCCGAGGCCTCGGTTTCCTGAAAGTAGTTCTGGCCCTTCGGGTCCAGCCCGTTGGGGTTGACGAAGGTCGACAGCTGGAACTGGCCGACGCGCTGCACGGCCGTCGTGCCCGGCACGTTGGCGGTGATGACGCCGTCGTTGCCGATGGTGACCTGGGTGGCGTTGACAGGGATGGTGCCGCCACCGATGTTCACCGGGTAGCCGTTGTTGGTGACCAGGCGGCCCTGGTTGTCGATCTGGAAAGCGCCGTCACGGGTGTAGCCGATGGTGCCGTCCGGCAGGGTGACTTCGAAAAAGCCCTTGCCCTGGATGGCCACGTCCAGGTTGTTGCCCGTCTGTTGCAGGTTGCCCTGCGTGAACTGGCGCGAAGAGGCCACCGCGCGCACGCCCAGGCCGGCTTGCAGGCCGGTTGGCAGCGTGGTCTGGTCGGAACTGTTGGCACCGCTTTGCCGCAGGTTCTGGTACATGAGGTCCTCGAAGACCGCGTGCGTCTGCTTGAAGCCGTTGGTGCCGCTGTTGGCCAGGTTGTTGGAGATGTGGTCCAGCTGGGTTTGCTGGGCTTCCATGCCGGACTTCGATACCCACAGGGAACGCATCATGGTGAAACTCCTTCGGCTTGCAGCCGTTGCTCATCAGGCTCAAGCGCCGTTGGCCGACAGCAACTGGGCCGCGGTCTTCTCGTTTTGCTCAGCGGTTTGCAGCATGCGCATTTGCGTGTCGTACTGCCGTTGCGAAGCGATCATCTGCACGGTGGTCTCGATGGGGTTGACGTTCGAGCCTTCGAGCGCGCCGTCTTGCAGCCGGGCGGTTGTGTCCAGGGGCAGCGGGGCGCCATCGGCGGGCCGGAACAGGCCGTCCTCGCCGCGTTTCAGCTTGGCCTCCGGCGTCACCAGCTTGATGCGGCCCACGTTCTGGCTGGTGCCATTGCGCGCCCGCGCGCTCACGGTGCCATCGGGCGCGATGCTGGGCTCGGTGCCCGGGGGGATGGTGATGGGGCCGCCATCGCCCAGCACCTGCAGGCCATCGGCCGTCATCAGGACGCCCTGGTTGTCGGTCATCAGGTGGCCGGCGCGCGAGTAGGCCTCGGTGCCATCCAACCCCTGCACCGACATCCACGACTTGCCCATGATCGCCACGTCCAGCGGGCGGTTGGTCGGCGTGATGTTGCCGGCGCTTTCGTCGTAGCCGACGGTGGTTTCCAGCGAATAGACGCGGGTCGAGGCACCATCGCCGCGCACGGGCACGGCGCGCAGGGCATGCAGCTCGGCGCGAAAGCCCGTGGTGCTGACGTTGGCCAGGTTGTTGGCCAGCACCTCTTGTTGGGCGAAGTTGGCCTTCGCGCCACCCATGCTGAGGTAGATCATGCGGTCCATGGTGTGCTCCGGTGGCTGTGTTCGCTCGGGTCAGGCGCCTGGAATCGGGCTTGTCAGCGTCGCGTCAACGCAGGTTCACCAGCGTCTGAAGCACCTGGTCCTCGGTCTTGATGGTCTGCGCGTTGGCCTGGTAGGTGCGTTGCGCCACGATCATGTTGACCAACTCGCCGGTCAGGTCCACGTTGGATTCTTCCAATGCGCCGGACTGCAAGAGACCGTAGACGCCGCTGCCGGGCGAGCCCAGCGGCAGGGGTTCGCCCGAAGCATTGGTGGCTTTCCACTCGTTGGCGCCGACCGGTTGCAAGCCGTTGAGGTTGCGAAAGTCGGCGAGCTGAACGCGGGCAAGGGCCTTGGACTGGCCGTTGGTGTAACGGGCCTTGACGGTGCCGTCCGACTCGATGATGAAGTCCGACAGGTTGCCCGCGCCATAGCCGCCGCCGATCAGGTTGGTGACGGCGTAGTTGCCCGAGTACTCGGTCGAGGCCGACATGTCGAAGGTCACACCGACCAGCGGCTGGCCGTTTTTGCCGCCCGGGATGTCGGGCATGTTGAGCACGGTGTTGGTGGGCAACGAGCCGTCCGCGTTGAAGATGATCTGGCCGATGGGCAGCGGCGTTGGGGGGGGCGTGGTGGTGGCGGCACCGGGCGGGTTGATCGAGGCGGCGTTGGTGTTGCCGTCGGCGGTCACGTAGATGTCCCAGGTGGCGCCTTGAGCGGCCACGGGCGGGGTGGCTGAGAGGTCTTCCGCCACGGCGTCCGCCACCTTGCGGAAGTAATAGTTCAGGGCCACGGGCGCGCCGTTGTCGCCGTAGACGGTCTGCGAGGTCACGAAGTTGTAGCTCTTCGAGTTCGAAAAGTCGACCGCGATGGCCGAGTCGATGGTCTTGGCGCGCGCGTCCAGGTTGGCCGTCATCGTGATGGCCTTGGCCGTTTCTGGCGGCGAACCATCGTTGCTCAGGCGGATGGGCGAGCCGGCCGGACCAGCGGGGGCACCGGTGTCGTCGAGGGCCTGGCCCAGCAGCTTGTGCTGCTCGTTGTTGATGATGAAGCCTTCGCTGTCGCGCTTGAACTGGCCATTGCGCGAGTAGACGGTTTCACCCTGGTCGGTGGCCAGCGCGAAGAAGCCGCGCCCGTTGATGGCCAGGTCCAGGTTGTTGGACGTGGTGGAGATGTTGCCCTGCGTGAACTGCTGGGCGACGGCCGCCACGCGGGCGCCGATGCCGATGCCGTTGTTGCCCGCACCGCCCAGGGAGGCCGCGTACATGTCGGCGAACTCGGCACGCGAGGCCTTGGCGCCAAAGGTGTTGGCGTTGGCCACGTTGTTGCCGATGACCTCCAGCGCTTTGCTGGAAATGTTCAGACCGGAGAGACCTTGTTGGAAACCCATGTTCTTGTCCTTTCGGGGTGCTGCTGAGAGGGGCGGTGGATCAAGACACGGCCTTGACCTGGCTGTACTGGATGGTGAGTCCGTTGGCCAGTTCGAGGTTGAGGGTGCCTTCGTTGGTGTTGATGGCGCTGACGGCGCTGCCCATCATCGGCGTGGCCTTGACGGCCTTGCCATTGGTGGTGGCGGTCACCTGGAACTTCAGGCCGCTGGTCGGTGTGCCGGCTGGCGGCGTCCAATCGAAGCCCTGGCGGCCGGCGCTTTTGTTCGTCTCGGTGATGGAGTCGATGACGGTGCCCGACGAATTGACCACGTCGATGCGCACGTTGGCGGCGTTGCCTTCGAGGTTGTAGCCGGCCGAGGCCTTGCCCTCGCTGTTGACGAAAAGCTGGTTGCCTTCGAACAGCACGCCTCGGCCCACCAGCGACGAGCCTTGCAGCATCTGCATGTTGTTCATGCTGGTGCTCATGCTTGTCATGGAGGTGTTGAGCTTCTCGATGCCCGTGACCGTGTTGATCTGGGCCATCTGGCTCGTCACCTGGGCGTTGTCCATGGGGTTGAGCGGGTCCTGGTTCTGCATCTGCGTGACCAGGAGCTTGAGGAAGCGGTCCTGCGCATCGGCGTTCGTCGTCGACTTGTTGCCGGTCGCGGCCGAGCTGGTGTTGCTCGTGGCGGTGTTGTTGGTGACGGCGGTGCTCATGATCAGTTACCTTGTCCCATCTGCAGCGTCTTGCTCAGCAGCGTCTTCGCCGTGTTCATGACCTCAATGTTGTTCTGGTACGAACGCGAGGCCGAGATCATGTTGACCATCTCTTCCACGGCGTTGACGTTGCTGTAGGTGACGTAGCCCTCGGCATCGGCCTGCGGGTGCTTGGGGTCGAACTGGCGGCGGCCCGGGGTGTTGTCTTCCGTGATCTGCGAGACCTGCACGCCAGCGGTGCCCACGTCGCCCATGGGCGTGGTGCTGAAAACCACCTGACGTGCCTTGTAGGCCTGGCGATCGGGGCCGGCCACGGTGTCGGCGTTGGCCAGGTTCGAGGCCACCACGTTGAGGCGTTGGCTTTGCGCGCTGACCGCGCTGCCCGACACGTTGAAGATCTTGAACATCGACATCTGGATCTCCTCTCAAGGCCTCATTGGCCGGTGATGGCCGTGTTGAGCGTGCGCACCGTGCCGTTGATGAAGCGCAGGGTGGCCTCGTAGCGCACGGTGTTGTCCACGAAGCTGGCGCGTTCGCGGTTCATGTCCACCGTGTTGTTGTCCAGGTTGGTCTGGGCGTTGGTGGCGTAATTCAGCGAGGGCTCGGCGTTGCTGGCGTCGGCGGGGCGGCCGTCCAGGCCCAGGTGGCCGGCGTGGCTGCTGCTCGGTCGGACGGTGGCCGGCGCCAGGCTGCTGGTGCCTGCCGAGCGCTGGCCGGTGGCCTGGCTCAGGGCCTGCGAGAAATCGAAGTCGCGCGCTACGTAGCCGGGGGTGTCGGCGTTGGCGATGTTGCTGGCGATCAGGCGCTGGCGCTCCGACCGCAGGTTGAGCGCGGTGGCCTGGAAGTTCAGCGAGTCGGTCAATCGGTTCAGCATGTGGGCATCCTCCGGCGGACTGCTTCCCGAAGGGCGGGATGCAGGTCGACGCAGCGTGATGGGGATGTTGATCCTTGTCCGCCGGAACATGAGCCGGAATAGCGCACCAAACGGCCCCTATTTCCCGCCCTTGCGCGATGCGGAGGCTGCCTACATTGGCGGCATGGACCACCTCATCCGCCTCACCCAAGCACATCACGCGCGCCGCCCCCGTGGGCTGGGCGCCGCCATGGCGTGGGCGGCGGCCTGGCTGAGCGCCTGTCTGGCGGGCTGGACGGTGGGGGTGCCCGCAGCGCTGGCCGACGACGGCAGCGCCGCCAACCAGGGCTTGCAGGCGCAGGTCGAGAACCTGCTCAAGCAACAGCCGCTGCCGAAAATCGCCGAGTCGCTCGGTGCCGAAGGCCAGGCTCCAGGGCAGGGCCAAGGTGGCAAGGCCGCGAAGAAGCAGCCCCCGCGCATCGAAGTCAGCCTGGGGCAGTTGGATCCGCGCATCCGCCTGGCGCCGTGCGACCGCGTGAAGGCCTACGTGCCCGATGGCGCGCCGCTGCTGGGCCGCACCCGGGTGGGCTTGCGCTGCGAGCAGGGCCCGGTGCGCTGGAATGTTTACTGGCCGGTGCAGGTCAAGGTCTGGGGGCCGGCGCTGGTCGCGACCGTGCCCTTGCGCCCGGGCAGCATCGTGTCGGCGTCCGACGTGGCCGAGGCCGAAGTCGATCTGGCCGCCTCGGTCTCACCCGCGCTGGTGCACGCATCGGACATCGTCGGGCGCTCTGTGATGCGATCGATCTCGGCCGGTCAGAGCCTGCGCCAAGATGACGTGAAGGCCCGCCGGTGGTTCGCCGCTGGCGAGCCGGTCCGCTTGAACGTGAAGGGCCAGGGGTTCATGGTGGCCGCCGAGGGCGTCGCCCTGAGTCCTGGTGACGAAGGCACCTGCGCCCGCGTTCGCACCGAACAGGGCCGTGTCGTCTGCGGTCAACCCGTGGGTGAGCGCCTGGTGGAGGTGACACTGTGAGTCACGGCTTGAGACAAAAACTTTCAAAATACCCCCCTATCGGCGGGGTTCCCAGCTATTCGAGGCTAAAGTCTTGCCAAGGCCGCGTCGATATCGCGGATGTGACCACTCGGCATGCGCCGGGTCTTAGGAGAACATCATGAAAATCGGCAACCCCCTTGACAAGGCGCTCGGTGCTGTCACCGGCCGCACGGAAGGCGCTGCGTCGACGAATGCCTCCGGACGAGCATCATCCACCGATGGGCCCGTCAATCAGAGTGCAAAAGTCACGCTGTCGACCTCTGCCACGGGTCTGATGGCCGGCGGCGATGGCGTCATCGACATGGAGAAGGTTTCCAAGGTCAAGCAAGCCATCGACGACGGCAGCTACCAGGTTGACGCCGAGGTGATCGCTGACAAGCTGATCAGCAACGCCAAGGAACTGCTGCAACGCGGCCAGGCCTGACGACGATGGCTGGATCCGCTGTGCCCGCTTTCGACACCTCGGCCTGCCTGGCCGAGGTCGATGCCCACCTGTCCGCCCTGGACGAGGCGCTGGCATCGGGCGATGCAGACCGCATCGACGGGCAGGCCCAGCGGTTGCAGCAATGTCTGGCTGGCTCGTTGGCGGCCTTGCGCCATGGCGAGGGCTCTGCCCTGTCGCCTGAGCTGGTGCAGCGCCTGATGCTGGCGCGCACCCGTTGCATGCAGCAACAGCAGGCGGTTCACCGCGCCACGGCCTCGTTCGGCCGCACCTTGGGGATGCTGTTCCCGGGTGAAAGCACCTCGTTCGCGCCGCCGGCCACCACGGCCACGGCCCGAGCCCTGCAGGCCTACCGCTGAGGCCTCGGGCATCGCCGACGCGCCTTTGTGTAGGCGCCTGGCACTGCGTCGCCGCCGATTTCAGTCGGCCATGCCTTCCACCACCATCTGCACACGCTGCCGCCCCTGGAATTCGTCCAGGCTGAGGCGGTAGGCCAGTTGCGCGCGCGCCGGCAGCGGCTCGCTGCGCCCGAACCAGATCCCGTCGCGCACCGTGCCTTGCATGCGCAGGCTGAGCTTGAGGTGGCGCTCGCCCACCAGGCGCTGGGTGATGACCTCCACCTCGTCGCTGAAGACGGGTGCTTCGAAGCCCGGTCCCCACACCGCCTCGTCCAGTTGCGACACGGCCTCGGGTGTGAAGCACTCGGGGGGCAGGGGGCCGTCGGTGGGCAGTTGGCGCGCCAGCAAGCTGGGGTCCAGGCCTTCGGTGGCCACCCGAGCCAGGGCCTGCTCGAACACGTCGAAATCATCCTCGCCGATGGTGCAACCCGCCGCCATGGCGTGGCCGCCGAAGCGGCGCAGCAAGCCGGGGTGGCGCTTGCCGATGAGGTCGAGTGCGTCGCGCAGGTGAAAGCCAGGGATGGAGCGGCCCGAGCCCTTGAGCAGCCCGTCCTGGCCCATCGCGAAGACGAAGGTGGGTCGGTGCAGGCGGTCCTTCAGGCGCGAGGCCACGATGCCCACCACGCCTTCGTGGAACTCGGGGTCGAACAGGGCAATGGCGGCGGGCGGCTCGCCCTCGGGCATCAGCGAATCGAGCCGCAGCTCGGCCTGCTCGCGCATGCCGGATTCGAGCTCGCGGCGCTCGCGGTTGATGGCGTCGAGCTGGCGGGCCAGTTCCGTGGCGCGGCGGCGGTCATCGGTCAACAGGCATTCGATGCCCAGGCCCATCTCGGCCAGGCGGCCGGCAGCGTTCACGCGCGGGCCCAGCGCGAAGCCGAAGTCCTGGCTGGTGGCGCGCGAGGCGTCCCGGCCAGCAGCGGCGAACAGCGCGGCGATGCCCGGCTGCATGCGGCCCGCTCGGATGCGCTTGAGGCCCTGGCTGACCAGGCGTCGGTTGTTCTCGTCGAGCCGGCCCACGTCGGCGATGGTGCCCAGCGCCACCAGGTCGAGCAGGGCGTCGATGCGCGGCTGGCTGGCGGCGTCGAAGCGGCCGCGCTGGCGCAGCTCGGCACGCAGGGCCAGCAGCACGTAGAACATCACGCCCACGCCCACCATGGCCTTGCTGGGAAAGGGGCAACCGGGCTGGTTGGGGTTCACGATCACGTCTGCGTCGGGCAGGCTCACTGTGCCGTCGTCCAGCACCACCGGCAAGTGGTGGTCGGTGATGAGCACCTGCATGCCTTGGGCGCGGGCCAGCGTCACGGCTTCATGGCTGGCCATGCCGTTGTCCACGGTGACGAGCACGTCCGCACCCCGTTGCCTGACCATCTCGACGATCGGGGGCGTGAGGCCGTAGCCATGCACGGCGCGGTCGGGCACCACGTAGCCGACCTGATCAGGCTGGGCGCCCAGCATCATCAGGCCGCGCAGGCCCGTGGCGCAGGCGGTGGCGCCGTCGCAGTCGTAGTCGGCCACGATGCAGATGCGCCGGCCCTGCTCGATGGCGTCGGCGAGCAGGTGGGCCGCTTCTTGCGTGCCCTGCAACTGCGATGGGGGCAGCAGGCGGGCCGGGCTGTCGTCGAGGTCTTCTGGCTGGCGGATGCCGCGCGCGGCGTACAGGCGGGCCAGCAGGGGTGGCACGCCTGCCTGCTCCAGGGCCCAGGTGGTGCGCGGGGGCACGTCTCGGGGGGTGAACTTCATGGGGATGGACGTGGCGGTCGGCGGTTGGGGCGCTGAATGGGTGGGGGCTTCGCCGACGGGGCTGGTTTGGCAGGTGATCAGAGTTCGCCCAGGCAGACGGCGGGAGAGTGGCGGTGCACTGGGCCGCCCATGTGACGCAGGCGAGTCATCAATCGCGTCGCCAAACCGGGTTTCGGGCTCGGGCCGAAGGTCACGGCGTGGCGTTCGCCGCAGAGCGTGAGTTTGACAGCTTGGCCGGCGTCGAGCGCCGAGAGCACCTCGGGCAGCACGTGGGTGTCGATGTGTTGCCAGGCTTCGAGCCACAGGGGCATGTCGTCGGCCAGCAGCGGCGTGCGCAGTTCGTCGATCACGCGCAGGTGAGCGGGCAGGGTCAGCGAGGCGGGCGAGGCAGGCGGGCGACCGCAGCCGCTCACCCAGAAGGAGTTGACCGTGGCCAGCCCGGCTTCGCTGCGGCGCTCGTTGAGGGGGTGGTTGTAGAGCAGCATCTGTGCCTCGGCCTGCAGGCGGCGCAGCTTGCGCGCCAGCGGATGGCCATCGGGGTCTTCGGCCAGCCAGAGGTCGGGGTTGCGGCCGATCACGCGCTCCAGCGAGGCGGTGCTCAGGCCGTCGAGCTCGGGGTGGCTGGCGTACCAGCGGGTGGCGGCGCCCCATCGCAGCGTCCAGCCGTCTTCTTCGAAGAAAGGGCGCAGGGCCTCCAGCAGGGCGCAGGATTCGTCATCAGAAAGGCCCAGCCCGGTCGGATCGAGCAAGGTCAGGTGATCGCGGCCCATCAGCCAGTGGCCAGGGCTGAGCAGTGCCCAGCAGCGATCAGCGGGCAGGGCGAGGCCGTCGCGTGCCGCCCACCAGGCGCCCCAGGGTTGCAGGCCGTCGGGCTCGGTCCAGCGGAGTTCGCCGGCCAGCAGGCGCTCATGGGGCATCGCCAGCGCGTATTCGTCACCCGCCAGGCGGGCGACGGCTTGCATCCGGTCGAGCAAGGTGCTCAGGCAGGGCAGGGTGGCGGGGGCTTTCAGCTTGGTCAGGGCGTGCTGGCAGGGTTCGGACAGGCTGGATGCGAAGGGGATCACCCAGTGCGAGGTGGCCTTGGCGGCAACGGGGTCGGAGGGGAGACCGGAAGCAGGGAGCATGGCCGCGATTATCGAATGAGTACACTCCCCCCACCATGAACTTGCCTTATGAATGGCGGGTGGGTTGGCGCTACACGCGCGCCAGCCGCTCCACGCGCCGCAACGGTTTCATTTCCTTCATCTCCGGGGTGTCGGTGCTGGGCATCGCGCTGGGTGTGGCGGCGCTCATCATCGTGCTGTCGGTGATGAATGGCTTTCAGAAAGAGGTGCGCGACCGCATGCTCTCGGTCATCGCGCACGTCGAGCTGCTCGACACCTCCGGCATCGGTTTGCCTGACTGGCAGGCGCTGGCCCGGCAGGCCGAGCAACACCCGGCGGTGGTGGGCGCGGCGCCCTTCGTGCCAGCCCAGGCCCTGATCGCCCGAGGCGAGGACATGCGTGGCGCCATGGTGCGCGGCATCGACCCGCAGGCCGAGGTCGCGGTCACGCCGCTGGCCGCGAGCATGAAGTCCACCTTCGCGCGCCTGAAGCCGGGCGAGTGGGGCGTGATCATTGGCCGCGAGATGGCCCTTCAACTGGGCGTGCGCGAGGGCGATGCGCTCACGCTGGTGGCGCCCAGCGGGCAGGTGACGCCAGCCGGCATCACGCCTCGGGTCAAGCAGGTCACGGTCGAGGGCATCTTCAGCGCCGGCCACTATGAGTACGACAACGGCCTGGTGCTGATGCACATCGACGATGCGGCCAAGCTGTTTCGCACCGGCGGGCCGGTGGGCGTGCAGCTCAAGCTCAAGGATGCACAGCAGGCCCGTGCCGTGGCCGCCGAACTGGCCGACAAGTTGGGCCCTGGCATCGCCGTGCGCGACTGGACGCGCACCAACCGCAACTGGTTTGACGCTGTGCAGGTTGAAAAGCGCATGATGTTCATCATCCTGACGCTCATCGTGGCCGTGGCGGCGTTCAACCTCGTCTCCACCCTGGTGATGACGGTGACCGACAAGCAGGCCGACATCGCCATCTTGCGCACGCTGGGCGCGAGCCCGAGCTCCATCATGGGCATCTTCATGGTGCAGGGCGCCATGTCCGGCGTGCTGGGCACGATCGGCGGCCTGGGGCTGGGGCTGCTGGTGGCCTTCAACATCGACGTGATCGTGCCGGCCATCGAGCACATGCTCGGCGTGAGCTTCTTGCCGGGCAGCATCTACCTCATCAGCAAGATGCCGTCCGACCCGCAGGCCGCAGACATCGTGCCCATCGGCGCCATCTCCTTGGTCTTGTCCCTGCTCGCCACGCTCTACCCGAGCTGGCGCGCCAGCCGCGTGCAACCCGCCGAGGCCCTCCGATATGAATGACAAGCGCGTGTCCTTCCACCGCCCGCTGCGCGTGCGCAAGGTGCATTCATGGCGCACCTTCTTGTGGCTGAGCCGGGGCTTCAGCGACTTCCTCAATGCGCCGCTGGTGGGGCTGCTGCACGGCTTGGCCATGGGCGTGTTCGGCGGGCTGATGCTCTACCTCGCGTGGGACCGCTTCTGGGTGCTGGCCGGCGCGCTCTCGGGCTTCCTGCTGGTGGCGCCGATCTTGTCGACCGGCCTGTATGCGGTCAGCCGTGGCTTGCTCAAAGGCGAAGACGTGGGCCTGCACACGGTCTGGCAGGTGTGGTCTTCGCTCGATGGGCGGCTGGTGCGTTTCGGCGTGCTGCTCACGGCCCTGGGCACGGGTTGGGTCATCACCTCGGCAGCGCTCATCACCCTGGGTGTGAAACCGCCGGTCACCACGCCGCAAGACTTCCTGCTGCGCGTCGTGCTGGCGCCCGATCCGGGCTTCTTCGAGCTCTGGCTGGTGATGGGCGGGCTGATGGCCGCGCCGGTCTTCGCTTCCAGCGTGGTGGCACTGCCCCTGTTGCTCGACCGCCAGGTTGGCGTCGGCCAGGCCGTGCTCACCAGCTGGCGCGCCGTGATGGCCAACCCCATCTGCATGAGCCTGTGGGGCGCGATCGTGATGTCGCTGTGCCTGCTGGGGCTGGGCACCCTGATGTTTGGATTGATTTTGGTGATGCCGATCCTGGGTCATGCCACCTGGCATGCCTATCGCGATCTGGTGGTCCGGGAAACGGTTTGAGATGGGCGGATTCACTGAAGAGCAGATCGCTCAGTTCGGGCTCACCATCGGCGTGGGCGGCTTCATGCTGTACATGGCCTTCATCATCGTGCAGCTCGCGCGCGAGTCCAAGGCCGGCAAGTTCGGCACCTTCGTCCTGTTCCTGGTGCTGGGTTTCGGCTTGCTGGGCTTCCTGGCCAAGAACCTCATCGCCTGGTTCCTCAACATCTGAGCGCGCATGACCTCAGCCAACGATTTCATCTTGCAAGCCACGGGCCTGGTGCGCCGGTTCAAGGAGGGCTCGCTCGACCTGACCGTGCTCGACGGCGTCGACCTCGAAGTGGCGCGTGGCGAAACCCTCGCCATCGTCGGTGCATCGGGCTCGGGCAAGAGCACGCTGCTGCACATGTTGGGTGGGCTCGACGCGCCCACGCGGGGCCGCGTGCACCTCATGGGCCGTGACCTGGCGCAACTCAACGCGGCCGAGCAGGGTGCCTGGCGCAACCAGCACCTCGGCTTCATCTACCAGTTCCATCACCTGCTGCCCGAATTCACCGCGCTCGACAACGTGGCCATGCCGCTCTTGATCCGCCGCATGCCGATCGAGCAGGCGCGTGAACAGGCGCGCGGCTGGCTGGACCGCGTGGGCCTGCTCAACCGCGTGGGCCACCGCCCGGCCGAACTCTCGGGTGGCGAGCGCCAACGCGTGGCCGTGGCCCGCGCCCTGGTGACCCAGCCCGCCTGTGTGCTCGCCGACGAGCCCACCGGTAACCTCGACCGCCACACCGCCGGCACCGTTTTCCAGTTGATGCTGGACTTGGCGGCCTTGCAGGGCACGGCGCTGGTGATGGTCACCCACGACACCGAACTGGCCGCGCGGTGCAGCCGCATGCGCCGCCTGGTGGGCGGCCGCTTCCAAGATTGAAGACCCAAGGCCGGCCCGATGGATGCACCAGCGCTCCAAACAGGCCAGCCCGGCGGCGCCACTTCGGCGGAAGCACCGCCGGGCACGCGGCCAGATGAGTGGGCCGAGTGGGGCGAAACCTGGGTCGACACCCACTGCCACCTCGATGCGCCCGAGTTCGATGCCGACCGCGACGAAGTGATCGCCCGGGCCCGGGCTGCGGGGGTCTTGAAGCAGGTGGTCCCCGCCGTGATGCCCAGCACCTTCGGCCTGGCGCGCGAGGCGGCGCACCGCTGTGAGGGCGCCTACGCCCTGGGCATCCATCCGCTCTACGTTCATCAGGTGCCCAACGACGCCATCGAGCTGCTCGATCAGACCTTGCAGCGTTGGCATGAGGACCCCCGCCTCGTCGCAGTCGGCGAAATCGGCCTCGATCATTTCGTGCCCAACTTGCAGGACGATGCCAGCCGCGCCTTGCAAGAACGCATTTACGCGGCGCAGCTGGAGCTGGCCGTTCGCTTTCAACTCCCCGTGATCCTGCACGTGCGCCGCAGTGCCGACAGCCTGCTCAAGCACCTGCGCCGCCTGCGCGATGCGGGCCGTCCGGTGCCCGGCGGCATCGCCCACGCCTTCAATGGCAGTGATCAGCAGGCGCGGGCCTTCGTCGACATGGGCTTCAAGCTGGGTTTTGGCGGCGCGATGACTTTCGATCGGGCTTTGCGCATTCGCCACCTCGCGGCCGAATTGCCCGCCGAAGCCATCGTGCTGGAAACCGACGCGCCCGACATCCCGCCGCACTGGCTTTACCTCACCGCCGAGGAGCGTGCGCAAGGCCTGCGCAGCCGCAACGAGCCGTCCGAGCTGCCGCGCATCGCCGAGACCCTGGCAGACCTGCGCGGCTGGAGCTTGGACGAGACCCGACGCATCACCACCGCCAACGCGCTTGCGGCCTTGCCGCGCTTGGCACGTCTGCCACGCCTGGGTGGGCGCTGATCCTGATCCAGATCGGCTACAGCAACCAGCGCCGCAACATCGGCAAGACCTGGTCAACGATGAAGGCCAGGCCCACGGCGACCGCCCCCGCGCTGGCGACCAACACCGCAGCAGCGGCCACGTCCTTGGTCCGCTTGATGGCTTCGTGCCGCCCGGGATGCAGGTGATCGGCCAGCGACTCGATCGCCGTGTTGAGCAGCTCCGCGCTGACCACCAGTGCGATCGTCAAGGCCATCACACCCCACCAGACGGCGTGCGCCTGGGTGATCAGCAGCGCGATCAACCCGCCACCGTGGCCAGCGCATGCGTGCGCAGGCTCTTTTCCATGCGCCAGGCGGTGCACAAGCCTGCCCACGCGAAGCCCAACCGGTCGGCGAAACGGTGGCCTTTCACGGCTGCCGGCCCTCATCCGGCGGCAAGCGTCCAGCCACCCCGAAGCGCTCGAACACCTCGCGCCAGGCCGCCAGCTTGCGTTCGAAAGACCACGATGCATTGGCCGGGCTGGTGGACGGCAGCCGGCACACCGGCAGGCCGAGCGCCTGCGTGACCTTCATGTGCCGGGCCGACTCGCCTCCGTTGTGCGTGATGGCGCGCAGCGTTGGCAAGCTGCGTTGCAAGCCGGCGAGGTCATTGAGCTGCGCGGCGCGGATGTCGCTGTCCAGGCTGCCTTCGCGCTCACAGCCTGCGTACACGTCCCAGATGGCCAGGCCGTGGGCGATGGCGATCGGCAGCCGTTCTTTGTAGGGCCGGGCGTTCAACGCCTGTTCGCCCTCCAGCCCCCAAATCGCCGACAGGATGGGCCAGAAGTGGTTGCGCGGGTGGGCGTAGTACTGCTGAGCCTTCAGCGAGGCCACGCCAGGGAAGCTGCCCAGCACGAGCAGCCGGGCGCCAGGGCCGGCCACCGGGGCCAGGCCTGTCAGTTGCATGGCGTGTCGGGGCGCGGAAGGCATGCCATCGACTGTGCCACACTCGCCGAGGTGAAACGAGCCCGCCAACCCGCCCTGCCAGAAGCCACCATCTCCGAACAAGGAGGGGTGCGCTACCTCCACCTCGACACGCCCTGGATTCAAGGGGCCATGCGCATTCGCAAGCCCCGCAAACTGGAGCTTGAATACGTCCAGCGCATGATGGCCTGGCTGCTGCTGCGCGAGCCCGAAAGCCTGCCCGAGACGCGCTGCCTGCAACTGGGCCTGGGCGCCGCCGCCATCACCAAGTTCTGCCATGGCGAGCTGCGCCTGCCGACCACCGCCGTCGAGCTCAACCCCCAGGTCATCCAGGTTTGCCGCAGCTGGTTCCAGCTCCCCGAGGACGACGAACGCCTGCTGGTGATCCAGGGCGACGCCGAACGCCACGTGCGCGACGACGCCCACATCGCCAGCGCCGACGCCCTCTGCGTCGACCTGTACGACCACGAAGCCGCCAGCCCTGCGCTCGACGACGAAGCCTTCTACCAGGCCTGCTGGCGCGTGCTCGACGACGGCGGCGCCATGACCGTCAACCTCTTCGGCCGCGAGGCCAGCTTCGAGCGCAGCGCTCGCCGCATCGCTGCGGCCTTTGGTGAAGACCGCATCGCCGTCTTCAAACCCACTTCCGACGGCAACACCATCGTGCTGGCCTGGAAAGGCTTCGATCTGCCGACAAGGGAAGTGCTGCTGCAACGTGCCGAAAATCTGGAGGCTCGTTTTGCGCTGCCGGCGCGAAAATGGGTCAAGTTGCTGTCCGCGTGGAAGCCGGCCGCAGCCGTGTCCAAATCGGCATCCAAGGCGTCCTCCCGAACAGCCTCCGCGCCCGCAGCATCCAAGCCATCCAGCAAGAAGGCCCCCGCCGCATGAGCCAGACCTCCGCCTCCCGCTCTCCTCAGCGCGCCGCCGCTGGCCAGACCAAGGACTCGCCCAAGGACCTGCCCAAAGGCCCCCTGGCCTGGCGCCAGCTCCTGAGCTGGCTGCAGGAAGACGGCCTCCTCACTCCCGCCGATGCCGAGCGCGTGACCCAACGCTTCGCCGCAGGCGACAGCGCCCAGCATCCGCTGGTCCGTCTCTCGGGCATGGCGCTCAAACGGGCCGACACGGGCGCAGCCCTCGAACTCGAACCCCTGACCGAGTGGCTGGCCCTGCGCATCGGCCTGCCCTACCTGCGCATCGACCCGCTCAAGGTGGACGTGGGCCGCGTTGCCGAGGTCATGTCCATCAACTACGCCGAGCGCCGCAAAGCCTTGCCGGTGCAGGTCAGCCTCACCGAGATCACGATTGCCACCTGCGAGCCGCTCGACGTGGCCTGGGTGGACGAGATCCTCGCCCACACCAAGAAGAAGATCCGCCTGGTGGTGTCGAGCCCGCTCGACCTGCAGCGCTTCCGCACCGAGTTCTACACGCTGGCCAAGTCCGTCAAGGACGCCAACAAAAAGACGGGCGACAGCGTTGCCCACAACTTTGAGCAATTGGTGGAGCTCGGCAAGAGCAACCGCCAGCTCGACGCCAACGACCAGGGCATCATCCAGGTGGTCGACTGGCTGTGGCAGTACGCATTTGACCAGCGCGCCTCCGACATCCACCTCGAGCCCCGTCGCGAGATGGGCGCCATCCGCTTCCGCATCGATGGCGTGCTGCACACCGTCTACCAGGTGCCGCTGGCTGTGATGCAGGCCATGACCGCGCGCATCAAGCTGCTCGGCCGCATGGACGTGGTCGAAAAGCGCCGCCCGCTCGACGGCCGCATCAAGACGCGCAACCCCGGTGGCGACGAAGTCGAAATGCGCCTCTCCACCATGCCCACCGCCTTCGGCGAAAAGCTGGTCATGCGCATCTTCGACCCGGACAACACCGTCAAGTCCTTCGAGGCGCTGGGCTTCGCCCCGTCCGAAACCAAGACCTGGGAAGGCCTGGTGGGCCGCCCGCACGGCATCATCCTGGTCACCGGCCCCACCGGCTCGGGCAAGACCACCACGCTGTACTCCACGCTCAAGCGCGTGGCCACCGACGAGGTCAACGTCTGCACCATCGAAGACCCGATCGAAATGATCGAGGCCTCCTTCAACCAGACGCAGGTGCAGCCTGCCATCGACCTGGGCTTCGCCGAAGGCGTGCGCGCCCTCATGCGCCAGGACCCGGACATCATCATGGTGGGCGAAATCCGCGACCTCGAAACCGCCGAGATGGCGATCCAGTCCTCGCTGACCGGCCACCTCGTGTTCTCGACCCTGCACACCAACGACGCGGCCTCGGCCATCACGCGCCTGACCGACCTGGGCGTGCCCAGCTACCTCATCAGCGCCACCGTGATCGGCGTGCTGGCGCAGCGCCTGGTGCGCACCCTGTGCCCGCACTGCAAGCAGCCCGACACCGAACTCGACGAGAAGACCCTGGCCGAGGCCATCCGCCCGTGGCGCATGAACGGCAAGGTCAACGCCCACAAGCCCGTGGGCTGCCTGGAGTGCCGCATGACCGGCTTCAAGGGCCGCGTGGGCCTGTACGAGCTGCTGCCGGTGTCGGAGGCCATCCGTGGCGCCATGCACCCGCAGGTCGATATGGCCACCCTGCGCCGCACCGCCGCCAAGGAAGGCCTGCGTCCGCTGCGACTCTCAGGCGTCATGAAAGTCGCCGAGGGCTTGACCACGCTTGACGAGGTCCTGCGCAACACGCCTCAATGGGAGGCGTGATTCGGGGATTGCCGGGCGGGTGGCTGAGAGGCCTGCTGAGCGGCGTGCGGCGTCGCCCCCTGGGGTTGCGAGGCGGGCGCCGCAGGCAGCACAGGCATCGTCAAGGCGTCCTCTGGGCATGCCCCTGAGAAGTTCGGGATCTCCACCTCGCAGCAGACCCCATGGGGCTCACGCACCCACCAACGCACCCCGCCACCCAATTGCTTGACCCGCTTGCGCACACCGCCAAGCCCCAGCCCGTGCGACCAGGACTCGGGCGCCGTGCCGATGCCGTCGTCGCACACGGTCAGCCGCAGCGTGCCTTCCTGAAGGCTCAGGCTGACCTGCACCCGCCGCGCCTGCGCGTGGCTGATGGTGTTGCTGACCAGTTCGCGCAAGATGCGCGTCAGCGCCGACCACTGCACCACGTTCAGGCCGATTTCGCGATCCAGCTTCATCTGCCAATCCAGCTCGCAGCGCGCCACGCTCAGCCGGTGGCTGATGTCGCGCTTCCATTCGCCAGCGGCCTGGGTCAGGCAATGCGTGTGCGCAGCCAGGCCCCGTGTCAGCGTCTTCAGATCCTGGATGGTGTGGCGGATGTATTCCTCGATCTCTGGTGTCGGCGCCTGGTACATCAGCGTCAGCAGGCGCGCGCCGATGTCATCGTGCAGGTCTTGAGCGATGCGCAGACGCTCTTCGCTGCGCCCTTGCTCGACGGCCTGATCGAAGCTCAATGCCCGCTGCAATTGCTCGACGATGCGTTGGGCCAGGGCACAGTCATCACGCGTGAAGAGATGCTGGCCGCGACGCGCGTGCTTGATCACCAGCACCGCCCGGCGGCTGAGCCCCGATGTTTTCAGGCTCGGCACGGGCACCAGCATCAGCCCGCCGTCCTGCTTGAGCGCCACATGATTCAGCGGTCCTTCGGCCACCATCACATCCAACGGGTCGAACAGGTCGCGCATGAGCCGCGCCATCGCTGGGCTGGCGCTTTCTGGCTGCAACTCCATCTGCCGAGCGATGCGGTAGATCTGCTGGAACACCTGTTCCATCGAGAGCGAGTCCGGGCGGGGCAGTCGCGCGAGCAACCAGCGCCGAAAGCTGAGGTACAGCCCCATCGACAGCATCAGTGAGATCGCCATCGACGCCAGTTGGCCCATCGAGAACACGGCGATGAACAGCAGGTCCAGCGAGGCCGCGACCGTGCCCGAGGCCGCGAGCAGCATGAACTCCCGCTGCACCTGGCGCGTGCGCGAGAAGGAGGGCGCGATCAGCACCATCGAGGTCACGAAGGCTTGCCAGCCCGCAACGCCCCAGGTGCAGATCTCAAGGTTGAGGTCCGGCCGTTCGCGCGTGAGCCAGACCGCCAGCGTCAGCAAGCCCCAGGTCAGCACCCCAATCAGCAGCACTCGGCACATCAACAGGTTCAGCGGGTGCGGCTGCCGGCGTTGTTCCGCCCGGGTGACCGCGATGGCGCACAGCGCCAACCCTGCGCAGCCGAGCTGAAGCAACCACCAAGCCTGCAGGGTCGGCAGGCTGCCATGCAGCGCCCAAAGCGCCAGCGCGCCCACCCACGCCACGGCGGCCTTGAAACCCCAATGTGGCCCCGGGGTGGAATTCAGCAAGGCAATGTGGACGAGGCCGGCTGCACCCAACAAGTCGAACAGCGCGCGCAAGGTTGTGTCGAGCGACAGCAGCGAGATGGGCGTGAACAGCCCCAGGTTGCTCTCCAAGGCCATCAGCATCAGGTTGCCGGCCTGCGTGAGAGACAGCAGCGCGAATCCGCCGTAGCGCCAATCGGCGTTGGACAGCAGCATCATCACGCCCATGGCCGCCACCATCAGAGCCAAGCCTGCCAGCACCCAGTAAAACGGGGTGATGCCGGTCCACCCCCGTGGGGCGATCAAAATGGGTTCGTCCGGATGGTCCTTCAGCCTGAGTCGGACCGTCACGCCGCTTGGGTTCCAGGTCTCCAGCGCATTCGACAGGCCCACATGCCCGGCGATGAAACGCCTCAGCTCCTCCTCGTCGAGCAACCAGCGCCCGCTCGGGAACAGGGCCAGCACGGGGATGGGGGCTTCGATGGACGGCAACTGCTCATGTTCGATGGCAATGCTTTGGAGCACCTTGCCTTCGAGCGGCCGCAGGGGAGGGTAGTCGGCGGTGTCCAGCCGCACCTCGCCCGCCGGCGTCACCGACAGAGAAAATGGAAACCGTGGCTGCCCCGCCAGCCAGAAGGCCATCGCCAGGATGCCGGCCAGTGCCATCACCACGAAGGCCACCATGGCCTTGAGGCGCCAGCCCACCCAACGAGGCCGGCTCAACGGCTTTTGCAGGACGGCTTCGAGGCTTGGCCAGGCGTATCTCGGGTCAGCGCCTGGGGCGCAATCCGGGGTGTCGGCCTCGTTCGCGCTCAGCTGGCCCGGCATGGTCGGTCAGGCTCAGACCAGCCCTTGCTTGCTGGCAAGGACGGCCGCTTCGGCCCGGCTCGACACGTTGAGCTTCTTGTAGATGGACTTGATGTGGTCGTTGACCGTGAACCACTTGATGCCCATCAGCGCCGCGATCTCCTTGATCGTGAAGCCCTTGCTCAGGTAGGTGAGCACCTCGCTCTCACGCGGGGTGAGCCGCTCGTGGTCGCTGGCAACCAGCACCGTGGCTTGCGATGCCGAGCCCGTGCCCATGAGCGTGGTCGGCTGGGCGCCGGGCAGGGGTTCGCCGGTGCGGAAGTGAGTCAGCAGGCGGCGGGCGATCGCGGGAGACAGCGGGGGCTGGCCACGCACGATCTTCTGCAACTCCTCGACCAGCACCTCGAAACGGTCTTCCTTGAGCAGGTAGCCGTCGGCACCGCATTGCAGGGCTGGGAAGAGGTGCTCGTCGTCGGAATAAAGCGTGGTCACGATGCGCGTGGCCGGGTATTGCGACAGCTCGGTGAGCAACTCCAGGCCGCTGCCATCGGGCAACTCGAGATCGACCAGGATCAATTGGAAAGGGTCGGCCTGCGGGCTGGCCCGCCCACCCGCCACGTGGCCGAGGATGCGGCGCGCCGTCTCCAGGTCGCTGGCTTCGGTGATGTCGCCTACATCGCTGAAGCTCTCCCGCACCACGCGGCACAGGAAGCCCCGGGCAACCGGGTTGTCTTCAAGAATCAGTACCTTGACAGCCATGGACTCCTCCCGAGGCTGCTGGGTGCATTGGCCTGGGTTGATGATGTGCCCGGCATGCGGGCCCTGGAATGGATCAGCCATTCGGATGATTCCATTGTGTGGATTATCGGTCTGTCCGCGTGTCGCGTCACCATCGTTACGTCACCCTTTCATGTTTTGCGCCCGCTGTCGTTGCGCTCCTACAATGGACACATGCGAATCCTGATTGCCAACGATGACGGTTACCTTGCTCCCGGCATCGAAGCGCTGGTCAAGGCCTGCGAAGGCCTCGGGGTGGTGGACGTCTTCGCGCCTGAGCGCAATGCCTCCGGCACCTCCAACGCCCTGACCCTGCACCAGCCCCTGAGCCTGCACACGGCGACCAATGGTTTCCGCTATGTCACCGGCACCCCATCCGACAGCGTGCACCTGGCCCTCACTGCCGGTCTCATCCCGCAGCCCGACCTGGTGCTCTCTGGCATCAACAATGGCGCCAACATGGGCGACGACACTTTGTACTCCGGCACCGTCGCCGCCGCAACCGAAGGTCACCTCTTCGGTGTGCCCGCCATTGCGTTTTCCCTGGTTGAAAAGGGCTGGGCCCACCTGGATGTGGCCACGCGGGTTGCCCGCCGTGTCATCGAGCAGGTGCTGGAGCGGCCGCCGTCGGCTCGCCCGTGGCTGCTCAACGTCAACATCCCCTCGCGTGCCGATGCCGACCAGGTCCCTTGGGAGATCACCCGCCTGGGGCGGCGCCATGCCAGTTTCCCGGCGGTTGCACAGCAAAACCCACGTGGCGACCTGTTCTACTGGATCGGGCCCGCTGGCGAGGCCCGTGAAGACGGCGAGGGCACCGATTTCCACGCCATCCGCCAGGGGCGCGTGTCCATCACCCCTCTGCAAGTCGACATGACCGATCACCAGCGCCTGCCTCAGTGGCGGCAGTGGGCGGGGCAGGCATGAGCGAGGGTCAGGCCGAGCGCAAACCGCGCCGCTTCCCCTTACAGCTCGAACAGTTGCCGGCCGGGGCTTCAACCGCCGCATCGGCGCGCGCCAGTCGGGAGCTGCTGCGTCCACAGGCTCCGCTGCAGCATGCCGTCGAGAACCTTCAGCGCCAGAGCCGGCCCCAAGGCGTGGGCCTCGATTCGCTGTCGGTGCGCCAGCGCATGGTGGCCCGCCTGGCCGCCGAAGGCATCTCCCACACTGGCGTGCTTGACGCCTTCGCGCGTGTGCCACGCCACCAGTTCGTCGACACGGCCCTGGTGAACCAGGCCTACGAAGACACCAGCCTGCCGATCGGGCTGGGCCAGACCATCTCCAAGCCCTCCGTCGTGGCCACCATGATCCAGGCGCTGTGCACGCGCCCTGGCTTGCTGGCCGAACAGGCGGCCAGGCCGCTGGGCGCCTGCCTCGAAGTGGGCACGGGCTGCGGCTACCAGGCAGCGCTGCTGGCGCTGCTGGCGCGGCGTGTCGTGTCCATCGAGCGCCTGCGCGATTTGCACCTCAAGGCGCGCCAGCACCTCGATCAGCTCCGCACGGCGGTGCCCGGCATGCCCGACATCCGCCTGATCTACGGAGACGGCATGCTGGGCCACGCCCCGCAGGCACCTTATGACACCATCATTGCCGCAGCGGGGGGCGCGAGCCTGCCGCAAGCCTGGCTTGACCAACTGGCTCCGGGTGGGCGCCTCGTCGCCCCAATGGAGGATGCGGGTCGAGGCCAGGTCCTCACCATCGTCGACCGCCTGCCTGATGGCAGCCTGAAACACAGCCGGGCCGGGGCCGTCCTGTTCGTCCCCCTAAAATCCGGCATGACCTGATGGCGCCGCTGGGTTTTTCGCCCGGCGGCCACGAACACATGCCCATGAGACCTTCCATTCGCCTGGTCGCCGCGGCGGCCACCCTGATCATCCTTGCAGGCTGTGCCTCCTCGACCCGTCGCGCGCCGGTCGAAGACCAGGGCCGCTCAGCCGGCGGCTCGTCCGCGTCCTCGCAAGCCAGTGCGCCCAAGGTGCTGCCGGGGGCCGAAAACGCTGGCAAGCCCGGGTACTACACCGTCAAGCCGGGTGACACGCTCATTCGCATTGCGCTGGAGTCGGGCCAGAACTGGCGTGACATCGCCAACTGGAACAACCTTGAGAACCCCAACCTGATCGAGGTGGGGCAGGTGGTGCGCGTCGTGCCGCCAGGCAGCGAGGCCACGCCGGGCGTGGTCGTCAAACCGCTGGGCGCGCCTCGCGTTGAACCGCGCACGACCACCGCCCCGACCGACCCCCGTCCTGCACCGACTCGCCCGGCGAGCGGGGCAGCCGGCGCGTCAGGCGCGTCGGGCGCGTCGGGTGCCGCATCGAGCGGTGCATCCGGCAGTGCCGCCAGCGCCGCGCCGGTGGCGACGCCTCCGTCCAACGCGACTTCAACCGACGCCCGCGACGGCGACGAGCCCGCCTGGGGCTGGCCTGCCACAGGCCCCGTTCTGGCCAATTTCGAAGAAGGCCGCAACAAGGGCCTGACCATCGGTGGCAAGGCCGGTGACCCGGTTGTGGCTGCTGCCGATGGCCGCGTGGTCTACGCTGGTTCTGGCCTGCGCGGTTATGGCAACCTGGTCATCATCAAGCACAGCGGTGACTTCCTCACTGCCTATGCCCACAACCAGACCCTGCTGGTGAAGGAGGATCAGGTCGTCAAACGCGGCCAGAAGATCGCCGAAATGGGCTCCACCGATGCTGATCGCGTGCAACTGCACTTCGAGATCCGCAAGAAGGGCAAGCCGCTCGATCCGACGCGTCAACTGCCGTCGCGCTGATTCGATCCGGCTCGAGTCGGCACCCCGGAGGCCTGGTCTCGGGCCCTGCACGCCAGTGGCGACCGTTGCCACCAATGAGACAATCGGGGGATGACTGATGCATCCCCCGTTTCGCTTTCTGGCGCCGACGTGGCGCCCTCCGGCATGCCGATTGGAAGGCCGCTCGGAGGGCAGGCCGAAGCACCCGCCGCAGCCCTGACCCAAGTGATCCCCCAGGTGCCGACCGATGCGCCGACCGATGTGCCCCCCCACCTCGAGTGGCTGAACGTCGAGTCCCTCGACCTCGAAGCCCAGGGCGTGGCCCACCGCGCCAATGGCAAGGTGGTTTTCATCGAAGACGCGCTGCCCGGTGAAGAGGTGCGCGTCAGCGTCAGCCGGCGCAAGAACAACTGGGAGCAGGCCACGCCCTCCGAGCGTCGCCGCGAGAGTTCCCAGCGCACCACGCCGCGTTGCGTTCACTTCGGGCTGTGTGGCGGCTGCAAGATGCAGCACTTTCAGCCTGCGGCCCAGGTGGCCGTCAAGCAGCGCGTGCTCGAAGACAACCTCTGGCACCTGGGCAAGGTGCGCGCTGAAACCCTGCTGCGCCCGATCGAAGGCCCGACCTGGGGCTACCGCTACCGCGCCCGCCTGTCGGTGCGCCACGTGGTCAAGAAGGGCACGGTGCTGGTGGGCTTCCACGAACGCAAATCGCGCTACGTGGCCGACATGACAAGCTGCGAGGTGCTGCCTCCGCACGTCAGCCGCCTGCTGGTGCCGCTGCGTGAACTCGTCGGCGGCATGGATCAGCGCGACCGCTTGCCCCAGATCGAAGTGGCCGTGGGCACCGAGGTCACCGTGCTCGTGCTGCGCCACCTCGAAGCCCTGAGCGATGCCGATGTAGCCCGCCTGCGTGCCTTCGCGGCTCAGCACGGCCCGGTGGGCAGCGGCCAACAGACCTTGTCGTGGTGGCTGCAGCCCAAGGGACCGGACACGGTGCACCCACTCGATGAATCGCTGCCCAAGCTCGACTACACCCTGCCCGAGTTCGGCATCGTCATGCCCTTCAGGCCGACCGACTTCACCCAGGTCAACCACGCCATCAACCAGGTGCTGGTGGGTCGTGCGCTGCGCCTGCTGGCCGTGAAGCCCGAAGAGCGCGTCATCGACTGGTTCTGCGGCCTGGGCAATTTCACGCTGCCGCTGGCCACCCAGGCCCGCGAGGTGCTGGGCATCGAGGGCAGCGAGGCCCTGGTGGCCCGCTCGCGCGAGAACGCCGCCCACAACGGCGTGGCCGCTCGCACCTCGTTCGTGGCCCGCAACCTGTTCGAGATCACGCCGCAGGAGCTGGCCAGCTACGGCCAGGCCGACAAATGGCTGGTCGACCCGCCGCGCGAAGGCGCCTTCGCGCTCGCCAAGGCTCTCGCCGACCTGCACCAAGAGCCGAGCCTGGTGCCGGGTTGGGTGCCGCCGCGTCGCATCGTCTACGTGAGCTGCAACCCCGCAACGCTCGCCCGCGACGCAGGCTTGCTGGTGCACCAGGCCGGGTACCGCTGCGTGGCCGCAGGGGCTGTCAACATGTTCCCGCACACCGCCCACGTCGAAAGCATGGCGGTGTTTGAGCTGGCCGAACAAGCGGTTTGAGCATGCGCCTCAGCGCCCAAGGCCTGTGCCCAGTCAGCCGGTGGGCAGCGCCGCGCCGTCTCCCGGTGGCTGAGCGTGGACGACGCGGTTGCGACCCGCAGCCTTGGCCGCGTAAAGCGCCCGGTCGGCCCGGTCGATGGTGCGGGTGAGGGTTTCGTCGCGCAGGTGGTTGCCCACGCCGGCAGAGAAGGTCACCCGCAATGAAGGATCGGTCTCGGTCACCTCGGTCTGGGCCAGCGTGGCCTGGATGCGCAGCAGCACCCGCTCGGCGGCGTCCTCCTCGGTGTCGGTGAACATCACGAGGAACTCCTCTCCGCCCCAGCGGGCGACGATGTCGGTCTCGCGCAGGCCGGCCGCGATGGTGTTGGCCACGTGCGCGAGCACCTCGTCGCCAGCACCGTGCCCCAGGCGGTCGTTGATGCGCTTGAAATGATCGATGTCGATCATGGCCAGGCAGAAGCCACGGCCTGAACGCACGCAACGGTGCTTCTCGGTATGCATGAGTTCGAGCATGCGCCTGCGGTTGATGAGGCCGGTGAGCTCGTCGTGCGTGGCCAGCTCGCGGATGCGGTTCAGGGCCTCGGACAGCTCCATCTGCCGCAACTGAGCTTGTCGGCGCAATTGATGCAACTGATGCACCAGCAGGCTGACGGTGGACAGCGCCAGCAGCAGCACGCAGGCGTAGACCAGTTGGAAGGCCGCCGCGTTGGGCTCGGTGCGCACCTCCCACGCCACGGCGGTCATGGCGACACCGAATGAGATCGCCGCGAGCACGCAGGCACGGAACAGTTGCTTCGGCGTGTTGGTGAACATGCTGAACAGCAGGATCACCATCAGCAGCAGCAAAGCCAGCGGCCGGCCCGGGCCGCCGATCAGGTAACCCCAGGCCAGGAAGAGGATGACGGCCGAACCTTGCCACTCGGTGAGGGCCGGATCGCTGAAACGCTGGTTCAGTCCCGAGCGCATGAGGGCGTAGAACATCCCCGTCGTGGCCATGGCGGTCAGCGTCAGCCAGAGGCAAGCGTGCGCGTCGATGAGGCCGAAGGAAGCGCCGACGTTCAGCGCCAGCACGCCGGCGGCGCAGTTCGCCACACCCACCAAGAAGCGCCGGCCGATGTGTTTCTGGTCTGCGTCGGTCGAGAGCACCAGGTCGGACAGCCAGTTCAGGCGCATCCACTGCGGCAGCCAGCGCAAACGCAGGTTCAACAGCTTCGCCGCCGCGACGGCCGAGGCGGTCAGCGCCAGCGCGACCAGCGTCAGCAGCAAAGTGGCTTGCAGGGTGGGTGAGATGGCGTCCGAGGACATGGCCCGATTGTCCGATGGGCTTCGACCGCCCAGGTCGCCCACAGGAGGGAGACCACGTCGTCTGGTGCCAATTCTTCCCTGTGCCGGCCCCCCTTTCTGTGGGGTAGGGCACGTCAAGCAGGTCAGAAAGAAAAACAGCCGGGAGGCCCGGCTGTGTGGGGCGAATCAGGCGCCGCTCAGAGCACTTCGGAGGCGAAGTCGGCCAGGCGCGAGCGCTCACCGCGCGCCAGCGTGACGTGCCCGCTGTGGGGCCAGCCTTTGAACTTGTCCACCGCGAAGGTCAGGCCCGAAGACCCCTCCGTCAGGTAGGGCGTGTCGATCTGCGCCAGGTTGCCCAGGCAGATGATCTTGGTGCCCGGGCCCGCACGGGTGATCAGCGTCTTCATCTGCTTGGGCGTGAGGTTCTGCGCCTCGTCGATGATGAGGAACTTGTTGAGGAAGGTGCGCCCACGCATGAAGTTCATGCTCTTGATCTTGATCTTGCTGCGCACCAGCTCGTTGGTGGCCGCGCGCCCCCACTCGCCGGCCGAGGTGTCGCCACGGGCCAGCACCTCGAGGTTGTCGTCGAGGGCGCCCATCCAGGGCGACATCTTTTCCTCTTCGGTGCCCGGCAGGAAGCCGATGTCCTCGCCCACTGGCACCGTCACGCGGGTGACGATGATCTCGGTGTAGCGGCGCTCATCGAGCACCTGCGACAGCGCGGCGGCCAGCGTCATCAGCGTCTTGCCGGTGCCGGCCGAGCCCGTCAGCGTCACGAAGTCGCATTCCGGGTCCATCAGCAGGTTGAGGGCGAAGTTCTGCTCGCGGTTGCGCGCGGCCACGCCCCACACGGCGTTCTTCTGGTGGGTGTAGTCCTTGACGGTGCGCAGCACGGCCGTCTTGCCGGTGATCTCGGCGACCTTGCCGTACCAGGGGGCGGCGCCCGGGGTCTCCAGGTAGACGAATTGGTTGACCATCAGCACGGGAACCATCGGGCCGCTGATGCGGTAGCAGGTGGTGCCGCCTTGCTGCCAGCTTTCCATGCCCTTGGCGTGGCGCTCCCAGAAGTCGGCGGGCAGCGAGAGCACGCCGGTGTAGAGCAGGTCGCCGTCTTCGAGGGTCTTGTCGTTGAAGTAGTCCTCGGCGGGCAGGCCCATGGCGCGGGCCTTGATGCGCATGTTGATGTCCTTGGACACCAGCACGACTTCGCGCTCGGGTTGCTCCTTGCGCAGGGCTTGCACCACGCCAAGGATCTGGTTGTCGGCCTTGCCTTGCGGCAGCCCCATGGGCAGCTCGATGGCGATGCCCGTGGTCTGGAAGTAGAGCTTGCCGCCGGCACCGGCGTGGCCGGTCTTGTTGAGCGGGATGCCCGAGGCCGGGTCCATCTGCTGGCGGTTGCTCATGTCGGCGGCCAGCGAGTCAAGGTCACGGCTGACTTGGCGGGCGTTGCGCGCCACCTCGGTCATGCCCTTCTTGTGGCCGTCGAGCTCTTCGAGCGTGATCATCGGCAGGTAGACATCGTGCTCATCGAAGCGGAACAGCGACATCGGGTCGTGCAGCAGCACATTGGTGTCGAGCACGAAGAGCTTGGTCGGGCCGTCGCCCACGGGACGCCGTTTGCGTGGGGTGTGGCTGCTTGCCGTGCGGCTGATGGTGGGCGGTGCCGAGCGGGTCGCGGTTGGCGCTTCTGAAGGGATTTTCTCGGCCACCACGGGCTGCGCGATCGCGACAGGTGCCGGGTTGGCAGGGCTGGCCTTTTTGGTGGTGCGTGCCTTGGTTTTAGGCACGGCCTGGAGCGCGGGCGCTTCCGTGATGGGCGTCAGCGTGGGCTGGTTCGCCGCGTCGGCGCGTTCAGTCACTGCCTTGGCGGCGCGTGCGGTGGGGGTGCGGGACGCCTTGGGCAGGGCGTTGTAGTCGTCAGCGCTCAGCATGTCGGCGCGTTTGGTCGGCGGCTTGGGCAGGGGCATGGTTCAGGCTGGGGTGACGAAAAACAAAAAGGCCGCACAGGGTCGTGTGCGGCCTTGCGGCGAATCAGCGTGCGAGGCACCGTGTCGGCACGGGCTCTTGCGCTGAGGCATGTCGGGACTGAAACAAGTCAGGCTCGGAAGCATGAGTCCATTATGCACACTCCGGCCGGATCGCAAGTGGGGGATTGGCTGTGTGTGCGCAGCGCCACGCCGCAAGGACGCACAGGGTGAAATGGCGCTGCCCTCAGGCGAAAAACGGCGCGGGGTATCAGGCGCATCAGCGCTGGCCCCGCTGTCCGGCTCAGGCGGCTTCCTGTTTCAGGCCTTGCACGGCCTTGAGAACGTCTTCGACGTGGCCTGCGACCTTGATGCCACGCCATTCTTCGCGCAGCACGCCATCGGGACCGATCAGGAAGGTGGAGCGCTCGATGCCCTTGACCTTCTTGCCGTACATGATCTTGTTCTTGACCACACCGAACATGTGGCAGAGCTTTTCTTCGGTGTCGGCGATGAGTTCAAAAGGCAAATCGAGGTTCTGCTTGAACTTGTCGTGCGAAGCCAGGTTGTCGCGCGAGACGCCGAACACCACGGCGCCCGCTTTTGCGAACTCCTTGTGCATGTCACGGAACTGCATCGCTTCGGTGGTGCAGCCAGGGGTGTGGTCCTTCGGGTAGAAGTACAGCACGACGGTCTGGCCAGTGAAGCCCTGGGGAGTGAACTTCACGCCACTCGTGGCGATCGCTTCAAAGTCCGGCAACGGTTTGTTGAGAGCGGGAGTCATGTGATGGAAATCAGCAGCCTGCGTGAATAGCCGTTGATTATAAATGCTTCGCGCCGACCGCCCGATCAGGGGGTGTGAAGCACTGTGAAGCGCGCGGAAATGGTGCGAACAAGCGGTTGATCAGCCGCCGATCAGCAGCGCCGCCATCACCTGACGGCCTTCACTCACCAGGATGTTGTAGGTGCGGCAGGCCGCTGCGGTGTCCATGGTTTCGACGCCAATGCGCGCGGCCATCAGGTGACGCATCAGCGCTGGTTTGACAAAGCGCAGGGTGGGGCCGGTGCCCAGGATCAGCACCTCGGGCCGGGCGTCGAGGATGGGCTGGAAGTCGGCCTCGGTGAGGGCTTCGAGCGAGCCCACGGGCCAGTCGATCAGTTCGCCGGTTGGCGGCACCAGGACGCTGCGGGTGTGCTCCTGCCCGTTCACCGAAACGCTGGAGCGGGTGTAGGCGTGGATCACGTTGACGCCTTCGGCGCGGTCGGGCTGGAATTTCATGAGGAGAACGTCGAAGGTGGGTCAGGCCAGGGATTGAACACCTGAACCCCGGCTGACGTGAAATCACGGACATTGCGCGTCACCAGGCGCAGGCCTCGTGCGATGGCGGTGGCGGCGATGATGGAGTCGAACGCGGCCATCGGGCGGCTCTGTTGCTCGGCCTGGGTGGTCATTTGGGCCCAAACGCGGGCGGTGTCTTGGTTGAAGGGCAGCACCCGGTCTTCGAACCCGAGTTCGAGCTGGCGCAGCCATGCGCTCAGGTCGGCGCGGCGTTGAGAAGCGGGCAGTTTGCACACGCCACGGTGCAGTTCCGCCAGCGTCATGGCGCTCACGAAAAGCGTCGATTCGATGCGCGTGCCCATCCAGGCCAGCACAGCCGGCTCGGGTTGGGGCTTGACCAGTTCGGACAGCACGCAGGTGTCCAGCAGATCGTTCACGGGCTTTTACAGGGGCAGGTCGCGGATGGGCTCGTCGGAGCGCTCGATGCTCAGGGGTTCGCCGCGCGGCGCGTTCAGCAGTGTGCTCAACAGCGGCGCAGGGTTGCCGGTGAGACGGCGGAATTCGTGAGCGGCCACGATGATGACGGCTTCCTGGCCCCGCCGGGTGACCAGTTGGGGGCCCTCCTTGAGGGTGAGGTCGACGACCTCGCTGAAGCGGCTTTTGGCTTCCTGCAATTGCCAAGTGTGCATGGGTTGGTTGCTGACTAGTCAGACTGGTCAGATTGTGGGCGACGGGTCGCGACCTGTCAATGGGCCGCCAAGCGCTCCCTGAATGAAGGGGGTGGCCTGGCGAGGCGCAGTTGTCAGGGCGGTGTGGTTAAATTCCACCTTTACCCTGCCTGCAGCGGCCCGGAGAACGTTTTGAAGCCCATCGCCAAGTCCAGCAAACTCGCCAATGTCTGTTACGACATCCGTGGGCCCGTGCTGGAAAAGGCGCGCCAGATGGAGGAAGACGGGCACAAGATCATCAAGCTCAACATCGGCAACCTGGCCGTGTTCGGGCTGGAGCCGCCCGACGAGATCGTGCAGGACATGATCCGCAACCTCTCGGGCGCTGCGGGCTACACCGACAGCAAGGGCCTGTTCGCGCCACGCAAGTCGGTGGTGCACTACTGCCAGGAAAAGGGCATCAAGGGCGTGACGGTGGACGATGTCTACCTGGGCAATGGCGCCTCCGAGCTCATCGTCATGGCGATCAACGCGCTGTGCAACGAGGACGACGAGGTGCTGCTGCCGGCGCCCGACTATCCGCTCTACACCGCCGCCGTGTCGCTCTCGGGCGGCCGCCCGGTGCACTACATCTGCGACGAGCAGCAGGAGTGGTACCCCGACATCGCCGACATCCGCGCCAAGATCACGCCGCGCACCCGCGCCATCGTGGTCATCAACCCGAACAACCCGACGGGTGCGCTTTATCCTGAGAGCCTGCTCAAGGAAATCGTCGAGGTCGCGCGTGAGCACCAGCTCATCATCCTGGCCGACGAGATCTACGACAAGACGCTGTTCGATGGTCACACGCACACCTCGATCGCCTCGCTGGCCGAAGACGTGCTGTGCCTGACCTTCAACGGCCTTTCCAAGAACTACCGCTCGTGCGGTTATCGCGCTGGCTGGATGGTGGTGTCCGGCGAGAAGCGCCACGCGCGTGACTACATCGAGGGCCTGAACATGCTGGCCTCGATGCGCCTGTGCGCCAACACGCCGGGCCAGCTCGCCATCCAGACCGCTTTGGGCGGCTACCAAAGCATCAAGGACCTGGTGCAGCCGGGCGGGCGCCTGTGCAAGCAGCGCGACCTGGCGTATGAGCTCTTGAATCAGATCCCCGGGGTGAGCGTGGTGAAGCCGAAGGGCGCGCTGTACATGTTCCCGCGCCTGGATCCGAAGATGTACCCCATCGCCGACGACCAGCAGTTCGCCTACGAGCTGCTGGCAGAAGAGAAGGTGCTGATCGTGCAGGGCACCGGCTTCAACTGGCCTCAACCGGACCACTTCCGCCTGGTCTTCCTGCCCAACAGCGACGACTTGACGGACGCCATCGGTCGCATCGCCCGCTTCCTGGACGGCTATCGCAAGCGCCACGCCTGAGCCGGGCCTGCCTCTCCTGATTTGAAACACGCGGGCGGCCCACGAGGCCACCCGCAGCGAACCCAAGAAAACACCATGAGCCAAGAACAACTGCGCCCCGTGCGCGTCGGCCTGCTGGGCATCGGCACCGTCGGCGGCGGCACCTTCACTGTCCTCAAGCGCAACCAGGAAGAGATCCGCCGCCGCGCCGGCCGTGGCATCGAGATCACCATGGTGGCCGACCTCAACACCGAGCTGGCCAAGAAGGTCGTGGGCGATGCGGCCCAAGTCGTGGCCGATGCCCGCGCGGTGATCGCCAACCCGGACATCGACGTGGTGGTGGAGTTGATCGGTGGCTACGGCGTCGCCAAGGCCCTGGTGCTGGAAGCCATCGCCGCCGGCAAGCACGTGGTCACGGCCAACAAGGCCCTGCTGGCCGTGCATGGCACCGAGATCTTCGCCGCCGCCCGCGAGAAGGGCGTGATCGTGGCTTTCGAAGCCGCCGTGGCCGGTGGCATCCCCATCATCAAGGCGCTGCGCGAAGGCCTGACGGCCAACCAGGTGCAGTGGGTGGCCGGCATCATCAATGGCACCACCAATTTCATCTTGTCCGAGATGCGCGACAAGGGCCTGGACTTCGACGTGGTCCTGAAAGAGGCGCAACGCCTGGGTTACGCCGAGGCCGACCCCACCTTCGACATCGAGGGCGTGGACGCCGCGCACAAGGCCACGTTGCTCAGCGCCATCGCCTTTGGCATCCCGGTGCAGTTCGACAAGGCGCACGTGGAAGGCATCACCAAGCTGTCGGCCACGGACATCAAGTACGCCGAGCAACTGGGCTACCGCATCAAGCTGCTGGGCATCGCCCGCCGCCGCGATGATGTCAAGACGCCAGCAGGCATCGGTGGTGTCGAGCTGCGCACGCACCCGACCCTGGTGCCGATGAAGCGCCTGATCGCCAATGTTGAAGGCGCGATGAACGCCGTGCTGGTGCAGGGCGATGCCGTGGGCACGACCATGTACTACGGCAAGGGCGCTGGTTCTGAGCCCACCGCTTCGGCCGTGGTGGCCGATCTGGTCGACATCGCCCGCCTGCTGGACGCCGCCCCCGCAGCTCGCGTGCCTTACCTGGCCTTCCAGCCGGATTCGATGTCGGCGCTGCCCGTGCTGCCGCTGGACCAGGTCGTCACCTCGTTCTACCTGCGCCTGCGCGTGGCCGACAAGGCCGGCGTGCTGGCCAAGCTCACCGGCATCCTGGCCGATCAGGGCATCAGCATCGACGCCGTGATCCAGCGCGAGGCCGATGAGGTGAGCGAAGGCAACCAGACCGACCTGATCATCCTGACCCACGAGACGACCGAGGGCGGCATGAACCAGGCCATCGCCGCGATGCAGGCGCTGCCCACGGTGCTGGCCCCGATCGTCAAGCTGCGCAAGGAAGAGCTGGCATGAAATACATCTCCACGCGCGGTGACAAGACCGAACGCGGCTTCTCCGAGATCCTGCTCGAAGGCTTGGCGCCAGATGGTGGGCTGTACCTGCCCGTGTCCTACCCGAAGGTGGACGACGCCACGCTCACGAAGTGGCGCGGCCTGTCGTATGCCGAGCTGGCTTTTGAGGTGCTGTCGCTGTACATCGACGACATCCCGGCGGCCGACCTGAAGGCGCTGACGGCCAAGACCTACACGCAGCAGGTCTACGGCTTCCCCGAGATCACGCCGCTCAAGCACCTGGAGCCGGGCCTGTGCCTGGAGGCCCTGTCCAACGGCCCGACGCTGGCCTTCAAGGACATGGCCATGCAACTGCTCGGCAACCTGTTCGAGTACGAACTGGGCCGCCGTGGCGAACAGCTCAACATCCTGGGCGCCACCTCGGGCGACACCGGCAGCGCGGCCGAGTACGCCATGCGCGGCAAGCAGGGCGTGCGCGTGTTCATGCTCAGCCCGCATGGCCGCATGAGCCCCTTCCAGCAGGCCCAGATGTTCAGCCTGCAGGATCCGAACATCCACAACATCGCCGTGGATGGCGTGTTCGATGACTGCCAGGACATCGTCAAGGCCTGCTCGAACGACCTCGAATTCAAGCGCAAGTACAAGATCGGCACGGTCAATTCCATCAACTGGGCGCGCCTGCTGGCCCAGGTGGTGTACTACTTCGCCGGCTACTTCTACGCCACCAAGTCGAACGCCGAGAAGGTGTCCTTCACGGTGCCATCGGGCAACTTCGGCAATGTCTGCGCGGGCCACGTGGCGCGCATGATGGGCCTGCCTGTTGACCAGCTCGTGGTGGCCACCAACGAGAACAACGTGCTCGACGAGTTCTTCCGCACCGGCGCTTACCGCGTGCGGGGCTCGGCCGAAACGTACGAGACCTCCTCGCCATCGATGGACATCTCCAAGGCTTCGAACTTCGAGCGCTTCGTGTTCGACCTGCTGGGCCGTGATGGCGCTGCCTGCAAGGCCCTGTTCAAGGACGCGGTCGAGCAGGAAGGTGGCTTCAAACTGCCTGCCGAGACTTTCGCCAAGGTGGCTGGCTACGGTTTCGTCTCGGGCACCAGCACGCATGCCGACCGCCTGATCACCATCCGTGAGACGTTTGAGAAAGACGGCACGCTGATTGACACCCACACGGCCGACGGCCTGAAGGTGGCCAAGGAGCACATGAAGCCGGGCGTGACCATGATCGTGCTCGAAACCGCCTTGCCGGCCAAGTTCGAAGAGACCATCGTCGAAGCCACTGGCCAGCGTCCGGCCCGCCCGTTCTGGATCAAGGGCCTGGAAGGCCTGGAGGCGCTGCCCAAGCGCTTCGTGGTGAGCCCGAACGAGACGCAGTGGGTCAAGGACTACATCGTCCAGCACTGCCAGGACTGATCGCGGCCACGCGAGACACACGATCTTGGCCGCGCTGCCTGGCATGGACTGATCTCGGCGGCACGGCATGCGGCGCTTGCTTTCCCGTCTGAGGATCTCGGCCGAGGCCTGGTGGCTCGGTCTGTGGCCGCCGGCATCGCCTGCGGTGAACGCGCGCGAGCAGTGGCGGGCCTTCTTCGGCGCCGGGGGGGGCATCTTGGTGACGGCGCTGCTGGCCCGCTGGCTGGACACCGCCATGTTGGCGGGCGGCGCGGCCTGGATCGCGGCGCCGCTGGGTGCCAGCGCCGTGCTGGTTTTCGCCGTGCCCGCCAGTCCGCTGGCTCAGCCTTGGTCGGTGGTCGGGGGCAACGCCCTGTCGGCCCTGGTGGGCAGCGTGTGCGCGCTGCTCATCCCGGATCCGGCCGTGGCCGGCGCGGTGGCCGTGGCGCTGGCGATCGCCGTGATGTTCCGCGCGCGTTGCCTTCACCCGCCGGGTGGCGCGGCAGCCTTGCTGACGGCCCTCACGGGCGCAAAGCCCGAGTTCGCCTTGTTTCCCATGCTGACGGACTCGCTGCTGCTGGTCATGGCGGGCATGCTCTACAACGAATTCACGGGGCGCCGGTACCCTCATCGGGGCGCGGCGCAGCCTGTCGCCAAGCCTGCGAGCCGCTTCTCCAGCGCTGACCTGGATGCCGCGCTGGCCCACTACAACCAGGTGCTCGACGTGAGCCGCGACGACCTGGAAGAGATCCTCGAGTTCGCCGAGGCGGCCGCCTACGAGCGCAACTTCGGGCACCTGCTGTGCGTGGACATCATGACCCGGTCGCCGGTGACGGCGCGCGTCAGCACCCCGCTGGAAGAGGCTTGGCGCCTGATGCGCGAGCGCCGCATCAAGGCGCTGCCAGTGGTCGACCAATCACAACGGGTGGTCGGCATCCTGACCGTGGCCGACTTCATGCGGCACGCGGGGCTGGATCAGCACGAGGGCGTGGCCGAGAGGCTGCTGGCCCTGGTCAAACGTGACGCCAAGGCGGCGCTCGGCATGCCCGACACGGTCGGCCGCATCATGACGCGAGGCGTGCGCGTGATCAGCGGTGACAGGCGGGTGGCAGAGTTGGTGCCCTTGTTTTCGGAGGCTGGTCACCATCACATCCCGGTGATCGACGCTGACAAGCAACTGGTGGGCATCATCACCCAGTCGGACTTGGTCAAGGCTTTGTACCAGGCCACGCGGCCCGCCGATTGACCACACGGCTCGGCGCGCTTGGGTGCCTCAGGTGCGCTCGAACAGGACGTTGTTTTCGAGGTGGATGTGCGCCATCAGGTCTTCGCGCAGGGTTCGCAGGCCCAGGTAGAGCGCGCGCCAGGTGTTGCAGGCGCCGCGGGGCAGGGTGATGCCGTTGGTGAGCGCTTCGAGCTTGGCGAGCTCTTCGCCGTGGTGGTCGTGCTCCATGCGCATCACGTGCACGGGCGGCAGGCCTGGGTGGCCCATGCCGCGCTTGTAGAGGGGAAAGAGCACCACCTCTTCCTTCTGCATGTGGCTCTCCAGTTCCTGTTGCATGTTTTCGAGGTGATCGGCAAGGCCCAGCGGGCACTCGGGGCGGTCGCCGTGCACGTGCTCCACGCGGCGAGCCAGGCGGATCAGCTCGGGCAACTGCTCGCGATGGCGGGCGTGGTAGCGCGCGAGGATGTGCTCGATCAACGCTGGCGTCCCGGCTTCGGTCCAATCGACCACCTCGTCGGCGCCGTCCTGCAAGGCATCGAGTTGGGCGGCGATCTGCGTGGCGTCGAGCCCGGCCTTGTCTGCGGCAGCCTGCAGCGTCTGCTTGCCACCGCAGCAAAAGTCGAGGTGGTGGGCGTGGAAGACGCGGGTGGCTCCGGGGATGGTGCGGGCCAGCAGGCCCAGGGATTGTTCGACGTGGCTCATTGAGGGGCTCCTTTTCAGGTGGGATGGCAAACGTGGCTGGCACGGCTTGCCTCTCACAGCGCAATCCGTGGACCAGCCTGAATCCCCCTGTAAATCAATTACTTGGCGCACGTGAGGGTAAAATAAACCGTTTTTAATTGGGTAAAAATAACCATGAGAAAGGTCGAAAAAACCCTGATCGATCACATGGTGCTGGCCGACTTGGCGGTGGGTCTGCCGCGCGCCGTGCGGCTGCAAAGGCTGGTCGGGCAGCTCAAGGCGCGCTTCGGCTGCGAGGCCGTGGTGCTGCTGCAGGAAGAGGACGAAGCCTTGCGCCCGGTCGCCGCTGAAGGGCTCAGCCGCGAGGCCCTGGGCCGGGCCTTCGAGGTGGCGCAGCACCCGCGTCTGTCGACCATCCTGCTCAGCCGCGAGGTGGTGCACTTCGAGCACGCCAGCACCTTGCCCGACCCTTATGACGGCCTGGTCGACGGCATGGCCGGCCACCCGCTGCCTGTGCACGACTGCATGGGCGCGAGCGTGCACGTCGACGGCCGGCGCTGGGGTGCGCTCACGCTCGACGCCCTGCGGCCTGGCACCTTCGACGACGCGGCCCGCGAAGCCTTGCGCGCTTGCCTGCCATGGGTCTCGGCGGCCGTGCGCATGAGCTTGTTGGAGCAGGAGGTGCAGGTGCTGCGGCAGGCGAGGGTGGCCGCCTTGGGCGCGTCGGATGCGCCCATGCCCGCTGGCGTGCGCACCGGCATCATCGGCCACAGCGCGGCCCTGCAGCAGGTGCTGCACGAAGTCGACGTGGTGGCGCAGTCCGATCTGCCGGTGCTGCTGATGGGGGAAACGGGCACGGGCAAAGAGCTGTTCGCGCAGCGGGTGCACACGAGCTCGGCGCGGGCCAAGGGGCCGATGGTGCACGTCAACTGCGCTGCGCTGCCCGAGTCACTGGCCGAAAGCGAGCTCTTCGGCCACGTCAGGGGCGCGTTCTCGGGCGCCACCACCGATCGGGCCGGGCGTTTCGAGGCGGCGCGTGGCGGCACCATCTTCCTTGATGAGGTAGGCGAGTTGCCGCTGAGCATCCAAGCCAAGCTGTTGCGCACCCTGCAGAACGGCGAGGTGCAGCGCCTGGGCGCCGACAAGCCCGTGAAGGTGGACGTGCGCGTGGTGGCCGCGACCAACCGAGCTCTGAAGGAGGCCGTGAGCCAGGGCAGCTTCCGCGCGGACCTGTACCACCGGCTCTCGGTCTACCCCGTGCACGTGCCACCGCTGCGCGAACGTGGCGACGACGTGCTGCTGCTGGCGGGGCACTTCCTGGAGGTGAACCGGGCACGGCTGGGCCTGCGCAGCCTGCGGCTGGACGCGGCCGCCGAAGCGGCGCTGTTGCGTTACGGCTGGCCCGGCAACGTGCGCGAGCTGGAGCACGTGATGGGCCGGGCGGCGCTCAAGCTGCTGAGCCGGGGTGTGAACCGGCGCGACATCGTGACCTTGACGGAAGACCTGCTGGACCTGGTGGAGACGCCGCGCGCGGGTCCTGGGCTGGGCGGCTTCGGCTTGACTGACGGCGCGGTGCGCCCGGATGCGTCGTCGTCGACCACATCATCAGCGGGGCGGTCTTTTGCGCAAGGCGTCGGCCCCGGCATGGCGGGCCTGCGCGCGCAGGTGGCGCAGTTCGAGCGCGCTCTGGTGAGCCAGGCCTTGCACGCGGCCGGCGGCAACTGGGCCGAGGCGGCCCGCTGGCTCGGCATCGACGCGAGCAACCTGCACAAGCTCGCGAAGCGGCTGGGTGTGAAGTGAAGGCTCAGCCGTGCAGCGCCGCTTCGATGGCGGCCACGTCGATCTTCTTCATCCCCATCATGGCGTCGAAGGCGCGTTTGGCGGCCGCCCGGTCGGTGTTGGTCACGGCTTCGATCAGGACACGCGGCGTGATCTGCCATGACAGTCCCCACCTGTCCTTGCACCAGCCGCACTCGCTTTCCTGGCCGCCGTTGTCGACGATCGCGTTCCACAAGCGATCGGTCTCGGCCTGGTCTTCGGTCATGACCTGGAAGGAGAAGGCCTCGTTGGGCGTGAAGTACGGGCCGCCGTTGAGGCCGATGCACGGGAGTCCCATGACCGTGAACTCGACGGTGATGACGTCGCCCTGCTTGCCCGCAGGGTAGTCGCCAGGGGCATGGTGGACAGCGCCGACCGAGCTGTCGGGGAAGGTTGCGGCGTAGAACCGTGCGGCTTCGAGGGCGCCTCCGTCGTACCAGAGGCAGATGGTGTTCTTGCTGGGCATGGCGCGCTCCATGGTGGATGGTCTGGCGTGCATTGTTGCCCCTCGCCTGACCCCCTTTGGCGAACGCGGCATTGGAAGTGCCCACAGCGCGCCTCTGAGCCGATCACCTTGCCGATCTTGGCGGGGGCCATGAGGCGGCCCAGCGGCGCCGCAAAAATGCGGCCACCGCTGAGCCTTCCGACTCAGGCCGCCAGCGTTTCAGGTGGGCTCATTTGTAAGTGAAGCTCGCCTCCTTGGCGCTACCGCCAACGCCTTGCACGACCACGCTGACCGCCCCGGCTTGATGAGCTGGCGTGGTCACGGCAATCAGGTTGCTGCTGATCACCGAGAACTTCGCGGCGGGCATCCCACCGAATGTGACGGCACGGGCATCGGTGAAATTGGTGCCAGTGAGGTACACCGTCGTGCCGCCATTCGACGAGCCAGAAGCAGGGAGCACGCCTGTCACGGCGGCGGGGTAAACGGCCTTGCCCCCGATGGTGACCGACACCATCGTGGTGGGCGGATTGGGTGCATCGCAGTCCACGCGGCGTGTGTCGACCACCTGCCCGTCGGCATTCTTGATTGCCACGGTGGCCCCTGTTTCTCCGATGTACAGCGCAGTGTCGGACTCTTTGCCGCTCGTCAGCGTGGTCGCTTTGAATTTGCCAACGGTGAGGAAGCCTTCCGCTGGGATGCGCATCGCGCTGCGTTGACCGGCAACCAAAGAGGATTGAGCACTCTTCAACGCACCTCCTGCTGCCAGGTCAATGGTAGATGGCGTGGTGTTCGTGGAGTTGAACGTCAGCTTGTCAACCGATGCGGAGATGGTGCGAGCAGTTGGCACTTGGGCCAGCATTTCATTGACCACCGAATCGGGCAACACCAGATTGCCATAGCCATTTGTCGCGGCGTTGAACACCTCGCCAGGTGCATACCGAACGGGGGCGATGCCGGTGAACGTCCCGTCGATTTCACGTCGCCCAATGCGTTCCAAATTGCAGGACAAAGGGAAACGCAAACTGCCTGCCTGGGTCATGAACGGGGCTTCAAGATCTTCCGTTCGGATGTTCGTGTGAGGAGCCGAGACCTCGCTGGATGGGGTTCCGGACACGGTCATGCCCAAGACGATGATCGAAGGATCTGGCGCTGCGCATGCGACCCCCAAATCCCAGAGGATGTTCTTGCCCGTGCTGGTTAGCAGTTTCAGGACGCCCTTTGCCGATCCGAGCTTCACCAGCACCTGTCCAGGTTTGTCTGTTGCGACCATGGGGCCCACCTGCAGGAACCCCGCCGAAGGGAGCAGCAGGTTGAGCGGAACACCAGCCTTGATCGGCGTCGGGGGCACGATGATGGGAGCGTTCAATCCGTTGATGGTGGAGGGCGTTGCATTCACCAGATTGAAGTTCAACTCAGAAATGGACCCGGATCCCTGGCGTGCACCGAGCAGGGTGTATGCCGCATCCACAAGCCCTTGGGGAAGTTCGAGAACGCCACTGCCATCGGTCATGTAGAACGACTGGCCCGGGGTGACCGACGTTGCCATGGAGCCGGTGAGCTTGATGTTGAGCGTCTGATTCCCGATGACTGGAAAGCTGCATTTCAACGGTACCCGAACGCTGCCGATCTGGCTGTTGACTGGAATGATGGTGGGGTCAACGCCCGCTGCGAGAGCGGCGGTAGGCAAGTGACTTGCCAGACTGGCTGCCACAACAGCGGCCATGGTGAAGCGGTGGGACATTGTTCTCTCCTGTTGGGCGTCGCACAGATGCAGTGAATGGATTGATTTGGAACTAATTGGACTATCTTGTATGTCCAATTTGATCAGAATAGGAAATTGACCCGCCTCAATTGATCAGTGGATCCACCAATGCCACCCGTTTCACGGGATGGGTTAACGCTTGGTTGCGGGGCGATGAGGGCACCTGTGATCAGAGGTGGGACAGGGTTCCGGCAAAATCCGGCTCACCTCACAGAGCAAGCCGAACTCAACCCATGACAAGCAAGCCATCGACTCGAAAGCGATCTCCGACGGTGACCCGTCGTTATGGCGGGTTGGATGCGGCTGAGCGTCGGCGTGAGCGTCAGCGCAAGCTCGTTGATGCAGGTCTTGAAGTTTTCGGAACCCGTGGCTATCACCTCGCGTCTGTTCGGGACATCTGTGCTGAGGCTGGACTCACCGAGCGCTACTTCTATGAGTCTTTCAAGACGGTGGGTGAGTTGTTTGACGCGGTCTACGCTGACCTGCGCAGTCAGCTGCAGCAGCGCATCATGTCTGCGGTGCTGCATCAGGGTATCCGTGCCAGCAATGCGATGAATCTGGGTGAAGGTGCCTTGCGGGCCTGGTACATGTTTTTGCAGGACGACCCCAGGGCTGCACGCATCATGCTGATCGATGCGGTGAGCGTCAGCGAAAACGGGATGCGAGGGGCCGAGGCAGCCATCAACGAGATCGCCGGGATGTATCGAACTTTTGTCTCGATGCTGTATCCCGACCTCGAGAAGAGTGGCTACGACATGGACTTGGTCATCGCGGGGCTGACTGGAACGGCCATCTACATTGCCAAGCACTGGGTTCGAGCGGGCTTCAAGCAGACACTCGACCAAGTCGTTCAGCACAACCTGGCCATCTACAAAAGCATGGCTGCTGCGTATCAGCCCGCTGAAGCGGTTGCAGCGCCCAAGTCGGCATCCCGCAAGCCAAAGGCCTGACTTTTTGCATCGGTGTGCGATGCACAGCATGCATGAGCCGTCATGTTTGGGCTCTAGCCGGTCTGATTCAGGAGCAGTTGACCCATGATCAGCCGTTGGCTCACGCTCTCCAGGTCACTCAAGCGGTCTGCATGCCCGTCTTCGATCTTGAACAGGATCATTTCGTTGATGCCGGCCACGATCGCCAGCACCAGTTCGGGGTCCAGGGGCGGCAGCGATGGCACCAGCACGCGTTCCGCTTCATACGCAGCGAGCAGCACATCCGCGAATTGCTGCAGCACCTCGCGCTTGGCCTTCATGCCCTCCGTGCCCAGATACAGGATGTCGATGTAGAGCCGCTTCATCAGCGCAGACTGGCTCTGCATGAACAGCAGGTAAGCCTTGGCGCCTAGCTGGATGCGTTCCAGGGCTGAGAGGCCTGCGGCCCCCGAGGCTTCCTGAAGAACGTTCAGCACCCGCGCACTGTTTTCGCGGTACAGCGCCAGAAAGCAGTCTTCCTTGTTGGCGAAGTGCTGATAGAAGGTCCGCTTGGACACCCCAGCCTCTTTCACCACATCGTCGGCGTACAGCTCGGACAACGCACGTTGCTCCAACACCTTGGCCATGCCAGCGATGAGGCGACTGCGCGGCGACATGCCATCTTTCGTCAAGGCCATTGATTCGAGGGGAAGAGCAGTGAAGCGGTCTTTGAATTATTTGGGTACAATTTTGTACCACTTCCACTGCCGTCGCGCCATGGCCTTGAACAACGTTTGCCCCACCTCAACCGGGCCTGTGTCCGTCCAGGTCGCCATCGTCGGATCTGGTTTTGGCGGACTGGCCACAGCCCACTACCTGAAGCAGGCGGGTGTGCGTGACTTCATCATCCTTGAGCGAGCAGTCGGTGTGGGTGGCGTGTGGCGCGACAACAGTTACCCCGGGTGCGCTTGCGATGTGCAGTCGCATCTGTATTCGTTTTCCTTTGCTCCCAATCCTGACTGGAGCCGAACCTTTTCGCCCCAGGCCGAGATCCTCAGCTACCTGAAGCGCTGCGCGCTGGAATTGGGGTTGATGTCTCACGTGAGGCTGCGCCATGAGGTTCAAAAAGCCTGGTGGGACGAGGCCAGCGCCACTTGGCGCATTCAGACCAATCGAGGTGAAGTGCGCGCGCAGCACTTGGTGGGCGCTTTCGGCTCACTGAGCGACCCGCTCATTCCGACGCTTCCGGGTGCCCAGGCATTCAAGGGCGAGGTCTTCCATTCAGCCAACTGGCCCCAAGGCTTCAATCCCAAAGGCAGACGCATCGCTGTCGTGGGCACGGGTGCCTCCGCTTTGCAGTTCATTCCGGCCATCCAACCGGACGTGGCGCGAATGCACGTGTTCCAGCGCACGCCCCCGTGGGTCTTGCCTCGCCACGACGGCCCCATTTCGGCAACGGCCCGAACGGTGTTTCGCAAGCTGCCTTGGCTGCAAAAGCTGGCGCGGGCCCGGGTCTATGTCCACCGTGAAGCCTTGGCGCTGGGTTTCTTGCACCCATGGCTGATGGCGCGCGCACAAGCCAAAGCGCTCAGGCACATGCATGCTGCGGTGAAAGACCCGGTCTTGCGCCAGAAGCTGACGCCCGACTACACCTTGGGGTGCAAGCGGATCTTGATCTCGAACACCTATTACCCGGCGCTCGCGCAGGCGAATGTCGAAGTGGTCACCGAGGGCGTCAAGCAGGTCACAGCGGACGGCGTCATCGGGCAGGATGGTGTCTTCAGGGCTGTGGACACGATCATCCACGGCACCGGCTTCCAGACCAAGGACCTGCCTTTCACGCACCTGATCCATGACGGCAAGGGCCGCTCCCTGGCGTCGGCCTGGCAAGGCAGTCCCCAGGCCTACATGGGCACCACGGTTCATGGTTTTCCCAACCTGTATCTGCTGCACGGCCCCAACATCGGGTTGGGACACACGTCCGTGGTGTACATGCTGGAGGCACAGGCCAAGCACATCGTTGGTGTGATCAAGCTGGCGCAGGCCAAGGGCTATGACGCGGTTGAGCCCACGGCTTCGGCGCAACAGCGCTTCCTCGCCCGGATCGAGAAAATGATGCATGGCACGGTGTGGGTGGCGGGCGGCTGCGAGAGTTGGTACTTGGATGAAACGGGGCGGAACTCCAGCATCTGGCCGGGTTTCACCTTCAGCTATGCGCGCGTAGCTGGCAAGGTCGTGGAGTCAGACTATGCGTGGCGGCGTCTCTCGCCAAGCACGTCGGCATCCCGCGTTGCAGAGGCTTCCCCATGAGCGCGTCTTCCTTCAAAGGGCGATTTCTTCGTGGTCTGGACCGATTGCTGGATGCGGGCCCCCACTTGGCAACGCCACATGCTCAGGTTGCCGATGAACTCTCGCCTTTCCTGCAGGTGCTGCGCAGGCTGAGGGGCCTGGGGACTCGCGGCGGTTCGGCCGTGGCCGCGCGCGAGCGGTTTTGTGCAGACATGGCCAGCTTTCGGGTCGGCTTTGACATTGGCTCCACGCAAGACCTGTCCATTCCCACCGAAAACGGCACGTTGGCTGCGCGGCTTTATCGCCCCAAGTCGCCCGAGAGCAGGGCACCGCTGACGGTGTTCTTCCACGGCGGTGGGTTCATCATGGGTGACCTGGACACCCATGACGATGCATGCCGCCTGCTGTGCGAAGGCAGCGGCATGCCCCTGCTAGCGGTCGCCTATCGGTTGGCACCGCAAGCGCCATTTCCTGCCGCAGTGGATGACGCGCTGGCCAGCGCACACTGGGCGTGTAAGCAGCTTGATGCTTGGGGGGCGACAGGCCTGGCGCTGGGCGGAGACAGTGCAGGCGCCAACTTGGCTGCTGTCACAGCGGCTTGCCTCGCTCAGGAAGGCCTGCATGTCGCAGCACAACTGCTGATCTACCCAGGGACGGACCTGACGCAAACGAGGCCATCGCACACGCGGTACGGCGCAGGCTACTTCCTTGATCGCACTGAAAGAGCAACGTTCTACGGTGCTTACCTGCGGGATGTTCAAGCGCATGCCGCAGATGCGCGGGTTTCGCCCTTGCTGGCCAGTGTGCCGCCGGGGATGGCCCCGGCACTGGTTGCCACGGCCGGCTACGACATGCTGAAGGACGAAGGTCAGGCCTACGTGGACCACCTCCGCCGCGCGGGCATCCCGGTTCAGCATCTGCACTTCTCTCGCCTGGGCCATGCATTCATCAACCTGGCCAGCGTTCACCGTGAGTCACGCGCAGCGGTCTCGCAAGTCGCTCACACATGGCGAGCGCTGGCCGTTCGATCATCAGGGAATCGACCATGAAGTCACAGGGACAGCGCGTGCTGATCACTGGCGCCGCCAGAGGCATTGGCGCCGAGACCGCCAGACAACTTGCGGCTCAGGGGGCCACGTTGGCCCTGGTGGGCCTGGAGCGCGAGCGGCTGGCTGCCCTCGTGCAAGAGCTGGGTCCCCGCCATTTCTGGGCTGAATGTGACGTGACCGATGAGAACTCGGTGCAGCGCGCCGTGACGGCTGCGCTGGCCCATCTTGGTGGGCTCGATGTGGTCATCGCCAATGCAGGCATCGCCAGCAATGGCACCGTGGCAATCAGCCCGGTGGAAGCCCTTGTCAAGACGGTGGAGGTGAACCTGATCGGCGTCATCCGGACGGTGAGCGCTACCTTGCCCGCCATCACCAGCAGCCAAGGCTATTTCCTGCTGGTCTCCTCTGCCGCTGCCCTCAAGTCCATGCCGGGAACCTCTGCCTATGCCGCATCAAAGATCGGTGTGGAGCACTTCGCCAACGCCTTGCGCCTGGAGGTGGCCCACAAGGGCGTGGACGTCGGTGTGGTTTACCCAGCTTGGATCGACACCGACCTGGTGCGTGACCAGCGACGCGAACTGGCCTCGTTCAACGACGCACTCAAGCAACTGCCTTGGCCCTTCAACGTCATCACGTCGGTGGAGGACTGCGCGAAGTGCATGGTCAAGGCCGTGAACTGCCGACAACGCAAGACCTATGTGCCCGCAGCGCTGGCTCCCATCGGGGCGGTGCGTCAGCTCTTCATGAGCCCGGTGTGGGAGTTCTTCGTCAAGCGCAAGGCCCGCGTGGCCGTGCCCAAGGTCGAAGCAGAAGTACAGGCGATTGGTCGGTCTTTTGGCGTCAGCAGCATGGGCCACGCCTTGACCGCCCGGCACAAGGAAGACTGACATGGCCGACGATTCATTTGACAAGCAGGTCGTCTGGATCACCGGTGCCTCGCGTGGCATTGGTGCCGAGTTGGCCAAGGCCTTTGCGGCACGAGGTGCCAGGCTCATCCTGTCCGCACCCGCATCCGAGCGCTTCGGCCTGGGCAAGACGGTCGCCGCGTGCCAGCGTTTGCGCAGCGACGTCCAATGCCGCATCGAGACATTCGATCTCACCGATGGCGAGGAGGTCGCGCAGGCCTGCGCGCGGATCACGTCAAGCGGGTGGCCGGTGGATGTGCTGGTGCACAACGCCGGCATCACCCACCGATCCATGGCGCTGGAGACCAACCTGGAGGTCGATCGCAAGGTCATGGCGGTGAACTACTTCGGGCCGCTGCAGCTCACCAAGCTGGTGGCGCCGGAGATGATCCGTCGTGGGCACGGTAGCATCGTGGCGGTGGCGAGTGTGCTGGGCCTGATCGCCACGCCGCATCGCTCGGCCTACATCGCCGCGAAACATGCCTTGCACGGCTTCTTCGAGGCCCTGCGCACAGAGACCATGGACCAGGGCCTGCACATCATGCTGGCCTACCCCGGCTTCGTGAACACGGACATATCGGTGCATGCCCTCACAGCACAGGGAGGTACCCATGGCAAGCAGGACCCGGGGCAGTCCAATGCGATGCCGCCACAGCGGGTGGCCGAGGCGATCGTCCATGGGCTGGCCCAACGTCGTTCTCGTTTGGTGATCGCTGGCAAGGAAGGCTGGCTCGTCCACCTTCAGCGCTTGGCCCCCAGCCTCGTTACTCGCATCGTTAGGCGCGTCGCCACCACCTGAGCTTCCCTTGTTTTAACGTTGCGTCGACATGATGAGCAAGCCCTTCTTGGCCATGGTCACCCTGGGCATCGCTGCCCTGATGGGCTACCTGCTGTTCTGGCCCACTGGCGTGCATCCGGTGGCCTGGCAGCCGCAGCCTTCGCCGGGCTACAGCGGCCCCTATGCGCGCAACGAGCGCCTGGTTGATGTGCGCCTGTTGCCGCTGCCCTCCGGGGCCGGCCCTGAACACGTGGCACAAGGCCCGGATGGGCTGATGTACACCGCGCTGAACAACGGCCACATCGTGCGCCTGCAGGGCGATGGACAGCGCCTGGAGCAAGTGGCTGACACCGGTGGTCGCGTGTTGGGCTTCGACTTCGACCGCGATGGCAACATCATCGCCGCCGATGCCTACAAGGGCCTGCTGCGTGTGACGCTCGAGGGCAAGGTTAGCCTGATCACCGACAAGGTGTCGGACACCGATGCCATCGTCTTCGCCGACGCCGTGGCCGTCGCACCAGATGGCCGCATCTACTTCACCGAAGCCAGCCACCGGTTTAAACCTGGTCCCTGGGGCGACCCGATGGCGGTGAGCCTGGCCGAGATCTTGGAGCAGCTGGGCAATGGCCGGGTGCTGGTGCATGACCCCGCCACGCACACCACAGAGGTCATCGCCACGGGTCTGGTGTTCGCCAACGGCATCGTGCTGGCAGCGGATGGCCGATCGCTGTTGGTGGCAGAGACCGGACGCTACCGCATCTGGCGCATCCCCATGTCAGCCAGGCAGCTCGACATCCGTGAGCCGGGCAGCACGGCCCGTGTGGTCCTGGACAACCTGCCGGCATTTCCCGATAACCTGACCAAGGGGGATTCGGGCCGGTATTGGGTCGGCCTGCCCAAAGCCCGCAGCGTGCTGGCCGACGCCCTGGCCCCCTGGCCCTTCTTGCGTGCCGCTTCTTTCCGTCTGCCCCACTTCCTGTTGCCCGTGCCCAAGCCCTATGGCCATGCACTGGCGTTCAACGAGCAGGGCCAGGTCCTCGCAGACCTGCAAGACCCCAGTGGTCGTTACCCGGAAGTGACCGGCATCACCGAGGTGAAAGGCACCTTGTACGTCCACAGCCTGCTCGCACCAGCGTTAGGCGTACTCAAGGCGGCACAGGCTGAGCTGCCTCGGTGAGAGGTCAGCCCTTCTCTGACACGGCGTCGTGGCGGTCTTGCAGCCAGGCTTCCACCAGCTTGAATTGGTCATTGCCAGCATCCGGGTGGGTCACGATGCTGACGTGGTCATAGTCATGCATGGCGCCACCCCGCTTTGACAGCACATGGACACGGGACAGGTGCGGGCCGGACTCGGCACGAAAGCGCTTCACATCGTCCGGATGCCCCCGGCACGGATCGTCGACGGCAGCCAGGTACAGGGTGGGCGGCAACTTGGTGTGCTGCGCAGCGCGGCCATAGTCGAAGCCGTCGTCATCGTCCACCCAGCGGTCCGCCTGGACCCATGACTGAATCTGCCGATGCGTTTTGCGGGTCTCGTTGTCTGCACCGATGCGCAGTTGCCGTGCGGGCAAGTAGCCCATCCAACGCGTCACGCGCTTGAGTACCCCATTCCACATCAGGTCGATTTCTATCCGCTTGCGCATGTTGCGGACCTTCACACTGCGTTTGGCGGCGAAGTGCACCACGCTGACCACCTGGGCAATGAGTTCTGGATGGCGCAACAGGCAGCTGTTCATCACCACGCCGCCCCAAGAGTGAGACACCCAGTGCACTTGACTGCTCTGGGCATGGTGCAAGACGGCGGCGTGCAGGGCCGGCAGATCGACGCCGATCATCTCGCTCTGACCATGCCGTGCATGCCGGTCAATGAGCGGCTGGCTGCCGCCTTTGCCGCGCAGATCTGCCACGAACACATCGTAGCCACGCTCAGCCAGCCAGGGCGCCAGGCCCTTGCCTGAATGGCTGTAGAAGACCCGGCCGTTGGACATCATGCCGTGCAGCATCAACACCGCTGGCCCATGCGCATCGGCTCGCTTGAATCGGTGCAGACACAGACTGGCATCGTCCACAGGGACGGCAATGCGCGTGGGTTCAAACTTCATGTAACGGCCGGCAGCCCAAACAGGCCCGCACGTGGGCTTGGTCCGTGTCACAGCAGAGGGTGCGCTGGTACTGCGTTGTACCACGCATTTCCCCTCACTGGGACACCCCATGCGAGCGGATGAACCGGGGCCGACCAGGCCCCATCACCGTGTCATCGGCGCAGGAACTTCAGCTGCTGCGCCAACATCTCTGGGAACAGCGGGTCAAAGTAGGGGTCGAAGTGATTGGCGTTGACCTCGATCACCTGCACGTTCGGGTTGCCTACGCGCTTGACCTTGTCCGAGACGAAAGGCGCGACCGTGTCGCCTGTGGCGCCGATCATCAGCATCGGGATCTTCACGTCCTTCAGGCGCACCCAAGGGCGATACAGCGGCAAGGGCAGCACCGACCTGGCGGCCACGCGGTTGTCGTACTTGTGATCAGGGTGCGCCGCCAGTGCGGCCTCCAGGGCTTCCAAGCCACCGTCGCGGTCCATGGTGGCGAACCCACCCTCGTGCGACAAGGTTGGAATGCAGATCGGTGCGCCGGGCTTGATCAGATCCAGCACGCCCAGGCCGATCATCTTCACGAGCCGCCCGATCGGTGTGGCGAACATCGCGGCCAGCCCGTCGAGCATCGGCACCTGAACGATGGCGCCCTTGAGCTCGGGGTGCTGTGTCGCCAAGTCAACCACGTGCCCGCCGCCGAACGAAGTGCCCCACAGCGTGATGTCGTGCGCCAGCACTTGCTGTTGCGACTTCAGGTGCGCCAGTGCCGTGTCGGCCACGCGCGTTCTGCGCCAGGGGTTGATGCCTTGCCGTGGGAAGCCGCCGCTGTCGCCCCAGCCCGGGTAGTCGAACTCCATCACCGCGAAGCCGGCATCGACGAAGCTCAAGGTGAACGACGAGGTCAAGGCCATCTGGATGCTGCCCCAGCCGCCCACCACGAGGATGGCAGGCAGTTGCGCGTCAGGGGGCGTGTCCTTTGGCACATAGAGCGTGGCAGCGCACAGCGCGCCCTCAGCCATGAAGGTGGACTTGATGGCGCGCGCGCGCTCGAGCGAGATGTTAGGGTAGCGGCGAGAGTTCACGTGGTACTTCCAGAAATCATTGAATGCAAGCGAAGGAATGGGGAATCAGAGCACCACGGCCTTGCCGCTGGGATGGCCTTCTTCCTCATGCCTGAGGTGCTCAGCAGGTTGCCAATGCGTTCTTTGCAAGGCGAAGGAGGCCAAGCCGTTTATGGCGTTGACTGCTGAGTCGAGGAATGCCGCCTGAAGCTGGAACACATGCCAACGGCCCGCGTACACCTCCAGCCGGCAAGGCACGCCGCAACGCGTTGCCAGCTCACTCAATCGGGTCGAGTCAGACTGCAGCACCTCCTGGTCACCCACCTGGATCAGCATGGGGGGCAAGCCTGTCAGATCGGCCGCCAAAAGGTGTTGGCTGTTCTGAGGTGCATACCAGCGCACGGCTTGCTTCAGCCAGGCCACATTGAGCATGGGGTCGCGCGCCGAAGCCGTTCGGATGGTGTCGCCCGACAAGCTCGTGTCGAGGAAGGGCGACAGCAGCATCAGCCCTGCTGGCAGAGGTTCACCCGCCTCACGCAGCTTCAACGCCAGGCTCAATGCCAGGCCGCCGCCAGCGGAGTCACCGCAGACCACGATTTGGTGGGGGGCCACACCGCTGCCAAGCAAATGACGGTAGCAGGTCAGCGCGTCTTCGAGGGCAGCGGGCTGAGGGTGCTCCGGGGCCAGGCGGTATTGCGGCACACAGACCGCCATCCCAGAGGCAGCCAGGCGGGTTGTCACGCTGCGGTGGGTCCGGGCGCTGCCGACGCAAAAACCGCCACCGTGCAAGTAAAGCACCACAGGCCCCTTGCCTGGATTTTGTCGAGGTGAGATCACTTCGGTGGCCAAACCCTCGAACTCTCTGTGTTCGATGCGCACGCCGCCTACGGCGGGCATGAGCCGAGCCAGGGCGCTCACGATGAAGCGCTGCACACCGACCCCGACAGGCGGCCTGACCAAGGCCTTGAACGTCACGCGCAGAAAAGCCCTCAGCACGCCAGCGCTGGCCGACTCCACCATGCCCTTTGGCTCGGCGTGCCGCACCACCTGCCCACCGCGGCGATCTGGCTTGCTGAAGTTGTAGGCGTTGAGCGATGAGTAACGTGTGAGCCAACGGTAGCCGAAGGTGAAGCCAGGCCAGTTCGTGCTGTTGTGCCCATTGGCGTCCACATACCAGCTCTTGCAGCCCTGCCACACCGTGGCCCGCAGGCGCTCTTGCACGACATGGTTGAAGCTGGTGTAGCGCTGCGCATCGACCTCCACGGTGCTGGCGCCTGCTTGGTCGGCGGCCTTCATGCATCGCAGCACGTGGGCGATCTGGCTCTCCAGCATGTAGATGATGGAGCTGTGGCCCAGGTTGGTGTTGGGGCCATAGAGCATGAAGAAGTTGGGGAAGCCGGGCACGGTCATGCCCAGGTAGGCTTGCGCGCCCTTGCGCCATGCTTCATTGAGATCGAGGCCATCTCGGCCGGTGATCGTCATGGGCGCCAGGAACTCCGTGGCAGCGAAACCCGTGCCATAGACGATCGCGTCAGCAGGATGGCGCTGCCCATCCACCGTCTCGATGCCATCGGCCGTGATGCGGCGGATGCCCTGGGTGACCAGCTTCACGTTGGGCTTGGCCATGGTGGCCAGGTACTCGTTGGACAGCAAGATGCGCTTGCACCCGATGGGGTAGTCGGGCGTCAGTTGCGCACGGAGCGCGGGGTCTTGCACCTGCTTGTGAAGCAGTGCCTTGAAGGGCATGCCCACCGCCAGGTCCATCAAGGCCTTGATGCGGGTGAAGCCGATGGCACGGCTTTCGTATTGGGCATAGATGCGAGCCCGGTGCAGTTTCATGCTCCAGGGCACCGTCCTGAACAAGGCCTTGCGCCAGCCAGCGTATGGCCCATCCGGGCGCGGCAGGATGTAGGCGGCAGAGCGTTGAAACACCGTCAACTGGCTCACCTGATCTGCGATGGCAGGCACGAACTGGATGGCCGATGCGCCCGTGCCAATCACCGCGACGCGCTTGCCTGTCATGTCATGGTTGTGGTCCCAGTGGGCGGAGTGGCAGACGTGCCCCTGGAAGCTGTCCATGCCCTCCAGCTTGGGATAGACAGGGCGGCTGAGCTGCCCCGTGGCCGTGACCACATGGCGTGCTTGCAAGACCTGACCACTGGTCAGGGTCACGCTCCACAGCGCGAGGTCTTCTTGGTAGCGGGCTTGCGCCACCTCGCAGCCAAAGCGGATCGATGGCAACAGGCCGTATTTCTCGGCGCAGTGTTTGAGGTATTGATGGATTTCGGTCTGGCGAGCAAACACCCTGGACCAGTTCGGGTTGGGCTCGAACGAGAACGAATACAGGTGAGAGGGCACGTCGCACGCAGCACCTGGATAGGTGTTGTCTCGCCAAACGCCACCGACATCGTTCTGTTTTTCCAGGATGAGGAAATCGCCCAGGCCCGCCTTCTTGAGCGCGATGGCCATCCCCACCCCAGCAAAGCCGGTTCCGATGATGATGGTGTGGAAAGGGGCGTTGCCCTCTGTGCCTGTGCGGTGCATGTGTTGAAGCCTCAGCTTGGGACGAATGTCCGCTCGTCGAGCGCGAATCATGCGCAAATCCACCAGCGCGGAGAATGTTGACGGAGGTCAAAGGCTTTATGCTTTAGGCCAAACACATCGGTGTTCACCCTTCATGAGCCCTCCATGAACTTTTGGGATTTCAAGCGCAGTTCGGCGAGCGTGCGGCTGCTGGTCGAGTTCGGCCAGGAGCGTGGGCTGGACGCCGTCAGGATGCTGGCCCGCTCCCGCCTGAAAGAAGCCGATCTGGAGGACCCGGCCATCGAACTCGAGGCCAGCCAGGAGCTAAGTGTGGTCGCCAACCTCATCCGCGCATGCAGGCAGCAGCCTGGCCTGGGTCTGGAAGTGGGCATGCGCTACAACTTCGCCTCGTACGGGCTGTGGGGCCTTGGCTTGATCAGCAGCGCGACCGCTGGCGATGCCTTGGCGTTGGCCTTGCGGTTCATCCCCCTGACGTTTGCGTTCTGCCGCATAACGGGTGATCTGGACGGCGGGATGTACACCGTGAATTTCGAAGCCCCCGACGTCGAGCCCGCCATTCAGCGCTTTCTGGTGGAGCGTGATGTGACAGCTGCCTCGCGCTTGATGAAGGAAACGCTGGGGCCGGCATTCGCCTTGTCTCGCTTCACGTTCCGGCACCCGTCCGAACGCGGCGCTGGCGGCCTCGATGAAATCGTGCGCATGGCTGGCATCCGTCCTGAGTTTGGCGCCAGCCGCAACAGCCTCTCGTTTGATCCCAAGCTGCTGACGCTGCGGCTGCCCCAGGCCAACCCTGTCACGGTGGCCATGTGCGAGCGGGCCTGCGAGGAGTTGTTGGAGCGTCGCCGCGCCCGCCTGGGCACCGGCGAATGCCTGCGCCAGTACCTGGCTGCGGCGCCTCTGCACGCAGCGCCGGATTTGCCTCAGGCCGCACGCGCACTGGGCCTCAGTGACCGAACACTGAAACGGCGGCTTCAAGATGAAGGCATCTCCTACAGGATGCTGCTGGCCGAGGTTCGCAGCCGTCAGGCCCATCGCTTGCTGATGGACGAAACGCTGACGCTCACCGAAATCGCTGAGCGCATGGGCTTCAGCGATCTGTCCAGCTTTTCCCAAGCCTACAAAAGGTGGTTCGGCGTTGCACCGAGCGTTGGCCGAGTCGAGGCTCGGGTCAAGGCTGCTTGATCGACGGACCACCTGCGGCCCGGGCGCGTCGCCCATGCCGATGAGCAGGCGGAGTCTGCGTGTCGTTTGATGCAGGGCAAATCCCAGCCGAGGGCCGCGCCCTTACGCTGCGCGCAACCCGATGAACGACCGGACCGCTGAGACATGAACGCCATCCACGATGAACTCGCCGACTTGCTTGCCCGCAGCCCCTTGAAGCCGCTGAAACTTGGCGGACGCACCCTGCTGCCCATCTTCCAGGGCGGCATGGGCGTGGGCGTGTCAGGGCACAGGTTGGCCGGCACGGTGGCGAAATGGGGTGGGGTGGGCACGCTGTCGTCGGTGGACCTGCGCCGCCATCACCCAGACCTGATGGCTCGCACCACCGGCCTGCCACAAGACGAGCGCGCCAAACAGGCCATCAACGCCGCCAACCTCGAGGCCATCGACCGCGACATCCGCGCTGCCCGCGAGCTCAGCGGAGGCAAGGGGCTGCTCGCGCTCAACATCATGCGGGCGGTGTCGGAGTACGCCGCGTCGGTGACGCAGGCGCTGGCCTCGGGCATCGACGCCATCGTGGTGGGCGCCGGCCTGCCGCTGGACCTGCCCGACCTGGCCAAGGAGCACCCCAAGACCCTGCTCATCCCCATCCTGTCCGACGCCCGTGGCGTGCAACTCATCGTGCGCAAATGGGAGCGCAAGCAGCGCCTGCCGGATGCCATCGTCATCGAGCACCCGCGGTTGGCCGGCGGCCACCTGGGCGCCGCGAAGGTGGGCGATCTTGGCGACACGCGTTTCGACTTTGATCGAGTCATCCCCGATTGCCTGGCCTTCTTCCGTTCGGCGGGCATCGAAAAGGACATCCCCATCATCGCTGCCGGCGGCATCCGCAGCCTGGACGACATCCGCCGCGTGCAGAACCTCGGCGCGGCCGGCGTGCAACTGGGCACGCCCTTCGCTGTGACTGAGGAAGGCGACGCTCACCCCGAGTTCAAACGCGTGCTGGCCGAAGCACGCGACGAAGACCTCGCCGAGTTCGTCAGCGTTGCGGGGCTGCCGGCGCGTGCCGTGCGCACCCCCTGGCTCAACGCCTACCTGAAGATCGAGCACAAGCTGCAGGCCGTGGCGCACGTCAAGTCGCGCTGCACCAAGGCCTTTGACTGCCTGGCGCAATGCGGACTGCGAGACGGGCTGGCCACCTGGGGACAGTTCTGCATCGACAACCAGTTGGCTGCGGCCTTGCGGGGCGATGTGAAGAAGGGGCTGTTTTTCCGGGGCGCGGGGGCATTGCCCTTCGGTGATCAGATCCGCAGCGTGCGTGAGCTGCTGGAGAGGTTGATGACCGAGGAGCCCGTGCCTGCCCGTTGTGCCCAGGCGGCACCTGGCGCAGCGTTGGCAGGCGTTTGATCAAACGCTGATGGATGACTGAACGGGCTGACCAGCGCCTGCTCAATTGGCCGCCGGGGTCTGGCGCCTGGCGACCATGGCATCAGCCAAGGCGAGCACGGCGGCGGGTGTCAGCTCGGCGGCGTGGGGGTACACGTCGGTCTCCTCGGCCTGGGCATGCGCGCGATAGTGGGTCGCGAAGCCGTCTACATCGGGCTCTGCCCCAGTTGGCAGCTCGCCTGCGGCGATGGCCTCCAGCCAGGGCCTCACCTCGGCCCATCTTTCGACCAGCACATCGTGCTCAGCCTGCAAGGCATCGATGCGCGCGGTCAGCGGCGGATGCCTCAGCGAGCGCAGGGCTGGGAACAGGTTTTCGTCTTCGTCGGCGTGGTGCAGCGGCGCGGCCAGCGTGAAGTAGCGCAGCACGGCCTGCGCCGCTTCACGTGCCTGTTCGTCGGCCCCCCGCTCACGCACATGCGCCTGCAGCCGTTGCGTCAGCGTGGTGAAACGCACGACCTTTTCGTGGCAGGCGCGCAGCAGGGCCATGGGGTCGTCGATCCGGGGCGAGACGGGCAGGGGGCGGCCCGCCTCGCCAGGTGAAGGTGGGAAATGACCGGAGGCCTTCGTATCTCGGGGCATGCCCACATTCTCTGCCTTCAGGCGCGGTTTCACATGAGTGGGGTGTGAGCAGACCTCAAAGTGATGGTGCAATCGAGGGGCGGGTGTTGACGCCGTTAGACCAACGAGGTTCACCCTCACCCTGCGAAAACCTGAACGAGGACAAGAACGTGGCCCCAGGCCCCCAACCCCTGATGTCGCTGGACGAGGCTTGGTCTCGCCTGGCCGACGCCTTGAACACCTGGCCGGCGGCGCCCGGCCGCCAGACCGTGCCCACCGAGAAAGCCCTGATGCGCGTGCTGGCCGAAGACGTGGTTTCGGCTGTGGACGTGCCCCCGCATGACAACAGCGCCATGGACGGCTACGCCCTGCGCCTGAGCGACTGGCGGCAAGCCGGTGGCGTGGGTGCAGCGCTGCCTCAGGCCCAACGCATCGCCGCCGGGCAGGTGGGGGCAGCGCTCCCGCCGGGCGCGTGCGCGCGCATCTTCACCGGCGCGCCCATCCCCGAAGGCGCTGATGCTGTGGTCATGCAGGAGCACACCCAGCGCCTGCCGCCAGGCCAAGTTGGCGAAGACCTCGTCACCTTCACCCAGCCTGTGCAGCCGGGCCAGAACATCCGCCGCCGTGGCGAAGACATCGCCAGCGGGCAGGTCGTGCTGCGCGCTGGCCGGCGGCTTGGCGCGGCGGCACTGGGCGTGGCCGCGTCCGTGGGGTGCGCAGAACTGGCCGTGCTCGCGCCGCCCCGCGTTGGCATTTTGACCACGGGCGACGAGCTGGTCATGCCCGGCCAGCCGTTGCCTCCGGGCGGCATCTACAACAGCAACCGCCACACGCTGCTGGGCCTGGCGCGCGCCTGCGGTGCCGAGCCGATCGACCTCGGCACCGTGCCCGACCGGCTCGACACCACCCGCGCCGCCCTGCGCGCCGCCGCCGAGTCCTGCGATCTGGTCATCACCAGCGGAGGCGTTTCGGTCGGCGAGGAAGACCACCTGCGCCAGGCCGTCGTGGCCGAAGGCGGCCTCGACTTCTGGGCGCTGGCCATCAAGCCAGGCAAGCCCTTCGTGTTCGGCTGGCTGCGGCGCGCCGATGGCGGCCGCGCGCTCTACATGGGCCTGCCCGGCAACCCGGTGGCCAGCCTCGTCACCTTCTTGCTGCTGGCCCGACCGGCCATCGGCTGGCTGGCGGGCGAGGGCTGGCAACTTCCTCGTGCCATCACGCTGCCGGCGTCCTTCCACTGGCCCAAGCCCGACAAACGCCGCGAGTTCCTGCGCGCCCGCCTCAACGAGGCCGGCGAACTCGAACTGCACCCGCACCAGGGCTCGGGCGTGCTGAGCTCGGCGGCCTGGTCCGATGGCCTGGTCGACCTGCCGCCCCAGACCCCGGTGAACCCGGGCGACCGGCTGCGCTGGCTGCCCTGGTCGGAGCTTCTGCAGCCCTCGCTGGGGATGCGTCAGCCATGAAGACGCATGGCCGCATGGCATCCGCGCTTTCCACCACATGAACAACCCATGAGCATCACCGTTCGCTACTTCGCATCTGTGCGCGAGCGCCTGGGGGCAGAAGAGTCGGTCGAGCTGGCCTCGCTGGCGGAGCCCACCATGGGCGCGCTGCTGGCGGGTTTGCAAGCCCGTTCGCCCGAGCACGCCCGCGCGCTGGACCCCGATCGTGGCCTGCGCATGGCCTGCAACCAGGCCCTGTGCGAAGCCGACCAGTCCCTTGCCGATGGCGACGAGGTGGCTTTTTTCCCTCCGGTGACAGGGGGCTGACGATGGGCCATTCAAGCCATGCACCATCGGTCATCACGCTTGAGCAGGCCTTGGCTTGCGTGCGCGTGGGCCCCGATGACTTCGACCTGGGCGCCGAGGTGGCCGCCCTGCGTGCCGCCGACACGGGTGTGGGGGCGGTGGTCAGCTTCGTGGGCACCGTGCGCGAATGGCGGGAGGCTGCAAGGGCCATCCCCGAGGATCCGTCCGATCGACCTGACCAACCCGATCAACCTGCCACCATGGAACTCGAGCACTACCCGGGCATGACCGAGCGCAGCATCGCCGAGCTCGTGGTGCAGGCCCGCCAGCGCTTCGACGTGCGTGGCGTGCGGGTCATCCACCGGGTCGGCCCGCTGTCGGTGGGCGAGCAGATCGTGCTGGTGGCCGTCACCGCCGCTCACCGCCAACAGGCGTTCGATGGCGCCGCCTTCCTGATGGATTGGCTCAAGACCCGCGCGCCATTCTGGAAGAAGGAAATCGCCGGAGCCGATGCCCGCTGGGTGGACGCCCGCGAAAGTGACGAAGCCGCCGCACGCCGCTGGCAAACCGAGGAGCGCAAAGCATGAGCAGTTGGATTTCGAGTTGGCCACCGGCCATCGCCGTTGCATTGGGCGCCGCCGGTGGTGCCCTCCTGCGCTGGCAGGCAGGCGTCTGGTTCAATCCTTTGTGGGGCGGTTTCCCCCTGGGCACCTTGTTGGTCAACTTGGTGGGCGGGCTGGGCATCGGCCTGGCCCTGGCCTGGCTGGGTCGTCACCCTGACGAAGGGTTGCGCCTCTTGCTGGTGACGGGCGTGCTGGGTGGCTTCACGACGTTTTCCTCGTTTTCGGCCGAATCCCTGGCCTTGCTCGAAAAAGGCGACTTCGGCGGCGCCTTGTTTCACACCCTCGCGCATGTGATTGGAGCCCTGGTGTGTGCAGCATTGGGCGCCAGGCTCATGCGGGCATGGCTGATCTGAGTTCCCCTTTGCCTCGGGAAATGGGATGATGGCCTGAAGCCGCCGAATCCGCAGGCGGCATGTCATCCGCATGTCCGTCATCGACGTCTACACCTGTTACGCCCTGGCGGGGGCCGGCTCGTTGATCGGCCTGGGGCTGATCCTGCTGGTGCGCACCGAGCACCCCCGCATTCGCCGCGCGCTGTTGCTGTACCGGGCGGCATTCCTCTGTTTGTCGGCCTTCCTGGTGGTGCTGGTCACCCCGCCTGAACACATGCGCGAGGTCTGGCGCCACGGGGTGGGTGTCTGCGCCACCGGCGTCACCCTGCTGGCCTGGGGCTTCCGCGAACTCAATGGCGAGCGCACGCCGCTGAGCGTGGGGCTGCTCATCTCCATTGGCTCGGGTTGCCTGCTCTGGTTTGGCGGCGGCGTGTTGAGCCCGGCCAACTATCAGATCCTGGTGGCAGCGGTTCTCGCAGGCATTGCCGTGGGCACGCTGCTGGACCAGGGGCGGGTGCTGCTGCGCTCGCCTGAATCCCGCCTGAGCGGCGAGTGGGCCTTGCTGTTCACCGCGCTGCTGTTTTCGCTTGACTGGTTGGTCATCGTCGTGCATTCCTGGGATCACCCCGGGCCGTATCCGCCGCTGTTGCTGCTCGCCCCCGAATGGTTGACGGGCCCCTCGGCCATGGGCATCGCCCTGCTGCCGCTGTCGGTGGCGTCCATTGTTTTCGCCATCATCAACGAGCGCCTCTATCAGCAACTGCACCAGCGCTCGCTGTCTGATGACCTCACTGGCATCCTCTCGCGGCGCGGTTTGCGGGAGCATGGGCAGCGGCTGCTCTCCAGTCAGCCGGCCGAGAGCCTGGGCGTGGCCCTGTTGATGATCGACATCGACCACTTCAAGTCCATCAACGACCGCCATGGTCACATGATTGGCGACGAGGTGTTGCGCCACGTCACCCAGGTGCTGTCCGACCACCTGCGCGACGGTGCCTTGCTGGCCCGGTACGGTGGAGAAGAGTTCACGGTGATGCTGCCTTTGCAGGCGGCAGAGGATGCCCAGGTTGTGGCCGAGCGCTTGCGCCAGGTCGTGGAAGCGCACCCTTGCCAGACCGGCACCGGCATGATCAGCGTGACCATCAGCGTGGGCGTGGCCTTCCACCATCCCACCCGCCCGCTGGAAGAGGCGCTTTCGCGCGCCGATGCCCGCCTGTACGAGGCCAAGCAGTCGGGGCGCAATCGGGTGAGTTGTGAGCGTTTGCCGGCCTGAGCGACTGTGAAAGGCTGATCTGGCTCAAACCGGCGTGAGGCCGGCCCTCAACAGCTCCTGCGAGCCCTTGAAAACCGCCGCCGGCCCACCATCTGGTCAGCAATCGGCCGCCAGACACCACGGGCGGCCCCCAGCACACCAGGAGAGCCCATGCGACTCGACAAACTCACCTCCACCTTCCAGGAAGCCCTGACCGAAGCCCAGAGCCTGGCGGTCACGCGCGACAACCCCTACATCGAACCGGCCCACATCCTGCTGGCCATGCTGCGCCAGGACGACGGGCCGCGCGCGCTGCTGGAAAAAGCCGGTGTGAAGGTGGCCCCGCTGGCCGCCGCCCTTGAAAAAAGCCTCGACAAGCTGCCCCAAGTGCAAGGCGCCGAGCAGGTGCAAGCCGGCCGCGACACCGTGAGCCTGCTGCAGGGCGCCGAGAAGGAGGCCCACAAGGCTGGCGACGCCTACATCGCCGCCGAGATGTTCCTGCTCGCACTGTGCGATCACAAAGGCGACACCGCGGTCACGGCCCGCGACTTCGGCTTGACCCGCAAGTCGCTCGAAGCCGCCATCAAGGCCGTGCGCGGCGACCAAAAGGTCGACAACCCCGAGGCCGAGGGCCAGCGCGAAGCCCTCAAGAAGTACACCCTGGATTTGACCGAGCGCGCCCGCGCCGGCAAGCTCGACCCGGTCATCGGCCGCGACGAGGAGATCCGCCGCGCCATCCAGGTGCTGCAGCGCCGCTCCAAGAACAACCCTGTGCTCATCGGCGAACCTGGCGTGGGCAAGACCGCCATCGTCGAAGGCCTTGCCCAGCGCATCGTCGCCGGCGAGGTGCCCGACTCGCTCAAGAACAAGCGCGTGCTCGTGCTCGACATGGCCCTGCTGCTGGCCGGTGCCAAGTACCGAGGCGACTTCGAAGAGCGCCTCAAGAACGTGCTCAAGGAAGTGGCCAAGGACGAAGGCCAGACCATCATGTTCATCGACGAGATCCACACCATGGTGGGCGCCGGCAAGGCCGAAGGTGCGATGGACGCTGGCAACATGCTCAAGCCGGCCCTGGCGCGCGGCGAGCTGCATTGCATCGGCGCAACCACGCTGGACGAATACCGCAAGTACATCGAGAAGGACGCCGCGCTGGAGCGCCGCTTCCAGAAGATCCTCGTCGGCGAACCGACGGTCGAGGCCACCATCGCCATCCTGCGCGGCCTGCAAGAGAAGTACGAAGTTCACCACGGCGTCGAGATCACCGATCCGGCCATCGTGGCTGCGGCCGAACTCTCCAACCGCTACATCACCGACCGCTTCCTGCCCGACAAGGCCATCGACCTGATCGACGAAGCCGCGGCCAAGATCAAGATCGAGATCGACTCCAAGCCCGAGGCGCTGGACCGCCTGGACCGCCGCCTCATCCAACTCAAGATCGAGCGCGAAGCCGTCAAGCGCGAGCGCGACGAAGCCTCGCAAAAGCGCTTCGAGCTGATCAACGAAGAGATCACCAAGCTGCAAAAGGAATACGCCGACCTCGAAGAAATCTGGAAGGCCGAGAAGGCGCAGGCCCAGGGCTCCGCCCACGTCAAGGAAGAGATCGACAAGATCCGCTTCCAGATCGAGGAGCTCAAGCGCAAGGGCGATTTCAACAAGGTGGCCGAGCTTCAATACGGCAAGCTGCCCGAGCTGGAAAAGAAACTCAAGGACGCGCAGGACAAGGAAAACGCCAAGGGCTCAAGCGCCAACGGCAAGCCCACGCTGCTGCGCACGCAAGTCGGTGCCGAGGAGATCGCCGAGGTCGTGGCGCGCGCCACCGGCATCCCTGTGAGCAAGCTCATGCAGGGCGAGCGCGACAAGCTGCTGGCCATGGAAGAGAAACTGCACGAACGCGTGGTGGGTCAGGATGAGGCCATCGTCGCCGTGTCCGACGCCATCCGCCGCTCGCGCGCCGGCCTGTCCGACCCAAACCGCCCGTATGGCTCCTTCCTGTTCCTGGGCCCCACCGGCGTGGGCAAGACCGAGCTGTGCAAGGCCCTGGCTGGCTTCCTGTTCGACAGCGAAGACCACCTCATCCGCATCGACATGAGCGAGTTCATGGAGAAGCATTCGGTGAGCCGCCTGATCGGCGCGCCCCCCGGCTACGTGGGCTACGAAGAAGGCGGCACGCTGACCGAGGCCGTGCGTCGCAAGCCCTACAGCGTGGTGTTGCTCGACGAGGTCGAGAAGGCCCACCCTGACGTGTTCAACGTGCTGCTGCAAGTGCTCGACGATGGCCGTCTGACCGATGGCCAGGGCCGCACCGTGGACTTCAAGAACACCGTCATCGTGATGACCTCGAACCTGGGCTCGCACCACATCATGCAGATGGCGGGACAGCCTTCGGAAGAGATCAAGGACGCGGTGTGGGTCGAGGTCAAGCAGCACTTCCGCCCCGAGTTCTTGAACCGCATCGACGAGGTGGTGGTGTTCCACGCGCTGGACATGGCCAACATCCAGTCGATCGCCAAGATCCAGCTCAAGGGCCTGGAAGGACGGCTGGCTCAGCTGGAGATGAAGCTGGACGTGTCACCCGAGGCGCTGGCCGAGCTCGCCAAGGTGGGCTTCGATCCGGTGTTCGGGGCGCGGCCTTTGAAGCGCGCCATCCAGCAGCGCATCGAGAACCCGGTGGCCAAGCTCATCCTGCAAGGGCGGTTCGGGCCGAAGGATGTGATCCCGGTCAAGGTGGATGCGGAGGGCGAGTTCGAGTTCGAGCGGACCGTGCATTGATGATGTTGCTCATCCCTTTGGTTGATGGGGTTTGGGAGGGCCTCTGTTCAAGGGGGTGAGTCTGAGTTCACATGCTTCACTCTCCGTTACATTGATCGCGCGCGGCCTTGAGAGGCAGGGCCGCCTCTCATTTTTCCAGGGAGTGATCCAAATGACCAAGTCCAAGGTCGCTTTGGCGTGCCTGCTGTGCACGCTTGCAACTTCGTCCATGGCCGCGTCCGATGCGGCGGCCAGCCTTTCCAACCTGAAGTTCCAACTGATTGACCTCAATCCGCTCGACGGAATTGCCCCGACTGTGACTTACAACGGCGGCAAGACCAGCTTGAGCTTGTCGATCGCCGATGCCACCACTGGCGATGCTGATAGCGCGTCTCGCACCCGCAACGGCTACCAGGCGTTTGCCCGCGTGTATGACGTGAGCCTCGATAACGTCGAGGGCTTTGCGTCCATCGACAACCAAACACTGGCCGTGTATGGCGCTGCGCATGGTCCTTCCACGAGCTACAGCGCGCAGGCGTCCACCTTTGCTCAGCAATTGACGCTTTCTGCTCAGTCGATGCTGATCATCACTGCGAAAGCATCGGTGACTGCGCGCGCGGTGAACCCACAGGCTTGCCCGGGTAGCTATTACTACTACTACGGTTGCTCGGCATCCGAAACGGCAAGCGCTTCGGCGGGCATGAGCCTGAACTACAACTACTACGCCAACAACTCTTCGGTGTCGGTGAGTTTCAATGACTCGCTCAATGTCTCGGCGGCTGGGCGTGGGGAATACACCGGATACTCGTACAGCTACTACTATCCGTACTACGGTTACGTCTATCAGCAGTACCCCAAGCTGGAAGAGATCAAGTCCAGCGAACGCCTGCTGACGGCGGTGTTCATGAACACCAGCACGACTGATCAATCCGCTTACTTCGCCTTGTCTACGTCGATCAATGGTCAGGGTACCTCGTCGTTGCCAATGTCGTTGACGACGCTCACGCCTGTGCCCGAAGCTGACACTGCTGCGTTGGCCATCGTCGGGCTGGGCGGCTTGTTCTCTTTGACTCGCATGCGTCGCCGCAGCCTGGCCTGAGCCGGTTTGCTCCGCTTGCCTCAGTCGGGCCGCTCCATCGGAGCGGCCTTTTTCGTTTCAGCGAGGCGTCTTCCCGCGCATTCCTCAAATTGCGCGATGGATCAGGCTCGTCGAATTGGCAACCGAATCGTCTCCCCGATGGCCGCTACCTGGAAACGATCCGCCGGGATGTTTGCCGATCGAAGCGCCATCGCCAACGCCCTCATCGGCTCATCCAAGGCCTCGTCCGTCAGTTGAAACGTGCCCCAATGCACCGCCATCGCACGCTTGCAGCCGATGTCATGAAAGATCTGCACCGACTCCTCGGGGTTCACATGCTGGTCTTTCATGAACCAGCGCGGCTCATAGGCCCCGATCGGCAGCAAGGCCAGGTCGAACCCACCGCCTTTCTCCGGCGTGTGCTCCAGCGCGAAGTGCTGGCGGATGTCGACGAAGTCCTTCGAATAACCGGTGTCACCTGCGAAGTAGACATGACAGTCGGGTGAGCGCACCACGAAGCCTCCCCACAGGCTGCGCAGCGCGTCGGTGGCCGTGCGGGCCGACCAGTGCTGAGCAGGCACCAGCGTCACCGGGATGCGAGCGCTGCGCTCGGTGGCGTCGAGCACGTGGGTGTCCCACCAGTCCAGCTCGATCACGCGGTGCATGCCGCGCCGCGCGAACCAGAGCTTGTGCCCCAGCGGGCAGATCACCAGCGGCGCGCCACCCGGTTGCCGCTTCAAGGCCAGCATCGAGCCTTCGTCGAGGTGGTCGTAGTGGTTGTGCGAGAGCAGCACCACGTCGATGTGCGGCAGCTCCGACAGCGCGAGGCCTGGCGGCGTGTGCCGCTTCGGGCCCATCCACTGCACCGGGAAGCAGCGCTCCGAAAAAACCGGGTCGGTGAGGATGTTGAGCCCGCCCACTTGCAACAGCACGGTGATGTGCCCGATCCAGGTCGCCGCGGGCTGCATGGCGAGGCCGGCCTGGGCGTTGGCCTGGATGAACGCCAGATCAGGTTTGACAACCGGGATGGGCTGTTGCAGCGGCTTGGGGTGGCCCGCGCGCCAGGCCTCCCAGCGCCATCGCAGCAGTTCATGCCAGCGCTTGCCTTGAAAAGACTGGTAATTGTTCTGGAAACCGTCGGGGCGGTGGTGCTTCTTCGCCGGGTTGAAGTGCGGGTTCTTCATGCGGCGCATCTTAAGACGCGCCGGGCGTGGCACGCGGGGCTCAGGCGCGTGCGGTGTAAGCCTCGGCCAGCGAGCGCCGGATGCGCTTGTAGTCGCGCCAGTTGAAGCCGCGCAAGAAGCCCACTGCGGTCACCGCGCCCATGCGGAACAGGCGCAGCTTGGTCTCCCTGTTCATGGCGAAGTCCAGCCAGCTGATGTCTTCGGTGTCGATGTAGGCGACCAGCTTGCTGTAGTCCGGGTTCTGCATCAGGAACTCGGCGTCCATGGCGTGGCGGGCGGTGTTGAAGGACTGGCTGAACACCTTCAGCACGCCAGGGATGTCGTGCTTGTGGTCGCCCCACTGCAGCTTGACGCCCAGGGTGGGCCGCAGGGGCACGCGCGTCTTGACGTGGAAGGCGTCGATGGGGAAGTTCGACAGCACGCCGCCGTCGACGAGCTGGTGGACCTCGGGCAGGAAGTCACCTTCGTAGCAGCGATCGGGCCATTCCTGGCATCGCCACAGCGGGCGGGCCTCGTCGGCGGGCAAGGACTTGATCTTGAACGGCGCGAAGAAGCCGGGGATCGACATCGACGCGCGCGCGAAGTCCGCCACGTTGACCTGATCTGGCTGGTGCCAGTACATCGGGGCCATGCGTGGCAGGCACACCTTGGTTTCGGTCGAGATGTCGGCGGCCACCACGCAGAGCTGGTCGGGCTTGGGCCGGGGCAGCAGCACGCGTGTGCCGTTGATGACCTCCCACAGCGGCGCATCGGGCTGGTGGTGGAAGTCGCTGGCATCGGCGCTGTCGCGCACCAGCAGCGTGGGCAGGTCGTTCATGCGCACGCGCAGTTGCTGCGCGGTCAAGGGCTGGCCGCCGTTCATGTCGCGCAGCAACTGGTCCATCCAGCGGTGAAACACCTCGCCGCGGTTGAGGGCGTGGATTTGGTTGAAGTTGTCTAGAACGCGGGCCGCCTTCCAGATCTTGCCGAGGGTGTGGCTGTCGTCATCCAGCCAGGTTTGCAGCGCCGACATGGCGTCGCGGTCGCCTTCCTTGCGGCCATCGACGAAGTCGGCCATGGGCATGTTGGCGAGCGCTTCGATCAGCCGGTCCACACGCGGTTCGCTCGGGCGGTTGGCGGCCGCGAGCGCGATGGCGGAGATGGCGCCGGCCGAGGTGCCCCCGATGCCGATGAAGCGCAGGCCGACCTGCTCCAGCACATGGAGATAGCCGAGCAACGCGAGCCCCAGCGTGCCGCCGCCCTCCATGACGATGTCGATGTACTGGTGGCCCGAGTCGTCGATCAGGTCGCTGTACTCGCCCAGGCGCAGGCCTTCGATGGCGGGTGCGAGGTCTTGGATGTGAGCGAGGAAGTCCTTGGCGGTGACGGCGTTCGGCATGCTCGGCTCCCCATTTTTCGTGGATGAGGGGTCAACGCTAGGCGAGCTGGCAAGGCACATCCATCCCTAGGCTGTCAGTGGGAGTTCATCTTGGCGCCAAAAGAAAAAAGGACCCTGAGCGGGGTCCTGTTTGCCGAGTCCCGAACGAGCGTCCGGGTCCTGCATGTCCGGGCTCGGAGCGGCCTGATCAGGCCACCGCCACGGGGATCTTGCCGATTTTGGCCTGCCAGGTCTTGGGCCCTTCGATGTGCGCGCTGGTGCCGCCAGCGTCCACCGCCACGGTCACCGGCATGTCGACCACGTCGAACTCGTAGATGGCTTCCATGCCCAGGTCTTCGAAGCCCACCACCTTGGCGGCCTTGATGGCCTTGGAGACCAGGTAGGCCGAGCCGCCCACGGCCATCAGGTAGGCCGACTTGTGCTTCTTGATAGCCTCGATGGCGGCGGAGCCCCGCTCAGCCTTGCCCACCATGCTGATGAGCCCCGTCTTCTCCAGCATCATGTCGGTGAACTTGTCCATGCGGGTGGCGGTGGTGGGGCCGGCGGGGCCGACCACCTCGTCGCGCACCGGGTCGACCGGGCCCACGTAGTAGATGACGCGGTTGGTGAAGTCCACCGGCAGCTTCTCTCCCTTGGCCAGCATGTCCTGGATGCGCTTGTGCGCGGCGTCGCGACCGGTCAGCATCTTGCCGTTGAGCAGCAGGGTCTGGCCCGGCTTCCAGCTGGCGACCTCTTCCTTCGTCAGCGTGTTCAGGTCGACGCGCTTGGACTTGTTGTAGTCCGGTGCCCAGTGCACATCGGGCCACAGGTCCAGGCTGGGCGGGTCGAGGTAGACAGGGCCCGAGCCATCCATAACGAAGTGGGCGTGGCGGGTGGCCGCGCAGTTCGGGATCATGGCGATGGGCTTGGAGGCCGCGTGGGTGGGGTAGGTCTTGATCTTCACGTCGAGCACGGTCGTCAGTCCACCCAGGCCCTGCGCGCCGATACCCAGGGCGTTGACCTTCTCATACAGCTCGATGCGCAGCTCTTCCAGCTTGTTCTGTGGGCCGCGTGCCAGCAGCTCGTACATGTCGATGTCGTCCATCAACGATTCCTTGGCCAGCAGGGCCGCCTTCTCGGCCGTGCCGCCCACGCCGATGCCCAGCATGCCGGGCGGGCACCAGCCGGCGCCCATGGTCGGCACGGTCTTGAGCACCCAGTCGACGATGTTGTCAGACGGGTTGAGCATGTAGACCTTGGACTTGTTCTCCGAGCCACCGCCCTTGGCGGCCACGGTCACGTCGACCTTGTCGCCAGGCACCAGCTCCATGAACACGACGGCGGGCGTGTTGTCCTTGGTGTTCTTGCGCTCGAAGATGGGGTCGGACAGCACCGAGGCGCGCAGCTTGTTGTCCGGGTTGTTGTAGCCACGGCGCACGCCTTCGTCGACGGCGTCCTGGATGCTGCGGTTGCCGAAGCCTTCCCACTTCACGCCCATGCCGATCTTCAGGAACACATTGACGATGCCGGTGTCCTGGCAGATGGGGCGGTGCCCTTCCGCGCACATGCGCGAGTTGGTCAGGATCTGCGCGATGGCGTCCTTGGCCGCGGGCGACTCTTCGCGCTCGTAGGCGCGCGCCAAGTGGGCGATGTAGTCGGTCGGGTGGTAGTAGGAGATGTATTGCAGCGCGGCTGCGACGCTTTCAACGAGGTCGTCGTGGCGAATGGTCGTCATGGCAGGGGCCTTTTTGAGGCAGGGTGGTGGGGGCAAAACAGCAGCCGACATTGTGCCAAGGATGTGCTCCAACTGAACGCCGAGAGGGCAGGAGGGGCCAAGAACCCAAGGCCTCTGGGACGGCGCATCTCAGGCATCAGGGGGCACGTCGGCTGGCTTTCAATGCTCTTGCTGTGGGTGGTGCAGCAACCTGTCGGTGTAGGCAATGGCCATGGCCGAGAACAGGAAAGCAATGTGGATCACCGTCTGCGCGATCAGCACCTTGTCGGTGTAGTTCTGCGCGTTGATGAAGGTTTTCAGCAGGTGAATCGACGAGATGCCAATGATGGCGGTGGCCAACTTCACCTTGAGCACCGAGGCATTGACGTGGTCCAGCCATTCGGGCTGATCTGGGTGGCCTTCGAGGTTCATGCGCGAGACGAAAGTCTCGTAGCCCCCGATGATCACCATGATCAGCAGGTTCGAGATCATCACCACGTCGATCAGGCCCAGCACCACCAGCATGATGGTGGTCTCGGTCAGGTGCTGGGGCGCGCGGTCCGTGGGCTGGCCGGTGGCCTGGAAGATGGCTTGCAGGGCATCCTGGTTGCCGAAAGCGGCCTGGATCAAGTGAACCAGTTCCACCCAGAAGTGGAAGACGTAAACAGCTTGAGCCAGGATCAGGCCCAGATAAAGCGGCAACTGCAGCCAACGGCTCGCGAAAATGAAAGAAGACAGCGCGTTGGCTTTTTTCGAGGTCTGATTCGAATTCATGCGGGCCTTGGGGGTAATTCCGAAGTACCAAATTCTAAAGTTGGGAGCATGGTCTTGGGTTGGCAAGGTGAACGCCGCAAGCGTACCCGCCTTGGCCTGTTCGACAAACGCGTGCCACAAGCACCGTCTCTCAGGAGCCCTGCCATGACTGGCAATCAAAAGACCACCACCACAACACCAAGCCTCTACCCCCCTCCCGCAGCATTCGCCCAATCCGCGCACATCGGAAGCCGCGAAGCTTATGACAAGCTGGTCGAAGAAGCCCAGCAAGACCACACCGCCTACTGGGCCCGCCTCGCCAAGGAACTCCTCAGCTGGCACAAGCCCTTCACCCGGGCGCTCGACGAGAGCAACGCCCCGTTCTACAAATGGTTTGACGACGGCCTCATCAACGCCTCGTACAACTGCCTGGACCGCCACGTCGAAGCCGGCCAGGGTGACCGAACCGCCATCATCTTCGAGGCCGACGACGGCCAGGTCAGCAAGGTGTCCTACCGCGACCTGCTGGCCCGCGTCTGCCAACTGGCCAATGCCCTGAAGGCACAAGGTGTCAAGAAGGGCGACCGCGTGGTGCTGTACCTGCCCATGTCGGTCGAGGGCGTCGTGGCCATGCAGGCCTGCGCCCGCATCGGCGCCACCCACTCCGTCGTCTTTGGCGGCTTCTCGGCCCAGAGCCTGCGCGACCGCATCGAGGACGCAGGCGCCGTCATGGTCATCACCGCCGACGAGCAGGTGCGTGGCGGAAAGACACTTCCGCTCAAAGCCATCGTCGACGAAGCCATCGGCATGGGCGGCTGTGACAGCATCAAGCAGGTGATCGTGTTCCGCCGCACCGGTGGCAACGTGGCGTTCAACGGTGGCCGCGACCTGTGGATGAACGATGTCATGGCCGCGCAGCCCGAATACTGCCCGCCTGAGTGGGTCGAGGCCGAGCACCCGCTGTTCCTGCTCTACACCTCCGGCTCCACCGGCAAACCCAAGGGCGTGCAGCACAGCACTGGCGGCTACCTGCTGCACGCGGCGCTGACCATGAAGTGGACCTTCGACTACAAGCCGTCGGATGTCTTCTGGTGCACGGCCGACATCGGCTGGGTTACCGGCCACACCTACGTTGCCTACGGCCCGCTGGCCAACGGCGGCACCCAGATCGTGTTCGAAGGCGTGCCCACCTACCCGGACGCGGCCCGCTTCTGGCGCATGATCGCCGCCCACAAGGTCACGATCTTCTACACGGCGCCCACGGCCATCCGCGCGCTCATCAAGGCCGCAGAATCGTCTGCCGAAGTGCACCCACGCAACTTCGACCTGAGCAGCCTGCGCCTTTTGGGCACCGTGGGCGAGCCCATCAACCCCGCCGCCTGGGAGTGGTACCACCGCGAAATCGGCGGCGGCCGTTGCCCCATCGTCGACACGTTCTGGCAGACCGAGACTGGTGGACACATGATCACCCCGCTGCCTGGTGCACACGCGCTCACGCCTGGTTCGTGCTCGCTGCCGTTCCCCGGCATCGACGCAGCCGTGGTCGACGAGACCGGCAAGGAAGTGCCTTGGGGGCAGGGCGGTGTGCTGGTCGTGCGCAAGCCCTGGCCTTCGATGATTCGCACCATCTGGGGCGACCCGGATCGCTTCAAGAAGAGCTACTACCCCGCCGACTTCGGCGGCAAGTACTACCTCGCGGGCGACGGCGCCATCCGCGATGCAAACACCGGCTACTTCACCATCACCGGCCGCATCGACGATGTGCTCAACGTCTCTGGCCACCGCATGGGCACGATGGAGATCGAGTCCGCGCTGGTGTCGCACCCGCTCGTGGCCGAGGCTGCCGTCGTGGGTCGCCCCGACGACCTCACGGGCGAGGCGATCTGCGCCTTCGTGGTGCTCAAGCGCCCCCGCCCGGAAGGCGAGGAAGCCAAGAAGCTCGCCAACGAGTTGCGCAACCACGTGGGCCACGAGATCGGGCCCATCGCCAAGCCGAAGGACATCCGCTTTGGCGACAACCTGCCCAAGACCCGCTCCGGCAAGATCATGCGGCGTCTGCTGCGTGTGATCGCCAAGGGCGAAGACGTGACGCAGGACACCTCCACGCTGGAAAACCCGGCGATCCTGGATCAACTCGCCAAGAGCAACTGACGCGCCCGCGAAACGCGTGAAATCCGGCCTGCCCAAATAGGGTGGGCCGGGTTTTGCTGCGCCCTTGAATCAAACGTTTGAACCGTGCTTGCCCATTTGAGGCGGCAGGTTTTCGCACGGTCGTTTCATTTGATAAATGATGTTTTCTGATTGGTTTCCGGGGTTAACCATCAGAAGTCACAGAAAACCCTGTTCCCCTAGCATTCCCCCTCATACAAATCTTCACGCATCCCACTAGATTGAGGGGGTGACAGCGCCACAAGCGCGGTCCAACACCGCAATGACGAGGAGCTTTTGACATGGCTACAACCAGCGTTTCGAACGCACCGATGACTGCCGAGGAAAAGAAGGTGATTTTCGCCTCCAGCCTTGGCACGGTTTTCGAGTGGTACGACTTTTACCTATATGGCTCTTTGGCGGCCATCATCGCCAAACAATTCTTCGCCGGTCTGGACCCGACGTCGGCCTTCATTTTCGCCCTGCTGGCTTTCGCCGCTGGTTTCATCGTGCGGCCATTTGGCGCGCTGGTGTTCGGCCGCCTGGGTGACATGATCGGGCGCAAATACACCTTCCTCGTCACCATCCTGATCATGGGTGCCTCGACCTTCATCGTCGGGGTGTTGCCCAATTACGCCTCGATCGGCGTGGCCGCGCCGGTGATCCTCATCATCCTGCGCTTGCTGCAGGGCTTGGCGCTGGGGGGGGAATACGGTGGTGCTGCCACCTACGTGGCCGAGCACGCTCCCCAAGGCCGCCGTGGTGCCTACACCGCCTGGATCCAGACCACTGCCACGATGGGCCTGTTCCTGTCGCTGATCGTGATCCTGACCACCCGCACCATGGTTGGTGAAGACGCCTTCGCCGAATGGGGTTGGCGCGTGCCGTTCATTGTCTCGCTGGCCCTGCTGGGCGTCAGTGTGTGGATCCGCATGAGCATGAACGAGTCGCCCGCCTTCAAGAAGATGAAGGAAGAAGGCAAGACCTCGAAGGCCCCGCTGACCGAATCCTTCGGCCAATGGCGCAACCTGAAAATCGTGATCCTGGCCCTGGTCGGCCTGGTCGCGGGTCAGGCTGTGGTCTGGTACACCGGCCAGTTCTATGCACTGTTCTTCCTGACGCAGGCCCTGAAGGTTGATGGCGCCACGGCAAACATCTTGGTTGCGCTGTCGCTGCTGATTGCCACGCCGTTTTTCGTGGTGTTCGGCTCGCTGTCCGACAAGATCGGCCGCAAGCCCATCATCCTGGCCGGCTGCCTGATCGCCGCCTTGACCTACTTCCCGCTCTTCAAGGCGCTGACGCACTACGCCAACCCGGACCTGGAAAAGGCTCAGATGTCGGCCCCGGTGACCCTCGTTGCCGACCCCGCCGAGTGCTCCTTCCAGTTCAACCCGACTGGCACCGCCAAGTTCACCAGCTCCTGCGACATCGCCAAGCAACTGCTGGCAGCGGGCTCGGTGAACTACGAGAACGTGGCTGGCCCGGCCGGTTCCATTGCCGTGGTCAAGGTGGGTGACGTGGCAATCAACAGCTACGCACCGACCAAGGTCACCGAGGCCGACGTGCCGGCCGCCAAGGCCGCTGCCGCCAAGGCCAACGATGCGGCCATCGCCAAGGTTGCCGAGGCCAAGGCAGCCACCGGCCCCGACGCCGCCACCAAGCTGAAGGACGCCGAGAAGGCCGCCAAGGAAGCCGCCGCCACGCTGACCGCGTTCGACAAGGATGCCAAGGCAGCAGCCGTCAAGGTCATTGACGGCCAGTTCAAGAAGGCCGTCACCGGTGAGCTGAAGAAAGCCGGCTACCCCGCCAAAGCCGACCCGGCCAAGGTGAACAAGCCGATGATCGTCGCCATCCTGACCATCCTCGTGATCTACGTGACCATGGTCTACGGCCCGATCGCCGCGATGCTGGTGGAGATGTTCCCGACCCGCATCCGCTACACCTCGATGTCCCTGCCGTACCACATCGGCAACGGCTGGTTCGGTGGCCTGCTGCCGACAACGGCCTTCGCCATCGTGGCTCAGACTGGCAACATCTACAACGGCCTGTGGTACCCGATCATCATCGCCATGGCGACCTTCGTGATCGGCCTGCTGTTCGTTCGCGAAACCAAAGACGTGGACATCTACGCCGGCGATTGAGTTCGCGGCCTGAGCAGCCACCGGGTCACAAGCATGGTGGGCCGCAAAGACAAAGGCCTCGCATCGCGAGGCCTTTTTTCATGGCTCATGGGGCTCATGGAGCCTGTTTGGCTCAGCCCGCCGAACTCATTTGGTGGTGAGCACCCAGGCCACGATCTGCTTGGCTTCGGCCTCGCTGACCTGGCCCTGTGCCGGCATCGGACCCATGGGCATGTTCCAGACGCCGCCGCCGCCCTTGCGGACCTTGGCGGCCAGCCGGTCGACTGCCTTCTTGTCGTCCTTGTATTTCTTGGCGATGTCGGCGAACGACGGTCCTATCACTGCTTTGTTCACCTGGTGGCAGGTCAGGCAGGCCTTCTGGCGTGCAAGGGCCTCGCCTGCCTGCGCCTGAGCCGGGGTTTGGGCGGAGGCGAGGGTGCTCAGCGCCACGAGCGCGCCGCCGAGCAGGGGGGCCGCCCAGGCGCGGACGGTGTTGAATGAGTTGACAGAACAAGAAGGGCGGGAAGTCGTCATCACGGCGAACATGCGGGGGTCTCCTGTGCAAGAAGGTGATTTATAAACGCAGCAGTGCCGCATTCGGACGACCGCCAGGGGGTGGTGTGCCGCAGGCCGACAAAGGTGGATGACTCATGTGGTTCGTGGCAATCGGTGTCGCCATGCTGGTGATGAACCTGGCCGGCATCGGCCCGGTCGGGGAATGGACCTGGGCCGGCTTTGGCAAGGCCTGGTTCGTGCTGGTGCCTTTTGGCCTGGCGATTGTCTGGTGGGGTTGGTCGGATGCGTCGGGGCACACCCAGCGCAAAGCCATGGAAAAGGTGGATGCCAAGCGCGAAGCCCGCAGACAGAAAGCCTTGGACGCCCTGGGTTTGCAGAAACCGGGCCGCCGCCGCTGACGGGGTGCGGGCTTAGAATCGCAGGTTCTCCATACCGCGCTTTCCGGAGCCCCCATGCCCCAATACCGTTCCCGCACCTCGACCGCCGGCCGCAACATGGCGGGTGCACGCGCCCTGTGGCGCGCCACCGGCATGAAGGACGGCGACTTCGAAAAACCCATCATCGCCATCGCGAACAGCTTCACGCAGTTCGTGCCCGGCCACGTCCACCTGAAGGACCTGGGCCAGCTGGTCGCCCGTGAAATCGAAGCCGCAGGCGGCGTGGCAAAGGAATTCAACACCATCGCCGTTGACGACGGCATCGCCATGGGCCACGGCGGCATGCTGTATTCGCTGCCCTCGCGCGACCTGATCGCCGACAGCGTCGAGTACATGGTCAACGCCCACACGGCCGACGCGCTGGTGTGCATTTCCAACTGCGACAAGATCACCCCCGGCATGCTGATGGCCGCGCTGCGCCTGAACATCCCTGTGGTGTTCGTCTCGGGTGGTCCGATGGAAGCCGGCAAGGCCAAGATCGAAGGCAAGGTCATCGCGCTCGACCTGGTGGACGCCATGGTCAAGGCCGCCGACAAGAGCTGCTCTGACGAGGAAGTCGAGATGGTCGAGCGCTCGGCTTGCCCGACTTGTGGCTCCTGCTCGGGCATGTTCACCGCCAACTCGATGAATTGCCTGACCGAGGCCCTCGGCCTGTCGCTGCCGGGCAATGGCACCATCGTGGCCACGCACGCTGACCGCGAAAAGCTCTTCCGCCGTGCCGGCCGCACCATCGTCGAGCTGGCCAAGCGCCACTACGAGCAGGACGACTTCAGCGTGCTGCCGCGCAACATCGCCAGCTTCAAAGCCTTCGAGAACGCCGTGGCGCTCGACGTGGCCATGGGCGGCTCCACGAACACCGTGCTGCACCTGCTTGCCGCCGCCCGCGAGGCCGAGGTGCCCTTCACCATGGCCGACATCGACCGCATGTCGCGCCGCGTGCCCTGCCTGAGCAAGGTGGCTCCCGCCGTGCCCGACGTGCACATCGAAGACGTGCACCGCGCTGGCGGCATCATGGCCATCCTGGGCGAACTGGCCCGTGGCGGCCTGCTGCACACCGACGTGCCCACCGTTCACAGCAAGACCATGGCCGAAGCCATCGCCAAGTGGGACGTCTCCGTCACGCAAGACGAGGCCGTGCACACCTTCTACAAGGCTGCGCCCGGCGGCATCCCCACGCAGGTGGCCTTCTCGCAAGACAGCCGCTGGAAGGCGCTCGACCTCGACCGCGCCAAGGGCGTCATCCGCGCCAAGGAACACGCCTTCACCAAGGACGGCGGCCTGGCCGTGCTCTACGGCAACATCGCCGAGAAGGGCTGCATCGTGAAGACCGCCGGGGTCGACGAGTCGATCTGGGCCTTCACCGGCAAGGCCCGTGTCTACGAAAGCCAGGAAGACGCCGTCGAAGGCATCCTGGGTGAAGAGGTGCAGGCTGGCGACGTGGTCGTCATCCGCTACGAAGGCCCCAAGGGCGGCCCGGGCATGCAAGAGATGCTGTACCCCACCTCCTACCTGAAGAGCCGTGGCCTGGGCAAGGCATGTGCGCTGCTGACCGACGGCCGCTTCTCGGGTGGCACGTCTGGCCTGTCCATCGGCCACGCCTCGCCAGAGGCTGCACAAGGCGGCGCCATCGCCCTGGTCGAGAACGGCGACAGCATCGAGATCGACATCCCGAACCGCCGCATTCATCTGGCGATCAGCGACGAGGAAATGGCCCGCCGCCGTGAGGCCATGGAGGCCAAGGGCCCGAACGCCTGGAAGCCTGCCAACCGCCAGCGCCAAGTGTCCGCCGCCCTGCAGGCTTATGCCTTGCTCACCACCTCGGCCGACACGGGCGCCGTTCGCGACCTCTCGCAGATTCAGCGCTGAGGCCTGGTCACTGGCGGGGCGACCCGCTGGCCCCTTCGGAGGCGTCCGCCATGGCGGGCGCCTTTGGCATTTTGGGGGACGAGAGATCCGGCTCCGCTGCGGGAGCGATGCGCGCGGCGTTCACCATCTGACGCGCCAGCGTCTCATACAGCGGCCGTGCGATCAGCCGAGACAGCGCGGCAGCCAGCATGGCGCTGGCCATCAGGCTGAGCACCATGGCATGGCCGTCGACCATCTCCATCACGATGATGAAGGCCGTCAGCGGCGCCTGCGTGACGGCGGCCAGGAATGCCGCCATGCCGATGGCGATGAGCACCGGTTTCGGTTCGGCCGTGAGCGATGCAACCTCGTGGCCGATGCTGGCCCCCATGGTCAGCGATGGCGCGAAGATGCCGCCTGGCACGCCACAGATCGCCGACAGCCAACTGGTCAGGAAGCGCAGGCCGGTGTCCAGCCCTTGCGTGGCGTCCTGCCCCTCCAGCATCTGGCGCGTGGATTGGTAGCCACTGCCGAAACTGTGTCCCGAACTTGCCAGCCCGATGGCCGCCACGACCAAGCCACAGGCTGCAGCGAACAGGCAAGGACGCGATTGCCGAAAGCTGCGAAAACGGTCTTGCCCGGGGCTGAGGGCCCAGTTGAGCAATCGGGAGAACAGGCCACCCGCGAGCCCGCAGGCCAAGGTGACGGCCAAGCCAGGCAGCAGCATCTCCCACCCGATCACATCGACCTGGATGCGGCCAAAGTAGGTGCCGCTGCCAAACGCCGACACCGCCACCAGGCCGGCGATCACGATGGCCGCGATGAGCAAGCCGCTGGCGCGGTCCTCTGGCCGGCGGGACAACTCCTCGATGGCGAAAACGACCCCGCCAAGTGGCGTGTTGAAGGCGGCGGCCACGCCCGCTGCGCCACCCGCGACGAGCAAGCCTCGCTCGTTGATGTGGCTGCGCTGGGGCAGCCAGCGGCGCGCGTGGTACATCACGCCAGCTGCCACCTGCACCGATGGGCCCTCGCGGCCGGTCGACAGCCCGGCGAGCAAGCCGCCTGCGGTCAGCAGCACCTTGGCCACCGACAGCTTGAGCGACACGAAGCGTTTGCGTTGTTCGGGGGCGATGTCCTCGTGTTGCGCCGCCAGCACCTGCGGGATGCCTGAGCCCGCGGCGCCTGGTGCCCACCGCCGGGTCAGCCACACCACGGCCGCCGTGATCGCCGGGGTCCACAGCAGCACCAGCCAAGGCCTGGATGATTGCAGCTTGAAAAACACATCCAGGGCGGCCTCGCAAAGCCAGGTCAGGCAGATGACAGCCAGCCCAGACAGCACTGCGAAGCCGATGATCACGAGCCGTGCGGCCCACGCGCGCCAATCGGATAATTCACGGCCGAGGGCTTCCGCCTCCCCGATGTCGCTGGGGGTTGGGTCGTTCATTGTCTTGGCATCATTTCTGCACAGCCATGTCCAGCCAGCTCACTCCTGACCCCACAGATCCCGTTGAACAGGGCGATGCCATCGCCGACCTCCAGCCCTCCCGGCAGGTGCTGCGCCAGTTCCGCATCATCTTCAACGCGGTCAAAACGCATTTCAGGCGCATCGAGCACGAAAGCGGCCTCGGGGGCGCGCAGGTGTGGGCGCTCAGCGTGGTGGCCGAATCGCCGGGCATCGGGGTGGGGCGCCTGGCCGAGGTCATGGACATCCGTCAGCCCACCGCCAGCAATCTGGTGCGTGGTTTGGTGGGCAAGGGCCTGCTGCGCTCCGAGCGATGTGGCGCCGACCGGCGCGCGGTGTCGCTGTTCGCCACCGACGAAGCGCGGTCCATTCTCACCAAGGTGCCCGGACCGTGGTCTGGCGTTCTGCCTCATGCGCTGGACACGCTGGACGAGGCCACCCTGCTCAGGATGCACGCGGATTTGGGGGGGCTCATCCGGTGCCTGGGCGAACCCGTCACCACCGATGCGGCGAACATCCCCCTGGCGCAACTCTGACATCGGTGGCGGCGATTGCATTTGTGCAAATATAATTCACCGACCCCAAAGCGTGAATGCCCTGGTGGATCAAAGAAGCGTTTTTCAGACCCCGCGTGTCGGGGTCTTTTTTTGCTCAGAGCAGTTTCAGGCAGGCCATGGCCACCAGGGTCGGGCCGGCGGCGGCCAGGAACAGCGCCAGGGCGTTGATCGACTGGTCGCTGAAGCCTTCCTTGAGGATGGCGGCGCCCGCAGGGTTGGGCGCGTTGGCGATCAGCGTCAAGCCCCCACCCGTCACCGCGCCGGCGACCAGGGCGTATTTGAATTCGGGGCTCAAGCCGGGCACCAGCGAGCCCAGGTAGGTGAGCGCCGCGTTGTCGGTGACGGCGGTCAGCGCCGTGGCGCCGTAATACACCGCGTTGCTGCTCATGCTCGTCAGCACGGGCTCCAGCCACCACTGCTGTTGCCCGCCCAGCACGACCAACCCGGCCAGGAAGAAAGCCACCATCAGCCCCTCGCGCAAGATCGGCGGTGACTGGTGGCGCTCGTAGGCGTGCATGAAGCCGAGGAAGAACAGCAGCAAAGCAAGGAAAACCGTCGCGTGGTGCGAGAAGGTGACGATGCCAGCGAGGAAGGCCAGGTGTACCAGCGTGATTGGCAGCGGAGGCATGGGCGCGGGTGAGCCGGCGGGCGGGCGCAGGCGGGCGAATTCACGCGAGAACAGCACGACGAGCCCCAAGGCGTTCAAGCCCACGGCGAGGGCTGCCTTCCAGCCGAAATTGGCGAGCATGAAGCCCAGGTCCCATCCCCAGGCGCTGGCCACCATCAGCACGGGCGGCGCGGCGTAAGGCGTGAGCGTGCCACCGATCGACACGTTGACGAACAGCACGCCCAGCACGCCGTACTTGAGCCTCTCTGAAACGCCCTGCTTGAACAGGCTGTCGCGCAGTAGCAAAGCGGCCAGGGTCATGGCCGCCGGCTCGGTGATGAAGGAACCCAGCAGGGGCACGAAGGCCAGGATGACCAGCGTCATCCCCATGGCACCGGGCAGGGGCACGAGCCGCGTGAGCCCGCGGGTCAGCAGGCCGGCGAGCTGGAGGATCGGTTTGCTCGCTGCGGCCACCATGATCGCGAACACGAACAGCGGCTCGGTGAAGTTGCGCCCATCCAGGTAGCGGACGGCTTCGTCACGCCCCTCGATGGCGAACATGCACACCATCAGCACCATCGCCCAGAAGCCGAACACCACCTCGACTTCGGCCAGGAAGTGCCACAGGCCGGCGTGCGCGGGCCGCGCGTGCGCCAGGCGCTCGAAGAATTTCGTCGAGAAGGTGTGCATCAGCGCGATGCCGAAGAGCGCCGCGCCAAGGAGTTGGACGGTGGTGGGATGCATCGATCGATGCTAGCAGCAGCCCTCGGTGTCGTCACAGGGCGCGCGTTGTGGCGATCCACATGCGGTATCGTTCGCGCCATGCTGACGCACCCCCAATTCGACCCGATCGCCCTCTCGCTGGGCCCGCTGCACATCCACTGGTATGGCCTGACCTACCTGGCGGCCTTCACCATGTTTTACCTGCTGGCGGCCCAGCGCGTGAAGCGCCCCTGGTACGCCGAGGCGGGCTGGACCCGCGAGACCATCGAAGACCTGCTGTTCTTCGGTGTGCTGGGCGTGATCCTGGGCGGGCGCTTGGGCTATGTGCTGTTCTACAAACCCACGTATTACCTGGGTCACCCGGCTGAGATCTTCGCCGTCTGGCAGGGGGGCATGGCCTTCCATGGCGGGCTGCTAGGTGTGATCGTTGCCATGCTGGTGTTCGCCTGGCGGCGTGGACGCAGCTTTTTCGAGGTGGCCGATCTGGTGGCGCCCTGCGTGCCGGTGGGGCTGGCGGCAGGCCGCATTGGCAACTTCATCAACGGTGAACTGTGGGGGCGGCCGGTCATGCCATCAGCTGCATGGGCGGATGTTCAGCACTGGATGGGGTGGGTCAGACCAGGTGATGTCGCCGAGGGTTGGTTGCCCTGGGCCATGATTTTTCCGCAGTCGGGCAGCGACATGCCGCGCCACCCCTCGCAGCTCTACCAATTCGGGCTGGAAGGGCTGACTTTGTTCGTTTTGTTGTGGTGGTATGCCAGCAGCCCACGTCCACGCGGCGCGGTGGCCGGTGCGTTCCTGTTTGGCTACGGCGTGTTCCGTTTCATCGCGGAGTACTTCCGCGAGCCCGACAGCTTCCTCGGCCTGCTGGAGCTCAACATGAGCATGGGGCAGTGGCTTTGCGTGCCCATGATCGTCCTGGGCGCCCTGATTTGGGGCGTTGCGCAAAAAAATGCCCCCCGTCCGAGAGGACAGGGGGCTTAAAAGGGTCGGTGGCGTTTTCGCAAACCCACGGACCCCCGCTGAGGAAGACCGCCGGCTTCGCACGAAACCGACGGTCGATGGGTGTGTTGCAAACGTCGTGCCAGCCTCGCCGGTGCGGTAGGCCTCAGGCGGGCACTCAGGCGGCCTGCTTGTGCGCCACGCCGTGGCGGGTGTAGAGGAAGTCCAGCACGGCCTTGCGGCAGTGCATGTAGGTGGCGTCCTCGGCCAGTTCGACGCGGTTGCGCGGGCGCGCCAGCGGCACCTCCAGCACCTCGCCGATGGTGGCAGCCGGGCCGTTGGTCATCATCACGATGCGGTCCGACAGCAGCACGGCCTCGTCCACGTCGTGGGTCACCATGACCACAGTGCTGTTGGTGCGGGCCACGATCTTCAGCAACTCGTCTTGCAAGTGGGCGCGGGTCAGGGCGTCGAGCGCGCCGAAGGGCTCGTCCATCAGCAGCACCTTGGGCTCCATCGCCAGCGCCCGGGCGATGCCCACGCGCTGCTTCATGCCGCCGGAGATCTCGTTCGGGCGCTTTTGGGTGGCGTGCGCCATGTTGACCAGCTCCAGCGCGGCCTGGGTGCGGGCCTTGAGCTGGGCCTTGCTCTCCTTGCCGCCGAAGACGCGCTCCACGGCCAGGTAAACGTTCTCGAAGCAGGTCAGCCAGGGCAGCAGCGAGTGGTTTTGGAACACCATCGCGCGCTCGGGGCCGGGGCCGGCGATCTCGCGGTTGTCGCAGATCAGGCCGCCGCTCGAAGGCGTCAGCAGGCCGGCGATCAGGTTCAGCAGCGTCGACTTGCCGCAGCCCGAGTGGCCGATCAGCGCGATGAACTCGCCCTTGTTGATCTGCAGGTTGATCTCGCGCAGCGCATGGAACTGGCCCTTCTTGGTGTTGAACACCATCTCGGCCTGGCTGATGTCGATGAATGCAGTCATGGTGTTCTCCTCATTCGAAGCTGAAGCGCTTGGCGACCGCCACCAGGGCGTTCTCCAGCAGCAGGCCGACGATGCCGATCACGAAGATGGCGATGATGATGTGCTGGACGTTGAGGTTGTTCCACTCGTCCCACACCCAGAAGCCGATGCCCACGCCGCCGGTCAGCATCTCGGCGGCCACGATCACCAGCCAGGCCGTGCCCACCGACAGGCGCACGCCGGTCAGCATGTAGGGCAGCACCGAAGGAAAGAGGATCTTGGTGACGATCTTCCACTCGCTCAGGTTGAGCACCTTGGCCACATTCAGGTAGTCCTCGGGCACGCGCTGCACGCCCACGGCGGTGTTGATGATCATCGGCCAGATCGAGCAGATGAAGATGGTCCAGATGGCAGCCGGATCGGCCGACTTGAACACCAGCAGGCCGATGGGCAGCCAGGCCAGCGGCGAAACCGGGCGCAGCAGGCTGATGATGGGGTTGAGCATGCCGCCGATCACCTTCGAGCGGCCGATGATGAAGCCCATCGGGATGCCCACCAGCGCGGCCAGGCCGAAGCCCATGGCCACGCGCTTGAGCGAGAACAGGATGTTCCAGCCAATGCCCTGGTCATTGGGGCCGTTGCTGTAGAACGGATCCGAGAACAGCACCACGGCGGCGTCCCAGGTCTGCAGCGGTGTCGGGAAGTTGGTGCTCTTCATCGTGAGCAGGGCCCAGATGCCGATCAGCAGGGCGAGGCCGGCCAATGGCGAAAGGACCTTGAAGGCCCAGCCAGCCCAGTCGAACGGGGCCTTGGCGGGTTGAGCAGGGGCCGTGGCGGGCAGGGCGGAGGAAGCAGCGGTCATGGGGGTGGATGCGGACTTGGCGGAGGCCTTGTCGGCGCGCAGGGCGTCGCTGGCTTCGGAAGGGCTGTGGAAAACGGCGCTGACCATGGAGGACTCCTTTGGATCAGGTGGAGGTCTGGAACGGTTGGGGCGCAAGGCCTCACCCGGCTCGGCGTCTGCAAGAAATTGGCCTGGTGAGCCATCCTTCATCGGGATGACCGGCCCCCTCCCGCGAAGGAGGGGGCGGTGCCATCGGGGGCGCTCTGCGGGGCCGGTCTCAGCGGGGCTCAGTGGAGAAACTGCGAAAACGTCGAACCGGGTGGCTTGCAACTCGTGGCATCAAGGTGGGGCTCCGCCTCAGACCTTGATCTTGAAACCGTCGGCGTACTTCTTGGGGTCCTTGCCGTCCCACACCGTGCCGTCGATCAACTTGCTGGTGCGCATCACGTCCTTCGGGATCGGCACGTTCAGCACGCTCGCGGCCTGCTTGTACAGGTCGATCTTGTTGACCTGCTTGGCCACGCCCAGGTAGTCGGGGTGGTCCTTCAGCAGGCCCCAGCGCTTGTGTTGGGTCAGGAACCACATGCCATCGCTCAGGTACGGGAAGTTGACCTTGCCGTCGTTGAAGAACTTCATGTGGTTGGGGTCGTCCCAGGTCTTGCCCAGGCCGTTCTGGTAGCGGCCGAGGATGCGCTGGTTGATGGCGTCGACGCCGGTGTTGACGTAGGACTTGGCGGCGATGGTCTCGGCCATCTTCAGCTTGTTTTGCAGGCCGGCGTCGATCCACTTGCCGGCTTCGAGCACGGCCATCATCACGGCGCGCGCGGTGTTGGGGTACTTCTTGGTGAACTCGTCGGTGCAGCCCAGCACCTTCTCGGGGTGGTCCTGCCAGATGTCCTGGGTGGTCACCGCCGTGATGCCGATGCCATCCATGATGGCGCGGTGGCCCCAGGGCTCGCCCACGCAGTAGCCGTCCATGTTGCCCACGCGCATGTTGGCGACCATCTGCGGCGGCGGCACGGTGATGACCTTGGCGTCCTTCATCGGGTTGATGCCGTAGGTGGCCAGCCAGTAGTACAGCCACATGGCGTGCGTGCCGGTCGGGAAGGTCTGCGCGAAGGTGTATTCGCGCTTGTCGGTGCTCATCAGCTTGGCCAGCGAGGCGCCGTCCACGGCCTTCTTGTCGGCCAGCGCCTTGGACAGGGTGATGGCCTGGCCGTTGTTGTTGAGGCTCATCAGCACGGCCATGTCCTTCTTGGGGCCGCCGATGCCGAGGTGCACGCCGTAGATCAGGCCGTACAGCACGTGCGCCATGTGCAGGTCGCCGTTGACCAGCTTGTCGCGAACACCCGCCCACGAAGCTTCCTTCGTCGGGACGATCTTGACGCCGTACTTCTTGTCGAAGCCCAACATCGAGGCCATCACGACGGAGGCGCAGTCGGTCAGGGGGATGAAGCCGATCTTGACTTCCTCCAACTCGGGCTTGTCGGACCCGGCGGCCCAGACGGCGGAGGGGAGTCCGGCGACGGCACCGACGGCGCCAGCAGTGGCAGCGGTCTTCAAGATGGTGCGGCGGGTCATGTTCGGGTCCTGCTGATTCATGGTGCAAAGCTTTCCTGTTTGAAAAACAAAAAAGGTGTCGTCGATGCGATCAGCCCTTGGCTTCACGCAGCGAAGACACCTTTGTCTGGAAGCTCGGGGCCCACCGTTGAGCGCCCAAGTCACGCAAGGTCGCCGTTGACCCTGCTTGCCTCAGGCATTGCAAAGCCTGTGCCAGCCGCGAAAGCGGGCGCATCGGGCGAAAACAGGGGGAGGGCAGGGCGACTGGCCCCTGTTGCGGTGCCTCGCGCTGCCCCGGGCGCACCGTCCCGGGGTGGCGTGCACCGACAGCGGGGGCTCAGCCCAACAAATCAGCGGCGTCGATCAGGCGCTGGGCCACCTCGGCCAGCTTGAGGCCTCGGTCCATGGCCGCCTTGCGCAGTCGGGCGTAGGCTTCTTGTTCCGACAGGCCTTGGCGGGTCATCAAGAGGCCCTTGGCGCGGTCGACAACCTTGCGTTCTTCCAATTGGTTGCGCGCGTCGGCCAACTCGCTGCGCAAATGCTCTTCGTGCTCGAAGCGCGCCAGCGCCACATCCAGCACCGGTTTGATCTGCGCTGCGGTCGTGCCCGCCACCACGTAGGTGGACACGCCGGCCGAGATCGCCTGGCGCACATAGCTGGTGTCCGGGTCGTCTGACAGCATCACGATCGGACGGCGGTCATCGCGCGTGGCGAGCACCACGTGTTCGAGGATGTCGCGCCCTTGTGACTCGGCATCGACCACGATCAGGTCGGGCTGGATCTGCACCAGCCGTTCGGGAAGAAAGCGGTCGCCTGGCAGGGTGGCGACCACGTTGTAGCCGGCTTCCAGCAGCGCGATGCGCAGGATGCGCGTGCGCTCGACCTCCGCGACCTCGTCGTCGTCCGGCTCCAGCGAGAGCGTGACGGGCAGGATGATGACGACGCGCAGGTGATGGGCTGGCGGTTGCGGCATGGACGGCATCATGCAACAAACGCACCCCGTGCCAGGCTGGGGCCTTCTCCAGATGTGGCCATGCGGCCACCCGCCCCGGCGCGGCGCCCTACACTTGAGGGATGTCTTTCCGCCCCCAACGCATCCTGGGCATCGAATCGTCGTGCGACGAAACCGGCGTCGCGCTCGTCCAGCTCGGTGAGCAAGGCCCGCCCCAATTGCTCGCCCACGCCCTGCACAGCCAGATCGACATGCACCAGGCCTATGGTGGTGTCGTGCCCGAGCTGGCCTCCCGGGACCACATTCGCCGCGTCGTGCCACTGACGCGCCAGGTCATGGCCGATGCAGGCGTGTCCCTGGCTGATGTCGACTTGGTCGCTTACACCCGGGGGCCGGGGCTCGCCGGGGCCTTGCTCGTCGGTGCCGGGGTGGCGTGCGCGCTGGCCACCAGCCTGGGCAAGCCCATGCTGGGCATTCACCATCTGGAGGGGCACTTGCTGTCGCCCTTTTTGTCGGCCGACCCGCCCGAGTTCCCCTTCATTGCGCTGCTGGTGTCGGGTGGGCACACCCAGCTCATGCGGGTCGATGGGGTGGGGCGCTACGAACTGCTGGGCGAAACCCTGGACGACGCGGCCGGCGAGGCCTTCGACAAATCCGCCAAGCTGATGGGCCTGCCTTACCCGGGCGGGCCGCACCTCTCGCGCCTGGCCGAGGGGGGGCGCGAAAACGCCTTTGACCTGCCGCGCCCCATGTTGCACAGCGGCAACCTCGATTTCTCCTTCGCGGGCCTGAAAACCGCCGTTCGCACCCACTTGGTGCGCCTGGGGTGGCTGGATGACGCCGCCGCCCTGGCCGATCCCGCCAACCGGGAGGCGCTGGTCGACCTGGCGGCTTCCACGCAGGCCGCCATCGTCGATGTGCTGGTGAAGAAATCGCTGGCGGCCCTGAAGGAGACCGGCCTCAAGCGCGTGGTGATCGCCGGCGGGGTGGGGGCGAACCGGGTGCTTCGCGAGCAACTCAACCGCGCTTGCCAGCGTCGGGGCATCCGTGTGCATTACCCGGAACTGCACCTGTGCACCGACAACGGCGCCATGATCGCGCTGGCTGCAGCCATGCGCGTGCAGGCGGGCCTGGCGCGGCCCAGCCTTGAGCCGGTGTTCGATGTGATGCCGCGCTGGCCGCTGGCGGATGCCTGAAGAACGGCTTGCTCGACCACAGGGCGAAATCCTGATATAGTCATAGGCTGTCCTTCTTGGCGCGCCTGGTTTTGCTTGGCGTTTCAAATGGGGCTTTCGCACGACCCGGGTCGGTTTCACCCGGTGTCGCAAGTCCAACGCAGAAACCGATCACGCGGGTGTCGAGCCGGCGCTGGCGGTCTGCATTTTTTGTAGGAAACACCATGTCCGTCGCAGACATCAACAAGTCCGAGATCATCAAGGCCAACGCCCGTGGCCAGGCCGACACCGGCTCTCCCGAAGTGCAAGTGGCCCTGCTGACCGCTCGCATCAACGAACTGACCCCCCACTTCAAGGCCAACAAGAAGGACCACCACGGTCGTCGCGGCCTGCTGCGCATGGTCAGCCGTCGTCGCAAGCTGCTCGACTACCTCAAGGGCAAGGACTTCGCTCGCTACACCGCGCTGATCCAGAAGCTGGGCCTGCGCAAGTAAGCACCGCATGACGACAAAAAGCCTGTCTGGACGCCTCCAGCACAGGCTTTTTGTTTTTTGACGCCGGCACTCATTCGAGCGACCGCTGTGTCATTCCAGCGTGGTTGACCCCCTCCGGGCAGTCCCAGGCACGCTGGAATGGCATCGCGACAGAGTGAAGGCACCTCCGGGCCATGTGGCCCATCGCAACAGGAGACTCCATCCATGACCATGTTCAACAAAGTCACCAAGACCTTCCAGTGGGGCCGCCACACCGTCACCATGGAGACGGGTGAAATCGCCCGCCAGGCCACCGGCGCCGTGCTGGTCGACATCGAAGGCACCGTCGTGCTGGCCACCGTGGTGTGCGCCAAGAGCCCCAAGGCTGGCCAAGATTTCTTCCCGCTGACCGTCGACTACATCGAGAAGACCTACGCCGCCGGCAAGATCCCTGGCAGCTTCTTCAAGCGCGAAGCCAAGCCTTCCGAGCTCGAAACCCTGACCTCGCGCCTGATCGACCGCCCGATCCGCCCGCTGTTCCCCGAAGGCTTCTACAACGAAGTGCAGCTGGTCATCCACGTGGTGTCGCTGAACCCCGAGGTCTCGGCCGACATCGCCGCCATGATCGCCTCCAGCGCCGCGCTGTCGATCTCCGGCATCCCCTTCAATGGCCCGATCGGCGCCGCCCGCGTGGGCTACATCAACGGCGAATACGTGCTGAACCCCAGCATCGCCGAAGTCGCCGAATCGAAGATGGACCTGGTCGTCGCCGGCACCGAAACCGCCGTGCTGATGGTCGAATCCGAAGCCGACCAGCTCTCTGAAGACGTGATGCTGGGCGCAGTGGTGTTCGGCCACGAGCAGGGCAACGTCGCCATCCAGGCCATCCACGAACTCGTGCGTGACGCCGGCAAGCCGGCCTGGGACTGGCAGCCGCCCGCCAAGGACGAAGACTTCATCGCCAAGGTCAACGGCCTTGCCGAAGAGAAGCTGCGAGCTGCTTACCAGATCCGCTCCAAGCAGGCCCGCACCCAGGCTTGCCGCGCCGCCTACGCAGAAGTGAAGGGCGCCCTGACCGAGCAAGGCATCGAGTTCGACGCCGTCAAGGTCGAAAGCCTGATGTTCGACATCGAAGCCAAGATCGTGCGCAGCCAGATCCTGGCCGGTGAGCCTCGCATCGACGGCCGTGATACCCGCACCGTGCGTCCCATCGAGATCCGCACCGGCGTGCTGCCGCGCGTGCACGGCTCGGCCCTGTTCACCCGTGGTGAAACCCAGGCCCTGGTCATCGCCACCCTCGGCACCGAGCAAGACGCTCAGCGCATCGACGCCCTGACCGGCGACTTCCGCGACACCTTCCTGTTCCACTACAACATGCCTCCGTTCGCCACCGGCGAAACCGGTCGCGTGGGCTCGCCGAAGCGCCGCGAAATCGGCCACGGACGCCTGGCCAAGCGCGCCCTGGTGCCGCTGCTGCCCGCCAAGGAAGACTTCGCCTACACCGTGCGCGTGGTCTCCGAGATCACCGAGTCCAACGGCTCCTCGTCGATGGCTTCCGTCTGCGGTGGCTGCCTGGCGATGATGGACGCCGGCGTGCCGATGAAGGCCCACGTGGCCGGCATCGCCATGGGCTTGATCAAGGACGGCAACAAGTTCGCCGTGCTGACCGACATCCTGGGTGACGAGGATCACCTCGGCGACATGGACTTCAAGGTGGCGGGCACCACCGGCGGCATCACCGCCCTGCAGATGGACATCAAGATCCAGGGCATCACCAAGGAAATCATGCAAGTGGCGCTGGCTCAGGCCAAGGAAGCCCGCCTGCACATCCTGGGCAAGATGACCGAAGCCATGGCCGGTGCCAACACGGAAGTCTCCGAGTTCGCTCCTCGCCTCTACACCCTCAAGATCAACCCGGAAAAGATCCGTGACGTGATCGGCAAGGGCGGCGCCACCATCCGTGGCCTGTGCGAAGAAACCGGTTGCCAGATCAACATCGCCGAAGACGGTGTCATCACCATCGCTTCGACCGATGGTGCCAAGGCCGAGTTCGCCATCAAGCGCATCAACGAGATCACCGCTGAGGTGGAAATCGGCGCCACCTACGAAGGCGCCGTCACCAAGCTGTTCGACTTCGGCGCCCTGGTGAACCTGCTGCCCGGCAAGGATGGCCTGCTGCACATCAGCCAGATCGCTCACGAGCGCGTCGAGAACGTGTCCGACTACCTGAGGGAAGGCCAGATCGTCAAGGTCAAGGTCCTGGAAACGGACGAGAAGGGCCGCGTCAAGCTGTCCATGAAGGCCCTGCTGGAGCGCCCTGAGGGCATGCCCGAGCGCGAAGAGCGTGGTCCCCGTGGTGATCGTGGCGACCGTGGCGACCGTGGTGATCGCGGCCGTGATCGCGGAGACCGTGGCGAGCGCCGCGAGCGCGCTCCCCGCGCCGAGCAGGCTCCCCAGGAGGCTGGCGCTGAGTCGCAAGGTCAAGAACAGCAACAACAGCAGCAGTGAGCACCATGAAGAAGCTGGTTGTTGGCAACTGGAAGATGCACGGCAGCCGTGCATCCAACGCCGAGCTGCTGCAAGGCCTGCTGGCGGCCGACCTGCCCGCGACGGCGCCCCGCGCCGACGTGGCGGTCTGCCCGCCCGCCGTGTTCCTGGCCGATGTGGCTGCTGCCTTGAAGGGCTCGGCCATCGCCTTCGGCGTGCAGGACCTGTCGACGCAGGCGCAAGGAGCGTTCACCGGTGAAATCGCAGGCCCCATGGTGCGCGAGTTCGGTGGCACTTACGCGATCGTCGGCCACTCCGAGCGCCGCAGCTACCACGCCGAGTCTGACCAGTTGGTCGCGGACAAGGCCAAGGCTGCGCTGGCGCACGGCCTGGTGCCGATCGTCTGTGTCGGCGAGACGCTCGCCGAGCGCGAAGCCGGCCAAACCGAAGCCGTCGTGGGGCGCCAGATCGACGCCGTCATCGCCACCCTGGGTGCCGATGTGGCCAAGGTGGTGGTGGCGTACGAGCCTGTTTGGGCCATTGGCACTGGCAAGACCGCTTCGCCTGAGCAGGCTCAGGCCGTGCACGCATTCCTGCGTGCGCGCCTGAAGTCGGCTCAAGCGGCAGCTGTGCACGTGCCGCTTCTGTACGGCGGCAGCGTCAAGCCCGACAACGCAGGCGAGCTGTTTGCTCAGGCCGACATCGACGGTGGTCTGATTGGTGGTGCTTCGCTCAAGGCGGCTGATTTCGCCGCCATCGCGCGCGCGGCCTGATCGGCCCGCGCATTCACTGATTTCAGGAGTTCGAGTTCATGCAACAAGCCTTGTTGACCATCGTCCTGCTGCTGCAGGTGGTGTCGGCGCTGGCCATGATCGGCCTGGTGCTGGTGCAGCACGGCAAGGGCGCCGACATGGGAGCGTCCTTCGGCAGCGGCGCTTCCGGCAGCCTCTTTGGTGCCACCGGCAGCGCCAATTTTCTCTCCCGTTCGACTGCGGTGGCCGCCACGGTGTTCTTCGTGTCCACGCTGGGGCTGGCTTATTTCGGCACCAACCGTGGTGTGGTGGCAGAGCAGCCCTCGCTGCTGGAGCAGGCCGCCAGTGCAGCCGCCCAGGCTTCGACGGCGGCACCCGCTTCGGTTCCTGCCGCGCCGGCTTCTGGTGCGGCCCTGATCCCGGGCAAGTGATGGGCGGCATGCGGCCGGTTTGGGTGCTGTCAAGTATCCGGACGGCCGCACCCGAAAGTGCACACACGCCACACTCTCCCGGTGTGAGCAAGTGTTTTTCGGTTTAGAATCTGAGTCTTCGGTGAGCAATCCTCAGGCAAGCCGAAGCAAAGTTCGACAGGCGGTCACAAAGACGTGATGCGGCCTGATGCCAGGTCCCCAGCCTGGTGTCCATTCGAATGCCGACGTGGTGAAATTGGTAGACACGCTATCTTGAGGGGGTAGTGGCGAAAGCTGTGCGAGTTCGAGTCTCGCCGTCGGCACCAAAAGATCAAACGAGTCTTTGTGTCCCCACCCACATGATCAGCGCCAGTTGCTTGCTTGTAGCTGATTGGTTGGTTGATGACAGTGGCCTGTCAAAAGGTGCTGTCAGTGGATCAAGGTTCTCCGGAGGGCGCGCTCTGGCCGCCGCCAAGTCGGGTTTATTTCCGGCTGGTGGCATGCCTGGCGCGCTTTTTGTTTTGTCGATGTGTTCCAATCGCGCAGCGCACGCTTGGTGCGCTGCAGCATGAGCTTCAATCAGAAAGCCCCTGGCCATGAACATTGAGCAATACCTGCCGGTCATCCTTTTCATCTTGGTTGGCGTGGGTGTCGGCGTGGCACCTCAGTTGCTGGGCTTTCTGCTCGGTCCCCGCCGTCCGGACGAGGCCAAGAACTCCCCCTACGAATGCGGCTTCGAAGCGTTCGAAGACGCGCGCATGAAGTTCGACGTGCGCTACTACCTGGTCGCCATCCTGTTCATCCTGTTCGACCTGGAAATCGCCTTCCTCTTCCCCTGGGCCGTGGCGCTCAAGGAAGTGGGCATGACCGGTTTCCTGGCTGTGATGCTCTTCCTGGGCATCTTGGTCGTGGGCTTCGCCTACGAGTGGAAGAAGGGCGCCCTGGACTGGGAATGATGGATACCGTGCCCTGTCTCCCCACCATCGGGCACCAACGGAATCTGAAGAGGTAATCACATGGGCATCGAAGGCGTTTTCAAGGAAGGTTTCATCACCACCTCCGCCGACACCCTGATCAATTGGTCGAAGACCGGCTCGCTGTGGCCGATGACCTTCGGCCTGGCCTGTTGCGCCGTCGAGATGATGCACGCGGGTGCCGCGCGCTACGACATCGACCGTTTCGGCATGCTGTTCCGCCCGAGCCCGCGCCAGTCCGACCTGATGATCGTGGCCGGCACGCTGTGCAACAAGATGGCGCCCGCGCTGCGCAAGGTATATGACCAAATGGCCGAGCCCCGCTGGGTGCTGTCCATGGGCTCGTGCGCCAACGGCGGTGGCTACTACCACTACAGCTACTCGGTGGTGCGCGGCTGCGACCGCATCGTGCCCGTCGACGTCTACGTGCCGGGCTGCCCCCCGACCGCTGAGGCGCTGCTCTACGGCATCTTGCAGCTGCAAGCCAAGATCCGCCGTGAGAACACCATCGCCCGCTGATCAGGAAGCACGCGCATGAGCCAGAAACTCGCCACCCTGCAAGCCGCCCTGGAGTCCACCCTGGGCGACAAGATCAAGCGCCTGGTCGTCGACCGTGGCGAGATCACCATCACCGTCTCGTCTGCCGATTACGAAGCCGTTGCGCTCACCTTGCGCGACAACGCCTCGCTGAAGTTCGAGCAACTCATCGACCTGTGCGGCATCGACTACTCGGCCTACAAAGACGGCGCCAATAGCCTCTACGCCGAAGGCCCGCGCTTCTGCGTGGTCAGCCACCTGCTGTCGATCAGCCACAACTGGCGTGTGCGCCTGAAGGTGTTCGCGCTCGATGATGACTTCCCCGTCGTCAAGTCGGTCACGCCGATCTGGAACAGCGCCAACTGGTTCGAGCGCGAGGCTTTTGACCTTTACGGCATCGTGTTCGATGGCCACGAAGACCTGCGCCGCATCCTGACCGACTACGGCTTCATCGGCCACCCCTTCCGCAAGGACTTCCCGGTGTCGGGCCACGTCGAGATGCGCTACGACGCCGAGCAAAAGCGCGTGATCTACCAGCCGGTGACGATCGAGCCGCGCGAGATCACGCCGCGCATCATCCGCGAAGATAACTACGGTGGCTTGAAATGAACCACCCCCTACGCGCTTCGCGCGCCCCCTCAAGGGGGCAACACCGACGGACCGGCGGAGCCGGATCCGTGGTGTTTGCTGAATCGGGCCGTGGCCTGCGTCGGGTCCAGTGCTTCGGCGCCATGGAGAGTTGATATGGCTGAAATCAAGAACTACACCCTGAACTTCGGTCCGCAGCACCCGGCGGCACACGGCGTGCTGCGCCTGGTGCTCGAGCTGGACGGCGAAGTCATCCAGCGCGCCGATCCCCACATCGGCCTGCTGCACCGCGCCACCGAGAAGCTGGCCGAGTCCAAGACCTACATCCAGTCGTTGCCCTACATGGACCGCCTGGACTACGTCTCGATGATGTGCAACGAGCACGCCTACTGCCTGGCCATCGAGAAGATGCTGGGCATCGAGGTGCCGGTGCGCGCGCAGTACATCCGCGTGATGTTCGCGGAAATCACCCGCGTGCTGAACCACCTGCTCTGGCTGGGCTGCCACGGTTTCGACTGCGGCGCCATGAACATCCTGATCTACTGCTTCCGCGAGCGCGAAGACCTCTTCGACATGTACGAAGCCGTCTCGGGCGCCCGCATGCACGCGGCCTACTTCCGTCCGGGCGGTGTCTACCGCGACCTGCCGGACACCATGCCGCAGTACAAGGTCAGCAAGATCAAGAACGCGCGCACCATCGCCAAGCTCAACGAGAACCGCCAGGGCTCGCTGCTGGACTTCATCGACGATTTCACCCAGCGCTTCCCCAAGCTGGTCGATGAATACGAAACCCTGCTGACAGACAACCGCATCTGGAAACAGCGCACGGTTGGCATCGGCGTGGTGTCGCCTGAGCGCGCCTTGCAGATGGGGCTGACGGGCGCCATGCTGCGTGGCTCGGGCATCGTCTGGGACCTGCGCAAGCACCAGCCTTACGACGTCTACGACAAGCTCGACTTCGACATCCCCGTCGGCACCAACGGCGACTGCTATGACCGCTACGTGGTCCGCGTCGAAGAGCTGCGCCAGTCCAACCGCATCATCAAGCAATGCGTGGACTGGCTGCGCGCCAACCCGGGCCCGGTCATCACCGACAACCACAAGGTGGCACCGCCTTCGCGCGTCGAGATGAAGTCCTCGATGGAAGAGCTGATCCACCACTTCAAGCTCTTCACCGAGGGCTTTCACGTGCCCGAGTCCGAGGCCTATGCCGCGGTCGAGCACCCGAAGGGTGAATTCGGCATCTACCTGGTGTCCGACGGCGCCAACAAGCCCTATCGCCTGAAGATCCGCGCCCCCGGCTTCCCGCACCTGGCCGCCCTGGACGAGATGTCCAAGGGCCACATGATCGCCGACGCCGTGGCCATCATCGGCACGATGGACATCGTGTTCGGTGAGATCGACCGCTGAGTGAACGCTACCTGAGCAGCCCCACCATGTTGAGCGAACAAACCAAGGCGCGGTTCGACCGCGAACTCGCCAAGTACCCGGCCGACCAGCGCATCTCCGCTGTCATGGCCTGCCTGTCCATCCTCCAGCAGGAGCGTGGCTGGGTCTCGCCCGAGAGCGAGCAGGAGCTGGCCGACTACCTCGGCGTGGCCCCCATGGCCGTGCACGAAGTCACCAGCTTCTACAACATGTACAACCAGAAGCCGGTGGGCCAGTTCAAGCTGAACGTGTGTACCAACCTGCCGTGCCAACTGCGTGATGGTGAAAAGGCCCTGCAGCACGTCTGCAGCAAGCTGGGCGTCGAGCCCTATGGCACCACCGCCGATGGCGTGTTCACCGTGCAGCCCAGCGAATGCCTGGGTGCCTGCGCCGACGCGCCGGTGATGCTGGTCAACGACCGTCAGATGTTGAGCTTCATGAGCAACGAGAAGCTGGATCAGCTGCTCGATCTCCTGAAGTCCAAAGCCAAGTGAAGGGCAGGGCGATGATCGATCTCTCCCAATTCCAGGCGACCGGCAAGGAAACCGTTTTCCACGGCCGCCACATCAATCCGCAGATCTACGCTGACCTCACCGGCAGCAACTGGTCCATCAAGGATTACGAAGCGCGTGGCGGCTACGCGGCGCTGCGCAAGATCCTGGGCAAGGATGGCGGTGAAGGTCTTTCGCAAGACGCCGTCATCGCCGAGGTCAAGGCCTCTGGCCTGCGTGGCCGTGGCGGTGCGGGCTTCCCCACGGGCCTGAAGTGGAGCTTCATGCCCCGCGCCTTCCCGGGCCAGAAGTACCTCGTGTGCAACTCCGACGAAGGCGAGCCGGGCACCGCGAAGGATCGCGAGATCCTGATGCACAACCCGCACATCGTCATTGAGGGCATGATCATCGCGGCCTACGCGATGGGCATCTCGGTGGGCTACAACTACATCCACGGCGAGATCTTCGAGGTCTACGAGCGCTTCGAAGCCGCCCTGGAAGAAGCCCGCGCAGCCGGCTACCTGGGTGACAACATCCTGGGCAGCGGCTTCAGCTTCCAGCTGCACGCGCACCACGGCTTCGGCGCCTACATCTGCGGCGAAGAAACCGCCCTGATCGAATCGATCGAAGGCAAGAAAGGCCAGCCGCGCTTCAAGCCGCCTTTCCCGGCGAGCTTCGGCGTCTATGGCAAGCCCACCACGATCAACAACACCGAAACCTTCGCGGCCGTTCCCTGGATCATTCGCAACGGTGGCGAGGCCTACCTGGCCGTCGGCAAGCCCAACAACGGCGGCACCAAGCTGTTCACCGTTTCGGGCGACGTCGAGAACCCGGGCAACTTCGAGATCCCGCTGGGCACGCCTTTCAGCACCCTGCTGGAGCTGGCCGGTGGCGTGCGTAAGGGCCGCAAACTCAAGGCCGTGATCCCTGGTGGCTCGTCTTCGCCGGTGATTCCCGCCGACGTGATGATGGGCCTGACGATGGACTACGACGCCATCGCCAAGGCGGGCTCCATGCTGGGTTCGGGCGCGGTCATCGTGCTCGATGACTCGCGCTGCATGGTCAAGAGCCTGCTGCGCCTGAGCTACTTCTACATGCACGAATCGTGTGGCCAGTGCACGCCTTGCCGCGAAGGCACGGGCTGGCTGTGGCGCATGGTCAATCGCATCGAGCATGGCCAGGGCCGCATGGAAGACATCGAGATGCTGAACTCGGTGGCAGACAACATCCAGGGTCGCACCATCTGCGCACTGGGTGACGCCGCCGCGATGCCGGTGCGTGCCTTCATCAAGCACTTCCGCGACGAGTTCGTGCACCACATCGAACACAAGACCTGCGTGGTCCCGGCCTATGTCTAAGCGCCCCCACGCTCGGAATACCTCGCTGCCCCCCAAGGGGGCTGGCCTTCCTTGGGGCGGCCCGGCGAAAGGCCGGCCGCACGCCGCAAAAGGTGAGTAAACGATATGGTTGAAATCGAAATCGACGGCCGCAAGGTCCAGGCTCAGGAAGGCTCCATGCTGATCCGGGCCGCCGAAGAAAACGGCACCTTCATCCCGCACTTCTGCTACCACAAGAAGCTGTCGGTGGCGGCCAACTGCCGCATGTGTCTGGTGGACATCGAGAAGGCCCCCAAGCCCATGCCCGCCTGCGCCACCCCGGTGACGCAGGGCATGATCGTGCGCACCAAGAGCGAGAAGGCCGTGAAGGCTCAGCAGTCCGTCATGGAGTTCCTGCTGATCAACCACCCGCTGGACTGCCCGATCTGCGACCAGGGCGGTGAGTGCCAGCTGCAAGACCTGGCGGTGGGCTACGGTGGCAGCAAGTCGCGCTACGCCGAAGAAAAGCGCGTGGTGTTTCCCAAGGACGTGGGCCCGCTGATCTCGATGGAAGAGATGAGCCGCTGCATTCAGTGCACCCGCTGCGTGCGCTTCGGCCAGGAAATCGCCGGCGTGATGGAGCTCGGCATGTCCAACCGTGGCGAGCACTCCGAGATCGAGACCTTCGTCGGACGCTCGATCGACTCGGAGCTGTCGGGCAACATGATCGACATCTGCCCGGTCGGCGCGCTCACCAGCAAACCTTTCCGCTACAGCGCCCGCACCTGGGAGCTGTCGCGCCGCAAGAGCGTTTCGCCGCATGACTCCACCGGTGCCAACCTGATCGTGCAGGTCAAGAACGGCAAGGTGCTGCGCGTGGTGCCGCTCGAGAACGAGTCGGTCAACGAATGCTGGCTCGCCGACCGCGACCGCTTCAGCTACGAAGCCCTCAACAGCGACGACCGCCTGACCCAGCCCATGATCAAGCAGGGCGGCCAGTGGCGCGAGGTCGACTGGACCACCGCTCTGGAATACGTGGCCAATGGCCTCAAGGGCGTGAAGACCGAACACGGTGCCGCCGCCATCGGCGCGCTGGCCACCGAGCACAGCACGGTCGAAGAGCTCCACCTGCTGGGCCAACTGGTGCGCGGCCTGGGTTCCGACAACGTCGATACCCGCCTGCGCAACGCCGATTTCTCCACGGGTGTCGGTGCCCGCTGGCTGGGCCTGTCCATCGCCGAGCTGAGCACCCTCGACCGCGCCCTCGTGGTCGGCTCCTTCCTGCGCAAAGACCACCCGCTGTTCGCCTCGCGCCTGCGCCAGGCGGCCAAGCGCGGTGCCAAGGTTTCCGCCATCGGCGCGGCCAACGATGACTGGCTGATGCCCCTGGCCCAACGCGTGACCGTGGCGCCGAGCGCCTGGGCCCAGGCCCTGGGCGACGTGGCCGTGGCCATCGCCAACCAGCTCGGCACCGACATCCCATGCAACGGCACCGCCACCGACGCCGCCAAGGCCATCGCCGCCTCGCTGCTGTCTGGCCAGAACAAGGCCGTGCTGCTGGGCAACGCCGCTGCGCAACACCCGCAAGCCTCGACGCTGCAGGCCCTGGGCCAGTGGATCGCAGAGAAGACCGGCGCCAAGCTGGGCTTCCTGGGCGAAGCCGCCAACACGGTTGGCGCCCAACTCGTGGGCGCGCAGCCCAAGCAGGGCGGCCTCAACGCCGGCCAGATGCTGTCTGGCAAGTCCATCAAGGCCATGGTGCTGCTGGGCGTCGAGCCTGAGCTGGACACCGCCAACCCCACCGCCGCCGTGGCCGCCGTGCAGGCCGCCGAGATGGTCGTGGTGATGAGCCCCTTCAAGGGGCGCGCCCCCGAGTACGCCGACGTGATCTTGCCCGTCGCGCCGTTCAGCGAAACCTCGGGCACCTTCGTCAACGCCGAAGGCCGCGCGCAGAGCTTCCACGGCGTGGTCAAGCCCCTGGGCGAGACCCGTCCGGCTTGGAAGGTGCTGCGCGTGCTCGGCACGATGCTGGGCCTGGCCGACTTCGCCTTCGAGACCTCGGAAGAGGTCAAGGCCCGTGCCCTGGGCGACCTGGCCGCGTTGACTACCAAGCTCAACAACGCCACCTCGGCCGCCATCACCCTGAGCGCCGGTACCGGCGTCCTGGAGCGCCTGGCCGACGTGCCGATCTACAGCGCCGACGCCCTGGTGCGCCGTTCGCCCTCGCTGCAAGCCACGGCCGACGCCAAAGCCCCGGTCGCCAGCCTGCCGCCCGCGCTGTGGGCCGAGTTGGGCCTGAGCGATGGCGCCCAGGTCAAGGTGTCGCAGGACTCGGCCTCGGCCGTGCTGCCCGCCATGCTCGACGCCAGCCTGCCGGCCAACGTCGTGCGTGTGCCCACCGGCCATCCCGCCACCGCCACGCTGGGTGCCGCCTTCGGCGCCATCCGCGTCGAGAAGGCCTGAAGGGCAGGGGAGACAAACAATGATTGACACCCTCTACAACGCTGGAGCTGCCAACCTGGGTGCCGCATGGCCCGTGGTTTGGTCGCTCATCAAGATCGTGGCCCTGCTGCTGCCGCTGCTCGGCTGCGTCGCCTACCTGACCCTGTGGGAGCGCAAGGCCATCGGCTGGTCGCAGATCCGTCCGGGTCCTAACCGCACTGGCCCTGGCGGCCTGCTTCAGCCCATCGCTGACGCGGTCAAGCTGATCTTCAAGGAGATCATCACCCCGACGGCGGCCAACAAGGGCCTGTTCTTCCTGGGCCCGATCATGACCATCATGCCGGCCCTGGCCGCCTGGGCCGTGATCCCCTTCGGCCCCGAGGTGGCCCTGGCCAACGTCAACGCCGGCCTGCTGTTCCTGATGGCCATCACCTCGATGGAAGTCTATGGCGTGATCATCGCCGGCTGGGCTTCGAACTCGAAGTACGCCTTCCTGGGTGCGCTGCGCGCTTCGGCCCAGATGGTGTCGTACGAAATCGCGATGGGCTTCTGCTTCGTGATCGTGCTGATGACCGCCGGCTCGCTCAACATGAGCGAGATCGTGCTCAGTCAGAACAAGGGCCACTTCGCTGGCATGGGCCTGAACTTCCTGTCCTGGAACTGGCTGCCGTTGCTGCCCATCACGGTCGTGTACTTCATCTCCGGCCTGGCTGAAACGAACCGCCACCCTTTCGACGTGGTCGAAGGCGAATCGGAAATCGTGGCCGGCCACATGATCGAGTACTCGGGCATGTCCTTCGCCATGTTCTTCCTGGCCGAGTACGCCAACATGATCCTGGTCTCCACCCTGGCCGCCATCATGTTCTTCGGCGGCTGGCTGGCCCCGATCGAGGCACTGAGCTTCATCCCGGGCTGGATCTGGCTCGGCATCAAGGCCTTCATCATCGTCACGATGTTCCTGTGGGTGCGCGCCTCGTTCCCGCGCTTCCGCTATGACCAGATCATGCGCCTGGGCTGGAAGATCTTCATCCCCGTCACCCTGGTCTGGCTGATCGTGGTGGGCGTCTGGATGATGTCTCCCTGGAACATCTGGAACTGAGACTGAGAGGACACCCGACCATGAGCACGTCCTTCAAGGAATTCGTCTCCAGCTTCTTCCTGCTGGAGTTGTTCAAGGGCCTGGCCGTGACTGGCCGCCACTTCCTGAAACCGCACATCACCGTGCAGTTCCCGGAAGAAAAGACCCCGATGTCGCCGCGCTTCCGTGGCCTGCACGCCCAGCGTCGTTATGAGAACGGCGAAGAGCGCTGCATCGCCTGCAAGCTGTGCGAAGCGGTCTGCCCGGCCATGGCCATCACCATCGAGTCGGCCGTGCGCGAAGACGGCCAGCGCCGCACCACGCGCTACGACATCGACCTGACCAAGTGCATCTTCTGCGGTTTCTGCGAAGAGAGCTGCCCGGTCGACGCCATCGTCGAGACGCACATCTTCGAATACCACGGTGAAAAGCGTGGCGACCTGTACTTCACCAAGGACATGCTCCTCGCGGTGGGCGATCGCTACGAAAAGGACATCGCAGCCAACAAGGAGGCGGACGCGAAATATCGCTGACCGATCATGGACACCTTCAGCCTACTTTTCTACACCTTCGCCTTCGTGCTGGTCTACGCGGGCTTCCGCGTGATCACCGCCAAGAGCCCGGTGACCGCCGCCTTGCACCTCGTGCTGGCCTTCGCCAGCGCCTCCTGCATCTGGATGCTGCTGCAGGCCGAGTTCCTCGCCATCGCCCTCGTGCTCGTCTACGTTGGCGCGGTGATGGTGCTCTTCCTGTTCGTGGTGATGATGCTCGACATCAACGTCGATTCGCTGCGCCAGGGCTTCTGGAAGCACTTCCCCATCGCCGGCATCATCGGCGTGATCATCGCCCTGGAAATGTCCTTCGTGCTGACGCGCGGCTTCGACCTGCCGACGGCCAAGCCCATGCCGCCCGAAGTGGCCCAGGTCGCCAACACCAAGGCGCTGGGCATTGAGCTCTACACGCATTACCTGTTCCCTGTGCAGGTGGCCGCCGTCATCCTGCTGGTGGGCATCATCGCCGCCATCGCCCTGACGCTGCGCCAGCGCAAGGACTCGCGCTCGCAGAACGTGGGTGAGCAGGTCCGCGTCAAGAAGGCCGACCGCCTGCGCGTGATCAAGGTGGCACCCCAGGTCGAGGCCCCAGCCCCCCAAAACGAACAAGGAGGCCAGGCATGACCACCTCGATCACCCTCGGGCACTTCCTGTCGCTCGGTGCCATCCTGTTCGCGATGTCGGTCATCGGCATTTTCCTGAACCGCAAGAACCTGATCGTGTTGCTGATGGCCATCGAGCTGATGCTCCTGGCCGTGAACATGAACTTCGTGGCCTTCTCCCATTACCTGGGGGACATGGACGGCCAGGTCTTCGTGTTCTTCATCCTGACTGTGGCGGCCGCCGAGTCGGCCATCGGTCTGGCCATCCTGGTGGTGTTGTTCCGCAATCGCTCGTCGATCAGCGTGGACGAACTCGACACCCTCAAGGGCTGATGCGACGCCAGGAGAACAACAACCATGTCTGAGCTTTCCCTCAACAACCTGCTGGTGGTGCCGCTGGCACCGCTGGTCGGCTCGATCGTCGCCGGCCTGTTCGGCGGCTACATCGGCCGGCGTCCCGCGCACATCGTCACCATCCTGGGCGTGCTGATCTCGTTCATCTTCTCCGCCATGACCTTGAAGGCCGTTGCGGTGGATGGCGCCAGCTTCAACTCGACCGTCTACGAGTGGATGACCCTGGGCTCCCTCAAGATGGAAGTCGGCTTCATGGTCGACGGCCTGACGGCGATGATGATGTGCGTGGTGACCTTCGTGTCGCTGATGGTGCACATCTACACCATCGGCTACATGGAAGAAGACCCGGGCTACCAGCGCTTCTTCAGCTACATCTCGCTGTTCACCTTCTCGATGTTGATGCTCGTGATGAGCAACAACCTGCTGCAGCTGTTCTTCGGCTGGGAGGCGGTGGGCCTGGTGTCGTACCTGCTGATCGGCTTCTGGTTCAAGAAGCCCACGGCGATCTTCGCCAACATGAAGGCCTTCCTGGTCAACCGCGTGGGTGACTTCGGCTTCATCCTGGGCATCGGCCTGCTGCTGGCCTACACCGGCACGCTGAACTACACCGAGCTGTTCGCCAAGGCCAACGAGCTGACCGCGCTGACCCTGCCCAAGACGGACTGGGCCCTGATCACGGTGATCTGCATTTGCCTGTTCATCGGTGCGATGGGCAAGTCGGCGCAGTTCCCGCTGCACGTGTGGCTGCCCGATTCGATGGAAGGCCCGACCCCGATCTCCGCGCTGATCCACGCCGCCACGATGGTGACGGCCGGCATCTTCATGGTCTCGCGCATGTCGCCGCTGTTCGAGCTGTCCGACGCCGCGCTGAACTTCATCCTGGTGATCGGCTCCATCACGGCGCTGTTCATGGGTTTCCTCGGCATCATCCAGAACGACATCAAGCGCGTGGTGGCCTACTCCACGCTGTCGCAGCTGGGTTACATGACCGTGGCGCTGGGCGTGTCGGCCTACAACGTGGCCGTCTTCCACCTGATGACGCACGCCTTCTTCAAGGCCCTGCTGTTCCTCGGCGCCGGCTCGGTCATCATCGGCATGCACCACGACCAGGACATCCGCAACATGGGCGGCCTCTGGAAGCGCATGCCCATCACCTGGATCACCTCGTTGCTGGGCAACTTGGCCCTGATCGGCACGCCGTTCTTCGCCGGTTTTTACTCGAAGGACTCGATCATCGAAGCGGTGCACGCCAGCCACCTGCCGGCCGCCAACTTCGCGATCTTCGCCGTGACGGCAGGGGTGTTCATCACCGCTTTCTACAGCTTCCGGATGTACTTCCTCGTCTTCCATGGCAAGGAGCACTTCCACCACAAGCCGTTCCCTGGCGAGCACGACCACCACGACGACCATGGCGATCACCACCACGAGCCGCACGAGTCGCCCTGGGTGGTGACGGCCCCGCTGCTGCTGCTGGCCATCCCCTCGGTGGTGATCGGTTTCCTGGCCATCGAGCCGATGCTCTTCGGTGACTTCTTCAAGGGCGCGATCTTCGTCAACCACGAAGCCCACCACGCCATGGAAGAGCTCAAGCACGAGTTCCACGGCGCCACCGCCATGGCCCTGCACGGTTTCACCACGCTGCCGTTCTTCCTGGCGCTGGGTGGCGTGGTCACGGCCTTCGTGTTCTACCTGGTGGCCCCGCAGATCCCGGCGTTCTTCGCCCGCGTGCTGCGGCCGCTGATCGTCATCGGCGAGAACAAGTACTTCATGGACTGGATCAACGAGAACATCTTTGCCGCCGGCGCCCGCCTGCTCGGCCGAGGGTTCTGGAAGATCGGCGACGTGGCCCTGATCGACGGCCTCCTCGTCAACGGTTCGGCCAAGCTGGTCGGCTTGATCGGCTCGGTGGTCCGCCTGTTCCAGACCGGTTACCTCTATCACTACGCGCTGGTCATGATCCTGGGGGTGTTCGCCCTCATGACCTGGTTCGTGTTCATGCAGCCCTGAGCACGAGGACCCGCCATGCAAACCATGTCCAACATCCTTTCTCTGGCCATCTGGGTTCCGGTGGCCTTCGGGCTCCTGCTGCTGGCCGCTGGTCGCCAGGAGAACCCCGGCGTCGCGCGCTGGATCGCCCTGGTCGGCGCGATCGCCGGCTTCCTGGTCACCATCCCGCTGATGACCAGCTTCGACACGACGACGGCCGCGATGCAGTTCGTCGAGAAGGCGCCCTGGATCGAGCGCTTCAACATCATGTACCACCTGGGTGTTGACGGCATCTCGATGTGGTTCGTGCCCCTGACGGCCTTCATCACCATCATCGTGGTGCTGGCCGGCTGGGAGGTGATCGAAGACCGCCCGCACCAGTACTTCGGCGCCTTCCTGATCCTGTCGGGCCTGATGATCGGTGTGTTCGCCGCGCTCGACGGCATGCTGTTCTACGTGTTCTTCGAAGCCACGCTGATCCCGATGTACATCATCATCGGCGTGTGGGGCGGCCCGCGCCGGGTGTACGCCGCCTTCAAGTTCTTCCTGTACACGCTGCTGGGCTCGCTGCTGATGCTGGTGGCGCTCGTCTTCCTGTACTACAAGTCGGGCGGCTCGTTCAGCATCCTCGACTGGCACAAGCTGCCGCTGGGCGCCACGCCCCAGGCCCTGTTGTTCGGTGCCTTCTTCGCGGCCTTCGCCGTGAAGGTGCCGATGTTCCCGGTGCACACCTGGCTGCCCGACGTGCACGTCGAAGCGCCCACGGGTGGCTCGGCCGTGCTGGCTGCGATCATGCTTAAGCTGGGCTGCTATGGTTTCCTGCGCTTCATGCTGCCCATCGTGCCCGATGCCTCTCACGAGTTTGCGCCGGTGGTGATCACCCTGTCGCTGATCGGCGTGATTTACATCGGCCTGGTGGCGATGGTGCAGCAGGACATGAAGAAGCTGGTGGCGTATTCGTCCATCGCGCACATGGGTTTCGTGACCCTGGGCTTCTTCATCTTCAATGAGCTGGGCATCTCCGGTGGCCTGGTGCAGATGATTTCGCACGGCTTCGTGTCGGGCGCCATGTTCCTGAGCATCGGCGTGCTGTACGACCGCGTGCACTCGCGTGAAATCGCTTCTTACGGTGGCGTGGTCAACACCATGCCCAAGTTCGCTGCCTTCGCGCTGCTGTTCTCGATGGCCAACTGCGGCCTGCCGGGCACCGCTGGTTTCGTTGGCGAGTGGATGGTGATCCTGGGCGCGGTGAAGCACGACTTCCTGATCGGTGCCCTGGCCGCTACCGCGTTGATTTTCGGTGCCGCCTACACCCTGTGGATGTACAAGCGCGTCTACTTCGGTGACGTGACCAACGACGACGTGCGCGGCCTGAGCGACATCAACGCCCGCGAATTCCTGATCCTGGCCGTGCTGGCGGCCGCCGTGCTGTGGATGGGCCTCCAGCCCAAGCCGTTCACCGACGTGATGCACGTCTCGGTGACCGAGCTGCTCAAGCACGTCGCTCAAAGCAAGCTGAACTGAGGCCGAAACAACATGACTGACCTGAACTGGCTCGCGGTGACACCCGAGATCGTCTTGCTGGGCATGGCCTGCCTGGTGGCGTTGTTGGACCTGTTCGTGACTTCTCCCGAACGCCGTCCCACCTACTACCTGACCCTCGCTTCGCTGGCCGTGGTGGCGGCCTTGCACCTCGTCGAGATCGACAACGGTGCAACGGCCTATGCCATGCAGAAGATGGTCGTGATCGACCCGATGGGCCACCTGCTGGCCCTGTGCGCCACGCTGGCGGTGATGGGCAGCCTGATCTACGCACAGGTGTACGCCGGCCCACGTGAGCTGGCCAAAGGCGAGCTCTACACCCTGAGCATGTTCGCGCTGCTGGGCATCAGCATCATGATCATGGGCAACAATTTCCTGGCCATCTACCTGGGGCTGGAATTGATGTCGCTGTCGCTGTACGCCGTGGTGGCCCTGCGCCGCGACAACGCCCAGGCCACCGAAGCCGCCATGAAGTATTTCGTGCTGGGTGCGCTGGCCTCGGGCTTCCTGCTCTACGGCCTGTCGATGATGTACGGCGCCACCGGCTCGCTCGACATCGCCGAGGTCTACCAGGGCACGTTGACGGGTGACGTGAACAAGCAGGTGCTGGCTTTCGGCCTGGTGTTCATCGTTTCCGGCCTGGCCTTCAAGCTCGGCGTGGTGCCTTTCCACATGTGGGTGCCCGACGTCTACCAGGGCGCGCCCACGGCAGCCACGCTGCTGATCGCCGGTGCACCGAAGCTGGCTGCCTTCGCCATCACCCTGCGCATCTTGGTCGAGGGGCTCATCAACCTTGCCCCCGACTGGCAGCAGATGATGATGATCCTGGCCGTGGCCTCGATGACGCTGGGCAACCTGGCCGCTATCGCGCAGACCAACCTCAAGCGCATGCTGGCCTATTCGGGCATCGCGCAACTGGGCTTCATGCTGCTGGGCTTCGTGCCCACCGTGATCGCCGGCAACACCGTGTCGGCCGGCAACGGCTACGGCTCTTCGCTGTTCTACGTGCTGACCTATGTGCTGACCACGCTGGGCACCTTCGGCCTGATCATGGTGCTGTCGCGTCCCGGCTTCGAGTCGGAACAGGTGGCTGACCTGGCAGGCCTGGCCAAGCGCAGCCCGGTGCTGGCCGGTGTCATGGCCGTGTTCATGTTCTCGCTGGCCGGCATCCCGCCGACCGTGGGCTTCTACGCCAAGCTGGCCGTGCTGCAGGCGCTGATCACGACCAACTCGCCGTTGCTGCTGCAACTCTCCATCCTGGCGGTGCTGCTGTCGCTGGTGGGCGCGTTCTACTACCTGCGCGTCGTCAAGGTCATGTACTTCGACGAGCCGGTGCAGACTCAGGCCGTGGCCGAAGGCTCGGGTGCCCGCCTGCTGCTTTCGGCCAATGCACTGGCTGTGCTGGTGCTGGGCATCCTGCCTAGCGGCCTGCTCTCGCTGTGCGCCCGTGCCATCACGCAGTCGCTGGCTGGCTGACGAACTGGCCGCGATGAACCGGCTTCGCCAAGCGGGGGCGGCATGACGGGCCTGGTCCCCGCCTGGGCCGTCCTGACCGTGCTGCTGGCCGCGTTGATCGCGGCCAATTTGCCATTCGTGAACGAGCGCCTGTTCCTGCTCGGGCCACGCCGCGAACCCAAGGCGGTGGGATGGCGGGTTTTGGAATTGCTGGTCTATGGCACGCTGATTGCGCTGCTCGGACGGGCGCTGGAAAACCATCTCGGACGCGCCAGCGTGGTGCGCTGGGAGTTCGTCGCCGTGTGGCTGTGCGTGTTCCTCACGCTGGCCTTCCCGGGCTTCGTCTGGCGTTACCTGCGTAAGCACTGATCAGCCGAGCACCGCATCACCATGGAACACGACCCAGACGCGCACCTGATCGAGCACACCCTGAGTTCTGAGCGGGTGTACGAGGGCTCGTTCATCCGCGTGCAGCGCGACGAGGTGCGCTTGCCCGATGGCAAGCAGGCGACGCGCGAATACGTGCTGCACCCGGGCGCAGTGATGATCGTGGCCGTGCTGCCCGATGGTCGCCTGGTGCTCGAGCGTCAGTACCGCCACCCGGTCAAGCGCGTGATGATCGAGTTCCCCGCCGGCAAGCTTGACCCGGGCGAGGGCGGCCTTCGATGCGCCCAGCGCGAGCTGCTCGAAGAGACCGGTTACACCGCGACCCGTTGGGCCCGTGCTGGTGTGATGCACCCGGTCATCGGTTACGCCGATGAGTTCATCGAGATCTGGTTCGCCGAAGGGTTGAAAGCGGGTGAGCGCCACCTCGACGAGGGCGAGTTCCTCGACGTCTTTGCCGCCACGCAGCAGGAGCTCGAGGATTGGATGCGCGACGGCCAGCTCACCGACGTGAAGACCATCGTCGGCATGATGTGGCTGCAAAAATGGCGCAGCGGCGATTGGCCGCTGACCTGGGTCGATGCCTGAGCCATGCGGGGCGCGATCCATCAAGCGAGCAACGCCCTGGAACGATCACCATGCTGGTAGTTGACCTTCATTGCGAACACGGCCATGTCTTCGAAGGCTGGTTCGCCTCCGCCGATGACCTGGCCTCGCAACAGGCCCGTGGCCTCGTGAGTTGCCCGGTGTGCGCATCGACCGAGGTCGTGCGCCGGCCTTCTGCTGCGCGGCTCAATGTGTCATCACAGCAGTTGCCCGATGTCACGCCTGGTGCCAACCCCGGTGCCGAACCCGGTGCGCCGTCCATGGCGGCGCTGCAGGCGATGTACTTGCAGGCGGTCCGCCACGTGTTGCAGCACACCGAAGACGTGGGCGAAGGCTTCGTCAAGGAAGTGCGCAACATCCACCGGGGCGATGCCCCTCGGCGTGCGGTGCGGGGGCAAGCCGATCAGGAAGAAGTGGCCGAGCTGAAGGAAGAGGGCATCGACGTGATGCCGCTGCCGGTGCCCGAAGCGCTCAAGGGGCCATTGCAGTGAAGCGGCTGGCGGCAGGAGCTGCCTAGCTGTCTGTTCAAGGTGCTTCCTGACCCGCCTGATGCAACACCCGTCCGGGGTTCAACACGCCTTCCGGGTCCAGTGCCTGTTTGATGGCGCGCATCGCGGCCAGGGCTGCCTCGGGGTGGCGTGCAGCCAGTTCGTGCTTGCGCAACTCGCCGATGCCATGCTCGGCCGAGATCGTGCCGCCCAGCGCCTGCACCGCGTCGAATACCAGCGTGTTGGCGGCGAGCTCTAAGGCTTCGAAAGCGTCGCCATGGGCCAGCTCAACGGGAGGCTGCACGTTGAAATGCAGGTTGCCGTCGCCCAGGTGCCCGAAGCAGACCACGGCCGAGCCTGGCCAGCGTTGCCGCAGCGCCGCTTCCACCTGCGCGATGAAATCGGGGATGCGCGAAGTGGGCAGGCCGATGTCGTGCTTGACCATGCGGCCGGCGATTTTCTCGGCCATGGGGATGGCCTCGCGCAGGCGCCACATGGCCGCGCGCTGGGACAGCGATTGGGACAGGCTGGCGCTGGAGGCTTGTGGTGCCCCGGCGCCGGTTTCGGCACCTGCCTGGGCGCTCTCGACGAGGCGCGCCGCGTGGCCGCCATCGGCGGTTTGACTTTCGGCGCCGCTGGCTTGCATCAACACAGAGGCCAGGCACTCCTGCGCATCGGCGTCGGAGCGTGGGCTCACGGCTTCGAGCAGCAACCACCAAGGGCTGTCGCCGCACAAGGTCCGCGTGGTGGGCAAGGGCAGGCCGCCCAGCGCCTTCACCACGTCGGGCAGGTGCGTGTGCACGAGCGAGAGGGGCAGTGGCGCCATCAATTCGCAGGCGGTGAGGCCGGCGTCCAGCGCCTGGCGCGCCTCGCGCAGCAGGGCCACTGCGGCGGCCGGGTCGGCGCAGGGCACCAGGGCCGTGGCACAGCCCTTCGGCGCTGGGTAGAGCTTGAGGCTGGCCGCGGTGATGATGCCCAGGGTGCCTTCGCTGCCGATCAGCAGGTGGCGCAGGTCGTAGCCAGTGTTGTCCTTGCGCAGGCCCTTGAGCAGGGACCAAATCTCGCCTTGCGCGGTGACCACTTCGAGGCCCAGGCAGAGTTCGCGCGCGGTGCCGTAGCGCAGCACCTGCGTGCCGCCGGCGTTGGTGGCCAGCACGCCGCCGAGCGTGCAACTGCCTTCTGAGGCCAGGCTGAGCGGGAACAGCAGGCCCGAGCGGGTCGCCGCCTGCTGCACGTCGGCCAGCGTGCAGCCGGCTTGCGCGGTCATGGAAAGGTTGTCGGCGTCCACCGCCAGCACCCGGTTCAGGCGCTTGAGGCTGAGCACGATTTGCTGGCCGCTGGTGTCCGGCACCGAGCCGCCGACCAGGCTGGTGTTGCCGCCCTGGGGCACGATGCTCACGCCGTGGGCACGGCACAGCTTCACGGCGGCAGCCACGCTGGCGGTGTCGGCGGGGCTGATCACGGCCAGGGCTCGCCCGTGGTAGCGGCCCCGCCAGTCTTGCAGGTGCTCGGTCAGCGGGGCGTCGGCTCGGGGTTCGCGCACGGCCTCATCGCCCAGCACCGCGCGCAAGGCTTGCAGCAGGTCGGCGTGGCGGGGCGAAGGCATCAGGCAGGGTCCTTGGGGGCAGATGATGAGACGCCCGGAGCCGATGACGACAGGCCGCTGGTCGGTGGCGCCGCATGCTGGCCCTTCTTGGCCTTGGGCGGCAGCACCTTCAGCCGTTGGCGCACGTACACCGCGCAGCCAACGAACAGGGCGGTGCTCAGCGCCACTTCGATGCCCGCCAGCCATTGCGAGGTGCCCCGGTCGCTGGCCGCGCGCACCACGCCTTCGGTGAAGTACAGCCAGATCAGCAGCGACATCCAGCGGTAGGTGTAGAGGCGGTGGCGCAGCATGCCGGCCAGCGCCAGCGTCAGGGGCAGGGCCTTCCAGGCCAGCGCCCCGGTGCCCCCAGGCAGCGGCGCCAGCCACAGCTCCCAGGCGACGCACAGGGCGATCAGGGCCACCAGTGCGGCCACGCAGGCGACTCGCAGGCGCTGGATGATGGTCAAGCGCTGGGGCGTGTGCTGGCCCAGAACGGGGTCGTCCAGGGCGATGTCGGCGTCGAGGGGGGGCGTCAGGGGCATCGTGGAATCGAGCTGCTGGCGTGGCGCGGGCTCGCGTCGCCGGGCAGGCAGTGTACAGACGCTGGCATCATAGCCAGCATGACGTCAACGAGGCCCCTCCTGGCTCGCGCACTGCAGCGCTGGCAATTGCTTGTCGAGACCCTTCGCACCTGGCCTTGGGGCCAGACCTGGGACACCCTGAGGCAGCGCTTCCGCGAAGACCGGCTCGGCGTGACCGCCAGCAGCCTGACCTTCACCACCACCATCGCCCTGGTGCCGCTGTTCACGGTGATGCTGGCGTTGTTCAGCGCCTTCCCGGTGTTCGGGCGTTTTCGCAAGGCGCTGGAGCAGCAGGTGCTCGTCGGCATCCTGCCCGACGCCATCGCCAAGCAGGTGATGCTGTCGCTGACCAAGTTCGCGGCGAAGGCCAGCCAGCTCGGCGTGCTCGGCCTGATCGGACTGGGCGTGGCGGCCATGGCCCTGATGCTGACCATCGACCGCACGCTCAACGGCATCTGGCGGGTGCGCACGGCGCGTCCGATCGCGCAGCGCGTGCTGGTCTACTGGGCCGCGCTGACGCTGGGGCCGCTGCTGCTGGGAGCGAGCCTTTCGGTCACGTCCTATGTGCTGTCGGCCTCGAAGGGGCTGGTGGGCGAACTGCCGGGCGGCGTGGGCTTCCTGCTGTCGTCGATCCTGTTCGTGTTGCAGACGGCGGGGTTCGCGGCGCTGTACAAGTACGTGCCGCACACCTTTGTGCGCACCGAGCACGCTTGGGGTGGGGCAATCTTCGCCTCGGTGGGGCTGGAGCTGGCGCAAAAGGGGCTGGCGCTCTACCTCGCCAAGGTGCCGGTCTACGCGACCATCTACGGGGCCTTCGCGGCGGTGCCCATCTGCCTGATCTGGATCTACCTGAGCTGGCTGATCGTCCTCATGGGCGCGGTGGTGGCGGCCTACACGCCCAGCCTGCTGTCGCAGGTCAAGCGCTGGCCCGATGCGCCGGGGTTGCAGTTCTCGCTGGCACTGGCCATCCTGAAGGCGCTGGCGGTGATGCAGCACAGCGAGCGCAAGGGCCTGTCCACCGTCGGGCTGGCGCACCACCTGCGCACCGACCCACTGCAGATTGAGCCCATCCTGGAGACGCTCAAGGCGCTGGACTGGATCGCCGAGCTCAACGAGCCCGAGGGCGACCGGGGCGCGCGCTACGTGCTGCTGTGCGACCCAGATCATGCCCGCGTGGGGCCGCTGGTCGAGCGCCTGCTGCTCAAACAGGACATGCTGGCGCAGGGTTTCTGGCGGGAAGCGGCGCTGGAACGCCTCACCCTGCGTCAGGTCATGAGCTGACTGCCTCTTTTTCTGGCAGGATCAGGGTCATCCCCCTGGTCACTTTGTCGCGGGTCTGTCGCAATCAAGGTGACGTTTTGCGTGCCGACACCATTCGGCATCGCTAACATGTGCAACCCACCGTGAGACACCACCGAGGAGACACATCCATGAAAGTCAGCGACATCCTGCGAGTCAAGGGCAGCACGCTCTTCACCGTTCAGCCCGAGCAGCCGCTGGCCGAAGCCGCCAGCACCATGTCCGAGCACGACATCGGTTCGCTGGTGGTGATGGATCACGGTGACCTGGTGGGCATGCTCACCTTCCGCGAAGTCATCCGTGGCGCGGTCAACAACGGCGGCAGCTTCGGCTCGCTCGTGGTGCGCACCGTGATGGACGACCACCCCCTGACCTGCACCCCCGAGACCGACATCGACGAAGTGCGCCGCATGATGCTCAGCCGCCACGCGCGCTACATGCCGGTCATGACCCAGCGCACGCTGATGGGCGTGATCTCGTTCTATGACGTCGCCAAGGCCGTGGTTGACGGCCAGGATTTCGAGAACCGCATGCTCAAGGCCTACATCCGCGACTGGCCGGTCGAGGAAAACGCCGGGGGCGAGCGCCAGGCGCTGCTCTGAGCCGGTTGTCATCCATTGCAGTGCATGAACGCCCGGGTCGCCCGGGCGTTTTTGCTCTGTGGCCGGTGTCAGTCACCGGTGACTATTGGGGGACAATACGGCTTTGCGTCATTGATTGATTTGGATCCTGCGTCATGGCTGGCAGCACCCTCGGTCTCTTGTTCACGGTCACCAACTTCGGCGAGTCGCACGGCCCGGCCATCGGCTGCGTCATCGACGGCTGCCCCCCTGGCATGACCCTGTCCGAGGCCGACATCCAGCCAGACCTCGACCGTCGCCGCCCCGGCACTTCGCGCCACGTCACTCAGCGCAACGAGCCCGATGCCGTCGAGATCCTCTCCGGCGTCTACGAGGGCAAGACCACGGGCGCGCCCATCGCACTCCTGATCCGCAACACCGACCAGCGCAGCAAGGACTACGGCAACATCCTGCAGACCTTCCGCCCGGGCCACGCCGACTACACCTACTGGCACAAGTACGGCATCCGCGACCCGCGTGGTGGTGGCCGTTCCTCGGCCCGCCTGACCGCGCCGATGGTGGCGGCCGGCGCCGTGGCCAAGAAATGGCTGCGCGAGCAGTTCGGCACCGAGATCCGCGCCTGCATGACCCAGCTGGGCACCGTGCCGATCGTCTTCGAGGGCTGGGAGCACGTGCCCAACAACCCCTTCTTCGCGCCGAACGTCAGCCAGATCGAGCAGCTCGAGGCCTACATGGACGAGCTGCGCAAGGACGGTGATTCCTGCGGTGCCAAGCTCATCGTCGAGGCTTCGGGCATGCCCGTGGGCCTGGGCGATCCGCTGTTCGACAAGCTCGATGCCGACATCGCCTACGCGATGATGGGCATCAACGCGGTCAAGGGCGTGGAGATTGGCGCGGGCTTCGAGAGCGTTTCACAGCGTGGCACCGTTCACGGCGACGAACTCTACCCGGATGGCTTTGCTTCCAACCACGCGGGCGGCGTGCTGGGCGGCATCTCCACGGGGCAGGACCTGCGCGTGGCCATCGCCATCAAGCCCACCAGTTCGATCCGCACGCCGCGCCAGTCGATCGACCTGAACGGCCAGCCCGCCACGGTCGAGACCTTCGGCCGCCACGACCCGTGTGTGGGCATCCGCGCCACGCCGATCGCCGAAGCCATGTTGGCGCTGGTGCTGATCGACCATGCGCTGCGCCACCGCGCCCAGTGCGGTGATGTCGAGGTCGACACGCCGAAGATCCCGGCTTCGCGCGGCTGATCGGTTCAATCAGTTCAGCTCGCCAGCGGCCTCGGGGCGCTCGATCAACTCGACCTTGTACCCATCCGGGTCGGTGATGAAGGCGATGACCGTGTTGCCGCCCTTGACGGGGCCGGCTTCGCGCGTGACGGCGCCGCCCAGGGCCTGGGCCTTTTCACGAACTGCATCGCACACGGCCTTGGCGTTGTCCACGCCGATGGCGATGTGGCCGTAGGCCGTGCCGAGCTCGTATTGCTCGACGCCGTGGTTGTAGGTGAGCTCGATCTCGGCGTGCTCGGGGTTGCGGCCATAGCCCAGGAAGGCCAGCGTGTACTGCTGCTCGGGCCGCTCGGTTGTGCGCAGCAGTTGCATGCCCAGCACCTGGGTGTAGAAGTCGATGGAGCGCTGGAGGTTGCCAACGCGCAGCATGGTGTGAAGAAGGCGCATGGTGGGGTGTCTGCTGGTGCCGTGGTAGGCGGGTTTGCTGGATCAGGGCGCAGTTTGCCTCAGGCCAAGCGGGCTTTCCGGGGCAGGGGTTTGGTGCGTCGATGGCGCAAGCGTGGCTGAGCGGTCGCGGTTGGCGTGACGGCGAATGAGCGTGAAGGCCAGCCAGGCAGCTCCTTCAGCCTGCGGGCTTCGTCGGCCGGTCCTTCAGCGTCACGGGCAGGCGCCCTCGCACGCTGTTGATCAACTCGATGCCTTCGGCGCGCGCCAGGTCCTCAAGCTTCAGCACGCGCTCGGCCAGTTCACCCCGCGACAGCAGTTCGGCGCGCATCACCCCGGGCAGCAGGCCGCATGAAACGGGCGGGGTCCACCAACGGCCTTCGAGCTTCAGCGCGAGGTTGCCGATGGTGAATTCAGTGAGCTCACCAGCGGCGTTGAAGAGCAGGGTGTCAAAGCAGCCAGGGGGCGGGGCAAACGGCGCGTAGGCCTGCCGGCGCGTGGTCTTGTGGCGAATGAAGTCATCGGCGGGTGGCATGGGCTGGACGGCCACGGCCACACGGTGGGGTGCCGCCGGAGGGGCTGGCAAAGGCGCGGCTTCGGTGTGCACGCTGCCATCGGCGGCCACCAGCAGGCGCACTTTGAAGACCTCTTTCGTGCTGGCATGCGATCCACATGGCGTGTGCGTCGCCACCAGCGAGTCCAGCGCCTGTTGCACCGCAGCTTCGTCCAAACGGTGGCCGAAGTGTTCGGCGGCGGCGCGCAGCCGGGCCATGTGCGCATCGAGGCGCAGCAGTTGGCCGTCTTCCAGCCGCATCGATTCAAGCAGTTCGAATGGCCTGCTGGCGCGCTCCAGGAAGCCGCGTTTGGCCTGCCACTCGCGCCATTCGCCATCGGCGCGGGCGTCGAGCGTGATGCCGCTGCCGATGCCGCAATGTGCCGTCCATGGTGCAGGCGGCGGGGGCGTGTGCAGCACCACGGTGCGGATGGGCACGTTGAAGGTGACGCGTCCGCCGGGGCTCATCAGCCCGACGGCGCCGCAGTAGACGCCACGCGGGCCGGTCTCCAGCCGCGCGATGTGGTGCATGGCCTGGCGCTTGGGGGCACCCGTCACCGAGCCGCAGGGGAACAGCGCCGCGAAGGCTTCGCTCAGATTCAGCCCTGTGCGCGAGCGCGCGGTGATGGTCGAGGTCATCTGCCACACGGTGGGCAGGGCCTCCAGGTCGAACAGCGAGGGCACCTTCACGCTGCCGACCTCGGCGATGCGCGAGAGGTCGTTGCGCAGCAGGTCGACGATCATCAGGTTCTCGGCGCGCTCCTTGGGGCTGGCGCGCAACTGGTCGGCGGCGGCCTGGTCGGCCAGCGGGTCGCCGCCGCGCGCGGCCGTTCCCTTCATGGGGCGGGTGGTGATGAGTTCGCCATCCCAGTCGAAAAAGAGCTCGGGCGAGACGCTGAGCACGACGCCGGGGCCACGGCCGGCCGCGCGGGCGTCCAGCATCAGGCCGTAGCCTTCGGGCTGGCTGCGGCGCAGGGCATCGAAGAAGGGCTCGATGGCTGCGGGGCCGCCTTCGAAGGGGCTGCGCAGCCGGCTGGTCAGGTTGACCTGGTAAACCTCACCGGCCTGGATCAGGTCGCGGATGCGCTCGATGCGGTGCGCGGCCTGCGTTTCGTCCAGGTCGGAAGTCCAGGCGTCGGCTGCCCAGGGTGTCGACGGGGGGCCTGACGGGTCAGCGGAAGCCGGCGGCGCATCACCTTGGCGTGCCGAGCCCGCCTCCCCCTTTTCCCCCGCTCCCACCTGCCCAGGCTCGAAGACCGCCCACACCGCGTAAGGCTGTCCGGGCGGCAGGGCCTTGACGGGCAGGCAGGCATCAAGCCCTGGCGCGGCCTCGTAGGCCACCCAGCCGACCAGCCAGTGGCCGGCGCGTGCCAGTGCATGGGCGTCGTCGAGCAGGCCTGGCACTTGGCTCGGGTCATGCGCGACGAGCCAGCGCATCGGCTGGCGCAAAGTCAGTTGGCGGCGGGCGAGCCCGGGCGCTTCGGGCGGGAAGTCCACCCGGGCCGTGGGGGCGCCGGGCAACTGGTCAAGCACGGCGGGCCGGGTTCAGCACGTTGAGCACCAGCACCAGGCCGACGGCCGCGAACAGGGCCAGCGACCAGAATTCGAAGGGCACGCCGAAGACGCTGACGGCGGCGTCGGCACAGGTCGCGCGGACCTCGAACCATTCCGGGAAGCGCACGTCCAGCCCAGAGGCCATGACGATGCGATCGGCCAGCGTCATCGCGCAGGACGAGGTTTTGGCGGCGACGAAGTGCTGCCAGAGCGCCGCGGCCATCCCTCCTGCAGCGAAAGGCAAAGCGATGGCTGCCAGCAAGCGGCGCAGCAGGGCGGCTGGCAAGGCTGAGCCCAGCAGGCACAGCCCGGCCAGCACGATGAAGATCAGCCGCTGCAGGATGCACCAGGGGCAGGGCTGCATGTGGAACTGGTGCTGCGCGAGCAAGGCCAAGCCCACGGAGGCGGCGCAGGCGAGGCCGGCGGCAGCCAGCAGCGTTCGGGGTGACAGCCGCAGGTTCATGGTCACTGGACCTCGGCGATCAGCTCGATCTCGACGCAGGAGCCCAGCGGGATCTGCGCCACGCCGAAGGCGCTGCGAGCGTGGCGGCCAGCTTCGCCGAAGACCTCGGCCAGCAGCTCGGAGCAGCCGTTGGTGACCAGGTGCTGCTCGGTGAAGTCGGGTGTGGAGTTGACCAGGCTCATGACCTTGACGATGCGCACCACCTTGTCGAGGCCGCCCGCAGCCACGGCCAGCGTGCCCAGCAGGTCGATGGCGACGGCGCGTGCGGCCTGCTGGCCTTGGGCGGTGACCATGTCCTTGCCGAGCTGGCCAACCCAGACCTGGCCGTCCTTCTTGGCGATGTGGCCGGAGAGGAAAACGAGGTTGCCGGTGCGGGCGAAGGGTTGGTAGGCGGCGGCGGGCACGGCCACGGGCGGCAAGGTGATGCCCAGGGCCTGGAGGCGTTGTTCGATCGACATGGGGTGTTGCGTCGGCAAGGAGGTGGAGGCCCCCGCTTCAAGGGGCGTCTTTCATGGGGGATGGTGTGTGGCCATCCGGGTTGCGGCCGATCCTACACTGAGCCGAAACACAAGGAACAGGGAAGGGGCAGCCGCATGTACACCTGGCTGGGCGCCAGCCTGGCATGGCTGCTGGGTACGGCGCTGCAACTCATGTCGGAAACTCCCACTTGGGCGGCGTGTGGCCTGGGTCTGGCTTTTGGCTCAGGAGGTGTGCTGCTGGGTGTGTTGGCCCGGTATTGGCTGCGCCATCGCGGCAGGGCTGGCGGATCTCGTGTCTCCTCCGGTGTCGACTGGCGGGGGCCTGTGGCCTGCCATGCCCTCGCCGCGCTTGGCCTGGCGAGTCTGGCATGGGGGCTGACCGGCTGGCGTGCCCTGGAGCGCCTGGAGCAGGGCTGGCCTGCTGACATGTCCGATCAGGTGGTGCACGCCGACGTGCGCTGGGTGGGGCTGCCGCAGCGCTCGTTGCTGCCGCCGTCCAGCCCGCGCCAGCGAGGGCGCCCTGGGGGACGCCCGGATTTGCGTCCGAATGGCCGCCCGGATGGGCTTCTCCCTGGGCAGCAGCCTGTCCGCTCCGAGGCAGAGGCTGGACCGGTGGGCGCCTCGACCGAGCCACTGGCTGTGGACGGCGTGATCGTCCGCTGGCAGGCCGAGGCGCGCATCCTGCGCTGGCTCCCGCCCACGTTTCGGCCTCCAGGCGCGGCTTGGCCTGAGCGCGTTCTGCTCTCGTGGGAACAACCTTCCGCAGAGCGAATGCCTCGCCCTGGCGAGCCGTGGCGCGTGACCATGCGCTTGCGCACCCCTGACGACCGCGTCAACCCAGGCGTGGGCGACGGCAGCCTGGGGCGTTTCGGGCGCGGTGTGCGCGCGGTCGGCCGTGTCATCTCGATTGAGCACCTGCCATCCTCGGAGTCGCGGCCAAGCACAGGCTGGTTGCAGGGCCGTGTCGATGCCATCGACGCCTGGCGGCAGCGGGTGCGCGACCGCATCCTCGAACGGGTGCCCGACGCCCGCGCGGCCGGCGTGATCGCGGGGCTTTCGGTGGGTGACCAGGCTGCGATCAGTCGAGCCGATTGGGCCGTGCTGCAGCGCACAGGCACCGCTCACCTGGTCAGCATCAGCGGCACGCACGTGGCCATGCTGGGTGTGCTGGCGGCCTGGCTGGTGCGTTCGACCTGGGGGCGCTTGCCTGGCCTCGCGCGCCTGCTGCCTGCCCACACGGTGGCGGCGTGGGTGGCGCTTGCCGTGTCGACGCTGTACGCGGTGGCTGCGGGCTGGGGCGTGCCGGCGCAGCGAACGGTGTGGATGATGGCTTTCGCCACCGTGCTGGGTGCGGTGGGGCGGCGCTGGCCGTGGCCGCTGCTGTGGTTGCCCGGCGCGGCGCTGGTGTCGCTTGCCGACCCGTGGGCGCTGGCCCAGCCAGGCTTCTGGTTGTCTTTCGTGGCGGTGGGGGTGCTGCTCGCGTCAGGCGTGCGCGTGCCCGAGGCGGCTGTCGACGAGTGGGCCAATGGCTGGGGTGGAAGCCGCTGGCTCGGACGCTTGCGCGAAGCCGGCATCGAGCTGTTGCAGACCCAACGGCTGGTGGCCGTGGCGCTCGCGCCGCTCACCTTGGTGTGCTTCCAGCAGGTCTCCCTCGTCGGGATCGGGGTCAACGTGCTGGCCGTGCCGTTGTTCACCCTGGTGTTCACGCCGCTGGCGCTGGCTGGTGTGTTATTGCCGATTTGCTGGGACGCTGCGGCCTGGGGCTTGCAAGCGACGTGGTGGGCATTGACCTTGAGCGCCCAGGCCCCCGGCGCGGTGTGGACGGTGCCTGCCTTGCCCGGCTGGGTGGCGGCAAGCGGCATCGCGGCGGCCTTCGTGCTGGCGTTGCCGGGGCGCTGGCAATGGCGTGTGCTGGCCGTGCCCTTCCTGTTGCCTTTTTTCCGCTTGCCAGATGCCTGGCACCTGCTGCCTCGGCCACTGCCTGGGCAGTTTTCTATCGTTGTGGTGGATGTGGGGCAGGGCGGTGCGACGCTGGTGCGCACGTCTTCTCACACATTGTTGTTCGACGCTGGCCCACTGCGCCCGGATGGCAGCGATCTGGTCGAGCGCGTGCTGGCGCCGATGCTGCAATCGCTGGAGGTGCGCCGGCTGGATGCGCTCGTGATCAGCCACGACGACGCCGATCACAGCGGCGGCGCGCGCAGCCTGCTGGAAGGCATCGAGGTGGGGCAGTTGATGACGCCCTTCGATGCAGATCACCCTTTGCGGCGTTACCCCGTCGCACACCGTGCTTGCGAGGCTGGGCTCACGTGGGCCTGGGACGGCGTCGTCTTCAGGATGCTGCACCCAGGCCCGGTGGCGGCGAAAGCCTCCGACAACGCGCACTCATGCGTTTTGCAAGTGGAGGCGACGGGGCCGTTGGCATCGGCGCCCATCAGGCTACTGCTGACCGCCGACATCGAAGCCGAGCAAGAGCGGGCCATGCTGAGCCGGTGGCCGGCTTCTCAGCTGCACAGCACGGTGATGCTGGTGCCGCACCATGGCAGCCGAACCTCGTCAACGCCGGCATGGCTGAGCGCGGTGGCACCACGGCAAGCGGTGGTGCAGGTCGGTGAGCGCAACGCCTACGGTCACCCCAGCACGGCGGTCATGCGCCGTTACGAGCAGGCCGGCATCCCGGTGGTCACCACCCCGGCCTGCGGTGCGTTCGTTTGGCAGAGCGGCGAGGCCGTGCATGGGCTCGCGATGTCCGCCTCAGACAACGAGCCTTTGAACATCCAGCGGATCGATCATTCAAACGCCTCGAAAGATGCCCGCGCGCAACCCGTGCTGGGCCTTTGCTGGCGGGCGACACGCACCCATCATTGGCAGCGGTGATCCGTCCGGGGCGCGTGACTCAGTCTTCTTGATTCAGCCGCGTGGCCAGCACCTTGTCGATGCGCTTGCCATCCATGTCAACGACCTCGAAGCGCCAGTCGCTCCACTCGACGGTGTCGGTCACGCGGGGCAGGCGGCCAAGCAACAACATGACGAGGCCGGCCAGCGTGTTGTAGCGGCCGCGGTCTTCGTCGGGCAGGTTCTTGAGTTCCAGGCGGTCCTTCAACTCGGGCGCGGGGATCAGGCCATCGATCAGCCACGAGCCATCCTCGCGCTGAACGGCCCAGGCGTCGTCTGGCTCTGCTGTCGTGAACTCGCCGGTGATGGCTTCCAGCACGTCGCGCAGTGTGATGACGCCTTGCACCTCGCCGTATTCGTCGACGACGAAGACCATTTGCGTGTCCGAGGCCCTGAAGTGCTCAAGCAACTCCATGCCCGAGAGCGTTTCTGGCACGAACACGGCTGGCAGCAGGTTCTGGCTCAGGTCATGGCTTTGCTGCTCGGTGAGTTGATGCAGCAGTTGCTGGGCAGTGACCACGCCCACCACGTCATCGAGGCCGCCACGGCAGACCGGGTAACGCGAGTAGCCGTGCTGCGCGATGGTGGCGATGTTCTCTGCCATCGGCGCTTCGACGTCAAGCCAGGCGATGTCGCTGCGCGGGATCATCATCGAGCCGACCTGGCGCTCATCGAGGCGGAACACGTTGCGCACCATCTGGTGCTCGTGCGCTTCGATCACGCCTGCGTCCAAGCCCTCTTCGAGCTGAGCGGCGATCTCTTCTTCCGTCACGCTGCGGCCACCGTTGTCCTTGATGCCGAGCAGTTTGAGCACGCCTTCGGTGGCCACCGAGAGCAGGTGCACGAAAGGCTTGGTCAGGGTGGAGATCAGCTTCATGGGCTGCGCCATCACGCGCGCCACGGACTCGGGGTACATCTGGCCCACGCGCTTGGGCACCAGCTCACCGAAGATGATGGTCACGAAGGTGATGATGATCACCACCAGCGCGGTGGCCGAGATCGCCGCGATGCCTTCGCTGATCGGGAAGTGCGTGATGAGCCATTGCGCCAGCGGGCTGGAGAACGCTGCGTCACCCACGATGCCGTTGAGCACGCCGATGGACGTGATGCCGATCTGGACCGTCGACAGGAACTGCGTGGGGTTGTCGTGCAGGTCAATCGCGGCCACGGCGCCGGCGTCGCCGGTTTCCGCCATGACCTGAAGCCTCGCCTTGCGGCTGGCGGCCAATGCCATTTCGGACATGGCGAACAGGCCGTTGAGCAGGATGAGGAAGATCAGCAGCGCAAGGTCCATGAAAGGCTCCGGGCTTGGCCGGGCCATCTGTGAAGGGACGGTAAGCGTAGCAGAATCCGGGCCATGGACTACCTTGTTGGCGACTTGCAGGGCTGCTGCGACCCGCTGGAGCGGCTGCTGCGGACACTCGACTTTTCTCCCTCGCGGGACCGGCTTTTCTTGCTGGGCGACCTGGTCAACCGCGGGCCCGATTCGCTGGGCGTGCTCAGGCGCCTGAGGGCGCTGGAGAGCGCGGCCATTTGCCTGCTGGGCAACCACGACTTGCATCTGCTGGCCATCGCGCATGGGGTGCGCAAGCCGCACCGCAGCGACACGCTCGATGCCATCCTGCAAGCGCCAGACCGCGATGACTGGCTGAACTGGCTGCGCCAACAGCGCCTGGCCGTGTGGGATGCCGGCTGGCTGATGGTGCACGCTGGGGTGCTGCCGCAGTGGGACGCCGCCCGCACCGTGGCGCTGGCCCGCGAAGTTGAGGTCATGTTGCGCAGCCCCGACCTGGGCGACTTCCTCACGCAGATGTACGGCAACGAGCCAGCCCGCTGGGATGACGCTCTTACCGGGGTGAGCCGCTGGCGCTGCGCTGTCAACGCGCTCACGCGCCTGCGCTTTTGTTCCGCCGACGGCACGATGGAGTTCGCGACCAAGGAAGGCGCTGGCGGCGCGCCCGAGGGCTTCATGCCGTGGTTCGAGGTGCCTGGGCGCGGCACGCAGGGCACGCCGGTGGCGTTCGGGCATTGGTCGACGCTGGGCCTCATTGACCGGCCCGACCTGTTGTCGCTCGACACCGGTTGCGTGTGGGGTGGGCGCCTCACCGCCGTGCGGGTGGACGGTGGCCGGCGCGAGATTGTGCAGGTGACATGCGAGCAGGCGCAAAAGCCCGGCCAGGCTTGATGCCGTCAGGCACTACAATGCGCAACTCCAAGGGTGTGTGGCCGAGCGGTTTAAGGCACCGGTCTTGAAAACCGGCGAGGGTTTGCGCCCTCCGTGAGTTCGAATCTCACCGCACCCGCCATCGCAAGTGCTTGTCAGGCATGAAGAATCAATGCTGACGGGCCTTTCGAGTCGATGGCTGTGACAGTTGAGCGTGACACTTTGGTATCTTCCAGCGTGTGAAGAAAAACGAAGTGGCAAAGCCGATTGGATTGTCCCGCCCCTCGGGACGCTCCCTGCAGGTTCGCATCTGCATCCCCCAAGACTTGCAGCCGCACTACGGCGGGCGTAAGGATTTCCGCATCAGCCTGGGCCGGGTTTCGGCCACGGAGGCCAAGGCGGAGTCCCACCGCATCCGCGTTGAGAAGGAGCAGGAGTTCGAGGCCAAGCGCCGGGAGCTACTCCTGGCCGCGCAGCCGTTGCAGGACATCACGCCCGAGCTGGCCCAGGTTGTTGCGCAGGGGGTCTACGCCGAAGGCCTGCGCGAGGACGACACAGCACGAGAGGCGCCCGAGGTGCTGACGGCACTTCAGGAACTGGCCGAGACCTCACCTGTCTCGGCGGTGGTGGGTGCCATGCTCTCCATCGGCGGTAAGAAGCCGTCCCGCGCTGCTCAAGGGGCATCCATGGATGGCATGTCCGATGAGGAGGCTACGGTCCTGGCCGACTTGAACGCGCTGAAGGAAGGCCATGTGGCCCTCGACTTGGCCCGCCGCAGGTTGTCTGTTGTGCAGCCCGTGGCGGACCGTGTGGCACGCAGGATGGGCCTGGCTGTGGATTGGTCCACCGATGCGGGCCGGGCTGCACTCAGGCTCTCCCTGGAGCACTACCGCAGGGCATGGAAGGACCGAGGGGCGCGTGACCGGGGCGAGGCCATCCCGACCCCTGCGCCCATCCTGGCGCCCGCTGGTGGGCTTCCTGGCGGCCTGTCCAAGCCCTCCGCGCGGCACAAGCTGCGGGATGTCTTCGACAAGTGGAAGACCAGCGGCGACAACCCCAGCGCAGCGACGATCCGCAAGAAGGAGGTTGCCGTTCGCTTCTATGAGCAGTTCACCGAGGACGCGTCCATTGAGACCCTGACGCCCGAGATGGGGTCTGAGTTCGCTGGTTGGCTGTTGACGAAGTGCAAGGCGGAGAAGACGGCCAAGGATCACTTGGAGGCGGTCAAGTCGCTGCTCAACCGGGCAACCAAGCAGGGCGGCCTGGGGTGGTTGCCTGAGAACCCGTGGCTTGCCTGGCGGGTCAAGGTCCGCAAGGTCAACGCGCGCAAGCCTTGGCGTGCTGAGGACCTCGTGAAGCTCTTTGACTCTGAGCTGTTCAAGGCCTTCGAGCTGCCCTCGCTGCCTTCTGCTGGCGGTGCTGCCGCTTATTGGGTCCCGCTCCTTGGGCTGTTCACGGGCGCACGCCAGTCTGAGCTGTGCCAGCTTCGCACGGCGGACATCGAAGCCGATGGGGAAGGACTGGCGCTGTTCATCACGTCCGAGCGTGGCGAGGAGGAGGACGGAACCGATGAGACCAGCACGAAGACCGCTGTGTCCAAGCGGCGCATTCCGGTCCATCCCGAGCTGATCCGCCTGGGGTTCGATGACTACTGGCGGGACATGCGCAAGGCGGGCCACAAGGTGCTGTTCCCGCAAGTGCAGCGGGCGCCAGGTCGGCCTGCTGGTGAGTACTTCTCCGATTGGTTCCTGATCTACAGGCGGGATCAGGGGATCACCACGCGCTGGGTGGACTTCCACGCCTTCCGGCACACGGCCTCTACGCGGCTGACTGACGCGGGCGTACCTGACAGCGTGGCCGACTACCTGACGGGGCACTCATCGGCAGGGCGAGGCAGCGCGCGCACGTACAAGCACATGCAGGAGCTGAGGGCGCAGCAGGCCAAGCTGGCGTATCCCGAGGTGCAGCTACCGAGGGTCTATCGCTCCAGTGGCTCCTGATAGTGCGTAGGCGTTGTAGCTCAGTATCCAAGGGTAGAGTTAAGGCGCCGCGCCTCTTCGCTTCGTCTCCGGCTGGTCATGTGAGACTTGGCAGTTGCGCGCACGAGGGTAGTGAAGGCATGACTACCCTTTTTTGTTGAGGTGACTAAGTATGGCGGTTCTTCAGATTCCATCGGGTAATCATGCAAATTTGCGTGTGGATGAGCTCGTGCAGAGTTTGCGGCGCTTTCGGGTGGTCGTTGAGGAGTCCGCATCTTTCGATAGGATCAAACGACTGGCTGATGAAAAGCTTCCGCAAATTGAGGGTCGCCAGCGGGTGATGGCTTCGCTGCATCCGCATACTTCAATATGGCATGAGATGGCGTATTTCTTTTCCACGGGGGAGCGGCCCTCGTGGGATGTCTATCATGCTCATTTTTTGTACTATGCCCATTATTGGGTGAGCTTGTGGGATTCGGCCTCGGCTCCGGAGCGGGAAAAGTTGCTGGGTTGGCTCAAAGGCGGCCTTCAGACGGGTCGAGATTTCGCATCACAGTACTTTGAGTTGATGGTTGGATTTCTATACGCCTCTATAGGTAGTGCAGTGGAAGCAGTGGACCTGGCGGAGAGGGGTGGGAAGGGCTATGACTATGATGTGAGGAAGCTGTGGATTGACTACTGCGTGGAGGTGAAGACAGTTGAATACACTTCGGGATATCCATTTGATGGAGAATGGATGGGGCGCGCAGCGATTATCGTGATGGAGGCAATCAAGGGGCGATTCCCTGGTTGGAAAGGGTGCAAGGTTGAGGTGGATTTTATTGGCAGACGTGCCCCGACACACAAGGCGCTGATGGATGAGGCGCGGTTGCTTTCTAATGCACTGAAGCATGATTGCCCGCAGGCTCGGGGTCAGTTGCTGGATATCACGGTCAATGCCTCTGATTACGATGGCTCCGTTGAGGCGGGCCAAGCTATTGCCGGCGGTGACAGGAGGGCTGACCGATTTGTTTCATACTTGTTTGGTCCGGAAGGTGAGCAGCCTATTTATGTTGAAATAGGCACCAATTTGGAGTGGCGTCTCCCGGAGGCAGTCGGGCGTGTTATGAAGGCGGCAGTAGGGGAGCAGTTGCCACAAGACAAGCGAGCAGTTCTGTGGATTCAACTTGTAGGCGCTTCAGCGGCCATGGGCAACACCCGGGAGGCGGTGATGAACCTGCTGAATAGCGGTCAGATAATTCCTGAAATTAAGAAAAGGCAACAGGGTCTTAAGCCGGGCGCTGGGCTCGTTGGAGTTCATTTATGTGGCGATCCATACGCCGCTGCCAGTGAAGACGGAACCGTGTTGCATCTCCATTTCACTGGTGGATTCGTTAGCGCTCAGCCGATGGGTAAGGAGCTCGAGCTTTATCGCAACTTGATGCTGCTCAGCTTCCCCAGAGTTGACTGGTAGTCGCTCAGAACCAGGACAAAAAAGACAGGTGCTCCCAGAGGAACACCTGCCAGCCCGCCCCGAGCTCAGTCCCAGGGGCAGGAGTCGTCCACGTAGAACGCGCTAGGAGCCTCCTCAGGGCCTGCCCCAGCGGCTGGCTCACTCGACCCCACAGCGGCGGCCTCAGCGGCCTTCTTGGCCCTGTTGGCTGCCAGGGTGGCCTTGGCCTTCTCCAGCACTTTGGCGCGGTCCATGGCGACCTTCTCGGCAGCCTTGATGATGTCCCGGGCTTGCCTCTCAGCATCGGCCAGCAGTGACGCCATCTCTTTGCGGACCTTGCGCTCGGCTTCGGCCCTGGTCATCGGGAAGGCGTCACCCTGGGGTGTCGGGAGGCTGCCCATGAGGGAGCCCGTGGGAACGGGACTGCTCATGCTCGACCTCCCCACATCATGGGCTGGCCCCACAGGAGGGAGACCACATCGGGGATGAATTCCTCGATGATGATCCGCCTTGAGGTGCGGCCCTCGGTGAGCGGAAGTCCTTCCATGGGGGCGCCCACGGCTGTGGGTTGCTCCATGGTCATTCTTCCGCAGGCCCCGAGGGGTGGCCCTGCCATGGATGATCCGGGGAAGGAGGTCTCCAAGATGTGTTCATCCCGCAGGCCATCTGATGCAGCCCATTGGGAGCCGTGGGTCTTCCAAGTGGTGACCACAGGTTGATAACCAAAGGTTGTCCCTCTTACTGTGACGTTAAGCGGCGTCATCAATGCGGCACCTCCGATGGATCAACAGGCCATGGGTCGTCGGGCCACACCTTGTGGCGCAGGCGCAGGTCCATTGCTGCCTCCTCCTTTCTGAGCATCGTGGAGAGGGAAGGGCGTCTGGGTAAAGCGAAGCTCGCCTTGGGGACGAACCGCTGCACGGTCTGAGTCCGCCCATGGCCGAGCTGAACGGTCACACCCTCGGTGATGCCTGCGGCTTTCATCTGGTCGATGATGGTCCGCATGACTCGCTCGGTTGCGAAGTCCACGCGCAGGTTCATCTCCAGCGGATAGCCCCCGCGCTCCGCGTGCGCCTGGTTGCCCAAAACAATCCGCAGGGCGGCCAGGTATTGGGCGGAGCACCGCTGAGCCCCAAGGGCATCTCGGGCGCATTCCCTGAGCAGGCCATCGGCGATGTCTGCGGCAAGGTGTTGCCTGAGTCGGGTCCCCACGTTGCCCGAGGTTGATGTGTGGGGTGTCGCTGGCGGGAGCGCCAACATGGCGGTATCCAGGTCGAAGGTCTCCCGCGCACGTAGTGCCTCAGGCGCGAGGCAGGAAGACTGCTGCGGGAGCATTGCGGCGGTCTGCGCGCGCGGCGGCTTGGTGCTGCTTGTGCTGTCGGATGATGTGGGCCACGGTGTCATTGAGGCCGATGGCTAGGCCCGTGCTCGCCTGGATGGCGCGCTGGGTGTCCTTGATGTGGTCGAAGGCCGAGACCGGAATGGCAAGGTTGCGAAAGACGGCCTTCTCGCGTTGCCCTTGTGTGGGCAGGGTGGTGTTGTGCTGCATGGTTGCGTTCTCCTGTGGATGGCCCCGAGGTGCGGCCATGGGTTACTTGACGGGGGTTGCTTTCTGGGGCGCCAGCTTGTCCAGCCGCTGGTTCTGTTGGTAGCTGCCGTAGGCCCCTGCAACCTGGCCGCCGATGGACAGCAGCGTGCCAATCTGGGATGGCCCCTTGATGGCGCCAATCTGGCTCAAGGTGTTGTTGCGGGAGGCTTGAGCGGCGTAGCCAATCTCGGCCATCCCACGGCGCCCGTTGGAGCCGATGGTGGCGAGGTTCTCATCGCGTTGGACACCCATCACGTTGCGCTCGCGGCTGGTGGTGTTGCCTCCGCCGTATTCGCCTGCGATGGTGTCGAAGGTCGCCATGTCAGCGATGGCCTGCCGGTTGGCAGTGTTCATCTCCTGAGAGGCAATCTCGCGCTGTTCGGAGGCCTGCCGCTCGATGTCCATCTGGCGGAGGTCCTCCTGTTTCGCGAGGGCTTCCGATTGGCCTTCGGCTGCCTGGACCTGGCCCTCGTGGGCCATGTAGGTGCTGGCGACGGTGAGGACGGCCATGGCTGCAACTGGGTTACACATGGTGGTTCTTGGGAAGGTAGAAGAAGTCGTGGTCCCCGGTGGGGGACTGGAGGATGACGAAGCCAAGGGCCTGGATGAATTCACGGTTGGCCGTGGAGGCCTTGCCGATGTAGTTGCCCACCACGGCGCCGCCCTTGAGCAGGTCGGCCACGAAATGGCGTGCGTGCCGCATGGCGGCCACTCGGTGCTTCTCGATGGCGGAGCTGGCGAGGAACCAGGGACTGAGAAGGGAGGGACCCGGGACCGCTCCGCAAAGGGCGACCAGCTCGGGACCGTCCCAGGCGGCCACAGCGCGGCCTGCGGCTATCTCTGCTTCCACCCTGGATGCCCACGCGGGGGGAACCTCGGCGGCGTCCTCGGGACGAAGTTGAAGGTGCGCTGTGTCGCCCGGTTGAGCTGCGCGTAGCTGAATGGGTTGGGATGATGTGTGCTGCACGGTTGCGGTCTTCTGTAGATGGCCCCCTGAGTGCGGGCCGATTGATGAATGCCCAGGCGGGTCAGCAGGCGCCCTACAGCGGCCCGAGGGCAACGGCAGGACGCCCGCTACTCGGGGGCTAGAGCCAGGGTTTGGGCGGGTGAATCGGGCCCCGACAGGCGGCAAGTGCTTGCCAGGGCTACCGATATCACCGCCCCTTACTTGGCGGCCACCTTGAGGCGAGCGCGCCAGGCAGAGGGGCCTTGGAGGAGCGTGGAGCGAAGGTCAAGGGAGCGGGCGTCTTCCACTCGCTCACCCTTCTGGTTGGTGTAGTAGGTCTTCAGCTCGGCCTTGAAGGCTTCGCTGTTGCCCGCCGCGAGTGCGGCCCAGCCCTTGGTGTACTGCGATGCATCCCCCGTTTGGTAGGCCACGTCCAGCATCACTGCCTTCTGCTGTGCCGTCAGGGATGCCCAGAGGCCCGGCTTGGTGCGCTCGGCCACCTTGATGACCTCGGGCTCAAACCGCTTGAGGGTCAGCTTGGTGAGGGCCTTGACCTGATCCCCGGTGAGGGACGCACGGCCTTCCTTCACGTCAGCCAGTCGCTCGGCAGGGACCCCCACGGAGCGCAGGTCTGCATCGACGGTCTTGGCGTTGCCCTTGAGGTTGTAGCCAGCACCGATGTTCATCCCTGCCCCCTTGGCGGGGTCACCGTAGGCGGACAGCACGACACCCTCGCGGACGGTCGTCAGCGAAGCGGCCAGGTCCATGTGGTTCGCCACCCCCAGGGAGTTGGAGAAGGCGAAGTCCAGGGCCTGCCCCACGGTGGTCTGTTGGTCCACCCGTGGCTTGAGCGTGTTGTTGCCCGTGGGGGGCTGTAGGTTGAACGCAGGGTTGCCAGCGTGAGCTGCGAAGGTGGCCTTGGTCCGGGCCTCCGTGAGGGCACGCACATGCTCCCCCTTGAGGAAGCCCGAGGACTTGCCCTTCTCGATGAGCAGGGGGTCCACGGTAACCGGCTTGCCCTCCCGGGCGGCCAGCAGTGCGTTGTTGAGCGCCTCGGCCTCGGTCTTCTGCAGGTTCTTCATTATGTGGAAGGCGTTCTGCAGGTTCCCGGCGTCCACCTGCTTGACCAGCTTCTGTGTCCCCTGGTCGTCGATTGCCACCACGTTCATGAGGCGGCCCTCGCCAACAGGGTAGTAGAACAGGCGGGACTCACTGGAGATGACCCCAGCCTTCTTCAGCTCTGCCGTCAGGTTCTTTGAGTGCTCCGAGATGACGGGCTGCAGGCCTGAGGCGGCCATGCCGGTGGGGACCCGGAAGGCCATCTGCGAGGTCTCGTCCAGGATGTAGCTGGAGGACAGCCAGGCCTGCGCCTTGGTCAGGATTACCGAGTCGGGGAGGTGCGGGTTCTGCCGTGCCACTTCCTTGACCTTCTCAGAGAGGGCCCCTTGGAGCTGCGCGGTGTTCGTGGGGTCACCCGTGCCGAACAGGCCGAAGACGTAGGACGTGGAGCCCATCACCTTGGTTGCCATGTCGGCTGACTTCTTGCGGAACTCGGGGGAGTCCACCAGCTTCTGCGCGCGCTCCTTAGCCTCGGGGCTGTTGACCTCGTAGGCGCGCACATAGGCAGTCTTCTCGTCCAGGCCTTCCTCCATGCGCAGGCTGTTGTAGGTCTGCATGAGGTCTGAGGCCTTGTCCTTGAAGTGCGTGGCCCTGAACTGAGGATTGGCCGCGAGGGCCTTGAACAGCTCGGCGCTGGCGAGGAACCCCGGGGTGGGGCCGTCAGCATTCGGGAGGGTGGTCACCGAAGTATTCAGGAAGTGCTCCAGGGAGCGCACAGCCACCGTGGCGCCTGTCTGCCGTTGGACCTCAAGGGTCTGCTCGGCAATCGCCTGGATGGCCTGCTGGCGCTGCTCGGGGGTCATGTCCCCGTGGCCCGCACCGATGGCCCAGAGCTGCTGCATGTTGGGACCTTGCAGCTCCTCCAGGGCCTTCTGCTGCTTGTCGTCAGCGTAGTGCCCGAGGATTCCCATGCGGGCCGCCTGGAGGACCTCACTGCCGTGCTGCTTCTGTGCCAGCTCCGAGTGGGCCGCAGCCGTCATGCTCGCGGCTTGCGCTGCGGTGAACCCTGTGGGGGCAATCATCGAACGCAGGGCGTCCTGGCCTTCCGGCGAGATGACCCACTCGGGGCGCTCACGGACGTGGCCCTGCCACAGCACGGTGGAGTCGAAGCGGTCAGCCTCGGTGGCCTCGTGGATGGCCTTGGTGCGGGCAGCAAGTGCCTGATGGCGTCCGGTGTCGATTTCCTCGGACAGCTCGGGGAACTTGGAGCGCAGGGTCTTACCCTCCGCATCCGGCACGTCGAAGGCGTCGAACAGCTCGGGGCGGTCACCGGCCATGGAGCGGACCCGGCGCAGGATGGCCTTGCCAGCTTCCTCAGGCAGGATCTGAAGACCCGCACCTTGAGCAAGCAGCCAGTTACCGCGCTCGGCGATGTGCTCGGGCTCCATGAGAGGGTCGAGGGCCTGCTCCGTGAGGGTGAACAGCGTGGACTTGCTGCGCTCCGCCTGGCGCTTCACCTGGCGCGCCTGGTCAGCCGCCCCAATGCTGGCCTCCAGTTGCGTCAAGTGCTCATCCATAATGGCGACCTGGTGCGGGTCCGTCAGGCCGGCCAGGGCCTGCTGGCGCTTCTCCGCGAGGAATGACTTGGCATTGAAGTCGGGGAGGTCCTTGCTGGCCGCGTACTCGCCCGCGATGTCTTGCGAGATTGCCATGGCCGCCTGTTGGGTGCGTGCGTTGCGGTAGGTATCGCGGTACACCGGGGTGAAGGCTGGAGGAACGGACTCGGGCACTTCGACGGGGGCGCCCGTGAGCACATCGCGCGGGTTGCTCGGTTCCTTGGCTGCATCCGCCCGTGCCTTGGCTGAGAACTCCTCGCGGCCCTCCGCGCGGTAGGCGTCATGGATCTTTTGCAGCTCAGGGTTGAGCGCCTGGAGGCCCTGCACCAGCCCCATGAGGTCGGAGCTGGGGCCCTCGGGGGTGACCACATGCTGGTTCATGCGGGCCATGGGGGCGGCCTTGGCGATGCCCAGCGAGGGGCGGAAGTCGGGGCGTCCCGTCAGGGGTTGGTTGTCGTTCATCGTGACTCTTCGGAAATGAAAAAGCCCCCAGGGCGAACCGTGGGGGCGGGTGGTGGATCGGTTGTTCGCTATAGGCAGGGTCTAGACGGAGCGCAGCTCCTCGTGGAACTGCTGGACCAGCCGTGCGCCGATGCGAGGGGCGGCCTTCTCCACCGCACGCAGCGCATCAGACACGGGCAGGTACAGGACCTCCTCATCGCCGCGTACAGGCACAGGGATGGGCCCTTGGTCGGTGTGCGCCTTGTGGCCCACCGTCATCCAGCCCAGGCCGTGCTCACGCACGTAGGCCACGGCCTTCTTCTTGATGTCTTGCCGCTTGGGGCCGCAGATGACATCCAGGAGGGGCCAGACGCAGGTCACGTCCTTGCCGAGGTAGACCCAGGTGGGCCGGGCCAGGTGGGGCTTCTGGGTGGCAATCTGGTGGTGGGCTGCCTCGGCGCAGGAGAGGAGGACAACGTTGCGCTTCTTCTTGACCGAGGGGGTCTTGAACTTCTTGGGGGACTCCGCCTCCAGGAAGCCGAGGAGTGCTTCGACCTTGGCGTTCAGTGCTTCGACTTGCGATTGCAGGCTGGTCATCACTTGACCCCCCGCGCGTCCAGCGCCTTGATGACCAGGGAGATGGCGAACTCGCGGGTGAGCGGCGTGGCGCCCTCGACCGTTTGGGTTCCCTTGATGTAGTCAGCGAGGCCTACGGCAATCTCCAGGGCGTCCTTCAGCGTGTCCTCCAGGACATCCATGGAGTTCGCTGGGACCGTCCGGGCTGGCTCCAGCTTCTTGCTCAGGGAGACCAGCTCCTCCGCCTCCATGCCCATCTGCTTGGCCTTCTTGTCCAGGTACTTCTGGGCCGTGGCCTTCTCCTGGCCCTCACCCCGTTCGGCCATGGAGGCCAGCTTGTTCACCTTGTGGGCGACAGGGGCCACCTGTTCGATGGACGCGGTGAGGCGGGCTGGGGCCTCGAAAGCGAGCGCGGGGGTGGGGGGCGTGTCCTTGACTTGCTCCGCCAGCCATTCCTTGATCCAGCGGGGGTGCGAGAGGCCAGGAGGTGCATCAGCCTGTTGCACCTCAGCCCAGTTCTCAGCCAGCCACATGGCGGCCCCGCGGTCGTTGCGGTGCAGGTCCCCAAAGCCGTTCTCGTTCACCCACTGGGCAAACGCGCGGTCAGCCTTGTGCAGGCTGCGGCCATAACGAAGTGCCTCACCGATGTCACGCCAGAGCTGACGTTGTTCGGCGGCGGTGGCCTTGATGCGGTTCCAGGCTTGCTGGCCTCGGATGACGGTGGCGTGAGCCAGGGGGATGACGGAGGTGGCGGTCATGGAGGTTCTCCAAGTTGTTGATGTGATCTAGAGCCAGGGTTTAGGCACCTGTCATCGCATCACTGGGTCTGGGCGGCCTCCAGGCTGTAGATGTGGTACTGTATGGATATAAGGGGTATCCAGTTAGCTCCACAAAAGCCAAAACACTGGATGCATATCCAGCACTCTACACCTTGTCTGGCGGCTTGGGTGAAGCCTTGGTGATGTCGCTGTAGGTGTAGGGGCTGGTTTGC
>JAKARB010000021.1 GCA_021819435.1 Pseudomonadota bacterium | reverse complement strand
GCAAGCCGGGCACACGAACCCGGTCGGCCAACGCAGCCGCTCCAAGTAAGCCAAACAGGCCTCTTCAGAGCTGAACCAGTCGAGGAAATCGTTCCAGTTGGACGGGTGGTCTTTACCTGCCTCTGGGTTTGCGATATGCTGGATATCCATCCAGTACTCCGGCGTTGCTGGAGCTAAAAGGATACCCCTTATGAATATACAGTATTTTTACACTCCGGCCACCCTCGCCTCTCCCGAGTCCCTCACGATGTCCAGCAAGGAGATTGGCAGGCTGACCGGGAAGCCGCCTACTTGGATCGCGAGCTGGTCAGCCTGCTCTACCACCTTTGCGCGTCGCTAGCTGCACTCTCCGAAAACGTCAGCGAGGGTGCATCTGGTGTTGGCAGGGGATCAAGCCTGGTGAGCAGTACGTTGATGAGCGCAGCGTGAACGACGGCGACATGCAGCACCACCGATGGCACCCGGAGTGCCTGGAACCTGCAGGTCTATGGCGCCGACAAGGTCTGGCTGCAGCTCAATCGGGAAGGTGTCCCCGTGGCGCGATGTACCGTCGAGCGGTTGATGCGCCTGCAAGGTCTGCAGGGCGTGCGCCGAGGCAAGGCACTGCGAACCACCATTGCTGATCCGAAGGTGCCTTGCCCGCTTGATCGGGTCAATCGTCAATTCCGGGCTGACCGGCCAAATCAGCTGTGGGTCTCGGACTTCACCTACGTCTCGACCTGGCAAGGCTGGGTCTATGTGGCCTTCGTCATTGACGTGTTCAGCCGCCGCATCGTGGGCTGGCGCCAGAGCAGTTCCATGCACACGGACTTCGTGCTCGATGCACTGGAGCAGGCCTTGTATGACCGCAAGCCGTCCGAGGAAGATGGCCTGATCCATCATTCCGATAGGGGCTCGCAATACTTGTCGATTCGCTACAGCGAGCGACTGGCCGAGGCCGGTATCGAGCCTTCAGTGGGCTCTAAGGGCGACAGCTATGACAACGCCTTGGCCGAGACCATCAACGGCTTGTACAAGGCCGAGGTCATTCACCGCCGTGGGCCGTGGAAGACCAAACAGGCGGTCGAACTGGCCACGCTGGAATGGGTCTCCTGGTTCAACCACCATCGATTGATGGGGCCGCTGGGCAATGTCCCGCCTGCTGAGTTCGAGGCAAACTACCATCAACAACGCGCTGGTCAGGCCTCGACCGTCTGACTTAAACCAACTGGCCTCCGCGAAACCCGGGGCGCTTCAAGTGATCCACCCTTCACCGAGCCGGAGGCTGAACACTAAAGACCACCTGAGCCGCCACCACCAGCTTATCCGGCAAGGGCAGCTCCTCCATGATGTAGCTGTCCCGTACGACCTTCGACCTGCCCTCTTCCGCGTGGCCCGTGATGGGCTCAAAGCGCAACCCCAGGCGGGCCGCTTCGGTGATGAATGTTTTCCTGAAGGCATAGATGCCCGTGAGCTTGGCCCCGGGGGTCTCATCCCGCAGGCCGACCTCCTCCAGGAAGTCCGAGAACCAATCCCGGGCCCTGGCCGCAGCGTCCCCCTTATGTAGCCCGAAGCCTGGGAACAGGCGCCTAGCGCCCTGCCCCTTGACCTGCTTCAGGTACTCCAGGAACCCCAGGCGGATCAGCTCAGGATGCACAGGCACATGCCGCGCCTCGCCTGTCTTCACGGTCTTGACCACCTTGTCATCCGCTGCGGTCTCGCCTGAGATGAGCAGATAGGGCACGCCATCGCGCTCCCCCACGTCCACCTGAGGATTGATCTGGCATAGCTCCCGGGGTCGCGCACCCGTGTAGAGCGCCACCAGCGGGAACCCATACTTGTGGGCATCCCCGGGCGTCTCGGCAAACGCCTTGTACTGAGACGACTCAAACAGCGCCACCAGCTCGGAGGCCTTGAAGTTGCGCTGCTGCTCTTCCTTGTGCTTGCGCGTGCCCTTGTAGGTCGCGAACTCGACACCGAGACCACGCGGGAAACCTTGGTCCCCGAAAGCGTGAGCAGCACGCTTCAGGAAGGTGCTCATGGATGCCCGGTAGGTGGACTCAAAGGTGGTCGGGCTGATGCACTCGGCGTGTTCCTCGGCCAGGAGTTGCAGCGGGGTTCGCCCCCTCTTGACCTGCACGTACCAATCAGTCGGCAGGCGGCACACCTTCCCAAGGAAGTCGCTGACGTGAGCTTGCTTGATGGACTCCACAGGGGTGGTCGGGGCCATCAAGGCCAGCAGAAGGCGCGTGGTGGTCTCCACCTTCCGCTTGAAGCCATTCTCTGGGTGGTCCGCCAGCACGGCAGCCACGACCTTCTCCAGGGTCAGCACTTCCTTTGGCTTAGGCAGTTCAGCCTTCGGCACCTCGGGCGCAGGAGGGGTCTCGACCAGCAAGCCCGAGTCACGCTCAGCCAGCCCCTCCAGGGCAGCCAAGTAGGCACGCTGGCACTCGACACGCAAGGTCTTCGCTTGAGGCGACCTCCAGCCCTCAGGCCCCAAGTTGACCCCCAGCTCCTTCGCTGCCGAGTCTGCAAGCAGCAGGAACGGCCCCAGGCTTCCGCGTGCCATTGCCTCGCGGGCCTCTGCTGCGGCGGCCTGGTGCCTCTCGCGCAGCATCGGGAGCAGCTCATACAGAGGCACCTCAGGGCGGCCCGCCAGGACGTAATCGGCCACCTCTTGCCGCCCCCGAGGGGTAAGCCATCGCGGCATGGTGGCTGGCCTGAAAGGCGGCGGAGGCGGGTCCTCATAGCGGCCTATCGCCTCTTTCTGAGGAGGCCCGTACACAGGCGGAGGTCCGCACTCAATTTGGTAGGCAGCATGGCGCGCGTGCTCCTGCGCTTGCCACCACTGAGCCAGCGAGGATGCCAAGGCGCTTGGGTCCTCACGCAGTCGCTCATCCTCGGCCAGCACCAGCACGCGGAGTTGCTGAGCAATTGCAGTGACCAGGGCAGGAGGCACGTCCTCAGGATTGGTCACACGCAAGGCAGCGCGGTAGGTGGCCCACAAGGCCTCCAGTTCAGCTAGCTTCTGTGCAGCCAGGGCATTGGCCTCGCGCAGGCTGGCGGTCTTCAGAGAGCCTCTGAAGGCCCACTTCTCGCCTTGTATCGATGGGTGCTCCAGCAGGTCGCTTGGCGTCTTCTTTTGGAAGTGCCACATGCTGGTGTTGTCGGGGCGATGGACGCCTTGGAGAGGCTTCATGTCGGGTTCGTCAGATGTCATCCCGAACCCTCAGGTACAAAGCGAAGTACATAGCCACAAAGAAAAATCCCCTAGGAGAACACGTCTGCCTAGGGGATTTCTTATACGGTGGGGTGGCTGATGGGACTCGAACCCACGACAACCAGAATCACAATCTGGGACTCTACCAACTGAGCTACAGCCACCGCAGCAAAGACAGAAATTATAGCGTCTTTTTAAGGGGTGTCACGAAGCCTTCGCGGCTTTTTGTTGCTCAGACGCCTGATCCATCACCTTCTTGCCGTCGTGCAAGAACTCGACCTTGTACTGGCGCTTGAGCAAGCGGTAGTAGGCATCGGCCTCGGCACGGCCCCAGTAGCCGCCGAACTGGTTCTGCGTTTCCTTGATCTCTTGCGGAGAGATCTGCAGCGGCAGCACCTTGTTCACCTTGATCAGTGCAACGCCGTCGGCGCCCAGGTCCACCACACTCCAGCCGGGCAGTTGGTTGGCAGGCACGCGCATGGCGGCGTCCAGCACCATCGGAGGCTGGTTGAACACCGTGCGGCGCGACATCTCGACCGGTGCGGGCAGGCCCGATTTCTCTGGCGACTGCTTCCACTCCGCCATCTTGCGCTCGGCGTCGGCCTTAGCAGCCTTGCGAGCTTCCTGGGCGATCCAGCGGTCGCGCAGCTCGGCCTTCACTTCGTCGAAGGCGCGGGTGGCCGCAGGGTGGTACTTGACGATGCGCGCCGACACCAGCTTGTTCGGCCCCACTTCGATGGCCTCGGTGTTGCGGGACTTGGCGCGATTGTCTGCGTCAAACAAGGCATCGAGCAGGCGGCGGTTGCCCAGCACGCCCTGGTCCTTGGTGCCCGGCTCACGCAGCACGTCGCGGGCGCTCTGGATGCTCAGCTTGAGCTCGTCGGCCACCGGCTTGAGGCTGTCCGACTGCTCATAGACACCGTTGGTGAAGCGCTCGGCGGCCTCGGCGTACTGGCGCTGGGCCAGTTGCTTGCGGGCTTCTTCCTCGATCTGGCCGCGCACGGTCTCGAAGGGCTGCACTTGTCCGCCGCGGATGTCGGTCAGCAGGATGATGTGGTAGCCGAACTCCGTTTCCACGATGCCGCTGAGTTCGCCCTTCTTGAGCTTGAACGCGGTTTCGTCGAAAGCCTTGACCATCGCGCCACGGCCGAAGAAGTCGAGGTCGCCACCTGTTGCGGCCGAACCTGGATCATCGGAATTCTTGCGGGCCAGTTCGGCGAACAGCGAAGGGTTCTGTTTGAGCTGGGCCAGCAGGCCTTCGGCCTTGGCTCGGGCAGCCTTTTTCTTTTCGGCCGAGGCGCCCGATTCGCTCTTGATCAAGATGTGGCTGGCGCGGCGCTCTTCGGGGGTCGTGTAGCGGGCCTTGTTTTCTTCGTAGCTGCGGCGCAGCTCTTCTTCGCTGACGCTCACGCGTTGCTTGAGGGCGTCCAGGTCGAGCACGAGGTATTCGACATCGGCTCGCTCGGGCGAAGCCAGCCAGGCCGCGTTGGCCGGGTCTTTGTACATCGCCTGGAGCTGAGCGTCCGTCGGGTTGAGCTGTGCGGTGTAAGCCTTGGGCTCGAACTTCATCCATTGCACTTCGCGCACCTGGAACAGGGCGTCCACCGCGTGGCGGTTGGCGGTCAGCGAGGTCTGGCCGGTGGCCTGCACACTGCCCAGCACCTGGCCGAGCACCAGCTCCTGGCGCACCATGGCTTCCAGGCGCTGCATGGTCAGGCCTTGTGCTTCGAGCAGTTGCTTGTTGAAGGTGCCGTCCGGGTTGAACAGCGCGGCGAAACGCGGGTCGGTGGTGAAGCTGCGCAGCAGGCGGGCGTCGGTCACGCCCAGGTGCTCGTCGGCTGCCGCAGCGGCCAGCACGTGCTGACGAACCAATGCTTCGAGTGACTGCTTGCGGAATTCGGGGGCGTCAAAAACCTTGGGGTCGACGTCGGGCTGCTGGGCGCGCACGCGCTCGACGAAGTTGCGGTGGGCGTTGTCCCACTCGGCCTGGTTGATCGACTGCTTGCCCACCTTGGCGACCGTGTCGGCCTGGTCCCCGAAACGCGAATAGCCCTGGATGCCGAAAACCACGAAGGACGGCAGGATGAGGATCACCAGGATGAGCTGGAGGATGCGGGTGTTCTTGCGGACAAAATCGAACATGACGGAACCGGGCAAGGCGCGGCCACAGGGGCTGACGCGGGGTGGCCGAGGCCAATGAAACAAAGGCGAACCCTGGTTCGCCTTGGAGCGCACAGCGCCATAAACCCTTGCAAATCAATCACTTGCATGAACATCAAGTGAGCTCACCACAGGGCCATGGCAGGGTGCGCGGCCATTCTAACCACGAATCCCCGCCCCCCTCGGAAGCCACGTTGCAGGAAAACCCGGGCGATTTGCGAGGCGGCTGTCATCCGAAGCACCTCTGGCTGCGTTAAGCAACGTGAAGGGGCGCCAAGGAAGCCCCGTCAAGGATCGATATGCCCAAATCCACCCCCCAGCCCCGTGTGGGCGAAACCAGTCGAAACCTGCCGTCGCCGGCCTTGCTGGCTGCCCGCCCTCTGCATGCCACCGCAGGCAAGTCGGCCGTCAACCTGCGTGACGCCCGTTCCCGCGACGATTGCCACTGCGACGACGGCCCCGAGCGCCTGTCGCCCCGTGCCGCCCGCAACCGCTGGTGAGCCGCTTGCCCCGGCCGCCAACGCCCCGGGGCAACAAAAAAGCACGCCACCTGGGCGTGCTCATGCTTTAAATGCCGTCGGTGGTGGGTGCTGAGGGGCTCGAACCCCCGACCTACGCCTTGTAAGGGCGCCGCTCTACCAACTGAGCTAAGCACCCGACAGCGGGCGCCATCATAAGCGATCAGGCGAGCGCCTCGGCCCAGACTTCAGGCGAGCGCGTCTCTCAGCGCCTTGCCAGGCCGGAATTTCGGGGTTCGCGATTTGCGGATCTGGATGACCGCCCCGGTGCGGGGGTTTCGCCCTTCACGGGCGGCCCGGGTGCTCACCGCGAAGGTGCCGAAACCTGCCAGGGTCACGGCGTCTCCGCGCTGGAGGGTGCCGCACACGCCGCCAATGAACGCGTCCAGGGCACGGCCCGCAGCGGCCTTGGAGATGTCGGCCTCCGTGGCGATGTGTTCGATGAGTTCTGCCTTGTTCACTGCGGTCCCCTGACGTCCAACGCACTTGGTTGTCGGCCATTCTAGGAGCCGGGCGCCCGGCAGCGACAGAGGGAACGGACGAGGAGTTGTTCGCTTGACAGCGCGCCCGGGCGTCCCGCTGATCGGCCCCCAGCCGTTGGCGCCCCCTGCTGCACACAGCCCACGCACAACCCACGCGCCGATGGTGCGGACGGATGCACACCGGTAAGGCGTCACTTCACCTTGTCGCGGATGGCAGGGAGTGCTTTTTGCAGGTAGTAAACCATCGACCAGATGGTCAGGGCGCAGGCGATGTAGATCAGCCAGGTGCCCAGCAAGCGGGTGTGCAGGCCTGGCAGCAGCTCGCCATCGAACAGCAGCAGCACGATGGCGGCCATCTGCGACGCAGTTTTGAGCTTGCCGAGCATGTGCACCGCCACGCTGCGGGAGGCACCGATCGAGGCCATCCACTCGCGCAGGGCCGAGATCGCGATTTCACGGCCGATGATGATCAGCGCCACCAAGGCTCCAACTCGGTGCAGTTGCAGCAGCACGAGCAGCGAAGCGCAAACCAGGAATTTGTCAGCCACCGGGTCGAGGAAGGCGCCGAAGGCCGAGGTCTGGTTCAGGCGTCGGGCGAGCCAGCCGTCCAGCCAGTCGGTCAGGGCCACGACGATGAAGAGCACGCTGGCCACCAGGTTGACCTCCCTCGGCGGCCATGGCAGGTAAAACAGGCCGACGATCAGTGGAATGGCGACGATGCGCGCCCAGGTCAGCAGGGTGGGGAGGTTCCAGAACATATGCAGCGATTGTGCCGTGATGTGGCGCCGTGATCCGATCAGCTCCCCGCCCGATCAAGCGTCATCGGCTTGAACCTGCGGTCTTCCTTGAACAGGAAGGTCTCGTTGAACTTCCACGGTTTGGGCAGTTTCGACACATCACCAAAGGGCGCTGCATGCTGGATGGCCTGGATGGCCAGCTGCACGGTTTCCGGCGCCTGGCTGGGGTGCCGCATCACGCTGATGGTGCGCACGCTGCCGTCTGCGTTGAGCTCCACCGTCATCACCGGGATGGCCAGCAGCATGAAGGGCGGTTTGTCCATGTAGGTGCCATCGGGGTTGGCAGCGACAAGGCGTTCGGCGGCCTGGCGGCGGACCTCGGCCCAGTTGCGAGAGATGCGTGGCGGCGGCAGCTTGACGAAACGCGGCGCTTTCGAGGCTTTTCCGCTGGCATCGGCCGGAGCGGGGGCGGCTTGTCCTGGGCGGTCGGTCGTGCCGGGCGCCGATGGAGATTTTTGCGGAGATGGCGTGGTGCAGGCGGTCAGGCTCAGCGCGAGGGCCAGCACCGGGCCTGCCGGCTTGCGCAGGGCTTGGAGCCAGGAAACTTCAGTGGAGCGCACGGTAAATCTCCTCGGCCAAATCACGAGAGATGCCTTCGACGCTGGCCAGTTCGTCGACGCTCGCGGCGCTCACCCCCCTCACGCCGCCAAAACGCTGCAGCAGGCGGGCGCGCTTCTTGGGGCCCACGCCGGGGACTTCTTCCAGGCTGCTGCCGCCTGTTCGCACGCTGGCCCGCTTGGCCCGCATGCCGGTGATGGCGAAGCGGTGTGCCTCGTCTCGGATCTGGGCGACCAGCATCAGGGCGGCGGACGTGGGTGCCAATTGCAATTTCGGCCGGCCGTCGGCAAACACGAGCTCTTCGAGGCCCACCTTGCGGCCCTCGCCCTTTTCGACGCCAACGATGATGGACAGCGGCAGGCCGAGTTGCTGGAAGACCTCGCGCGCCATGGCCACCTGGCCTTTGCCGCCGTCGATCAGGACGATGTCGGGCACACGGGCCGCACGTGAACTGGGGCGTGGGGCCAGGGCCGCGCTGTAGCGGCGCTCCAGGGCCTGCTTCATGGCGGCATAGTCGTCGCCCGGGGTGATGCCGTCGATGTTGTAGCGGCGGTATTGGGAGGACTGCATCTTGTGGCCTTCATAGACCACGCAGGATGCCTGGGTGGCTTCGCCGGCCGTGTGGCTGATGTCGAAGCATTCGATGCGCAGACCGGCCAGCGGGTCGTGGGCGCGGGCGGTTGTCGTCGCCCCCTCGTCAGCATCGCTTGCTTCGGCTTGGGTCACCAAGGCCTCGTGCATGGCCTCACCACCGCCCTCCACCGTCGCCGGGTCCTGCGATGGGACCTCGCCATCGCCATCGCCTTCGACCAGCCCCGCCTCGCGAGCATCCAGGTCCAGGCCAACGTCCAGGTCGAGGTTGAGCGCCTCGACCAGGGCGCGCGTGCGGGCCTGCTGCGAGCCCTCTTCGCTCAAGAGGCGCGCCAGGGACAGCTCCGCTCCCTTGATGGCCATCTCCAGCCAGATGCGGCGCTGCTCGCGCGGCTGGTGCACCACGGTCACCTTGCGCCCGGCCTGCTCGCCCAGCGCGTCGATGAGTTCGGGGTCCACCGCATGGCTGAGGATGAGCAGCGCCGGCACCGCACCGCCGAGGTAGTGCTGGGCCAGGAAGGCCTCCAGCACCGCCACCTCGGTGGCCTGTTGCCAAGCCTGGGCGTCCAGTAGCTGATCGCCCGACGCGAGCTCGGTCAGCGCCGCGTGATCCTGCACGTGCACGGGGAAGTGGGCGCGGTCGCCGAGGTGGCGCCCGCCGCGCACCATGGCCAGGTTCACGCAGGCGCGGCCGCCTTGCACCTTCACGGCCAGCACGTCCACGTCCTTGTCGCTCACGGTTTCGATGGACTGCTGATGCAGCACCGAGGCCAGCGAGCTGATCTGGTTGCGGATCTCGGCGGCCTGCTCGTATTCGAGCTTTTCGGCGTGATCCATCATGCGCGCCTGCAAATCGGCCATCACGCCTTCGGCTTCGCCCAGCAGGAAGCGCTCGGCCTGGCCGACGGACGCGCGGTACGCCTCGTCGGACACCAAATCCACGCAGGGGCCGCTGCAGCGTTTGATCTGGTAGAGCAGGCAGGGCCGCGAGCGGTTGTTGTAGACCGTGTCGTCACAGGTGCGGATGAGGAAAACCTTTTGCAGCAGCTGGATGGTTTCCTTGACCGCCCAGGCGTTCGGAAACGGCCCGAAGTAGCGATGCCTGCGGTCCACCGCGCCACGGTAGTACGACATGCGCGGGAAGGCGTGCGAGGTGATCTTGAGGTAGGGGTAGCTCTTGTCGTCGCGGAACAGGATGTTGAAGCGCGGCTTGAGCGTCTTGATGAGGTTGTTTTCGAGCAGCAGGGCCTCGGCCTCGCTGCGCACCACCGTGGTCTCCATGCGCACGATGCGCGAGACCATGTGCCCGATGCGCGTGCCGCCGTGGTTCTTGTGGAAGTAGCTGGAGACGCGTTTTTTCAGGTCGCGGGCCTTGCCCACGTAGAGCACCTCGCCGCGCGCGTCGAAGTAGCGGTACACGCCGGGCAGCGATGGCAGGCTGGCCACTTCGGCCAGCAGGCGCTCCCAGGTTTCTTCCCGGCTGGGCTCCGGCTTGCCATCGGTCGGGGCGTTCTCGGCTTCAACGGTCATGGGCGTGATTGTCGATCAAGGCCGGCGCCCCGGCCGCTGGCGATAATCCCGCCCATGCTTTGGGACGTGTTCTGTCGCGTGATCGACAACTTCGGTGACATCGGCGTGTGCTGGCGCCTGTCGGCCGACCTGGCGGCGCGTGGCCAGCAGGTTCGCCTGTGGGTGGATGACGCCTCGGCGCTGGGCTGGATGGCGCCCGAGGTGAGCTGGTCGGGCGACGCAGCCGGCATGTTGGTTGGCGCGGGCCACCCAGGCATCACCGTGCGGTGCTGGGCCGATGCCGAACAGGCCGAGGCCGAGACAGTGCCCGAGCCTGGCGATGTCGTGATCGAGGCCTTCGGCTGCGACCCGCCCGAGGCTTTCCTGAGGCGCATGAACCGCCCCACCCCGCCGGCCTGGGTCAACCTCGAATACCTGAGCGCCGAGGATTATGTGGAGCGCAGTCACGGCCTGCTCTCGCCCGTCTTCAGCGGGCCGGCGGCGGGCTTGCGCAAGCACTTTTTCTACCCCGGCTTCACGCCCCGCACGGGCGGGCTGCTGCGCGAGCCCGACCTGGCCCGCCGCCAGGCCGCTTTCACCGAAGACGCCCGGCTGGGCTGGCTGAGGCGGCTGGGCGTGCCTGCCACGGCTGATTGCCGCCTGGTGTCGGTGTTCTGTTACGCGACGGCTCCGCTGGGCGAGTGGCTTGATGCGCTGGCTGACGAAGCGGTGCAGCTTGCAATTGCAAAGCAAGGCCAACATGAAAGCACCACCCGCATCCTGTTGACGCCCGGCCACGCCACGCAACTGGCGCAAGCATGGTTGGCCTCGGCCTCCAGCGAAAGGCGCCAAGCACTGGCCTGCCACGAGCTGCCCGCCCTGTCTCAGCCGGAGTTCGACCACCTGCTGTGGGCTTGCCACCTCAACATCGTGCGGGGCGAAGATTCCGCCGTGCGGGCCCTGTGGGCCGGCCGGCCCCATGTCTGGCACATCTACCCGCAAGACGACGGTGCGCACGCAGCCAAGCTCGACGCTTTCCTCGACAGGTGGCTCATGGGCGCGCCGGCGTCGCTGTCATCGGACGTGCGGGCAGCATGGCATCACTTCAACCGGTTGCCTGGCCCTGTTTCGGGTGCTTCGTGCGTCACGTCGGGCAGCAAATCGCTCGACACCGTGTGCGAACCTTCGCCTGACAGCGCCGGCCACCGTCCCCCTGCCCCGCCCTTGCCCGACTGGCGCGATCCCGATGGCGAGTGGGCCCGGTTCAGCCGAGCGGCCCGCCAGCGCATGGCGGCACAAGCCGACCTCGGCACGCAATTGCTGGCCTTCGTGACCCCAATCGTCACCAGCTCGGGGTAAAATCCGAGGCTTTGCCGCCCGCACCCGGGTGCCGATCCGGGCCGTCCGGGTCTCAGCAGAAGCAACCGAATCAACCCAGGCAACTGATCGAACCGGCCGGAGCCGGCCTCAGCAGTCGCCCAAACCGCCGACCCAAACCGGCCTCAAACCGACCTGATCGGGCATCCACCATGAAACTCGCACAAGAAATCCGCGCTGGCAACGTGATCATGCAGGGCAAGGACCCGATGGTCGTGCTCAAGACCGAATACAGCCGTGGCGGCCGTGGCGCGGCCACCGTCCGCATGAAGATGAAGAACCTGCTCAACGGCGCTGGCGCCGAAGTGGTCTTCAAGGCCGACGACAAGATGGACCAGATCATCCTCGAGAAGAAGGAGTGCACCTACTCCTACTTCGCCGACCCGATGTACGCCTTCATGGACGCCGAGTACAACCAGTTCGAAGTCGAAGCCGAGAACATGGGCGACGCCATCAGCTACCTGCAAGACGCCATGCCCGTTGAAGTGGTGTTCTATGAAGGCCGCGCCATCTCCGTCGAACTGCCGACCTCCGTCGTGCGCGAGATCGAGACCGAGCCCGCGGTCAAGGGCGACACCTCCGGCAAGGTCATGAAGCCCGCTCGCATCGTCGGCACCGGCTTCGAGATCGCCGTCCCCCTGTTCGTTGAATCGGGCGACAAGATCGAAATCGACACCCGCACCCACGAGTACAAGAAGCGCGTCTGAACGTTCAGCCTGCTTCACCCGCTTCGGCAAGAAAGGACACCTGCGGGTGTCCTTTTTTTGCGCCGAACTCGGACGTCAGCAGCCGGATTCATCGCATCCAGCACCCACCATGTCTCGCCCTGCCCGCATCCCACTGCCCACCCGCGAAGGCGTGAGCGCCAGCACCGTGGCCACGCCCAGCGGCCACTGGCAGACCATGCTCGACTTCCTGGCGGAGCGCATCCCGGCCGTCAGCCGGGAAGACTGGGCTTTGCGCATGGGCCGGGGTGAGGTGCTCGACGCCAATGGCCAGCCCGTGCCGCCGGACAGCCCCTTCAGACCGCAGACCCGCCTGCACTACTGGCGCAGCCTGTCCTTCGAGCACCCGGTGCCCTTTGAAGAGTCCATCGTCTTCCAGGACGAATGGCTGCTGGTGGCCGACAAGCCCCACTTCCTGCCGGTGACCCCGAAGGGGCGCTACATCCAGGAGACGTTGCTGGTCCGCCTGAAACGCCGCACCGGCATCGACACCCTGGTGCCCATGCACCGCCTTGACCGCGAAACCGCCGGGCTGGTGGTCTTCACCATCCAGCCACACACGCGACACGCCTACCAAAGCCTGCTGCGCGACCACCTGATCGACAAGGTCTACGAAGCCGTAGCCCCGTGGCGGCCAGAGCTGAGCTGGCCCTTGCAGCACCGCAGCCGCTTGAGGGAAAGCGTCGAGCAATTCATGACCATGGAAGAAGTCGATGGCGAGCCCAACGCAGAGACACTCATCGAGCCCATCGAAGTGCTGGAGGGCACCTGGGCGCACTACAGGCTGCGGCCCCGCACGGGCCAAAAGCACCAGTTGCGCGCGCACATGAACGCGCTGGGCATGCCGATCCTCAACGACCAGATCTACCCGACGTTGCAACCAGCGCTCGCGCCCGATCAGGCGCCAGACTTCTCACGGCCTTTGCAGTTGCTGGCCCGGTCGCTGAAGTTCGCCGACCCGATCACTGGCGAGGCGCGCGAGTTTCACAGCCAGCGCCAACTGGCGGCGGCCGAGCCGCAACGCATCAACCGCTGGGCCACGCTCAATCAGCCAATCCCTGACGGCGCATGAAGGCCAGGCCCACCACGCCCATGCCGGCCAGCACCGCCACGCCCAAGGCCGCCCAGGCGGAAGCCGGCACGCTCTGGCTGGCGGCCTGCAAACCGGTCTGCACCGGCAGCTTCACGCTGATCACGCCGATCGGCTGACCGACCTTGTAGCCGAAGCCGCCGCCGCCATTGAACTGCTGGTTGGTGCGCAGGAAGTCGGGTGCGTTCTCCGGCGTGTCGTGGCAGCGCAGGCAGCTCTTTTGGGCGATCACCGCGCGCGCATACAACAACTGCCCGCCCTGGATCTTCCAATACTCATTCGCGGCGGCCTTCGTACCCAGGTGGCTGGCCATCGGCGCGGCCTTGGACAGGGCCTCGGTGCCCTGCGCCTGAAATGCCTTCTGCAAGGCATCCAGCGCCTCGATCTCGAACGGGTTCGGCGCATTGTTGCGATTGAGCACGGTGCGCGCGGTCATGCGGTACTGCGCCAGGCTGTTGGTGGCCATCAGCACGTCGGCCACCTCGCGCTGGATGAGCGCGGGGTTCTTCCAGTAATACGTCTCGATGCGCGCCATGGCCTCGCGCTCGCCGTGGCGCTGTTCGGCCTTGGCGCCGTTGAGCACGGTGGCATCGCCATCGGCGCCCGCGTACACGCTGCGAGTCAGGAAGCTGCCCGGCAAAGCCGCGCCAGCCCCCTGGGTGCGGGCATGGACGCCACCATACTGCGACGCCCAGCGCCCGACTGTTTCTGCCATGTCGGCCACGATGCGCCCCTCACTGACCGCCTGCCCTTCGGCCAGGTTGTCAGCAATGCGCCAAGCCGCGGTGCCGAGCGCAGCAACCAGCACCACAACAAGGCACACGAGGGGAAGACCGGAAGCAAAACCGGAAGGTTGACGAGACATCGGATTCCTTGAATTCAAATGCGGAAGAAATGGCCTGCTCAGGCAGCGCTGCGGGCCATGGCTTCGCCCATGCGGATGGCGCGCTCAGGCTGCCAGTCGGGCATGAAGGACAGCGGCCCCTTGGGGAAAAGCATCACGACGGTGGAGCCCAACAAGAAGCGCCCCATCTCGTCGCCTTGCTTGAGCTCGATGCGCCGGTCTTGGTACGTCCACTCACGCACTTGGCCGGGACGCGGCGGGTTCACCACGCCATGCCAGGTGGTGGCCATGCTGCCGACGATGGTGGCGCCGACCAGCGTGAGCACCATCGGCCCATGCGGCGTTTCGAACACGCACACCACGCGCTCGTTGCGCGCGAACAAACCGGGCACGCCGCGCGCCGTGGCCGGGTTCACCGAGAAGAGCTCGCCCGGCACATGGATCATGCGCAAGAGGCGGCCATCGCACGGCATGTGGATGCGGTGGTAGTCCTTCGGGCTGAGGTAGAGCGTGGCGAAATGGCCGTTCTCGAATTGGGCCGCCAGCGTGCGGTCACCGCCCACCAGGGTGGTGGTCGAGTAGCTGTGACCCTTGGCCTGGAAAACCTGATCGCGCTCGATGGCACCAAGCTGGCTGATGGCGCCGTCCACGGGCGACACCCAATCTGCCCTTGCCAGGGGGCGCACACCCGCCTTCAGGGGGCGCGTGAAGAACTCATTGAAGCTGGCATATGCGGCCGGATCGGGCTGCGCCGCTTCGGCCATGTTGACGCCATAGCGCCCGATGAACCAGCGGATGAAGGCCGTGGTCAGGCCACCTGCCCGCGCCGACGCGCCGACGCCCGCCAGCGAGGTCAGCGCCTTCTTGGGCAGCACATGCTGCAGGAGCACGAAGAGACGTTCAGACACAAAATCTTTCAGCAATGCACAGATAACATCCGAATTGTAGGACCCACCCCCTGGCTTGCATCAGGCGAAAATCGCCCTGCATCCCCTCAGTTCTGGTCCATCCCCCTCAAGCTCGGAGTCCCCATGCGCCTTGCATCGCTCCAGCGCCGCCTGCTTGGCAGCCTGGCTCTCGCTTTCGCCTTCGTCAGCCCGGCCGCGAACGCCGCCGAGAAGTTCGTCTTCCTGACAGATTGGTTCGCTCAAGCCGAACACGGCGGCTTCTACCAGGCACAGGCGCTCGGCTTGTACAAGCAGGCGGGGCTCGACGTCACCATCCGCATGGGCGGCCCGCAGGTCAACCTCGTGCAACTCTTGGCTGCGGGTCAGGCCGACTGCATCATGGGCTTCGATGTGCAGACCATGAAGAGCTGGGAGCAAGGCGTGCAGGCCGTCACCGTCGCGGCCTTCGCGCAGAAAGACCCGCTGGTGCTCATCGCCCACCCCGACGTGCAGCGCATCGAGGACCTCAAGGACCGCACCTTGCTGATCGGTCAGGTCGGGCAAGTCACCTACTGGCCCTGGCTGAAAGCGCGCCATGGTTTCACCGACGCGCAGATGCGGCCCTACACCTTCAACATCCAGCCATTCCTGGCCGACAAGCGCATCGCCCAGCAGGGCTACCTGACGTCCGAGCCCTACAGCATCGAGAAGGCATCGGGCATCAAGCCGAAAGTCTTCCTGCTGGCTGACCAGGGCTGGCCACCGTACGCGGGATCCGTGGTCTGCCTGCAACGCACGGTCGAACAGCGCCCGCAGGCCATCACCGCCTTCCTCAAGGCCTCGGCCGAAGGCTGGAAGCGTTACCTGCAAGGCGACCCCAGGCCCGCCAACGCCCTCATCAAGCGCGACAACCCGAACATGACGGACGATGTCATCGCGCAGTCCATCGCGCTGATCAAGTCGCACGGCATCGTGCTGGGCGGCGACGCGGCCACTCAGGGCATCGGCACCATCACCGACGAGCGCATGAAGCGCACCTTCGACATGCTGGTGCAGCACAAGCTCATCGACCCGGCGAAGGTGGACTGGCGCAAGACCTACACCACCAGCCTGATCCGCCAGGTGCAGGTCAAGCCTTGAGTTCTGCTTCCATCGCGGTCGAGTTGCGGCAAGTCGGGCTGCGCCATGCGGGTGGCCTGCAGGCGCTGAGCCAGGTCGACCTGCATGTGCTCGCGGGCGATTTCGTCTGCCTGGTCGGCCCTTCGGGCTGCGGCAAGAGTTCGCTGCTCAAGCTCATCGCCGGGCTGTGGCAGCCGAGCTCGGGCACGGTGCGCGTGGCGGGTGGCGATCCTCGTCGGATCGAGGCCCGCCAGCGCTTGTCCTTCGTCTTCCAGGAGCCCACGCTGATGCCCTGGGCCAGCGTCGCCGACAACGTGGGCTTGCCGTTGAAGTTGGCAAGGGTGAATCGACGTGATCGCGCGGCGGAGGTGGATGCCGCCTTGCATCGCGTCGGCCTGCAAGGCTTTGCGCAGGCTTTGCCACACGAGCTCTCAGGCGGCATGCAGATGCGGGTGTCGATCGCGCGGGGGCTGATCACGCGGCCCAGTATCTTGCTGCTGGACGAGCCCTTCGGCGCGCTCGACGAGATCACGCGCCAGAAGCTCGACGACGAGTTGCTCTCGATCTGGGCGCAGGGCGAGCTCACCGTGGTTTTCGTGACCCACAGCCTGGCCGAGGCGGCCTACCTCGGCACACGGGTCTGCGTGATGGGCTCGGGGCCGGGCCGCATCACCTTCGAGGACGAAGCGCGGCAACCCTGGCCTCGGCCCACGCATCACCGCACCAGCGCGGATTTCAACCAGCGGCTGCGCACATTGCAGGATGCCCTGGCGGAGGCCAGTGAGCCGGTGTCCATGCCACCAAGCCAAGCAGCGCAGGCCTTTCGGGGAGCGGTGCCATGAGCGAGAAACACCTTGCCGCATCGCACTCGGCTGAAACGCCCGCAGGCAGGTCGGGCTTGGTTGCATCCAAGCTGGCGCGCCTCATGCCATGGCTCGTCGCGGCCGCGCTCATCGCGATCTGGCAGGCCTGGGTCACGCTGGCCGATGTGCCCGCCTACCTCGTGCCCGCGCCCAGCCAGATCGCTCGGCGGCTCATCGACGACTGGCACCTGCTCGGGCCCGCGTGGCTGACCACGCTGAAGGTGACGGCCCTGGCCTTGCTGTGCGCCATCGTGCTGGGCTCGCTCTCGGCCTTCGTGTTCGTGCAAAGCCGCTGGATCGAAGCGGCCTTCTTTCCGTATGCGGTGCTGCTGCAGGTCACGCCCATCGTGGCCATCGCGCCGCTCATCATCATCTGGGTGCAGGACGCGACCTGGTCGCTGGTGATCTGCGCGACGCTGGTGGCGCTCTTCCCCGTCATCGCCAACACCACGCAGGGCCTGCGCAGCGTCTCACCTTCTCTGCTGGCCTACTTCCAACTGCGCGGGGCCACGCGTTGGCAGATGCTGTGGTGGTTGCGCCTGCCTTCGGCCTTGCCGCATGTGTTCACCGGCTGGCGCATCGCCGGGGGGTTGGCGTTGATCGGCGCTGTGGTGGCGGAGTTCGTGGCCGGCACGGGGGGCACAGCATCGGGGCTGGCGTACCAGATCCTGCAATCGGGCTACCAGCTTGACATCCCGCGCATGTTCGCGGCGCTGGTGCTGATCTCGGTCACGGGCATCGCGCTGTTCGGGCTGATTACCGCGCTGAGCCGCCGCGTGCTGGGGCGGTGGCATGAGAGCGAGCGGTGATGGCGCTGTGAGGGCTGACTCCGGGGCGCCGGGCCCGAGGCCAGGCTTCATCGGCGCGATGGCCGCTTCGGCCTCGTCAGTCGCGCCAGAGCTGGGCCCAGCCGGCTCGGCCCAGGCGCTCCAAGGTGCGGATGTTCTCTTCGTAGATCGCATCCGCTTCAGGGAAGGCCTCCACCGCGCGATCCAGGCTGGCTTCGCGGATGAGGTGCAGCGTGGGGTGCGGCGATCGGTTGCTGAGGTTGCCCACGTCGTCGGCCTGCGTGCCCGCGAACTGGTAGCGCGGATGGAAGCTCGCGATCTGGAGCACGCCCTCCAGGTCCATGTCGGCCAGCACCGCATCGGCCACGTCGAGGAAGTCGTTGTAGTCGAGGAAATCCTGCAACACGCCTGGGTGCATCAGCAGGGTGGTGTCCACCTCGTCGGGGTCGGCGTCGCGCAGGAAGGCCAACTCCTCCGCCAAATCATGGGCCAGCGCCTCCGGCGTGGCGGCATCAGACACACGCCACCGGATCTGCCCCTTGACGTGCACGCCCTTCGCGAACGGGCACAGGTTCAGCCCGATGACGGCTTTTTCCAGCCAGCGGCGGGTATCGTGGATGATGGCGTCGTGGTCAATCTGCATGATGGCATTGTCGCCCAGCCGATGCCGACTGCCGGGCATGACGCCAGCCCGCTGGCCGAACAAGCCTGCGAACAATCCGAAGAACAACCCGACGGATCACCGGAAGCTAACTCGCGGCAATTCACTGCCCTGATCGCCCGACCTGTTCAACATCGTCCGCCTCATGAACCCGCCATCACCGACACGCACCGCAGCCAACGATTCTTCCGGCGCGCTTCACAGCTCGGTCACCCATTCGTCCACTGGTTCGTCCACCAACGCGTCCACCAGTGCGCCAACCAGCTCGCGTCCCGCGCCGATCCCCGGCTCGCTTCGAGACCTGGCGGCACGCTTCTCGCACGCGGGGCGCATCGAAGCAATCCACCTTCGCCCCGCGCGGTTGGCGCCCGTGCAGACCGTGGACGCCGTCGAGGCGATCGCCGAGCGCGGCCTGGCGGGCGATCGCAGCGCGGCCCGTGCTCCCAGCCGGCCCGGTGGCGGCAAGCGCCAGGTGACGCTGATTCAGGCAGAGCACCTGCCGGTGATCGCCGCGCTGAGCGGCCGCGCGCACATCGATGCCGCCGAGCTGCGCCGCAACCTCGTCGTCTCCGGCCTCAACCTCATCGCCGCGCGCAGCCTGTTCAAGGACGCACCCCTGGTGCTGCGCCTGGGCGATGGCGACGATGGGGTGGTGCTCGAACTCACCGGACCCTGCGACCCATGCTCACGCATGGAAGCCATCCTGGGGCCCGGCGGGCACAACGCCATGCGCGGCCACGGCGGCATGACGGCACGCGTGTTGCGAGGTGGCGCCATTCGCGTTGGCGACACCGTGCGCTGCATCCCCTGGCCCGCACTGGCCGACATGAGCCCCGGCTAAACTGCGCCCGCGGCCACGCTGGATCGGCCGCCCTACCCCACACCCCATGAGCTGGCACGGCCAACTGAACCTGAACTACCGCATCGACGGCGACCGCACCATCGCCCTCGACCGCCACCACGGCCCGCTGCGCGTGTTGCAGCGCCTCTACCCTGAGTCCGAGCGCGTCTGCCATCATGTGCTGGTGCACCCGCCGGGCGGCATCGTCGGCGGCGACGTGCTCGACATCGACCTGCGCATGCAGCCCGGCAGCCACGCTCTGCTCACAACCCCCGGAGCCACGCGCTTCTACAAAAGCGAGCGGGCAGAGGCCAGACAGCAACTGCTCGCCAGGCTTGACGATGGCGCACGCCTCGAATGGCTGCCGCTGGAGGCCATCGCCTACCGTGGCTGCCAGGCCGTCAACGCGATGCGCTTCGAACTGGCCCCGGGCGCCGAAATGATCGGCTGGGACGTGCTCGCCTTGGGCCTGCCGGCCGCTGGCGAATCTTTCGCGGACCCCGCCTTCGCGCACGGCCGCTACACACAAGAGATCGAACTGCCAGGGGCCTGGCTGGAGCGCGGCACCGTGCGCGCCAACGACCACGCCTTGCTCGACAGCCCCTTGGGCTGGGCTGGCAAACGTGTCATGGCCACGGTGTGGTTCGCTGCGGGCCAGCCGATGGATCGCGCCAGGCGCCAGGCCTTGCTCGACGCCGCGCGTCACGAGGCCAAAGCCAGCTCCCCGAACCTCAGCGCCGGCTGCACCAGCCCCGGCGAGCAAGTGGTGCTGATGCGCGTGCTGGCCGACCGGGTCGAGCCCGCCATGGCCTTGCTGACCCGCGTTTGGGCGAGCTGGCGGAAAGAGGCCTGGGCGCTGGCGCCTTGCCCCCCACGGGTCTGGCGCACCTGACTCGGCATCGATGCCGCCGCCTCGGCCGCACGGACACCCACCTGGCAAGGCGCAGGCACGGCATGGATACGGCGTCGACACGGCCGACGCGAAGGCGAGGTTGAACTGCGCAACCCGACACCCTCGCACAGCCCCCCTACCGAGTCCATTTCGATTCTAGGGAGGCGCCCCGCTCCGGGCGCAAAGCGGACTATCATCGCGCGAACCCACACAACGCACGACCGGGCGGCCAGGGAGGCCGGTGCCGGAGGCTCACACCTCGGCAGACAACCCGGTCGGAGCACAAAACCAAAACCAGGAGTCCGCCATGAAGGTCTTGCTCATCGACGACCACCCCCTGATCCTGTCCGCCTTGCGCACGGTGATCCAAAGTTTGGGTGACCATGTCCACGTCGCCACCGCTGACAGCGCGCGCGCCGCACGCGACGCCCTCCGCCAGGATCCGAGCCACGACCTTGTGCTGCTCGACCTGCAACTCGGCGACGCCGATGGCTTCGACCTCCTGGCCGACTTGCGCTCGCTCTACCCCGCCCTGCCGGTGGTGGTCGTCTCCGCCTCCGACCGCACCAGCGACGTGATCCGCGCCATCGACATGGGCGCGATGGGCTTCGTGCCCAAGCGCGCCAGCAACGACACCCTGCTCGAAGCGCTGGAGCAGGTCATCTCGGGCGGCGTCTACGTGCCCCCGATGAGCATGGGCGCCGACTTCCAGCCCACGCTCAACCACGCCTCGCCCCTGAGGCAGGTCCAGCAGGCGGCCCAGGCCTCCGCTTATCAGACCATGCCCAGCCTGCGCCAGTTGGGCCTGACCACCCGCCAGACCGACGTGCTCAACCTGCTGCTCAAGGGCCAGCCCAACAAGCTGATCGCACGCGAGCTGGGCCTGTCGGTCGAGACCGTCAAGGACCACGTGGCGGCCGTGCTGCGCACCCTGGGCGTGAGCTCGCGCACGCAAGCCGTCATCGCGGTCAGCCAGATCCTGCAGAAGCAGGTGGGCGTGCCCGCCTGGTCGGCCAACTGAGCCAGAAAGGCCTTGCACCATGGCCGTCGCAGCCTTGTCGTCCGGCGAGCCGGACGCGCCGGTCACCGAGCCCGGCCTGCCGCCACCATCTGACGAGGCCATCCGCCAGGACTCGGTCAGGCTCGTCTACCGCCAGACCGGCGCCGGCCTGATCGGCCACTTCCTGGGCTGGGTGGTCTGCACCCTCGTCTACTGGCGGCACGTGCCGCATGAGGTCCTCTGGGGCTGGAGCCTGGCCTTCGGGGTGCTCTGGACGGGCCGCTTCGCCAACCTCCTCAGCTACGAGCGCGCCGCGCTGCAAGGCCGCGTCGAGCCCGCCCGCTGGCTGCGCATGTGGAACACGGGCGCCGTCATCGGTGCCACGCTGTGGAGCATCGCCGCGCTGCTGTTCTACGGCTATGGCGGCGCGTTCGAGCGCGCCTTCCTGATGCTGACGATCTACTCGTTCGCCATCGGGGCCGTGCCTTACATGGCTTCACAGACGCCGCTGTTCCTGACCTGCATGGGGCTGTATTTCATCCCCATGATCCTGCGCACGGCGCTCAACGGCGGCGAGCACGACCTCCAACTCGCCGGCATCTGGTGCCTGATGTGCCTGTGCACGCTGGGCCTGGGGCGCGCTTTCCGCAACATGTTTGGCGAGATGGTGAGCCTGCGCTCGCACGCGCAAGACCTCGCCCACAAGCTGCGCGGCGAGATGAAAGCCGCCGAGGCCGCCCAGCGCGAAGCCGAGACCGCCAACCGCGCGAAGACCCAGTTCTTCGCCGCCGCCAGCCACGACCTGCGCCAGCCGCTGCACGCGCTCGGCCTCTTCGCCGAGGCCCTGCGCAACCGCAGCAAGGACGAAGAGGTCGCGCAACTGGTCAACAGCATCAACAGCTCAGTCGACGCGCTGGAAGGCCTCTTCAGCGAGCTGCTCGACATCACCAAGATCGACACCGGCGGCGTGGACATTGATCCCGAACACTTCGCCATGCGCGACCTGTTCACCCGCATCCGGCTTCACTTTGAGCCCACCGCCTTCGAAAAAGGGCTGATGCTGAGCTTCCATGGCGAGCAGCATTTCGCCTATGCCGACCCGCTGGTGGTCGAGCGCATCCTGCGCAACCTGATCTCCAACGCCATCCGCTACACCGAAGATGGCGGCGTTCTCGTCTCGTGCCGCCGCCGTGGCGACCAGTTGCTGCTGCAAGTGTGGGACACCGGCATCGGCATCGCCGAGAAGGAACAGGGCCGCATCTTCGAGGAGTTCTACCAAACGCAGAGCAACCGCCCGCTGGAGCCACACCACCGCAAGGGCCTGGGGCTGGGCCTGGCCATCGTCAAGCGCCTGTCTGGCCTGATGGGCACCGACCTGACGCTGCGCTCACGCGTGGGCCGGGGCACGGTGTTCAGCTTCCTGCTGCCCATCGGGCGCGCGCCACGGCTGCAACCGGTGGCGCCGGGCAGCAAGCCGGCCCTGGGCGTCACGCTGGACCGCCGCCACATCGTCGTGGTGGAAGACGAGCTCGCCGTGATGGAGGGCTTGCAGGTGCTGCTCAAAGGCTGGGGCGCGACCGTGAGCGCCTTCGACTCGGTGCGCTCGGTCAACGAATGGCTGGAGCGCACGGCGAACGATGCGAACGTGCCCCGCCCCGACCTCATCATGGTCGACTACCGCCTGCCCGAACAACTGACGGGCATCGACGCGCTCAAGGTGCTGCGCGCCCGCTTCGGGCACGACCTGCCGGCCATCCTCGTCACCGGCAGCACGATGACGCAGCACGAGGAGGAAGCCCGCCTGCACAACTTCCATGTGCTGCTCAAGCCCGTGGTGCCGACCAAGCTGCGTGCGATGATCGCGTTCAAGCTCGGTCTGCGTTGAAGCTCGCGGCCTCGCTTGGGGGCGCCAGGCTCCCAGGCCCTGGGCCGCTGGGCATGGTGGCCACCGGGCCGCTCTGCCCAGCGCACCAGCTCCGCCTGCTCAGCGCAGGCAGAGCGCGGCCTTCGCCGCCGCGTACTCGGCCTTCAGGCGCGCCACCAGCTCGGCGGTGGGCACCACCTGCTTGATGGCGCCGATGCCCTGCCCGCAGCCCCAGATGTCGCGCCACACCTTCGCATCGCCAGACTCCTTGCTGCCGAAACTCATCTGGCTCGGGTCGCCATCACCGAGCGTGTCAGGGTCCAGCCCCGCGGCAACGATGGATGGCCGCAGGTAGTTGCCATGCACGCCAGTGAACTTGCTTGAGTACAAGATGTCCGCGCTCGTGCTGTCGACGATCATCTGCTTGTAGGCATCGACCGCGCGAGCCTCTTCGGTGGCGATGAAGGCTGAGCCGATGTAGGCGAAGTCCGCGCCCATCGCGCGCGCCGCCAGGATCGAGCGCCCGTTGGCGATCGAGCCCGACAAGGCCAGCGGGCCATCGAACCACTCGCGGATTTCCTGGATCAGCGCGAACGGGCTGGTGGTGCCAGCGTGACCGCCCGCCCCCGCCGCCACCGCGACCAGGCCATCGGCGCCCTTCTCCACGGCCTTGCGCGCAAACCGGTTGTTGATGACGTCGTGCAGCACCACGCCACCGTAGCCATGCACCGTCTGGTTCACATCCTCACGCGCGCCCAGCGAGGTGATGACGATGGGCACCTTGTGCTTCACGCACAACTCGAGGTCGTGATCGAGCCGGTCGTTGCTCTTGTGCACGATCTGGTTGATGGCGAAGGGCGCGGCGGGCTGTTCGGGGTGGGCGCGGTTGTGCGCGTCCAGCGCCTCGGTGATCTCGGTCAGCCACTCGTCAAGCTGCGAGGCCGGACGCGCATTGAGCGCCGGCATCGAGCCCACCACGCCCGCCTTGCACTGGGCGATCACCAGCTTCGGATGGCTGATGATGAACATCGGCGAGGCGATGACGGGAAACGGGACGCGCTGGAGCACTTCGGGCAGGGCCATGGTGATTCCGCGAGGTCAGAACGCATCCACTGGCATGGCGGAAACGCTGTCGCCGCCTTCCAGGATGGTGTCGCGCAGCGAAGCGGTGCGAGCCAGGATGTGGTCGCCATAGAAGCGCGCGGTCGCGATCTTGGCGGTCATGAACTCGACCTCTTCGCCAGCGGCCAGCTTGTCTTCCGCCACGATCAGCGAGCGGGCCAGCTGCCAGCCAGCGACCAGGTTGCCAGCCAGCATCAGGTACGGCACCGAGCCGGCAAACACGGCGTTCGGGTTGGACTTGACGTTGGCCAGCACGAAGTCAACCACCTGCAGGAAGGACTCGCGGGCGGCCTTGAGCTGCTTGGCCAGCTTCTTGCCAGCTTCGCTGCTGCGGGCGTTCAGTTGGCCTTCGGTGTCGGCGATCTGGGCAGCGATGGCCTTGGCCACGGCGCCGCCGTCACGGGCGGTTTTGCGGCCGACCAGGTCGTTGGCCTGGATGGCGGTCGTGCCTTCGTAGATCGGCAGGATGCGCGAGTCGCGGTAGTACTGGGCGGCACCGGTCTCTTCGATGAAGCCCATGCCACCGTGCACCTGCACGCCCAGCGAGGTCACCTCCACCGAGTTCTCGGTCGAGAAGCCCTTGATCAGCGGCACCAGGAACTCGTAGAAGGCCTGGGCCTGCTTGGCGACGGCTGCGTCCGGGTGGTTGTGGGCCGTGTCATAAGCGGCGGCGCCAACCAGTGCCATGGCGCGAGCGCCTTCGATCAGGCCGCGCATGGTCAGCAGCATGCGCTTCACGTCAGGGTGGTGGATGATGGCCACCGATTCCTTGGCCGAGCCATCGACCGGGCGCGATTGCACGCGGTCGCGGGCGTAAGCCACGGCGTGCTGGTAGGCGCGCTCGGACACGCCGATGCCTTGCACGCCCACGTCGTAGCGGGCGGCGTTCATCATGATGAACATGTACTCGAGACCGCGGTTCTCTTCACCGACGATGTAGCCGATGGCGCCGGGGCCGACTTCGCCCTTGTCGTCACCGTAGACCAGCACGGCCGTGGGCGAAGCCTTGATGCCGAGCTTTTCTTCGATGGAGGCGCAGAACACGTCGTTGCGTTTGCCCAGAGAACCGTCTTCGTTGACCATGAACTTGGGCACCACGAACAGCGAGATGCCCTTGACGCCTTCGGGCGCATCGGGGGTGCGGGCCAGCACGAGGTGGACGATGTTCTCCACCATGTCGTGTTCACCGTAGGTGATGAAGATCTTCTGACCGCTGATGCGGTAGGTGCCATCGGCCTGCTTGACGGCCTTGGAGCGCACCAGGGCCAAGTCGGAGCCGGCTTGCGGCTCGGTCAGGTTCATGGTGCCCGTCCACTTGCCGGAGACCATGTTCGGGATGTAGCGGGTCTTGAGCTCGTCGCTGCCGGCGGTCAGCAGGGCCTCGATGGCGCCACCGGTCAGGATGGAGCACAGCGAGAAGCTCAGGTTGGCGGCCATGGTCTGCTCGACGCAGGCGGCACCGATGATCTTGGGCAGACCCTGTCCACCGTATTCGACGGGTTGGCCCAGGCCTTGCCAACCACCTTCGGCCAGCGCAGCGTAGGCTTCCTTGAAGCCCTTGGAAGCGCGCACGACGCCGTTGTCCCACGAACCGTGGTCCTGGTCACCCGACCAGTTCAAGGGCGCGACCACGCCTTCGTTGAACTTGGCCGACTCTTCCAGCACAGCCTGGGCGGTTTCATAACCGGCGTCTTCGAAGCCGGGGATCTGGGCGATCTGGTCGATGCCAGCGAGTTCCTTCATGCAGAACAGCTGGTCCTTGACGGGTGCGGTGAATGCCATGGTTCTTGCTCCACTGCCGACGTTTTAAACACGGCGGTCTCAGACGGAAAAAAGGGGCGTCTCGGAAGACGCCCCGTTTGAGGTGCTCAGTCAGACACGAACATCTGGCTGGGCCACCCGGTGAATCATCACAGGGCCTTGATCAGCTCGGGCACGGCGGTGAACAGGTCGGCTTCCAGGCCGAAGTCTGCCACCTGGAAGATCGGGGCTTCCGGGTCCTTGTTGATGGCCACGATGACCTTGGAGTCCTTCATGCCAGCCAAGTGCTGGATGGCGCCGGAGATGCCGACGGCCACGTACAGCTGGGGAGCGACGATCTTGCCGGTCTGGCCGACTTGCAGGTCGTTCGGGGCGTAGCCGGCGTCCACGGCGGCGCGCGAGGCGCCGAGGGCGGCACCCAGCTTGTCGGCCAGGGGCGACATGACTTCGTTGAACTTCTCGGCGGAGCCCAGGGCGCGGCCACCGGAGACCACGATCTTGGCGCCGACCAGCTCAGGGCGCTCGGACTTGGTCACTTCGCGACCGACGAACGAGGACTTGGCCGAAGCAGCGACGGCGGCCAGGGTTTCGACAGCGGCGGAACCACCGGAGGCGGCAGCCGGGTCGAAAGCGGTGGCGCGAACGGTGGCGACCTTCACGGCGTCGGACGATTGCACGGTGGCGATGGCGTTGCCGGCGTAGATCGGGCGCTCGAAGGTGTCAGCGGAGACGACCTTGGTGATTTCCGACAGTTGGCCCACGTCCAGCTTGGCGGCGACGCGGGGAGCGACGTTCTTGCCCGAAGCGGTGGCGGGGAACAGGATGTGGCTGTAGCTCGAAGCCACTGCCAGGACCTGGGCGGCCACGTTTTCGGCCAGGGAGTCGGCGAAAGCGGCGCTGTCGGCGTGCAGGACCTTGGCGACGCCAGCGATCTGGGCGGCGGCGGCAGCGGCGGCACCGGCGTTGGCGCCAGCGACCAGCACGTGCACATCGCCACCGATGGCCTTGGCGGCGCTCACGGTGTTCAGGGTCGCGCCCTTGATGCTGTTGTTGTCGTGTTCAGCAATGACGAGAACGGTCATGTTGGGTCTCCTCAGATCACTTTGGCGTCGTTCTTGAGCTTGCTCACCAGGGTGGCCACGTCGGGCACCTTGATGCCAGCGGAGCGCTTGGGCGGCTCAGCGACCTTCAGGGTCTTGATGCGGGGGTTCACGTCCACGCCCAGGTCGGCCGGCTTGACGGTGTCAAGGGGCTTCTTCTTGGCCTTCATGATGTTGGGCAGCGTGACGTAGCGGGGCTCATTGAGGCGCAGGTCGGTGGTGACCACGGCCGGCAGGCTCAGCGACACGGTTTCCAGGCCGCCGTCGACTTCACGGGTGACGTTGACCTTGTCGCCAGCGACTTCCACCTTGGAGGCGAAGGTGCCTTGGGGCAGGTCGGCCAGGGCAGCCAGCATCTGGCCGGTCTGGTTGCTGTCGTCGTCGATGGCTTGCTTGCCCAGGATGATCAGCTGGGGTTGTTCCTTGTCGACCAGGGCCTTGAGCACCTTGGCCACGGCCAGGGGCTGCACTTCGGCGTCGGTTTCGACGAGGATGCCGCGGTCAGCGCCGATGGCCATGGCGGTGCGCAGGGTTTCCTGGCATTGGGCCGGGCCGACGGAGACGGCGATGATCTCGGTGACAACACCCTTTTCCTTCAGTCGGGTGGCCTCTTCGACGGCGATTTCGTCGAAGGGGTTCATGGACATCTTGACGTTGGCGATGTCGACACCAGAGCCGTCGGACTTCACGCGAACCTTCACGTTGTAGTCCACAACCCGCTTGACCGGAACGAGAGCCTTCATGCGTTGTTCTCCTGCGTCATGAGGAAGAGTTGATTGAAAGGGGGCCGCGCTGAAAAAGCACGATCGTTCGATTCTAACGCGAACTCGAGGGATTTCCGCATCATTTTTCCGGCCCACCCCTGCCAAGTGGGCCAAAATCTTGTCCGATGTCGCCCCTCCTCCCCCACCTGACCGATCTTGCCTCGACGGTGTCCGATGAAACGGGCCGCGACCTGCGCCTAACCATCGGTGTCTTCGATTCCGGGGTGGGTGGGCTGTCGGTGTTGCGGGTGCTGCGCCAGCACCTGCCGCATGCCACCTTGTTGTACGTGGCGGATTCGGGCAACGCGCCATATGGTGAAAAGTCCGAGGCTTTCATCACCGGGCGCTCGCGGGCGATCGCCGATTTCCTGCTCTCGCAAGGGGCCGAGTTGCTGGTGGTGGCCTGCAACACCGCCACGGCCACCTCGGTGCAGGCGCTGCGCCAGCACCACCCTCACCTGCCCATCGTCGGCATCGAGCCGGGGGTGAAGCCAGCCGTGGCGGCTTCCGTGGCGCGCAAGGTGGGGGTGCTGGCCACCCCGGGCACCTTGTCAAGCGGGCGCTTCGCGCGCCTCATCGAGCAACATGCGGGCGACGCGCTGATCGTGCCGCAACCGTGCCCTGGCCTGGCCAAGGCCATCGAGTCGGGGCAGTTGGACACCCCGCTACTGCGCGAGCTGATCGCCAGCTTTTGCGTGCCCCTGAAGCAAGCCGGCGTCGACACCGTCGTGCTGGGCTGCACCCACTACCCCTTCGTGGCCCCGCTGATCGCGCAGGCCATGGGCCCCGGTGTGCAACTGATCGACACCTCGGACGCTGTGGCGCGTCAGACGGTGCGCCTTGCGCGCCGCGCCCTGTCGTCGGCAGAGCGGCTGGAGGGCGAACCCACGGACGGCCGCACCCGCTTGTGGACCAGCGGCGACGTGGACGCCTTGCGGCACTTTTGCACGACCTGGATGGCCGACGCCGCCACCTTCGAGCCGCTGCCTGCCGCCCAAACCGTGAATTGAGCCGGGTTCACCGGTCAGATTCCATATTTCGCAGATTTCCCGCGAACCGCAGCTCAAGTCTCCAGAAGCGACGCCGAAACCCCCGACAGAGGAAACGGGCTTCCACGCCCGGTCTGTTCATCTGTCCGCCCTGCATCACTTGGGGAACACGTCATGGCTTCACTCATTCCGTCGCTGTCTACTGCTCAGATCGCTGCACTGTCCACGCAGTCGATCGTCAACCTGAGCACAGCCGACTGGGCCTTGTTCTCCACCGCGCAGGCCTCAGCCTTGACGACCGCCCAGGTCGCGGTGATCGAGACAGCCGATCTGCGAGCCCTGACCACCGCCGCGCTGTCCTCGCTGACGGACGACCAGATCGACGCGCTGACCACCAAGCAGTGGGCCGCGATGTCGACGCAGCAGATCGCCGCGCTGACCACGGCGCAGTTGCAGAACCTGGACGCCACCGACATCGGCGCGCTGAGCACCATGCAGTTGCGCGCGCTGAGCACCGACAGCATCGCCTCGCTCACCACCGACCAGATCGCTTCGCTGCGCACCCAACAGATCGCCGCGCTGAGCAACGCCCAGTTGCAGGCCCTGACCACCACGCAAATCGCGGCCATCGAAACCGCTGACATCCGCGCCCTCACCGGCCTGCAAGTGGCGGCCCTGACTTCGACGCAGGTCGCGGCCCTCACCACGGACCAGATCTCCGCGATGGAAACCGGCGACGTGCGGGGCCTGACGACCGCCGCCATTCGCGCCCTTTCGGACGATCAGATCGCGGCGCTCGGCACCGCCCAGGTGCTGGCCCTGAGCAGCGCTCAGTTCGCGGCTTTCACAACGGCCCAGATCGCCGCCATGGAGACCGAGGACATCCGGGCCTTGAGCGCGGCGCAGCTTTCGCAGCTAACCACCGCCCAGATCACCGGGCTGACCACGGCACAGGTGGCCGCCATCAGCACGGCCAACATCCGCTTCTTGTCGCCTTCGCAGGTTTACGCGCTGAGCTCAGAGCAAGCCGCCGCGCTCACGACGCAGCAAATCGTGGCGATGGAAACCATCGACGTGGCTTCGCTGTCGACCGCTGCGCTGTCGGCGATGAGCACCGCGCAAATCCAGGCCCTGACCTCCGCACAGACCTCCGGCCTCGGCACAGCACAGATCCAGGCCCTGTCCACCGAGCAGTTGCGCGCCCTCGATGTGGCCGACATCCGCGCCTTGCGTGGGGCGCAACTGTCGGCGCTGTCAACCGATCAGATCGAGGCGCTGAGCACCGATCAGATCGCAGCCCTGACCACGGGCCAGGTGTCCCTGCTGGGCACGAGCCAAGTCAATGCGCTGACCTCGGCACAGGTCGCCGCGCTGAGCTCCTTGCAAATCGGCTCGCTGACCACCCAGCAGCTCGCCGCCATGGGCACCGAGCAGGCCGCTTCCATTGAAACCGCCGACATGGCGGCGCTGGGCACGGCCAAGATCTCGGCGCTCAACACCGACGCCATCGCCGCACTGAGCTCGGGCCAGATCATCGCCATGACCTCGCTGCAGGCCGCCGCGCTGACCACCCGTCAACTGGCGGCCATGTCGACCGAACAGATCGCCGCGCTGGAAACCAACGATGTGCGCGCGATGACCAGCGGCCAGTTCGCCGTGCTGTCTTCGGACCAGGTGGCCGCGATGAGCACCGCGCAGATCGCCGCCATCGACGCGCTCGACATGCGCCAGGTCAAGACCTCGGCCATCGCCGCGCTCGACACCGATCAGGTCGCCGCGATGACCACCGCCCAGGTGGCCACGCTGACCACGACCCAGGTGGCCGCGATGTCTTCCGCGCAGATCGGTGCCATCGAGACGGCCGACATCGTGGCCCTGCAATCGGCCCAGTTCGCCGTGCTCACCAGCGAGCAGGCCTCGGCGCTGAGCGCCAACCAGGTTGCTGCGATCGACGCCACCGACATCCGGGCGCTGAGCACCGGCGTGATGGCTTCCTTGGCATCCGACCAGCTCGCCGCCTTGACCACGGCCCAGATGGTGGCCTTGAGCACCGCCCAGTTGCGCGCGCTGACCACCGACCAGATCGGTAACCTGCAAACAGCAGACGTGGCCGCACTGACCACCGCGCAAGTGGCCGCCCTGACGAATGCCCAGGTCGCCGCGCTGACCACCGCTCAAATCGTGGGCCTGACCACCGCCCAGGCCGCCGCCCTGACCACCGCCCAGTTCAGCAGCCTGAGCACCGAGCAGATCGCCGCCATGGAGACGGCCGACCTGCGCGCCCTCACCCCCGCTCATTACCAGGCGATGAGCTCCGACCAGCTCACGGCCTTGTCCAACGCGCAACTGGCCGCCATCGAAACCGCTGACCTGCGCGCCCTCAGCACCAACGCGCTTTCCGCGCTGGACACCGCGCAGATCACCGCGCTGGGCACGGCGCAGATCGCCGCGCTGACCACCGCCCAGGTTGCCAACCTGACGACCGAGCAACTGGCATCGCTGAGCACCGCCAGCATCGCGGCCTTCACCACCGCCACGATGGCCGCGCTGAAGACGGATCAGTTGACCGCGCTGACCACCGCCCAGGTGGCCGCGATCGAGACCGCCGACCTGCGCGCCCTCAGCACGGCCCAGATCCATGCGCTGGACACCGAACAGATCGTGGCCCTGACTTCGGCGCAGCTCAACAACCTGACTTCTTCGCAGATCCGCGCCTTGAGCTCGGATCAGGTCCAGGCCATCGAGACCGCCGACCTGGCCGCGCTGAGCGTCGCCAACATGGGCATGATGCTCGACCCGCAGGCCGGCTACTTCAGCACCGACCAGGTGGCCGCCTTGACCACGGCACAGGTGGCGGCATTGCGCACCGGCCAGTTGTCGAACTTCTCGTCTGACCAGATCGCGGCCATGACCACGTCCGAGGTCGCCGCGCTGACCCGCACGCAAGTGGGCACCATCACCGGCGCGCAAGCCGAAGGGCTGGGCACCGCCCACGTGGCCGCCATCAACACCGCCAACATCTCGGCCCTGGGCACCGCCGCCGTCGCGGCCCTGTCGACCGACGTGATCGAGTCGATGGACACGGCGCAATACCGCGCACTGACCTCGACCCAGCTCGCCGCCTTCGGCACCGCACAGATCGCGGCCATCGAGACCGCCGACCTCGCCCAGCTCAACACCGTGCAGTTGCGTGCCCTGGGCACCGCTGCCATCGCCGCCCTGACCAGCGACCAGGTCGTGGCCCTGGGCACCGCGCAAGTGAGCGGCCTGAGCGTGGCCCAAGTTGCCGCGCTGACCACCGACCAGATCACCCACCTGGAAACCGCCGATGTGCGCGCGTTGACCACGGCACAGATCGCGGGCTTGCAAGGCAGCCAGGTGGTGGCGCTCGACACCGCCCAGATCCAGGCCCTGGGCACCGCCGCCATCGCCGCACTGACCACCGCCAACATCGCCCTGCTGGAAACCGAAGACCTGGCCGCGATGAGCTCCACCCAGATCGGCGCGCTGACCACGGCCCAACTGGCCGCGCTCAGCAGCGATCAGTTCCTGGCCATTGACACGGCCGACCTCCAGGCGCTGAGCGCCGCACAACTGCTGTCCATGGGCCTGACGGGCGTGGAATCGCTCTCTAGCGATCAGATCGCCGCGCTGAGCAGCGCCCAGATCCGCGCGCTGAGCACCACCCAGGTCCATGCCTTGAGCACGGAACAGATGGCAGCGATCACCACCGCCGGCGTGCAGGCCATGACCAGCGCGCAAACCCAAGCCCTGACCACCGATCAGGTCGCGGCCTTGACCACGGGCCAGGTGGCAGCGCTCAACACCGCCAACATCCGGTTCCTGAGCACCGCCCTCATCGGCGCGCTGGACACCGAACAGGTGGCCGCGCTGACCACCGCACAAGCCACGGCCCTGACCACGCAGCAGCTCGCTGCCTTCAGCACCGACCAGACCCAAGCCATCGAAACCGTCGACCTGGCCGCCCTCTCGTCCGCGCAGGTCGTGTCGCTGGGTGCCGGCAACGCCGCCGCCTTGACCACCGCCCAGATCGTGGCCCTGACCTCTGCCCAGGTGGCCGGACTGACCACCGCCCAGGTGGCCGCGCTGTCGTCCAGCCAACTGGCCGCGATGGAGGTCGCCGATGTCCGCGCCTTGACCTCGGCGCAGGCCGCCGTGCTCGACACCACGCAAGCGGAAGGCCTGACCACCGCCCAGATCGCCGCATTGAGCACCGCCGATGTCCGCGCCCTGCAAAACGCCACCCTGGCCTCGCTGAGCTCCGACCAGCTCAACGCCCTGACCACCGCCCAGGTGCAGGCCCTGAGCACCGCCCAGGTCGCCAGCCTCATCACCGACCAGCTCAGCAACATGGAAACCGCTGACCTGGCTGCCATGACCTCGGCGCAGTTGCAAGCCATCTCTGCGGGCAACTTCGCATCGCTCGGCTCTGAGCACATCGCCGCGCTGACCACGGCCCAGGTGTCCACGCTGACCACCGCTCAGGTGCAGGCCATGACCACCGACCAGATCGAGGGCATGACCGTCGCCGGTGTTCGCGCCCTGGGCAGCCAGCACTTCGCCGTGCTGAGTTCGGCCCAGCTCGACGCCATGAGCACCGACCAGGTCGCGGCCATCGAAACCGGCGACCTGCGTGCCCTGCGCGCCAGCGAACTGAGCGGCCTTGGCACCGCCGACGTCATCGCCTTGAGCACCGCGCAATTCGCGGCCTTGCAGACCAACCAGGTCGCCGCGCTGACCACCGATCAGATCGAAGTCATCGAAACACGTGACCTCGTGGCCCTGTCGGCCGCCCAGGTGAACGCCTTCGGTGCCACCGGCATCGCCGCGCTGACCACGGCCCAGGTGGCCGTGCTCAAGACGGACCAGGTCGTCGGCCTGAGCACCGCGCAGATCGGCGCGCTCGACACCGCCCAGATGGTTGCGTTGAGCGCCAACTCCGTGCGCGTGCTGACCACCGCCCAGGCAGCCACCTTGTCGAGCGAACAGGTGTCCGTGCTGGACACCACCCAGGTCAGCGCCCTCACCACCTCCAGCGTGCGCAGCCTGACCAACGACGCCGTGGCCGCCCTGACCACCGGCCAGGTCAACGTGCTGAGCACGGCCCAGACCTCGGCGCTCTCGAACGGCCAGGTCGCTTCGCTGACCACCGACCAGATCCAGGCCCTGCAGACTCGCAACATCGCCACGCTGAGCACCGCTCAGGTCCAGGCACTGGGTGACACCGGCGCCGACGTGCTGACCTCGGCGCAGATCAACGCGCTGACCACCGCCCAGGCCGCCGCGCTGACCACCGCCCAAGTGGCCACGCTGAGCACCGACCAGATCAGCGCGCTGTCGGTCAACAACGTCCGCGTGCTGACCGTGGCGCAGGCTGCGGCCCTGAACTCCGAACAGGTCAACGCCTTCAGCACCGCCCAGATCAGCGCGCTGAGCACCGCCGACGTGCGCGCCCTGACCACCGACGCCATCGGCGGCCTCAACGCCAACCAGATGGCTGCCCTGAGCACGCTGCAAGTCTCTTCGCTGACCACCACGCAGGTGCAGGCCCTCGAGACCGACCAGATCGCTGCGATGGAAACCGTCGACATCCGCGCCCTGACCACCGCCCAGGTGATGGTGCTGAGCAGCGACCAGGCCGCCGCGCTGACCGCGTCGCAAGTGGCCGCGCTGGAAACCCAGGACCTGCGCCTGATGTCCACCCTGGCCATCAGCGGCCTGACCAGCGACCAGATCGCCGCGCTGACCTCCTTGCAGGTCGCCGCGCTCAACAACGCCCAGGTGGCCGCGCTGAGCACCGACCAGGTCGCCTCGATCGAAACCGCGGACATCCGCGCCCTCACCGCCACGCAAGCAGCCGTGCTGAGCACCGCCCAGGTCGAAGCCCTCACCTCGGGCCAGATCGCCGCGCTCAACACCGCCGCGCTGCGCAGCCTCACCACCGCCGCCATCGCCGCGATGTCGACCGACCAGATCGAAGCGCTGGGCACCGCCCAGATCGCCTCGCTGACCTCGCAGCAGATCGCCGCGCTGTCGACCGACCAGCTCGCCAGCATCGAAACGCAGGACATCGCCGCTCTGGGCACCGCCCAGATCGCCGCGATCAGCGCCGGCAAGTTCTCGGCCCTGACGTCTGATCAGATCACCGCCCTCACCTCGGTGCAGATCCCGCGCCTGAGCGCCGCCCAGATCGCCTCGATGACGACCGAACAGATCGCCGCCATCGAAACCGCCGACCTGCGCCTGCTCAGCAGCACGCAACTGGCCGCCCTGCAAACCGCCCAGATCGCCGGCCTGACCACGGCACAGGTGCAGGCGATCAGCTCGGCCAACATCCGCTTCCTGGATGCGGTCGACGTGGGCGCGATGAGCACCGATCAGTTGCGCGCCCTGACCACCGCCCAGGCCGCAGGCCTGACCACGGCCCAGGTCGCCGCGCTCGACACCACCCAGATCGCCGCGCTGGAAACCGCCGACCTGGCCGCCTTGGGCACCGCGCAGATCAACGCGCTGGGCACCGCCGGTGTGGTGGCGCTGAGCACCGACCAGATCGCCGGGCTCACCACGGCGCAGGTCAGCCGCCTGACCAACGCACAGGTGACCGCCCTGACCAGCGACCAGCTCAACGCGATGGAAGCGGTCGACCTGCGCGCCCTGAGCACCGGCCAGATCAACGCCATCAGCACCGCCAACTTCGCTGAGCTGAGCACCGCCCAGATCGCCAACCTGAGCTCGGCCTCGCTGCGCGGCCTGGACAACGCCCACGTCGCGGCGCTGACCACCGATCAACTCGGCGCCATCAGCACGGCCAACATCCAGACGCTGGCCAGCAATCAGATCCAGGCCTTGAGCACCGATCAGATCGCATCGCTGGACACCGCCCACATCGCGGCCCTGCAAACCGCCCAGTTGCGCATGTTCTCCAACGCTGACATCGCGGCGCTGGAAACCGAGCAGATCGTGGCGCTGACGACAGCCCAGATGTCGGCCTTCACCAGCACCCAGCTCGGCCACCTGAGCTCCGACCAGATCGGGGTGATGGAGACCCAAGACCTGCGCGCCCTCACCGCCGCGCAACTGGTGGGCCTGTCGACCGATGCGGTTCACAGCCTCACCACCGATCAAATCGGCGCGATGACGAACGCGCAACTCTCGGGCTTGACGACGGCCCAGGTGGCCGCCTTGTCGACCGATGTGATCGAGGCCCTGAGCACCGCGCAGATGGCCGCCTTCGGCACCGCTGCCCTGCAGGCCTTCACCACGGACCAGATCGTGGCCCTGGAGACGCAGGACCTGGCCGCGCTGAGCATGACGCAGTCGACCGCCTTCACCGGCGCGCAGATCAGCGCCATGACGGCCGAACAGATCGACTCGTTGCTGGCGACCTCGCCGATCGTGCTCGACCTCGATGGCAACGGCGTGAGCACGCTGGCGGCCAGCGCGGGCGTGCACTTCGACATCAACGCCACGGGCAACGCCCACAAGGTGGGTTGGGCCAGCGCGACCGATGGGCTGCTGGTGCGTGACCGCAATGGCGATGGGTTGATCAACGATGGCTCGGAGCTGTACGGCAACGCCACGCGCCTGGCCGATGGTTCTCGCGCCAGCAATGGTTATGAGGCCTTGGCGAAGGAAGACACGAACCACGATGGTGTGCTCGACAAGGCCGATGCGGCGTTTGCCGACCTGCGGTTGTGGGTGGATGCGAACTCCAACGGGGTGACGGATGCGGGTGAGTTGCACAAGCTGTCCGACTTCGGGATCACCAGCCTGAACCTGAACCACACGCAGACGAGCACGCTGGATCATGGCAACTTGCTGGCGCTGTCTTCGAGCTACACGACGGCGGATGGGCACACGCATGACATGGCTGACGTTTGGTTCCAGCGTGACACCACGGGTGCGGCGGCTGGTGGCACCACGGGCACGGGCACCGGGTTGAGCGCTGGCGATTTGCTGGCGGCACCTGGTGAGTCTGCGTTGGTGACGGCGGCGAATGCGGCGACGGCGACCAGCACGGCGACCACCACCCAGGCGACGACGGACACGGCGGCTGCGACCACGACGGCGACTTCGAGCCATTCAACGACGGATGCTTCGTCTTCCACGTCGACGGTGGCTGCGTCGTCGACCACCAACACCAGCACGGCCGACAGCGGTGGTGCGGCGGATCAGGTGACGGTGGACACGGCGGCCATCGCTGCGGTGCAGGGTCTGGCGAATGCGATGCTGGATGAGCAGCAGCGGCAGGTCTTGATTTGATCTGATCTGATCTGCTGGCGCGATGGGCCGGTCTGGCCTGTTCGCGACGAGGGCGGCTCCGGGTGGGTCGCCCTTTTTCGTTCATGGGGGTGGTTTGTTGCTTGCCTTGGTTTGAGCGCTTTGTCGTGGCAGCGCGAGGCGGGGGCTGCGGCGATGTGTGGGCGGGCACCAGGGTGGTGGTCCCGCTTTCAGCGGGACTGCCCGGCGGTGCTCACGGCGAGGTGGGGCCCTCCAACTCACTCCGCGCCCTGCGGGCGCTGCGTTCAAACAATCCGGGCCAGTCAGATGACGAAGCGCGCTGCGCGCGCCCACCTCGCCGCTCCGCTCCTCGGCACCACCCAGGCGCCCGCCCACACATCGCCTGCGCCCTCTTCCGCCTCGCTGGTGGCGTGCGAGGGTGGTTTGCGTGCGTAGGTTGGGTTGCTTGGTCTAGGCGATGTTTGGCCTGCGACGGGAGGTTCGGTGTGCGCCGAGCTGTTTGGGTGAGACGCCGGGTGATTTCAGTGGCGCACGGAGCTTTTTGGGCGGAGCGCCGAGTCATTTGGGTGGCACGTGACACTTTTTGGGTGGCGTGCCGAGTGTTTTGCTCGGCGTGTCGAGTCAGGAACTCGGCGCATGCACCTCGATGAGGCATGAGTGGGTGTGAAAGCTCGGCGTTTGTCTGAAATTACTCGGATCGTGTCCGGGAAAGACTGGCGCGTGGGTGTGGGAGCTCGGGCATCGTCACAAAAAGACGCATGGCCGTCAGGCCGTCAACTCATGGCCAAGCAGAGTTGAGAAAGGAAGGCTCATGCGGGTCTTGTTAGGAATCAGCCCTTTGTTTGGCACATGCACAGGTCCATGAAGCCCATTCCAACGGTCGCGGCGTGATACGTGGCCCACAGCATGAGGGCCCAAGCGGCAATGGTTCCCACTGTGAAGATCGGGCATTTGCGAGCCAGAAACATTTCCCAGCTCAAACGTGGGTCCCCCAAGGTCTTTTCGCATCTCCGCAGAAACCGCCCCATTTGCATCACACGGATGTGAGTCACGAGAGCCATCAATCCACTGACAGCGACGAACGTAAGCGGAATCCACCACGCCAGCTTTAGCACGTCTGACGGGAGCTTCAGGCAAGGCATTGCGGGGTTGGATGAAGTCGTGCCGAACGCCTGTGTGAGCACCCATGCGAACACGGAGGCAGACACCAGCAGCGCATAGCGAAAGAGATTTTCGATTCTGACGAGCAGCGCCGACACTTCGCTGCGAATTTGCTTGTAGCTCTCAAGTGCAAAATCCTTGTGCCCAGTTTTCATGGTAGCTCCGGTTTGGTGGAGGCCTTGAAGTAAGGCAAGGTTTCAGTGCATTGGGCCTGTTGGCATCTGCTTGACCCGTATGTCAATTGATCGACCTCATACCATTTTCACCACATCAATGATGTTGCACTTAGTGTGTGGAACCACGCGGCACGGCACCTGGAATGGTGCATTCTCGTCATGAGCGGTCGTGGGGGAGAAAATTCGTACTTGTAAACCAAGAAAGTCTCAGGTGTGTGGGCATTGCATCGTTTTCAGCTCTTATGCGCTCGCACAGCTCTGCTGGCAGCCCCAGATCTAGGAATGCATTTTCCAGAATGGAATCTTTGCGTAGTTTTTTCTTGTTTTGGCTGAATAATTCATCTGCCACCACCCTTCCATTGTAAATCTCGTACCCAGCGTAAGCTATGCATGCGGCCGCGCAAAGGGTGCGGCCGCCATTCTGATCCACCGAGAAAGGGCTGGCCGCCAGAGTTCCCTGATTACGAGCTATTTCTCTGGCTCTTTTTTCGATTGAAATGTAATTCACCTTCATGATTAACTCCAGATTAAGGGGCTTTTGATTGGCTCTTGCAATATGCTTTGTAGTCATTCAACAAACTATCTAGATGTCGCAATGGGGTTGCGTGCGCACCATAGTCTTTGCCGACTTTGCTTTCGTCGTTCCAGAATTTGTGAACCGACTCTCTATATTCAGTTACCGCCTGCCTGCTTTGGATTGTAGCCAAATGAAACCCAAGAACGCCCGCCAAATCATTCATTTGAATAAGCCTTCTTGTGTAGTGATAAGCAATAATATCAATATACCCCAAGAATGAATCAAGTCGCCGCTCCTCTTCTGTCCCCTCAAGCTCATCCAAGTGAAAGAAGCGCAAACCTTCTTTTTTTCCTTTGTTTAAATCTTCTCGTTCAGCCAGGCTGGAGTTTGAGTAAGCCTTGTATCTTTTGTTGGTGTATAGATAAATAAGGGAGTAGAAGGTTTCCGATAGTTCTTTATCGGTATGAACCTTCGACGCCAAGTCTTTAACCAATCCTGCACGTTGCACGATGCTGTTGGTATGCAACTGCAAGAGCGTTAGAACCAAAACTGGAAGCCCACCAAAAACTGCCAAACCTATTTTATTATCGAATGCCAGAAGCCCTTTGTACATCAGCGTTATAGCGATCACCTCAATGACAACAACCGCAACCAGGCTTTGACGGAACAATGGGTTATCCGTAATGGATTTATATGATATTTCGCTCACTGTATTCCCTCCATTACCCAATGCGATTGGATAGTGTTGTTACGCCCAAAACAAATAGCTCAAAATATATTCACAAAAAGGGCACCCCTAAAACAACGGATCACACCCAGGCAATCAGCAAGTGTTTGTTCAGCATAGGCTTTGCCATCTTGAATGTTCTTGCGTGTCCTTTTTCCGTAGCCTAAACCATGCCAGCACAGGTGTGAAAGGGGAAGGCACCAATTTGATCGGCTTACCCCTCGCATCGCCCCTCCCCGCCCGCCCCAAGCGGGGCATCAGGGGCGAAGCCGGCATCGGCTCGGGCGCCTCGCGGGTGCCGAGGAGCGGAGCGGCGAGGTGGGCGCGCGTCAGCGCGCTTCGTCATCTAGCTGGCCCGGATTGTTTGAGTGCAGCGCCCAAAGGGGGAGTGTCAGATTTTTTGTGTTCGGGGCGATGAAGCTGCTTACGCAGCGGATTTGATGAATCGATCCGCGTAGAGGATCGCAAACTGATTCATCGCGTTCTTCCAGTCCTGCGCTGCCCGCCCCC
>JAKARB010000020.1 GCA_021819435.1 Pseudomonadota bacterium | reverse complement strand
GTGCGCCCAGCGCATGGGAAATGGGCGCGAAACGCGCCCAAAACACTGGCCGAAGGTGCGTCCAGTCGCCCATCTGGTCATATCAATGCACCTCACCATGGTCAGCGCTCATTTGTGCAGACCTTCCTAAGGTGTGACGATGACGAGTAGATTCCAACAGATGCAAGCCGAAGAGCGCGTGGCGCTGGCGGCGATGACGCTGCAGGGGATGTCCCTGCGGAGCATCGCCTCGGCTTTGGGGCGCAGCCCATCGACGCTCAGTCGCGAGTTGGCGCGCAATGGCAGTGGTGGAGCCTACGTTTGCCGTGAGGCACAAGCGCGATGCGACACACGCCGCGCCAACGCGCGAGCACCCTCGAAGCTTGATCCCGATGGGCCTCTGTGGCCCCTGGTCACGCACATGCTGGGTTGGCTGTGGTCGCCGCAGCAAATCGCGCAGACACTGGGTACCATGTGGCCCGACAAACCTGAACTGCACGTCTCGCACGAGACCATCTACACCGCCATCTATGCGCACCCCAAGGGTGAGTTGCGCAAGGACCTGATCGCGTGTCTTCGCCAAGGCAGAAGCGGGCGCAAACCGCGCTCTGCGGGTGAAGATCGGCGAGGTCGAATCCCAGAGATGGTCAGCATCCACCTGCGGCCTCCAGAGGTGACGGATCGAGTGATGCCGGGTCACTGGGAAGGCGATCTGATCAGGGGTGCCGCCAACAAGTCCGCCATAGGCGTTCTGGTCGAGCGAACCACCCGTTTGGTGTTGCTGGCCAAGATGCCCGATGCCACTGCCGAGTCGGCGCTGGCGGCCTTCACCTTCAAGCTCAACCAGATAGCCGAGCCAATGCGCCAAACGCTCACCTACGACCAGGGCAGGGAGATGGCGCGGCATCGTGATTTGGCTCGTGCCACCAACATCCGCGTGTACTTTTGCGACCCTCACAGCCCTTGGCAACGGGGCACCTGCGAGAACACCAACGGACTGCTGCGACAAATGCTTCCGAAGGGCACGGACCTGTCCGTTCATGACCAGGCGGCGCTCGACTCGATTGCTGACCTTTTGAACAACCGGCCACCCCAGACGCTGAACTGGCGCAGCCCCGTTCAAGCCTTCCGAGATCTCATTCAAGGGACCTCTGAAATGGCTCAGACCACAATCCATTGATCTGTTCAACATGGTCGGGTGTTGCACTTCAAATTTGAGACCGCCGCCTTTTCGTTCAAGGCGGGCCTGATCATGGGCAATGGTTGAAATGCCTGAGATGGGCGCGCCATTGTCGATGCAGATGCTGTGGCGCTGAATGCGCCGCAGGCAGGCCATCCGAGCCGGCTGTGCCGTCGAAAAACGAACCTTCACCTGGACAGCGAGACTGCGCGCGTTGGGCATTTACGCAGCCTGTTATCCAATGTCTGGGCAAGCTCCGGCGCGATCTTCTCCAGCACCTTCTTCCCCTCCCGCGCCCGCTTGCTCCATCCCGGCCCCCTGCGCAAAGCATCCACCCAAGGTTCTTGCAAGGTCTGGATCGTTGTCCGCAAAGTAACTCATCAATGCAGCCGCCTGCGCCAAGTTCTTGCTCACCTTGGCCTTGAGCGCCAGCACGCTCGCCGATCATCAGCAACTTGTGCACGGCGTGAGGCTGAGGCGCGCACAGGTTCACCACGCAGCGGTCCGTCGGGTCAAACAGCATGGTTTGCTGGATGCCTTCGAGTGAAAACTCCATGAACCGCAGCGTTTGCAAGGCCACATCGAGGTTCTCGATGTGCATGGCGTCTTCGCTTTCAGAGGTTCGTGGTGGCAGGAAGTCAACCTCTGCCCCCGGGCTCGCCTTTGTGCTTCTACGAGGCGCCTGCGCCGCCTCGATACCGCACCACCAGCAAGAAGCCTCTGGCCCTGAACCCACACCGGGCTAAAATCCATGGTTTCCCGCAGCCCACTCCTCCCTCCCCATGTCTGAAGCCACCAAGAACATCACCACCATGGCCAACGCCGTCCGTGCGCTGGCCATGGACGCCGTCCAGCAAGCCAATTCCGGGCACCCCGGCGCGCCAATGGGCATGGCGGACATGGCGGTGGCCCTGTGGAGCCGTCACCTGCGGCACAACCCGGCGCAGCCCACCTGGTTCGATCGCGACCGCTTCGTGCTGTCCAACGGCCACGCTTCGATGCTGCTCTACGCGCTGCTGCACTTGTCGGGCTATGAGCTGTCCATCGATGACCTCAAGGCCTTCCGCCAGATGCACAGCAAGACGCCGGGCCACCCCGAGGTCGGCTACACCCCCGGCGTCGAGACCACCACCGGTCCGCTGGGGCAGGGCATCACCAACGCTGTGGGCATGGCGCTGGCCGAGAAGCTTCTGGCCGCCGAGTTCAACCGCCCCGGCCACGACATCGTCAACCACCACACCTACACTTTCCTGGGCGACGGCTGCCTGATGGAAGGCATCAGCCACGAGGCCGTTGCCCTGGCTGGCGCGTGGAAGCTCAACAAGCTGATCGCGCTGTACGACGACAACGGCATCTCCATCGACGGTCAGGTCACGCCCTGGTTCATCGACAACACGCCGCAGCGCTTCGAGGCCTGCGGCTGGAACGTCATCGGCCCGATCGATGGCCACGATGTGGACGCCGTCGATGGCGCCATCGTCAAGGCCAAGCTGTCGGCTGACAAGCCCACGCTGATCGTCTGCAAGACCCACATCGGCAAGGGCTCGCCCAATCGCGCCAACACGGCCAAGGCCCACGGCGAGCCGCTGGGTGGCGACGAGATCAAGCTGACGCGCGAAGCCCTCGGCTGGCCGCACGATGCTTTCGTGATCCCCGAAGAGGTCTACGCCGACTGGAACGCCAAGGCCGATGGCGAGCTGCTGGTGGCCGACTGGAACCAGCGCTTCGATGCCTACAAAGCCTTGTTCCCCGCCGAGGCCGCCGAGTTCGTGCGCCGCATGCAGGGTGAGCTGCCCGCGAATTTCGCCGAGATCGCGGTGCAGGCCGTGGCCTCCGCCCACGACAAGGCCGAGACGGTGGCCAGCCGCAAGGCCAGCCAGATCGCGCTGGAGTTCTTCACCGCCGCAGTGCCCGAGATGCTGGGCGGCTCGGCCGACCTGACCGGCTCGAACCTGACCAACACCAAGAGCACGCCCGCCTTCCGCGTGGGCGAAGACGGCAAGGTCGTCACGACTGACGGCAAGCCCGGCCGCCACATCAACTACGGCGTGCGTGAGTTCGGCATGGCCGCCATCATGAACGGTGTGGCCCTGCATGGCGGCTACATCCCCTACGCCGGCACCTTCCTCACGTTCAGCGACTACAGCCGCAACGCCATCCGCATGGCCGCGCTGATGAAGCAGCGCGTGATCCATGTGTTCACGCACGACTCCATCGGCCTGGGCGAAGACGGCCCGACCCACCAGTCCGTCGAGCACGCCGCGAGCCTGCGCCTGATCCCTGGCCTCGATGTCTGGCGCCCGGCCGACACCACCGAAACGGCGGTGGCTTGGTCCATGGCGGTGGCCAACAAGCATCGCCCGTCGGCCCTGCTGCTGTCGCGCCAGAACCTGCCTTACGCGCCCAAGTCGGATGCCGACGTGATCACCCAGGGCGCCTACGTGCTGGCCGAGCCGGCCGAGGTGGGCCTGAAGAAGAAGGCCGTGGCCGTGATCGTGGCCACCGGCTCGGAGGTGCAACTGGCGCTGCACGCGCAGCAGAAGCTGGCCGAGATGGGCGTGCCCGTGCGCGTCGTCTCCATGCCCTCGACCAACGTGTTTGACCGCCAGGACGTGGCCTACAAGAAGTCCGTGCTGCCGCCGAATGTGCCCCGCGTGGCGGTGGAAGCCGGCGTCACCGATTTCTGGTGGAAGTACGGCGTGGACGCGGTGGTGGGCATCGACACCTACGGCGAGTCGGCCCCGGCCGGCGTGCTCTTCAAGCACTTTGGCTTCACCCCCGAGAACGTGGTGGCCACCGTGCTGAAGGTGCTCAAGAACCGCGCCTGAGGCCTAAAATCGCGGGTTTCCCGCAGCGCCCTGGCCACCGTCGGGGCGCCGCCCGGCCAGGCCTGCCCCGCCGCACCCGCTGAGCAGTCTTCTTTTCAAACCATCCCCACACCTTCACAAAAGGTTTTTCCATCATGGCGATCAAGATCGGTATCAACGGCTTCGGCCGCATCGGCCGCATGGTGTTCCGTGCAGCAGTCCAGAACTTTGCCAACGACATCGAGATCGTCGGCATCAACGACCTGCTGGAGCCCGACTACCTGGCTTACATGCTGAAGTACGACAGCGTGCACGGCCGTTTCAAGGGTGAAGTCGCCGTCGAAGGCAACAACCTGATCGTCAACGGCAAGAAGATTCGCCTGACCGCCGTGAAGAACCCCGCCGAGCTGGCCTGGAACGAAGTGGGCGCGGACATCGTGATCGAGTCGACCGGCCTGTTCCTGACCAAGGAAACCGCCGAAGCCCACATCAAGGCAGGCGCCAAGAAGGTGATCATGTCGGCCCCCTCGAAGGACGACACCCCGATGTTCGTCTACGGCGTGAACGACAAGACCTACGCCGGCCAGACCATCATCTCCAACGCCTCGTGCACCACCAACTGCCTGGCACCCGTGGCCAAGGTGCTGAATGACACCTTCGGCATCAAGCGCGGCCTGATGACCACCGTGCACGCCGCCACCGCCACGCAGAAGACCGTGGACGGTCCGAGCAACAAAGACTGGCGCGGCGGTCGCGGCATCATGGAAAACATCATCCCTTCGAGCACTGGCGCTGCCAAGGCCGTGGGCGTGGTGATCCCCGAGCTGAACAAGAAGCTGACCGGCATGTCCTTCCGCGTGCCCACGTCTGACGTGTCGGTGGTCGACCTGACCGTCGAGCTCAACAAGGAAGCTTCGTACGAAGACATCTGCAACGCCATGAAGGCAGCCAGCCAAGGCGCCATGAAGGGCGTGCTGGGCTACACCGAAGACAAGGTCGTCGCCACCGATTTCCGTGGCGAGCCCTGCACCTCGGTGTTCGACGCCGAAGCCGGCATCGCCCTGGACAAGACCTTCGTGAAGGTTGTCTCGTGGTACGACAACGAGTGGGGTTACTCCAACAAGTGCCTGGAAATGGCGCGCGTCATCGCCAAGTGATCACCGCGTGACGTCTGTCACGCCCCGTTGATGTATCAGCGTGTTTCCGCCTGCTGATCCGTCGACTTGTGCCGCTCAAGGCCCCTTCATGGGGCCTTTTTCATTTGAGCCGATGTGCAACAGTGCCGACAACAGGTTGTTGGAATGGCTCGTTTTCATCGGGGATGGATGCGGTCAACCCATAATCACTTTTTTCAGAATATGGTGCAGGAGTGCGGCGTGAGTACCTTTGTTGACAGCCTGGGTGGTGAGCGGCCCTTTGCTGCATGGCGCAAGGCCGTGTTGTGGGGCAGCCTGGCGGCTTTGATGGCCGTGGCCGATGCCCATGCCGAGGTGGCTTCTCCCGAAGCGGCCGCGCCCCAAGCCCTGGGTGTCATCGTCAAGCTCAAGGATGGCCGCGTGACGAGCGCCGATGGGCGGGGCATGGCTCGGCCGGCTTCGTTGTCTTCTGAGGTGGCACAACATCGGCGTTTGCTGATGGCTCAGGTGGCCCAGCGTCATCGCGTGGGCTTCCTTGTCCAGAAGGACACCGCTTTTGGTGCCCAGGTGCTGCATCGAGGCGAGCCCGTGGCGCTCAAGGACGCAGAGGCCGAGGCGCAGCGCCTGCGGCAGGATCCGGATGTCGAGTGGGCGGTGCCCAATGAAATCATGCATGCAGCCGGGGTCACGGCGCAGACACCGAACGATGTGGATTACACGGGGCGCTTCTGGATCCGCTCGCGGTCTCAAGCCGGGCCTGGGGTGGCGGATTTTCCTGCCGCTTGGTCGTTCCTGACTTCGCTGCCGCCCTCGAGCTTGAATCCTGTCGTGACGGCTGTGTTGGACTCGGGGGTGACTGAGTACGCCACCCATCCTGATTTCGCTGGACGCCTCTACACCGGCTATGACTTTGTCACGGACCCCGCCTCAGCCAACGATGGCAATGGTCGAGACAGCGACATCAGCGATCCGGGTGACTGGGTGTCTGGCTGCCCTGGCGATCAGACGAAATGCAGTTCATGGCACGGCACTTCGATCACGAGCATGCTTGCGGCGCCAGCCAACAGCACGAGCACGGGGGTGCTGAACAGTTCCCAGCGCATGGGGCCAGGCATTCTTTCGCCCATCGATGGTCAGTCCGTGATCTTGCCTATCCGTGTTGGCGGCACGGGTGGCGCCAGCTCCAGCGACATCATCGATGCGATGTACTGGGCTGCAGGTCTTACGACTGTCAATAGCGTGCCGAATACGCACCCCGCGCGGGTCATCACCTTGAGTTATGGCTCGGTTGGCAATTGCCAAGGTGGCTCGAACACGGTTGATGCGCTCTACCGCAATGCCATCGCCACCCTGCGTTCGTTTGGCGTGGTGGTCGTTGCTTCCGCTGGGAATGGTGATGGCGGTGGAACGGCCGGTTACGCCTCGCCCTCGAAGCCCGCCAGTTGCCAAGGTGTGATTGCGTCGACGGGCTTGCGGGTGAATGGCTCGAAAGCGGCTTATGCCAACCTGGTCAACGGCACCCGTGCCAGCCAGTGCTATTTCGGTGTGGCCGTGGCCAGTGGCGACTCGGGTCAAACCATGGCCATGCTGGGTAATGATGGCGATACCACCCCGGGCACGACCAACCTGCAAGGCGGCATCGCAGGCACCAGTTTTGCGGCGCCTCAAGTGGCTGGTGTGGCGGCCTTGATGCTGGCCGTGAACCCTGCGCTCAGCTCGGTGGACGTGGCTTATCGAATCATGCAGTCCGCCACGGCCTTTCCTGCGTCAGGAACGCCGTGTAGTTCGACCAACTTGGGTAACTGCCGCTGCACGAGTGACACCTGCGGTGCCGGCATCTTGAACGCTGCTGCCGCGCTTGCCGCTGCACAGAACGCCCCGCTGTTCAGCGAAGGCACATGCCCTGATGCGAACGTCACCACTCGCTCATCGGGTGGCGGCGGCGGTGCCAGCGACACCGGCTTGCTCACCTTGCTGGCCGTCGTCGCAAGCTGGATGCTTGGCACCGCTCTCTGGCAGCGCCTGAAGGCCCGTCAGACCGCCCGGGTCAGCATCCGCGCACGCGGCTGAACTTGAGCTTCCGCCCCAGCCCTGATCAAGACCGGCAGGCGCTGAACGATTTGCCTTGGGGCAGCTTGAGCCCCGAGAGCGTCACCTGCATCGACACATTGGCCTGCGCCACGCGCAGGTAGTGCACTTGCCCGGCGGGGCGGATCGTTACCACCCGGGCGGTGCGGATGCCACGTTGTTTCAGGCTGCTCAGGCGTGTTTCGGCCTCGGCTTCGGAGGTGAAGCGGCCGAGTGACAGGCCTTTGGCGTAGGTGCCGCTGCGCACCTCGTCGAAGTTCAAGCCCTTGATGCGCTTGAGCTCGATCACCTTGCGGTCATACAGGTCCTCGTCGGGGTAAGGGCCCATGTAGACCATCCACTGCCCGCCCAGGGCGATGCTCTGGTGTGCCCAACTGCCAGCGGGCAGCAAGGGGCGCAAGGTCTTGTCTGCAGCGGCCACTTCTTCGGCGTTGAATGGGCCCGCTTCGATGCACAGGGCCGGGCTTGCGGCGGCTTGTTTCGCCTCATCGCCGGGGACGCTGGCTGCCTTGGACGCCGGTGGCGTTTTTTCCTCACCGCTGGCCGAACTGTCGGGTGAAGAGGCGCTCATGGGCGACGACGCAGGCGATGCGGGGTCCAGGCGCAATGCGTGGTTGTTGGCGGTTTCGTCGGGCTGCTGCAGCACTTCGATCTGCTCAGCGTGCAGTTGAGCGCTCAGACGTTGCGGTTCGCGCTGGCCATCGGGCTGCAGGCCGATCCAGTTGCGCAGCCAGCCTTGGGCCCAGGCGAAGAAGCCGAAATTGAGGATCAGCAGGACGAGCACCAGGGAGCGAAGCATGGGCGTGCGGGTCAGGTGGACGGGGTGGAAGGCGGGGCCGAGGCGGCCGCGCTGGTGGCGGGGCGCACGCTGACTTCGCCTGTGCTCCAGCGTTGCAGGCCGCTCGCAGTATGCACGAGCAGCGCCCCTGACTCGTCCACGCCCTGGGCCGTGCCGCTGGCGTCGGGCGGGGTCTGGCTGTCGGGTGCCGCGCCCGGGCGGGTCCACAGCGACACGGCTTGGCCTCTGAGCACGTCGCGGTCGGACCAGGCGGGCAGCAGGGGCGCGAAGCCCGAGGTTTCGAAACGCGCCACGGTGTCGAGCAGGTCAGGCAGCAGCCAGGTCCACACTTCGCCGATGCCGAGTCGGTCGTCGTCACCTCGCGCCAGCCAGGCCGAGCCCTCGGGGGCCTGGCCTGGACGCACATTGATCCCCACGCCGATGACGACCCAGCGGCTGCCCTCTTTGCCTTCTCGGCTTTCTGGCAGACCCGGTGCGGGCGTGGCTTCGATGAGGATGCCGCCCAGCTTGCGCTGGCCCAGCCAGAGGTCATTGGGCCACTTCAGGCCGATGGGGGGCAGGGCGGGGCCGTGGCCGCTGGTGTGGCGTTTTTGCAGGGCGCTGTCGAGCGAACGGGCCAGGCTCAGCCCCACGGCCAGCGACAAGGCGCTGCCGCCGCCAGGCACCGCGTCGAGCCTGAGAGGCAGCCCGAGGGAGCAGGTGAGGGTGTCGCCAGGTTGCGCGGCCCAAGCTCGGCCTCGGCGGCCACGGCCGGCGGTCTGGCTGGCGGCGACCACGGCGGTCGGCCAGGTTTCGCCGCGCCGGCCGCGCTCCATCAGTTCGGTGTTGGTTGAGTCCACCTCGGGCAGCACGTCCAGGCTCAGCGTGGGCCAGCGGGGCGAGCAGGCCTCCCACAGGCGCTCGGCGGCGGCGTGGAGGTCGGCCAGGACCAGGTCGATCGAAGGCGGCTGCATCCGGGGCTTGTTGGCGGTGTGGCGTTTCGTGGGCCGTGGACGGCGCGAGCAGGCGTCTAGGGAAGAGCGCGGAGGCTTCAGCGCCGCTTGGGCGCCAGCATGGTGCCCCGGCAGCTCGGCGTGCCGCACCAGCAGGCGTATTCCTTCTTGAGTTTGGCCGTCATGCGCTCGTCGATGACCAGGCCGTAGTCGAAGAAGAGTTCTTCACCCGGCGCGATGTCACGCAGCGCCATCAGGAAGACGCGGTCGCCCACCTGTTCGGCTTCGAGATTGGGCTCGCAGCTGTGGTTGATCCACTTCGCCGAATTGCCACGGTGTTTGCCATCGATGACGTGCCCGTCGTCGAGGTGAAAGTAGAAGGTGTGGTTGGGCTGGCTGGGGTCGTGCGGGTGGCGGCGCAGCGCTTCCTTCCAGGTGATGATCTCGCCCTTGTACTCGAGCACCTTGTCGCCAGCACGCAGCGGGCGGATGGCGTAGACACCCTTGCCGTGCACGCCCGATTCGCGCACCTGGGTACGGCGCCCGCTGGTGGGCGCGTCGGCGTGGGGGCGGGCCGTGCGCGCGGCCGGGCCGTGCGAGGATGAGGAGACCGGGGCCGACTTCGGTGAAGCAGGGGCGGAAGTCCGGGTTTTCTTGGCGGCTTGCGTCATCGGCCAGTTTGGGTACATTGAATTGGTGGGTGCGCGCGTGTGTGTGCGTGTGCGCACCCGTGTGCACGCATGTGTGCGCGCATGTGTGCGCGCGAGAGGCCGATTGTAGTGACGAACCCGGCCAACCTTTTCGACAAGACATCAACATCGCTCATGAGCAAAGCCCTGGTCATCGCAGAGAAGCCCTCCGTGGCCCAAGACATCGTCCGCGCCCTGACGCCCGTCGATGGCAAGTTCGAGAAGCACGACGAATACTTCGAGTCCGAGCACTACGTGGTCAGCTCGGCCGTCGGTCACCTGGTCGAAATCAAGGCGCCCGACGAGTTCGACGTGAAGCGTGGCAAGTGGAGCTTCGCCAACCTGCCTGTCATCCCGCCGCACTTCGATCTCAACCCGATCGACAAGAGCAAGGGCCGGCTCAATGCCCTGGTCAAGCTCATCAAGCGCAAGGATGTTGAAACCCTTGTCAACGCATGTGACGCGGGGCGCGAGGGCGAACTCATCTTCCGCTTGATCGTGCAGTACGCGGCCGACAGCACGGCCACGACGCGCGCCAAGGGCTTGGGCAAGGACGTCAAGCGCCTGTGGCTGCAGAGCATGACGCCGCAGGCCATCCGCGATGGCTTTGAGCGCCTTCGATCCGACGAGCAGATGTTGCCGCTGGCCAGCGCCGCGCGCTGCCGCTCCGAAGCCGACTGGCTGGTGGGCATCAACGGCACGCGCGCCATGACGGCCTTCAACTCGCGCGATGGCGGCTTCTTCCTGACCACCGTGGGCCGGGTGCAGACGCCGACGCTGTCCATCGTGGTCGAGCGCGAAGAAAAGATCCGCAAGCACGTGTTCCGCGATTACTGGGAGGTGCGCGGCACCTTCGGCGCGCAGGCCGGCGCTTACGAAGGCAAGTGGTTCGATCCGAACTTCAAGAAAGACAAGAACGCCGCCGAGGGCTCGGCCGAGTCCGAGTTCAGGGCCGATCGCATCTGGTCGGCCGCCGAGGCCCAGGCGATTGCCGACGCGGTGCAGGGCAAGCAAGGCACCGTCACCGAGGAGTCCAAGCCCAGCACGCAGGCCAGCCCGCTGCTCTACGACCTGACCACGCTGCAACGCGAGGCCAACTCGCGCTTCGGCTTTTCCGCCAAGACCACGCTGGGCCTGGCGCAGGCCCTGTACGAAAAGCACAAGGTGCTGACCTACCCCCGTACCGACTCGCGCGCGCTGCCCGAGGACTACATCGGCGTGGTCAAGCAGACCATGGAGATGATCGCCGACGACGACCTGCCCGGGCCGCTGCGCGAACTCTCGCAGCACGCGCGCAAGGCGGTCAACGACGGCTACGTCAAGCCCACCAAGCGCGTGTTCGACAACACCAAGGTGTCGGACCACTTCGCCATCATCCCGACGCTGCAGGCGCCGCGCAGCCTGACCGAAGCCGAGGCCAAGCTCTATGACATGGTGGTCAAGCGCTTCATCGCGGTGTTCTATCCCTCGGCCGAGTTCCAGGTCACCACGCGCATCACCAAGGTGCCCGCCGCTGGCAAGGAGCATTGCTTCCAGACCAACGGCAAGGTGCTGGTCAAGCCGGGCTGGCTGGCCGTCTATGGCAAGGAAGCGGCCGAAGAAGGCGACGACGCCCACCTGGTGCCCGTGGAGGCTGGCGAGTCGGTGGCCAACGAAGACATCGCGGTGTCGGCCCACAAGACCAAGCCGCCCGCCCGCTACACCGAAGCCACGCTGCTGAGCGCCATGGAAGGCGCGGGCAAGTTCATCGACGACGAAGAGCTCAAAGCCGCGATGCAGGAAAAAGGCCTGGGCACGCCAGCCACGCGCGCGGCCATCATCGAAGGCCTGCTGACCGAGAAGTACATGCTGCGCGAAGGCCGCGAGCTGATCCCCACGGCCAAGGCCTTCCAGCTGATGACGCTGTTGCGCGGCCTCGGCGTGGAAGAGCTGACCAAGCCCGAGCTGACCGGCAACTGGGAGCACCAGCTCTCCGAGATGGAAAAGGGCCGCCTGAGCCGCGAGGCCTTCATGGACGAGATCGCCGCGATGACGCAGCGCGTCGTGCAAAAGGCCAAGGAGTACGACCGCGACACCATCCCAGGTGACTACGCGACCCTGAAGACGCCCTGCCCGAACTGCGGCGGCGTGGTCAAGGAGAACTACCGCCGCTTCACCTGCACCGGCTCCGACGGCAACGGCGAAGGCTGCGGCTTCAGCATGACCAAGATCCCCGCGGGCCGCAGCTTCGAGCTCGACGAGGTCGAGACGCTGCTGAGCACGCACAAGCTCGGCCCGCTGGAAGGCTTCCGCTCGAAGGCGGGCTGGCCTTTCACGGCCGAGCTGAAGCTGGTCAAGGACGCTGAACTCAACAACTGGAAGATGGAGTTCGACTTCGGCGAAGACGCGAAGAAGGAAGAAGAATCCGGCGAAGCCGTGGACTTCAGCAACGCGACCACGCTGGGCGCCTGCCCGAAGTGCGGCGGCAGCGTCTACGAGCACGGCGCCAACTACGTGTGCGAGCACACGCTGGGCTCGGGCAAGGCCAAATGCGACTTCAAGAGCGGCAAGATCATCTTGCAGCAGCCGATCACGCCGGAGCAATTCGGCAAGCTGCTCGAAACCGGCAAGACCGATCTGCTGGAGAACTTCGTGTCGAACAAGACGCGGCGCAAGTTCAAGGCCTTCCTGAGCTGGGACGCCAAGGCGGGCAAGGTGGGCTTCGAGTTCGAACCTCGGGCGCCGAAGGTGCCGGCCGCGAAGAAGGCCGGGGCCAAGAAAGTGGCGGCCAAGAAGGCGGCTTGATGGATCTACAACAACTGCGCACCTTCACCGTCATCGCCCAGGAAGGCAGTTTGGCCCGCGCTTCGGCTCAACTTTTCTTGAGCCAGCCGGCCATCAGCGCCCAGATCAAGGCGCTTGAATCAGAGCTTCGCGTCAAGCTGTTCGACCGCACCCCCAAGGGCATGACCTTGACCTTTGCGGGCAAATCGTTGTTGCAGGAGGCAACCAACGCCTTGATCGCCGCGAACAATGTCTCCGCCAAGGCCCAGCATTTTCGGCAAAACGCCGTCAGTGGCGAATTCAAGCTCGGCACCATTTCCGAGCCCATCGTGCTGCGGCTCGGCGAGTTCCTTGCCACCTTGATCGAGAAATATCCGGAACTCAGGCTGTCGCTCAGCCAAGGCATCTCCGGTGACATATCCAGCCGAATCCTCAACCGCGAGATCCATGCGGGGTATGTCATCGGAGAGCCTCAAAATCCAAAAATTTCTTCCATCAAACTCGCGTCCATCACGCTGCGAGTCGTGGCCCCGGTCAAGTGGAAGGACAGATTGTCCGATGCCACCTGGCAAGAAATCGTTCAGTTGCCCTGGTTGTCCACGCCGGAAAAATGCTCCTTTCGGCAGATCGCCTCGCGCATGTTCGCCCGCCACGGCGTGCGTCCCCAGACGGTGATCGAAGCCGACCAGGAGATCATGCTCAGTGACCTCGTGGCCCAAGGCATCGGTCTGTCCTTGCTGCGAGAAGACATCGCGGCGGCGGGCGAGGCGTCCGGCAAGCTGGCCATCTGGTCGCCCGGCATCGAGATCGACCACCTCTACTTCATTTACCTGGAGGAAGAGGAACAATCACCATTCATGCAGGCTTTCATTCCGCTCGTCCGCCAGGTGTGGCGGCTATGAGGCTGGCCACGGCGCTTCAGGCCGCCTTGGCTTGCAGCACCGCGACGCGGTTCATGCGTTGGCGCTGGTACAGGTTGTTCAGGACCAGTGCCGTTGCGGTGATGCAGGCGCCGTAGACCTGGGCGTGATTGGGGATGACACCGGTCAGTGCAGACACCGTGAAGGCTGTGACCGGCACCACGTCCATGAACAGCACGCCATTGAGCGGGGTCAGGATCTTGTTGCCCATGTTCCAGCTCAGCACGCCCAGCAGGCCGGCCACCAGCGCCATGTAGATCAGGTGTGGCATCACCGGCGCGACATCAGACCAACCGGGCATGGGGATGTAGCCCACGGCCATCAAAACCACGTTCACTGCGAAGATGCTGGTCAGGCCCAGCAGGGTTGTGATGGCTGTGTAGCGGTAGGGTGACCAGGTCGGGAAGAAGCTCGCACCGAAGGTGTAGATCACCCAGCTCAAGGCCCCCAGCAGCAGTGGCACATAGGCCGTGAAACTCTGAGGTTCGGACAGCAGCGCCTGATAGTTGCCGCTCGTGATCACCAAGGACACGCCGGAGAACGACAGAAGGATGAAACCGAGGGGCGCGGCGGGCGGCTTGGCCCCACGCACGACCCAGGCCACCAACAGACCGAGCAAAGGCATCGTGGCCATGATGATGGAGGCGGTCAGCGCGCCGGTCGGTCCGGCCAGCTTCTGCCCCAGGAACACGAGGAAGCCGAAACCCGCGAAGCCTGCAGTTCCCAGGAACCAAGCCAGGCCCACACGTTCGCCCTTGAGGCTGAATGCTTTCGGCCCTTCCTTGTGGAGTAACAAGGCGGCGAAGGCCAGGCCGGCGATGCTGTAGCGCAATGCCGTGAAATTGAAGGGGTCCATGTGCTGGAGCGCCGAAGTCATCACGGGGAACATGCATCCCCAGGACAAGGTGGCGATGAGGCACAGCAGCACCCCGAGTGAATAGTTTTGCTTCATGATGAAAGCCCCGTGATGGGTTCTGTGAGTGGCGCGTCACATTTGAAATACTCACCGTGGAGTAATCCGTTGTGCAATTCCAAAAGCGGGCGCAACGCAGTGATGGGCCATTTGATGATGGCGAGGCATGAAGGTAATGGCTGACGCTTCTATATATGCTGGCTGGTTATCTGGTTTTGGGGGTGCATGTTTCTCATCGATGATTTGTGTGATGAAAATCATCTTGTGAATGAAATATAGAGCGCGACGCGAGCGACTGGCTATTCGTATTTTTGGAACCCGGCGATCAGCTTTGCTGAATGCCTCGGCCGTGCCATGACTGGCCGACGCGTGCGGTCAGCCAGCCGACATGGGCGCGCCGCAGCCCTTGCCCGCGCTCCCGCAGCCCCAAACAAGAGGCCGTACGCAGCATCGATGCCACAGTGCCCCCCAGGCATTGAGCGCACAATGGTCCGCAAGCTGACTGCCGGCAGACCTGCCCCGACCACCACATGGCCGCCCCGAAGTTCCCCACCCAGCGTTTCGACCAGGCCGATGCGGCCCTGGCTTACGTCACCCAGCTCTACGACGCGAACATCGCCTACCTGCGCGACAGCCTCCAGCGCTTCGTGGCCGGCGAGACCTTCCGCCACCCCGTGCGTGCCAAGTACCCCTTCGTGCGCGTGCACACCGAAACCGTGGCCCGCGCCGACTCGCGCCTGTCCTACGGCTTCGTGGCCGGCCCTGGCACCTACGAGACCACGCTCACGCGGCCCGACCTCTACGCCGATTACTACCGCGACCAGTTCCAGCTGCTGCTGAGCAACCACGGTGTGGCGCTCGAAGTGGGCCTGGGCGGAGACCCGATCCCCGTGCACTTCAGCCTGGACGAGCATCAGCACCTCGAAGGCCAGCTCACGCCCGAGCGCCGCATGCTGCTGCCCGACCACTTCGACCTGCCCGACCTCGCGCGCATGGACGATGGCATCGCCAACGGCACGTACGAAACACGTGGCGGTTCGCGCCCGCTGGCGCTTTTCACCGCGCCGCGCGTCGACTACTCGCTGCACCGCCTGCGTCACTACACGGGCACCTCGCCAGCGCATTTCCAGAACTTCGTCCTTTTCACGAACTACCAGTTCTACATCGACGAGTTCGTGCGCATGGGCCATGAGTTGATGGCTCGGGCCCCTGACCCAGCCAACCCGCGTGACGACGATGACTGCATCGCCTTCGTCGAACCTGGCAACGTCGTGACACGGCGGTTGGGCCATGCGGCTGACGCCCTCGATGCGCTCGGTGCCGTGCCGCCGCGCCTGCCGCAAATGCCTGCCTACCACCTGATCCGCAAGGACCGCTCAGGGGTCACCATGGTCAACATCGGTGTGGGCCCGGCCAACGCCAAGACCATCACCGATCACATCGCGGTGCTGCGGCCGCACGCCTGGATCATGCTGGGGCATTGCGCGGGCTTGCGCACCTCGCAGCAACTGGGCGACTACGTGCTGGCCCACGGCTACGTGCGTGAAGACCACGTGCTCGATGAAGACCTGCCGCTGTGGGTGCCGATTCCGCCGCTGGCCGAGATCCAACTGGCGCTCGAAGGCGCGGTCGCCGAGGTGACTCAACTGCACGGCTACGAGCTCAAGCGCATCATGCGCACGGGCACCGTGGCATCAACCGACAACCGCAATTGGGAGCTGCTGCCTCAGCGCGAGCCTGAGCGCCGCTTCAGCCAGAGTCGAGCCGTGGCGCTGGACATGGAAAGCGCGACGATCGCCGCCAACGGCTTCCGCTTCCGGGTGCCCTACGGCACCTTGCTGTGCGTGAGCGACAAGCCGCTGCATGGCGAGCTCAAGCTGCCGGGCATGGCCAACCAGTTCTACCGCGAGCGCGTGGATCAGCACCTGCGCATTGGCTTGTGTGCCATCGAGCGCTTGCGCCGCAACCGTCAAGGCCAATTGCACAGTCGCAAGTTGCGCAGCTTCGCCGAGGTGGCCTTCCAGTGACTTCCGGCAGGTTGGACTGGGGTTGAGGTGACGCAAAACGTCGATCGGTGATCGATCTGCGTCTTACCCTTGTGGGGGGTGGGGAAGGCGGACACGAGCGTGTCGGCCCGGCCTTCCGGGCGGCGTCAGGCTGCTGCCAGCACCGGTTCGTGAGCTGAACCGTGGCGCGAGCCCTGGGCCGCACTGCTGGACGCGGAGGGCATCGATTGCAGCGTGGGGATCTCGCGGCGGATCTGCTCGCCGGCCTGCTCCTCGGCCACGCGCAGGTCGTAGGCGGTTTGCAGGTCCATCCAGTACTGGGCCGTGGTGCCGAAGAAGCGGGCCAGGCGCAGGGCGGAATCGGGGCTGATGCCGCGGCGTTCGCGCACGATGTCGTTCACGCGGGGGGCGGGCACATGCAGGCGGATGGCCAGGCCACTCGCCGACAGGCCGTTGCGTTCCATGAACTGCGTGCGCAGGATGGCACCGGGGTGGACTGCTGTGCTGAGGCTCATAGGAGGTGGGGGAAAAGTCGTGAACGATGTCCCGAATCGTAGGATGTGTCCGGCCGTGATATTGTCAACAAGCCGACATTTGTATGCCTTGCATCTAACCCATATGGGGGATTGCTTCCGGCAACAAACAACTTTTTACCAGGCGAAAAGGATGTCCCGTCGCTCTGAATCCACCCCCGCCGCCCTGTTGCCTGCCTTGCGCACCCATGTCTGGTTCGGCACCTGTCCGGTCGCCATGCAGGAAGCGCTCGTGGCGCGCGCCCGGCTGATTCACCTGGCTGCCGGAGAAACGCTGCGCGACGATGCGCAGGACGGCCTGTGCTGCGTCATCGCGGGCGCGCTGCGCATGGGCTCCCTCCACCCGGAACACGGCACCCAGCGCCTGACCTGGTACGTCGAGCCGTATCACTGGTTTGGCGAGGTCAGCCTGATCGACCGCATCCCGCGTGGCATGGCCGCCGTGGCCGACACCGAGAGCACGGTGATGACGGTGGCTCGCACGGCCATCGAGCCTTGGTTGAACGCCAACCCCATCCACTGGCGAGACCTCGCGCGCCTGGCGTGCGGCCAGCTTCGCGTGGTCACGACGGTGCTGGAGGACAGCGCCTCTCTGACCCTGCAGCAGCGGCTGTCGCGGCGCCTGTTGTTCGCGGCCGTGAACTACGGCCAGAGCGCCCCAACGGGCTTGCGGCGGCGCCTGCGTCTGCCGCAGGAGTACCTCGCGCAAATGCTCGGGGTGTCTCGACAGACTGTGAACAAGGCGCTGCGGGAACTGGAGCGCGAGCAGGTGCTGGCGCTGCACTATGCCGAGATCGAGGTGCTCTCGCCGGAGGGCTTGATGGCGCGGGCCGGACGGCTGGATTCGCAGTTGCGCTTCATGTTGGCCAGCACAGCGCCCAGCCTGGTGGGGCGCCGTGCCATGGAGGGCAGCGTGCCATCGGGCGCTTGAGCGGCATCGCAGCCGCTCCGAGGCAGCCCTGGTCCTGATGCCGCTCGCTCAGGCTCGGGCGCTCACCCGCACCTTGGCGGCCGCTTCTCGTGCCTTGGCTCGCGCCGCCTCGATGTCATCGGCCGTGGCCAGTGCGACGCCCATGCGCCGCTTGACGAAGCTCTCTGGCTTGCCGAAGAGGCGCAGGTCGGTGCCGGGCTCGGACAGCGCCTCGGCCACGCCTTCGAAGCGCACGTCCTGCGTGTCGACGCCGCCGTAGATCACCGCCGAAGCGCCTGCCTGGCGCAGCGAGGTGTCCACCGGTAGCCCTAGGATGGCGCGCGCATGCAGTTCGAACTCGCTTTGCACCTGGGTGCTGAGTGTGACCAGGCCCGTGTCGTGCGGGCGGGGGCTGACCTCGCTGAACCACACCATGTCACCCTTGACGAAGAGCTCCACGCCGAAGAGGCCCTGGCCGCCGAGGTTGTCGGTCACGGCCTTGGCGATGTCGCGCGAGCGTTGCAGTGCCACGGGCGACATCGGTTGCGGCTGCCAGCTCTCGACGTAGTCGCCGCTGACCTGCTTGTGGCCGATGGGTTCGCAAAAATGCGTGACGACCTGGCTCAGCTCGGCGCCACGGCCGGCGGCGCGCACGGTGAGCTGCGTGATCTCGTAGTCGAAGTCGATGAAGCCTTCGACGATGACGCGGCCGTGGCTGACGCGGCCGCCTTCCATCGCGTACGCCCAGGCTTTTGCCACGTCGGCGGGGCCGTCGATCTTGCTCTGGCCCTTGCCTGATGAGCTCATCACCGGTTTGACGATGCAGGGGTACCCGATGCCATCGTCGATCGCGGCCTGCAGCTCAGCAAGCGAGTCGCAGAAACGATAGGGGCTGGTGGGCAGGCCCAGGGTTTCTGCGGCCAGGCGGCGGATGCCTTCGCGGTCCATGGTCAGGCGCGCGGCGCGCGCCGTGGGGATGACGCGCACCACGCCGGCGGCTTCGAGCTCTTCGAGCACAGGTGTGGCGATGGCTTCGATTTCGGGCACGACGAGGTGGGGCTTTTCGGCTTCGATGAGCGCGCGCAACTGGGCCGCATCGCTCATCGTGATCGTGCGGCTGTGGTGGGCCACCTGCTGGCCTGGGGCGTGCTCGTAGCGGTCGACGGCGACGGTCTCGACGCCCAGGCGCTGCAGCGCGATCAGCACCTCCTTGCCCAGCTCGCCCGAGCCCAGCAGCATGACGCGCAGGGCCGATGGCGACAGGGGAGTGCCGAGGGTGAGGGTCTGGATGGTGGTGCTCATGGACTGGGTGCCTGAACGGGCGGGAGGTGTCGAAGGAGGAGGGCCTGGTACAGCGCTGCGTGCGGGTGCCGCCGAACCTCATTGTGGCCCGGCTCTCACCGAGTCGGTCGGCTCATGCGGTGTGCCTGGTGGCTCGGCTGTTGCGTGCACGGGTCGCAGGGGCAGCCAGACCACGAAGCGTGAGCCCTGATCGGGTTGGCTCTCCACCGCCATGTGTCCGCCCAGCCTGTCGACGAGCCGGCGCACCACGGCCAGGCCCAGGCCGCTGCCTTCCGTGCGCGGCAGCCTGCGGTCTTCCAGTCGCACATAGGGTTCGAAGATGCGCGGCATGGCTTCGGTGGCGATGCCCACGCCGGTGTCGCGGACCTCCAGTTGCACTTGTGTGGCAACGGCCGGGAGGGCTTCGCCGTGCCCGCGTGGTTGGCTGGGCTCAGCGCACGCCTTCAGTGTCACCGTGATCTGTCCGCTGGGCGTGTATTTCAAGGCGTTGTTGAGCAGGTTGTCGAGCACCTGGCGCACGCGTTGCGGGTCGATTTCGACCTCGCGAAACTCGGGTGCTTCGTCCACCTCGACTTCGAGCTTCAGGCCCTTGGCGCGGATGCGTGGCAGGTGCTCGTCGCAGATGTCCTCGATCAGGCAGGCCAGGTCGACATACTCGGGATGCAGCCGCCAGGCGGGGTTGTCCATGCGGGCGTACTCAGTCAGGTCGCGCAAGTGCGCCGTGAGCTGGTTGGCGATCTGGCGCAGGCGGTCGACGGCACGTCGCTCGCCGCCGCCATGCACACGCAGGTCGAGCAGGTCGATGGAGCCAAGCATGCCTTGCAGCGGTGTGCGGATCTCGTGGGAGAGCATGGCCAGGAAGCGTTCGCGCGAGGTGTGCACCTCGACCTCGGCGCTCTTGAGGCGTGTGTGCAGCACGCTCACATAGGACAGCGCCAGGATGAAGATGGGGTGGGTGATGAGCAGCATGAACCAGAAGTGCCCGATCGGGTCTCCTCCCGGTGCGCCATCGAATCCGTAGAGCCAGATGTAGGACAGCCCGGTGGCGGCGTAGGTCAGCCAGCTCAGCTTGGCCGCACCGCGATTCATGGTGACGAACGCGGTGAGGTAGAGCAGCGGCATGAACTGGGCGTTGGATGCCACTTCGTAGAGGCCGTCCGGGCCACCGGCCTGGGTGGTGGTGATGAGCGAGCCGACGAAGTACGTCGTCACCGATATGTTGCACAGCGCTGCGGCCTGGTTGTGCCAACGTGGACGCCACCAGATCGCCAGGCCGCCCAGCGCCAGGACTGCCGAGATGATGGGAACGGCCACGGTGGCCCAGGGGCTGTTGAGCCCGTGGGAGCCGTCGTACCACCACACCACCAGGCCGGCAACGGACGAGAGCGCGGCCAGCCAGAGTGTGAGCCGGCGGCGCGTGGCTTGCAGGGCCGAGAATGGTTCGGCCTCCTCAGGAGGGGGAACCCGATAGAGGCTCATGCCGCCGGCTTGAGCTGATCCAGGCTGTTCTGGATCGCGGCGGTGATCATCACCGGGCGGACTGGCTTTTCGAAGAAGGTGACGCGGTGGGTGCGCAGCAGCGCGGCCAGGGTGCTTTCAGACGCTTTGCCGTCGCGCAATTGCCCCGTCAAAAGGACGATGGGGGCCTCGGGCTGTTGGCGCCTGATGCGTTCGACCATGGCTTGCGAGGTCTGGCCGCCAGAAAGCACGAGGTCGAGCACGTAGGCGTCGAAGCCCTGGGTCAGGTCGTGGTCGAGCGCGTCGGCTCGGGTGTAGCCCTGGGCGACGTAACCCAGTTGCTCAAACCAGTCGACCAGTGCCTGGGCCGCCGATTCGTCGTCATCCAGCACAGCGATGCGGGCTGCGGCGGCGGGCTCGGGCGGTGTGGTTTGAAGCAATTCGACGAGGTGTCGGGTGCCGGTTGCGCCCATGGCATCGAGGCGGGCCGGGGTGCCCACGAGCCAGCGCTCGCCGACGCGTGTGGTTTGCAGGGTGCCGGCCTCGCTCGGCAGGGGGGGGCAGATGGCGCCTGCCCGGACCTGGCAGGGCAGTTCCAGCCCGTCGATCAGCAGCACACCGGCTTGTCCGGGCGCTCCCGGGCCATGCTCGGTGCCGAACACCGCTTCGAGTGACTCGCCGTGGTGGCGGCACAAAGCCAGCACTTCGTTGAAGAGCCAGACCGCACCGCGCAGCTTGCGTCGGGCTTGGCTGACTGAAATCGCGCAAATTTGCGCGATTGCCGTGGCTTGGTGACGCGGAGGCACCCCGTGGCGCGACAGCAGGCTGGCCACGCAAGCCGCCACCCACGAGCCGCTGGCGTCGTAGGGGATGCTGTCATCATCCTGTGAAAATTGGGGGTCCATGGCGGAAGTGGGCACGGGCGCGGATGAGTGTGAAAGGAATCCGTCTCAAACCGTAACAACAATGCATATATGAACGCTCGTGCAATTATGCCCGTTACAATCTGCTGGTGCGCTTGATCCGGTGATCGGATTGTCCAACCAACATCACTTGGCGCTGCTCAGGGATCCTCATTCAATCAGCGATGTCGTTTCGCGGCATCGCTCAACCGCCGGCCTTGAGCCGGTGGTTGGTGCCGAGAGGCTTTTGCCAAACCACCCTCCGGGGTGGTTTGTTTTTTGTGGGCCTGGCTTGCCTCAGTGGCCTTGGCTGCCTCGGTGGGCCCAGACGGTGGTGCGCTGCTCGATGACCGAGAACAGCTCGTACATCACCATGGCCATGGCGCCCACCACAACCAGGCCTCCGAAGGCCAGGCCCATCTGCATGGACGAGCCGGCGCTGATGAGCAGGTAGCCGATGCCTTCGTTCGAGGCGGTCATCTCGGACACCGTGGTGCCCACGAAGGCCAGCGTGATGGCGACCTTCAGCGAGCCATAGAAGTAAGGCATGGAGCGCGGCAGGCCGACCTTGATGAGCACGTCCCAGCGTTTGGCGCCGAGCACGCGCAGCACGTCTTCGAGCTCGGGCTCGAGCGTGGCGAGGCCCGTGGCGATGTTGACTGTGATCGGGAAGAAGCTGATGAGGAAGGCCGTGAGCACGGCCGGCCCCACGCCGATGCCGAACCACACCACCAGGATCGGGATGAAGGCCGCTTTCGGTAACGCGTTGAAGGCCGTCATCAAAGGGTAGATGGCGGCGTAGGCGAGGCGCGAGCTGCCGATCAAAAAGCCCAGCAGCACGCCCACCACGATGGCGATGCCGAAGCCCACCATCGTCACCCACAACGTGCGCCAGGCGTGTTTGAGGATCTCGCTGTGGAATTCAACGAGCTGCTCGGCGATGCGGGCCGGGCTGGGGAAGATGTACTCGCTGACGTTGAAGGCGCTGCACAGCGCCTGCCAGATCACGATGACCAGCAGCAGCAAGCCCCAGGGGGCCCAGCGTTCGAGGTGCTTGGAATGGGCCGGGCTCATTGGGCAATCTCCACAGGGGTGCCCAGCGTGGTGGGCTTGCGCAGTGCACCGATGTGGCCGCGCAACTCGTGCACGATGGCGGTGAACTCGGGTGTGTAGGTGACTTCGAGGTCGCGCGGGCGTGGCAGCTCGGCCTCGCAGATCTCGCGGCGCGCGAGGATGCGGCCCGGGCTCTTGCTCATCACGTAGACGGTGTCGGCCAGGAACACGGCTTCGCGCAGGTCGTGCGTGACGAGGATGACGTTGAAGCCGCGTGCGGCCTGCAAGTCACGCAGGGCGCACCACAGCTCTTCACGCGTGAATGCGTCGAGTGCGCCGAAGGGCTCGTCGAGCAGCAGCATCTGCGGTTCGTGGATGAGCGCGCGGCAGATGGATGCGCGTTGCTGCATGCCGCCCGAGAGCTGCCAGGGGAACTTGTCTTCATACCCGCCCAGGCCGACGCTTTGCAGCAAGGCGCGCGCTTTGGCCTCGTATTCGGCGCGTTTGGCCTTGAAGGTGGATCGGTAGGGCTCGACGATCTCCAGCGGCAACAGCACGTTGTCGACGGTGGTGCGCCAAGGCAGCAGCGACGGGGCCTGGAAGGCCATGCCGGTGATCTTGAGCGGGCCGGTCACAGGCTGGCCGGCGATGGTCACCTTGCCCTTGGAAGGCATCTTCAGGCCCGTGGTGAGCTTCATGAAGGTGGACTTGCCGCAGCCCGAAGGCCCGACGATGGCGACGAACTCGCCTTGGCGCATGGTCAGGCTGAGGTCCTCCACGGCGAAGTGCCCTTGCTTGAGCAGTTCGTCGTTGTAGGCCAGCCAGACACCTTGAAAGTCGACGTAGGCATCCATGCTCTTTCTCACTTGGCCGGCGGCAGGATGTTGAGTTCTGCCGCAGAGGGCAGGAAGGAGCCGTTCCAGACGGCGCCCGGGTTGACGCGGGTCTTGGTGGCGTAGGCGTCAGACACCTGCGAAGCCATCAGCGAGAGGCGACCTGCGTTGACCTGGCCGAAGCCTTCGGCGCGTGCGTCGGGGCTGGCGATCACCTGGTCGATCGCCATCTTCAGGCGGCGGGTTTCGAGCTCGGTGTTGATGATGCCGTCGCGTGCCTTGACCGCGGCGATGCCGACGGCGGGATGGGCCAGCACCTCCTTGGCTCCTTTGACGAAGGCTTTCAGGAAGGCTTTGACCGCTTCGGGGTTTTCTTTCAGCAGCTTGGGCGAGGCGATGATGGCGTTGCCATAGAGCTTCACGCCGTATTGGGCGTAAGGGAACATCACCACATCGGCCGGCTTGGCGCCGCGCGCTTCGAGGTTGAGCAGCGAGGTGAACGAGAAGCCGGTGATGCCATCCACATCGCCCTTGACGGCCATGGTCTCGCGCAGTGGTGGGTCCATGCTGATCCAGGTGACGGGGCCGATCTTGTTGGCCTTGGCGAAGATGGTCCAGGCCTTGCGGCCTGCGTCGAACACGGGCGCGCCCATCTTCTTGCCGGTGAAGTCGGCTGGTGTCTTGATGCCCGATGACTTCAGCGCGAAGGCGGCTGCTGGCGTGTTGTTGTAGACCATCATGATGGCCACGGGCTTGTTGGGCGCGTCGGGGTTGTTGGCGTGGAACTCCATCAGCGCGGCCATGTCGGCGAAGCCGAGGTCGTAGGTGCCCGAAGCCACGCGGGTGACGGTGCCCCCCGAGCCGCTGCCGGCGTCAAGCGCGACGTCAAGCCCTGCCTGCGTGAAATAGCCCTTGGCGATGGGGTGCAGGAAGAGACCGGCCGGACCTTCGAAGCGCCAGTCGAGCTGGAACTTGATGGGCGTGGCAGCGCGCACCGACATGGGGGCCAGCGCGCCCAGAGACAAGGCGGTGACAGCGGCGATGCGGGCGAAAACGGTGCGTCGGGTGATGTGGGTGTTGGACATGCGAGCGGGCTCCGGTTGCAAAACTGTATGCAATAAGTTCGTAAAACTGTATGCAGTATTGCAATCTACGCAAGAAGCGTGCGCGCACTGAGCGGCTGTGTTTGGGCATGGAACGTGCAACCGTCGGCGCCTGTTTTCAACAACAGGTGCCGATGCACCAAACCTGGAGTGCCCATGTCCATTCGCAAGTTCGCACTATCCGCGCTGGCGCTGTCCGCTGCAGCCTCCGCGCAAGCCCAGTCCAGCTACAACGTTTACGGGGTGATCGACCTGAGTGTCGCTTCGATGCAGTTGAGCGGGTTGCCCACCGCCGCCGACAACAAGCGCACGACCAAGGTCGACAGCAACAGCATGACCACCAGCTACCTGGGCTTCAAGGGCTTGGAAGACCTGGGTGGTGGCTTGAAGGCTGGTTTCGTGCTGGAGGCCTTCCTGCGACCTGACACGGGTGCCCAGGGGCGCAGCGATGCCAACACCACTGTCACCCCGAACGTGCCCGCCGACAATTTCTGGGGGCGTGCCGCCAACGTCTACCTGCAAAGCGACCTCGGCAAGTTGACCGTCGGGCGCCAGGGCAACCTGCTCTTCGGTCAGGTGGTTTCGTACAACCCCTTCGGCGGGGCCTTCGGTCTGTCGCCGGCTGTGCGTTTGACCTTCGGCAGGTGGGGCAACGACAGGGGCGACTCGAGCTGGAGCAACGCCGTCACTTATTCGACGCCCAACCTGGCTGGGTTCACGGGCACGGTGTCGTACCAGGCTGGCGAAGACAGTGCCCTCAATGAGCGCAACAGCTACGCGCTCTCGGCGAACTACGTGAACGGTCCGTTCGCGGTGGGCGGTGCCTGGCAGACGGTGCGTTCAGCCGAAGCCCCAAAGGTCAACCTGACGCAGGGGCAGCGTCAGAACTTCGGCCTCTTTGGCACCAGCTATGACTTCGGCGTGCTCAAGCTGTTCGGGCAGTACGGCGAGTTCTCCAACAGCGGCTACAGCGGTGCCTTGCGCATCGACACCCAGCTTTACCAGCTCGGCACCTCGGTGCCGGTGGGTGCGTCGGGCAAGGTGCTGCTGTCTTACGGCGAAAGCAAGGAAAAGCCGGTCTCGGGCGGCACCACGCCGGTCACCAAGCACCGCATCACCTCGCTGGGCTACGACCACAACCTGTCCAAGCGCACCGATGTCTACGCCGTCGTGATGGTGGACAAGGAGCAACTGCCCAGGTATGAGTCGGGCACCAGCTTGGTGTTTGGCTTGCGCCACGCCTTCTGAGTCAGGCGAGCCATGCGGGCGTTGTCTCGCATTGGTGGGATGATGGCGTCATGCATGACGCCTCATCTTCGAACGACACCGTGGGCTCGGTTTCTTCATCGAGCCAGCCTGGCCAGACCGATGCCAGCGACCAGTTGGGCCTGGGTGGTCATGGCGGTCATGGTGGGCTGATTGGTTTGATGGCGGCCATGCCGCAAGAGCTCCAGGCCCTCATCGACCTCATGCCCGATGAGTCTGCGGTTCGCCGTGGCGGCCGTGTGTTCTGGCGCGGGCACCTGCATGGCCGCGAAGTGGTGGCCGTGCTGTCGGGCATCGGCAAGGTGGCCGCGTCCATCACGGCGACCTTGCTGGCCGATGCCTTCGGTGTGGAGCAGATCTGGTTCACCGGTGTGGCTGGGGGGCTCGGCGCGCAGGTGCGCGTGGGCGATGTGGTGGTCGCGTCGTCGCTCATTCAGCACGACATGGATGCCTCACCGCTGTTTCCGCGTCACGAGTTGCCGGGTTTGGGGCGCAGCCGGCTGCATCCTGCGCCCGAGTTGACCCGCCAGGTGCATGAGGGGGTGGCGCAGGCGCTGCTGGATGTGCACCAGCATGTGCCGCTGCACGCGCTGGGTTTGCCTCAGCCTCGTGTTCACCTCGGTCTCATCGCCAGTGGTGATCAGTTTGTTGCCTCGGCCGAAGATGGCGAGACCCTGCGCAACCACCTGCCCGACGTGTTGGCGGTGGAGATGGAGGGCGCGGCGGTGGCCCAGGTTTGCGATGCGTTTGGTCTGCCCTTTGCGGTGATCCGCACCATTTCCGATCGGGCCGACGCCTCGGCGCACCTCGATTTCACGCGCTTCGTGGAGCAGGTGGCCAGCCCGTATTCGTTGGCCATCGTGTCTGCCTTGCTGCGTGCCCAGGTCGGGTGAGCGCTTCTTCAGTCGTTGGTGGCTCGCACCGGTGAGCCCAGCCAGCGGTAACCGTGCCCACGCTCGGTGATCAGGGGGACCTGTTGAACGCCCGCGCCTTGCAGCTTGCGACGCAGGCGCGAGACGGCCAAGTCCACCACATTGAGGTGACAGCCCTGCTGAGCCAGCCGCGAGCGTGTCATCAGCTCGGCACGCGACATGACCACGCCGGGTCGGGACATGAGCGCGTGCAGCACCAGTGATTCGCTGCGCGACAGGGGCACGCTCAGTGCGCCGTGTTGCAGTTGCTGGGCGGTTTCATCGAGCACCCAGGTGGCGTTGGATGCGAGGTGGGCGCGGCGGCGCAGCAGCGCGCGCAGGCGTGCTTCGAGCTCGCGCTCGCTGATGTGACGGGGGTCGACCACGGCATCGGCGCCCCAGGTCAGCGCCAGCACCTGATCGACCGGTTCGGGGCGGTCCATGAAGACCATCACGCGGGCGTTCCAGTCTTGACGGGCGGTTTCGCACACCTCGAGTTGCTCACGGGTGGCCTGGCGAACGCGGGTGAGGACCAGGTCCACGCCGGGGCCCGATAGCACCGTCGGGGCGCGGGTCGAGCGAGCCACCGACAGGGCCAGCCGTTGCAGGCTGGCCGAGAGGGTGTCATGCAGGCGGTCTTCGGGGTCGATGATCAGGCAGGCACTCATGGCAGGGCTCTCCAGGCGCTCACGCGGGGCGGGGGTTCGGGTGTTTTGGCGGTGTTCTCGACGGGGCGCTCGAGCTGCAGCACCGAACGACGGGGGTCTTCGTCCAGCCACAGCCGCAGCAAGGCCTGGAACAGCTCGGCCTGGCGGAGCGGGCCGAAGCAGGGCCGCTGGTTGAACGCGATGCGCAGGCCTTGCTCGGGTTGCCAGTCGATGGTCAGGGTGTCGCCGGGCTTGAGGCGGCCTTGGTCGAGCGGCAGGCTGTCGACGATGGCGCGCACCTGCTGGCTGAAGCGCGTCAGCGCGGGCGTGGTTTCGAGCGTTTCCTGCAGGCCGCTTTTGAAGTCGATCTCGCTGACGTCGCGCAGCATCTTGAGCGTCAGGCGCCGGGCACCGTTGTCTTGCAGCAGGGCCTGGTGCTGGCCGACCTTCTGGCTGCCGTAGAGGGCCACCAGGTAGACCTGCACGACGAGGGCCTTGACGCCGGTGCCGCTGGCGTTGAGCGTCAGGCGCCTGCCTTGAAGCTCGATGGCGTCGGGCAAAGGAGGGCCTGAGGAAGAAGCGTGCACGGGGCCAATGCCCAGTGTCAGAAGGCCGAGCGCGAGTCCGGCGCTCCACATCCAGGCGGGGTGTTTCATGTCGTCCTCCACCGGGTTCACCAGACGGTCAGGCTTTTGGTCAGCACGCGCTGCAGCCACGAGCGGGAGGCGGCTTCTGAGATGTCGCCTTCGCCTGCGGTTTCCAGCCGCGCGTTGACCACGTCGGAGGAGGCCACCAGGTTGCCCGCGCGGATGTCGCTCGGGCTCACCACGCCCGAGAAGCGCAGCCGGGTCACACCTCGGTTGAAGGCCACAGCGCGTTCACCGGCGATGACGAGGTGACCGTTGGGCAGCACGTTGACGACCTGCACCGCGATCTGGCCTGTGAACTTGCCCGACTGTTCGGTGCTGCCATCGCCTTTGAAGCTGTCGCTGCCGGAGGCGCTGGCATCGAGGTCGAGCAGTTCGCCAAAGAAGCCACTCACCGATTTCGCGCCCTGGCCCGGGCCTTTGCTGGCCACGGCGTTTTTTCGGCTTTGATCGGTGGCGACCTTGCTCTGGCTTGAGAAGGATTCGGCGATGTCGACCTTGAGCTTGTCGCCCACCTGGCGCGCGAGCTTCTGGCCCGAGAACAGCGAGGCGACGGGTGCATCAGGCTGGAACAGCGAGCCGGGGTTGCTGCGCTCCAGGTAGGCGGGCGGGGCGACCGGTGGCACGGTGAGCGGCCCTTGCACGATGCTCGGTGGGGAGCTGCAAGCGGCCAGGCTCAGCAGTGCCGCGAGCGCCGTGGCAGGCACCATTGGGTGGTTGGCGCGAGGGGTGCGCCGGGTTTGGAAGTGGTTCATGGGCGGTGTCCTCTGTGGGGTGGCGCGTCAGCCGCCGAAGCCGTTCAGCAGCGCCTGGACCACCGGCGCGAGCTTGTCTTGCGTGGTGGCCCATTTGCTCGATTCGAGAAACCCGTCGACGCTGTAGGCGCTGCTGGCGAGCACCTCGCCATGCATCGTGCGCAGCGTCAACTGGGCGGTCGCCAGGTAGGCTCGCGGATCGCTTCGCAATGGCGGGGCCTCCCAGGTCACGGTGCCGCTGTATTGCAGCCACACGGGGCAGGCCAGCGGCGTGGTGTCGGGCGCGTAGACGCGGCTGCTGACGCCGGCTTGCGCCAGAGCCATCTGCAACGCGGGCACCACTTCGCTCGACGCCACCATGGGGTTGTGGGTGATGCACACCGAAGTCGGCCGTGGGCCCCCGTGATGCACGGTGTCGCTGGGCCGACCCGGTGCAGTGGACACCACGTGGCTGACCGCCAGCCCGCTGGCCTTGACCAATTCCAGAGCAGGCTCGAAGCTGAAGAGTGCGCAGCCACTCAGCGCCTGGCTGAGGCCAAGCGTGAGCAGCAGGGGCCGGGCGCGGGCGTGCATGGCCTCACCTCACAGCAGCGAGGCGATGGTTTGCGCGCCGGTGGTGAGGCCGGAGCGCACGCTGCTGGCGGCATCGCTCAGGGCGTCACCGACCGTGTCGATGGCCTGGTCGGCGAGGTGCGCGCCTTGGTTGGCATAGCGTGCGCCGGCCTGGATGATGTGGCTGATGTCGTCGACCACGTCACCCACGGCTTCGACGCCTTCTTTCGCGGTGCTGCCGAGGCTGGAGATGGCCTTGCCGCCAGCCGAGGCGACATCGCTGATCGCTTCGGTGGCCGCGTCAGCGACACCGATGACCGAGGCCGCCACCGGGCCATAGGCCGCCGAGTTCTTTTCAAACTCGCTGCGGGGTGCCTGCTGGCAACGCTTGCGATCGATCGCGTTGCTGCTGGAGATGCTGCTGGGAAAGCCGATGCTGCTCATGATGGACCTTTCGGTGATGGGGTGAGCTCATCGTAGGCAGGCCATGCGTTGGGCATGCGGCCGAACATCGCGCTGGAATCGGGTCTGGAAGCCTGTCGCGGTTTGATCGTTCATGTCGCTTGTGTGTCGAACGCTGACAGGTCCAGGCGGTAGCCCTTGCCGCGCACCGTCTGGATCAGGAGCGGATGCGGCTCATGTGCGTGCAGCTTCTGTCTCAATCGCGAAACCAGCAGGTCCACGGACCGGCTGTTGGTGGCGCGCTTGCGCAGGGGCAGGGCCGCTGTCAGGTCTTCGCGTGACAGCAGCCGGCCCGGCTGGCTCAGCAGCGCCTGCAGCAGGCGGCATTCGGCCCGTGTCAAGGCCACTGGGGCTTCGCCCGGCGTGTGCAACCGTTGGCGGGGGATGTCGAACGCCCAGTGGCCAAGGCGGAACTCGGGCTTCGGCGGCGGGCTGGTTGAGGGCATGCGCCGGATGGCGGCGCGGATGCGGGCCGCCAGCTCACGTGCGTCCGCGGTCTCTTCAACGCAATCGTCCGCGCCGGTTTCCAGGGCGAGGATGCGCATGGTGTCGTCCCCCGCCGGGGTCAAGGCAAGGATGGCCACCTGTCCATGTTCGTGCAGCGATTGGCACAGCCGCAGCATCGCCTCGCTCGCGTCGAAGCTGGCGATCAGCACCGCGTCAGCGCCTTGTTCGCGCACAACCTCGTCGAGGTTGCTGCCCCGGCCAACGCAATGCAGGCCGATGCCATGTCGGGTGAGCTGCTCCACCAGCGCACAAGGTTCAGCGGTGGCGTGAAGGGCCAGCCTCACGAGGAGACAACGGGGTGCGGTCATGTCGGAAGACGTCGTGGTGCAAGGCGTCTTTCATCCTACGGAGGCGACCGCGCCGCGCGCCAACTTGTGTGTCAAGGTGGGTAAAAGTCGGATGCTTGCGGATGCGCCCGTCGGCCCCCGAGGCGATACTCGCTGCGCGATGAAGAAGATCCTGCTCGTCGATGACGACATCGAATTGACAACCCTGCTGGCGCGCTACCTGCGGCGCGAGCAGTTCGAGGTCGAACTGGCTCACGACGGTGAGTCAGGCGCGCGCCTGGCCCTGCAAGGGCGCCACGCGCTGATCGTGCTCGACGTGATGATGCCCAGGCTCTCGGGCATGGAGGTCTTGCGCCGCATCCGCGCGAGCCGCCGCACGCCCGTCATCATGCTCACCGCGCGCGGCGACAACGTGGACCGCATCGTGGGCCTCGACATGGGTGCAGACGACTATGTGCCCAAGCCCTGCACTCCTGGCGAACTGGTGGCGCGCATCCGCGCCGTCCTGCGGCGCACCCAGCCGCCGCCCGATGCCGATCCCCAGCCCCTGGCCGTAGACGTCATCGAAGCCGGCTTGCTGACGATGTGGCCTGGCCGGCGCGAAGCCACCTGGCGTGGTCAGGCGCTGCCGCTGACCGGCACCGAGTTCGTGCTCTTGCTCACGCTCGCGCGACATGCGGGGCAACTCGTGCCCAAAGCAGACATCTCGCTGCAGGCGCTGGGCCGGCCGCTGGCGGCCTACGACCGGCGCATCGACGTGCACCTCTCCAGCGTGCGCCAGAAGCTGGGCCTGCGCCCCGACGGCCAATCCTGGATCCAGAGCGTGCGCGGTCTGGGCTACCAATTGCTGAAAGACTGAGCCATGCTGCCCTGGCCGCGCTCGCTGTTCCTCAAGTTCTTCCTGACCTTCTGGCTGGCGACGCTGCTGGCCTTCGTGGCTGGGCGTTCCGTGCTGGATTGGGCGGTTTTCGGCCCGCAAAAGGATCGGCCGCGCATGCTGAATGTGCGGCCGGCCCCGGGGCCGCGATCAATCTGCCCGCCGGGCACGGACCCCTTCGCGCCATCCCCTCCATGGCCCGGTGCTTCCGATGCCATGCCAGGTGCCGCCATGAGTGCGCCATCGGTGGCCTCCCCGAGGGTGCCCATGGGCGCCTTGCCTGGCCTGAGGCCCAGGCCTGGGCCCCCGCCTGGGCCCCCATCTGGGCCGGGCAGCCAGTTCTTCGTCCTGATCCCGGTGATCTCGGGCGTGCTCAGCAGCCTGCTGGCCAGCCTGGCCCTGGCCTGGTACCTGACCAAGCCCTTGCGCCACCTGCACTGGGGCGTGGACCGCGTCGCCGATGGCCACTTCGACACCCGCATCCGGCCGCACATGGGCCGCCGCCACGACGAGATCGTCGACCTGGCTGACCGCTTCGACCACATGGCCGAGCAGTTGCAACACCTCACGGAGGCGCGCACGCGACTCTTCCACGACCTGTCGCACGAACTGCGCTCGCCGTTGAGCCGCATGCGTGCCGCGATGGGGCTGCTCAGGCAGGACCCGAGCGAGGCCGTGGCCATGGTCGAGCGCATCGACCGAGAAATCGAACGGCTCGATGGCCTGGTCAACGAACTGTTGACGCTGCATCGCCTCGAGGCCGGTGCGAGCCACCAGCGCAACGACCACGTTGACCTGGTCGAGCTGCTGCACGACATCTCGGAAGACGCCGGTTTCGAAGCCGCATCGGCGGGCCGCAGCCTGAGCCTGCAGGCAGAGGGTCCTTTCGTCTCGCAGGTCGATGGCGAGCTGCTTTACCGCGCGTTCGAAAACGTCATCCGCAACGCGATCAAATTCACCGCGCCAGGCACCACCGTGGAGGTGTCCGCCAGCGTGATCACCGACGAAGCCGAGTCACGCCTGAAGGTTTCGGTGGCCGACCGGGGGCCAGGCGCTTCGGACGCTTTGCTGCAGGCCATGTTCGACCCCTTCGTGCGCGGTGACAACGGCACCCAGGGCGTCGGCCATGGCCTGGGCCTGGCCATCGCGCGGCGCGCGGTGAGGGCCCATGGTGGCGACATCGCCGCGCGACGTCGCGAAGGTGGCGGGCTGGTGGTCGACATCGTGCTGCCGCAGCGAGGCTCCGACGAGGGCGCTCAGGCCGCGTAGATGAACCGCGAGCAAGTCCAGGCGGTGTGATCAGCCGCCTTGATGATCAGCGTTGCTTCAACCCTTCATCAGCTTGGCCGACAGCCACACCGAACCCGGCTGATACCACGAGCCCAGCAGCCGCACGAAGAAGTCCATCAGCTTGGCATCAGGCCCCACCAGCACGCGGCGCTTGTTGCCCGCCACCGCCTTCAGGATCTGCAACGCGGCGCTCTCGGCCGTGGTCACGTTGAGCATCTTGTCGAAGCGCGAACGCGCCGCCTCGGCCTGGCCACCTGTCGCGCGGTCCATGCTGCCATCCATCTTGGCTGCGCGCGCGATGTTCGTGCGGATGCCGCCTGGGTGCACGCAGGTGGCGCTCACGCCGCACTTCTCCAGGTCGAGCTCCTGGCGCAAGGCTTCGGTGAAGCCGCGCACAGCGAACTTGCTGCTGTTGTAGGTGCCTTGCGTGGGCGAGGCCAGCAGCCCGAACAGGCTGGAGGTGTTCACCACATGGCCTTCGCCCGAGCGCTTGAGGTGCGGCAGGAAGGCCTGCGTGCCCCAGACCACGCCCCAGAAGTTGATGCCCATGATCCACTCGAAATCTTCCGGCTTGACGGTTTCGAGGAAGGCGCCCAGCGCCACGCCCGCGTTGTTGAAGATCAGGTTGACCTTGCCGTGGTCGCGCACCACCTGGTCGGCCCAGGCAAAGACCTCGTCACGCTTGGCCACGTCCAGCTTCTTGGTGGTCACCTTCACACCCAGCTTGCCTGCGAGTTGGGCGGTCTCGGCCAGGCCCTTCTCGTTGACATCGCTGAGCGCAAGGTGGCAGCCACGGCGCGCCAGTTCGACGGCCAGCGTGCGGCCCATGCCCGATGCGGCGCCCGTGATCGCGGCGACCTTGTTCTTGAAATCCTTCATGGTCGGTGTCTCCTTGTTGGTGTGCTTGGGCGGTTTGTTGCCGCGCGCGCAGCGCCTCAGCTGAAGCGATGATGCGCCGGCTTGAAGGCCTTGGCCATCTGGCGGAAGGTGAATGAAAAACCCGGGAACATGGCGATCACGTGTCCGCTCTTGCTCTGGTACCAGCTGTGGCAGCCACCCGATTGCCACACCGTCTGCTTCATCTCGCGGTGGATCATGCCGGTGTAGTCGGCCTCCGCCTCAGCCTTCACCTCGATGGCCTTGGCTCCCTGCTTCTGCGTGGCGGCGATGGCGCGGCGGATGTATTCCATCTGCGCCTCGATCACGAAGATCGCCGAGGTGTGGCCGATGCCCGTGTTCGGCCCCGTGACGACGAACAGGTTGGGGAAGCCCGGCATGCTGGTGCCCAGGTAGGCGCGCGGGTACTCGGCCCAGAACTCCTGCACCGACTTGCCACCCTTGCCGATGACGGGGTACGAGATCACGCCGTCGGTGGCGTCGTAGCCAGTCGAGTAGACGATGAGGTCAAGGTCGAGTTGCTCGCCCTGGGCGGTCAGGATGCCGCGCTCGTTGATCTCGGCGATGCCATCGTCCTTGGGGTGCAGCTTCACGTTGGGCCGGCACAGCGCCGGGTACAGCGTGCTCGACAAGATGATGCGCTTGCAGCCGATGGTGTAGTCCGGCGTGACGGCCGCGCGCAGCACCGGGTCGGCGATCTGCTTCTTGATGTGGTGCTCGGCTTCTCGCTGGGCCACGAGCTTGAGCATGGTCTTGGAATACTTGAAGCCGATCATGCGGCTCTCCAGCCCCCAGTAGATGGCCGTGCGCAGCAGCTTGTAGAGCAGCTTCGACTTGAGCAGCGTGCGCTGCCAAGGCGTGAACTTGCGATCAGGGCGTGGCAGCACCCAATGCGGCGTGCGCTGGAACACGTGCAACTGCTTCACATCCGGCGCGATGGCCGGGATGACCTGCGCCGCGCTCGCCCCGCTGCCGATGATGGCGACCCGCTTGCCCTGGTAGGCATAACCGTGGTCCCAGGCATTGGTGTGGAAGGTGTGCCCCTTGAAGGTGTCGCGCCCCTTGAAGTTCGGGATCACCGGCGTGCTCAGCGGGCCTGAGGCGTTGATCAGGTACTTGGCGAACAGGGCTTCGGCACCTTCGATGCTGACCTGCCAAAGCTGGCGGGCCTCGTCCCACTGCACCTTCGTCACGTTGGTGTTGAGCCGCGTTTTTTCACGCAGGCGGTACTTGGCGAGCACGTGGTTGGTGTACTCGACCAACTCGTCCTGCTCGGCGAACATCTGAGACCAGGGGTAGGGCTCGAACGACAGCGAATACAGCGGCGATTGCACGTCCACCGCCGCGCCCGGGTAGCTGTTCTGGCTCCAGGTGCCGCCCATCCAGGGGCGGCGCTCCAGGATGAGGAAGTCATCGACGCCGATGCGTCGGAGGTTGACAGCCGCGGCCTGACCGCCGAAGCCGCTGCCGATGATGATCGCGGTGAACTGCTGCATGTTGAACTGGCGCGCCAGAGGCACACAAAGTGAAGATGTTTGTCGTCAGTTTACAAGTGACGATGATTGTCGTCAAATATCGGCATGACCCGACCCCCACCACCCGCCGGCCGCGCCTACGCTGGCGAGAGCCAAGCCGAGCGCGTCGCCCGGCGGCGCCAGCAGTTCCTCGACGCTGGCTTGCAAGTGTTTGGCACCACCGGCTACCGCACCGCCACCGTGAGGCAACTGTGCCGCGAAGCCGGGCTGACCGACCGCTACTTCTACGAATCGTTCGAGCACACCGAAGACCTGCTGGTGGCCGTCTACGAACGCGAGTTCGACCACCTGCAGCAGGTGGTGCTGGCCACCCTGGCCGACGAGGCTGCGTTGCGCGACCCGATGGTGGCCGTCGAGCGGGCCTTGAACGCTTTGTTCGAGATGGCTTCAGAACCGCGCGTGGCCCGTGTGTGCTGGTTGGAGGTGCTGGGCGTGAGCGCCCGTGTCGACGGCGTCTACACCAGCAACATCGAACGCTTCGCGGCCTTGGTGGTGGCGTTTGCGCGGCAGCAGTTCAGTGCCGAAGCCATCGACGAGGCCGAGTCGCGCATGCTGGGCATCGCGATGATCGGCGCGGTGAGCCAGCCGGTGACGCACTGGTTGCTGGGGGGGTATCGCGAGGATCGGGCCACAATGGTGGCGGCGACTGCGCGGGTGTTCCAGGGGGTGATTGAGGGGTTGCGGGCGGGGTGATGGGGGAGGTGGCTTTGCAGCGGTTGCGGTCCCACGCAACCATGAGCTGAACTCACGCTGAGAACTTGAAAGCGGTCACCGATAGAGGCGATCGGGGGTGAACAGAATTCATCTGGGCCGCCGCACCGTGCATCGCACAACGGTCAAACCATAGCCGCGCTCGCTTGAGAGCGCGGTTGACGCGGGCAAGAAGCCAGAGACCTTCCAGATGGTTGCATAAGCGGGAGCCGCTCATGGCGCTTGTAGCGATGCCAACTGCGGATGGTTGGCAAAGTCACTCTGCGCTGCTTTGAGCAGTGTTGCGAAGGTAATGGACCGGCCACCGCCTCCCTGCTTGAGCTTACGGAGCGCGGAGTGCCAAGCCGCTTGACCGCTAGTGGGGAACTCCAATCGAGACAAGTCGCCACCAGCACGACTCCAGATCTCTTGGTCAAGGGGACCAAGCGGATATAGATCCACAAGCACCGTCTCAAGCCTACCCCACGCATCATCCAGCTGTGGCGAACCGTTAGCGCCACCTGCTGGCATAGCGGACTTCTTGCCGCCTTTGCTAAGCGCAACCGCAAAGTTCAATTCCAGGTTGTCAGCCTTGAAGATTGGGTGCTGGCCGTCCGGGACCTGCTTTGGAACCTCTTCGACGATGTAGTTGAAGAGGTCGAAGACTTTGATGAAACCACTTCCTGCTGCGTCCGCCCCACCCCGAAGACCGGCCAGAAGAGCGGATGTGAAGACGCTGTTACGTGCTCCTGTGAACACGGCCGAAACCTCATCTGCACGACATGAAGCCATCAACGCTCGTCCGCTACCACTTGCCAGCTTTGCAAACGTGGAGGATGCGTAGCCAGACTTGAGTTCGTGTCCCTTTCCGTCGGTCAACGTCTTCGAGATGGCCGCTCCACCGGCATGACAAGCGTCTATGAAGACCAGCACTCGCTTGGCCTTTATTGCGGCCAGGGTTCTGGCGAACTCGTCGGAACTTATAGACGTAGCTTCAAGGTCAGCGAGGTCTGTGTCCACGGTTGCCAACACGCTGTCTTCCGAGCCAGGAGCGCCAACAATAGCACCATGGCCAGAGAAGAAGACGCATGCCGTATCGTCCGTTCCCGCTCGCACTGCTAGTTCTTCCAATCCCTTCAGTACGGCCTTGCGCGTAGCCTGATTGTCCAGTAGCGTGACCACGTTGACAGGCGAGTAGCCGCAGTAGTTGGGCGACGTCAGAGTGGCAGCGATGTCACGCGCATCATCGAGGATGGCTGGGGGGAGGTCCGTGACGTGCTGATAGTTTGCCACTCCTATGAGCAATGCGTGTCCTTGAGGGTAGCCAGTTACATTCATATTTTAGGGGACTATGGAAACGTCAGTCTTGGCCGGCGATGTCTACGTCATTGGCGAATAGGCGTAGCTCTTCATTACCTGGATGGTCCTCGCGCATCTTTGTCAGTAGCGCTCGTACCTTGGGGCGCCCACCGTAGCGCACGGACCGAAGAGCGGTGTGCCAACGAGTCGCACCGTTCTGCGACCTGCCGGGTAGGGCAGAGTTTTTCCCGCCAGCGCGCGACCAGAGTTCCTCGCAATCCGGGCCGGTGGGATAGAGTTCGCAGGCTGTCTCTTCAAATGCTCGCCATTTGTCTTCAGTGCTGGGTTGAAAAATTCCAAACTTCCAGCGCTGGTACAGGTTGAGAAGGCCCGCGCACTGTTGAAGAGCAGGTGTGAGGTCGTAATTGCGGTCCGTAAGCCGATTACAGAGAACGGTGACTGCACTGCGCCAGCGCCTGCTCGCTACCAGAGTACCTAGCTGATCGGCATCAGCATGAGGCAGCATGCGGCTGCTACGCAGGAAATTGTCCAGCCAACTGACGAACACCTCCTCGCGAAAAGATGGGAGGGCACTGATGATGGCTAGCTGGATTCGTACCGGCACAGCCGCGTCCCAAAGGACAAACTGCAGGTTGGAGCTCGTCATCACGGCCTCTTCGAGCTCAGGTTCCGGGCGGTTGATGTCGGCTCCTGCGACAGCAGCGTTGAGCCATCCAATGGCTGTAGCGTGCAAGTAGCGATTGCGATGGGACACGGGGAAAAACGACCAGAGGTCCGGGCGATCAGGGGCGGTGGTCAGGTCGGCTAAGGGGGTCCCGGCAAGGGCTTCAACCAGTCCGGGGAATACATCTATTCCCCTTCCGAGATTCAGCAGCACAGTGTCTCGAACTGCAACAGGGTTGTCAGGTGCACTCCACAGCGAGTTGCTCTTCTCGATGGCTGCGGCCCAAATTTTCTGCTCGGTTAGGTCTTCGCAGCTGATACCAGTTAGCACCTCCGGTTGAGCAACGGCCTGGTCAGCGCAGATCTCAACCAGGCGCAGGTCCTTGAGGACAATAGCAGCTTCTAACGTCTGGGCGGGCGTCGCGTGGCGAAGCGCAGCCCGGAGCCCAGCTGTATGGTCCAGAGCCTTGTCCACTTTGAGCTGCTGCACCGCCGCCTCAAGAGGAGACACCGTTGCCGCCAAAACGGCACCATGGGCCATCAGCCAGCCTCTTTGGCGCAGAAGTGCGAGCAACGACGTACGCTTTGCGGGGATGAGCCGCCTAGGAATCTCCTGCACCAGTCGCTGCTCGACGGAGGGCTCGGATCGAAGCTTTTCGATTGCAGCGGTAGAGGCAGTGTCGCTACGCTCAACCCATCGCCAGATGGCCTTCCAAAGGCCGGGGTTGTCTTGCACTGCAGCTGCCGACAGGCCGGCGGCGACCGCAGAGCGCCATGGCTCCAGAGCGAGTGCAGCGCTCTGGGATGCCTCCACCATATTCACAAGGTCGGCGTCATCGGCCGGTGCAAACTTTAGTTCGCTGACCAGAAGCGCAATTTTGGACCAGAGCGTTGGAGCGCTTGAGAAGCCGTCCAACGACAGATTCCTCATCTGTAATAGCTGCTTACAGCCAGCGGAGGGTAACTGCGCGGCCAGTCGCTGCAGGAGTCTGTCCTTCAGCTGGACGCCTGACGTTTGCTGGTTGGAGAGGCCGTCGGCCAGGCGGACGGCAGCAAGGAGATCGTCAAAACTGTCGCTGCCCCCCTCGAGGCTGTGCAGCCGCTCCAACCGATTCAATACTCGCAGGTCGGCGACCTGCACGCCAAGGTCCGCCCCAAGCGCTAGATATTGCGCCGCGTCAGCCTGCCCGCAGAGCACGGCTGCGGAAGCCGACTCGGCTGACCGGTCGTCTGATTTGACGATTCGATGTTGCGTCCAGCGAGCCTGAAGCTGCACCGGCGTGCAAACAAGGACAGGTGGCGGCTGTTCCACAACGTCATTCGGTCCAAAGCTGAGCCGAAATGCGAAGGTACGCCTCATAGCGGGCCAAAGGTTTCGCCAAAGCGAGAGAACAAGATTCTCGAAACCTTCTACTCCCAGCCGGACGGCGGGAGACACCCGTTGACCAGCTATAGCGTTGGCCGCGCCGACCAAGTCGGGCGCAGGGGGAAGGCGATCATCGAGGAGCTCTACCTCGATGGCCGAGGGATTCGTTGGGCACACCGAGGCCGAGGGAGCTAGGCAAGCCAATAGGCCCATGAGGCTACCCACCTGCGAGATCTCGTCCAAACTAGCGATGAGTGCATGGGTCAGCACCATGCCGCCGCGGGACGCAGTGGTGTCGAAGAAGGTCCGTGCCAACACGTAGTGCTGATCCACCGGAAAACCTCGGACGAACGGAGACCACGCTTGAACACCAGGAGGCACCGCGTCCGGCAGGTCAAGCTTTGACGCAATAGCAGCAGCCACGAATGCGTCAGGACTCGACGTGCGCAGGCCGTGCCCTCTTCCCTGGACCTCGCCGTAGACGGCTTGCTCGACTCGCATTTCAGGCTATTTCAGCTATGAGCCGTTGGATGGGCAGTGTGATGTCGGCCTTTTGCTCGCCATCTGGTAGAACCACGTAGCCGAAATCCTCAGGGCCGCGCGTCGCGTAATCGGCATCAGGCGTTGTCTTACTCAGTGCCTTCCCAAGCGCAGATAGACCAATGACGCTCGGCGTTGTCCAGTTGCTTCGCACGAAAGACCACAGTAGAGGCAACTGCGCCGCTAATAGATTCGGCGGCAGTTCGGTTGTGCCGAGCTCGTCCCAGCAACTGAGCAGGATCGTCAGCCGTGGCTTACGAAGCGGTCGGTCGAGGGGAAACTGTGCCAAATAGAGCAGCATCTGGAGCAACTCAATCGTCCTAGCCTGGTCTGAAGGTTCGAACGCCGTAGGCTCTTCCTGGGTTTCTGCGGCAGCAAACGACTGCAGTGGGCGCGAGAACAGGTCCTCATCCGAGCGCAGAGAATGCAGTCGAATGAGGACAACCCAATCCGTCGCTTCCAACACACGTTCACGCCAAGCCAAAGGAATCCGCCGCTGGGTCACCATATTACGAACCTGCTCGCCGCCGTAATCCGGCCAGACTAGCTCTGCTGTGCGCCCAGAGTCGTCTTGAATCGGCCAGACGCTCTCAACATAGTTATTGGCCGGCGTGTGGTCGGTGGCCATGCCTTCCGTCAGAGAGCTGAGGGCGATGGTAAACGCCTCAACATTGGTCGGTGCACCCTGCATCTTCAAGGCGCCTGCCTTGACCATCAGACGCTTCAAGAACTGGGCGCCATAGTGGGTCTTGCCGACGTTTGACTCCCCGATCAGCAGGATGGTGTGTTGCTCCGCCATCTACTATCTCCTGCCAAAGCGGAAAAGGGGGTCGTGGCCGGACGCCTTGGTCGCCGGCAATTCGACTCCAGGCCGCTTCGTTGAAAGAATCCAGTTGAACAACCTACGGAAGCCGTCCGCAGTATCTACCCCCTCTTGGGAGGCCACGCTCACCGTGAATTCAGGAACGGGTGTCGGCGCGAAAGCGACCGCGCGTCGGATTTGCGCTTCCATCGCTGGCGTCACTTCGAGGTCTCCCTTAGTCCAAACGAGAGCTAGGGGACGACCACGAGCATTAGCGATGGCGCGCTGAGCGAGCAGTTGGAAGTCATTTCGAGCCGTTCCCATCTTTGGGCCAGAGAGTGCTTGTCGATCGGCGATGAGCAGCGTGACATCTGCATGCCGAGCAATCCACCTAGCACCCTCCGCCTCTGGGGCGTCCTGGTTGATAGCCCATTTCCTGAACCACTCTCCCGGCGCATCAGCCAAAAGCAGATCGCGGAGGCTCCCGTTCTCCCGACGGAATGCCAGGTGAAGCATGCCTGGAGCGCGCGCGCGACTACTCGGAGTGTGAGGGGGGAAGCGAGGTGGCTGCGGTCCCGGCTTCCAGCGCATCGATGTTGCTACTGCTTCCCACCCTGTCAGGGTGTACGAGTTGCTAAATGCGTGCGCCTCGTTAGTAAGGGCGCCGCGTCCCAGGAGTAAATAGAACGAGCCGAGTATCGTCGTCTTTCCGGCGCTCTCGGGCCCAACGACACCAACAGTGATGGGCTTGCCCCGACCATTGACGAAGTTCAGGTCGGACTCTCCCATCGCCAGACCAGTCCAGGGGAGCAACATTGCGTCCGCCGTCGTGGTGATCGCAACTGCCGGATTCGAGACGCGCTTCCATTCCGGGCACAGATCCAGTCTGAGGTGGCCGAGCGTGCAGGTTGTGTTGTCGTCAGCGAAGCAGTTGTGGTGAGGACACTTGTCCATTCACACCTACTTTCTCTTCGTGCGCTTGCCAGCGTTGGCGCTGGTGGCGCGTGCAGCCTGCAACTCGCGGAACAGGAAAGTTCCCCACTCAGCGGGAGTCATCGTCGCCGACGCATCCAAGCCACCGAGCTCACGCAGTGATGTGGCGTCGGCCGCCATCGGCTCTTGGGTGTGGCCAATCAGGGACAGAAGAGGGCCACGACCGGCTGGCGGGGGCACGTACTGCGCAGCCAGCACCCGAAATGGTTGCATGAATGCGGCTGTCTTGGCGTCTTGAACAAGAGTCGCGACATCGCACTGGCCGCTGCCCTGGCTCTCCGGGTCTATCGGCAGGCAGCGGATAGCTTCTTTTAAGAAGGCCGATACGCTCGCTGGGGAGTAGGTCGGAACCTGTTCATGAAGGTCTAGCGCCATCAGCGCCGAGGCCTGGAAAACGGGCATCTCCAGATAACTCTCATGAGTGCTCGGCGAGTAAAGCGCCTCCTTCCACCACAGCAGGTTAGTGCGACGCTGAAGGCCGGCCGTCGCGCCGCTAAAGCTAGCCAGTGCCGCTTCGACGTGTGCAGTGACTGCCTTAGCGAGGGCCGTCAGCGGCGTCGACAGATCGACCGGGGCAGGTGCGAGCTCTTCGGCCATTGCATCCATCGTCTCGGCGATGGCAACGCTCATCTTGTTCGCAAACTCTTGCGTCCAAGCCTGCGGGTTGCCATGAGGTTGGTGTTGGTTTGGGTTATTCGGACCCCATGGGCCTGCAGCGGAATGAATCTTCCCCTTCAGGGTAGGCCGATCAACGACGGGCAGTTCGAACTGAACCTTGCCTGGCGCCGGGGGCGTGTACGTGAGCGGTTCGACAGAAATCATCTCCGGCGTCGCCCACTCAGCTTCCGCACGCGCGTCAACCTTCGACTCGATTTCGCTCACCGCTGCCCGCCAGATCGGAGCTTCGTGTCACCGACCGGCGTAATGGAGCCACTTCGTGATCGGCATATTGGAGCCAGCCGATGATCGGCGTTATGGATCCAGTGCGTGATCGCCGTATTGGAGCCAGCGGCGGATCGGCGTAATGGAGCCAG
>JAKARB010000019.1 GCA_021819435.1 Pseudomonadota bacterium | reverse complement strand
TGGGCGACACGGGCGCCTGCGGCACCAACGGTTTGAGCTTCTTCCACAACGCAGCGCTGATTTCTTTGTTTTTCTTCATGTCATGTCAAACGTCTGCCCGCCGTTTCTCGATGACAGGTTTTGTTAGTGGCTCTTATCACCAGCGCCTAACTGGGCGTTGCAAGGGACGCCTCCACCAGCGCACGCTTCGGCCATGCCAAGCGGGCGCCCCTGAACCTGGGCCTTAGGCGCCCCCACGAACAAAATGAACATCACCATCAGGGAAGCCACAGTTGGCGACACAAGATCCGTTGCGGAGTTGTTTGACCTCTATCGTCAGTTCTACGAACAACCCGCCGACCTCCCTCGCGCTACCGCGTTCATCGCCGATCGAATCAACGGCAACGAGTCGGTCATCCTGCTCGCCGCCTCCAAAGAGGCTGGGCTGGTTGGATTCTGCCAGCTCTACCCAACATTCTGTTCGGTTGAAGCACAACCTATATATGCGCTCTACGACCTCTTCGTCTTACCCATTGCGCGCAGGAGTGGAGTTGGAAAAATGCTGCTGCACGCCGCAGAGAACCGCGCAAGGTCGGACGGCAAAGCGCGAATGGATCTCACAACAGCAAGAACCAACCATCAAGCGCAACAACTCTATGAGTCCATGGGCTGGGTTCGCGATGAAGTGTTCTTCGCCTATAGCCGCCATGTGGGCAAGCAATCAGTGTCATGATCCTCAACCACACAGCAGCCTTATCAACCAGCGCCTAACTGGGCGTTGCAGGGGACGCCTATACGTCCTATGTATGCCCGGACTCCTGATCAGTGGGCTCATGCTCGGCAAGGTGCTTGCTCAGTTCGCACCCAAGCCATGAGGCAGGTCATGCAACAAGCTCTGACCGCGTGACTGTGTGTTGCAAACCGAGGTTCACGCGAGGCATGGCAGCTGGTAGGCTTCCTCATCGGGCGACACTGACCCAGCGACTCGTCCATACCCTAGGCGGCAACCATGACGACCGAATCTGACCCTCGCGTGTTTCTCGCAGCAGAGAGAACCTTGCTTGCCTGGGTGCGCACGAGCATCGCGATCATCGGGCTCGGCTTTGTCGTGTCCAAGTTCGGTTTGTTCATCCGCTTGCTGGCCCTTCAACATCAGCCTGTCGCGCAAGGTCAGCATTCGCTCTCGACGGGGCTGGGCGTCGCGTTTGTGTTGCTGGGCTCCGTGTCCATCATCGCCGCCACACTCCAGCACCGCCGATTTGTCGCCACGATTCCCGAGAAGGATCTGGCCGCTGGATACTCAGCGAATTTCACCGTTTCGCTGACCACCTTCATCGCCATGCTGGGCATTTGTCTGGCTGGATACTTGCTGAAAACATAGCATGCGCGCACAAATCACCCTCACACTCATTGCCTTGCTTTTGACGGCTTGCTCGTCGGAGCAGCTCTATGCCACGGGCCGCAATGCGCAACGCACTGAATGCATGAAGCAAGCAGATGGCGCAGCGCGTGACCGGTGCCTGAAGGATGCGGGCATGCCTCATGATGCGTACAAGAAGGAAACCGATGCCGCGCGCAAATAGCCTCGGTGGTTCACTTCTTGGCATGCGCATTGAGTGAATTCACATGCGCATGTTTTTTGCGCTCACACTGCTGCCCGCTGTGGTGATGGCGGGCCAACCCATCTTCACGCTGATCTCTGGATATCTGGATATCTGGCCCGAACCGCGGTGGTTCAAATGAGCTACCGCTTCATCGTAGACGGTCAAAAGCCCATGTCCCATGCGGTTCAGATCGTGCTGCACCGGCAAGACAATCGGTGCTGGCAGGGCCATGATTTGATCACCACTGTGGGAGATTCCCTTCTTCACATCTTCTCTGGGCCGTCGCCCTAGAGCTTCAAGGAATGAACGACGAATTCGCAAGCCGCTTCACAAGCGCATGGCTGCAAGCATGGAACGCGCATGACCTGGATGGGGTGCTTTCGCACTACAGCGATGACTTCGAGATGTTCTCACCGGTCATCGTCCAGGTCACCGGCAACCGGGAAGGCCGCCTCCGAGGCAGGTAGGCGGTCGGCGCGTATTGGTCCAAAGCGCTCGGCATGTTTCCCAACTTGCATTTCACACACATATGCACTCTGGTTGGCGTAGACAGCCTTGTCATTCACTACCATGGCCCCACGGGCAAGCGAGTGGCCGAGGTGTTCCAGTTCAACGCCGAGGGTTTGGTGGTTCGAGCTCATGCCCATTACGAGCCCTGAACACGCGTTTAGCGAACACTGAAATCACATGAAGGCCCTCTTGATGAGCCGCCTCATCGTCATCGCTGCGGCAAACACACGTGCTCGGGCGAAGGCCTCGAAAAGGCCGACAAGCCAGTGATGTTCGCCCCTTCCTGCCATCCAAGGACTTCGATTTGTCAAAGGCGTTCTACGCCGCGCTGGGGTGCCAGCTCGAGTGGTCCGACGATGACTTGGCCTTGTTCAACCTTGGCGGCTCGAGGTTCTACCTCCAGCGTTATCACGCGAAGGAATGGGCAGACAACACCATGTTGCACATCTCCGTTCAAGACGCGGCTGCCTGCCATGCGGCCATTCCAGCGCTCCTCGGGTCTGGCCGCTTCCTCGGCGCTCGCGTGGTGTCGCCCAAGCAAAAGCCGTATGGCGCCATGGTCACGCATGCCTGGGATCCCGTCGGGGTTCTGCTTCACTTGGCGCAATGGCAGCATCCGCAGCACCCGCCCCAAGCCTGATTTTTTACCTGCGCGATGTGAGTAAAATGCAGGCGGGCTCTTCGGGCGCCCGCCTCGCGAAAGCATCAGCACCGCACTCATCCGCAAGCATTGCGCTTGCATACCACCCAGGCCAACAGCGAGAAGGCCGCGTTCATTGGAGTTGGTATGCATACTTCCGTTCATCGCAGCTCGCGCCATGCCGCCGAAGCTGTCCTCTCCTTGGCCAAGAAGCTGCATCGTGCAGCGGCATCCGAGTCTCTTGCGCTGTCCTTGCCCGTGCTGCGTCGGCTCCTGGCGACCTGCACGCTTCGCGACTTGTCGTTGCCGCAACTTCGTCGTCAACGCTCGATGGTTCAGCGCAAGCACGTTTTGCGCATGCTGGCCACCGAAGCAGGCTTCCCGAACTGGGAGGCGTATCGCCAAGCGCTCGAATGCATGGCGCCAGAACAATTGCCGCACTTCGATGTGATCCGCATGGCGTCGGGCTACCCGAACCTCTGGTTCTCATCGCACGCCGAGGCCTTGAGCCATGCGCAAGAGCATGGTGGCCGCGTCATGAAGGTGGGCCATCAAGCGGTGCTGTTGGCTGAAGTGCAAAGCACCGATCAGGCGGGGCAAGCACAGGACTCAACCAGCGGTTGATCATGTCAGCGAACACGCCATTGCCCCAGGCCGTTTGCCCACTTTGCGGCGGTGTCAATGAATGTGGGCCGGCCATGTCGGGCACATTCGAGACGCCGTGCTGGTGCAAGACCGCGAGCATCAGCCCAGAGGCTTTGGCGCGCATCCCCAAGGAGCTGGTCGATCGGGCGTGCCTGTGTCCGCGCTGTGCGGCTGGATTGTTTCCTAGCGACAGGAGTTGCCAGTGAAATGGGGCAGGTCAGGCAGCGCTTGGCAAACGCCCATCGAGGTATTTGGCAAGTGCTTCCAGGCTTCGCTGGTCCTGGCCATCGGCGCCCACAAACACTTGGCTGAACAGCTCCCTGACGTTCCTGGCCGTCAGTTCGGTCTTGCCGGGATCGAAGACCGTTCCGTTGCTCAACGTCACCTCTGCGCCGCCCATCCTCGACAGGGCGATCAGGTTCATGCCGCGAACCGCTTCGGTGTCGCCCTTGGCCACCAGTTCGTCGTACAACTTCTTTTCTGCGGGCGAAAGGTTGGCCATCGTGTTCACGAGGCCACCCGCCTTTTGCAGTTGATCCACGTCTTCAGCGGTTCGCTGATCGGGGCTCTTTGAGAGGGATTCAGCGAGCCTCTTGTCGTTCTTGTGCAGGAAGTCGACATCGGCTTCGGTTCGCTGCGTGGCGGGCTTGGCCGCGATCTCATCGATTCGGGACTTGACGTTCGCCTCATCAGATATGGAAATGGACGTGCCGCCATTCGGCACAACGCCTTCCCCTGCCCCGCCCTCCGATTTTCTTGCCGAAGCGGGTGCGTTCGTTGCGTAGAGCTGTGAAACAGATCCAAATCCCTGGATGTTCATCGCATTGCCTCCGAGGCGGGCTCACTTGGTGCCCCCATCGTGAGTGGCAAAGCACCGCCTCTGGAGCTTGAAAAAGAGGCCGTTGCCGTCCCTGTTCGAAGGACCCATCGCGAAACCGTGTGGCCCTGGCTCCCCCATGGGCCTGCACCTCACGCCTCGGCGCTTTTCCTGCTGGCGAGCAAGCACAAGACGGCAGGCCAGAAGGATGTGTTGATCACATCGTGGAGGCTTGCCGCCCAACGCCAATGGCCGAGGCTGAGTAGGTCATCGCGCATGTCCAGCAGTTCACCCAGGCAGGCCAGCAACACCACGGCCAAGAAAGGCATGACCGGCCTGGCGCGCCCGCGCAGCGCCAGCGCGGCGGCGCAATACACCGCCAGCCCCACATGCATGTGAAGCGCGTCTTTCGAGAGCCCGGTGGCACCGACGATGGCGAGCTTGATGGCTTGAACGGCGGAGGTTTCCATGTGCTGGCTGGACTTCGCTTCAAGCCTGGCGCTCGTTGCGGGGCGCGCGCTCGAGCGCGGACAGGTCTTGCACCCAAGGCAGCGCGGATTCACACCACTTCTGCCAAGTGGGCGGCAACTGTTGGCGCTCGTCCAGCACACCGACACGCAATCCATAGGCGGTGGGGTTGTCGGCGTCGTAGGTGAAGAGCGGCGATCCGCATTCGGGGCAGAACGCTTGCGCGCGACGGGATCCGCTTTCAGCGACTTTGACGTAGACCTTCGGCGAGCCACGGACCAGTGAGAACGTGCCGGCCATGGCAGGCGTCGAGAGCCGGAAAGCCGTGCCCGTGAGCTTCTGGCAATCGTTGCAATGGCAAATGCTGGTGAGCTTTGGCTCGACCTCGGCAACAAACTGAATGTGCCCGCAATGGCAACTACCGTGGACTTTCATTTTGATCATCTGGTGTGGGTGCGTGGCGCCAGTTTGGAGCACGTGACCTCATCAGGCAAGGCCTTGTCCGAGGGCTCTTCAGGCATGGGCACACCGCTCGCCTAGCCCGATTCACGAAGGTGAACAAGCAGGGCACAATCCGGGCATGGATCCAGTTCATCTTCTGGCGTGCAACGCCGCCTTGCAGGTTCTGGTGTCGTCCCTGCTCGGCACCCTGATGCTCATTCCCTTGCAACCTTGGGGTAAACGGGTGGCAGCCCGGCTCAACATGAAGTCATTGCTGGCCACGCACATGGATTGGTACATGCTCGCGTTCATGCAATGGGGAGCGGCATTCATCATGTGGCGGTGGCAGGCCACATCGAGCCTGCACGTCGCGATCCTGCTGGCGTTCGGCGGCTGGACCAATGCCCTGCCCTACCTGCTGCGTGGTTTCGGCGTCAACGCCTTCGTCATGGGTGGCAACATGGTGCAGCGTATCAGCGCCGGCGTGGCGGGCTTGAGCGTGCTGGCCATCATCACTGCGTGGGCGGTGCTCTCGTGGCAGTTGCTTCACCTGGCCTGACGTTCGCAACACCACCCAACGCACCCAGCAGTCCATCGACATGAAGCACATCGTCGAGCCGGCCAACGAGCAGAACCTCGACAGGCTCGCGGCCGAGCTGGGCTGAGCCAGGCCAGGTGTCAGAATCGCGCCCATGCACGCCCTGCTGGACGCCATTTCACGACTCGACAAACCAACCGACGCCCGACGCGTTTTCCATGGACGAGGCGGGCTGCACCCGGGCAGCGAGCCATGGTCGCTGGATGCCTACCCGCCGGTCTGGCTGCTGACCAGTCATCAGCCTGTGGCCGATGGCGAACTGGAAGAGGTGTTGGCGGCGCTGCGTGAGCGCTGGGCCGAACTGGCCCCTGGCGAGCCATTGAGCTGCGTGTTCCAGTTGCGCCAGGAAGCGCACTCTGAAACCCGAATCCTGGCTGGCGAGGTGCCTGACCCCCATGTGGTGAACGAAGGCCCTGCGCGCTTTCGCGTGCACCTGCCACGCGGCCTCAACCATGGCCTGTTCCTGGACATGGCCGCAGGCCGGCAGTGGGTGCGCGAGCATGTTCAGGCGCGCCCTGGGGCCCGGGTGCTGAACCTGTTCGCCTACACCTGTGCCTTCTCGGTGGTGGCTTTGCAGGCCGGTGCATCGCAGGTCGTCAACGTGGACATGGCGGGGGGTGCGCTCAACATCGGCAAGCAGAACCACGCGCTCAACGGCCTGTTGCAGGGCGCGAGCTTCTTGCCGCATGACATCTTCAGCTCCTGGGGCAAGCTGCGGCGCAGCGGCCCGCACGACCTCGTCATCGTCGACCCGCCGGCCTATCAGAAGGGCAGCTTCGTGGCGGAGAAGGACTACGTGCGCTTGATGAGGCGCCTGCCCGACCTGCTGGCGCCCGGTGGTCATGCGATGTTGTGTCTGAATTCACCCAAACTGGACACCAGCTTCCTGCGCGAGGCGATGCAGCAAGCGGCCCCGAGCATGCGCTTCATCGAGCGCCTGCCAAATCCAGCGGCTTTTGCGGATGCGACGCCGGAGCGCGCGTTGAAGGTGCTGATCTTCGGGGCGGAGTGATCCGTCTCGGCACACCTGCCTTCAGACCAGCATGTCGTCGAGCCAGCCGGCCAGCGGTGTGGGGCGGGCGTAGAGGTAGCCTTGCAGGCATTGGCAGCCGTGGCTGGTCAGGAATGCCGCCTGCTCCTCGGTTTCGACGCCCTCGGCCACCACACGCAGGCCCAGGTGCTGGGACACCGACAGGATGGCCTCGACGATGGCGGTGTCGTTCGGATCGCCCGGCGTGTCGTGCACGAAGGTGCGGTCGATCTTTAGCTCGTACAGCGGCAGCTTCTTCAAGTAGGCCAGGCTGGAATAGCCCGTGCCGAAATCATCGATCGAGAAGCGCAGGCCCAGGGCCACCAGCTCGCTCATGCGCGAGACGGCGTCCTGCCAGTTCCCGATGAGCAGGCCTTCGGTGACTTCGAGGATCAGGCCACGTGCGTCGGCGCCGGTTTGCTTGAGGATGTGCGAGACACACTCGACGAAGTCGGGGCTGCGGAACTGGCGCGGGCTGACGTTGACCGACAGGCTCCACGGCCGTCCGGCTTGCTGCAGGCGGGCGAGGGCCTCGCAGGCACGTTGCAGCACCATTTGGCCAAGTTGCAGGATCAGCGTGGACTCTTCGGCCAGGGGGATGAAGACATTGGGTGGCACGTTGCCACGCTGCGGATGCCGCCAGCGCATGAGCAGTTCCCCACCAACGATGCGCCCTTGGGCATCGACCTGGTGCTGCACGTGCACGTCCAGTTCGTTGCCGGCCATGGCCAGTTGGAGGTCTTGCTCCATCGCGAGGCGCTCTTCCACCTCGGACTGCATCTTCGACTCGAAGAACTCGATGCGGTTGCGTCCTCCCGACTTGGCGCGGTACATGGCCGTGTCGGCTTCGCGCAGCAGGTCGTCGACGGTGGTGGCTTCAGCCCGCGGGAACAAAGTGAGCCCGATGCTGCCGGTGCTGCCATAGGGAAAGCCAGCCAGCTCATAGCGCCCCTCCAGCACGGTGCGAACCTTCTCGGCAACGAGCCTGGCCTGCCTTGCCGCCACATCAGGGTCCAGGTCGAGGTTGCCGACCTGGACGACGAACTCATCGCCCCCGAGGCGGGCGACGGTGTCGTCTTGGCGAAGCACGCTTGAGAGGCGCTGGGCGACCTGCCTGAGCAGGTCATCACCCACGGCGTGACCGCGCGCGTCGTTGATCTGTTTGAAGTTGTCGAGGTCGATGAAAAGCAGCGCGCCGAGGCGGCCGCAGCGCCGCAGGTGGGCCAGTTCGCGCTCCAGGCGGTCGATCAGAAGGCGGCGGTTGGGCAGGCCGGTGAGCGGGTCGTAATAGGCCAGGCGGTGGGTGCGTTCCTGGTGCAGTCTGCGCTCCGTGATGTCGGTGATGAAGCCGTGCCACAACACGCTGCCATCGGCCAGCCGCTCGGGCACCGCGTCGCCAAAGCGCCACTTGGTGCCCTGCTGCGGCAGGACCACGCGGAATTCGTGCCGCCAGGGCTGCATGCCCTCGTAGGAGGTTTCGATGGAGGCCAGCGTGGCTTCCATGTCTTGCGGATGGACGCGGGCGATGACTCCTCTGGCGTCGCGGAGCGCGTCTTCTGGGTGGACCTCGAACATGTCCCACATGCGCTCGCTGGCATAGGGGAAGCAGCTGCTGCCGTCCGGGAAGCGCTGGTATTGGTAGATGACGCCCGGCACCCGGTTCGAGAGCTGGCTCAACAACTGGGTGCGCCCCTGGAGGTCGTGCAAAAGCGCCCCAAGGCGTCTGGACTGCTTGCCCAAGGTGAGCTGGGCCATGACCTGCCTGGCCAACAAAGCCAGGGTCTCGCGCTGGGCCGTGTCGAGGCGTCGCGGCTGGCTGTCGACGATGCACAGGGTGCCGAGCGCCGAGCCATCGTCGGCGATCAGCGGGGCGCCAGCATAGAAGCGGATGAAGGGGTCGCCGGTGACCAAGGGGTTGGCGACGAAGCGCGGGTCCAGGCGGGTGTCTTCAACCACCATGACTTCAGGCTTGCGGATGGCATGGTCGCAGAACGCCACGTTGCGCGGGATGCTGGAGACGTCGATGCCGACGCTCGACTTGGTCCATTGGCGATCGCGGTCGATCAGGTTGACCAGGGCCACGGGTGCGCACAGCACCTGGGCAGCCAGCCGCGTCAGGTCGTCGAAGGCCTGCTCAGGCGGGGTGTCGAGCACGCCGTAGCGACCCAGGGTCGCCAGTCGGCGTTCCTCTTCGTCGAACGGGCTTTGCGGCAAGGCAGACATGGTCAGTGGCGTAGGTACACCAATTCTAGGAATCCTGCCCGGTTGGAATCCTCCAAACAGCACCGGCTTAGCGGAGCATGCCTTGGTTTCACCGCGAACGCCACACCCACACAAGCTGCTGGCCCAAACATGGATGTGTATCCTTCGGCTCAGACAGTCCGCCATCACCTGTTTCACCGTGCCCATCCTGGTCGTCACCGTCCTGGCCCTGCTGCTCATCGCCTGGCTCATATGGCAGCCACGCTTGGTGGAGCGACGGCGCGTGCGCCAGAAGGCGGAGTCCTTCCCGCCGGCATGGCGGGCCATCATCCGGCGCAACGTGCCCCTGGCCGCCTCGCTGCCGGCCGACCTCCAGGTGCAGTTGCGGCGCCACATCCTGGTCTTTCTGGCCGAAAAGGCCTTCGTGGGCTGCCAGGGACAGGTCATCGACGATGAGGTGCGCGTCACCATCGCGGCTCAGGCCTGCATGCTGCTGCTCAACCGCCAGACCGATTACTACCCCTCGCTCAGGCAGGTGCTGGTCTACCCGAGCGCCTTCGCGGTCGACATCGAGCACACCGACGAGATCGGCGTGGTGCAGTCAGGTCGGGACTGGCGGGCCGGAGAGTCCTGGCAGGAGGGCCAGGTGATCCTCTCGTGGCGGGATGTGCTGGAGGGCGCCGCCGACCCGCACGATGGCTGGAACGTCGTGATCCACGAGTTCGCGCACCAACTGGATTCGGAGACGGGCACGATGGATGGTCGTCCGGCGCTGCTTGACCCACAGCGGCATGCGAGCTGGTCAGGCGTGATGCGCGCGGAGTTTGATGCCTTGGTGGAGCGCGTGGAAAGCGGTGAAGCCCAGACCTTCCTCGATCCGTATGGGGCGACCGACCCGGTGGAGTTTTTCGCGGTGGTGACCGAGGCGTTCTTCGAGCAGGGCCCCGGCTTGCGCGCGCATCACCCGGCGCTGTATGAGGAGCTGCGGGCCTGCTACCAGGTCGACACAGGTACCTGGCCACCCGCGAGGGTGCTCAGGCGGCCGGGGATGATGCGCTCCGAGTTGGACGCATCGCTGTGAGGCAGGGGCGTGCCGGGGGTGCCTGCAAGCAGGCCATCTCCGTGCATGCATCCGTTTGACGTGCACGCAGTTGGTGCGATCTGCGCAGCGCTGCCGAGATCGCCCTACCGCAGTCCTCCATTGAGGGCTGGCATTGAATTTGCATGAATCAAGTCGAGAGCAGTCTGGGCAGCGGTCGCCGCGTCGAGGCTGATTGAGCGCTAGGGTTCCGGGCCGGCATCAGCCGGCTGTCTGGTCCGAGAGCGCTCGGCTGCGACGGCAAACGCCGTGGCGGCTCCACGGAGGGACAAAAGCCCGGGAGGTCCTCGATACAGGCGATGAGCAGGCATCGGAGTCTCTCGAGCATGAGTCCCACCGCACAGGAGCACGCCCCATGACCGTTCAACCAGCGCAGCACGCCGAACACACCCTTGACAACCCATCCGCATCGTCTCCGGTCGATGCCGTGGCGCACTGGCAGCGCCTGCCCGCCAACTCGCTGGCAGGCTTGAACACAGACCGCATAGCCTGGTCAGAGCGCGTGCCAGGCGGGGGCCACTGGTCGTGGCGGGTCAAGCGAGGCACGGCCCTGCGCTTCGTCGCGCTCGCGGCCGATGCCAACGTGAGCGTGGTGATCTACGCGGCGCACAGCACGCTGGAGCGCTACAACATGCCCGATTCGCTCAAGGCGCAGCACACGGCGCACTACCGGCGCGGCCACGTGCTGATGAGCGACATGGGCCGCTCGATGGCCAGCTTCACTGCCGACAGCCTGGGCTGGCATGACCCGCTGGGCGCCCTGATGGACACGGCGGCCATGCGGCAACGCTTCGGCGAGCATCCCTTCGAAGCCCATCGCAACGGCATGCACCGCTCAGGCAAGGACGGCCTGCTCATCGAGATTGGCAAACACGGGCTGGGCCGCCGCGACCTGATCGCGCCGGTCAACCTCTTCAGCAAGGTGGTGGTCGACGAAGAGGGACGTTTCCACTTCGCGCGCGGCCACAGCCAGGCCGGCGATTTCGTCGAGCTGCGCATGGACATGGACGTGGTCGTGGCCATCTCGACCGCGCCGCATCCGCTCAATCCGGCAGAGGCTTACGCGCCACCGCAGGTGGGGGTGGTGGCCTGGCACAGTGGGCCTGCGGCATCCGATGACTTCTGCCGCCACTTCCGGCCCGAGAACGCCAGGGCCCATCACAACAGCGATGTGTTCGCGCTGTGAACCCAAGCCTGTGAGCCCGACCCTGCGATCAAACAGCCGCAACGTCGACCGGCCTGACCACCGCTGATGGAGCCCCTCATGCACACACCTTCGCCCACCGCAGCCGCCCCCTCCCCGACCGCCACCCGCATCCAGCACAGCCCCTTGCGCGAAGCCGATGCGGTGATGAACCAGCGCCATCCCGCCGGCGAGCCCATCCTCTTCCAACTCAAGCAGGGCCAGACGCTGCGCATCGTCGACCTCGAAGGCAACCAGGCCGCCGACGTGATCTTCTACAGCGCCGACGACCTGGCCGAGCACTACAGCGCCACCGACACCCTGCTGCGCCAGGGCGGCATCTACCTGACCACGGGCTCGGTGCTGGTGAGCAACGAGGGCCGCCCGATGCTCACCATCACGGCGGACACCTGCGGCCGCCACGACACCCTGGGCGGCGCCTGCGCGGCCGAGAGCAACACCGTGCGCTACGCCTTGCAGAAGAAGTTCATGCACAGCTGCCGCGACAACTACCTGCTCGCCATCCAGCATGCCGACATCGGGCTGGGCAAGGGCGACCTGGTGCCCAACGTCAATTTCTTCATGAACGTGCCGGTGACCGCCGATGGGCAGCTCACCTTCGCCGATGGCGTCTCGGGCCCAGGCAAGTACGTGGAAATGCGCGCCGAGATGGCCGTGTGGGTGCTGATCTCAAACTGCCCGCAGCTCAACAACCCCTGCAACGCCTACAACCCCACGCCCATCCAGTTGCTGGTGTGGGACCCGGTGGAACACGCGGGCTGAAGCGCATCGACCAAGCCCTGGAGCGCCCGGGGCCACGAGCCGGCCCGGGGCTTGCTTGTGGTCGATCCATCAGGTCGATCACACCCACATCCAAAAAGGCCAGCGGGACGGCCCGCTGCGCGACACACGCCCGCGGGACGGCCCGCTCGAAAAGAGCCTCCATGTTCGACAAGGTCCTGATCGCCAACCGAGGCGCCATCGCCTGCCGCATCATCCGCACGCTGAAAGCGCTGGGTGTGCGCAGCGTGGCCGTCTACTCCGAGGCGGACGCGTCGGCCCGCCACGTGCGTGAGGCCGACGAGGCCTACTGCGTGGGCCCGGCGCCCGCCGCTGAAAGCTACCTGCGCGCCGACGAGATCCTGCGCATCGCGCGTGAATGCGGCGCCCAGGCCATCCACCCGGGCTATGGCTTCCTCTCAGAGAACCCCGGATTCGCCGAAGCCTGCGAAGCGGCAGGCATCGCCTTCATTGGCCCCACGGCCGAGCAGATGCGGGCCTTCGGTCTCAAGCACACCGCACGCGAGCTGGCCCAACGCAGCGAGGTGCCGCTGCTGCCGGGCTCCGGCCTGCTCGATGACATCGCGCACGCGCAGGCCGAGGCCTTGCGCATCGGCTACCCGGTGATGCTCAAGAGCACCGCAGGCGGCGGCGGCATCGGCATGCGCCTGGTGCGCTCGGTGGCCGAACTGGTGGATGCTTTCACCTCCGTGCAGCGCCTGGCCTCGGCCAACTTCAAGGACGCCGGCCTCTACCTGGAGAAGTTCGTCGAGAACGCGCGCCACATCGAGGTGCAGGTGTTCGGCGATGGGCGCGGCCAGGTCATCGCATTGGGTGAGCGCGACTGCTCGGTGCAGCGCCGCAACCAGAAGGTCATCGAAGAGACGCCCGCCCCCGGCCTGAGCGATGCCCAACGCCAGGCTCTGCTTGACACCGCCGTGCGCCTGGCCCAGGCCGTGAACTACCGCTCGGCCGGCACGGTGGAATACGTCTACGACGCTGACACAGCGCAGTTTTATTTCCTGGAGGTCAACACCCGGCTGCAGGTGGAGCACGGCGTGACCGAGCAGGTCTGCGGCGTCGACCTCGTGGCCTGGATGGTGAAGCTGGCCGCCGGTGAGCTGCCCGAGCTGGCCTTGCTGCAACCGAAGCCACAAGGCGCCTCCATCCAGGTGCGCCTGTACGCCGAAGACCCGGCGCGCAACTTCCAGCCCAGCGCTGGCCTGCTGACCGAGGTGGCCTTTCCCGCTGATGCACGCGTGGATGGTTGGGTCGAGCGCGGCACCGAGGTGCCGGCCTGGTACGACCCGATGTTGGCCAAGCTCATCGTCATGGCCGGCACGCGCGAAGCGGCGCTGGCCAAGCTGGACGCGGCCTTGGCCAACACCCGCCTGGCCGGCATCGAAACCAACCTGCCCTACCTGCGTCAGGTGGTGAAGCACCCCGTATTCCGCGAGGGTCGCCAGGTCACGCGCTTCCTGGGCACGTTCGCCTTCCAGCCCGACACCATCGAGGTGCTGGCCGCCGGCGTGCAGACCGCCGTGCAGGACTGGCCGGGCCGCCTCGGCTTGTGGGACGTGGGCGTGCCGCCTTCTGGCCCGATGGATGCGCTGGCGCACCGCCTGGCCAACCAACTGGTGGGCAATGCGCCCGATGCCGCCACGCTGGAATGCACCCTCGCCGGCCCGACGCTGAAGTTTCACACCGACACCGTGATCGCGCTCGCCGGCGCGCTCATGCCGGCTGAGCTGGATGGCCAGCCCTTGGCCCTGTGGCAAAGCCACGCCGTGCGCGCCGGCAGCGTGCTGACGCTGGGCCGCGCCGAACATGGCTGCCGCAGTTACCTCGCGGTGGGCGGCGGCCTGGACGTGCCCGCCTACCTGGGCAGCCGCGCCACCTTCACGCTCGGACAGTTCGGCGGCCATGGCGGACGCAACCTGCGCGTGGGCGACGTGCTGCACCTGGTCGCCCCGGGCTTCGGCACAGCCGGCCAACAGGTCGCGGCGGATGCCCGGCCCACCATCGGCCAGCACTGGGACATCGGCGTGCTCTACGGCCCCCATGGCGCACCCGACTTCTTCATGGAAGAAGACGTCGCCACCTTCTTCGCGGCCGACTGGAAGGTGCACCACAACTCCAGCCGAACCGGCGTTCGCCTGATCGGGCCGAAGCCGAAATGGGCCCGCACCGATGGCGGCGAGGCCGGCCTGCACCCCTCCAACATCCACGACAACGCCTACGCCATCGGCGCCATCGACTTCACGGGCGACATGCCCGTCATCCTCGGGCCTGATGGACCGAGCCTGGGCGGCTTCGTCTGCCCGGCCGTGGTGGTCAACGCAGAGCTGTGGAAGCTGGGGCAACTGCGGCCAGGTGACACGGTGCGATTTCATCGCATCTCGGCCGCACAGGCCGCCGAGCGCGACGCGCAGGTGGAAGCCAGCATCGCCACCTTGGCATCGCCCTTGCCAACAGCACCGCAAGACGACGCACGCGCCTGCCTCAGCCCCATCCTCGCCGACGTACCGGCTGATGGCGAGAAACCGCGCGTGGTCGTGCGCCAGGCGGGCGACCGCTATGTGCTGATGGAGTTCGGGCCACTGGTGCTCGACCTTGAATTGCGCTTCCGCGTGCACGCGCTCATGGCCGAGCTCAAGCAGCTCAACGGCGGCAAGGGCTTGGCGGGTGTCATCGACATGACGCCGGGCATCCGCTCGTTGCAGGTGCATTTCGACCCGGCCGTGCTGCCGCGCGAAGAGCTGATGCGCGTGCTGCTCGATGTCGAAGACCACCTGCCGCCGCTCGACGACATCACCATCCCCAACCGCGTGGTGCACCTGCCGCTGTCATGGGACGACGCGCAAACGCGCCTGGCCATCGAGAAGTACATGCAATCGGTGCGGCCCGATGCGCCCTGGTGCCCGAGCAACATCGAGTTCATCCGCCGCATCAACGGGCTCGACAGCCTCGAAGAAGTCTTCAACATCGTCTTCGATGCCAGCTACCTCGTGCTCGGCCTGGGCGACGTCTACCTGGGCGCCCCCGTGGCCACGCCGGTGGACCCGCGCCACCGCCTGGTCACCACCAAGTACAACCCGGCGCGCACCTGGACGCCTGAGAACGCCGTGGGCATCGGCGGCGCCTACCTGTGTGTCTACGGCATGGAAGGCCCAGGCGGCTACCAGTTCGTCGGCCGCACGCTGCAGATGTGGAACCGCTGGCGGCATGGCGCCAACAGCGGCCACCCCGCCTTCGAGCAACCTTGGCTGCTGCGCTTCTTCGACGAGATCCGCTTCCACCCGGTCAGCGAGGCCGATTTGCTGCGCATCCGCGCCACCTTCCCGCATGGCGGCCACGCGCTGCGCATCGAAGATTCGAGCTTCAGCCTGCGCGGCTACCGGCGCTTCCTGGCCGAGCAGGCCGACAGCATCGCGGACTTCAAGGCTCGTCAGCAAGCCGCCTTCGAAGCCGAACGCGAGCGCTGGATCACCAACGGCCAAGCCGATTTCGCCACCGAGAACGACGTGGCCGGCGCCACACCCGACACCGAACTCGACCTGCCCGAAGGCGGCCGCTTCGTGGCCACCAGCGTGCCCGGCAACGTCTGGCAGGTGCCCGTGAAAGACGGCCAGGCCGTGAAGGCCGGCGAGGTGCTGGTGATCGTCGAATCCATGAAGATGGAATTCGCCATCACCGCCCCCTGCGACGGCACCGTGCACCGCGTGCTGTGCCGCGAAGGCGCGCCGCTTGCCGCAGGCCAGGACACGCTGATCCTGATCGAGCAACAGGCGCGCTGAACCAAGCCCCACAACCGCCTCAATGAACCGCCCCGCTGAACAGATGAACCCCGCCAAGCCGAAGGAAGGAACCCACCGATGACCCCCACCCAGACCGCGACCCGCTCCCTGACCGAGGGCACGCCGAGCGACGGTGCCCCGGTCGTCGACCTGAGCCAGTTGAGCTTCGACCTGGCCAGCCTGCGCGCCGCCTACCGCCAAGGCCTGAAGGTGCGCGACCTCATCACCGAAGCCGCCCGCCGCTGCGCGACCGATGCGCACCACGCCTTCATCCACCGCCTGAGCGAGGCCGAACTCGAGCCTCACCTCGCTCGCCTCGAAGGCCTGGACTCCGCCAGCCTGCCGCTCTACGGCGTGCCCTTCGTCATCAAGGACAACATCGACCTGGCCGGCGTGCCCACCACCGCCGCCTGCCCCGAATTCGCCCACACGCCCCAGCGCAGCGCCACGGTCGTCCAACGCTTGCTGGACGCGGGCGCCATCCCGCTGGGCAAGGCCAACCTCGACCAGTTCGCCACCGGCCTCAACGGCACCCGCTCGCCCTATGGCGCCTGCGCCAACGCCTTCCATGCGGATTTCATCAGCGGCGGCTCCAGCTCCGGCTCGGCCGTGGCCGTGGCCAAAGGCTGGGTGAGCTTTTCATTGGGCACCGACACGGCCGGCTCAGGCCGCGTACCGGCGTCGTTCAACAACATCGTCGGGCTCAAGCCCACTTGCGGCCTGCTGTCGACCACCGGCGTGGTGCCCGCCTGCCGCTCGCTCGACACCGTCAACGTGTTCGCCCTGCACGCGGGCGATGCGCACGACGTGCTGCGCGTGGCCGAAGGCTTCGACAGCGCGGACGCCTTCAGCCGGCCGGCCGCGCCCCATGGCGTGGACTTCTCCGGCGGGCCCTTCCGCTTCGGCGTGCCGCGCGCGCAAGACCTCGCCTTCTTCGGCAACGACGCCGCGCAGAAGCTCTTCGAGGCCGCCGTGCAACGCGCCATCGCCCTTGGCGGCACGCCCGTCGAAATCGACTTCTCGCCCTTCCTCGAAACCGCCCGGCTGCTCTACGAAGGGCCGTGGGTGGCCGAGCGCTACCAGGCCCTCCGAGGTTTCATCGACGAACAGCCCGAAGCCGTCTTCCCGCCCGTTCGCGCCATCGTCGAATCAGGCCGCGACAAATCGGCCGCCGACTTGTTCGCGGCGCAATACCGGCTCAAGGCCCTCAAGCGCGTGTGCGACCATGTCTGGCAAAGCGTGGACTGCCTGCTCACGCCGACCGCAGGCACCATCTACCGCATCGCCGAGATGCAGGCCGACCCGATCCGGCTCAACAGCAACCTGGGCCACTACACCAACTACATGAACCTGCTGGACTACGCCGCCGTGGCCGTGCCAGCGGGCTTCCTGGCCGATGGCGATGCCGCCGGCCTGCCCTGGGGTGTCACCTTCGTGGCCCCCGCGCACAAGGACGCGCCCCTGCTGCGCCTGGCCGACCGCTTCCACCGCAGCCTGGCTGCCGATACCAGCGGCTACACCCTCGGCGCCACGCCCGCCACCTTCACCGCCGTGGACATGCACGGCGGGCCCGCCAATCTTTTCGTTGAAGACCCCGCGCGCAGCGGCACCATCCAGGTGGCCGTGTGCGGCGCCCACCTCAGCGGCCTGCCGCTCAACCCCCAGCTCACCTCGCGTGGCGCCCGCCTGCTCTGCGCCATCGACTCGGCGCCGCGCTACAAGCTCTACGCCCTGCCCGGCGGACCCGTGGCCCGGCCCGGCATGGTGCGCGTGAGCGAAGGTGAAGGAGGCCAGGCCATCCCGCTGGAGGTCTGGTCGGTGCCGGCCGAGCACTTCGGCAGCTTCGTGGCGGGCATCCCGGCGCCCTTGGGCATTGGCAAGGTAGAGCTGGCCGATGGCCGCGTGGTGCCCGGCTTCATCTGCGAAGGCATCGGCACCGAAGGCGCCACCGACATCACCCACTTCGGCGGCTGGCGCGCATACTTGGCGAGCCTCAGCCGCTGAGGCCACACAGAGGAACAACGAGGACCACCGATGCTCGACCTGCTCATCCAGCACGCCAACCTGCCCGACGGGCGCCAAGACGTGGGCGTGGCCGTGCAGGATGGCCTCATCGTGGAGGTGCGCGAGGGCCTCACCTCCGATCAAGCAGCGGCCAAGGAGGTCATCGATGCCGGAGGGCTGCTGCTGAGCCCGCCTTTCGTTGACGCCCACTTTCACATGGACGCCACCTTGAGCTACGGCTTGCCGCGCGTCAACCAAAGCGGCACCCTGCTCGAAGGCATTGGCCTGTGGGGCGAGCTCAAGCCCGACCTCACGCAAGAGGCCGTGATGGCCCGCGCCCTCGCCTACTGCGAATGGGCTGCCGCCAAAGGCCTGCTGGCCATCCGCACCCACGTCGACACCTGCGACCCGCGCCTGCTGGCCGTCGACGCACTGCTCGAAGTCAAGCGCCGCGTGGCCCCCTGGCTCGACCTGCAACTGGTGGCCTTCCCCCAAGACGGCGTGCTGCGCTCGCCCGGCGCCTGGGAGCTGCTGCAAGAGGCCTTGCGACGTGGCGTGGACGTGGTGGGCGGCATCCCGCACTTCGAGCGCACCCAGGCCGATGGCGCGGCCAGCGTGCGCATGCTCTGCGAAATCGCGGCGCAACAAGGCCGCCGCGTCGACATGCACTGCGACGAGTCCGATGACCCGATGTCGCGCCACATCGACGTGCTCACCGCCGAAACCCAGCGCCTGGGCCTGCAAGGCCTGGTCACGGGCTCGCACCTGACCTCCATGCACAGCATGGACAACTACCATGTCAGCAAACTCATCCCGCTGATGGCCGAAGCCGGCGTCAACGTGGTGGCCAACCCGCTGATCAACATCACGCTGCAAGGCCGCCACGACACCTACCCCAAGCGGCGCGGCATGACCCGCGTGCCCGAACTGCTGGCCGCCGGCGTGCCCGTGGCCTTCGGGCACGACTGCGTCATGGACCCCTGGTACAGCCTGGGCTCGGGCGACATGCTGGAAGTGGCGCACATGGGCCTGCACGTGGCGCAGATGACCGGCCAGGCAGCGATGCGCCAGTGCTTCGATGCCGTCACCAGCACCCCAGCGCGCATCCTCGGGCTCGACCACTTCGGCCTGAGCGTGGGCTGCGAGGCCAGCTTCGTGCTGCTTCAGGCCCGCGACCCCATCGAGGCCCTGCGCCTGCGCGCGCACCGCCTGAAGGTGTACCGGCGCGGGCAATTGCTGGCGCACAGCGAGCCCGTGCAGACCACCCTGCACCTGCCGCCAGGGCACTCTGCCAGCACGCGATTCTTCTGGCCCGAAGCCTGAGCAGTTGAGCTCCTGAGCCCGATCCGTAGCAGATCGAACGCAGGCTTCAAGCTTTGGTCAGCGCTGTTGGCGCTGTCGCCAGTTTGGGCGACAGCGGATGCAGCGGCGGCATGGTCGCCGCCATCAACTGCAAGCGGCCGGTGACCACCCCCCGCAACGCGATCATGCGGTTGGCGATCGATTGCAGCTTCGCCGCCGGCCCTTGCACCAGGATCACCTCCATCATCTGCTGCCCCATCAGGTGCACATGCAGCGAGCTGATGACCTCGTCGATGTGATCACATTGCAAATCGGCCAGCTCCTTTTGCAAGCCACGCACCGAGCGGTCGTAGAGCAAGGTGATGGTGCCCACCATCACCTCGTCACCGAGCTGGCGTTTGTGCTCCAGCAATTGCTGGTTGATCATCTCCGAGATGGCCTGCGAGCGGCTCTCGAAGCCCCGCGCCGACACCATGCCGTCGAGTTCGGCCAGCAGGTCTTCGGGCATGGACACGCTGATGCGCGCCACGGGGCTGTTGCAGCGCTGGTCGGCTGGCGGGGCGATCACGGGGATCGGGTTGCTCGGCATGATGAAGTCCCTGGTTGTTGCGATGTTGGATCCGGAGCTGGGCTCAGAACATGTGGCTGTAGCGATCCACCTCCCACTGGCTGACCGAGAGGTGATAGGCCTCCCACTCCTGGGTCTTGTAGGTGATGAACTCGTCGCGCAGCTCACGCCCAAGCGCGCGCTCCACCAGCGGGTCGGCGGCGAAAGCCTGCACCGCCTCCTGCAAGGTCTGCGGCAGGAATTCGATGCCGCGCTCGCGTCGCTGCGAATCGCTCAACTCATACAGGTTGTCTTCGTTGGGCAGGCCAGGGTCCAGGCCCTCTCGGATGCCTTCGAGGCCCGCGGCCAAAGCCAGCGTGGCCGCCAGGTACGGGTTCACCGCGCCATCCGCGTTGCGCGACTCACAGCGCCCGCCGCCCGCCGGGATGCGCACCGAATTCGTCCGGTTGTTCGAGCCGTACGAGTTGAACACCGGCGCCCACGAGAAGTAGCTCATGGCCCCACGCCGCACCAGGCGCTTGTAGCTGTTGACCGTGGGCGCGAAGGCCGCGCACAGCGCCCGCCCGTGCTTGAGGATGCCGGCCACGAACTGGTAGCCCAGCGGCGTCAGGCCGATGCCGCGCGGGTCTTCCTTGGGGTCGCAAGCGAACAGGTTCTTGCCCGTTTTCAGGTCGTACAGCGACATGTTGAAGTGCGCGCCCGTGCCCGTCTTGTTGGCAAAAGGCTTGGGCATCATCGTGGCGATCAGCCCCTCTTCCTCGGCGTAGTGCTTGGCCATCATGCGGAAGAAGGTGAGGCGGTCGCAGGTGGTCAGCGCATCGGCGTAGTTGAAGTCGAACTCGAACTGGCCGTTGGCGTCTTCGTGGTCGAAGGAGTAGAGGTCCCAGCCCAGGTCGTTGATGCAGGTGGCCACCTTGTCGAGCCAGCCGAAGTTGTCCATGAATCCCTGCACGTCGTAGCAGGGCTTGACCAGCTTGTCATTGGGGTGCGGCACGCTCAAGCGGCCATCGGCTTCTTTTTTGAGCAGGTAGATCTCGCACTCGATGCCAAGGTTCATGCCAAAGCCCATCTCGGCGGCCTGTGCCAGCACGTTCTTCAAGGCCACGCGGGTGCTCAAGGGGTAAGGCTTGCCTTGGAAGTGGTTGTCGGCCGGCATCCAGGCCACCTTGGGCTCCCACGGCAGCTGCACGATGTGATTGAGGTCGGGCACCGAGGTCAGCTCGTCGTCGTTGGGCGCCTGGCCCAGGCCGTCGAGCGCGTAGCCGGTGTAGCGCTCCGAGCCCGCCGCCATCTGCGGCAGGTGATCAATGGGCACGACCTTGGCCTTTTGCACGCCGTGGATGTCGACGTAAGCGCCGATGCAGTACCTCACGCCCTTGGCTTTGAGCGACTGCTGGAGGGCGGCGATCTCTTCGGAAGAATGCGATGGAGAGGACACAGGGGACTGCATGGACGGACTCCGGGTGTGAGACAGAACGTTGCGGACAACAAAAGGCCTTCAGGCTCGTGGCCCGAGGACGGGATAAATGGTTTGCGCTGTGGTGACCGGCTGGTGCGGTCACCAGGCTGATGGGCTGGCTGACGACGCGGCCGCCAGGTCGACCAGCGGATCGGCACCACCCCAGCACGGCTCGAAATACGAATGCGGCAAAGGCGGCTCCTGCGTCAGCCCCTTGCGGATCAAGTCAGAGAGGTCTTGCACCATCCAGCCAAACGCCTCGCGGCCCTTCTCGGCCGTGGCCCGGCTCGGAAAGCCCGTCACGCCATTGGCGCTAGTGCGGTTGACCGGGTGTGCGAACACCTGGCCAGCGGTGCGATCGGGGTCATCGCCTTCGGCCAGCTTCTCGGGCCGCACCATTTCAGGCGACACCGCCAGCATCAGCGATGTCTCCGCGTCGTTGGCATGCCAGTCCATGGCATCGGCGAAGTGAAACGCCCTCACCCGCTCGCTGATGTCCGGCGAGTTGATCACCGCCACCATCAGGCCGTCGTGCTCGGCGCGCAGCATCTCCAGCGCGCAACGCAGGGGCGCCGCGTTGGTCACGTGCGTGTTGACGATGAAGAGCCGACGCACCCCGCTGTGATAGGCCCCATCGCCGATCTGCTTGACCAGCTCGATCAGGGTGATGGGCTGCACGGCGATGGTGCCGGGCCAGCGCCGGCTGTGGCCCAGTGAGCAGCCATAAGGCAGCGGCGGCAGCATGGGCACGCCCGTCGCCTGCGACACCGCGCGGCAGAGCTTGTCGGCGATTTCGGTGTCCATGCCGCAGCCCATGTGAGGACCGTGCTGCTCGGTGGCGCCCACGGGCAAGATGGCAGCGTGAGATGCAGCCCGCAAGGCGTCGGGCAACTCGGCCCAGGTCAGGTGGGACCAGAACATGTTCGGCTCCTCACTCAACGTCGTCGCCAACGCTGGTCAAACGAATGACCTGGGGCACCACGTCGGGCTCCAGGTCGCCATCGTCGGTGTGGGCAGCCGGCGGGTGGATCAAGGCCTCGATGTGCGCCTTGGTGGCGCGAAATTCGGGGCTGTTGAATTGCATCGGCGAGCGCGGCCTCGGCACCGGCACCTCGATGAGCTCCTGCACCTCGCCCGGGTGCGCCTTGAGCACCAAGATGCGATCCGCCAAGTACACCGCCTCGTCCAGGTCATGCGTGATGAACAGGATGGTGATGTCGATGTTGCGCCAGATCTCCAGCAGGTGCGCCTGCATCTTGGCCCGCGTCTGCGCGTCCAGTGCGCCAAAGGGCTCGTCCATCAGCAGGATGCGCGGCTGGTTGGCCAACGCCCGCGCAATCGCCACGCGCTGCTTCATCCCACCCGACAACTGGTGCGGGTAGGCATCGGCGAACTTGGTCAGCCCCACCAACTCCAGCCACTGACGCGCCTGCGCCTCGGCCTCGTTGCGCCCCGCCCCGTTGACCTCCAGCCCGAACATCACGTTCTTCTTGACCGTCAGCCACGGGAACAGCGTGTAGCCCTGGAAGACCATGCCCCTGTCCTTGCACGGCCCCTGCACCGGCTCGCCATCGAGCAGCACCTGCCCGCTGCTGTACGACTCCAGCCCCGCCAAGATGCGGATCAGCGTCGACTTGCCGCAGCCCGATGGCCCCAGCACGCAAACGAACTCGCGCCGATGCACCTTGAAATCCACGCCCTTGAGCGCCGTCACCGGGCCCTGGTGCGAGTCATAAACCTTGCCCAGGCCCTTGACCTCCAGCACCACATCGCGCGCCTTGAGTCGATCAAACCGGGACTTCACCGCCTCGGACTGATCGCGATAGCTCACCATGGAAGCCACGTTCTCGCTCATGTCATGCCCCTCGCGAACCGATGATCAAGACCTGCCCTGGGAGCGATCCCAGGGAAAGAGCCGCCGCCCCAGCCACGCCAGCATCAAATCGATGCCCAGCCCGATCACGCCGATCATGGCGATCGCCGCGTAGACGTTCTCGAAGTGCTGGTAACGCGCCTGCTGCGTGATGAAGAACGTGATGCCCGAGCTCGTGCCGATCAACTCGGCCACGATCAGGTAGGTCCAGGCCCAGCCCAGCAACACACGCTGATCGCGATACAAGTCAGGCAGGATGCCCGGCAGCACCACCCGGCTCAACAACTTCCAGCGCTTGGTGCCCAACGTGAGCGCGGCTTCCAGCAGCCCGAACTCCAGCTTGCGCGTGGTGTTGGCGATCACCAGCACCTGCTGAAAGAAAGTGCCGATCACGATGATGGCGATCTTCGGCCCATCGTGGATGCCCAGGATCGCCACCGCCAGCGCCCCGAAAGCCGGCGCAGGCAGGTAACGGAAGAACTCGATGAAGGGCTCGTTGAGCCGCGCGATGGGCGTGTAGACCCCGCACAAAATGCCCAGCGGCACCCCGATCACCGACGAGATCAGGAAGCCCCAGAAGATCACCTGCATGCTCTGCCAAAGGCTTTCATGCAGCCATGGCGCGTCCTTCTGCTCGGGCGGCGTGGTGAAGGCGGTGTAGAACGCCCGCGCCACCTCGTGCGGCGCCGGCAGGTAGACCGGGTTGGTTGGCGTGCCTTGAGGCGGTGCCTTGCCAGCCTCGTGCATGGCGGCTACCTCCTCTTCGAAGGCACCACGGTCCATGCGCATGCCCACCTCCAGGTAATCGACATCGCCCACCGAATTCACCAGCACCTGCGGGTGCCACAGCCAGGGCACGTAGCTCACGGCGGCCCACAGCAGCAAAGGCAGCAGGAAGGAGCCGATGCCCAGCAGCAACTTGCTTCGGGGCGTCAGTGGCGCGCGCACGGCGAACCAGGCGGAGGCACTCATGGTGATCCCGTTCTGCAGGTTTCAACAGGGGAGGAGCCGACTTGCCGAGGGCCGAGCGCACCAGCCGGTGGCCCGCCCCTCGTGGCTCATCGCTTCATGTCACTTCGCCGCCGCGTTCGTCAGCGACGCATCGATGTAGCTGTCGACCGGCTGAGCCTTCTTGTAGACATCGTTGGCGACGTTGAAGTCATCAGCGATCTTGCTCGATCCGTGTAGCGACTTGAAGCCATCGCCCTTGACCATGATCGCCTTGCCTTCCTTGAGCGACAGCAGCTTGGTGCCCTTGAGGAAGGCGCCATAGGCTTCAGGCGCCACGCCCACGCGCGCAGCCATGATCTTCAGCGCCTCGGGCTGGGTCTTGGGGTCGTTGATGAAGCTCACCACCTTGTCCCACACGCCCACCACCTTCTGCCACTCGGCCTTGCGCGCGGCCAGGCTGGTGGGGCTCACCGCCAGCACGTCGTAGATCAGGCCCGGCTCATCGGCCGAGGTGTAGATCGGGCGCGAACCCGGCAGGCCCTTGATGGCTTGGCCCGCGATGGGCTGCCACGCGCCCACGGCGGCCACGTCGCCCGATGCCAGCACCTGCGGCATCTCGTTGGTCTTGGCGTTCACCAGCGTGACGTCCGACTCCTTCATGCCGGCCTTCTTCATGCCATTGAGCAGCAGCAGGTGTTCGACCAGGCCGAACTCCACCGCCACCTTCTTGCCCTTGAGGTCCTTGAGCGACTTCACACCCGGCTTGCCGATGATCATGTCGTTGCCGTTGGAGTAGTCGGTCAGCATGACCATCACGCTGCGCGCGCCGCCGGCACCCGTCACCAGGGCATCACCGTTGGTCATGGTCACCGCATCGATCTTGCCGGCCGCGAAGGCCTCCATCGAGGCCGAGTAGTCGAACCACTCGAACTTCACGTCCACGCCCGCCTGCTTGAACCAGCCCTTGTCGATGGCCACCTGCCAGGCAACCCAGCCCGGCCAGTCGCTGTAGCCCACCTTCAAGGGCTGTGCGGCCCAGGCCGCAGGCGCGGCCAGTTGCGCGCCCACCACCGCCACTGCGGCCACCAGGGCCCGGGCCCCACCCACCAAACGCTTCGACATGGCATCAGACAACATGGTTCGACCTACTCCACGGTGATCACCGTTATTACGGGTTGATGAATCAGTAATACCGGAGAGGCCGATGCATCAAGCGTGCCAACCGGTTTTTCCGGTGTTGCACAGGGAATGGCCCAGAGGAGGCGCGCTCAGTGGCGCCCAAAAAGGTTGAAAGCAACCCACGCAAGCAGCGATGTGGTGCGTGCCGCCCACCATCAGCGCCCAGGCTGCACCGCCAGCGTGCGCCATGCAGGCGAAGCGCGTCTTGCGAACTCACCCTCAGCGCAGTTGCTCGAAAAAGTGCAAGCCCAGCGAGACGATGCTGACCGCCACGCAGGCGTATCCGAGCACGGCCATCCACAGTCCGATGCGACCACGGAGCTCAGGATCCAGCTTGATCAGTCGGCGAGACGGCATGTGGCGGGCAAAAGATGACAGCGCATTGCATCGGCTGAGCCCTCGGCGCACATCCGGGCCATCCCGGCCTGCGGCGCCTTCGCACGGGTTCTCCGCGCTGGGGAGAACACCGATTTCTGACAATTTGCGCCAAACGGCCGCGCCATGAAGCGCAGAACAAGGGGCGGTTTGGTGTTCAGTCTGGCGTCGAATGCCCGGCTCATGGAGCTGAAGCCATGGCCACTGCCTGACAAAAGCCCACAGCCATGCGATGTGCATGGGCTAGAAAGTCGCCGTGATGTTTGGGGTGTTGGTAGGCCCCCCGGGAGTCGAACCCGGCACCAATGGATTATGAGTTGGCGGACGAAGGTGTGTGTCTAGGCAAGTGTACCGAACTGCACCGTAGCTTGGGAAAGTTGAAAGTACTTTGGGGACAGTAACTTAACGGTGTTGAGCGGAAACGGGCAAAGCTGATGACTGTACCGAGGTTGTACCTCATGAGAAGCAGGATCAAACGATGTCGGACGCAGAAGAAGTCCGACACCTGAAATGTCCGCAGCCTCTGAGGAAGGTGGCAGCAAACGGCAACGATGCACGGCGTTTACACAGTCGACCACGACCACAACTGACCAGAATTCGCCAATCAAAAAATGGCCCGCCAGTGACACACATCCGCGCATCACTCCACCAATAAATCATTGCCTTCCACACCCAAAATAGAAAAGGGGCCATGCGCCCCTTTTCATCATTTACAGCGAAAACCTCTAATCAAGCTTTGCTGCCTCACTCGCGTTTCCGGCCAACTCAATCTTCCGTTCCCCTATGAAACTAAGCGTGGGGAGAGTACGAATCCCAGGAAGCATGCGAGACGTAATCGCAGCAAACTGCTCACGCACCATTCCATAAAGCATGGTCAGGCCGTACTCATATGCTGCATCTTCAGGCTCAAGATCACCCACCTTTTTCGCAACACATGCAAATGCGCCAGTAATGACAATCTCAAAAACGTATGCGCCGACCTTAGTACCTTCTGGCGTTCGAACCCCCAAGGTCACCTTGAACGTGCGCCCCCGAGCGCCCTCAAAAGGCTCACCATCATCCCAAAACTCTGGAAAAGGCTCAAGACGCTTACGAAACTGAAGCTCTATCTTGTCGAGCAAAGAATCATCATCGCCGATCGCATCGATATTGCCGTTCAGCTCAACCCAAACCTTCTCGGGAAAAGCCTCCACCATCTGTATCGGACTTGGCCTCATGCCGCAGCCTCCATCGGCACCAAAGTATCAGGGGCGTAAATGTTGGGCGGAGAATATTCACCTCCCCAATCCTCCTCTCTAAGCACATCAGCTGCATTTATCGTACGGCGCATTTTGTGTGCACCACGATGCGTAAACTGCAGAACATTTGCAGCAGAACCCTCAGGAAATCTAACCGTCTCATATGCACCAAAAAACACATTAGACCGCAATTCAGGCGAATTTTTAACTGACACCACCTGCTTGACTTTCACCTTCGCAAGGCCACCCAAATAACTCATGACACCAGGCACATTCATCGCAACCTGGATAAGCAAGGCTGCAGGCGTACTAATCTTCGCCTGCCCCGACTCCCATTTTGCAAACGAACTTTTACCCGCACCAAAAAGCTTCGAAGCCTCCACCTGGGTCAATCCCCAATCCTCACGAAGACTACGCAGCATCCCAGCCGAAACGGCACCCCGACACACATCGCCTGCGTTTCGGATCAAACTCAAATTAACATCATGAAATGCATCAGGGACCGACTCACTACCACAAAAATCACACACCGTCTTCTTCAGCCCCTCGACCAACACCATTCTTCGACCCAACTTAACTTTGGCCGAATATTCAACTTCTACAGCATCCCCCTCCTCACAGAAAGGGCACAAATGCGTGTATTTCATTTTCAACTCCAAACTAAAATCGAGACGGGTGCAGACTGAATACCAAAATTTTCCCCGACTTTTCGCGCACCGTGAACTTCATGTACACGTATGGTTGTCGATTTTGATTCTCTTCCGCCTTAATTCTATCGAAACCCATTAAATAACTATCCGCAGCCATCGGGGCAAACCGATTTCCGTGTTCTGGAGGCAGGCACCATTCAGAATCGTTGTACCGGTGAGCCCCCAAACAGAGGAAGAAGTTTTTAATGTCATTTCCATCCCATCGCAGCTCGGTCGAGACATCTTCACTAGCTGTGGTCGATAGTTGAATTGACAAGTGACTTGAGCGCAGCGCCGCCTGCACTGCGGCCAAGTCCCAGCACCTAGGAGTGATCTTCCGCTCATGATTCTCTCGCCCGTCAAGTTCATGTATGCGAGGCGGTGTAGGGTAGTGAAGTGCTAACGCCATCAGATGATGATACCTTAAAGGTAGTTCCCATCCTTGTCTAGGAAAGATGCCACGGATGAGGGGGGTACTTCAATGGACCGAAGGGCGATCCTCTACGCAGACTGCCCTTCCTCTGTCGGAGCAATCTGCTGCTCAGCCTCTACCGACAAGCTTGGCTTGCAAGGGATCGTAGAGCACCTCAGTGATGGAACCATCGCGAAGAGCCCTTGATGATGTGCCGCCGCGTGATCAGGCTGGCCTTCTTGTGAGCGGCAAGGGGCGAGCCCTCTGGCGCAGCTTCTTGCTCAGCATCCAGGAACTTAGGCACCACGCCTGATACGCCGCTGGTGGCGTGCTGGCGCACCAACTCGGCGAAGACCTCTTCAGAGTTGTCCCCCCTCAGCAAAGGAGCCACCTCGATGGGCCTGGCAGGGTGGTTCAGCTCCGGACCTGTGGCGGCCACCTGGATGCGCCCCACCATGTTTCGGCCGATGACCGACAGCAAGGCCACCGGACTGGCCCCGATGTGCGGCCCAAACTGCTCCTGCAGCACCTGCAGCAGGTAGCCCTCGGGCAGGTTCATCTGCAGCACGGGGGGCAGTTGGTCGTCCCACACGTACGACTCGGTGCGCACCGGCATGGTCAGCGAGACAAAGTCCTCGGGCGCCGTGTGAGCGTGGTAGGTCAGCACGCTTTTGAAGTCGCCTGCCTGCTCCAGCACGGCCACATCGCGGCCCATGACGTAGACCGCGAGCTTCATGGCTGGTTGCGCTCGCGGCGCAGTTCATCCAGCGTGCCAGCCTGGCCCGTCGGGATGACGTCGAGCTCCATGCCCAGCACCGCCAGCACGGCCAGCAGCTTGCGGGCGCCGAACTCGGCGCCGCGCCCGCGCTCGAAGCGGGAGAGGGATTCGGGGGTGATGCCCGCTTGCTCGGCCACAGCCTGCTGGCGCAGGTTCAGCGCCTTGCGACGCTCGGCAACGGCTTCACCCAGTTCCTGGAGGGTTTGCATTTGATATTTATATCAACAAATGCCTTCCCAGGCAAAATTTTTGACACAAATATCAAGAAATGGCTGGTAGGCCCCCCGGGAGTCGAACCCGGCACCAACGGATTATGAGTCCGCTGCTCTAACCAAGCATGAGCTAGAGGCCCCCTGAAACATCAGCCCGCGATTGTAGGCGGACGGCACATCACCCCGCCCGCATGCATCACTTTTGGCTCAAGGCGTTGGACACCAGCCGCGAGGTGATGTCCACGATCTCGATCATGCGGTCGTAGGCCATGCGGGTGGGGCCGATCACGCCGAGCGTGCCCACCACACGGCCATCGATCTGGTAAGGCGCCGAGACCACCGAGAGCTCTTCGAAGGGCACAACCTGGCTCTCGCCGCCGATGTAGATGTTGACGCCCTCGGCGCGGCTGGAGCCATCGAGCAGGCGCATGAGCTGGGTCTTCTGCTCGAAGAGGTCGAACATGCGGCGCAGCGAACCCATGTCGCTGGAGAAGTCTTGAACCGTCAGCAGGTTGCGTTCGCCCGAGACGACGACGTTTTCTTCGGTTTCGGCGGCCACCTCGCTGCCGGCCTGCACCGCCGCCTGCATCAGGCTGCCGATCTCGGTGCGCAACTGGTCGACCTCGTGCTTGAGCCGCTCGCGCATCTCTTCGATGGTCAGGCCGCTGTAGTGCTCGGTCAGGAAGTTGCTGGCTTCAAGCAGCTGCGAGGTGTTGTAGTCCTGGGCGGTGAAGATGACGCGGTTCTGCACGTCGCCATCGGGCGAAACCAGGATGACGAGCAGGCGCTTTTCACCCAGGCGCAGGAACTCAATGTGGCGGAACACCGTGGCCTTGCGCGGCGCCGTGACCACGCCGACGAACTGCGACAGGCTCGACAACATCTGCGCGGCGTTGGAGATGACGCGCTGGGGCTGATCAGGCTGGAGCTGGTCGCGGGCGTCGGCGCCGAGTTCGCCCAGGCAGTCCAGGCCGAGCGACCGCGCCGTGAGCATGGTGTCCACGAACAGGCGGTAGCCCCGCGCCGTCGGCACGCGGCCGGCCGAAGTGTGCGGGCTGACGATGAGGCCGAGGTCTTCGAGGTCGGCCATCACATTGCGGATGGTGGCAGCGGAGAGTTCCAGACCCGAAGCGCGCGAGAGCGTGCGCGAACCGACGGGTTGCCCGTCGGCGATGTAACGCTCGACCAGCGCTTTCAACAGGATCTTGGCACGTTCGTCCAGCATGGTCCGACCATTCTAAAGAATGCGCGCCGCGTCGCCCCTCCCCCTGGGCGGGCGTCCGTTTTCGGGCCTGTTTCCGACACATCGCTGTGGTGTAATTCTCCGCATGCCCTCTTCGCTTCCCTGTCGATTCCGCCACGCCGCCCTGGTCGGCAAGTTCCAGGCACGCGGCATCCGCGCCGTGCTGGAGGACGTGGCCCACATGCTGGTGCGCACCGGCCTGGACGTGTCGCTGGAAGCTGAAACCGCCCTCAACACGGGCATGACCGACTACCCAGCGCTGAGCATGCGCGAGATCGGCGAGCAATGTGACGTGGCCATCGTGCTTGGCGGCGACGGCACCATGCTGGCCACCGCTCGCGAACTTGCCCGCTACAACATCCCGCTGGTGGGCATCAACCAGGGTCGCCTGGGCTTCATCACCGACATCCAGCTCAAGGACGTGGCCACCGCCCTGCCCCTGATCCTCAGCGGCCAGTACGAGGCCGAAACGCGCCACATGCTCGAGGGCGCGGTGCTGCGCCCCCACCGCGGTGGCGAGTTGGAGACCATCTACGAAGGCCACGCCATCAACGAGGTGGTGGTCAGCCGGGGCGCCACGGCCAGCATGGTCGAGCTGCGCGCCGAGGTCGACGGCCAGTTCATCGCCAATTACCGCGCCGACGGCCTGATCGTGGCATCGCCCACTGGTTCGTCGGCCTACGCCATGTCGGCCGGCGGCCCCATCCTGCACCCGGCGCTCGGCGGCTGGGTGATCGTGCCGATCGCCTCGCACACGCTTTCCAACCGGCCCATCGTCATTCCCGACACGGGCACGGTGAGCATCGAAATCGTGGCTGGCCGCGACGCCAGCATGAACTTCGACATGCAGTCCCTGGCCAGCCTGCTGCACCGCGACCGCATCACCGTGCGGCGCTCGGCGCACAAGGTGCGCTTCCTGCACCCAGAGGGCTGGAGTTATTACGCGACCCTGCGCCGCAAGCTGCGCTGGAACGAAGGAGTGAGCTGAGAGCCATGCTGCGCCGCCTGAGCCTGCGTGACTTCGTCATCGTCACCGAACTCGACATCGAGCTGGACAGCGGCTTCACCGCGCTGACCGGCGAGACCGGTGCCGGCAAGTCCATCCTGATCGACGCCCTGCAACTGACGCTGGGCAGCCGCGGCGATGCCGGCGTGGTGCGCGAAGGCGCCGCGCGCGCCGACCTGAGCGCCGAGTTCGAGCTCACCCCTGCGCTGGCAGCCCGGCTGCGCCCCTGGCTGGACGAGGCCGGCTTCGACACCAGCGAATGGACGGACACCGGCAGCCTGCTGCTGCGCCGCGTGGTCGACGCCCAGGGCAAGAGCCGTGCGTGGGTCAACGGTGGCGCGGCCACGCTCACGCAGTTGCGCGAACTGGGCGAACACCTGGTCGACATCCACGGCCAGCACGCCTGGCAGAGCCTGACCCGCCCCGACAGCGTGCGCGAACTGGTCGATGAGCAGGCCGGCGTGGACACCGCCGCGCTGCAAGCGGCCTGGGTGACCCGCCGCGAAGCCCACAAGCGCCTGCAGGACGCCCGCGCGAAGCAGGTGGACCTGGAGCGCGAACGCGAGCGCCTGCAATGGCAGATCGCCGAGTTGGACAAACTCTCGCCGCAAGCCGGCGAGTGGGACGAGCTCAATGCCGAACACACGCGGCTGAGCCACGGCCAGTCCATCCTGGATGCGGCCCAGTTGGCGCTGGACGCCGTCGCCGAGGCCGAGCTCAACGCCGAGGGCCTGGCCGCCCGCGCCATCGATGCCCTCGAAGAAGTGGCGGGCTACGAGCCCCGCCTGGGCAACGCCCTGGAGGTGCTGCGCGAGGCGCAGGCCCAGCTGCAAGACGCCGCCCACAGCCTGCATGGCGTGCTCGGTCACACCGAGCTCGACCCACAGCGCCTGGGTGAGCTGGACGCCCGCGTCTCGGCCTGGATGGGCCTGGCACGCCGCCACCGCCGCCCACCCGCGGAGCTGCCCGAGCTGCTCGCGGGCTGGAAGGCCGAACTCGCCGAGCTAGACGCCGCCACCGACCTGGCCGCGTTGGAGCGCCACGCCGACCAGGCCCATGCGGCTTGGCTCAAGCAGGCGCAACAAGCCTCGAAGCAGCGCAAGCAAGCCGCCCCCCGCCTGAGCGACGCGGTGAGCGCCGCCATGCAGGAGCTGGGCATGGCGGGCGGCCGCTTCGAGGTGGCGCTCTCGCCCGTTGACGAACCCCAGAGCGGCGGCCTGGAGGCCATCGACTTCCTGGTGGCCGGCCACGCCGGCAGCACCCCTCGCCCGCTGGCCAAGGTGGCTTCGGGCGGCGAACTCTCGCGCCTGGCCCTGGCCATCGCCGTGACGACCACGCAGCAAAGCGAGGGTCAAGGCGTCGCGACCTTGATCTTCGACGAGATCGATTCCGGCGTGGGTGGCGCGGTGGCCGACACCGTGGGCCGCCTGATGCAGCGCCTGGGCGAAGCCCGGGAAGGCCGCCAGGTGCTGGCCGTCACCCACCTGGCGCAAGTGGCCGCCTGCGCCCACCACCACCTGCTGGTGGCCAAGTCGCTGCAAGGCGCGCAGACCACGAGCCGCATCGGCGAAGTCAGTGGCGAGGCGCGCGAAGCCGAGGTGGCCCGCATGCTGGGCGGCGCGGTCAGCGACACCAGCCTGGCCCACGCCCGCGTGATGCTGCAGACCGCGCGCGCCGCAGCGACCACCCAAGGTGCCGCTCAAGCCGACGCCCCCCGCCCCAAGGCGCGCAAGGAACCCGCATGAAGACGCTCGACATCGTGCTGCTGACCGGCATCTCCGGCTCGGGCAAGTCGGTGGCGCTCAACGCCCTGGAAGACGCCGGCTACTTCTGCGTCGACAACCTGCCGCCCGAATTGCTGGGCGGCATGATCGACCTCGAGGTGCAACGCGACCCCGACCGCCGCCGCCGCGTGGCCGTTTCGGTGGACGTGCGCAGCGCCGACTCGCTGCCCGACCTCATGCCCATGCTGCAGCAGTTGCAGACGGACGGGCACAAGGTGCGGTCTGTGTTCCTCGACGCCAGCACCGACGCGCTGGTACGGCGCTTCTCGGAAACCCGGCGCCCTCACCCGCTTTCGCAAGTGCGCGCCGTGCCCGCCGCCGCCATCGACACGCCACGCCGCCGCGCGAGCGACCATGACGCGACCCTCACGGCCACGGCCGACCAGGTCCTGATCGACGCGATCCGCACCGAGCGCGAGCTGCTGAGCCCCTTGCGTGAGGTCTCCACCGTCATCGACACCTCGCTGCTGCGGCCGGCGCAACTGCGCACCTGGATCCGCAACATCGTGCAGGCCGCGCCTTCGAAGCTGACGCTGGTCTTCGAGTCCTTCGCGTTCAAGCAAGGCGTGCCGATGGACGCGGACTTCGTCTTCGACGTGCGCATGTTGCCGAACCCCTTCTACATCAAGGAGCTCAAGCCCTTGACGGGGCGGGACCAGGCCGTCATCGAGTACCTGGCGCAGCAGCCCGAATCGGCCGAGTTGATCGCGCAGATCGAAGCCTTCCTGCTGCGCTGGCTGCCAGCGCTGGAAGGTGACCAGCGCAGCTACGTGACGGTGGCCATCGGCTGCACGGGTGGGCAGCACCGTTCGGTGTACTGCGTGGAGCAACTGGTGCAGCGTTTCGCCCAGCGGGGCGTGGTGCTGGCCCGGCATCGGGAGCTGGACGCGAAGTGATTCCCTGGCGTGGGCTGTCAAGCATGACGGCAGCGCGGCATCCCTCAAGCCCCCACCGCACGCATCAACCTTGGGAGGCCTGTTTCAAAGCTGCCCTCAACTGCTCGCCGATCTCCGGCTTGCCTGCGAACGGATCCGTCGGGTTGCGCCCCTGCACCACGTCTTCCAGCCGGGTCTGCACCATGCCCAAGGCCTGCGGGTGCGTGTAGACGTAGAACTTGCCCTGGTCGATGGCCTCGAACACCAGCCGGGCCGTGTCCGCCGCCGTCACCTTGCCCGACGTGACCGCCTTCGTGCTCATCGCCTGCGCGATCATCTGGCTGGCCGTGGGCTTGCCCGGGCTGCGCAGCTCCTTGGGCCGGTTGCGGTGAGATTGGTGGATGCCAGTTGGCACGAAGTACGGACACAGCACCGAAGCGTGCACCTGCTGCGTCACCAATGACAAGTCGTGGTAGAGCGTCTCAGACAGGCTCACCACCGCGTGCTTGCTGACGTTGTAGGCGCCCATGTTGGGTGAGTTCAGCAGACCGGCCATCGAGGCCACGTTGACGATGTGGCCCTGGTATGAAGCGTCCTTGCGCGCGGCCTCCAGCATCAGCGGTGTGAACACGCGCATGCCATGCACCACGCCGAACAGGTTCACGCCCAGCACCCATTCCCAGTCGCGCTGGGTGTGCTCCCAGATCAGGCCGCCATGGGCCACGCCAGCGTTGTTGATGACGATGTGCGGCACGCCGAAGCGTTCCAGGCACAGGTCGGCGAGGGCCTGGATGTCCTCGGCGCGCGAAACGTCGCCACGCAAGGCAGCCACTTGCGCACCGGCTTGCGAAAGCTCGGCGTAGGCCTCGTCGAGCGCGTCCTGCTGCACGTCGGTGATGACGAGGTTCAGGCCTTTTTTCGCGCCGAGGCGGGCCAACTCCAGGCCGAAGCCGCTGGCGGACCCAGTGATGACGGCCGTCTGGCCGGGGCGGATGGTGAGGTGTTGGGCAGGCATGTCGGCCTCCTCTTGAAAAAGTTCAGATCAGCTTGACCAGTTGCTTGCCGAAGTTGCGGCCCTTGAGCAACCCCAGGAAAGCCTCTGGCGCGCTGGCGAGGCCCTGGGCCACCGACTCGCGGAACTTCATGCGGCCAGACGCCACCAGACCGCCGAGCTCCTGCATGGCCTCGGGCCACACCTCCGGGTGCTCGCTCACGATGAAACCTTCGAGCTTCAAACGGTTGATCAAGATCAGCGAGGGGTTTTGCATCACCAGCGGCTCGCCGTTGTAGCCGGCGATCATCCCGCACAGGGCGATGCGACCGAAGGCGTTCATGCGCAGCATCACGGCGTCCAGGCCGATGCCGCCAACGTTCTCGAAGCACCCGTCGATGCCATTCGGCGCGGCCTGCTTCAAGGCGGAAGAGAAGCTGCGCAGGTCGGTCAGCGCCTTGTGATCAAGGCAGGCGTCGAAGCCGAGTTCATCGGTCACGTAGCGGCACTTGTCCGGCCCGCCGGCGATGCCCACCACGCGGCAGCCATGCACCTTGGCCAACTGGCCCACCACGCTGCCCACCGCACCGCTGGCGGCGCTGACCACGATGGTCTCGCCGGCCTTGGGCGCGATGATCTTCATCAGGCCATACCAGGCGGTCACGCCCGGCATGCCCACCGAGCCGAGGTAGGCCGACAACGGGATGTGGCGGATGTCGACCTTGGTGAGGGCGCCACGCTGGTTGGCGTCGACCACGCTGTACTCCTGCCAGCCGCCCATGCCGACGACGTGGTCGCCCACGGCGTAGCGCGCGCTTTTGCTGGCGATGACCTCGCCCACCGTGCCGCCGATCATCACGGCGTCGAGGGGTTGAGGTTCGGCGTAGCTTTTGCTGTCGCTCATGCGGCCGCGCATGTAGGGGTCGAGCGAAAGGTAATGGTGGCGCACGAGCACCTGGCCGTCGGTGAGCTGCTCGGCCGTGGGCACGGACGCTTCGACCAGCTTGAAGTTGCCAGCGGTGGGCTCGGCCGTGGGGCGCGAGGCCAGCAAGATCTGGTGATTGATCAGGCTCATCTCATGGACTCCTGGTTTGCCAAGAAGCCGGCTGCTGAAGGTCGACCCCAACCGGCGGAGGGTGATGCGGACCTCAGCCGCCGATCACGGCGCTCACGCCGCCATCGACAGCCAGGACCTGGCCGGTGATGTGCTTGCCCGCCTCGGACGCGAACAGCAGCGTCGCGCCTTTGAGGTCCTCCTCATCGCCCAGGCGTTGCAGCGGGGCGCTGGCGGCCAGGCGCTCTTCACCCACGGCGGCCAGGGTGCCAGCGGTCATCTTGCTGGGGAAGAAGCCAGGCGCGATCGCGTTGACTCGGATGCCGAGGTGCCCCCACTCGCAGGCCAGCGCGCGCGTGAAGTTCACCACCGCGCCCTTGCTGGTGTTGTAGGCGATGGTCTGCATGAAGGGGTGGTTGCCGCCCAGCCCCGCGATGGAAGCCACGTTGATGATGCGGCCCTGCTTGCGCGGGATCATGCTCGCCCGGGCGATGGCTTGCGACAGCAGGAAGTAGCCGCGCACGTTGAGGTTCATCACCTTGTCCCAAGCTTCGAGCGGGTATTCGGCGGCGGGCGCGCCCCAGGTGGCACCGGCGTTGTTGACGAGGATGTCGATGTCGCCCGCGCGCTCCAGTGCCTCGTCGGCCAGGCGCTGGATGTCCTCCGGCTTGCCCGCATCCGCCGCGATCCAGCGTGCGTCGATGCCCGCATCTTGCAAGGTCATCACGGCCTGCTCCAGATCGGCGGCCTTGCGCGAACTGATGACCACCTTGGCGCCGGCCTCGCCCAGCGCATGGGCCATCTGCAGGCCCAGGCCGCGCGAGCCACCGGTGATCAAGGCCGTCTTGCCGGTGAGGTCGAAGAGTTGCTGAACGATGCGAGGGGTGCTCATGGCAACAGCCTTTCTGCAACGCCCTGGCCGTGGCCGGGCGAGGTGTGACGAACGCGGTGCGGCGAGCGCTTCGCGGCGGACGCCGCCGACGCGAAGCTCAGACGAGGTAGTCGAGGACGTGTCGCGTGGCCGCCATCTGGCGGATCTGCGCGACCACACCCTGGTGGTGCGGATGCGGCACGTAGGCGGCGAGCGCGGCGGCATCCTCGAAGGTCGAAACAAGGACCACGTCGCAGTTGGCCTCCAGGCCTTCGGTCTTGATGCCGACGTCGAACTCGTGCATGCCGGGCACCAGGCCCTTGCAGCTGTCGAGCAGGGCCTTGACCTTCGGGGCATCGGTCGGGTCTTTGAGGGTCCACATGACGATGTGTCGCAGCATGGTGGGTTCGGTGCTTTCTTGTTGAATCAAAACCAGTCGGCCTGGGCCCGTGCGCAGGTCAGGTCGCGGCGCGAGACCACGCCCAACCACGCGTCGACCTTGGGTAGCTCGTAGGCGAAGAAGTAATCGGTGGCGGCCAGCTTGCCCTTCAAGAAACCGGCGCCCAGCGGCGAGGCGTCCCAATGGCCACGGGCCTGCGCGGCCTTGGCGGCCAGGCCCAGCTCCAGCCAGATCCAGGCCAGCACGGTGTGGCCAAAGGCCTGCAGGTAGGGCGTGGCGTTGGCCAGGGCCTCTTCGGGCATGCCGGTGGACCAGGCGGCCTTGGTGCTGGCCCCCACCTTCTGCAGCGCTTGCGCCAGCGCGTTGGCGTGCTCGGCCAGGCCTTCGACGTGGCCAGCCTTCTGAATGGTTTCGCTGATGCGCTCGGCCAGCACGCTCAGGGCCTTGCCGCCGTTCATCACCACCTTGCGGCCCAGCAGGTCCAGGCCCTGGATGCCGTGTGTGCCTTCGTGAATCATGTTGAGGCGGTTGTCGCGCCAGAACTGCTCGACCGGGTAGTCACGCGTGTAGCCGTAGCCGCCGAGGATCTGGATGGCCAGCGAGTTGGCTTCCTGCGCCCATTCGCTGGGCCAGCTCTTGGCGATGGGGGTGAGCAACTCCAGCAGCAGACCAGCCTTCTCGGCCTCCTCGCCGCTGCCGGTGTGCTGGTCGTCCACCAGTTGAGCGCACAGCAGGCCCAGAGCCAGGCCGCCTTCGGCGATGGCCTTCTGCATCATCAGCATGCGCTTCACATCGGTGTGCTCGATGATGGGAACCTGCGGCGCGTTGTGGTCCTTGCCACCGGCGCCGCCAGCCTGAATGTGGCGGCCCTGCGGCCGCTCCTTCGCGTATTGCAACGAGTATTCATAGCCGGCGTAGCCCAGCATGGTCGCGCCCAGGCCCACGCTGATGCGGGCCTCGTTCATGAGCGTGAACATGCACTTGAGGCCCTCGCCCTCCTTGCCGATGAGGTAGCCCACCGCGCCGGCTTCGCCGTTGAGGGGGAACTTGCCCTCGCCGAAGTTCAGCAAGGTGTTGACGGTGCCACGGTAGCCGCACTTGTGGTTGAGCCCGGCCAGGGCCACGTCGTTGCGCTGCGACGTGATCGAGCCATCGGCCTTCACCAACTTGCGCGGCACGATGAACAGCGAGATGCCCTTGACACCCGGCACCGGCTTGCCGTCCGGTCCCGGGATCTTGGCCAACACGAGGTGGACGATGTTGTCGCCCATCTCGTGCTCGCCGCCCGAGATCCACATCTTGTTGCCCTTGAGGCGGTAGCGCTTGCCCAGCGGGTCTTCGCTCCAGTCCACGCCCGTGCCGTCGCCCTTGACGTCGGGCACGGCCCGCGTGGCGATGTCGGACAGGCTGGAGCCGGCCTGCGGCTCGCTCAGGCACATGGTGCCGAAGGTGCGGCCTTCGAAGCCGCCCTTGGCGAACACCTCGATCTGCTTGGGCGTGCCGTGCGCGAGGATGGTGTTGGCGTTGCCACGCGTGAGCATCGGGTACGCGGCGAGCGAGACACTGGCCTTGTAGAAGAAGCTCATCGAGGCGATCTCGACCACCGTCGGCAGTTGCATGCCGCCGAGTTCGGCGTCCTTGCTGGCGGCCATCAGGCCCGCCTCGTTGAAGGCGGCCATGGCCACGGGCGTTTCTTTCGGCAGCGTCACGGTGACGCCGTCGAAGGTGGGCTCGTGCTCGTCGGTCAGGCGGTTGATGGGCGCGAACTGCTCGTTGGCGATCTTCTCGCTCAAATCAAGCACGGCGTCGAAGGTCTCGCGGCTGTGCTCGGCGTGGCGCTCGCGCTGGCACAGCGCCTCGGCCTGGAGCCAGTCGTGCAGCAGGAAGTCGACGGTGGCGCGGTGGGTCATGGTGTCCTTCCGCGATCAGCCGGTGAAGCCCTTGCCTTCGGCGGCCAGCTTGGCCAGCAGCGGCGCGGGCGTCCAGAACTTCGGGTCACCATGCGGGTTGGCCGCGAATCCCTTCATCAGCTCGATCACCTTGGGCAGGCCCAGCATGTCGGCGTACAGCATGGGGCCGCCACGGTAGACCGGGAAGCCATAGCCCGTGAGGTAGACCATGTCGATGTCCGAGGCCTTCGAGGCGATGCCTTCTTCCAGGATCAAGGCGCCTTCGTTGGTCATGGACAGCACCAGGCGCTGCACGATCTCGTCGTCGCTGATCTGGCGGGGCTGGAGGCCCTTGTCGGCGCGCACCTTGTCGATGCAGGCCTGCACCTCGGCCGAGGGGATGGGCTCGCGCTTGCCTGCTTCGTAGTCGTACCAGCCCTTGCCCACCTTCTGACCGAAGCGGCCAAGTTCGCAGATGGCGTCGGCCACGCTGCTGTAGATCACGTCCGGCTTTTCGAGCCTGCGGCGCTTGCGGATGGCGAAGCCGATGTCGTTGCCGGCCAGGTCGCCCACGCGGAAGGGGCCCATGGCGAAACCGAAGGCCTCGGCGGCCTTGTCCACTTGCTGAACGGAGGCGCCCTCTTCGACCAGGAAGAAGGCCTGGCGCACGTACTGCTCGAACATGCGGTTGCCGATGAAGCCATCGCACACGCCCGAGACCACGGCCACCTTCTTGATCTGCTTGGCCACGGCCATCACGGTGGCCATCACGTCCTTGGCGGTGTGCTTGCTGCGCACCACTTCGAGCAGGCGCATCACGTTGGCCGGGCTGAAGAAGTGCAGGCCCACCACATCGGCGGGGCGCTTCGTCACTTCAGCGATCTTGTCCACGTCCAGCGTCGAGGTGTTCGATGCCAGGATGGCGCCTTGCTTCATGACGCTGTCGAGCTTGGTGAACACCTGCGACTTCACGCCCATGTCCTCGAACACGGCTTCGATGACCATGTCGGCCTGGGCGATGTCCTCGTAGCTCAGCGTGGTCTTGAGCAGGGCCATGCGCTGCTCGTACTTGTCTTGCGCGAGCTTGCCCTTGGCGACCTGCGCTTCGTAGTTCTTGCGGATGATGCCCACGCCACGGTCGATGGCCTCTTGCTTCATCTCCAGCAGGATCACGGGGATGCCGGCATTGAGGAAGCACATGGTGATGCCACCGCCCATGGTGCCGGCGCCGATCACGGCCACCTGCTTGATGGGGCGCAGCGGGGTGTCGGCCGGCACGTCGGGGATCTTGCTGGCGGCGCGCTCGCCGAAGAAGGCATGGCGCAGCGCGCGGGCCTGGTCGCCCGTGACCAGGCTTTCGAACACCTCGCGTTCGAACTCGATGCCGGCGTCCAGGTCCAGCTTGGTGGCGGCTTCGACGCAGTCCACGCAGCGCTGCGGGGCGATCAGGTTCTTGCGGCTCTTGGCCAGTTCGGCGCGGGCCTTGTCGAACGCGCCGGCATCGGCCGGTGCGGCCACCTTCAGTTCACGCACGGAGGGGAGCGGGCGCACGCCAGCCACGTCCTTGGCGAAGGCGATGGCGGCGGGCAGCAACTCGCCATCGACCAGCTTGTCGAAGAGCTTCTGGCCGGGCGCGGCGGCCAGCTTTTCAGAAGGCACCGAAGCGCCGGTGGTGATCATCTGCAAGGCGGTTTCAACGCCCAGCACGCGCGGCAGGCGCTGCGTGCCACCGGCGCCCGGCACGATGCCGATGTTGACCTCTGGCAGCGCGATCTGCGTGCCCTTGGCGACGACACGGTAGTGGCAACCCAGCGCCAGCTCCAGCCCACCGCCCATGGCCACGCCGTGGATGGCGGCCACCACGGGTTTACTGCAACGCTCGACCGCTTCGATGGTGACGTGCAGGTTGGGCTCGGCGAAGGCCTTGGGGCTGCCGAATTCGCGGATGTCCGCGCCACCGCAGAACACCTTGCCGGAGCCGATGATCACCACGGCCTGCACAGCGGCGTCGGCCTGGGCCTTCTGGATGCCGTCGACGATGCCAGCGCGGGTGCTCTGGCCGAGGCCGTTGACGGGAGGGTTCTCCAGGGAGATGACGGCCACGCCGTCGGTGACTTGGTAGGAAGCGCTCATGGCAATGTCGGGAAGCGTTCGATGAAGACACGCGGACGCCGACATCTCCCAGAGGCTGGGCGGGATGGCCGGCGGCGTCCGCCCGGCTGAAAATCAATTCTGACAAGAAGCCTTGTAAGAATCGAGCTAGATTCTGACACAGGCTCGACAAGCCTGCCGCGATGACCCTGCGGCCCAGGTGCAGACACCCGGTGCCGGCCCTCATCGGCAGGCCGCGAGGCTCACACCTCCAGCCACTCGCGCCGCACGTATTTGTCGGCGCGCAACTCATCGGGCGTGCCGTGGAAGACCACCTCGCCGTGGCCCATCACGTAGCAGCGCTGCGAGATGTCGAGCGCGATGGTGAGCTTCTGCTCGACCAGCAGCACGCCCAGGCCGCGCTTTTGCAGCTCCTTGAGGTACTCGCCCACCAACTCGACGATCTTGGGCGCCAGGCCTTCGGTCGGCTCGTCGATCATGATCAGGTCCGGGTCGCCCATCAGCGTGCGGCACAGCGTGAGCATCTGCTGCTCACCGCCCGACATCACGCCCGCTTCGGTGTGCTGGCGCTCCTTGAGGCGCGGGAACATGCGGTACATGTCGTCCAGGCTCCAGCGGCCCTTCTTGCGCCCTGATTGCTGGCCCAGCAACAGGTTCTGCTCGACCGTCAGCTTGGGGAACACGTCGCGGCTCTCGGGCACGTAGCCGATGCCGTGGCGGGCGATGTCGTAGGGCTTGGCGCCCAGCATCTCCTTGTCCTGCCACTTGATCGAGCCATGGCCGTCGACCAGGCCCATGATGGCCTTGATGGTGGTGGAGCGGCCCGAGCCGTTGCGGCCCAGCAAGCTGACGATCTCGCCTGGCTTCACCGCCAGGTCGACGCCATGGAGGATGTGGCTCTTGCCGTAGAAGGCGTGCAGGTTTTCGATCTTCAACATGTCAGGCTCCCGCGCCATGCGCCGAGACCTCGGCGGCCTGCGCCTCGGCCCGCTGGCTTTCGGCCAGCACCGAGCCGAGGTAGGCCTCCTTGACGCGCTCGTCGGCGCGCACGTTCTCGGGCGTGTCGAAGGCGATCACCTCGCCGTACACCAGCACCGCGATGCGGTCGGCCAGGCCGAACACCACACCCATGTCGTGCTCCACGGTGAGCAGCGTCTTGCCCTCGGTGACCTCGCGGATCATCCTGACGAAGTTGGCCGTCTCGGACTTGCTCATGCCCGCGGTGGGCTCGTCGAGCAGGATGACGTGGCCGCCACCGGCGATGGTCACGCCAACTTCGAGCGCGCGCTGCTCGGCGTAGGTCAGGTTGGCGACGTGCGTGTCGCGCTTGCGGCGCAGGCGGATCTTGTCGAGCACCTCTTCGGCGCGCTGGTTGACATCGGTCAGGTCGGACAGAAAGCGCCAGAAGCTGTAGCGCTGGCCCATGGACCACAGCACCGCGCAGCGGATGTTCTCGAACACCGACAGGCGCGGAAACAGGTTCGAGACCTGGAAGCTGCGCGCCAGGCCTCGGCGGTTGATCTCATAGGGCTTCATGCCGTGAATGGCCTCGCCATGCAGCAGGATCTGGCCGCTGCTGGGCGCCATGCGGCCGCTGACGAGGTTGAACAGCGTGGACTTGCCCGCGCCGTTCGGACCGATGAGGGCGACGCGCTCGCCGGCTTTGACGGCCAGGTTGGCGCCACGGATGATCTCGGTCTTGCCGAAAGACTTGCGCACGTCGCGCAACTCCAGCGCCAGGTCGTTGGATGGGGATGCGGGGCTCATGTTCTCAGGCTCCAGTGGAAAGGCATGTGGGCGGTGGCATGTGCGACGGCATCACAACCCCTCACGCCGAAGGTTCTCGGCCTCGATCTCCTCCTGGATGTGGCCCCACTGACGCAGGAACTCGCGCCGCGCCACCTCGAAACACCCCACGCCGGTCACCAGCAGCAAGGCCGCCCCGACCCAGGCGTCGACCCCGCGCGTGTTCAGCGTCGCGCCCATGAAGCTCATCTCGGGGCCCAGGGCTTCGTTGAGCTTGATGTGGTAGACCATCTCCACCATCACGGCCAAACCCAGGATCACCGTCAAACCCGTGCCCGCGAGCGCGAGGTAGCTGGTCCACAGCTTGCGCAGCAAGCCGTAGGCCGCCAGTCGCAGGTTCATCATGATCAGGCTGGCGATGCCGCCCGGCGCATACATCACCATCAGCAGGAAGAACACGCCCAGGTAGAGCAACCAGGCCTTGGTCAGCTCCGACAGCAGCACCGTGGCCAGCACCATCAGCACCGCGCCGATGATCGGCCCGAAGAAGAACAGCGCCCCGCCCAGGAAGGTGAACAGCAGGTAGGCCCCCGAGCGGTGGGCCCCCACCACCTCGGCCGTCACGATCTCGAAATTGATCGAATACAGCCCACCCGCGATGCCCGCGAAGAAGCCCGCGATCATGAAGGCGATGTAGCGCACGCGCTGCGTGTCGTAACCGATGAACTCGACGCGCTCGGGGTTGTCGCGCACCGCGTTGAGCATGCGCCCCAGCGGCGTCTGCGTGAACGCGAACATCAGCACCGTGCACACGAAGCAGTAGAACGCGATCAGGTAATAGACCTGCGTCTGCGGGCCGAAGGTGATGCCCATGAAAGGCTCGCCCACCACGCGGTTGCTTGAAATCCCGCCTTCGCCGCCGAAGAACTCCGGCAGCATCAGCGACATCGACCACACCAGCTCGCCCACGCCCAGCGTGATCATGGCGAAGGTGTTGCCCGACTTCTTGGTGCTGACCGCACCCAACAGCGACGCCACGAGCAAGCCCGCCAGCCCACCCACGATCGGAATCAAGCTCACCGGGATGGCCCACTCGCCCGCGCCCACCTTGTTGAGCGTGTGGATGGCGGCGAACGAGCCCAGCCCCGAGTACACGGCGTGCCCGAACGAGAGCATGCCCCCCTGCCCCAGCAGCATGTTGTAGGACAGGCAGACGATGATGGCGATGCCCATCTGCGTGAGCATGGTCATCGCGAGGCTGCTGGTGAACAGCTTGGGGGCCACCAGCAAGACGATGGCGAACAGCGACCACAGGACGATGCGGCCAACGTTCCAGGGGCGAAAAGTGTAGGCTTGTGCAGACATCTGTTCACTCCTCGCGCGTGCCCAGCAGGCCCTTGGGCCTGAAGATCAGGATCAGCACCAGCAGGAGATAAGGCAGGATCGGCGCCATCTGCGAAACCGAAATCTTCAGCAGCGGATAAGCCCAGTGATCAAAAGCGACCGGGCTGCCAAGGCTCTGCAACAGCGATGCGCCCGACACGTCGATGACCACGGCGAAGGTCTGGATCAGGCCGATGAGCAGTGAGGCCAGGAAGGCCCCGGCCAGCGAGCCCATGCCACCCACCACCACGACCACGAAGATGATGGCGCCCACCGAGGCCGCCATGTTCGGCTCGGTGACGAAAGCGTTGCCACCAATGACGCCGGCCAGACCCGCCAGCGCGCAGCCGCCTCCGAAGACCCCCATCATCACGCGCGGCACGTTGTGGCCCAGCGCCTGGGTCATGTCCGGGTGGGTGAGCGCGGCCTGGATGATCAAACCGATGCGGGTGCGCGTCAGCAGCAGCCACAGCGAGCCCAGCATGAACAGCGCAACCAGCGCCATGAAGCCCCGGTAGATCGGGAACTGCGTGCAACTGTTGCCCGCGGCGGCGCACATGGCCGCATCCCCCGCGCCGACCATCCAGCTCAGGCCTTGCCCTTTCACGCTCGCCAGCGTGAACAGCGGACCGCTGAGCGCATCGGGCACGCGGTAATCGACGTTGGCCGGCCCCCAGACCAGGCGCACCACCTCGAGCACCACGTAAGACAAACCGAAGGTCACCAGCAACTCGGGCACGTGCCCGTACGCATGCACCTTGCGCAGGCTGTGGCGCTCGAACGCCGCGCCCAGCAGCCCCACCAGGAGCGGCGAGAGCACCAGCGAAGGAAAGAAGCCGATGAGGCCCGTCAACGCATACGCGAAGTAAGCCCCCAGCATGTAGAAGCTCGTGTGCGCAAAATTGAGCACCCCCATCATGCTGAAGATCAGGGTCAGGCCCGAACTCAGCATGAACAGCAGCAGCCCGTAGCTGATGCCATTCAGGAAGAAGACGAAGAAGGTTTCCATGTCAGGCGGGCTACATCAGGTGCAAACGCTGTACAAACGCGAATACAAAAGCAGGCACAAGAAGACCGATCGCCTCCAACCAAGGAAACGACCGGCCAGGCACGTCAGAGGAGGCTGACCCTGCGGGATTCAGCCGCCGTGCGCATCACGAAGGCCGCTTCATCTGGCAGGAAGTAGGCGTGCTCGCCACATACGCATCGAAGGCCTTCACGGGCACGAAGGTCATGCCGGTCTTCTCGACGTCGTAGGCGTTCTTGGCATCCACCGGCGCCCACTGCGTGATGAACAGCGGCTGCTGCAACTGGTGGTCGCTCTTGCGCATCTCGACATCGCCGTTGAAGGACTTGAACTTCAAGCCCTCCATGGCCCGGGCCACCTTCACCGGGTCGGTCGACTTGGCGTTGGCCATGCCTTGCGACAACATCACCAGCGCGGTGTAGGTCGCTTCCGAGTAGAAGTCATCGTTGAAACGCTTCTTGAACTCGCTGGTCAACTGACCCGAGAGGCCCGGCATGTTGTAGTGGCCATAGCCCACCTGGTAGACGCGCCCGCCCGCAGACTTGCCCAGCGCCGTCGGCGTGCCACCGAAGTTGGCGTAGTAGGTGTAGAACTTGGCGGTCAGGCCCGCGTCGTTGGCGGCCTTCACCAGCAAGGCCAGGTCCGAGCCCCAGTTGCCGGTGATGACGGTGTCGGCGCCCGATGCCTTGATCTTGGCCACGTAAGGCGCGAAGTCGCGCACCTGGGCCAGCGGATGCAGGTCGTCGCCCACGATCTGCACGTCGGGGCGCTTGCGCTTGAGGTTCTCCTTGGCGTACTTGGAGACCTGCTGGCCGTGCGCGTAGTTCTGGTTGATCAGGTAGACCTTCTGGATCTCCTTCTGGTCCTTCATGAAGGTGGTCAAGGCCTCCATCTTCATCGACGTGTCCGCGTCCAGGCGGAAGTGCCAGAAGCTGCACTTGCTGTTGGTCAGGTCCGGGTCCACGGCCGCGTAGTTCAGGTAGACCACCTCCTTGCCGGGGTTGCGCTCGTTGTGTTTGTTGATCGCGTCCACCAGCGCACCCGCGGCCCCCGAGCCCAGGCCCTGCACCACGTAGCGCACACCCTGGTCAACGGCCGACTTCAAGGCATTGAGCGATTCAGCCGGGCTCAGCTTGTTGTCGATGCTGATGATCTCGAACTTCACGCCAGCGGGGTTGCTGGCATTGAGCTTCTCGGCGACGAACTGATAGCTCTTGAGTTGGTTCTGGCCCACGCTGGCCATCAGGCCGGAGAGCGGATCGATCCAGGCGATCTTGATGGTCTCGCCTTTCTGGGCCAGGGCGGCACCGGCAGTCAGGGAAGTCATGACCAGGACGCTCAGTGCGCGAACGGGGAATCTCATTGCTTTCTCCTTTGGGTCGAGGCTCAAGGCCGCACCCAATTTACCCCCCATGCATCGGGGGGGTCTTCAGGGATGACCCGCAACACGAGGCACTTCGAACGAGCGTTCGGATCGCCCCTCACCGTCCATGCGCATCGCCCGCAAAGGCCGATCAAATCGAGCTTCCCGGCCGATGCATGAAAAAAGGACCACCCCATTCGGGATGATCCTTCAAGCGAAAACGCTTACCTCTTCGCGAGGCTTCACGCGCGGCGTCTCACGCGGTTCTTTGGCCGGCCTCAGGAGGTCGGCAGTTTGTGATCCTTGAACCGCTCACGCAGCTGCAACTTGGAGATCTTGCCGGTCGCCGTGTGCGGGATCTCATCGACGAAGACCACGTCATCGGGCGTCTGCCACTTCGGGATCTTGCCCTCGTAGAAGGCGATGAGTTCTTCGCCAGACACCTCCGCGCCCGGCTTCTTGACCACCACCATCAGCGGGCGCTCGTCCCACTTCGGATGGAAGCACGAAATGGCCGCTGCTTCGTGCACCGCAGGATGTGCCATCAGCACGTTCTCCAGGTCGATGGAGCTGATCCATTCGCCACCCGACTTGATCACGTCTTTCGAACGGTCGGTGATCTGCATGTAGCCATCGGCATCGATGGTGGCCACATCGCCCGTCGGGAACCAGCCGTCATGCAACGGCGACTTGTCCATGTTGAAGTAGCTGTTGATGACCCAGTGTCCCCGGACCTCCAGGTCTCCCGCCGACTTGCCGTCCCAAGGCAGCACCTTGCCATCACCATCAACGATGCGCATGTCGACCCCGAACACCGACTTGCCCTGCTTCTCCAGCAGCTTCTGCTTGTCCTCGGTGGACCAGTCGGCATGCTTGGTCTTCAGGCGCCCCAGCGTGCCCAGCGGCGACATCTCGGTCATGCCCCAGGCGTGGATCACTTCGACGTTGTACTCGTTCTCGAACGCCCGGATCATCGCCGGCGGACAAGCCGCACCGCCGATCACGGTGCTCTTGAAGGTGCTGAACTTCAGGCCGTTGGCCTTGACGTGGTTGAGCAGGCCCAGCCAGATGGTGGGCACGCCGGCCGACATCGTGACCTTCTCTGCTTCGAAGAGGTTGTAGAGCGACGCGCCATCGAGGTGGTGCCCCGGCATCACCAGCTTGCAGCCCACCATCGCGGCGGCATAAGGCAAGCCCCAGGCGTTGACATGGAACATCGGCACCACCGGCAGCACCGTGTCGGTGGCCTTCAGGCACATGGCGTCTGGCAGGGCTGCGGCGAACGCGTGCAGCACGGTCGAGCGATGCGAGTACACGGCACCCTTGGGGTTGCCGGTCGTGCCCGAGGTGTAGCAAATGCTGGCGGCGGTGTTCTCGTCGAACGAAGGCCACGTGTAGTTGCCGTCCTCCGCGTTGACCAGATCTTCATAGCAATGCAGGTTCTTCAGCGCCGATTCCTTGGGCATGTGCTCGCGGCCACACATCAGCACCACGTGCTTGAGCGCCGGCAGCATGGGCGCGAGCTTCTCCACCAGAGGGAAGATGTTGAGGTCGACAAAGATGACCTGGTCCTGCGCGTCGTTCGCAATCCAAGCCACCTGCTGCGGGAACAGGCGCGGGTTGATGGTGTGGCACACGCGCTGCGAGCCCGACACCGCGTAATAGACCTCAAGGTGACGATAGCCGTTCCACGCCAGCGTGCCGACGCGGTCGCCCGCCTTCATGCCCAGGCGATCCAGGGCCTGCGCCAGCTTGCGCGAACGCAGCTCGACCTCGGCCCAGGTGGTGCGGTGCATGTCGCCCTCCACGCGCTTGGAGACGATCTCCGTGTCGCCGTTGTGGCGCGCCGCGTGCGTCAGCAGCGACGAGATCAGCAGGGGCATGTGCATCATCTGGCCCATCAGGCTCATGGAAACCTCCGAGGTAGCGGATCAATGAAAGGAATGGGATCAAAAATCTGAAAACATCAGACATCAGATCAACCCAAAAATCATAGACGGCCACATCAGCGCGATTTGGCGACAAATGGCAGGGAATACCCGCAAAAACGGTCCCCCTGCCGATGCCACTGCCTGCGAAGGCTCAACGCAGCTTGGACAAGGCTTCCAAGAACGACGCGGGCAAGCTGGTGGGCCTGCGCTCCTGCCGGTCGACGTAGACGTGCACGAAATGCCCGCAGGCAGCGCTCATCGGCTCGCCCGCCTCGAACAAGCCGATCTCATATCGCACGCTGCTCTTGCCGACATGGGCCACGCGGATGCCAGCCTCCACGTTGCGCGGAAAAGCCAGCGGCGCGAAATAGTTGCAATGCGTCTCGATGACCAGGCCAATCACCTCGCCTGCGTGGATGTCGAGCACACCGGCCTCGATCAGGTAGCGGTTCACCGCTGTGTCGAAGTAGCTGTAGTAGGTGACGTTGTTGACGTGTCCGTAGACATCGTTGTCCATCCACCGCGTGGTGATGGTGCTGAAGTGGGCGTAGGCCTCACGGGGTTGGGGTTCGGGACGGCTCATGGGCAAGCTGAGGATGGGTAACTGGCGGCAGGCCAGGGTAACGAAAACATCCGAAACCATACCCGCCCGGGAGTGTCAGATTTTTTGTGTTCGGGGCGATGAAGCTGCTTACGCAGCGGATTTGATGAATCGATCCGCGTAGAGGATCGCAAACTGATTCATCGCGTTCTTCCAGTCCTGCGCTGCCCGCCCCCA
>JAKARB010000002.1 GCA_021819435.1 Pseudomonadota bacterium | reverse complement strand
CTGGCTCCATTACGCCGATCCGCCGCTGGCTCCAATACGGCGATCACGCACTGGATCCATAACGCCGATCATCGGCTGGCTCCAATATGCCGATCACGAAGTGGCTCCATTACGCCGGTCGGTGACAAGCGCCAGTTGCCATGAAGGAAGGCTCAGGAGGCCCTGCATGTACGTCTCGGCCTGGATGCCGAACAGAGCGGTGTAGAGCCGCTCGAGCGCGTATCCCGCCAACATCAGCCCACCCAGGATCAACACGTCATTGCGCCGAACACTGCCGATTTGAATCGGTTTGACCCCTGCCTTCTCAGAGCAGCTGAGAACGGCTCGGATGGTCACCCACAGGAACAACGCAGCCAGAGTGTGGCCAGCAAGCAAACGCACGGGTGTCGAATTGCCGAACAGAGCCGTTCCGGCCTGGCCACCAAAGGTTTGAATGGCAAACCACCCCACCATCAGCAAGAGAGCCAGGAAACCCCCAAATTTTTCGAGTAGATTCTTCATGCTCGGATTTGACCAGCATCGATGGAAGGCTGGGCCGACGAGACTTATTCAATTCGTAACCACCGTCGCAAAACAACATCGAGGGCGCAATGAGCACACAAGAATCCTTGACCACCCTGCTGGATCAACGAGAAACCATTCAAAGGCAACTGCAAGCAGTCGAAAGACAAATCCAAGAATCACATCGTGCTCAACGCGCGGAAGTGATCGCGAACATCAAAGGCTTGATGGCAGAGCACCATCTCACGGTCGATGACCTGTCCACAGCATGGCCAGGTAAGCGTCGAGCTCAAGCAGACGCCGGCGCGGCGAACAAGCTCTCCGGCCGGACAGTGGCGCCCAAGTACCGCGATCCAGCCACTGGAAACACTTGGACTGGCCGGGGCCTCCAGCCCAAGTGGCTCAAGGCCGCACAGGCAGACGGCAAGAAGCTCGAAGACTTCGCGATCTGACCAGACGAGGGCTTCGGCCCTCCTCCACGACCGATCCAGGGGGAGCACACAGCCATGGACAAGGAACGAGTAGAGACGAGCACCCACAATTTCTGGAAGCTCACCTGCGACGTCGACACCTATCGAAAAAGCCCTCAACACGCGCGACACGACACGCCATGGAACGCTTTCAGCCCTGACGATGTGTTGGTCTGCACCCTTTGGAGAGACCAGATACTCGACATCGAGGACGACGCAGAGGGCGGCCGCCTTCGCCGCTTCGTGAGACTTGGCGGGAAAATGCGGGAATGGAAAGGCCCCGCCGTGGCCCATGGCCGAGAGGCTGATGAGAACCTGCGTCGAGCTGCAGCAGACAAGCTGCGCGTCGTCGGCTATGAGGCAGATCCGGATCCAGCGTCCTTGAAGAGGGGGGAGCGCAAGGTCGCTCGCTTTTACATGGACCGCGCGCATGAGTTGCAACGGGTGTTTGGCTTCTCTGGGGCCGACCTTGTGACGCGGCTTCGCCTTGAAGAACGCTTTCAGGAGCGTCGCGGCGACACCATCGATCCCGGCTACCTTTTCGAGCTTGTGTTGCCCAAGGGAGCTTTCCCCGGACGCCAATCGCCAGCAGTCGCCCTCGCCGACCCACCCGAAGATGATGAGTTAGGCCTATTCGATCAAGCACCTACGGGCGGGCTGTCCAACGCGGAATACGCACGCCTGGCTGTGCCCATACTCATTGACCACGTCCGGGCGCAGCGAGATGGCGTGCTCCAGCCGCTCACCTACAAGGACCTCGCCGAAAGGTTGAACCGACGCAACAAGCACGGCGAAGCCTGGGCCAAAGGTCTCGGACAAGTCCTCGGCAAGGTGACCGAGATGATTGATTCCTGCGTATTGGCCATCAGCCCCCCCACCTACTCTGATTGAAAGCCCCCACTTGTTCCGTTTCGAGTGCCTCCAGCTGTTCTGTTTGCAATCCTCCACAGATCGAAAGGGGCTTTTATCTGGGAGATTTAACGCTCATGTAGCTGCGCGCCGAATGGGGCAGCTATTTATAGAGCTTTTTAAAAAATATTGTGATCGCAACAAATGAAAAGAACGCGAGCAAAAAAAATTCTGTGGCACATCCCTCGCCAGCAGACCCGCAACCAATCCCAAGAATTTCGTTCACGAATCCAAAACAAATGGAGGAGCAGTCGGCATCAATCCTCTGTAATAGCAGCCCCCTAGAGATCGCAAGCAAAAATGCTGTCGCCGAGCAGTTGACAAGGATTTTTAGTCCAGACAAAAAACCAAGCCGCATTGCTCCAGCGAAGGCTGTTGCCATAATGAACACAAGGCACATCAAAAAAACGTGATGATTTTTGTAGCGGATGACACTCCACATTTCACCGCCAAAAAAATACCACCAAGGCGCAAGCCCCACCAAAAGCACAAGCAGCCACCAAATTGCCAGAATCAGACCATGAAATTTATGCGGCATTTTTGCTGAGTCATTTGGCATAAAATCACTTGCTGTAGACGGATGTTGAGTAGTTTGTATTTGATTTGTTGGGGTAAATCAAAAACCCCCCTCCCGCAATTCCAAGCGACATGAATGTATTGTCTAGCCTAAACGCGGACTGCGGCTGAATTGGGCCAACGAATGGGGCGGCGGACGGGAGTTTGAGACTTGGGAATGGGTCAACCCCTGCCGGAAGCATTTCAAGACGAGCTCCGCCGTTTGCGTAATTGTTTTTCAGCAATCCATTCAATGCCCCGAATGTTAAATTATTGCAAACGAGGCAACCAAGAGAATTTCCGCCTTCACCTGTTGCCGGATTTCTGCCAGGATGGATTGTGATGTTTGTTCGCGTTGATCCATCAGGGTAAGAAATCAAGTTCTGCTGATTTGTATTGGAAAGCACGGGCATGCCCTCGTGCCGATTAACATCGCCGGTTCTGTTGCCGTAATATATGGATCCAAGCTGCTGGATTACGCCAGAAATACCTGTTTTTTCTTCTATGTGCGGCCGAGGCGAGAGTGAGTATGATCCGGGGCGAACGGAAGGATCCTTGTTCTCCGTTGTAAAGTTAAACACCCCGCTGACCATCGGGTTTTTTCTGTCATCAAAGGCCCTGAAATTGTACCCTTTGTCCTGACGCGGAGTGACATACACAAAGGCCTCCAACCCATCCGGGTCATTTGCTATCAGTGGGTTGTTTCCCACGTATGCATAAAAATTCAAGCCCGCATCAAATCCCTTGGGGTCTTCAGAAATGAATCTTCCAATGCCCGGATCATAATATCTGGCTCGATAGTAATAAAACCCTGAACCATCATCCTCGCGGCCCGTGTACTTGAGCCTGTTGGGGCTGCTACCCGTGCTGGACTGCACTTGCCCAAACGCGCTGTACTTGATGCTCTGCGTGGTGCCGCCGTTGTGGCCACTCACCGCCGTGGTGCTTGTGACCTGATCGTGGTGGAACAGGAAGGGCTTGAGTTTGGCATCCGTGTCATACATCCAGGCCGCAACCAGTTCATCCACCGAACTGCCCCGGAAGTACTTGGCCTGCAACTGGCTGCCCGAGTATTCAGACTCCAGATGCTCGCCTTCCAGGAAGTAGCTGCGGTTGCCCAAGGTGCCGCCACTGCGACCAATGCGGTAGTCCATCGGGTCATAGCTGTAGGCCTCTGCGCCCACGGACTTGACGCGACCCTTGGCATCCCAGGTCAAGGTCTTGGCGTTTGTGCCGGTCTGGGCTGTCAGCCTACCTTCAAGGTCATGCGTAAAGCTGCTTTCCACTGTGCCTGTGGTGCTGCCAATGCGGATGTCCAACAGGCGGTTCGTGCCAGCGGTGTAGTTGTAGAAACGGGTTGTGGTGCTGTTGGCCGCCAACGCGCCCTTGGTGTAGCTCTTGCGATTGCCGACCTTGTCGTAGTCAAACGCTTCGTCGTTGGCCGTGCCTGGGTAATCCGCCGTCTTGATTCGGTACAGGGCGTCGAGCGTGTAGGTTGTTGTGCTGCCGCTGTCTGCCTGCGTGAGGATGTTGCCCACACGGTCTCGCGAATAGCTGGTGTCTGAGAGCAGCGAATTGGCAGCATCGTATTGACTGAGTTTACTCAACCAGCCATTGGCGTCGTACTGGTAGCTGGCCCGCGCACCCGCCGCCGTCACCCTGCTGAGCAGCCGGCCAGCCGGATCGTATTGGTAGTCCACTTGCGTGTAGTCGGGGTTGCGCAGCATCACCAGGCGATTGGCCGCGTTGTACACGTAGCTCGTGGTGGTGCCCTGATAGGTAGTCTTCGTAAGGATGTTGCCCACCTTGTCAAAGGTGAAGCTCATACTCCTGCCACGACTGTCATTTTTGCCCTGCAGTCGATTCAGCGAGTCCCAGGCGAAGACGTAGCTCACCGAGCCATTGGCCGCCGCATTGCGGTTGCCTGCTGGGTCATATCCGAACGTCTCAACAGTGCTGTCCTTGAGATAGTCAACGCGGGTCAGGCGATTGCCGCTGTCAAAGGTATAGCGGGTGACCTCATTGAGGCGGTTGGTCTTTTCATACACATTGCCCGCTTCATCAGGCTTATAGCTGATGACCTTGCCACTGTGGTCGGTCTCGCTGCTCAGGCGCCCCAGGTCGTCGTAGGCAAAGGTCCAGGTCTTGGCTTCGGCGTCTTTGACCGTCAGCCGGTTGCCCGCCAGGTCATAGGTGAAGCTGGTTTCGCCATCCAGTGCGTCGGTGATTTTGGTGACGCGGTTGAGCTCGTCATAGGCGCGGCTTTCGGTGCAACCCAGGGTGTTCTTGGGTTGCAGACCGGCCTGACCATTGGCGTCAATGGTGCAGGTCAGGTTGCCGTTCTCGTCGTACTGGAACTCGCTGCGGTAGCCTTTGGCATCAACCACAGCCGTCTTGCGGCCCAGCGCATCAACCTCAAAGGTGGTCTTCTCACCATTGGCGTTCTTGATGCCCACCACGTCACCACGCAGCGTGAGCAAGGTCTCGGTGCGGTAGCCGGTGGCGTCGATCACCGCTGTCTTGCGGTTCATCGGGTCGTACTCGAAGCGCGTGGTGTGGCCCTCGGCATCCATCACCGAGATCACATTGCCAGCGTCGTCATAGCTGTAGGTGGTGACGTTGCCTTGCGCATCGGTTTCGGTTTTGACGCGGTCGGCTGCATCAAAGGTCTTGGTAGACACCTCGCGCACATCAAAGCTGCCATCGGGCTTCTTGTAGCGGTGGGTGACCTTCCAAAGCTGGCCGTTGGCGTCGTAGTTGTTGACCAACTCGTTGCCCAGGCTGTCGGTGGCCTTGGTCACACGGTCCAGCGCGTCGTATTCGTAGGTGGTGGTCAGGTCGATCAGCGCGACATTGGTCGGGCTGGTGCGGCGTTTGAGGGTTTCTGTTTTCTTGCGGCCCAGGCTGTCGTATGTGTACGTGCGGGTGACGCTGATGTTGGCTGGCATGCCAACGATCTGTTCTTGGCTGACGTTCAGGCCGTTGCTGGCGGGCTCGTACGTGAGGCGGGTTTCGCGGTAGTGTGTGGCGTCCAGGTAGCTGCGGCTGTAGTTCAACGTGGCATTGTTGTTCCAGCACAGGCTGGCCAGGAGCACGTTGGTGCTGGTGGTGCCCGCCGAGGTCAAGGCGCTCAGGCGTGACTCCTTGGGGCGGTTGATGTAGTCGCCACAGGTGCTGCCGGTGGCCGTGGTGGCGCTGGCGTAGTTGGTGGTCGAGATGGTGCCGCGCTTGTCCTTCGTGGTCGTCACCTGGTCCAAGGCGCCATAGGCCGTGTCAACCGTGCGGCTCAAGGCGTCTTGCTCGCGGGTGACATTGCCGAACTGGTCGGATGTGCCCGTGAAGGCTTTGTCAGCACGGTAGCTGTAGGTGGTGGCGTAACCCAGCGCGTCGTACTTCTTGCTGCGGATGGCGTCGCCCTGGTTCTCAAACAGCAGCACAGCGCCGTCAGGCTCAATGAGCTTGGTCATGCGGCCGTCAGCGTCGTAGTAGTACTCGCGCACAAAGCCGCGCGCGTCGGTCACACGGGTGCTCTTGCGGTACAGGTCATAGTCCAGCGTGTCGCCCACGTCGAAGCTGTTGGTCTGCTGGAAGGTGCGGCCGTTCTCGTAATACTTGAACTTGGTGGCAACCGTCTTGCCGTCGCGTTGCACGGGCTTGGCAATGCTGGTCAAGAGGTGCTTGGGCGCGTCATAGCCATAGGTGAGCACCTGCGTGAGCGGGTTGGTCATCGTCTGGAGGTTGCCCGAGGCATCGTAGGCATAGCTCCACTTGCGAGCCATCCAGTCGCTCGCATCCTTCAGTCGGCCATTGGCGTCGTAAGTCAGGGTGATGCCTGTGCGCCCTGTCACCGCCAGGTTGTCGGTGATGGTCGACAAGCGGCCGTTGGTGTCATAGCTCAGCGTGAGGCGGTCGCCATAGGCGTTGTCGATGTACTTCAGGCGCGCCACCACATTGGGCGTGGATTTGAGCGTGCCTGTGGGGGCCTCGAAGATGTACGTGACGCCGTTGCGAAAGGCCAGGGTGTGCTGCCCCGCAGCCGGGCTGTCCAGCGTGAGGGTGTCGTACACGCCCTTGGGGGCGGTGACCGCAAAGCTGGTTTCGTTGACCAGAAAGTTTTGCTCGCCACCGCGCTCATCGGTGTAGGTGATGGAGCTGGTCTTGCTGTTGCCGTTCTCTGGCTTTTGCGTGCTGGTGCAGTTGGGGCAATCGCCGAAGTCATTGGACTTCAGTTGCATCATGTAGCTGTGCACCCAACCATAGCCCAGGCCTCGATCCACCTTGGTGGAGCTGGGGGCGCTGTTGTAAGTGCGCGTGAAAACCGTGTTCAGGCCATTGCGACCACGGATCACGAAGTCCGTTTCATCGTGGTAATTGTTGCCAGAGATCGTTGAGACCGGATCTGCCGTACTGGGCGTGCGGATCGGATCATTGTTGACCGCTCCGACAAGCACCTTGTCATTGAACTGATCGTTGTTGAACGTTGGCGCAACAGAGGTTGTTGCCCCACTGACGCCGGCGTTCTGCAAATTGATTGCCTTGGCCGGGCTGAGAACCGTACTGCCGTCAACGTAGCCACCAGCGTGAACCGGGGTGACCAAGCTGCTTGACAGCGCGAGCAAGATGGCCCCCGCAATAGGCTTTCTCGTCGCTGGTGGCGTTGCGCGCATTTTCACAGCGCGAGCGCATTTGAAAGTGTTGAGCGATTGCATCTCAATTCCCCGAGGCTTTGTCGTTGTTGGGCGTCACCATGGCTTGGGCACCTGCATCGATGTCGAGATAGCCTCCACCAGCTTTCAGTCCACGGTTGGAAATCGTGAAAGACAAGGCATTGAGGTTATTGCTGGGGGCCAGGTACTCTCGCTGGATATAGACCTCAAAGCGATAGTTCGATCCCGTAACCCACTTTGAGGGCATCGTGTACTCGGCCCAGGACTTGGTGACGTCCCGGAACTGCAGGTCATTGCGAATCGACTCGACGGACGAGATCACATAGTCAGATACGCCAAGGTTGACATTGCGGTACACAAAATCCGAAGCAATGAAGCCTTGATTGGCATCCAGATAGTTAAAGAAATTGGCGTTGACTCCGCGCATGGCGTTGTTGCCGTATCCTATTTGCAAGAACTGGACAGCTTCTTGTGCATACGTTCCTGCCGGCCATGTCACGCCACACGCCCCGCCTGCACCGAGCACGTAGTTGGGGCCCAGACCTTGCAGTGTCGCGATGCTGTTGAAGAAACAGGCGATGTAAGCGTCCCACGTATCGTTTCGGTACGTCAGGGTGGTCGCACGCTTGTCGCTCACAGAGGTCGGGGACTTCTTGATCGCATGAAATCCCTCTAGACCGGTCGTGGTGGCATGCGCCCATGTCGTGGGCTTGGTCGTCTGGAAGCCATTTGAGATGACCCGCTGCGTGAATGTGAAGCCGCTGGGCGTTGATGAGGTGAACCCCATGGCTCCCAAGAAGGTGGTCACGTCATTGGTGGTCGAGTTCCGTTTGGCTGTGACCATGCTGGCGCCACTGGCCAAGGACATCTGGATGCCCCTCACAGTGGAGACTGCGTCGTACCCCGTTAGCTCCTGCCAAGTTTCGTGCTCAAGCGAGGAAGCAATGTGCCCAACAAACTCAAATTGCCGGTTGGCGTACGTCAGCGCGGCTTCGTTCTTTCGATAACTGCCGCCGACTGTCATGCCCTTCATGTCGATCAACAACCCTCCAGGCAGAATCGAGAAGGCGGTGCCATCAATGTACTCGGCCTCGTAGACCGAGCTGACAACTCCGAGGAAGCCAATGATGGGGGTAACCGTCTTCATGAGTTGGTCGCTGCGTTCGATCTGAGCGCGAACCTTGGCGTAGTACTGTGAAGCCGCCACGTACAACAAGCCTCCCGTCAAATCGTCGAGCGAGGTCTTGTCGTTGAGCAAGGCTGGATCCGAGGCATCCCAGCCATTGCCCGTCGTGTCCACGTAGGGCGTGCAGTTCAATCCACTTGGCAAATCGCACGGCTGACCATTCAGCCCAGGATCGGCAGGATTGAACACAATTTTGTGAACATCATTTGCACCGAGCAGTTGGTTTGCCGCGCGATGCACCTGCGACCAATTGGAGCTTTCCCCGCCTGTGGCCACCAGGTAGTAGCCGCCCACGATGCCACTGTAGGTCGCGGAGATCGTCCGGTCAGCCACCGTGCTGACATAGCCAGGTGCACCGTCCATCGTCACTTTGATGGACATCGGATCACCAATTTTCGGTGTGTTGGAGGTGCTGAACCCTCCTGGTGTCGCAATCGTGGTGCCACCCAGACGGGTGGTCACGACTTGGATACCCTGTTTGATTTCTGTTGTGACGGTCAGGCGCTTGGTGTTGAGCTCGGCCAGCAAGGCCGTTCCAGCCGGAAATACAGAGTTGGTGGAGCCGACCTTGAGAGTGACCTCAATCGAAAGCGTCTTGCCCCATTTTTTGGGCTCTCCGCTGCTTGACACAGCCGCATCGTGCAAGGCGACCGTGTCGTAGCGGCGAACATTGCCGATTACCTCATAGGGCAATGAGGCCGGCAGCAGCCCCTCACGCAGTGATCGAATGCGCCCGGCGTCCGCAACGTCCTCCAAGGTCTTCCCAGGCTGATTGGTTCTCAGCCATGTGCCGATCTGCTCTTCCAGAATGGCCAGAGGGTTCTTGTCGCGCAGGCTGGCTGTGTTGTTCTTTATGGCGTTGTAGTAGCCCGAATAGTCAAAGCTGAGCGCAGGGTATGGATCGATGTTCAGCCCGTTGTAGTCCCTCTGCTTGAAGCTGGCATCCAATGCCACCCAGGTGCAACGTGCCGCGTTCGCAGACTGCGCACAATCAACCGCCGGACTGACCGTGTTGATGCCACGGTACTGGTCGAATGGCACGAACACCTCAACCCAGACGTGCTCCATGTCAACCGTGCTCTTGTCCGTAGACAAGGCCACCTTCTGCACGCCATTGGCCTTCAAAACTTCAATGGCTGTGTCAAGGTTCGGCACCCCCATCCAATTGGACAACTGAGCGGAGGGGATTCGCGCGGTGCCGACCGCATACCGGGCTGGCAACCCCTTGTAGCGCAGCATGGCAATCATCGCGGTGGCGATGTCCACGTCACTGCCTCGCTGACCCATGACGGTGTTCACCGAGCCGGAGCGGGAGCCGTGGTAGGGCTTGAACTCTGTGTTGTTGTGCAGGTACTCGTAGATGGCCACGGCTGAGCCAAGCTGATCAGCGAGATCCCTCAATGGTTTGGCATCGTCGCCGCTGTACACGACCTCAGGCGATTCAGTTGTGACTTGTGCCAGCGCGGAACTGCTGGCACAGCATGCTGCAGCAAGTGCCATGGCATGCAGCACAGACCTGCGGAGCGTTGACGTAAGCGTTTTCGAGGGCGTGGATAACAGACTCATGGCATCACCCGTTCTTTGGAATCTGCGGATTTTTGGGGCGCATAGGTAGATGGCATTGCTTGCAAAGTCGGGGTCTCCGGCCCTGATGACAGGCCTAGACTTTCATGGTCTGCAGCAACCATTGCCCGCTGAATTTCAAGGAGTCGGGACAACTTGCCTTCGCCGTGCGCGTTGACGGCCGTTTCAATCTTGTTTGCCAATTGCCGCAACGTTTGCACCCGTTGCATGCGCATCCCGGCTGGACGGCCTGCGCCATCATGGGCTAGGTCTGTACCCAAGGCGGGCAACTGTTCGTCCGTCTGCTGGATAGTCAGGTGCACAGTCTTGAGCGCGGCTTCATGTGCAGCCCTTCTGCGCATCGGCCGACGCGTAGGAGGCAATGCCTCTTGTTCCGCATTTGTCGCTCCTAAATCCTCTAGCGAGGGATGGAGTTCGGCGTCAAGCATTGCTTGCACACCGTCGCGCAACTGCTGAAGCTGAACCTGAGCAGAAGAGGTTGAGGCGTGATCGCCTTCGCCTTTCTTGGCGATCAGGATGTATCGGCCAATCGAGCGAACGGCATTGATCTGCTCTGGCGACAAGGTGCGGTTCTGTTGTGATGGCGCGACCAATGCTTGCGTCGTGAATCGGTCAGCAGCCTGCACTGATGTCACAGAGAGCGTCAAAAGCAATAGCGTGGAGACCCTGGCCTGGGGGTGATGGCACTTCATTTGTGAGCTCCCTTTATGATTCGCTGTGAATGCGTCGGTTCGCACGATTGACCACCCCCATCAGTGCGGAGCCGAGCAAGCCCAGAGCCCACAATGGGAGCGGAGTGTCGCCGTCACCCTCAGCCACTTGCGTGGTACACCCGGCGCAGGGGTTGCCGCTCAGATCCTTGTTCGTCAGGCCGGTCAAGTTGGCAATCGGGGTCGTGTCGCTGATGGTGTTGTTCGATGCGTTGAGCGTGGTCAGATTGCTGGCGAACTGCAAGCCATTGAGGCTTGTGACGCCGCGATTGGAGATGTCCAGCGCCGTGAGTTGGGACAGCTCACCCCGGTTCAGCTCGTCCATCGAACCTCGCCCCAGCGCTTCATTGATGGCCGCGCGCAAGGCCGCATCGGTCACATCAACCCGCTGGCGACTTGACGTTGCATCCACGCCTTCGGCTGCCGCGAAGGCCTGTGTGATCAGGCCCGTGGCAAAAACACCGGCATCAAAACCACCATCGGCACGTTGAATGGCCACAAGCGAATTGAGAAGGGTTTTGGCGTCCGAAGACGCAGGGTCCATGCGCAGGTAGGCCTGCGCAGCCGCCGCACGCACATGTGGTGCGGAAGTGCTACTGACTTTGGCTTTGAGCGTGGCAACGGCGTTGGCCAAAGGTGTGGCCAGCGTGTTGTCTGATCCTTTGTAGGCCGCCAGCGCCTGGACCACACGGGCCGTGGTGTAGGCGTCTGTGCTTGTGCCGGCAGCCGTTGGCCAGCCCTGGTCGCCATTCGCAGTCAACTGCGCTGCCTTCAAGTAGGCGATGGCCTGACTGCTGGAAAAACTGGCACCAGCAGTGCGCAATGCATCAAGCGCCAGTGCTGTATCAAGGGGGGATGCACGGTATCGTTTGGCCAGCCCCCACCCAGACTGGCCAGAGGCTGGGGTTGAGACGGCAGCAAGCAGCGCATCAATGTCTTGTTGGGCGCTTGACTGCGTTGCGCGCAGTACGAACAAACGACGAGCCAGCGCATCCAGGTTCTTCGGATCGTGGTTCTCGATCCACGTCTGGCCAGCGTAATAGGCACTGCGGCGGCGATTGACTTGATACAGGGCGAGCACAGCCTCGGTGGTCTGCAGGTAGGTCCGAGCCTCTGATGCGTCACGCCAACTGCCATCACTGGAAGCCTGCTGGGACTCCAACCACGCCGCCGCGTTTTGTGCAGGTCCTGCGAATGCACCTGCATGGGCATGCGTGACCCAGCAGCCTGCCGCCATCAAAACAGAGGCAAGCAAATGCCTCGGATTCACTCCGATTGAGATTCTCACCATGCGTCCTCCACTTTTTCAAATTCGGTGGAGGTGCGCTGCAAACGCAACGCGTGTCAGTGTTCTGCTGATCCCCACCCTGTACTGCTTTTGGGGAGCACCTTATCGGGCACGTGTGACAAACGTTCCTGCCGCGCAGTGGTCTGGAGAGTTGCCGTAGGCTGGCTTGATGCCACCATCGCCACACCCTATCTGCGCATGGAGAGCGTACGCCCCCAACGCACAGACAGGCTGGCTGCCCCAAATCCCAATGCGTATCGACCACCGCCTTGCATGAAGCTTTTCCAGTAAACGAGCATTGAGCTGGCTCCCGGATCCAGTGCATCCAGCGCAAGCTGCCATAACTCCCCGACCAGGACGACCGGGAGGTCAATGCAGACCAGGACCAACATCAGCGGCACCAGAACCAGCATGCGTGACGCGATTCCTCTCCAAGCTTCACGGTTGGAGTTGCCGCCTGAAGGCCAAGCGCAAGTCACCAACAGGGCTGTCAGCGGGCCTTGCAGGGCATGCGCCATCAGCGTCGAGACATTGGCCGTACCGCGTGGATCCGGGTAGATCACATGCCCCCCAATGAACACAATGTGCTTCCACATCACCGTGGCGCGCAAGACGCGATCAGCCCCTTCGTGATCAATGACCAGCCTCAGCAGCTTGAAGTCATCGGAGACCCACTCGAACACCGCGCCAAACATGGGCAGCATCGCCTGCACCAGGTGCTCACCATGGAACACGGCGATGGGCAGCGCAACTATGGCAGCAAACAGGAGCCGCATGATCGCTCCCGAGGCGACGCCTGAGAGATCGCCGCTATCACCCGGGCCCATCATGGCGTTGAGGGCAGGACACTTTTGGAAGATACGTGCCAGTTCAGCCAAAACAAGAAATACCCCGCAACGGCCACGATGAGCAGCATTGGCGCGACGACGCCATGCAGCATGTCAAAGACGCCGCGGTCCATGCGGTATGCATAGAAGAGCCCAATGACCCGAATCTGGTTCAAGCCCAAGGTCACCAAGATCCCGAGCACCATGCCGGCCAGCCGAGCCTTCATAGGAATCGGTGCCACCAGCATGGCCGCGATCATCAGAAACATGACATCAATGCCCTCACAGCCATTGATGACGTTGATGCCCCCGCCCGGCGCATGGAGTCGAGGACCTACAGGCTGCACGCCCACGGACGGATCGAATGACTGGATCAAGCTGGCTGCAGATTGGACGGTGACCTGGTCAATCACCATGCGCTCAATCCAAGTGTCACGCGCGGCGGTGCTGTACCAGCCCTGAAGCAGCGCAAACACAGCAAGAAAGATCGTTGTGCGCCACGTCATGGCGCTGCCTGGGCTGCCTGCATCAACGTCGGCAACCGGCACTTCGCCCTCCAGGTTTCCGGTGGTGCTTTCCCTGTTCATGTGATTTTTGTGATGAGTTTATCTGTGGAAACTACGTCATGGGCATGACATCTGCATGACCTGGTAAGGCCGCGTCAAGCGTGATCCGCCCTGTCGATTTGCTTTCGGCGACGCAGAGATTCCCCAGCCAGTTCGACGCGGTGCGCGCCATTGACCAGCCTGTCCATGATCGCGTCGCCGACAGTCGGGTTACCTCCACTGAGGTAGTCGTGCCATTTGATTAAGGGCAGTTGACTGGTCACGATGGTGGACTGGCTGCCGCTGCGCTGCTCGATGAGTTCCAGCAGATCGCTGCGTCCCGTCGCCGTCAGGGTGTTGATGCCAAGGTCATCCAGGATGAGCAAATCCACCTTGGCCCACGCCATCAGCTTCTTGCGAAAGCTTCCGTCGCCGTGCGAGATGGCCAGTTCATCGAGCAGCAGAGGCACCCGCATGAACTTGACGGTCAAACCATGTCGGCACGCTTGGTTGCCTAGGGCACAGGCCAGCCAGGTTTTTCCGCTGCCAGTCGGGCCGGTCATGATCACGTTGAGGCCATGTTTGATCCATGTACATTGCGCGAGCGTGGCCATCAAAGACCGATCCAGTTTGCGAGAGGCGCGATAGTCGATGTCTTCGACACAGGCTGTTTCCCGCAGCTTGGCACTTGCCAGTAGTCGTTGCAGGCGTTTGTTGTCCCGGAAGGTGGCTTCTGCATCCACGAGCATGCTCACGCGCTCTTCAAAGCTCATGTGCGTGTGGGTTGCGGTGCTGATCTGTTCGTCTAGCGCATGGGCCATGCCGAGCAACTTGAGTTCATTCAGTTTGCTGAGGGTTTGATTCATCATCATGATGGACGGTTCCTATGTGATGGCATGAGTGCTGTCCGCTGCGTGCAGCAGGCACGTGCGGCCAGCCATCAGTGGTGTCAGTGGTAATAGCCTGAGCCGCGCACATTGCCGTGCTCGAATGCTGCTTCGTCGGGCTGGGATGCATCCAGTCGCTCCAGTTGGTGAGCGAGGATTGACCGCAAGCTGCTCAGGGATGTCGTGCCTAGTTGCAAGGCGCGTTCACAAGCCGCATCCAGTCGCTGTTCGCCAAACTCTCGAACGAGTCTCTTGAGCCCGTTGGTCATGCGGTAGCCGCGTTCCTTGTAGAGCACGCGGGGTAAGCGCGCCTGCAAGAACGCATGCACGTTCGCCCCTACTGTCATGCCCCAGGCCAGAGCATCTTCCGGGCACCATTGAGCGTAGTGCCGCTGCGAGGGCGTGAGGTGCTCCGGGTGGATGGCTGGCTCGGAGCCAGGCCCACGCTCATGGCTGGTGACGCGTTTGCCGCCATGAAGCACCTCCACAGCAGACGCCGTCAGGCGCAACTCAACCTCTTTGCCTGCCAGGTGTGGCGGCACGCTGTACGGTCGGCCATCGACCTGCACGCACTGGTCCAGACCCACCCGTGTCTTGTGGAACTCAGCATAGACATAAGGCGACTGAGGTAAGGGCAGCATGGCCGGCAGATCCAGCGACTCGTAGGCAGTTCGCCTGTTGCCGGGTATTTTCTGAAAGCGCCGTTCGTTGAGTTCCGCCAGCAGCCTGCCCATGGCCTGCCGCAGCTCGCCAAGGCTGTGGAAGACCTGCTTGCGCAGGCGAAACAAGATCCAGCGGGTCACGACATTCACGCCACCCTCGACCTTGGCCTTGTCCTTGGGGTGCCTGCTGCGAGCTGGAATCACCACGGCACCGTAGTGCTCGGCCATGTGCTGGTAGGTGGCGTTGACCACCGGGTCCGTCCGGCTGACTTTGGTCACCCCTGACTTCAGGTTGTCGCAGACCAACACCCTCGGCACAGCACCGAAAAACTCGAACATCCGCACATGTGCGGCGATCCATTCGGGCAACTGTTGAGACCAGTGAGCATCGACGAACGTGTAATTGGATGCCCCCATCACACCGACGAAGATCTGCACCTTGCGCGTGTGGCCTGTGGCGATTTCCAGGATGTCCATGGTCTTGCCTGCGTAATCCACAAACACCTTCTCCCCGGGCGGGTGGCATTGACGCATGTAGCTCTTGAGCTGCCTCGCCCAAGTCTTGTAGCGCTTGCAATACTGGCTGTAGCAGATGCTGCCAGGGTGGCTTTCCAGATGCTCCAAGTGCAACTGTTGCAGCGTGGCGCCTTTGCGCTGCATTTCCTGATGCACCTCCGCCCAGTCAATGTTGACTGCCGCACGCAACGTCGGGCCTGCTGCCGGAAAGAGTCGGCGCTCCAGCGCCTCGTCATCCAGCTCTGCGGGCAGCGGCCAGGCCAGACCTGCTGCTTGCGCCCGTTGAAGTCCACTTCGCACGGCATCGCGCGACAGCCCAAGGCTGCTTGCGATGGCGCGTTGTCCCAGACCAACTTCGTGTTTGAGCCTGAGGATCTGCCTGACTTGCCTCATGGGGGTTCTCCGATTGACCATCGCATGGCTCACAGATGAGCGCGACAGGCCAGCACCCCACTCAGATTGGGCGGCCTGTCCAAGATGAACAAACGACCGGCAACAGCAAGGCATGCACCCATCCCAGATGGGCGCAGAAGCTTGACAGCCACCAACAGGACAAGCAGAATCAAGGCGACTTTCCAAGTCACGCCTCTCTTGACGCCTCACAGTTCCCGCTGTGGGGCGTTTGCTTTTCCTGGGTCGTGATGAAAAGCAAAGCGCCGCAAGCAACTGCAGGCTTTGCCAGACGACACAGAAGGATCAGGTCATGGCTCACCTCCATGATGGACGCGACGGCCAAGCGCTTCAGGTACAGCAGGCTTTGTTTCTCCCAAAGGCATGCGAGCCCTGTGTTGTGTGGCGCTGCCTCTGGGTTTGAAGCAATAGCGATGTGGCCAGAGATCACCAACCTCCTGACCAAGCAACCGCGCGATGTGCTGCGCGATCTGAAATGCCGTCACCCGGTCATGGATAACGTTTCCCACGACGCTGGTGGACACCCCCAGCTGCCTGGCAATGCCAGACTGAGTTAACCCCAGACGCTTGAGGCGGTAGCTGATTTCCAGTGCATCCATGGCAGCCGACGGCAGATGATCTTTGTTGTGATTGAGGGTAAAGTGCTTTGACAACAGAAGCACATCAAATCTTATCAGCATGATTGAATAACGCAAAGGCGAATTCATTCTGCGCAGGCGCACTTCCATGCATTCAGATCATCAGCCCCCTCTGTCCGCGCAAGACGCTGCGTGGGAAGGGTTCACGCAACGCTTGCAGCAGGTGCTTTCGTTCGCAGCGATCAGCCAGACCGACCTGGCTCGCAGGTTGGGCCTGTCGATTGGCTTCATGTCCGAGATCGTGCGCGGCGTCAAGCGCCCCGGCACAGACTTCTTCATCGGCGTACGAGACCTGCTGGGCATCTCGATTGACTGGCTGATGACCGGGCAAGGCAGCATGACCGGGGGTGTGGGCATCAGGCAGGATCTGTTCGAGGCCATTCGCTTGCAGATTGCGGTGGTTCGGCAAGCGGTTTTGCTGGCAGATCCCACCGCGCGTGCATTGATGATCTTGATTCAAGAAGGGCATCTGACAGCCGCATCGGCTGACTCAACATTTTCTCTACTGCTGGATGGCCTGGCGCAGCAGCCGGTGGATACAGCCGATTTGCAGTTCGCGGTAGAGCTGTACAACGGGCACCTGTGGGGGGCCGATCCCATTGCGCAGAGACGTAATCTGTTGGCGGCCATCGTGGCGCACTTTGAGGCACGTAAGCCCAGGGATAGGGTTGCCGCCGTGACGGGCTTGACTGGTGGGGAGCAGCCCGCTTCTGCAAGAGCAAACGAAGCTTTGGCGCGTCAAGCCGCCAACGTGACACTGCAGATCAATACGGGCTCGCACCAGCGCAATGCTGGGCGGGATTTCGTGAAGGGAGCGAAACCAGGGCGCTGAGCACGGCGGTCTGGGTGGCGCATTGCTCATCAACAGGAGTGCAGTTCGACATGACCGACAAGCTAAAACCATGTCCCGCAAGTGATGCCGCTCGACGAGACATGCCATCACCCAATGACCAAGAGGTGGGCATCACCGACGAATCGTCTCAAGACGACGCGTCCGGCAAAGTCATCCAGTTGAACCTGGGTTCGCAATCTAGGAACTCAGCGCGCGACTATGTTGAAGTCAGTGTGCCGGACTCCGTGAAGACCTTCTTGATGGTCACGCCTACGGCGCAACTGGACAAGCTCGCGATTGACAACGAACGCATGTTCGAGGCTCGCTATGGTTTCCGCCCCGGCAAAGCTGCGCGCAAACAAGTCATTGCCTTGCAGCACCAATATGACCTGACCGATACGGAAGTGATCTCCTTGCGACGCTCTGGCCAACTGACTGTGCGCCCCAAAGATCAAACCGTGCGCGTGGCTTCGGATCCAGTGGTGCCTGTGGCCGGTGGCATCTACCTCTTCTTGATCACAGCTTTGTGTGTCTCCTGGGTCATCGATATTCTGCTGGTCAAGGGGCAAGAGGATCGCAAGGCGCTGTCGATCGTCGTGATCGGTGGCTTGTGGACTGGTGTCATTTGGTACACCAGCACACGCATGATTGGTCCATGGCAGATGATCAAGCAGCGCATTCGTCATTTGAGGGCGTCACCGCAAGACCGTGCGAATGCAGATGCACCGTAGGCAGTGTGCTTCGTCTTTGGCGGCAGCTCTAGTCTCTGCAAGAAATCACAACTTCTGAGAGCCGCTTGCGGCACCTTCGCACTTCGGACATCGCCCCTGCATGTTGATTGGGGCTCACACAGCAGAACAGGCGGTAGCCCTCAAAGTGGAACAACTGGTCGGGTTTGGAACAGAACAGGTGGGGGAGTTGATGAGAATACGCATGATTCCATCGCGACACCTGAACTCGAAGACATTCCATACCTGACCACTATAGTCGTCTCGGGTCAGGGCAAGAACAAGGGGCTGCCAGGCGTTGGCATCAGCGGCAGGTGGCGCGGCTACGAAGCCCTGAACAGGCAGGAGAAGGAGGCCAAGGTGTTCGCAGAATACCTCCGCATCCTGAGCTTCGGAAGCCGCTGGGGCACTGTCTTAGAGCTGCTTGGATTGTCGCCCGCCGATGCGACGAAAGCGGATACGTCCTCGGCCGGCGGCTGGGGCGGCGGAGAGTCGGACGAACACAAGGCTCTCAAGCAGTTCATCAAGGCCAACCCTCATCTTGTTGGCGCAGAGCCTGGTTGGTTCTCTGAAGAAGAATACGCCCTCAAGTCAGGCGACGAGATTGATGTGTTCTTCAGGTCCGGCCACCAATGGATCGGCGTCGAAGTGAAGTCATGCATCTCCGACAAACTCGAGCGCGACTATGAGCGCGGCCTGTACCAAGCCATCAAATACGCTGCAGTTCTAGAAGCCCAGGCACAAGTCGATCACCCTGGCGCCCCGCCCATCGTCAAGGTGTTTCTTGTCCTCGAACGGACACTTCCATCTCGCCTCCGCGCTACGGCGGAGAAGCTCGGCGTGAGCGTGCTCGAAAACATCTCGCCTGCGGCATAGCGGCCAAGTCACCCGCTGATGGCTCGCGTTGTGAAGCTCAAGGTCTGCTGGTGGATTCCATACACGATTGCCGCGGACAGAGCCATCGTGGCCACAAACCAAATGAAGCGGCGCCCTTGTGGTGCAGCGCCACCAACCACCGCCCAAACCAAGGGAAACAGCAGCTGAGCAGTCACCACCCATGAGAACCAAGCCGGACACGAGTCGTTGCATGCCACGGTTGAGAGCGCATCGACCAGCACCACGAACCCCACGCCGGCCAGGAAGAAGAAACCTGCGGATCTGGCCCGTGTTGTCACTTGATCTCCCAAAAGAGGATTTCCTTGGCCTTGCCGAGGTCCGAGAAGCCGAGGATGGTGCTGCCTCGAAGACCCACCGTAAAACGCATGAAGCTGGCAAAACTCGGCGTCAACCGATCCTTGTTCCACAGGTCGACGTGATCGCCTGACGCGTGGCTGACCTCGCCGTCGCGAGCCCAGTAGTCCTTGAAGAAGATGATGCCGGTCTTGCCTTTGATCTTCTGCTGCCAATCCTGCCCAGTGATGGCTTGTGGCTTGTTCGGCAGGCCACAGAAAGGCTGCAGCTTCAGCCATGCGGCGAACTCTTCGGCCCGGATGGCTGCGCGCTGCCCCCCCAGCTGCACAGCAGCCCCCTTGAACGACTTCATCGTCACACCCACCTGGTGCAGGCTGACGCTCATCCGGATCGCGCACTGATTCTCGAACGCCGCGGGGACCTTGCCTTGCGCATCGCGGTACGGGTCACGCTCCTTCGGATAAGCGGCCCACAGCCCAGTGAACTGAACCGGGCTGATCTGAATGGCGCAAATGGATTGGGGAGTTGCGTTGGTCCGCACCCTCGCCTTTTGCTTGAGGGCCGTGGCCACGTCAGTTGCCCTCCATGAGCTCGAGGGCATCCTCACCCCAAAAGACCTCGTAGTCCTCTTCTGAGGAGGTCACGATGCGGGGTAACTCGCCGCTCTGGTCCAGCCGGCCGGCGTGCGTCTGTCCGGACAGCGTCTTCACGAACCACGGTAGGCCGACAAGCACGGCCGTGTCGCCAGCGACCTCCAGCCTCGTCTTCTCGTCGTAGGTGATGCGGACATCTGGCTTGGGTGCAGCAAAACCTGCAGCCGCTGCTTTGGCGGCCTGCTCTGCGCTCGCTGCGGCGGGGTTCGAGGCACCACCATCCGACGTGGTCGACACGACCTGGCTGGCGATAAGCGTGGCTCCGCACGCGCACTTGTCCCCATGACGCGCGGCCGGCTGCCCGTCAATGATCATCGTCGGATCGCCGGTGACGATCACCGAGGTGCCGCCGTGCCCCTTCTTGGGGCAAGTGACTTGGTCGCCCACGCGAGCGATCCGCTTGCCATGCGTCTCCGTTGTTCCTGCGGCGCCCACCACCACACCTCCGTGGTCGGTACGGTCGCCCAGGACGATGAAAGGCCGTCCCATGCTGCTCTCCTGCATTTGTGCGTTTGCCCGCACTTTAGCAGGAGCTTTGCCTAGAAATTCATGTCAGCATCATTTACCGCGCAGGAGTTCTTACGCATCTGGGCCAGCATCTATCGGCAACGCAGCGCCAGTGGGAGGGTAAATTTCACTGCCCTCAAGAGCCCCTCCCTGAATACGCTCAAGAAAATATTTTTCAAATACCTCCCAGTCCTCATATTCATCGGCCTTCGCCTTAAAGGCCGCCAAACGGCCAATCAGACCACAAATCCAGTCAGCACATTGAAGGGTCTGGAATAAATGACTTTCAGCCTGCATGGGAGGCTCAATCAGCGTACGACATTTTTCCTGCTGGGGATCTTGCTCGAACATGGCCAGGGTACATGCCTCGACGTTGCTCTCCCGCCACCTGTCTCCTGCTTTTTGCTCATCTAGCAAGCAAACAAAAGTTGCTTGATTTTGGATGCAGAATCGATCCACCTTCCGAATAGCACGAATCAATTGCCTGCGGTAGAGTTCAGCGGAATCGAATTCCACCCCCTCGGCTTTGTGCTCCCCCACATAAAATATCTTGCCCCCCGCATTCAAAATCGCATTTATTAACCGATTCGTAGCGTTCCGCAACTCCCGATATTTCTCGACATTTACAACCGTGTAAACTGCTGAACCCTTTTTCTCCCACCGATAGGCAGGGAGATTGCCTGGATTTTTGTGCACCAAATCCCAGGCAAGGAGCCTGCATTTCAGCTTGTAAAACAGCACCGCGAAATCTCTAACCTGCTCGCTTGGCAGGAGCATGCCAGCCAGGCCAAACACAGGGCTATCGTTGAAGCGCTCGTGCTCGCGAGAGAAGAACGGACCGATGTGCCCGAACTCGTCGAGATACAAGATGTAGTGCACCAACGCCCCTCTGTTTGCCAATCCATAAACACGAAAGCCCGTGCTGACGAATCAGCACGGGCCTCGGAAGCTGGGCACGTGGCTAGCCACATGCGTTGCAGCTACTGTAACCGCTACTGACGGCGCCGTCAATAGGCCCCATCCGGCAATTTGTCAAGCCTCTCTCGGGCTTCTTTGCTATGAAGCAGCCGGAGGCGTCGCTCAGCAATCGTGCTGGCGGCAGGAGCCTTCCCATGCCCAGCACAAGCCTACTGAGCAGCGACATCGACTGGCCATGCCCCTATCATAGGCGCACAGCAGAAGATTAGGAGGGCGGCTATGCCAATCGGACAGGTCAAGTGGTTCAGCGACTTAAAAGGCTACGGCTTCATCACGGCAGCTAATGTCGATGAAGATGTGTTCGTGCATTTTTCGTCGATCGAAATGGCTGGCTTCCGAACTTTGGCATCGGACACGACGGTTGAGTTTGAATTGGTTCGCACGGACAAGGGCTACATAGCTCAGATGGTCCGAGTCGTTGAGCTCTCGCCGATGGCAGTTGGCGACATGACCGCCGCCGCGTAGCTCCGCTCAGGCGCGTCCCGCCTTGTGCACCTCCAGCATCGCCCTCACCAGCCTGGCTCGCTCCTGCAGAACATAGATCTCGCTGGTTGTCCTCTGACTGGAATGCCCCAGCACCTCCTGAACGACCCCGATCGGAGCGTCTTGAGCGATCGCCTGCCGCGCGAACGTGTGCCTGAGCCAATGCGTCGAGGCCGCCGCCAACCGATCAGCGTCCTGACGCCCCTGCTTGACGGCCAAGCGTGCCAGGCGTCGGAAGAACCGCTTGAGCAGCTTGTACAGGCCCGCCCGCCCCATCGCCACGCGAGCCTCGCCTCCGCGCTGGCCCACCGGCCCCTGCAGGGCTCCCAGCAGCGGGCGCTCCAAGTCGGCACAGCGGCCGGCGGCAGGGTTCACCTGGTCGACCAACTGGTGGAGATCGAGCAGCTGATCGACCAACGCGGCCGACATGGGCACGACACGGGGCTTCCCCCCCTTCCCATCGACGTGAAGCAAGTAGGCCAGTTCTTCCCCAGTCTGGCCCGAATCGGGCTCAGGCTCCAAATGGACCTGTTCCAATGCCCCCATCCTGGCTCGCACAAGCTCATCGAGCCGAAGCCCTGTCTCCGTCAAGAGCCGCAGCAACGCAGCCAGGCGAAGGGCTCGCAGGCCCGTCGCCACGGCGGGCACCTGCGCGAGGATCCACCGCCACTGCTCTGCGGTGAACCCTCGCTTGGCGTCGGCCGCCGGCGCCGGCAACTTCACCTGCTTCAAGACGGTGGCCATGGGATTGGCCACCACGTAGCCGGCCTCCAGCCAGGCTGCGTACAGATTTCGCACCACGCCCAGTCCGTGACGCACGCTGACCGGATCCAGCCCACCACTTCGAAACGGCCGCCAGCTGGCAGCGCTACGAGGACGAACACCACCGCTGACCCAGCGCGCTGGCGGCCTGGTCAGGAAATCGCGATACGCGAGGCAGTCGGCCGTGGTCATGGCGGACAAGGCGCGGCTGCGCTCCAGAACCGCCCAAAGCACGAAACGCTCGATCTCCCTGCGATAGGTTTCCCAGGTCCTGGGCTGCCCCTCGTAAGGCCTGAGCCAGGCGTCCCACGCCTGCTGATCGCATTCGGCACCATAGGCATTCGGCCCCATCGCGCGAAAGCCGCCCGAACGGCCCTGCAGGGCCTGCGGGATACCCAACTGCTCCAGCGGCACGATGGCGGTGGCGACAATCTCTGCCACAGGCTTTGCCGCGGCTGCATCCAGCAACCCATGGCTTTGCAGCCATCCCAGAAGCCTATCGGCGCGGACTTGCCCCAGCCCCTGCACCTTGCGGTACCAAGTCAGCCCGCAGGCTGCCTGCAGGCGCACCAGGTCATCGACGGTGGCCACGCCGGCCAGAGCAAGGCGCCGGCATAGCGCAGCCGACACCCAGAGGGCAATACTGTCGGTAGGCAACAGCGGCTTGGCCAAGTAGGTCTGCAGCGTATTGAGCGCTCTCACCTGAGGGCTGATTTGCACCCCGTCTTGGGAAAAGGACTCCTGGTCACTTTCGTCACGGACCTGGTCCAGGCCGTAGTGCTCCCTCATGAGCTGCAGCAGCTCCTGCTCGCTGTAGAAATCGAGCTCCAACCCCTGCTCAGAGCAGAAGGTTTCAAGCGACGGCAATTCCACCAGCTTGGGCTTACTTTCGCGGCTCTGCAGCCTCTCAAGGACGTCGTCGATCCGCTGTTCAGGCGGCAGGCTGTCGTTCAGCGCCTGCGCATCGTCGAGCAGTTGCATCCACAGTCGAGCACGGGTTGCGCGCACATGCCTCAGGTCACCGCTTTCGCCTTGGAAGGCAAGGAAGCGGTCCCAGGCCTGAGCGAGGTCAAAGCCTTGGAGCCATGCTCTCAGGAAAGCGAAGTGAGGCAGGCCGAGGTGCTTCTGCCGGAGATCCTGGGTCGCGCTCCCGCGCGGCCGCCCTCGAGGGCGTGGCCGGTTCGGCTGATGGTCTGAAGCGGCAGAGGGGGCGAGCATGACGGTATCTCTCCGGCGGTGGAGCAGCCCTCTCGACCCCGATTATCCGAGATTCCAGGCTTGGGCCGCGCCCACCATGCGCATCTCTCCTTGCCTATGGTAGGTCTCGCACCATCTTGGTTGCCTCAGATACATCCTGACGAAACTGCCCCCATGGCGCCCCACTGCAATCCACCGTCAGGGCACTGATCGCATGCACGAAACGCGCCTTGTCGGCCTCAACAATGACGTTGGCCTCGATCAAGGTCGCCGCCAAACGCTCAAGCATTGCCTCACCTTCAGGCGCGACGCACACCAGCCTGACCCCGTACATGCGCGAACAGCGCAGCAATGCTTCCATTGAATCAATAAAGTCCACGTCGATACCCGTTCATTGTCCATCAGTGCGCGGCAGCGCGAGCTGCTGCGCGGATTCGTTGTGCTGCAGCCTTGGCTGAATCACCCACCATCGACCAATCGTAATGCCACCACGCAATGATCTGGGCTGCCTCGGGCAGCGTGCGAGCCGCCAGCACCTGGATCATCTCAACGTGCACCGCGCCCCACCAAGCATCGCCTTCAGCGTCCGAGGCCTTCGGATCCACTGCAGCGCGGTAGATCGCCTTGGCGCGGTCAAGCGTCAAGGATTTCTTCTTGTCAGGCCTTTCGCACATCGCCAGACATCGTCTTCACGTTGCCTAGGACACTGCCACAGCGAACATCCCCAGACATGGTCTGAACCGAGCCATGAACATCTCCGCATGTCACGTCGCCAGACTGCGTCGCCACGTCCCGGGCACTTCCGTGCACCACAATGCTGTCACATACCTCCGCCTCCAAGCGATCGACATCACCGTGAACCTCGACGGTGATCACCTTGGTGTCAGGCGTCACATCCTGCCCATCCACAATGATTCGGCCGCCATGAATCCTGATGTTTCGCCCGCCACTGACGACAACACCGTTGATAAAAACACTCGACTTGCTCACGCACGCTCCTTCTCGCTTCGAATTTGATTTTCCGTTCGATTAACCGCGAAGGCTCTTGGCCTTCGACACCGCAAACAGCAGCAGGCCTGCGCCCATCAAAACTGCCAAGCAACCGAGGGGCATACCGTACAGGGAACTGACCGTATCAACCTGTTGCGGCACCGGGGCCTGCGATGCATCAATACTCATGATCCCGATGGCAAGCATGGCAACACCGAACACAGTCTCGAGCGTGCAATGAAGCATCATCACGACAATCAGGTTGGGCTTTTTCAACATTCAATCTCTCCTCGACTTTCAGGTTGCACTGCGGAGACGCTCAACATCCAGCCGATGATCTCTGTCAGGCTTCAGCCTGGTGAAAACCGCTGGCGCCACTCTGGTGGTAGCTTGCGTAAGCAGACCTATGTGTGGGCACCTGCCTGCCGAAGATCGTCCGCTCCGGCTTGCCGTGTTCGATGGCGGTCACTCGCTGAAGCCAGTAGCCATCCGGCGCCGTTTCACTGGCCAGCTTCACGATGTCGTCTTCTGTGTGATCCGGCAGTGCGCTCCCGTCAACGCTGAAGATCCTCTCGCCGTAATGCAGGATCGGCCTGAAGGCATCGGCCAGGATGTAGCCATCGCAGAGATACCGAAGGGTGTAACGATCAGCCATGAATTCCCCGTTCAGTTGGTCGCCGCCCATAAAGCCCAGCGTGGGGCATGCTCATCAACCTTGGCATCAATGGGTCGCCCACGGGACCATGCAGACTGATGAACGTCTCTGATGTGGTTCATCATGGTCACGCCATCCTCGACGTTGATGCTCATGCACAGACGAACCTGGCCCACATCCTGGCGATCAGAGCCGATGACTTCGCAATCGAAGGTCAGTCGCACGTCGCGATAACCTGGCGCGTTGCCGACGGTCACAAGCTTGGCGGACACGTCGTCTTCATGCCGAAGCATTCCGCGCTGCGCTCGCGGCGTGGGAGATCCATCGCCGGTTTCTCTCAATCTCGCAATGTCAGTGATGTTCCAGTCTTGCACCAGGCGCTCGAACTTCTTGCCTCCCTCGGCGAAGTAGTTGTGCACCTCCTTGCGAGTGAGCCTGGCGTCCATGACGAGGACGGCCATCGCATCTTGGAACGATGCGGCATCAAGCAGGCGCAGATCCGTGAGGTCGAATGGGAAGCGATACCCGTTGTAGAGGCCGAGCAAAAAGCGCGCGGCAACAACGCCATGGTCATGGTGGAAATCCGTGGCCAGCAAATAAAGCCTCTGCAGGGCTTCGAAGCCTTGTTCTTCTATCCGCTGTTGTGTCATGCCCATGAGGATCTCCTTAAATCACGCCCCTGAATACTCAGCATCCATTGTGGGATGCCTTGCTGCCCACAGTCTGGGCACGTCAGTCGCTTGGGCTTCAGCCCAAAGCCCTGCCTTGCTCTCAAACCCATAGCCCCCCCCTTACCCTGATCGCCCAACCCCGGAGTCCACTTGCCGTGGAAATCCCGTGCGCCTCGACGCAACGCAATCTCCCCGAGGTACTGGGCAGCCCAATCCCCTGGACCAGGAGCCACTAGGTGATCTACGCCGAACACCACGGGGTTGCCGTTGGCCACCTCGTGAAAGAAGACATGCGCAGACGGGCTGTGCCAGTAGGCATGGATGGACACATTGCGCAATGCCATCAGCACCTGACAGCGCAGCATGTCGTCGCTCATGCAGCGCACCTCGCCATCGATCCGCTCGTCGGCGAGAAACCTAGCCTCTCCGAGCCGGTAGGCCAACTCGGGTATCAGCTGCCAGAGCAGCCTGGCATCGTAGATGCAGTCCATCGGACCCCATGCGCAGAAGCGCCGGAGATCTCGCGCGGTGGTCAGCAAGTAGCGCGCCAGCCACCGCGGCGTCAGCGCGTAGAGGCGCAACACCTCGCAGGTGACCCGCTCGATGCGAGCACGTTGTTCTGGTTTGAGATCGAGCTTCAATGCCATGTGGTCTACCCCCGTTGGTCCTGAGTCCTTCGCCCAGCTCGATCAGTTTCGAGCCTGTTGACGCCCTCATTTTAGTAATACTAAATAAATCAAGTCAAGAGGGCTTGGCGCATGTTGCGCGAACACACCCTCGCGTGGCGGCTTCGAGCTTCTCGTGACGACCAACCGCCAGAGCGCGCATCGCCTCGGCGGCAGGCCTTTTGCTCCGGCTCAACAGGAAAGTGACGAGTTAAGCGAATAAAAAATGCGTCCACCTAATGGCTGTTAGGTGGACGCTAGATTGCCTTGTCAAACAAAATTCAAGGCACTTCCGGAGCGCGGCCACAGCCGCATCAATCACATGGCTACAGGATCACCGCCGATGCTGATAAGGCCCCTCTCATCCAGCAAGGCAGCCAGGCGGCCACCGCTGCGAGCCTGCTCGACCGGCAGCTCCGAGAGCAGTGAACGCTGAAGCCGAATGACGACGTCCGCCAGCTCGTGCTCATCGCCGCCAAACCCCTCGTAGGGGTCTCCTCGTTTTCAGTGCAATAAGTGACGGTACGAAAAGCTAGCACTGGCGCGGAGGTGGTGTTGGTAGATCGTTGATTTCATTGACTTTCCTGTTCACTTTCAAATCTGCGATTCGTGGCGTCAAACCGTGGTCGGTTTCATCCATTGGTGCCAGTTATCGATGCATTTGGCCGCGAAGGCAGGATTTGGTCAGCATAGCGGTCAACCGGGAAGCGAAACACACCCCGCAAGTTGATGCTCTCCAGCCTGGTGGGCGCAATCTTCCCGATCAGTTCCGGTGGAATGACCTGGCGGCGGTTCGACCAGCGATCCAGGACCGCCTGCATCTGTGAGGTATTCCACGCCATCACGATGTTGGCCATCAGGCTCAACGCATCGGCCACAGCCTGCATTTCATCGACACGTTTGGCCTGCGCCGGGCTGATCCGGCCGGTATAAATGGCGCGCTTGAGGGCGTTAACAGCCTCGCCCCGATTGAGCACCCGGCGCAACTCGTTCCTGAAAGCGTCCTTGACAAAGTAGTCAGCCAAAAACGCCGTACGCAGCAACCGCCCCAATTGCACGCCAGCCTCATAGATTGGATCGCCCTGGGCGGCAGAACCGAACCGCGCAAGAGCTGCCACCGCACTGGCATGTCCGCTCATGACCGAGGCTGCCAGGTGCACCAGACTATCCCAATGCTTTTCGATCAAAGCGACGTCGACATTGGCTTCGCACACCGCAGCGATTTCTGCGGGCACTTTGGTGCCGCGTGGCACAAAGAGGTGGCGCTGTTTGAGTTCCTTCAACCGCGGGCAAAGATCAAAACCAAGCAAACGGGCATGTGACATGGCAAAGTCGGTGTAGCCATGGGTATCCACAGCAAGCTGGCTGGTCTCCAGCTTTTCTTGGCGGATGACACCTTCAATGGCCACGCCCGCCTGGCGCTCATTGAGCACAAAGGGCTGCGCATGGAAGATGCCCCACCGGTCTTTTACATGGGAGTAGATTCCAATGGAAGGTGTGTTGCGCCGAGGATCAAGCCGGGCTTGCCACACCCGTTTGGTGGTCTCCATGCTCATCATGTCAGAAGATGCCAAATCGGACCGCCCCCAGGTGGCGGCAATCGGGTGTCGCTGCATGAATTCCAGCACAGCCTGGCAGGCCTGGCTCAGACGCCGTTCGTCCCGCGCCCAGCGCATGGCCTGGCGAATGCTGGTGGCAGACAATTGCGGAATCATGCGCGCGCATTCGACCGCAGTCAGACTGGTGCCGTGGGCCATGATGCCGGCATAGACCATCAGCAGCTCGTCGGTAGAGCGCGGCTCACGTCCGAGCATGATCCAGCTAAAGCGCACCTGGGCGTCAACGGCCAGAATCACTTCCGGCAATTGAACCTCACCGATGCGGTGATCCAAAGCCGCGCGCAGCTTGGTCACTTCTGGGTCTTCGTCCTCTGCGGGCAATGGCGACAAATGGAGTTCATCATCCACGCGCAGTACGCCACTGCGGGCTGCAGCGGCCACCGCATCGACACCGGCAGTTACTCTGGCCAGCAAAGGCTTCAAGAAAGTGGCAGCCTTGCTGGGTAACGATAGACGGGCATAGTGTTTCTTGGACTCTGCCTGCCAACGCTCGTCCGTGAAGAACAAGCGCGCACGACCCCGAAAGCTCAGGCTGTGCTCAATCCAGACCGAGCCATTGCGCACCGCGCGGCGCAGGGCAAACAGGGTGGCCACCTCCAACGCCTGAAACGCCCGTTCCCGGTCTGGGCTGGAGATCGAAACCTGCCAGATCATTCCCAGACTTGGTGCCACCACTTCAACTGGCAGCTTTCTGGATCCTTTGAGATATAAAGCTTGCAGCTTGGCAAGGTACTCGATGGCAGGATGCTCGCCGGTGGCCTGCCAGGGCAGCTTTGCAATGGCGACGAGCAACGACCGCACGGGGCGAATTCCATCAATCAATCCCTCGCGGACCAGGGAGGCCCTGCTCGGTGGTTTGCGTTTCTGGGTTTCGGTGATCAAGGCTTCAAGACGGGCACGCAACTCAGCATCTGGCACCGCACCTTGCGCGCTCAAGGCAACAAGTTCGCCGAGCAGCGTTTTGTACATTGCGGCCCAATTGACGGTAGCGGGGACATCGGCGGCAGCCTGACGCCACAGATCGGCGATCCGGCGCTGCACCATAAGGATCAACTGGTCTGTGGTGGTGAACAGGCAATACCGAAGAAAGCATGCGACCTCCACGGTGCGCGCTGGCTCTTTGATCTTGGCTCCGGCTGAGGGCGGCCTGGAGACAAGTCGGCGCGCGTAGCGGCGCAAGATGAGATCGGGGATGTCTGCCAGGTGCTTATGAACGTCCAGCGTGTAAAGCAGGTCGATGCGCTCCAGTACCTCGCTGATTTGGCGGGTTGAGTGTTTCGCCGGTGCAGCCCATAGCCAACTCTGCTGGGTTTGTCCATCTGGGCGCAGCTCTGAAACTGAGGCTCGCCAGCGATCAAGTGTTGCTGGATCAACGCTGGCGGCGATGGCGGTGCCTGTTTCAACTTCAAGCTGGGCAAGTGCCGCCGCAATCAGTGTCCGAATTGCCCGCTCGTGCACGATCACCAGCTTGTTCTTGTACAGCCATTGACGCGCCCGCACGAGTAGCTGATCGCGGTCGGCGCAGCGCGCCACTTCGTCGCGCAGTTCACGTACCAGTGAGCGGCGCTGGTGCTCGCTCATCCACTGGAATCCAAGGACCGTGCAGGCTACTTGTTGGTGATCGAATAGCGTGCGCCCGCGTTCATACATGGCTCTCAGCGAGGCGACTTCTGGTGCTGCAATGCCAAGCTCGTTGCCAAGGTGGCGCCACAAGGCTACTGGAATTACCCGAAAGGCACCGAGCAAACGCCCACTCATGCGCAGGAAACCAATATGGAGCGCCAGACCAAGCTTGTGGGAATCACCTCGGCGTGCATTGATTGCGTCGCGCTCGGCACCATCGAAGGTGAAAAATGCCTTCATCTCGAAGTCGCTGATATCGCGGGGGAGCCCACGCATCCCCAAAAACGTTGTGTGCCAACCCTGCATCGTGAACCTCAAAAGTGGGAGGCCACCATACCCGTTTACAAAGCGAACAGGAAAGTCAATGAAATCAACGGTCTACCCAGACCACCCCCGCGCCAGTGCTAGCTTTGCGTACCGTCACTTATTGCACTGAAAACGAGGAGACCCCAAGCTGTGGGGTTCGAGTGGCTTCTTTTTTTAGCCGCTGAACGGTGGCGCGCTACGTCTTCTTGCCCGCCGCCTTTGCCTTGGTGGCCCCTGGCTTGCCACTGAAGACCAGGCCAAGGCGCAGGGCATCAAGGTCAAGAAGGGCCTGTTCCCGTGGAATGCGTCGGGTCGGGCCATTGCCAATGGCCGCGACGAAGGCGTCACCAAACTGCTTTTTGATGACTCACCCGAGGCTCACGGCCACGGCAAGATCCTGGGCGGCGGCATGGTCGGCACGCATGCGGGCGACATGATTGGTGAGGTGGCTTTGGCCATCGAGATGGGAGCTGATGCGGTGGACATCGGCAAGACCATCCACCCGCACCCCACGCTGGGTGAGAGCATCGGCATGGCCGCAGAGGTGGCGCATGGCAGCTGTACCGATGTGCCGCCTGCGCGCAAATAGACCCGCCTTCAAGCTACCCAGACAAGGCCCGAACCGGCAACGGTTCGGGCCTTGTGCTTTGCGTGCCCAAGCAATCGCCGCAGAATACTGTGCATTTGTACAGTATTCATGCGAACCACTGCAAACCCCAAGCTCTACAGCCCGCGCCACCCCGAACGCACGCTGCTGTACCAAACGGTAGCCGAGCACTACGAGACCTGGCTAGAGTTGGCCAGCGCGGGTCAGTTCGACGGCCAGGGCGATCACCACACACCCAAGCCCTATGTGTGCAAGGCGTTTGCAAAATATCTGGAGTGCGGCATCTTTGCCCATGGCTTTGCCCGCGCTCGCTGCGGCGACTGCGGGCACAACTACTTCGTGGCTTTTTCCTGCAAAGGCCGTGGTGTCTGCCCCTCGTGCACCACACGGCGCATGGTGGAGACTGCGGCGCACCTCACTGACCACGTCTTCCCCCGCCTGCCGGTGCGCCAGTGGGTGCTGTCTGTCCCGAAGCGGCTGCGGTACTACATGCAGCGCGACAGTGCCACGCTCAATATGGTGCTGCGCATCTTCCTGCGTGTCATTGCACAAAGCCTGCAAGCCCATTGCCCTGGCGCGGCCAATGCAGACAAGGCGAACCTGCACATCGGCGCAGTGGCCTTCATTCACAGGTTCGGCTCCAGCCTGAACGAACACGTCCATTTCCACGTCTGCGTGGTGGACGGGGTGTTTGAGGAAGTGGCAGGCGAGGGCAGCGCTGATGCCCCAATGCAAGCCTCTGCGCCAGGTGTCGTATTCCACCCGGCCAGCGGCATCGATGCGGCGACCGTGGCCCAAGTGCAGACCACCACCCTGCAAAAACGCATCCTGCGCGCCTTCGTTACACGGGGCCTGCTGGAGAGCAGTGACGCCAAAGACATGCAGGGCTACAAACACAGCGGCTTCTCGGTCGATGCCGGTGTCTGCATCGAAGCCCACGACCGCGCTGCGCTGGAGCGTCTGCTGCGCTATTGCGCCCGTCCACCCTTTGCCATGGAGCGCCTGCGCAAGGCCGGCAGCGAGTTGATCTACCGCTGCGGCAAGCAGCACAGCGAACCCCGCAGCGACTTCTACGCTGACAGACGCGGTGCCAAGGCAGACGAGCTGCACCTCACACCGCTGGAACTCATCGACCGCATTGCCGCCCTGGTACCCCCGCCACGTACCCACCGGCACCGCTACTTCGGGGTGCTGGCGCCCAATTCGCCGCTACGGGATGTGGTGACGGCGATGGCGCAAGCCCCGGCGCAGGTGGCTGCGGTGCCAGCCGATCCAGCCACCACGGGCAACTGCTCACAAAGCCCCGCGCAGCATGGCCATGCCGGTGCAACTGCATCCAGGACCACACCCAGACCTGAGCCACCCCCACCACCCAAACGGCCAGCGCACTACCTCTGGGCGGTGCTGATTGCGCGCATCTACGAGGTGTTTCCGCTCTTGTGCCCGATCTGCGGCGGGCAGATGCGCATCATCGCCTTTATCACGCACAGCGCCGAAATCCGGCACATCCTGGACCACATCGGGGCAGATTCCGAGCCACCGCACATCGCGTCAGCACGTGGGCCGCCACTGTGGGATGAACTCGATGCGCAATCGGGTGAGGGCAGCCAAGTCGAGCCAGATTGGGACGCGGCAGCACAACCGGCACCGGACTTCGAGTTGGACCAGCGCATCAGTTGGTGACCCCCAGTGAAGCGGCGGTATCCATCGCTGCGGGGCGCAGCTTCGCGCGCGCCAGCCCCAATGCATACTGCCTCCCAATCTCTCGCCCAATCTCTCGCCATGGAGCGGCAAGCGAGCGCTCAACCTGCCTTGGCCGAACGTGTTTCGAGGCACAAAATTCGTGCCATACTTGGCCTCATGCGGTTGAATTTCCTATCCGCGGTCAAACACGACCTGAAGAATCTTTACTGAACAGGCCCCACCATGACGCTCAGTGTGCAGGAATACCTCCGGGCCGATGCGACCGCCCAGGCGGGCCTGGTGAGCCGTGGCGAAGTCAGCGCGGCCGAATTGCTGGAGCTTGCGACCGCACAGCTGCAGCGGCTTAACCCCATGCTCAACGCCGTCAACCTGCCCATGCTGCCGCAAGCGCAGCAACGGGTGAGGCAGCCTCTGAGCGGACCCCTTGCCGGTGTGCCCATCTTGATCAAGGACGCCATCCAGGACTACGCGGGCCTGCCCACGTCCAATGGCAGCCGCGGGTTTCGCCACGCGATTGCGGACCGGCATTCGACGGTGGTGCAACGCCTCCTTGATGCGGGTGCGGTGATCATGGGCAAGACCAACACACCGGAGTTGGCGCTGAAAGGTTTCACAGAACCAGCGGCTTTCGGCATCACGCGCAACCCCTGGGACTTGTCACGCACACCCGGTGGCTCCAGCGGGGGCTCGGCTGCGGCCGTGGCGGCGGGCATCGTGCCCATGGCTGGCGCGAACGACGGCGGCGGCTCCATCCGCATTCCCGCCGCGTGCTGCGGCCTGTTCGGTTTGCGTCCGTCGCGCGGGCGCGTCCCGGTTGGACCGGCTGCAGGTGAAGTCTGGGAAGGCGCCTCCAGCGACATGGTCGTGTCGCGCAGTGTGCGCGATGCAGCCTTGGCGCTTGACGTGCTCTCGGGACCGGCACCTGGGGAGCCTTTCGCCATCCCTGTCCCGGACAGCCCTTACGCCCGCACGATGGTGCGCGAGCCCGGGCGGTTGAGGATCGCGTTCTGCACCGAGTCTCCGCTGGGCACCGACGTGCACCCCGAGGCGGTGAAAGCGACGCACAACACGGCCAAGCTGCTCGCCTCGCTCGGGCATGACGTGGTGGAAGAACGGCCGCTGTACGACGGCCAGGCGCTGGCCCGCTGCTACCTGGAAATGTATTTCGGCCAGGTGGCTGCAACGCTGGCGGATGCCCGTGCGGCGGGCGCCAGGAGCGCCGACTTCGAACTCACCACACGGTTGCTGGAGGCATTGGGCAAAGCCACCGATGCGGGGGCCTATGTGCGCAGCCACCGGCGCTGGAATGTCTTTGCACGCGCACTGGGCGAGTTCCACGCACGCCACGACCTGTTTCTGACGCCCACGCTCGCGTGCCCGCCGGTCAGCCACGAACACACGGTGATGCCCCGAGGGCAGCAACGCATGCTGGCCTTTCTTCTGAACACGGGGGTGCTGGGCGCCTTGGCGCGACTGGGGCTCATGGAAAAGTCGCTCGCCGATCTGTCGCGCCAGAACTTGAGCTATGTGCCTTTCACGCAGTTGGCGAACCTGACCGGCACGCCGGCCATGAGCGTGCCGCTGCATTGGACTTCCGAAGGCCTGCCGCTGGGTGTGCAGTTCATCGGACCGTTTGGCAGTGAAGCCCTGCTGCTGCAACTGGCGCATCAGCTCGAAGGGGCACAGCCCTGGATGCATCGCATGCCCACCTTGGCACATCCCCAATGAAGCGCACAGAGGGCGTCTGCATCATCGTCGGCGCGGGCCATGCCGGCGCCCAACTGGCCTTCAGCCTGCGGCGCGAAGGCTGGGTCGGCGCCATCTTGCTGATCGGCGAAGAGCCGGGGCTGCCGTACCAACGCCCGCCGCTGTCCAAGGCTGCGCTGAAGGCTGCGGGGACGATTCAAGTCCCCCTCATCTACAGTGCGGCGGCCTATGAAAAGGCGGCCATCACCCGCATGCCAGATGTGCGTGTCGTCGCGTTGGATCGGCCACGCAAGCGCGCACTTCTTGCCAATGGTCAAGCGCTGGCGTACGACAAGCTGGCCTTGTGCACGGGCGCTCGGGCGCGCGAGCTTGCGCTGCCCTGCCGCGCGCTGGCAGGCGTGCACGACCTGCGCACGGCAGCGGACGCCCGGGCGATCTCCGCGGAGGTTCGCCCCGGTGGGCGGGCCGTCATCTTGGGTGCTGGCTACATCGGGTTGGAAACGGCGGCGGCGCTGCGCGGGCTGGGCATGCAGGTCACGGTGCTAGAGCAAGGCGGTCGTGTGCTGGAGCGCGTGGCGGCACCCGAAACATCGGCGCACTTCGAACGCTTGCATGCGGCGAACGGTGTAGACATCCGCAAGCATGTTCAGGCTCGCGAACTGCTCGGGACCGGGCACATCGCGCAGGTCTTGTGCAGCGATGGCACGCTGCTGGCTGCCGACCTGGTGGTGCGGGGCATTGGCGTGGTGCCCAACATGACACTGGCGCAAGAAGCGGGGCTGGCTGTCGGCGACGGCATCCTGGTCGATGAATTCGCCCAGACATCCGACCCCGACATCGTTGCGGCGGGCGACTGCGCTTTTCATCCGAACGCGTTGCTTGGGTTTTCTTTGCGGCTGGAATCCATACCAAATGCCGTTGAGCAGGCAAAGAGTGCAGCGGCCAGCATCTGTGGCGAGCGCAAGGCCTACTGCGCTATTCCGTGGTTCTGGTCCGACCAGTACGACAACCACCTGCAGATCGCCGGACTGAATCGCGGCCATGATCGCGTGGTGGTGCAGGCCGGCGACTCCGACGAGGCCTTGACCGTCTGGTACATCAAGGATGAGCGGGTGTTGGCGGCCGATTGCATCAACAGCCCCAAGCAGTTCGTGAGGGCGAAAAAGCTTGTTGCGAGCCGGGCGCCGGTTGTTGAGCTTTGACGTGCCGCTGTCGTGGCTCCGGAAGCGGCCCTGGTGGCGTCTCACTCTCGGTGAGGTCACTGAACCATGCCAACCCAGCGCGCGCTCGCACACCTGGGGCGGCGCCTTTGACATCGTCCGCACAATGCGTTCATTCGAGAAGGCCGGGGCCGGCGCGGTCCAGTCAGCTGTGCCATTGGCCCTTACTGGAAACGCGAGGTCCCCAACCCGCAAAGCCAACAGTCCGCCGACACGGTCAAGAAGACATTCGCATATGGGCAGTTCTGCGGCCCGGGTTACCCCATCACGTCCAGCACCCCAAAGCTCACCGACTTCTGGCCTCCGCTGGATGACCTGCACACCATCTGCCACGCGGTCGCGCTGAAACAGGCCAAGTCCATGAAAGCCCCCGGATGCTTCTACCTGGCGCACACCCTACCGGTCTGCGGTGTTGAACGAAGCACATGAGGGTGTGGCCATCGACACACCCCACGCGCCTGACGTGGCCCTGGCGGAGGCGGAGGCCAAGCCGCTGCGGCGACTGCGGGCACAACTACTTCGTGGCTTTTTCCTGCAAAGGCCGTGGTGTCTGCCCCTCGTGCACCACACGGCGCATGGTGGAGACTGCGGCGCACCTCACTGACCACGTCTTCCCCCGCCTGCCGGTGCGCCAGTGGGTGCTGTCTGTCCCGAAGCGGCTGCGGTACTACATGCAGCGCGACAGTGCCACGCTCAATATGGTGCTGCGCATCTTCCTGCGTGTCATTGCACAAAGCCTGCAAGCCCATTGCCCTGGCGCGGCCAATGCAGACAAGGCGAACCTGCACATCGGCGCAGTGGCCTTCATTCACAGGTTCGGCTCCAGCCTGAACGAACACGTCCATTTCCACGTCTGCGTGGTGGACGGGGTGTTTGAGGAAGTGGCAGGCGAGGGCAGCGCTGATGCCCCAATGCAAGCCTCTGCGCCAGGTGTCGTATTCCACCCGGCCAGCGGCATCGATGCGGCGACCGTGGCCCAAGTGCAGACCACCACCCTGCAAAAACGCATCCTGCGCGCCTTCGTTACACGGGGCCTGCTGGAGAGCAGTGACGCCAAAGACATGCAGGGCTACAAACACAGCGGCTTCTCGGTCGATGCCGGTGTCTGCATCGAAGCCCACGACCGCGCTGCGCTGGAGCGTCTGCTGCGCTATTGCGCCCGTCCACCCTTTGCCATGGAGCGCCTGCGCAAGGCCGGCAGCGAGTTGATCTACCGCTGCGGCAAGCAGCACAGCGAACCCCGCAGCGACTTCTACGCTGACAGACGCGGTGCCAAGGCAGACGAGCTGCACCTCACACCGCTGGAACTCATCGACCGCATTGCCGCCCTGGTACCCCCGCCACGTACCCACCGGCACCGCTACTTCGGGGTGCTGGCGCCCAATTCGCCGCTACGGGATGTGGTGACGGCGATGGCGCAAGCCCCGGCGCAGGTGGCTGCGGTGCCAGCCGATCCAGCCACCACGGGCAACTGCTCACAAAGCCCCGCGCAGCATGGCCATGCCGGTGCAACTGCATCCAGGACCACACCCAGACCTGAGCCACCCCCACCACCCAAACGGCCAGCGCACTACCTCTGGGCGGTGCTGATTGCGCGCATCTACGAGGTGTTTCCGCTCTTGTGCCCGATCTGCGGCGGGCAGATGCGCATCATCGCCTTTATCACGCACAGCGCCGAAATCCGGCACATCCTGGACCACATCGGGGCAGATTCCGAGCCACCGCACATCGCGTCAGCACGTGGGCCGCCACTGTGGGATGAACTCGATGCGCAATCGGGTGAGGGCAGCCAAGTCGAGCCAGATTGGGACGCGGCAGCACAACCGGCACCGGACTTCGAGTTGGACCAGCGCATCAGTTGGTGACCCCCAGTGAAGCGGCGGTATCCATCGCTGCGGGGCGCAGCTTCGCGCGCGCCAGCCCCAATGCATACTGCCTCCCAATCTCTCGCCCAATCTCTCGCCATGGAGCGGCAAGCGAGCGCTCAACCTGCCTTGGCCGAACGTGTTTCGAGGCACAAAATTCGTGCCATACTTGGCCTCATGCGGTTGAATTTCCTATCCGCTCAGCCCAGCTCGACACCAGCAACTCCTCCCCTCGGGCACTGGGGTACTGCCCCTCAATGGCGACAGGACAACCGAAGAGGTCCTCGCAGCGCAAGGTGTTGTCCACCAACTGGGCAAAAGTCGCATTCCGGCGCCGGCCGCTGTGGGCGGAGTACACAGGCGCCCTCAACCTTTGGCTGACCCGCGCTGCCTCAATGAAGTAATCGGCATGCGATTCATAGTTGGAAAGGTCTGCCAGTCTTTGCCCCACCGTCAGGCGCACGTTGGCGTGCAGTCGAAACTGAACGGCTGGAAAGGCCTCCAGAAGCACGTCGATGAGCTCGTCATTGATGCAACCGCGAGACTGGGGGACCAGCTGAACATGATCCGTCCCGAGACTCCCAAACACGGGCTCCACTAGGCCGTTATCAGTCACAAACCGCATGGCCTCAAGAACTGGTCGACCAGGCAGGCAGGCTAATGAGACTTGGGCTCTCATAGCTCGGTCACCGTCTGTTCAGTTTCGACATAACAATCGTGATGGTCCAGCCACGCACGACCGCCCTGGCAATCCATCACCAACTCACCGTGGCCACCGTCATTGATCTCATAGCCGCTGTGGTTCTGCCCGATCACGTGTTCAGCAAAGGCGGTCAAAGCATCCTCGATGGACATGGCCTTGAACTCTTGGTGCGTGATCCATCCGCGCTCAGCTTGGTAGGCAGCGCGCTCGTGCAGCATGGAAATTTGAACCGAAAGGTCAATGCAAGGCTCAGTGCAAACCTCGTTGACTTGCCCTTCGTCGCCCGCACCGGAGTAGGTCACCGTTGCGGTGGCGACGGATGACGCGCTCAGCACCTCAAACAAGATGCCCTTGTTGAAGGAGATCAACTCCTGGGGCGAAAGGCATCTGCCCAGTACGGACGTGGATGGTTCTTCGTAAGGAACTACGCTCATAGATGGCTCCATGTGTGGGATGGGCCACCTCCCCCAATGGGCTGCTGGCGAGCCCATCAGGGGTTGTGAAAGTCGACAGCAGTGCTGCCTACGTAGGGTGTTCCGAGACACCTAAGCTATGAACAAGTCGGCAGAAACAGAAGCGGCGTAACCGCACCGCGAACAACAATCAATGCCGCGTCACATTCATCCCGCTTTGCCCGCTTGGCGCAGCGCATCCGCACCCCGCGTTGCGCGCTCGATGATGAATGAGGCCTCCCGCAAGCTCAGCCAAAGCGACGCAGGCGAGTGATACGACGTGTGCCGTACCGTCTCAACTGCAGCATGGATGTGCTCATCATTGAAAAGGCCAGGAAAGCCGATCGCGACGAGGGCCCAGTCGCAGTCCTCCTCAAACCAGCAGGGATTCCCAGTGAACGTCGGAACCGCCTGCAGCTGAGCTGGCATCGCGGCGAGCCGCGTCGAGGAAAGATGAAACCCGCCATGGCTAGGCGTGCTGATCTGCACGACGCCAGGCAGCAGCTCCACGCCATAGTCGGGCTTGCCCCAAGGCGAATTGAGGCAGAGCAACTCTGCCGCCGTCAGCCCGCGCTTGCATGCGGGGCCAACCTGCAATGAACTACCTGGGACGATGAAGGTCGAACTCATTTTGCTTCTCCGGTGATGGGGAAGCGCCCCGCGGGGATGCGCTCCCCTTGGGGTTTCAACAATGGCTTCGTCAGGCAGTCATGCGGGCAATCCACACGCTTCCGAGGAACGCATGCGCGCCACCCGAGTCCTTGAACTCTGACGACGCCTCAAGGTCCTTGATCAGGTCAGAACGCCCCAACACCTCGCGCACAGCTTCCGTCGTCCACCCCTCTCCGGAGTTGATGACGCGCAGCTCGTGCTTGGCATCCCGTGAGGTGATGCGCAGTGGCAGCAGTTGAGCTTCCACAGGGATCACCAGTTGGTCGCCAGAGCCAGGTGAGGCCAGGCCAACAAAGTGACCACCAAGCTCCAACTCGGTGTGGTAGACGACGTGCTTGTTACCCACGTTCTTCTGCTTGTCGAGCTCGAGGTCGTCGATCATCTGCGCAGGAAGCGTGATGTCGAGACTCCTGAGCTTGTCGAGGAAGTATTCGAGGTTCAGGCATCCAGAACGAAGTTCATGATCCTCGAACGTCGAATAGAGGTAAGGGGACACCTCGTCATCGTCATCATGGGCGATCAGCTTTTCGACATGCATGAAGAATTCATGCAAAGGGCGATCCCATCCCAACTGGATGTGGATAGGCGCACCGTTGTGCAACATGGTCAGGTGATGTTGAGACATTGCTTTCTCCTTGAGGTTGAAGGCACAAGGGAAGGCCACCGCACGGGAGCATTCCCCATGCGGGTTTGAGGGCAAGCCCTCGGATTGAATCGGCAGGCATCAGCCGATGACGAATGTCCTGGCGTGGCCAAGACGGGAAACGGAAGTGGCCACTGGCCATGCAGCGCCCAAGACATCGCTCACGCGGCCTGGACAGTAGGTAACTCCACAGGCGGGTAGCCCCGCATGCGCTGCTTCGCAGGAGCCGAGCAGCTGATCACCTCACGGTGATTTTCGGCTCGCTGCCGGCGAGCCATCGGTTGGTTCTTAGATTATGAACTCAACCGCCACCACCGATCAAGCCACCAAAAAAGAAACCCGCTGGACAAGCCAGCGGGCGTAAGCCTTGGCGCTGTCAACACGGCAAGGCACCTGCTCAGGGAGGAAAAGCAGGGGAGGCACGTGCGAACACGGCTCCGCTACCAGTATAGCGACCGACCGACACATTTGCAGGCAACTGCATTGACGACACAGCGAGACGCGTGTAAATTCGGTGCCGTTTTCCCTTGGCTTCGGCCCGATGCATGCACGTTACGCATGGCCCTCAAGCTGCTCGGCTCCTGTGAAGCAGCGAAGACCTCTCGGTCTTGGAGTTTTATTGCAACCCTGTTGGGACTCTGATCCCAATAGGGGTGATGGGTCCCTTTTTTATTGGAGATCCATCATGGCAAACCGCACTTCCAACGCTTCCTCCTCTCGCGCCAACGAAGAAGTCACCTTCTTCGACCTGATCACCTCAGGCATTGGCTATCTCAATCGGATCCGCGAAGTTCAACCGAACGACGGCGATCCGTACACCTGCTGCAAGATCAACGCTCTCGTCGGCCCCTCCAACAAGGTGGCTTATCGGGAAATTGATCTGCGGGTTGTGGGCACGCAGGCCCTGGACGCGCTCGACATCATCGACCAGGCCATCCCGAACAAGGATGCCAAGGTGATCGTCTGCTTCCGGATGGGCGATGCAAAGCCCGACTCCTATGTGATCCAAGCCGACGATGGCCGTGGCAACCAGCGTCCCAAGACGCGGTACTGCCTCAAAGGTCGTTTGCTCAAGATCACGTCCTGCAAGATCGATGGCCAAGCCATCGACCTGCCCGGCCTCGACGATGAACAGGATGGCCAGGAACACTCTGGCCACGACGATCATCACGACGGACAGCCCTTCGGTGACGACGCCGACCAGCAGCAATCTCAGCCGCAACAGGATGCTCGCAGCTCCGGTCCCCGCGAACGCGATGAACCTCAGCAGCAGCAACAGCAGCGCCCGAGCCAACAAGCTCGTCGCCCTGCTCCGGCCCAGCGCAACGCGCCGACCTCGCGTCGTCCCGCCCGCGCCGCAGCCTAAGCCTTCTTCGGCCCCCTGAAAACCCAAGCGAGCTTCGGCTCCTTGGGTTTTTCTTCTTTTGAGGACCCATTCATCATGAAAACCATCGGAACTGTGGCCACGCCCTACGGCAAGGCAGAAATCAACATCGGACGCTACCCCCAAGGTGGCGCGATCTTCGTCCAACTGATCAGTTGTGCCGGCGACGACGAGGACGACTTTCCAGGCCCACTGGCAACCTTTTCAGTCAACCTGAAGTCCTACGGTTGCCAGATCAGCGACGACGAGTTCAACGTCAAGAACTGGAGTGAAAACGAGTGCTTTGTTGAACCGATGCTTGCCAGCGGTTTGTTCGAAGACACCGGACGCACGTGCCTCTCAGGCTACGTTGTTTCCCCCATCTGGCGCCTGTGCGATCCGGCACATGTGCCTGACCCGCTCCGGCGCAAGAAGGGGGGTGTAGCATGAGCCAACCCATCAGCTTCGACGGCATCAGAAGTGACCTCTGCAGGAGCTTGGCCATCATGACCCGCTTGGATCATCAGGCTGGCCACCGCTCATCTGAGACCGCACTTGGCTTGGTCGGCCCTCATGCCACCGCGTGGATTGACCAAGTAGCCCGCCAACTTCTCAACCGCCAGCTTATGCATCCCGACTCTTCCGACGCACATGCACTGATCGAGCAAGCAACGCATGCTGCCCTCGATGCCGGGGCCAAAGTCATTCAGGATCGCCTCGGCATCCAGAGTGGCGATTTGGCCGGAATGCATTTCACCGGCAAGGTTCATGACGTCGCACGAGATCTCTTCACCACCTACTTGCTTGCAGAGTTGAAGTCGCTCAACAACACCCGCGCGTTTGCATTCAATGGTCAGATCAACAGCATGTTCGACATGCTGCTGGCCAACGAGCACGATGCCGGATTTGTTGAATGGCTACTCAAGGCAGAGATCGGCGATGAGTTCCAAGGCTGTCGCTGCATCGACTCAACCACCTGATCCTCCGCACCACCGAGGTTTTCCTCGGTGGTGTCGAGTTTCCCAAGGCAGAACATCAACCGATCAGAACGCTCTTCATCGTGCATTCAGATACTCAACTCGAGTCCGGGGCCGCTACAATGATTGCATCTTGATTTTCACGAGCAGGCAAGCCGCCTGCTGGTGAAAGTCAAAGGTTTGTTCCCGTTGGTGCTCATCGGCAAAAGCACCGCCCGGTTTGCTCGTTCCATCAAAACGAGCGCCCTAAACATCGTCCGGCTTCTGAAAGACGATGGTTCAGGTTCGCCTGATCTGGAGTTTCATCGATCGCATCAGAACTCCCTCTTTGCTGGCATAGCCCTCTCAAACTACGCCGGCTTTGACAGTACCTGTGCGGTCCTACTGCCCTGATCTGAACCATCAGGGTCACCTCGAAGCATGACAAAGCGCCGCTCACGCGGCGCCTTGTTCACCCTTCTCACCCGCCGCGGATCCTGCTGTCCGCCGCGGCCAGTGTGGCTCCGCGCATCTCATGGAGTCCACGCATGAAGAAGCCATCATCGACGGCTGATTTTTCCATTCGCCTGCCAGGAACGCTAACGGTCAAGAAGCACACCGGGACCTACCGGACCTTCACCGTCGGAGAACTGGTCACCCCGCTTGCTGACTTCAAAGTCATCGACAAGTGGGTCGAGCAGCTCGACGCCGGAACCTACGAAGGCGACTTTTGGATATCGAGGCTTGAGCCCACGTCCAGAAACTGGCGCACCAGGGTGTTCATCGAGATCCAGGCCCGCGTCCTCGACTATCGGCTCAAAGAGGCTGAAGAGCCGACCACCAGCGATGGCGCCACTTTCCCTGAGCGAGATCCGCTGGACGATGAAACCCCGCCGCCGGCGCGCACCGAAGTAGCCTCCAAGCGCCCGGCCAAAGCTCGAGCTGCAGGTGCTTCAGGCCCACGCAACCGCCGCCAGCAAGCTGGACGGAAGGACGATCGACTGGAGCAGCTCATCGACCTGTTCGGCGCCGAAACTGCCGAGCTCATTTCTGCCGGCACAGAACCCGTCAAACTGGACTCGACGGTCGATCGCCAGCTGCTGAGGCAGCAGATTCATTTCTTGCGCGAGGACCTTCGCTACACCCTGGACCTTGCCAATCAGCACTGGCAGCCACCTCAGAAGTAAAACTCTGATGATCCACCAGCCCGTTTCAGCGGGCTATTGCGAGTCGGCAAACACCGCCTGGCAATAGCCCACTGAGAGTTCACGCTCAAGGCGGGGTATTTCAGCAAGGGTGACCATGGCCTCGAACGTGGTGCCGTCTAGCCTGCGGGCAGTCAATGGGTGAATAGGTAGTGCTCTGGTCTGCAATTCGAGCACGCTGCAAGCGAGTCTATGGGATGGACTACGTCAGTTATGCAGACACCACCTCCAAGCCCGGACCTGGCGTCATTTGCACGCCGGGTTCTTCAAGCATCTGCCAAGTTGGCTGCTTGAAGAACCTGGTTGACAGGAACAGGCGAAACGCCACAAGTACCCCTTGAGCTGAACGCCGCACGCTGCTACAACAACAGGAGTTCCACAGCCTGGACGACTAATCGTCCCGACCGATGCACGTTACGCATCGCCCTAGCTGCTCGGCTCCTGAGAAGCAGCAAAGACCTCGGTCTTGGAGTTTCATTGCAACCCTATGGGGATCCAATCCCCATGGCGGGTAGTGGGTCCCCTTTTCTTTTGGAGATCCACATGTCTACTCGTCGTCAACCCAAGGCTCAAGGTTCCATCGCTGACCAGCTGCAACCCGTCAAGGATGCACTGGCACAAGGTGGCCACAGCGCCAATGACCACCAGGCCGATGCCGCCGAACTGGTCTTCCCCTCCTTGCTGTCTGTCGAGGAAATCCACGTGCCTGGTGACGTTCCGTCACCTGCCACCGAGATGACCCCGCTGCAGCTGCGCTCGAACAACGCCCACTGGGTTGAGTTCGAGCAGCTGATCGAGCGCGGTGAATACGCCGCAGCTGCGACGGTCGTCGACTTTCTCGACTCCGATGCGGAACTCAAGGCTTCGCTCACCGGCTTGTATGTGAAAGCTCAGATCGTGATCAAACGCGGTCAGATCGAATTCGCACAAGCCCAGAGCACTGCCGAGAAGGCTGCTGAAGAGAAAACGCAAGCCGCCGCTCAGTTGGTCGTTCAACGACAAGCTGAACAGCGTCAGCAAGAGGCTCGGCAACTGCAAGCAGCACGGCAGCGCTCCCTCGCGTACTGGCTTGGTCGTGGCGTTGCCGCGATGAAGCAGAACCCGAACGTGGCAGGCCCAGGCTTCGCTGCGGTCGCCTTGCTGGTCCTCAGCAAACTGGGCTCCTGAGCCTTTCCTTGGCCCCTGACGCATACGCGTCAGGGCCTTCCATCTTTCAGACAATCAACCACCATATGAACACCATGGGACAGCACACTCACGTCGTTGATCTGGGCTCTGAATATCAGAACGCCATGATGACCCTCATGACCGCCACCGTTCAGTTTCAGAAGCTCGTCGAAGCCATCGCCATCAGCGACACCACGATCGACCTGAAGGCAAAGCTGAAAGATCTGATCGACCGCATGGCCAAGATCCTGGTCCTGCCCGTCGACCTCGCCGAAGACGTCCTCCGAGGCTCCGTCAACACGACACTCGAAGGCTCAGTCCTTCAGCTTCACTTCACGCCGGAGCAGTTTGACCGGATGAAGATGCACTGACCTGTGGCCGACGTAAGTCGGCCATTCCTTCTACCCTGCGGGCACCTTCCCGCGGGAAGTGCCCGCATCCTTCCCAGGACCGCCATGGCACTGATATTTCCTCGCGTGGCTCACAACCACATCAAGCAAGGCTACTACCCCACGGACCTTGCAACGCTATCCACGATCTGCTCCCGAATCGACACCGACGCCGGCGCCATCCGGAGCTGCGATCCATGCTGCGGCGAAGGCGCTGCGATGCTCCACCTGATCGACCACCTGAGCCGGAACGGCACGAAGGTAGAGGCCTGTTGCATCGAGATCGATCAAGATCGCTCCGATCAAGCGCGGCATGTTCTCTCGCCGTTCGGCGCTACGGTGGTTCATGCGGACATGGCCGACGTGCTCGCGCCCCGTGGCTCGTTCAATCTCCTGTTCCTCAACCCACCCTACGGCGACACCATGAACACCGCCGAGGCGTTCCAACGAGGTAACAGCGATCGCCATGAGAAGCTCTTTTGCCGACAGTGGTTTCAAACGCTGCAGGTAGGAGGCATTCTGATCCTCGTCGTGCCGTTCTATGTGCTCGATGAAGAGCTGTCGACCCTGATCGCGCGCAACTTTGACCGGCTATCGGTTCGAAAAGCCCCTGAGCAGGCATTCAGACAAGCCGTGATCATCGGTGTCAAACGACGCCCTGCTCATCCTCCTGCGGAACTGGTTCGCCAGATGGTGGGCTTCGCGGCTGGCCAACAAGAGGCCATCGAGTTCGACGACACGGGCGTCTACCTGGTGCCTGAGGTCCCCGAGCTTGAGTTCTCCTTCACCTTGGTGAGGCTCGATCCCAGGCAGCTCGGGCAAGAAATTGCCGGCCGCATGGCGAACTCGACGCTGTGGCCACGCTACAGGCAGATCTTCCGATCCGGCCAGATCCAGGCGCACCGGCGCCCTCTGTGCCCTCTATCTCAATGGCACCTTGCCCTGGCCCTGGCGGCCGGGCAGATCTCCGGCCTGGTCTCATGTGACAACCGCATCCTGCTGGTCAAAGGCGCCACGTTCAAGCGCAAGGAGATCTCGCGCGAGTTCGACCATCGCCCTGACGGTTCGGTCCTGCAAACCACGGTCGCGATCGACAGGTTCGTCCCGGTCATCAAGGCCATCGACCTGACCCCGGACACGCCCCTTTTCGGATCCATCTTGACGATCCGCTAACGACCACGCCTGGCCTGCCAGGCACAGAACGACCGCAGAGCGTTGCCTGCAGTCACACCTCATTCCAACCCGCCGGGTGGCAACACCCGCAATGGGTCTGCCCATGGCGTTCTTCCACTTCACGAAAGGATAGGCAATGCCATCGTCAGATCCCCAAACCCATGAGAGGGCCGAAAAGAAAGGCCATCCAGCCGCCACGGCCGAGCAACTGCTCGCAGCGATGCTCCCGTATGGCTTTCGCGACCTGGTCGACCAGACCTTTGTGTCGCCCATGAGGCACCAGTCGGAGGGGCTGTTCGTCCCCGAGCTGCTGCGCGCAGTGATCACCCCAGATCAGATTCGACGCCTATTCACGCTTTGGGCCTGCCTGAAGCTGTCTGGCGGACATGAGATCCATGAGTGGCATCTCACGACCTTCGAGTTCGTTTCTTCCCCCGAAGAGGGAGAGGACTACGCAGTCATCAGGCAAATGACACGGGCTGCGGAAAACGACTTCACCGGCCTGCACGCATGTGTGTTTCCTGATGGTGATGTCGGCTTCTACGTCACCCACATCTCTTCTGGACCAATCTTCGCCTCTTCGGTGATGAGCCTGACCCAGTTTGGAAATCTCGGCAACCGCTAAGCAACCCAGCGCCCACCTCCTTCCGGTGGGCGCCTCTACCTGGAGCAACAACACATGGACGTCACCACATGTGACCAGCAAGGCGACATCATGATCGACGCCATAGGGCGTGACTTGAATGGCCAGCTGGTCTTCCTCAGCATCTACGGCCGCGATGGCTCTGTGCAGCAGCTGCTCAGCCGCATGCAACTGAGCCAGCACGCAGACAGAGTCACCAAGGTGACCACGACATTCCCCGGCCGACCAAGCAAGTTCGAAGCACTGGTAGGAGACCCTCGGCGTTTGCAGAAGGTCACCTGCAGGTTGCCAAAGCAATGCCTCTTTGGTCCCCTCGTTCACGGCTGGATCTTCGACCCAGAGCTCACAACGCCAGACCGAGTCAACGGCCGAGGCTGGTTGACCTTCGACGCAGGTCACACCCCACAAATGCGCAAGGGTGCGACGTGGTCCTTGGTCAAGCACTTATCGCCAATTCCGCTGCTGGATGAATGGAAGGACTTTGTTCTCACCGCCCTCCGCGAAACGATGGTTGACGAAGAAGCAGGCCATCGATGCCTGTCCCCAACGCCAAGCATCGGACCCATTGAACTCTCGCTGATCCAGCTCCCCTCCTCTTTCGAGGCACTGATCAGCGAATCGATCCGCAATGGGAAGTTGTTCGTGCCTACCGCAGCCGCTGAAACGGCCTGATTCTTGACATTAGGAGGATGGCCGATGGCAGATCAACCTTGGTGGGAACCACCACCTCAGCTGCAATGGGAGGTCTACCCTGTCGACAAGAAGGGCAAGGCTTGCGGCAGCCCAGTCTACGTGCGTGCCGTCAATGAACAGCGTGCATTGGCCTGTGGCAAATACTGGCGCCGAGTCTTGTCGCTCAAGGGTGGCAAGAAGATCGTCGCCAGACGCTATTACCCAGAACGCGATCCGAGCATGAGCGCCTGGATCAAGAAAACCTGATCCTTTTCAATTTCACCCCATGGGGCCACGCCCCTGGGGGCGGTGGCCCCATTTTCTTGGAGTCACCATGGAAACAGAAGCCATTCAGGCAGAAATCACCGACACCCAGCCGGAGCTCACCCTGAGCCTGCCGGACTTCATCGCCTCGTTCGGCCCCGGCCTGCTGCAGGCCGTGCAAGCCCAGAACGCTCCGGTCTACAACAAGGACCCCCACCCCGATCGCGCCCTCGTGATGGAGCAGCTGCTGCGAACCCCGTTCGTCGAGCAGCAGCACGTCGTGCAGGCCTGCGCCAGGTTGCTCGTCGACGTCGGAGAACGCGCCTGCGTCATCAATGGCGAGATGGGCACTGGCAAGACGATCATGGCCATCGCATTGGCGGCCGTGCTCAGCACAGCAGGCCTCAACCGCAACCTGGTGGTTTGCCCGCCCCACCTCGTCTACAAGTGGCGCCGGGAAATCAAGCAGACGGTTCCGGGCGCGGCGGTTTGGATCCTGAACGGGCCCGACACCCTCCGCAAGCTGCTGTTGCTGCGCGCCATGCAGGAGCGGCCGACCGTTCCAACCTTCTTCATCATGGGGCGTGTCCGCATGCGCATGGGCTTCAATTGGAAGCCCAGCTTCACCCTCCGCACCGTGTGCGAGCGCACCGAGGCCGGTGATTTCTCCGCACAGCGGGTTGCAGCCTGCCCTCGATGCGGCCAACCGATCCACGGCGACGACCCAGAGGGCCTGCCAAGGCCTCTGAGTCCCGTGGAAGCGATGGAGGTACTCAACGTCCACCAAACGGCCTGCAAGGCCTGCGGAGAAGCCTTGTGGACCCTCTATCGCAATGGCCCGACCAGGTCCAAGGAGGAGGTGATGACCGAAGCCTTGAAGCAGATCCCCACGATCGGCGACAAGACAGCGGCCAAGCTACTCAAGATCTTCGGCTCCGATCGCATCGGCAGCATGCTTGAGGACAACGTCCACGAGTTCATCAATTTGATGGACGAGGACGGTGACCTGGTCTTCACAGACCGGCAAGCCAGACGGATGGAGCGCGCCATGGCCAACAAGGAGTTCAGCTTCGGCACCGGCGGCTATCAGCCCAGCGAGTTCGTCAAGCGTTACCTTCCGAAAGGGTTCTTCGAGACGGTCATCGCCGACGAGGGGCACGAGTTCAAGAACGAAGGTTCTGCCCAAGGGCAAGCCTTCGGCGTGATCGCCAGTCAGTGCCGCAAGGCGGTCTTGCTGACCGGCACGCTGATGGGCGGCTACGCCGATGACCTCTTCTATCTGCTCTGGCGCTTGAACCCTCAACTGATGATCGACGACGGGTTCACCGCCCGAGACGGATCGCTCACCTCCGCCAGCATGGCCTACATGCGAGAACACGGCGTGCTCAAGGACATCTACAAGGAGTCCGCCGGCGTCGATGGGCAGCGCGCCCACAGGACTGCGAAGGGCAAGACCAAGACCACCCACCGGGTGGCCAAGGCGCCTGGATTCAGTCCGGTAGGCATCATGCGCTACGTGCTTCCGCTGACCGCATTCTTGCGGCTCAAGGACATCGGTGGAAACATCCTGCCCCCCTACAAGGAGGAGATGGTTCCCATCACCATGACGGACGACCAGGCTGCCGCTTACGCTCATCTGGCGGGGCGTCTGCAGGAGGAGCTTGCCCAGGCCATGCGTTGCGGTGACAAAACGCTGATGGGCGTGGTTCTGAATGTGTTGCTGGCCTGGCCAGACTGCGCGTTCCGGTCGGAGTTGGTCTATCACCCACGCACCAGGGCGCTGCTGGCCAGCGCACCGAGGATCTTTGATGAGCATGAACTCAGTCCAAAGGAGGAGCGGCTGATCAGCCTCTGCAAGGAGGCCAAGGCACGCGGACGCAGAGTGCTGGTCTACACCACCTACACCGGAGTCCGGGATACCACCTCTCGCCTCAAAGGCCTCTTCGAGCTCCAGGGCTTCAAAGTCGCCGTTCTTCGCGCTGCCGTCGATGCGGCAGAGCGCGAAGACTGGATTCTTGAGAAGGTTGACCAGGGCGTCGAGGTGATCATCACCAACCCCGAGCTCGTGAAAACCGGCCTGGATCTGATGGAGTTCCCAACCATCGTGTTCCTTCAATCCGGCTACAACGTCTACACACTGCAGCAGGCCGCCAGGCGCTCATGGCGCATCGGCCAACGCTGTGATGTGGAGGTGTACTTTCTTGGATTCCTGGGCACAGCACAGATCAGCTGTCTGCAGCTCATGGCCACCAAGATCGCCGTTTCTCAGTCCACGTCGGGCGAGATGCCCGAAACGGGGCTAGACGTCCTCAATGAGGGAGGTGACAGCATCGAGGTAGAACTTGCGCGCCAGCTACTGGCCGCATAACAAATGGGCCAACCGCAAGGTTGGCCCTTTTTCTTCATACAACGCTCCGATCTCAATGAGAGCGAGGGCGCTTATAGGTTCCCCGCGAGGATGCTTTGGAACGTCCCCTGAAGCCGAGTCAAGGTTGCATTCTCGGACCCCGCCGGGAGCAGGTGCAGTATGGCCAACAGGTTCTCAGCAATGCCTTCACCGGTCACCGGATACACAGGGTTGGCAATGGCGAACATTTGGGCATCCGAAATGCGCTTGGCCAATGGGACAACGTCAAACCCAGACAACCCGCCCCCAGGAAGATTTCGCCGGAAGTCGGTGTCATATGCATCGCTGATGGTTGCCAACGGGACCAGCTCCGAGAAGGCGCCAAGCATGGCCAAGTAGTTCGCTTGCGTGATCGCTGCGTTGGGATTCTTTGCGTTGCGATAAGCATCTCTAACGTCTGTCAGTGTCTGATTCCAACTCATGTTCCATTTCCTTGGGTCAGGTGGCTGCGCAGGTCAGGCGGCTTAGGCTGCGCGTTGCGCCGTGGTCATCCACGCAGATGGACATTAAGTGCATTGCGCATGTACTGGACCGGCTCAGGCATTGGATGAGCCTTGCCCGGCTTTGTCTTGCGCTCGTGCTTCTGGTACTCACGCACGACGTTTGCCCATTCCTTTGGATACGCGGCTTGAAATGCTTCGAGGAAGGCCTCGAAGCTGAACCCAACGGGAAGGCTACTCACCACCGCAGCAACTTTCTCAGCTTTCTTGACGATCACAGCCATCTCGATCCTCTCGCCGTTCTGTTCAGGCAGTCGCGATCCTGCCTGTGCCACTCGGCAACGCCTTTTCAACCTCATCGGCCGGCATGCGAATCACGCTCGTTTCGCGTGCTCGCTGCGGCCTAAGCTCGCCTTCGTTGCCTTGAGGCTTGAACCGCAGCAACAACTCGCTCAATACCTTCGCTGGCAACGCCATCGCCTTCCTTGACCAGGAAGTCGTAGGTCTCCTGCACAAGGGTAACGGACGTGCGCTTTGCAAATGCCGCCCCGCCTTTTCGTCGTCGTCCGCGAGTTTCCCCGCCGCTCGGCTTCTCCGCCTCGTTGGCCACGGCTTTCCGCGCCGCAGACTTTCGCGCGGCAGGCTCCTTGGCGGGCAGGTCTTTGTGCGTCATACGGCCTAATTCATGGAAAACAATTTAGTACGATTAAATTCTATACCGGAGGGTGCCCGCGGATCTAGAACTGCCGCAAAATGCTGCTCACATCAATTCTCAAGGAGCAGACGATGAACACGGTTGCCAAGGCACGCAAAGAAATGATGCTCATGGGCATGGTTCTGACGTTGATCGGCTCGGCCTGCGCCGCGACGGCCGCCATGGGCGTCATCAACGCCTTTCACGGAGATACCATCCGGGCCCTGACCTCCCTCTTGCTACCAGTTTTCTTGGGCTATTGGGCGTTTGTGAGCAAGCGGGATCAGGGGAGCATTGACACCATGGTGCCGGCCTACGCATGCGTATGGCTGATGGGCCTACCGCTCGGCTTGGCTGTGCATATGGGGCGCACCCTCTTGACGGCCTCCGGCCTTTCTTGACCCCGCCAGACATACAGCAGATGACGTGTGAAGCAACGTCGAAATGATCACTATGACGACACCAGTTTTCCCGGCCAGCCCCCCTTGTGCTACGCCTCAAGTTCTAGCTGCTGGTCTTCAGCTCGATGACGAGGGCGCTTGCCCAATGTGCGGTGGTACTGGCGGCTGGCCAGGCCTCGCTGGTCGCGTTGATTGCCAGCCCTGCGGTGCGACGGGACTCGACGCGGCTAACGAACATGGCGCTGCGCAAGACTAAATGGAAAAAGGCCGGACAGTGTCCGGCCTTTTCGTTTCAAGTCATCCCGTCACAGCCCTTGCTGGTGATCGGTTGACCCTTGGTCTGAGATCAAACGCATGACGCGCATTTGAACGAGCGTCCTTGGCCCAGTCTTTCAGCGCACCGGCGAGAACCTCGAAGAGCCAGGCTACTGGCTCAACCGCAATGGACTGTCCCAGCGCCTGATGGCCCGCCGTGAACGAAAGCCCATCAACCAGGTGCTCTGGCACACCCTTGAACCTCGCATGCTCTGCCACAGTGAATTGGCGTCGCAGTTCTGGTTTGGATGGGTGCTGCAGGAGCGGATCTGTCGATCCCGCCTTCTGGTAGCCTTTCCGAAGCGTAGGAACCTCTATGGAGTGAGCTTCAACGACCTGAGGGCTGAAGCCATTCCCAACCAGGGCATCACGATCAGCCTTCTCACCGATGTAGGCGAATGATCGCCAGCTCGGGTCGTCCAGCGGCACAGGATCCAACAGCTCCCCCACGTAGCGCGCCGGCGGACGGAACCGCTGCAGATGAAGCTCCAAGGCATGTTGCACATCCAACTCGATGCCGCATGTAACTGCGACCAAGAACCACCTTGTCCGTCCTTCCATCGCGCCAAAGGCCGTGGCCTCGAGCACGACTTCGTGGACGTCGTAAGCCATGTCTCTCAACATTAACCTCAGGATGGCAGCGCTCGCTTCGTTGGCGTAGCTCGTGACGTTCTCCAGCATGAATGCAATCGGCTGGCAGCTTTGTACCACCCCAATTGCAGGCGCCACCAGGTGCCCCACCTCGGGATGATCTTCCATGCACCCAAGTCGACGCTTTGCCTTTCCGGCCCGGCTTGCACCGGAACATGGCAAGCCAGCTTCGACCAGGTCGACCAAGCCGATACGCCTAAGCAATGCCCCATCCTGCACAACCTCCTGCAAGGGGGCCGCAATGCCCATCGTTTCCTGTGACCAGGCGTCATTCCTTTCGCACGCTTGGTCAATCCAGCGCGCGTCGAGCTCGACGGCGGCCACAAGCCTGAGCGCCATACCTTTCCGAGCAAAGCCAAGGTGAGCCGCTTTGGCCATGACACCGATCCCATGAGCAAGGCTGGCAGAGCTTATCCAGCCCTGGGCCTCACACGTCAGCAAGCGCCGCAGGCGGGCGATCCTGGCCAACTCGCTGGCAAGCGGGCTGATCAGCACACGATCCGCATAGAGCTCGATCCGCACGGCCATGCCGGCCGGGAACGAGCGCAGCACCTCTCTGCCATTGATGTCTATGACCGATTCCTCGGCGTCCGCTCTCTTGCGAGAACTGGTCTTGCGCTCACCGCCAGAAGCCAGCACGAGCTCGATGCAGCAACGCTGCACGTCGAGCTGAAGATCGAATCTTGAGCCGGGTCGGAACCCTGTGGCGCGCAGCAGCGGACCGTCGAGGAAAATCCGTGGAGCACCGCGATTCAGCCCCACAGATCGGACCAGATAGTGAAGCATCATGGCTGCGCTCCTTGACGATTGGCGGCGCGCCGGTCGCGCTCCAAAATTCGGCTAAGCCGCCGCTGAAAATCGTCATCCGACAGCGTGCCTTGCTGCCTCTGCAGCTCCATGTCGTTGACGACATCTTGCAGATGCGCCGGAACCTCGGCTTGCTCGGGTATCGATGTCGACCTGGTTGAATCACCCACGCGAACGTCTCGACGGTTGGTCATGTTGAGTTCCTCATGAAAGAGGCGCCCCCTCTGGCATTGGCCAGTGAGGACGCCTGAAGTTGACGCAGCCACGATGGGCCGCGGTGCGAGATAGCGGCCCGGGCCTCTGCCCGAGAACGCCTAGCTTTAATCGGTGGCCAGGTAAATTTGGGAGCCTTCCGGGTGTACGACGAGTACCTCACGCAACTTGTGATAGTTCTCCGCGCAGGTATCCGTTCGATCGTGGAAGCTCATCTCGCTCAATGCACATAGCGTCACGATGATTCCGGCTGCATGAGCGCTGACGCGCCCCTCGTACCCGTTGCCGTGCCACTTCAGTTCAAAGTTCTCGGCACCTGTTGGCACCATGTAAACGGCCCCATTGGCCAGCTCGTAGTAGTCCCAGAAGCCGCCGCCGTAGGCGCTACACATCGCGCTCATGAAGTTGTAGACGGCGTGCTCTCCTCTGATCATGAGACGCTCACCAAACAGCTTGGGGAGCATGGCAAGTCGACGCTCCTCAGGGACGTGCGTGGCATGCCACGCTTCTGGGTTCAGTGTGGCCATGGGCTGGCCTTGTTCAACGGTATCTTGCATATTGGCCTCAGAAATGAAAAAAGGCCGTGCGACGGGCCAGAGGCTCCGGTCGCAACGACCTTGGGTTTTAAGGATGCGGTTGGACTTACCGCAGGGTGGTCTCGCCAGGCAAGCCTGGTCGGCCCGTTTTCCGAACGTAGTTCACGGCGATCAGCGCCTCGTACTCCATCAACGGCTCCAGCAGCACGAACTGGTCGTACATGCGCTCGCGCAGACGATCTCCCTTCCGTCCTTCCGGGCGGATGAAATCAAGGCGAGCTTGGAAGTTTCGGTACACCCATCGATCAGGAATGACCGCCACATGCGAGCACACGAAGTGCGTCACACGCATGGACATGGGCGAGCCTTTGATGAGGGAGCTGTCGACGCTGAAAATAGCCCCGTTGTGGTTCTCGAGGAGAGGCTCATCGAGACGGGACGTGCCGTAGCAGACTGCGTAGTAAATCCTGTCGCGGATCTCGAGTGAATCCACGAACAAGCAGTAATGCGGGTGAGGACCCGGCCTGCTAGGGCGATCGACGTAGGGAAACGAACACTTGAGAACCGACCCACGAACAAAGTTCGTGGCGGCCATCGCAGGACCTTAGCTACTGGAGCCTGCGATAGGCTTCGCACCACCGAAAGGCGTGAGTGCGATCTTCGCGGTACGAGCGCGGGCTGCCAGACGTTCTTCGAGCTTGGCAGCCAGGCCGTCGAGCGCGCTCATGGGCACAGAAGTATCCACGATACCGGTCACACCATCTGGCGTGCGGAACACACGAACCTCTTTGTCGCCTTGGCGAATGATCTTATCCATGAACAGATAGTACCTTCGTATGACCTGCCTTGCCAACTGCACAAGGTATTTGATCAGGATGATAGACATGGGATCTCCAATAAAAACGGAGCCCGCACGTGACCCCCTGAGGGGCGTGACGAGCCCCAGGGGGTTGATGAAACTTCAAATACCGCAAGCGATATCCATGGTTTTTCAGAAGCCAAACCATGTGCATGGCGCTGCGTAACGTGCAGCAAACGGGCTGATTGACCTCAGCCGAGGGATTCGATTCAAGTTTACCGAAAGACATCCGGTCAGGGAAGACCATGCGTTCCGCTTCACGCGGGAATGCTCGCAGCCGCAGACGGTGGATCAACACCAAAAGTTGAACGGAAAAACTCAGGAGTGAACAGCTTGTCTCGAAAGACCATCTCCATGGCAATCTCCTTGTCCACGGGCCTGAATGTCCAACCAAGGCAGCTCTCGGGATCTGCTAGGCAAGCACGCACATTGTCCAGCCGAAGGCGATAGGAGACCGAGAAGTAGCGCCCTGTTGGCGTGCGAGCCAGCAGCTCGTACGTCAAGCTCTCTCTCGACGCAATGCCATACGTGTCATGGAGCACCTCACCTGCAAGGATCACTTGGGAGTTCAGGCCTTCATAAACCAAAGACGGCGTCAATGGCTCCTTGGTGAGCTCCTCTTCGCGCAGCGCGCGGAGTTCCTTTTCAGCCAGAGCAGGAAGATCTTGCTCCAAGGTACGAATGGCTGAGCTTCGATCGTCGCCCCACAGGTCATAAATGCCGGGCGCGAAGGAGTACGACGCAGCCAATATCAAAGCCAAGGCACACCCAAGCGGGAGCCATTCGCGAATTGACAAAGATCCGTTGCGATTCGAGGTTGATGTCATGATTTGGATCCAGCTCAGCCTCTAGACCTGCAGGTTGACGAACTTGGTCTGAGGCTTGAGAAAACCCAGTTTGACGGTTCCGACAGGGCCGTTGCGTTGCTTCGCCAGGATGATCTCGGCCACCCCGGGCTCATTCGAGTCCTTGTTGTAGTAATCGTCACGGTAGATGAACATGATGACGTCGGCATCCTGCTCGATGGCCCCCGACTCTCGCAGGTCAGACATCATCGGTCGCTTGTCAGGTCGGCTCTCCACTGCACGGTTGAGTTGCGAGAGCGCGATGACAGGACATTGAAGTTCTTTTGCAAGCGCTTTCAGTCCTCGCGAAACCTCGCCCAACGTGGTCGCCCGGTTCTCTTGCGCAACCCCGCCACTTGCCCCTTCACCACCAGCCATCAGTTGCAGGTAGTCCACAATGATTAGCCCCAGCTTCCCACCGCACTCGCGCGCTTTGCGACGAGCTCGTGCGCGCAGCTCATTGGCCGACAAAGCACCCGTCTCGTCAATGAACATCTGGGCTTTGATGAGTCGTTCCGTCGTCTCACTCAGGCGGGACCATTCGTCATCGCTCAGCGTGCCTGCCCGCAGATTCGACTGGTCGATGCGAGCAGAAGACCCGATCATGCGAAGCGCCAACTGACCGCCCCCCATCTCCATCGAGAACACAGCCACAGGCAACCCGAGGTTGGCGGCAACGTGTTCGCCGATGTTGAGCGCCAGGGCCGTCTTCCCCATGGAGGGACGCGCAGCCAAGACGATGAGGTCCCCGTCCTGCAAACCAGACGTTTGTTTGTCGAGGTCGACAAGGCCCGTGCTGAGGCCCGTCAAAGCCACGCCCCCCTTGTCCGCGTTGGCCATGATTCCATCAATGGCCTCAGCGATCAGGCTGTCCAGCGGGCTCCAGATCTTGGCATGCCGAGACCCTTGCTCAGCAATCTTCAGAGCCTTCGATTCGAACTCATCGAGGATCTGAGTGACAGAGCGACCGTCAGGCTGCAGGGCGCTCGCGATCGCCTCGTCACTGACCGCGATCATCTTGCGCAGCACCGATCGCTCTCTCACGATCTCCGCGTAGCGCCGCATGTTTGCAGCACTGGGAACACTCTGGGCCAGCGAGTTGAGATAGGCCAACCCTCCGCATTCATCACCTGTTCCAGAGGATTTCAGCCGCTCGTAGACGGTGATCACATCGGCGGGCCTCGTAGCGCTGATCATTTCTGCCAGCGCGCCGTAGATCAACCGATGCTCGTGCCGATAGAAGTCACTCTCCACCAGCAGATCAGCTGCATGGTCCCACGCAGCGTTGTCGAGCAGGAGACCGCCGAGCACGCTCTGTTCGGCCTCGATGGAGTGCGGAGGTACACGCAAAGCACTCAGCTGTGCATCGTCTTGTTCAAGATGTCTTTGGGGCACAGCTTTCATGTCTGACCTCGTTTACTGAGGTCGCATTTTGGTATTACTAAATAAATCCGTCAAGTACCTTGATGGATGGGCTCGACGAGGCACCCTTGCGTGCGCTGAACTTATCCACAGAAACTGTGGATAAGCGCTACGACCACATCGAGCTCGCCGCAGGAGGCTCCATCAAAAACTCGGCGTGCTCGACAAATGAGCACCAGGTCCTTCACTTCGCTGATTGAGCCAGAGGGCTCACAAGATCTACGTCTTTCGCGCCACTTGCATCCGCCAGGGTGCGAGAAGTGAAGGAGGCGACGCGCACCAGAACATCCCGCACGACCTCTTCCATAGGCGTGCCTTTGATGGTGGACATGCCGCCCAAGGCGCCAATGCCGGCAAAGCCTGCTGCACCCCAGCTCGTACTCGACGTTTCGTTGTTGCCAGTGAATGTCCGGGCCTGCAGGACCTTTGCGCGATTGACGTCGATCACCTTGATGTCCAGTCCGAGATCTGCGGTCTTCGTTGTCGTGGAGATCGCCCCGAGGATGGGGATGTAGCCACCTGCAAACTGCTTCTTCTCCGTCACCATGTTGATGGACGTGATGGCCCCGCTGATCATGAAGTCGGCCTGCTGAACATCCACCTTCTTCCCGACAAGAGCCAGCTCCTTGTTGAGTTCCTCGAGCGCCTCACGCTCCTGGATCTCAAAACATCCTGTCTCTTTGAGAACGGTGGTCAGCATGGCCGACATGCCCTCCCCTACACCGGGAAAGTTCACAGACGAGTTGCCTGAGGCCAGTGCCGCCAGCGCCATGAGGCCGCCGGCACCAGAGTCTTTGTCCGTCGCTTGGCACGAGGCCGACTTGCAGACCAGTTGACCCACCATCACGGAGGCAATGGGCTTGGAACACCGCGGCAGTTCGTAGTCCTTCTCCGCCGTCACGGTCTTGTCCGCACTGGCGGTGCCAGCGGCGAACATCAGGGCCACCGCCCAAAGTTTGCTTGTCTTCATCTTCAATCCCCAATTTGATTCATCGGAACTTCACGCCATCGACGTTGGCCTGCAGGCGCAGCGTGGTCTGAGAGACCACCCCCGTCAGCCATTCGCTGGCCGTGGCCACGAAAGGCATGCCGTGCTCGCGAGGGCCAAAATCTTTGATGGGAAGGTTCCATCGCTTCGCAACGACGGAATCCAGCGTTCCCAGCTCGTCCACGACGCCGATTTCCTTCGCTGTCGGACCAGGCCACACCCCACCACTTCCGTAGTCTATGCCGGGCTTGAGCTTGTTCCCGCGCTTCGCACGCATCTCTTCGTTGAAGCGCTTGCCCATGCCCACCACGAGCTCCCGCGCCTCGGCATCGGCCTTGTCCGACATCGGGATGTATGGATTGAGCATGCTCTTCAGCTCACCCGATGCGTACACGCGGCGGCTGACGTCGTACTTGGCCAGGACCTGGTGCACGTCCCAGCCCTCCATGACGGCACCGATCGAACCGACGATGCTGTAGCGTCCGGCGTAGATGGTGTCCGCATGCATGGCCACCAAGTAAGCAGCGGAGGTGCCCAGCGTGTTGATCACAGCGACGAAGGGCTTTGGGTTCTTTCTGCGAAGTTCAGCGACAACATCATTTATTCGCTCCGACTCGATAGGCGCTCCGCCAGGGCTGTCGATGCTCAGCACTACCGCTTTCACGTTCTCCGCTTCGAAGGCGCGACGCAGTGCTGGCAGAACGCGATCAGCCGACGCTGGAGCACCGGCTTCGATAGGGCCATCGAGATGCACAACGCCCACCACAGGACCAGACGAAAAGCTCCAGCCAGAGAACAGGTTCGGCATGAACAGCAGTGCCGGTGCGGTGACCATGACGACGTACAAGGACGTGCGGATGATGCTTGCCCTGCGTTCGCTCTTGCGATCGGCAAGCAGCGCCTGGACGAGGCCTGGAACTGCATCCTGCTCATTAGCGGGATGGTTGCGTTCCACGCGCGTAGCCCCCCAGTTGAGGCGTTTGAAAAATGACATGACTATCTCCGGTTTAGCTCAGCCGCAAGCCGGCTGCGTGCTGTGGAGCCCTTCTGTCACCACGCTTGTCCTCGGATCCTGGATAGATGCCATGCTGCACCATCCAACTGCAAGTCTTACGCTGTCACAGCCACACGCAACGCTTCGACAACGTCATCCTCGATTTCTTCCTTTGAGTTCAGCAAAGCCATCACCTGTTCATCCAGCGTGCCGGCAATGATCGGGATCATGACAAAGACATCGCTGGTGTTCCCGCTGCGATATGCCCGATCCTCCGACTGTCGCTTTAGCGCATTTGTCCATGGGAGGCTCATAAGGAACACGTAATTTGCCCGCGTCAGCGTCAGGCCCACGCCAGCAGCCTTCGATGTACCGATGAGCACCTGAACGTCACGATCGTTCTGCAACGCATCCACGGCCTTCATGCGCTGCTTGGGGCTGTGTGCGCCAATGATCGACACCGCCTTGATGCCGACATCCGACAGGGCCTTGACCAGCATGTCCACAGTCTCGGTGAACTCGACGAAGATCAGGGCCTTCTGGTCGTACGGCAGGGCTTGGATGGACTCGACGATGAAATCGACCTTGAGATGCTCAAGGTGCTCCCGAAGCTTCATCAGCTTGGGCATCGTTTGCATCGTGGCGTCTTTGAGAATTCTCTCGTAGGACGCCAGCCCTCCAGCCAGGTTCACATACCGGACTTGCTCTATCTTCTTGCCAAGATCAGTCAGCACGTCCTTGCCACGTCGAAGCATCCAGCCGCGTATCTGATCGGCCAGTTCACTGCGGTTCGCAGAACTGCCTGCGTATCGTTTGCGGAACTCCTTCAAGCCGAGCTCGCCAAGCGTGTGTCCAGACAAGCGCAACAGGGTATGCATCTCGACTTCACGGTTGAGGATGGGAGTGCCCGTCAACAAGAAGCGCCTCTTGATCCGCTCGGCAAGCAGGAAGGCATTGCGTGTGCGCCCGGCCTGGTACTCCTTGAGGTTGTGTGCCTCATCCACCAGCATGCAAGCCAAAGGCAAATCCGTGGCCTTCACCAGGCCCGCCAGGCGCTCGTAGTTCGCGACGATCCATCGTGCCTTGGCGCACTCCTCTAAGGAGTGTTCACCGATGAAGGCAACCTGTTCATCTGGAAATACCGCGTTGATCTCGCGTTGCCAGTTGATGCACAAGCTGGCAGGGCACACCACCAACACGATCTCATCGCCGGCAACAAGCCTGGCTGCAACGGCCGCTTGCCGAGACTTGCCGAGCCCCATGTCGTCACCCAGCAGCGCAGCTGACCGCTCAGCCAGGAAACGAACCCCCTCAACTTGGTAACTACGCAGGCTGCACTTCTTTGCCAAGTAGCGCAGCGCAACATCGTCCACCTGCAGCTTTGCCATGGGCGTGCCGATGGCCGACAAGAAGCCATTGCCGACCAGTTCGGCGGGCTCACGCGCCCCGCCTCTAGCAAAGGGAGGTGGGGCTCCTGGGACAGTAATTGGAACCTCTGACTTTGACCTGGCGACCAGCTGCTCCAGTCGCATGTGGTGCTCGTGGACGAATACAAAGTCCTCGCGGATGCCAGCCACTCGCTCAAGGGCCTGCAGGATCTCCTGCTTCGCTCTGGCGACCTCCCATGCGTTCGCATACTTGTGAAACTTCCCCCCCAGCTCCCGCATGGCCTGAGCTGCCAGAGCATCAAACTCGAAGGTGCAAGCAAAACGACCGTCCTCCAGGGGGATCAACTGGGCGTCCAGAAGCTCCGTGAAGAAGTCTGGCTGCTTGTTCAGCCAAGCCACAGCGCCCTTGTCGCGCAGATCGTCGAGTGAGAAGCTCAGGTCGACAGGCGCGTTCTCTCGCACCTGCTCCATGGCATCCCTGGCCTGGGCGACTGGGACCACCCACATCCGCCGAAAGCGGCTCCAGGCAAAGCCCGCCTTCTTCATGACGGTGTTCACGCCCTCGGCATACTGGACGTTGAAGCCCAGGCGCAGGCCATCGCACACCGCTCTGACCACCAACGATGGCCTGAACGGCGTGACCGGCGTGAAGGGTGTTGCGGCCGAGCAAGGCTCAGCCGCAACCTGTATATCGCTCATGTGCAGCGATCAGTCGTGAGCCACGGTCGGAAACCGAACCTCGATGTCGACACGACGCAGCTGCGCGGTAGCTGCGTTCAGCTTCTCCCGAGCGACCCAGCACTTGTCGCAGGCTTGTGCTTGAATCTTGTCCGGCTTGATGCCCAGCCGCTTTAGTTGAACCGCCACAGCATCCGCACGCGCCTGCGCAAGACGAGCATTCATTGCCGGCTGCCCCGTTGGATCCGCGCGACCGATCAATCTGATGCTGGCTGCGTCGCGCAATCGAGGGACGAGAGCGCGTAGTTCGGCCAAGCCATCAAGCCCGAGTTGCGATCTCGCATAGGCGAATTGCACCGACGCCTTCATGAGTTCCGGCTCCACCAGCACCTGCTTCCCGGCTTCCCGAACCTCGGGTTTTCCTGCCACAGCCAATGTCGATCCGCCCGTTGTTCCAGGTGGAGCACCAGACGCTGCCACTGCCACTGCATCGACACGCGCCACGTGGCGCGTGAAAGGCTTTGCCAGCAGCTGCGCAGGCTGAGTTCGAGCGATGGGAAGCTCCTGCTGCAAACCGGGTTCAACGAAGTAGCTGTACCGCGGCGAGCTGAAGCTGCCGTCATGAGAGGAGGCACAGCCAGCAACCACGGCAGCCGCTGCCATAGCCACAGGAACAGCGAAGGGCTTCAAACCGCTGCGCCCCGGACCAAGCGAGCACTGCTGGCTCAAGGAAGGCAGGGCATAGCAAACCTGACCTTGCCACAGCCAGCTTCGGACGTTGCCTGTGGACAGCAGCCTCAGCAACGCACGCACCACTCGCCGCAGATGCACCGCATCTTCCAGCTCACGTCCTTGAGGATGGCGAGCGCGGAGGTAGGACACGGATTGCTGCAGGACATCGGCCGCACCGACCAGTGGGCCATGACGGCGAAGGCAGCTCAAGATGGCATGGATGTAGGCAGCGTCACGCTCCATGCTCCAGCGCTTGATGGTGTTCATGTCGATACTCGATGAAGGTGAAGATCGGCCACCGCCTGACGGCGGTGGCACCACGCTCAAGCCGCCTGCTGATCAGGGGGCGAGGCTTCACGCCTCTGTCGAAACTCGATGCGGTCGATGCGATAGGGCACCAGACCCACAGCCGCAGCGTTGATCTGCACTTGGTAGTGGTTCTGTCCGTCCTTTTGCCAAGTCTGGATCGTTTGCGTGCCAATGATGATCAAACGACAACCTGCCTTGAAATGACGAGCGATTTCTTCACCCAGCTTTTCGTTCCAAACCGAGACCTGCACCGGCTCGGACTTTTGCTCGTCCTGCACCAGTTGGTCGTTGCCGTCCCGCTTGTATACGTCGGCCATGACCCTGAACTCGGTGACCGTGGTGTCCTCTCCTTTGACCTTGACGATCCGGCGCTCCGGATTGGTCAACATGTTTCCGATGACGGTTGATTCGATTCCCATTTGTAGCTCCAGTTGTTTCTTCCTCAATGGAGCCCCTTGTCAAGCATTTCTCAAAGCCTGCTTCGTTGAGCGGCAATTCTTTTGATCGTGTCTATTCTAGGTTTGCTTGTTGAGCTCACGTAACTTTCTTGCTCAAGAACTTGGATGGACTCACAGTCCTCAAAGCCTTCGTTACTGCCCTGCGCTCCTGCTGAAGCCATTTGTCAATGCTCTGGAGTTCGAAGCCATCCCTGCCAATTTCTTCCTGGAGGTCAATGTACGCCTGCTTCACGAGCGGCTCATACTGACTCAGCAAATCGTCAAGATGGTCTATGTGCGAGCGATGAAGGCTTGAGTAACGATAAACAACCACGCCACATATAAGCCCAAGCAGCCCCCCAACAAGCAAACTCGTTCCGACTCCATCCAGCATGGACATATACGCCACGCCCCATGCGACAGCGAATCCCGCACCAACGCCAACAAACAATGCGGCAGCGCTGCGTGGAGCTGGATACCCTTTGGCACAGGAATAGAGCACCACCTCAATCACAAACAGAAGACCGTTCTTATCACGCAGGGAATCTTGCCCCAGCTTTATCTCTGCCTGCAGGCCGCTCTCATACCCCTCGGTACTCATCCACTTTTCTCGATTCATCACACCCCCGTCCATTTTCAATATTCATTAGCGCCTGGCTTTACTCCAAACCCAAAGACTGCTCTAAGCGCTTCGCAGTCTTTATTTCATATCTGGCTGCCTGCTCCTGCGCATTCAAAACTGCGGCACGAATGTTGGCTTCTCTGTACCACTGGGCTGACGCCGGCGGCAAATGAGAAAGTAGCGGCATGATCCTGTCCCAGCGAGAATGGGCACCACCTACCATGCGCCAGCGCAAACTTTTCGCACCTCGCTTGGTAATGCTGTAGATGTCCAGCGACCATGGCGACTCACCCGAAATCAGTTCTTTCGTTTGTTGCCGCAGCCCTTCCATGTCCTCATGCACCGCCGCAAGTCTTTGCTCCGCAGCAGCCACCCATTGGCGCACGGCATGCGCCTTACCCTTTAAGGGCCCTTTATAAGAATCCATTGTTTGACAAGTTTGCTGTTGCATTTGTTGATGACTTTGAACTTCATGCTGATCAGGAGATAGCTGCCGCAGGTCATGCAGCCCATCACTGCTGCCGCAGGTCCCTTTCATCCCCCACAGCCCTTTCAGCCCACACTGCCGCACTCCAAAAGTGCTGGCCCGGCCCGGGCCACCCCTCTCCAGCATCACATCTGTCCGAATTTCTTTGGAGGTGGCCACATTCCAAGAGCCTGCAAGGGTGGCCCGGGCCGGGCCAGCCTGTGCGACAGGCGCATAAGCCTGGCCATCCAGGGTTGCGGCAGGAACCGTGCTTTCAGCTTCAACCGGGGTGGCCCGGCCCGGGCCACCCGCGACCGAGCATCGGGCTCGGCCATAGACACACAACAAACTGAGGCCTGCAAAGCCAGAGGACGCCTGAATGGCCGAGGCAATCAGATTACTTTTGGCATTCATCGCGTTCAAACAAACAAATTGGTCGAAACTGGTCCAGACAATTAGAGCAGCGTGCTTTCCTCTGCGACAGGCATATCACCATTGAGTGGCACCTCATCCAGCAGGCGCAACTCTTGAGGCGAAAGCTGAATGCGACGACGAGAATGGCGGGGCACAATCTGACCCTTGAATACTTCGCGGGGAACCTCACCCAGCAGCTTGACGACGGCAGTAACCCGTTTCTTGCCATCATCCTGCGCGGTAGGCAGAAAATCAGAACGAGACAATTCCACCAACTGAGGGCGCATGAGAATGCGATGGAAGTTCACCACTTCTTCAAAAATGGAACGACATTGCTTCGTGAGCTCATAGATCTTACTGCGCCCCTCGCTGTCGCCAATGATGGATTTCGCAGCCATTGTCTTGACCATTCGCACGTAGTAATCGAAGCGATTGATCAGCATGATGACGGAGTAACCATAAGGTGACCGAAAGCCCAATTCCACACGATATGGCTTCGGGTTCTTCAGCACATGGAAATTGAGTCCCTGCGACCCATACCTCTCCAAATCTCGCTGCATGTTTTTGATGCGCTTATCAATTTCCCGGCGCACCTCATCCATTCTTTCATCCGAAAGAATTAAAGCGTAATCGGCGTATGGGTTGTCTTTCGAAGACAAGTGCCAAATGGCACGCAAGGCACTTGCTACGCGACGACCGCCAGTCATTGCATAGCCATTTTCACCAGGCTTGGTTTCACGGCCAAGAAACAACCGGGCGGCATGCATGGTATGAATATCGACAGAATCACTTTCATCATTGGCAACAGCCAATTTACCCATGTCACGCAATCCCAGAGCCTCGCGATCGGTTACTTCCGTATTCGCACCTTCGCGGCTTTTGTGAGCCACACGCATTTTCGACAACGCAGCTTCACGGTTTTCAAGCTCAACGAGACGCGGGTACCGCGGATCTGTGGGATCAACCTGATCAGAATCGATCAAGTCTTTCAGAAACTCGCGCTCGCCGACAATGTCATATCCATCCGGAAACGGCGAACCTGCCGCAATCGGAGACTGAATATCAACGGTTTGATCATTTTCGCTCATGGTGTTTCCCTCTCAAATAAACGGTTGTGTTTGCTACTCAGCCGACTGCACTGCTGTGTTAACCAAAGCCTTGTCGAAAGGCCCTTCGACCAATTCGAACGCCCGGTCATTGCCCTCGACCAAGGCCACCTGACACCCTGCTAACGCTGGGCGGGATTGGGTGATCCAGGAAGGGTGGCCCGGCCCGGGCCACCCCTCACGGCGCAAGGCGTGCTCGGTCATACGCGGCGCCCCGGACCTGACGGAGGCCGCGTGCGGCGGACTCGTTCAAGCTGCTCGCGGATGAGATCGCGTGCTTTGAGCGAGGCTTCCGTTGCAACGAGCTGGGGCATCTCGCCTGAGGCGAACGTCAAGGCTTCTGGCGTGGTGTCGAGACTCGCTCGGTGATCCATGCGAGCTGCGATGTCGGCTGCTGCCTTGCGTCGCCGCTGAATTTCAGGAGCACCTTCAGCGATGAAGGTGCCTTGCGCGACCAACCCCACCAAATGCCGAACGAGGCCCACAGGATTCCTGACCACGCTCTTTGCGTGCGTCCAGGCCACCTCATCAAGGACGTCCTGCGCACGAGCGGCAACATGGCTCAGGTGCCACCAAACTCCAGGACGCTGCTCCTCATTGAGGAAGTCAGGCCACACAAGATGGTCCGGACTGGCGCCAACAGCGGGGGCTTGGCTGGGCGGGATTGGGGGATTCTGGGAAGGTGGCCCGGGCCGGGCCACCTCTTCCAGACCGAATTCCAATCCTCGACCTTCATCGACCACCCCCACCACTGGCGGTAAGCCATCTTGTTGTAGTGGGTCTTGTAATCCCCCTCTCTCCATATAAAGGCGGGATTGGGCGATCTGTGCAGGAGGCTTTGGGCAGGCCTTAGAGGCGGGATTGGGATGGGTGGGATTGGTATAGGCGGGATTGGGTGATTCTGATGTCGGGAATCCCGCTGTACAGAATCGCCCAATCCCGCCTACTGTAGGATCCACGGGCTTTTCGGCAACGCTGGCAGATCTCGGAGGCACCCCAGACGTCTTGTCAGATGAGCGTCGAGACATGGGTTGCGCCTTGACGAACTGCCCCTGTGCATTCTTGTTGAGAGCCCGAACCAGGGCGGCCTGGTCAACCAGCAGGTTCACTCGTCGAGGGAAGTTGCTCTGACGCTCAACCAAGACGCCCAGCGTCCGAAGGTGGCGCCTCGCGGTTTCCCACTCGTCACGCGACATGCACAACTCCCGCAGCCAGTCGCTACGGCTGCGGACCATCCAACGCCCCGCCTGGCGCTGATCGTGGATCAGACGCGACAGGAGAAGGGCGTCGTTGATGTGGGGGGTCAACTCTGCAAGGACGCGGTGGTACGACACCGCGTTACCCAGCAGCTGCTTGATGACGATGTCATCGGTTCGAAACAGATCCAGGGAGACGAAGTCATCTTGCAACTGGATTTGAATGAGCTCACTTGTGCGTGAGGCGAACACATTCAAATTCAGTCGATATTCCGTACGGCGCGGCATACCAGAGGTGCGCTCTTCAATGAGACCGCGCGAAATCAGTGCCTTGCGAGCACGCTGCTGCACTTTCCAGCTCATCCCTGTTTCGCGTGCCCACTGCTCAGCAGTTTTATGAATCCAGCCTTGTTGTTCAGCAACGCCGATACCTCGGCGAGTCCAATACACGAGCTGCGACAGCAAGACGCCGGCAGCAGGGCTTCCCGCAATTGCAAGAACGTGGCGGTGGACGGCGATGGGGCGACTGCGCAGCAAGTGCTGCGACAAGGCGGCGCTTGGATTGTTGGGAGCTTGGAACAGGCTCATGAGCTCTGGGTGACCTGGTAGCCGGTCAATGCATCCCCTTGGCCTGACGCAACTTCTCTGCATGAGCGAGAAGCAACTGCGACAGTCGTTTGAGATCCACGCGATAGTGATTCACACGACGAAACGCGCTGGTGCCTGGTTCAGTTGCTTCACGCTTGACTTCGAGCAGCCCCAGTTGTTCAAGGCAGTCGCGTGCTGTCTGAAGCTCATCACGAGACAGGCCGATGTCGGCGTGCCACTCGTCATTGCCTTTCGCAAACCAACCTTCTGCATCGGCGACGCCAGGCTCATCGGTCACCTGGATTGCCCAAGAGAGCATCAAAGCCGCTGTCACCCTTCCCGTCAGTGGAATGAACGCTCGCTGCACCACGATGGGCAGATCGAGCATGAAGAGCGCGAACTCAGGGTTCGCATTCAGCTCTCTTGCGAGCTGATCATCAGGGCTGTGCATTTCAATGCTCCTCTCGGGCAAGGACGATTCGCTTCCAGAAAAAGAAGTACCCGGACGTGGTCGGGTAACTCACGATCTGGCCCTCGGCCTTTTTGGCGGGGACCACTGTGGCTCGCAAGGCGGGCTGCACACCCACCAATTCCCATCCCTCCGCACCCATCGCCTGCATGTGGTCCTGGTACTGGCTGGACTGCACGAAGTCGGCTGTGAGGGGATTCGTGGGCATCGGAGGGCCCTTGAAGAAGATCATTCCTTCCCTGACCGCCTCATAGGCCAGAGGGAAGTAGCTTGTTGAATACTCAAACCGTTGGCGCTGCATCACCAAGACCTCCTCATCGTGTGTGGCTGACAAGCTCATCGCTCATCAACAGGCTGGCTTGCTCTTGCTCCTTGCGAAGCGCTGCGAAACAAGCCGGATTGAGCCAAAGTACTTCGGTTCTGGCGCCGCCGCTGTCGGCAACGGCATCGCGCTCGAGCTGATGCCAATCGGAAAAGAGCTCTTCATACAGATCGCATGCATAGCCCGACAAGACGACGAGGCCTTGCAGGCCATGGAGAACCTGAGCGAGTTCGCGATGTTGGTCATCGCTCATCTCATGTCGGTAGCCATGGCGGCCGTTCTCGTAGCGCGTGCTTCGTACATACGGCGGATCCACGTAGTGCAACGTGGTCGGCGTGTCGTAGTCCTGCATGACCCCTGTGGCTTCTCTGCTCTCAATCGTCACGGCGGTCAGTCGCTCTGTCAGCGCTGGCACGCTGTCAGGCCAGCCCGCCCACTCGGAGCTGGGCAAGGTGGCGTTGGCGCGTTTTGCGCGAAAACCTGGACGATCGTTGCGCGTCGCGGCATCCGCACCGATACCCATGTACGACTGGATGATCGTCTTGTGTGCTGCGTCCAGGGGGTCAATAGGATCCTCGTAGCTCCATTCGAACTCAGCACGAGCGAAGGGCGTGAGCATCAGCCGGCGGCGCAGTTCCTGCGCGGTGGCGGGGTTCCGCACCACGCGAAAGACGTTCACGATGCGATGGTCCAAATCGTTGTAGACCTCGGCGCGGCATCGCGGCTTTGCCAGCAGGACAGAGGCCGCACCACCGTATGGTTCAACATAGGTGTCGTGTGCCGGAAAGTGGCTGATGATCCATGGCGCCATGCGGTACTTCCCTCCGTGGTAACGCAACATCGGGCGTGGACGCCCTCCCGGCTGCCGACGAACGGATAAGGCCAGCACCGTCATGGCTGGGTGCTCCCGATCCGACCGTCACCGCTCGCGGTGCCGGCACCAGGGGCCTGACGCACCTTGAAGGAGGCGATCACGGCCTCCAATTGCGCGATCGTCAGGGTGGGATAGGCCTCGTGCAGAGCACGAAAGTGCTCACGGCCCCGGTACGGCCATGAGTCGTTACCACGGAGCCGGTGCCAAGCCGTTGTGATTTCAAGCCTGGTGTCGTCGTCAGGCAGCGCGCGGCGACCGATCTGTGAAGTCACGCCCAGCATCAGCTGCATGCGCTTGACATCGGACGGCCGCTTGGTGAACAGGTCCATGATCAAGTTGAGGCTTGCGCCATGCCGCACGAAGTATTCGTACAAGCGCTCGTCCGCTCGCATGTGTTCGTAGCGATTCATGTCAGCCACCAACTTGGTGGGGTTGATGCTGATCTGGATGCTCGTGTCGCGAGAGTGCTGAGCCAGCCGCACCAGATCGGCCGTGGTCAGGTTGCGCAGCCGATCAATCGAAGCCGCATCGAAACCCGCCATCTGGTATTCCTGTATGCAGTCGGGATCGAGTTGGTCGAACTGTTGAAGCATGTGCGCGAGCACGATCAGCCTGATGGTCGGGTCGAGGACGTTGACAGAAGACACGTGAAGCTCCCTGAAAAGTGACTGATTGAATTTGTGGTGTTGGTTGCTAGAAGGCTGCTGGTTTGAAGCGCCGATAGAGGCTGTTCACCAGCACATGAAGCAAAACCAGGATGACGCTCAGCCCAGCATCGGCGATGAGCCCTTGGCTGGCTTGCCCCTGCCCCAGAGCGAGCGACATTCCTGAGCCCAACATGCAGACAACGCATACAAGCACTGGCAAGACTGGTGAGCGAATTACGTTCACCAATGTGGACACCACAAGGGCCAAACTCGCGACCACGTCCACCAGGTGATTCATCTCAATGAGCAGCGGATCTTTTGCTCCCGGGAGCATGGGAACTACCCACCGAGCCAGCGCCATGAGAATGAATGCATAGCTCATGCACCGGACCTCGATGAATTGCTCTCCCGTCTCAGCGTTGTAGAAGGACGGTTTGAAGAACTCGCCGAGCTTCATGACACAGCCCCCTCGAAGCCAGAGGGGTAGCGTTCGCTGACCGCACGCATCAGAACGACAACCTGCAGCAGCTGCGTCATTGCGTCAGTTCCCGGCTTCGTTGCCAGGAGCAGGACGTCATCGATGGCGGAATCGCCGATCAGGCTGCCACTAAGTGACGCGAGAGAGAAATCGTCATTGACGAGTGATTGGTAGAAGCGCGATGCCGGCGGCAGCTGCCGGGCTAGCTCAGGCGCAAGCTGCCCGGAGAGTTTCTGCAATGTCCAGAACACTGCCCCTGCCTGAGCCCGAACCAGTAGATCAGCAGCACTCTGCTGGACACTCGGCGACGAGAGCGAGCCCGGCTCTGGATATTCCATGAAGAAGCCGAACGGCATCGAATCGCAGGGCACAAAGCACTCAGCGATGCCGACTCTCTCAACCAGGTAGCGCAATTCATGAGTCAAAAGCCCCCGCACGTCCTGACCATCGTGAGGAGCCAGGATGGCATGCCTCACCATGGCTTGAGCGGCCTGCTCGAGCTGCTGGGTAGACGCCTCGTCAGCGGCTTCATGCCGCGTTTCCGGTGCGCCACCTGCGGCGGAAACGATGCTCAAAGCTGCTGGAGATTGCGGTGATGCTGGGCGCAGACTCCGAAGCGCCTCCTGCGGCACTACGGCACCGCGATCGTCGTCATCGGCTGGTGCAACTGCACTGCCAGCTTGAGGTGCATTTGAAGTTCCTGACGAGTTGCCACTACCTCCCTGTCGAGCAACTGCTGGGGGCTGTGCAGGCGGTGATGGAGGGGCCTTCAGGTCTGCAAGGGTGACATTGCCATCCATTGCAGACATGAGCTGCAGCATGCGCTTGATGCTTGCTGCGCTTTCGCCGACCCGCTCTGCCAAGGCCACCTCGACCGCGTCACAGATTCGATCGACATCGTAGGTCCGAGCATCTCGGAGAAAGTCTTCACTCGCTTTGGCAAGCGTGCGCGACACCACGCTCGACCAGAAATCTTCTGGATCCAACTCGAACTTGCCCGCCAGCCGGCACAGTGAGTTCAGCCTTGGTTGATACTTGGAGAGGACCTGTTGTCCCGTCAGCTCGATCAGCGCTTTGTCGAGTGCGCCCAGACGCTTGCGCGTGAAAAGCCATCGGCCAATGAGCGCTCGTTTGGCATGGATGCCTTCAGCGGGCAACAATTCTTCTAGTTTGCGCTCGCTTAGCGGACCATGCTCCTTCTCGAGGTCGTCGATGATCTCGCCTGCAGCCCTCGCCACTTCCCAGAACTTCAGATCGGAACGTGCAAGGTTCTCGGATAGTGCGCTGGCCATGACACGGCGATCACCGGGCCACTTCTTGAAAATGAAGTGGCTGTACTCGAACCGCGGATCGTTGTCGTCTCGGAAGATGTCCTGCGCAATGCCCAGGCGAGAGTTCCCTCCCCCGGCTAGGAAGTAGGGCTGTCCAGGCCCCCTTCGAGTGACCTGCAGGGCCACGTCCATGCCGTTGGCCTTCATCGACGTACGAATTTCCTCGTACGACTCGTTCACATACTGACGCGGCTGATAAGGGTTGAACCCAACGTCGGCGTTTTTCAGTCGGATCGTGGCGCCGTCGATGTCCGGATCGTTCAGGTCGACCGTCGATGCCTGAGGGTTTCTGGCGGTCACAGACGCATTGGCCATCGCCTGGCGAATGTCGTTTTCACCAGCCGGCGTGACGGAAGACAGGTTTGGCACGCGTCTTCCCCCGCCAAGGACATGGCCAAGTGTTGTAGCGACACCACCACTCGGCACAGGAAGAGGGGGCAGCGACTTGGGCGCTGTCATTGAGCACCCCCTGCTGAGGCGAGCTGCTCGCCACCAGCCTCATCAGCAATCTCACCTCCTGCTGGGTCTTGTGGAGGAGCAAACACCTGATCCGGATCGCCCTTGACACCCCCTGCAAACCAGCCATAGAGCTCGGGAAACAGTTCCCAGGCCAAACGATGCATGACCTCGAATGCCGACAAGATGCGCTGCCCGCTGACGCGGTTGTGCATGTGTACGGGCACTTGCAACGTCGCAGCCTCGTTGTAGGCCACGGCATCTGGCACGACGGTCGAGAGAAAGCGAACCTCGTCGCTTTCTTTGAACTCGCTCCGCACCGCATTCAACAGCGCCTTGGCGTTGCGCGTGTACCTGTCTTTGGAAATCAGAACATGCAGAGGCGCCAGCAACGCAGTGGGCTCTGTGTCCGAGTGCTCCAGGGCCTTGAGCACCTGCAAAGTGCCTGTGGCGAACTCTCGGATGGACTGGCTGTCAGGAGGTAACGGAGAAATCAGCGTGTGCGCGGCAAAAGCCGCCGCTGTCTGAACCGGGCCAATGGCGCCCTGGGTGTCGATGAGCACGAAGTCGTAGTTGTCATCGATGAGGGGGGCGGCAAGCGCACCCTTCAGACGGGTGCGTTGGTCTGCACGGTTGTAGAGCCAGTGCTGCAGTTGGGCCTTGCCATCGTTGGACTTGATGAGGTGCAGGCGGGGGAGCGAGGTGCGGGAGATGCATTCCTGGTCGATCCACCCTTGGGCGAAGACTTCCACAATCCCCTTCGGGGCCTCGTACTCGAGGGGATAGTGCTTGGACAGTGCGGGCTGGATGTCTGCATCGCACAACAGCACCCGGGCGCCCATGTCGGCGAGTACCGCGCCAAGGTTGGCCAGGTTGGTTGTCTTCCCCACTCCGCCCTTGCTGCTGAGGGCTGTCACTCGTCTTGCCATTTCGATCCTCCGGTTTTGCGAACCGAGAGGGAAATGACAAAAGCCCCGCGCCTCAACCGTTGTGACGGTCGGGACGCGGGGCTAGGAATTGTTGGTGGGCCCTGAGTGACTCGAACACTCGACCAACGGATTAAGAGTCCGCTGCTCTACCAACTGAGCTAAGAGCCCGCTCATGCTTCACTTAAACGCCACCGCTTGGCAGCACTCAGCGAAGACTCACATTATATACAGCTTTTTTGAGCTGTGTCCAGCCGGTGTTCAACAATCGAGAAAGTTGAGAACTTTCAGCAACTTGCTGTGGTGGGTCGGGCGAGACTCGAACTCGCGACCAACGGATTAAAAGTCCGCTGCTCTACCGACTGAGCTACCGACCCCCGGCAAAGCCTGAGATTGTAGCGCAGATTTGATGAAGCAGTCCAGCCAGCATGTCGCTTCAACGCGCAGAGCTTAACGACACGATGTTGTCGAGCAGCAAGGCCGCCGCGACCATGCCGAAGGTCGCTGTCACCGTGACGCTGGAGCCATAGCCCGCACAGTTCAGCGAGCCATCGCCCTGCGCAGCCGCCGCCCCACCCTCGCCCACAGCAGCCCCCAGCTCGCAACGGTCTTGCGGCGGCCGCACCGCCTCGCGCGAGAACACACAGCACACGCCCATGCGCCCCTTGCGGGCCGCGCCGTGGCGTTGGCGCAACCGCTGGCGCAAGCTGGCCAGCAGCGGGTCGTGCGTGACCTCGGCAAGGTCGGCCACCTCCACACGGTGCGGCCAGACCTTGCCGCCCGCCGCGCCCACGCACACCATGGCGCGCCGCTGCGCCAGCGCCCACGCCGCGATGGCGGCCTTGGCGCGCACTTGGTCGCAGCAGTCGATGACGCCGTCGAGTTGCTCGGCCCGCAGCAGTTGCGCCACGTTGTCCTCGTCGACGAACTCTTCGATGGCGTGCACCACGCAGTCAGGGTTGATCTCGGCGATGCGGTCGCGCAGGGCATGCACCTTGGCCTGCCCCAGCGTGCTTTCGAGCGCGTGGACCTGGCGGTTGATGTTGGACTCGGCGATCTGATCGAGGTCGATCAGGGTGAGCTCGGCCACCCCGCTTCGAGCCAGCGCCTCAGCGGTCCAGGAGCCCACGCCGCCCACCCCGACGACGGCGATGCGCGCGCTACGCAGCCGCTCGTAGCCCGCAGGGCCGTGCAGCCGGCGCAAGCCGCCGAAGCGGCGCTCCGGGTCGGGGCGGCTCGCTTCGGCCAACAGGTCGCGTGGGGCGCCGCCACTCATGTGTGGGCGCCAACAGAGGTGGCTTGCATTGACGTGCACAAGGGCCCTGGCCTCACTTGCCCTTGCGGGTTGACGACTTGGCTGGCGTGAGCAGCAACAGGCGGTCACGCGCAGCCTGGGCGGCCTCGGTCTGCGGGTGCTGTTTGACCAGTTGCTCGAGCGTGCGGCGAGCAGCCTCGTTGTCCTTCAACTCGGTCTGGCAGTTGGCGATGGACAGCATCGCCTCGGGCGTGCGCAGGTGGTCGGGAGACCGGTCGACCAAACCACGGAAGGCCTTGATGGCTTCCTTGTAGTCACGCAGGCCGTAGTAGGCGTTGCCCAGCCAGTATTGGGCCGACTCGGCGAAGCCCGTTTCAGGGTATCGCTTCAGGAAGGCGTTGAGCGCTTGCGCCCCACCCGCGAAGTCGGTGGCACGCAGGCGTGCGATGGCTTCGTCAAAGGCGCGCTTCTCGTCGGCATCGGCCAAGAAGGTCTTGCCGTCAACCGTCACCGATTGCGGCTCGAGCTTGCGCATGCGCTCGTCGATCGCGCTCTGGGCGTCTTTCTGCTTGCGTTGCAGCTCGGAGGCATCGCGCTGCAGCAGTTCGACGTTGCCGCGCTGGGTGGCCACCTCGCCACGCAGTTGCTCGATCTGTGAATTCATTTCGAGCAAGCTGCGGCGAAGCTGGTCAACCTGGTCCGACAAGGCCTGCAGGCGCGCGTCGTCCTGCTTGCGCTGTTGGCGCATCTCCAGGATGGCGCGGCGCGCCTCGTCGTCGTCGAAGATGCCGGCGTGCGAGGTCAGGGGCGCGAACAAGGCGGCCTGGCACACGGCCAGGCACAAGGCCAGGCCGCGCCAGCGCCCCGTGCGGGGGGTGAGGGGCGCGGCTTGCATCAGCGGTCCTTGATCTCGGCGCGGCGGTTCTGGGCCCAGGCTTCTTCGTTGTCGCCTTGCACGGCCGGGCGCTCTTCACCGAAGCTCACAGCCTCGATCTGGTCGGCCGACACGCCCAGCAGCGTCAGCGACTTCTGCACGGCTTCGGCGCGCTTCTGGCCCAGGGCGAGGTTGTACTCGCGGCCACCACGGTCGTCGGTGTGGCCTTCGATGATGATCTTCTTGGCCTTGTTGCCGTTCAGGCGCTTGGCGTGGCCAGCGATGCCATCGCGGAACTCGTCCTTGATCACGAAGCTGTCGAAGTCGAAGTAGATGACCTTGGGCAGGTTGCCGAAGGCCGCATCGTTGGCCTGGGGATCGACCACCACCGGGGTGACGTTGCTGGCGGCAGCGCCACGGCCGTCATTGAGGCCCTTGCTGGCGTCTTCGATGGGTGCGGCCTTGCCAGCGTTCTCATCGAGCTTGACGTTGGAGCCGCAGGCGCTCAGCAAGGCGGCGGCGGCAACAGCGGTGCCCAGCAGGGCGAGGCGGAAGGGGCGAGCGATGGTCTGCATGTGTTTCTCCTGGAGGGTCGTCGAAAAAACGTCGAGAAAAGATGAACGGGTGAAGGGTCAGCGCCGCTGGGTGAGGTACGGCCCCCACACCGGCTCACGCACATCGGCAACCTGCGTGGCAAGCCGGGCCTTGATGCGGCCGTCGAGCGTGCTGGTCATGAGCACTTCCCGGCCCTGTTGGCGGGTGGCGTAGATCAGTTGCTTGCTGTTCGGCGCGAAGCTCGGGCTCTCGTCGTAGCGGGTGTCGGTGATGGGTTTCACCTGGCCGCTGGAGAGATCCATCACGTGCACCTTGTAGCCGCGATCAACCTGGCCCACGTAGGCCATCCAGCGCCCGTCCGGGCTGATGGCCGGGCTGATGTTGTAGGGGCCTGTGAATGTGACGCGCTGAGGCGAGCCGCCGGCAACCGGCACGCGGTAGATCTGCGGACTGCCGCCACGGTCGCTGACGAAGTACAGCATGGCGCCATCGGGCGACCAGGTGGCTTCGGTGTCGATGGCGCTGCTTTGCGTCACGCGGCGCGTGCCGCCGCCTTCGACATCGAGGATGTAGATTTGCGAGCCACCTTCGCGGCTGAGCGTGACGGCAAGCTGGCGTCCATCGGGTGACCACGCCGGCGCGCTGTTGCTGCCCTTGAAGCCGGCCACCACGCGGCGGCGGCCCGAAGCCACGTCGTGCACGATGACCACGGGCTTGCCGGTTTCGAACGACACGTAGGCCAGGTTGCGGCCATCGGGTGACCAGGCCGGCGAGATGATGGGCTGGGTGCTGGCCAGCGGCACCTGCGCGCCCTCTCCATCGGCATCGGCCACGATGAGCTGGTGCTGCTTGCCCACCTTGCTCACATAGGCGATGCGGGTGGCGAAGGCGCCCCGGTCACCGGTGAGCTTTTCGTAGATGTCGTCGGCGATGCGGTGAGACATCAGCCGCAAGTCAGCGGTGTACACGGCTTGCGACAGGCCGCCCAGGTCCTTGCCCTTGAGGGCGTCCCAGAGGTGGTAACGCACATCCCAGCGGCCATCGGCCAACTGCGCCACGGAGCCACCGGCCAGGGCGTCGACGCCACGGGTCTTCCAGTCGGTCAGCGTGGGCTTGCTGGCGTCATCGAGCTGAGCCGCGCCGGCATCGATGGCCTTGAAGAGGCCGCTGCGCTCCAGGTCGGCCTGAATCACCGCCGACAGCGAAACAGGGCTGCGCCCCTCGTCGCGGAAGCTGGCAATGGCGATGGGGATCTGGGTTGCGCCAACGCCGGAGATCTCGACACGGAACTGGGCCAGGGCCGAAGCCACCGGCGCGCCGGCACCGATCGCCAACAGGGCGGAACCTCCGAGCAAGCGCAGGCAGGCCAAGCGTCGCGAGTCAGGCGAATCGGAATGGGACATGGGTCTCATCAAAACAGATCGCATAGGTTAACCACCCTTGATTGTGCCGTGGCTTCGAGGCATCCGTGCCCAGCGTGCCTGGTGACCAGATGCGTTTCAGGTCAACTTCTGTAAAGCAAGCCCCGTGATGCGCGACGTGGCAGAACCGCGCGAGCAACCGCGTCAAAGCAAGACGATGTCGTACTGCTCCGGCGACATCGAAGGTTCGGTGCGCAGCGACACCGGCTTGCCGATGAAATCGCTCAGGCCGGCCAGGTGGGCGCTTTCTTCGTCGAGCAGCATCTCCACCACGGTGGCGCTGGCCACGACGCGGAACTCCTTGGGGTTGAACTGCCGCGCCTCGCGCAGGATTTCGCGCAGGATGTTGTAGCAAACAGTGCGCGCGGTCTTGACCTGGCCCCGACCCTCGCACGTTGGGCAAGGCTCGCACAGCATGTGGGCCAGCGATTCGCGGGTGCGCTTGCGCGTCATCTCGACCAGGCCCAAGGGCGAGAAGCCGCTGACCGTGACCTTGGTGCGGTCGCGCCCAAGTTGCTTGCGGAACTCGGCGAGCACGTTGTCGCGGTGGTCCTCGCGCAGCATGTCGATGAAGTCGATGATGATGATGCCGCCCAGGTTGCGCAGGCGCAGTTGCCGCGCGATGGCCTGCGCTGCCTCCAGGTTGGTCTTGAAGATCGTGTCGTCGAAGTTGCGCGCGCCGACGTAGCCGCCGGTGTTCACGTCGATGGTGGTCAGCGCCTCGGTCTGGTCGACGATGAGGTAGCCGCCGGACTTGAGCTCGACGCGGCGGGCCAGGGCGCGCTCGATCTCGGTGTCGATGTTGTAGAGGTCGAAGATGGGGCGCTCGCCCTTGTAGTGGGCCAGCTTGTCGACCGCCGAAGGCGTGTACTCGGCACCGAAGGCCTTGAGCGCATCGAACTGGATCAGCGAGTCGATGCGAATGGTCTGCACGTGCTCGGTGACCAGGTCGCGCAGCACGCGCTGGGCGAGGTTGAGTTCCTGGTAGAGCAGCGTGCCCGGCGGGGCCTTGAGGCCCAGCTCGCGCACGATGCCCCAGGTCTTGCGCAGGTAGGCGATGTCGAGCGAGAGCTCTTCATCGCTGGCGTCTTCCGCGTTGGTGCGCAGGATGAAACCGCCCGAGCGGTTGCGGCCTTCGCGCACATCGGCTTCGGCGATCAAGCGCTGCATGCGCTCGCGCAACTGCTCGCGGTGTTCGGGCGAGCCGATCTTCTGCGAGATACCCAGGTGGTCGTCCTGTGGCAGGAAAACCAGCAGTCGGCCGGCCACGCTGATCTGCGTGGACAGGCGCGCGCCCTTGGTGCCGATCGGGTCCTTGATGACCTGGACCATGAGGGTCTGGCCTTCGTGCACACGCTTTTCGATGGGCACCTGCACTTCGCCAGGGCGGGCGTGCTTGGGGCCGCCATCCTCGCGGTGCAGGTCGGCCACGTGCAGGAAGGCCGCGCGCTCCAGGCCGATGTCGATGAAAGCCGACTGCATGCCTGGCAGCACGCGCACCACCTTGCCGGCGTAGATGTTGCCCACCAGGCCGCGCTCGAGTGTGCGCTCGACGTGCAACTCCTGCACGGCGCCGCTTTCGATGATGGCGACGCGGGTTTCCTGGGGGGTCCAGTTGATGAGGATGTCTTGGGAATGGGGCATGCAGGCAATTTACCGCATGCCCGGCTCAGAAAACCCAGCCCATGGGCTTGAGCAACTCCGCCGTCTCGAACAAGGGCAGCCCCATGATGCCGCTGTGGCTGCCATCGATGTGCTGCGTCCACGCGCCCGAGCGGCCTTGGATGGCGTAGGCACCGGCCTTGCCAAAGGGCTCGCCGCTGGCCACGTAACGATCGATCTCTGCGTCGTCCAGCGCGCGCCAGGTCACATGCGAGGTGTTGAGCAGCAAGCGCCCGTGCACACAAACCGCCGTCAGCACGCGGTGGGTGCCGCCGGAGAGGCGGCGCAGCATGCGGGCGGCGTCGGCCGGGTCAGCAGGTTTGCCGAGGATGGTGTCCCCCACCGCCACGGTGGTGTCGGCGCACAGCACGGGGCCCAACGGCCAGGCTTGCGGATCACGACAGAAGCGGGCTTGCAAACGCGCCATGGCCGCCTGCCATTTGGCGCGGGTGACCCGCTGCACATAGTCTTCGGGAGACTCACCGGGCACCTCGGCCTCCAGGGCCTCGGCATCCTCATCGGCATCGGGGAGCAGCAGTGCGTGGCGCACGCCGAGTTGATCGAGCAACTGGCGGCGGCGCGGGCTTTGGGATGCCAGGTAAAGCCAGGGGCCACCCTCGCGGGCGGGTTCGGCTGCGGGCGGCGAAGGATGGCTCATGGGTGCGATGGGCGGGGTGGGCTGGATGCGGCCGGTCCGGGTGCCGGCGCCACGCTCAACTCAAGCGCGGTGATAAGGGTGGTTGTGGCGCAACGACCAGGCGCGGTAGATCTGCTCAAGCAACAACACGCGCGCCAGCGCGTGCGGCAAGGTCATGTCAGAGAGTCGGATGGCTTCGTCGGCCGTCTGCTTGAAGGCCGGGTCGATGCCGTCGGCACCGCCGATGATGAGGGCGACGTCGCGGCCATCGTGCTCCCAGGCCTCGGTGCGCTGCGCGAGTTGCACGCTGGTCAGGCGGGTGCCGCGCTCGTCGAGGATGACGCGGCGCGTGCCCTTGGCCAGTGCCACTTCCAGGCGCGCGGCCTCGGCCTGCATGATGGCGGCCACGGGCTTGCCCTCGCGCGGCTCGGCCTTCACGGCCTTGACCTCGACCTTCCAATCAGGCGGAAAACGCTTGAGGTAGTCGTCGCAGGCCTCTTGCGCCCAGTCGGGCAGGCGCTGGCCGATGGTCAGCACGGTGCACTTCATGGGCGTCGCGAGGGGTCAGGCTCAACGTGCCGTCTTGCGGGCAGGCGCCTTCTTGGCGGCCACCTTCTTCACGGCGACCTTCTTGGCGGCTGGCGCCTTGGTGCCAGCGACCTTGCGGGCCACCACCTTGCGAGCCGGTGCCTTGGCGGCTGGCTTCTTGGTGGCTGGCGCATTGACCACCAGCTTCTGCACGGCCTTTTTAGCGGCGACCTTCTTGGCTGACACTTTCTTCGCCGCCACCTTTTTGGCGGCAGGCTTCGGTGCCGATTTGGGCGCAGCCTTCGGAGCCGCAGCCACCTTCTTCGCGGGCGCCTTCTTGGCCGCGGCCTTCTTGGCAGCCACCGGCTTGGTGGTGGCGGTCTTGCGCGCGGCGGTGGTCTTGCCAGCGGCCTTCTTGGGCTTGACGGGCGCCTCATCGGCGTCGTCCATCGGCTCAGAAGCCTTGACCAGGCCGGCACGGGCCACCTTGGCCTTCAGGGCCACGGGCTTCTCGCCCCAGATCTCTTCGAGCTGGTAGTACTGGCGGATGGCCGGCTGCATGATGTGGACCACGGCCGCGCCGCAGTCGACGATGATCCATTCGCCGTTTTCTTCGCCCTCGGTGCGCATCACCTGGAATCCGGCGGCCTTGACCGCCACCCGGACGCTGGAAGCCAGCGCCTTGGTCTGGCGGTTGGACGAACCCGAGGCGATGACCACGCGCTCGAACAGCGGCGAGAGGTGTTCGGTGTTGAAGACAGCGATGTCTTGTGCCTTGACGTCTTCGAGACCGTCGACGATGACGCGTTGCAGTTTGCGGATGTCCATTCAGCGTGGGGCGCCCGGGGCGTAGAGTTGATGGTTGGCAATATAGCGCGCCACGCCTTCGGAAAGCAGCGTGGGCACCAGCGATTCAGGTGTTTCCCCCCGGGCCAGCCGGGTGCGGATGTCGGTCGATGACACCGCGTGCGGCGCCATCGGCAGGGGCACCATGCGGTGCGGGTGAGCGGCCAATTCGGGCGAAGCGGCTGGCGAAGCAGTGGGCAAAGCAACAGACAAGCCCCCGCTCACTCCGCCCTCGCGGGTGGCCACGGCCAGCGTGACACGCTCGACGAGCTCGGTCCACCCATGCCATGTCGACAGGTTGAGGTACTGGTCCAGGCCAATGATGAGGAGCCATTCGGCCACGTCGGGGTGCGCCGCTTGCAGGCTGCGCACGGTGTCGACCGTGAACGAAGGCCCTGGGCGATCCACCTCGATGCGGTCAACGGTGAAGCGCGGCTCGTGCGCCACGGCACGCTCCACCATGGCGACGCGGTGCTCGGCGGGCGCGAGTTGGCGCGCCTTCTGCCAGGGCTGGCCGACCGGGACCCAGCGCACCTCGTCCAGCCGCAGCGCGGTCAAGGCTGATTCGGCAAGCGCCACATGGGCCACGTGCACGGGGTCGAAGCTGCCGCCCATGATGCCCACACGGCGGCCTGCAGAACCGGCTGCCGTCGAACTGCCAGGCGTGGGCGCGGAACCGGAATGGTTGTCAGGGATCAAGGTGCTCAGACCCAGTCCCGCGGCGGCAGGAAATCGGTGTAGAGGCGCGCTTCGGGCGTGCCCGGCTGGGGGTGCCAGTCGTAGCGCCAGTTCACCACCGGCGGCATCGACATCAGGATGCTTTCGGTGCGGCCGCCCGATTGCAGGCCGAAGAGCGTGCCCCGGTCCCAGACCAGGTTGAACTCGACGTAGCGACCCCGGCGGTATGCCTGGAAGTCGCGCTCGGCCTGGGAGTAAGGCTCTTCGCGGCGGCGCTGCAAGATGGGCAGGTAGGCGCCGATGAAGGCGTCGCCCACCGAGCGGATCAGCTCGAAGCCGCCCTGCTCGCCCAGCTCGGAGACGTCATCGAAGAAGATGCCGCCCACGCCGCGCGCCTCGTTGCGGTGTTTGAGGAAGAAGTACTCGTCGCACCAGGCCTTGTAGCGCGGGTGCAGCTCGGGCCCGAAGCGCGTGAGCGCGTCCTTGCAGACCTGATGGAAGTGGCGGGCGTCTTCTGCGCGGCCGTAGTAGGGCGTGAGGTCCATGCCGCCGCCGTACCAGGCCACCACCGAGCCATCGGGCCGGTGCGCGGCCAGCATGCGCACGTTCATGTGCACGGTGGGCACGTGCGGGTTGCGCGGGTGGAAGACCAGCGACACACCCATGGCCTCGAAGGGACAGCCGGCCAGCTCGGGCCGGTGCTGCGTGGCCGACGGCGGCAGTTGCGGGCCCTTGACGTGCGAGAAATTGCAGCCGCCACGCTCCAGCACGTTGCCTTCTTCGACCAGTCGCGAGCAGCCGTCGCCCTGCAAGCGTTCTTGCGGTCCGCGCACCCATGCATCGCGGATGAAGGGCTTGCCGTCTTCGGCTTCGAAGACCGAGATGATGCGGTCCTGCAGACCGAGCAAGTAAGCGCGGACGGCTTCAGTGTGCTGGCTCATGGCTCGTGCCTGGTCCGATCTGATCCGGTCAGCGCTTGATGGCGCGCCAGCCGATGTCGCTGCGGAACTGCATGCCATCGAACTGGATGCCGTGCAGGTATTCGTAGGCACGCTGCTGCGCCAGCTTGGCCGAGTCGCCCAAAGCGGTCACGCACAGCACGCGGCCACCGCTGGTGCGCAGCACGCCGTCTTCGCCCAGCGCGGTGCCAGCATGGAAGACCATCGCGTCTTCCGCATCAGCGGGCAGGCCGGTGATGGGCTGGCCCTTCTCGGGGTTGAGCGGGTAGCCACCCGCCGCGATCACCACGCCGAGCGCGATGCGGCGGTCCCACTGCAGCTCGATCTGGTCGAGCGTGCCATCGGTGGCGTGCAGCATGACGTCGATGAGGTCGCTCTTCAGGCGCATCATGATCGGCTGGGTTTCGGGGTCGCCCATGCGGGTGTTGAACTCCAGCGTCTTGGGGTTGCCCTGGGCGTCGATCATCAGCCCGGCGTACAGGAAGCCGGTGAAGGGGACGCCGTCCTTGGCCATGCCCGCCAGCGTCGGCTGGATGATCTCCTGCATGGCCTTGGCGTACACATTGGGCGTGACCACGGGCGCGGGCGAATAGGCGCCCATGCCGCCGGTGTTGGGGCCTTCGTCGGCGTCGAGCAGGCGCTTGTGGTCCTGGCTGGTGGCCATCACGGCCACGTTCTTGCCATCGGCCATGACGATGAAGCTGGCTTCCTCGCCGATCAGGAACTCTTCGATGACGACGCGTGCGCCGCCTTCGTTGTGCTGCACGCCCAGCTTGTTGTCCAGCAGCATGAAGTCGATGGCTTCGTGCGCCTCTTGCAGGCTCATGGCCACGACCACACCCTTGCCCGCCGCCAGGCCATCTGCCTTGATGACGATGGGCGCGCCGTGCTTGTCCACGTAGGCGTGCGCAGCGGCGGCATCGGTGAAGGTTTCGTAGAACGCCGTCGGGATGCCGTGGCGCTTCATGAAATCCTTGGCGAAGGCCTTGGAGCTCTCCAGCTGAGCCGCCTTCTTCGTGGGGCCGAAGATGCGCAGGCCACGCGCGCGGAACTCGTCCACCACGCCAGCGGCCAGCGGGGCCTCGGGGCCGACCACGGTCAGGGTGATTTTGTTGGACTCGGCGAAATCGGCCAGGGCCTTCACGTCGGTGATGGGTACGTTGACCAGGCGGGCGTCGCGCGCGGTGCCGCCGTTGCCGGGTGCCACGTAGACCTTCTGGGCCTTGGGCGACTGGGCCAGCTTCCAGGCGAGGGCGTGCTCGCGGCCGCCGGAGCCGATGACGAGGATGTTCATGGTGGTGTGAGGTTCGAGAAGTCGGTGGCGTGGGGCTCGGGCCGCTTGATTCGCTGAGGTATATCAGTCCAGCTCGGCGTTGTGATAGACCTCCTGGACGTCGTCCAGGTCTTCCAGCACGTCGAGCAGTTTCTGCATTCGGGCGGCGTCATCGCCGCTGAGCGAGACGGGCGTGTCGGCGCGCATGGTCACCTCGGCGAGTTCGGCCTTCAGCCCGGCACCTTCCAGAGCCTGTTGCACGGCTTCGAAATCAGCTGGCGAGCTGAGCACCTCGATGGAGCCGTCTTCGTGGGTGACCACGTCCTCGGCGCCGGCTTCGAGCGCCACTTCCATGATCTTGTCTTCGCTCGCGCCCGGGGCGAACAGAAACTGGCCGCAGTGCTTGAACTGGAAGGCCACCGAGCCCTCGGTGCCCAGGTTGCCGCCGTGCTTGCTGAAGGCATGGCGCACCTCGGCCACCGTGCGCACCCGGTTGTCGGTCATGCAGTCGACCATGATGGCCGCACCGCCGATGCCATAGCCCTCGTAGCGGATTTCTTCATAGGTGACGCCATCGAGGTTGCCCGTGGCCTTGTCCACGTTGCGCTTGATGTTGTCAGCCGGCATGTTCGCTGCCTTGGCCTTTTCGATGGCGAGGCGCAGGCGCGGGTTCATGTTCACGTCGGCGCCCCCAGCGCGGGCCGCCACGATGATTTCACGGGTGAGGCGTGTCCAGATCTTGCCGCGCTTCTCGTCCTGACGGCCTTTGCGATGCTGGATGTTGGCCCATTTGGAATGACCGGCCATGGTGAGGTGCTCCGGGATTGATTTGGATTCGGTTGTCAACGACAAAACGCACGCCGGCGAGGCGCACGGCGCGCGTTCCGGCCCAGGTTTTCCTGGGCGATACTTGGATTTTACCTTCGCGCGCCCATCCGCCGAAAACCTGCAGACGTATCGCCGATGGTTTGCCGACAGCGCCCCTTGCCGGAGCCCCCATGACCGACCCCATCCTCCTCGCCGCCCAAGGCGAAACCCAGTGCCACCTGCTGCCCGCCCTGGCCAACCGCCACGGCCTGATCACCGGCGCCACGGGCACGGGCAAGACCATCACGCTGCAGAAGCTGGCCGAGGGTTTCAGCGCCATCGGCGTGCCGGTGTTCATGGCCGACATCAAGGGCGACCTCACGGGTATTTCGCAAACCGGCCAGCTCAGCGCGAAGGTGGCCGGCATCCTCCAAGAACGCGGCCTGACCGAACCCGCGCCCACGGCCTGCCCCACCACGCTGTGGGACGTCTTCGGCGAGCAGGGCCACCCCGTGCGCGCCACCATCTCGGACATGGGCCCCCTGCTGCTGGGCCGCATGCTCGACCTCAACGACACGCAGCAGGGCGTGCTGCAACTGGTCTTCAAGATCGCCGACGACAACGGCCTGCTGCTGCTCGACCTCAAAGACCTGCGCGCCATGCTCCAGCACGTGGGCGACAACGCCAAGAGCTTCACCACCGAGTACGGCAACATCAGCCCGGCCAGCGTGGGTGCCATCCAGCGCGGCCTGCTGCAGGTCGAGGAGCAAGGCGGCGACAAGTTCTTCGGCGAGCCCATGCTCGACATCGCCGACTTCATGCAAACCGTGGATGTGCGAGAACCGGCGCCCGAGGGCGGCCCGGCAACGTCGACGCGCAAAGGCGTCATCAACATCCTCGCGGCCGACAAGCTGATGAACGCGCCGCGCCTGTACGCCACCTTCCTGCTGTGGATGCTGTCCGAGCTGTTCGAAACCCTGCCAGAGGTGGGCGACCTGGACAAGCCCAAGCTGGTGTTCTTCTTCGACGAAGCCCACCTGCTCTTCAAGGACGCGCCCTCTGCCTTGGTCGAACGCATCGAGCTCGTGGTGCGCCTGGTGCGTTCCAAAGGCGTGGGCGTTTACTTCGTGACGCAGAACCCGCTGGACGTGCCCGACACCGTGCTGGGCCAGCTCGGCAACCGGGTGCAACACGCCCTGCGCGCCTTCACGCCGCGCGACCAGAAGGCCGTCAAGAGCGCCGCCGAAACGATGCGCGCCAACCCGGGCTTGGACATCGCCACAGCCATCACCGAACTCGGCGTGGGCGAAGCGCTGGTCAGCCTGCTCGATGACAAAGGCCGCCCGGCCGTGACCCAGCGCGTGTTCGTGCTGCCACCTGGCAGCCAGATCGGCCCCATCACGCCCGAGCAGCGCCAGAATCTGCTGGCCGACTCGTTGGTGGCCGGGGTGTACGAAAAGGCCGTGGACCGCGAATCGGCCTACGAGCGACTCAAGGGCCGCACGGCCGCGCCAGCCAATGCGCAAGCAGGCAGTGGCTCGAGCAAGGCGGGTGCGCCCGGCCGCGAACGGACCATGGCTGAAGAAGCGGCTGATGCGGTGAAGGCGGGCAGCAATGGTGTCCCCCGCGAAACCGATGGCTCGGCTGCGGGTTCGCCATCAGGCGGAGGCTGGCTGGGTGATGTGGCCGACAGCATGCTCAAGGGCAGCGGCCGCAAGGACTCCATCCTGGAGACGGTGGCCAAGTCGGCCGCACGCACCATCGGTTCGACCGTGGGCCGCGAAATCATCCGGGGCGTGCTGGGCTCGCTGCTGGGGGGCAGCCGCCGTCGCTGAGCCCATCGCTGAGCCTCGGCCACCCCGCAACTCAACGGCGGCCGCCACGCCAGCCATCGTCGTCCTCGGCGTAGCGATCTCCGCGACGCCAATCGCGGTCATCGTCACGGCCATCTTGATAGCCCTCACGGTAACCATCGTGGAAGCCGCGCTGGTAACGATGATGGTGCGGGCCGCCCCACCATGGGCGAGGCCCCTGGACGTAACGCGGATAAACCGGGTAGCCCACCTGGTAGACCGGCTGCGGAGCCACCACCACCGGCGGGGCAACGATCACCGGCGGGGGGCCATAGAGCCCACGAGGCGAATTGGAAATCGTCGTGCCCACCGAGCCGCCGTAGTAAGCCGGCGCGTTGACGTTGACCGACCAGAACACGCCACCGGCGTGCGCGGCGGAAACACCTCCCACCAAGGCGGCGAGGGCAGCGGCACGTTGAGCGATGCGAAGGAAGGAAGAGGTTTGCATGATGGTCTCCTGTGAGACCTCAACGCCCCGCATCGGCCAGCCGACGACATGCTTTTGTAAAGCTGCGAGGTCGACTGTTAGCAGGCGTAAGCCCCAGTGGCGCCCCGGATCGTGCCTGACTCGGCTCAATGATGATGATCGGAGCGCGCGATGGCCAGCAGGCGTTCGACCTCGTCCGGGTGCTGACGCAAGTTGCGCCGGTGCCACCAGCCAATCGCCAGCATCGACACCGCGACGACGACACCAAATGCCGAGATCGCCCCATAGGCGGACAAACCCGAGTTCGTCAACCCTGCATACATCAGGCCCAGCAGCAGGATGCAAGCCTGTTCATTGAAGTTCTGAACGGCAATGGAGCGCCCTGCCCCCATCAGGTTGTGGCCCCGGTGCTGCAGCAACGCGTTCATCGGCACAACCAGGAAGCCCCCCAGTCCGCCCAGCAGGATCAGGAAGGGCACCGCAATGACGATGTCGGTCAGGAAGTTCATGCCCAACACCAGCACCCCCATCGCGACCCCGAGCGGGATCACGGCCGTGGCCTTGTCCAACTTCATCTGCACCGATGCGACCACCGCGCCCACGGCGGTGCCGATGGCCACCACGCCAACCAGTGCTGAGGCCTTGGTGGTGTCGTAGCCCAAGGCCACGCCCGCCCAGGCCAGCACGATGTAGCGCAGGTTGCCCGAGACCCCCCAGAACAGCGTCGTAGTGGCCAGCGAAATCTGGCCCAGCTTGTCTTGCCAGAGGCGGCGATTGCACCCCACGAAATCTTTCGCCAGTTCCAGCGGGTTGGACGCGAAAGGCTGCAGAGGCGCCTCGGTGCGCGGGATGCGCAGGTTGAACCAGGCGGCGATGGCGTAAAGCAACACCATCGTCGCGATGGCGGCCTCCGCCGGCGTGTCGATGCCGCTGTCGAAACCTGGCACGTCGATGGCCAACAGGATGGGCGCGATGTGATGACCCATGAGCTGACCGCCCAGCACAACACCCAGGATGATCGAGGTGATGGTCAGCCCTTCGATCCAGCCGTTGGCTTTCACGAGCTGGGAAGGCGGCAGCAATTCAGTGAGGATGCCGTACTTGGCTGGCGAATAAGCCGCTGCCCCCAAGCCCACCACGGCATACGCCATCAGCGGGTGGCTGCCGAACAGCATCATCAGGCAGCCCAACACCTTGATGGAGTTGGACAGGAACATGACCCGGCCCTTGGGCAAGGCGTCGGCGAAGGCGCCCACGAAGGGGGCCAGCACCACGTAAAAAAGCGCAAACATGGGCACCAGGGCCGCTGGCTGCCAGGCGGGGGCCCCGCTCGACTTCAGCAATTCCACCGCCGCGACAAACAGGGCGTTGTCGGCCAGCGAGCTGAAGAACTGCGCCGCCATGATGGTGTAGAAGCCTTTTTTCATGCGCGCGGGTCAGGGTCTCTTGAAGTCCAGTCAAACGTCGGCTGCCCGACCCGGCTGGTGAAGGGCTCACCATGCCCGATCAAGGCAGCGGGTTATAGCATGCCGGCCTGACACCCGCCGTCCAACGCACACCCTTGCCCGTGCGCCATCCACGCCGAAGAGGGATCAAAACCGGTGCGCGCGTGTGGCGCCGCATGGGGCTGGCAAAATCCCACCCCATGCCGCGCCCGCTAGAAGCCCTGATCCACCTCGACGCCCTCCGACACAACCTGGGCCGCGCGCGCGAATGCGCCCCCGATGCGAGGGTCTGGGCGGTGGTCAAGGCCAATGCATACGGCCACGGACTCGGGCGCGCCTTCGAAGGCCTGCGCGCCGCCGATGGCTTCGCCCTGCTCGACATCGCCGAGGCCCGCAAGCTGCGCGAGATGGACTGGCGCGGCCCCATCCTGCTGCTCGAAGGCGTGTTCGACGCCCGCGACCTGGAGTGGTGTTCGCGCCTCGACCTCTGGCACGTGGTGCACAGCGAGCAGCAGATCGACTGGCTGGCGCAGCACAAGACCGAGTGGCCGCAACGCGTCTTCCTCAAGATGAACACAGGCATGAACCGGCTGGGTTTCACGCCGCAGGCTTTCCGCAACGCCTGGCTGCGCCTGAGCGCCCTGCCCCAGGTCGACGAGGTCTCGTTCATCACGCACTTCTCCGACGCCGACGGGCCGCGTGGCATCGCCCACCAGGCCGAGCTGTTCCACGCCCACACGGCTGATCTCAGCGGCGAGCGCAGCCTGTGCAACAGCGCCGCCACCCTGCGCCACGCCCACGACCCGAAGATCCGCGGCGATTGGGTGCGACCAGGCGTGATGCTTTACGGCGCTTCACCCGACCACCCCGAGCACGACGCCGTGCACTGGGGCCTTGAGCCCGCGATGACCTTGCGCTCCAAGCTGATCGCCGTGCAACACCTGCAGCCCGGTGACACCGTCGGCTACGGCAGCCGCTTCACCGCGCGGCAAGCCATGCGCATCGGCGTGGTGGCCTGCGGCTATGCCGATGGTTACCCTCGCCATGCGCCCGATGGCACGCCCGTGCTGGTCGATGGCGTGGCCACCGGCATCGCAGGGCGCGTGTCGATGGACATGATCACGGTCGACATCAGCCACATCCCTCAGGCCGCCATCGGCACCGAAGTGACGCTGTGGGGGCGCGGCCCGCACGGCAGTTCGCTGCAGATCGATGAGGTGGCCCAGTACGCCGGCACCATCGGCTATGAGCTGATGTGCGCACTCTCACCAAGGGTCCCTGTTCAGGCCATCGACGCCCATGGCGCGGCTTGAATCTTGCTTACAAGGGCGCCCTTTCACACACAACAAAACCCCCGCATGATCGACTCCGACACCCAACGCCACCAGCTGCGCATGAGCGTGCTCATGACGCCGGACATGGCCAACTTCTCCGGCAACGTGCATGGCGGCACCATCCTCAAGCTGCTCGACCAAGTGGCTTACGCTTGCGCGGCGCGTTGGGCCGGCTGCTACGTCGTGACCCTGTCGGTTGACCAGGTCACATTCCGCCAGCCCATCCACGTCGGCGAGCTGGTGACCTTCCTGGCCTCGGTGAACTACACCGGCAATTCGTCGATGGAGATCGGCATCAAGGTCGTGGCCGAGAACATCCGCACCCAGGTGGTGCGCCATGCGCAAAGCTGCTTCTTTACCATGGTGGCGGTTGACGATCAGTCGCGCCCCACCGCCGTGCCACCGCTGAGCCCAACCACGCCCGATGAGAAACGGCGCTTCGAAGCGGCCAAGTTGCGCCGCCAACTGCGCCAGGAGCTGGAGCGGCGTTTCCGTGCCATCCAGAGCGGCCAGAGCGGCCAAAACAGCGATGTGGATTCGGCCGCATCGTCTTCTCCAGCACCCAGCGGCGAGGCGCAGGCCTGAAGCATGGCGCGCGACAAGACCCTGTATGTTTGCCGCGAGTGCGGCGGCACCAGCCCCAAATGGCTGGGCAAGTGCCCGCACTGCAACGCATGGAACACGCTGGACGAAACCCGCGCCGAGCCCAGCGGCGGCAAGAACCGCATGCAGGCCATGGCACGCGGGCTCAACGCCGCGCAGCCGGTGACCACGCTGTCCGAGATCGAAGCAGCCGAGGTGTCACGCACGCCCACGGGCCTGGAAGAGCTTGACCGGGTGCTGGGCGGCGGCATCGTGGCGGGTGGCGTCGTGCTGATCGGCGGCGACCCAGGCATCGGCAAGTCGACCTTGCTGCTGCAGGCGCTCGATGCCTTGTCGCGGCAGATGAAGGTGCTCTACGTCACCGGTGAAGAAAGCGGCGCCCAGGTGGCGCTGCGTGCGAATCGGCTCGGGCTCGATGGCTCGAAGGTTAGGGTGCAGGCCGAGATTCAACTCGAAAACATCCTCGCCACGCTGGAGGCCGAGCAGCCCTCGTTCTGCGTCATCGACTCCATCCAGACGCTGTTCTCCGATCAGCTCAGTTCGGCCCCGGGCTCGGTGGCGCAGGTGCGCGAATGCGCCGCCCACCTCACCCGCGTGGCCAAGGCCTCGGGCTGCACCGTGGTGCTGGTCGGGCACGTCACGAAGGAAGGCTCGCTGGCCGGCCCGCGCGTGCTTGAGCACATCGTCGACACGGTGCTGTACTTCGAGGGCGACACGCACAGCAGCTTCCGGCTGGTGCGCGCCATCAAGAACCGCTTCGGCGCGGTCAACGAGATCGGCGTCTTCGCGATGACAGACAAAGGCCTCAAGGGCGTCACCAACCCCAGCGCCATCTTCCTGTCCACCCACAGCGAGCCGGTGCCGGGCTCTTGCGTGCTGGTCACGCTCGAAGGCACGCGGCCGATGCTGGTCGAGATCCAGGCCCTGGTCGACAGCGGCGGCCCCAGTCCGCGCCGATTGAGCGTGGGCCTCGAGCGCGACCGCCTGGCCATGCTGCTGGCCGTGCTGCACCGCCACGCAGGCATGGCCTGCTTCGATCAGGACGTGTTCGTCAACGCGGTCGGAGGCGTGCGCATCAGTGAGCCGGCGGCCGACCTGGCCGTGCTGTTGGCCATCCAGAGCAGCCTGCGCGGCAAGCCTTTGCCCAAGGGCTTCATCGCCTTCGGTGAAGTCGGCCTGGCCGGCGAGGTGCGCCCCGCCCCGCGCGGGCAGGAGCGCCTGAAGGAAGCCGCCAAGCTGGGCTTCTCGGTGGCCATCGTGCCCAAGGCCAATGCGCCCAGGAAGCCCATCGAAGGGTTGACCATCCACGCGGTCGACCGCATCGAGGAAGCGATCAACCTGGTGCGTGGGTTCTGACGGCGGCTCAGCCGAGCCTCAACGCTTCAGCATCTGCCTGAGCTTGACCCCCGTGGCCGCCAACACGCCAAAGTACACGACCCCAGCTGCCGCCAGGCAGGCCGCCAGCAGGCCGATGCGCACGAAGGGCTGGGCGCGCAGCCCGATCCAGTCGATGTGCGTGGACGCCCACCACATGCCGCCGCCCAACAGCGATGTGGCCAGCACCACCCGGGCGATGAAGCCCAGCCAGCCCGGCGCCGGCGTGTAGCGCCCGGCCTGCTTCAGGCCGCGCAGCAGCCACGCCGCGTTAACCAGCGAGGCCAGCCCGATCGACAACGCCAGGCCCGCCTGCTGGAACATCGGCACGAAGACGGCGTTGAGCGCCTGCGTGAGCACCAGCACAGCGATGCCGATGCGCACGGGCGTGCGGATGTCCTGCGCGGCATAGAAGCCCGGCGCGAGGATCTTGATCGACACCAGGCCCATCAGGCCCACGCCGTAGCCCATCAGCGCCCTCACCGTCTGAGCGACGTCACCCGCCTGGAAAGCCCCGTAGTGGTAGAGCACAGCCACGAGCGGCGTCGGGAAGACCAACAGAGCCACCGCACAGGGCAAAGCCAGCATCACCACCAGCCGCAGCCCCCAGTCCAGCAAGGCCGAGAACTGCTTCGTGTCGCCCCCCGCCTGCGCACGCGAAAGCTGCGGCAGCAGCACCACGCCCAGCGCCACGCCCAGCATCGCGGTCGGGAACTCCATCAGCCGGTCGGCGAAGGTCAGCCACGACACGGCCCCGGCCCCCAGGTGCGAGGCGATCTGCGTGTTGACCAGCAGCGAGAGCTGCGCCACCGAGACACCCAGCAGCGCCGGCGCCATCTGCCGCAGGATGCGGTGCACGCCATCGTGATGCCAGGCGCGGCGCAAGGCAGCCAGGCTGAAGCCGATGCGCGGCAGCACGCCCCGACGGCGCAACGCCGGCACCTGGATGCCGAGCTGCAGCACGCCACCCAGCATCACGCCGATGGCGACCGCCAGCACGGGGTCGAAGCCCCATCGGCGAAACAAGGGCGCACCCAGCACCGTCGCGGCGATGACCGAGACGTTGAGCAGCACCGGCGTGGCCGCCGGCACAGCGAAATGGCCCCAGGTGTTGAGCACGCCCGCGCTCAGCGCCACCAGCGACATGAAGCCAATGTAGGGAAACATCCAGCGCGTCATCAGCACGGCCATGTCGAAGCCGCCGCTCTCCTGCAGGCCCGATGCCATCAGCCACACCAGCACCGGCGCCCCGATCACGCCCAACACCGAAACCACCAGCAAGGCCCAGAACAGCACCGTGGCCACCGAGTCGATCAGGCTGCGGGTGGCCTCTTCGCCGCGCCTGACGCGCGTCTCGCCCAGGATGGGCACGAAGGCTTGCGAGAACGCCCCCTCGGCGAACAGACGGCGCAGCAGGTTGGGGATGCGAAAAGCCACCTGGAAGGCATCGGTGGTGGCGCTGGCCCCGAAGTACGAGGCGAAGAGCTGCTCGCGGACCAGGCCGGTGATGCGCGACGCCAGGGTCAGCAGGGAGACGATGGAGGCGGATTTCAGCAGGCTCATGGCGCATTATAGGAAGCAGCCCGACGCTGACTTGCCGCCTCCCCCGGTTCGTGGTAGAGTCCTATGTTCTTTCCAACCTGCCGCTTCTGCGCGGGTGCGAATCGAGGCGGCCGGTGGTTCGGTGGTCTCGGGCATCCACAGGAGTGTTGCGCGCTGGTTCACCAGCGCAAGAGATCACATGGCATCCGCATCCAAAGCCAAGAAGACCGTCCGCATCGCCTCCGGCCGCAAGCGCGCCCGCCAGGACGTCAAGCTGAACGCCGCCAACTCGGCGCTGCGTTCGAAGTTCCGCACCGCCATCAAGGGCGTGCTCAAGGCCGTCAAGGCTGGCGACAAGGCCCAGGCCGCCGCCGCCTTCAAGACCGCTCAATCCGTGATCGATTCGATCGCCGACAAGGGCATCTTCCACAAGAACAAGGCCGCTCGCCACAAGAGCCGCCTGTCGGCCAAGATCAAGGCCATCGCCGCCTGATCTTCTTGGTCATGGCCTGACGGCCGACGGGGCTGACGAGTCCCGGACATGACAAAGCCCGCGTCAACAAGCGTTGCGCGGGCTTTTTGTTGGGCTGCGTTTGGCGCATGAGCCGCAGCGGAGCGCTCAGCGAATGCTTCGCGCCGTCCTTTTGGCCTCACCCTCTGGGGGCGTCGGGCAGCAGGCAGGCTTCCAGCACCTGCAATTCGTTGTCGCGCGCGAAGTTCATGACGAAGTCCCAGGCCATGGGTTCGAGGTCGCGCAAGGCTTCGTTGACGACCACGCACTTGACGTTGTCCAGGCTGGTGGGCACGCAGTAGGGCGAGTACCCGATGTGGGCCATGGGGCCCGACATGCCGCCCGGCCGGAAGCAGGACATGGCGCCGGCCAGCCGTTCAGCCCAATCGCTGGGGCGGAAAGTTCGGCCTTGTTTGGTCAGGCCGAGGATGAAGACTTCTCGGGGTTTGGGGGGGCGTTCAGGCGATGAGGGCGTCGACACGGTGGCGCTTCCGACGGGCTGTGCAATGGGTGAATTGACAGGCACAGGGCCAGATTGTGTCTGGCGTCTGCGGGGAACCAGGGCGACAGACCGCGGGTAGCGTGCTGCAACACTGGGTGATGGCCGCCGCCCAGCCGATGGGACTCGGGCGTTGCCATGCTGACATGGACGTGATTGTCGCGGATGCGGACGAGCACCGCAACTTGGATGCCAGCATCCGAACCACATTGCGGGGTGTGCGCAACTGCACCAGGGTGCTGCGCCCGCCGCTCGAACCGATCTCACGCCACCCGGGTGGCCCGAGCTCAGGGTTGGCACCGAGGCATGGGGGCGATATTGCATAGAATGTTTCGTTTCTCACCTCACAGAGCCCCGCTCATGAACGCCCCTGTCAACGCCATGCCTCACGTGATGCCCACCTATGGGCGCCTGCCCGTTGCCCTGTCGCACGGCCAGGGCGCCGAAGTCTGGGACACCGACGGCCGACGTTACCTGGATGCGCTCTCGGGCATCGCGGTCAACACGCTGGGCCACAACCACCCCAAGCTGGTGCCCGCGTTGCAGGAGCAGGTCAGCAAGATGATCCACTGCTGCAACTACTACCAGGTGCCGCTCCAGGAAGAGCTGGCCCGCCTGCTGGTGGAGCGCTCGGGGCTGACCAACGTCTTCTTTTGCAATTCGGGCCTGGAGGCCAACGAAGCCGCGCTGAAGATCGCGCGCAAGTTCGGCCATGACAAGGGCATCGACCGCGCCGAGGTGGTTGTGTATGAGAAGGCTTTCCATGGCCGCTCGATCGCCACGCTGTCGGCCACGGGCAACCCCAAGGTGCAAGCCGGCTTCGAGCCGCTGGTCGAGGGCTTCGTGCGCGTGCCGCTCAACGACATCGCCGCGCTGGAAGAAGTGGCGCGCACCCGCCCGAACGTGACGGCTGTGTTCCTGGAGGTGATCCAGGGCGAAGGCGGCATCAACCCGGCTCGCTCCGATTACCTGCAAGCCGTGCGCGCCCTGTGTGACAAGCAGGGCTGGCTGCTGATGCTCGATGAGGTGCAATGCGGCATCGGCCGCACGGGCAAGTGGTTCGCGCACCAGTGGGCCGGCATCCAGCCCGACGTCATGCCGCTGGCCAAGGGGCTGGGCTCGGGCGTGCCGATTGGCGCCGTGGTCTGCGGCCCCAAGGCGGCCGACGTGCTCAAGCCGGGCAACCATGGCACCACCTTCGGTGGCAACCCGCTGGCCATGCGCGCGGGCGTCGAGACGCTCAAGATCATGGAAGAAGACCAGTTGATGGCCAACGCCCACCATGTTGGCGAGCACCTGATGGGCGCGTTGCGCCGCGAGTTGGCCAACGTGGCCGGCATCACCGAAATCCGTGGTCAGGGCCTGATGATCGGCATCGAACTCGACCGGCCCTGCGGCGTCATCCTCAACCGCGCGCTGGAAGCCGGGCTGCTGCTGAGCGTGACGGCCGACAAGGTGGTGCGCCTGCTGCCGCCGCTGATCTTCACCGCGCCCGAGGCCGACGAACTGGTCGCCATCCTGGTGCCGATCATCAAGCAATTCCTTGCCGAGCCCAAGGCCTGAGCCGGCCGGTGCCGCCCCCCCTGCCCCAACCGTCCCCAACGCGTCATGAAGCCCGGAAACAGCCTGATCAAGCACTACCTGCAGTTCAAGGACCTGCGCGCCCCGGAGTACGAGTACCTCTTCCAGCGCGCGGCCAGTATCAAGCAGCGCTTCAAGAACTACGAGAAATACCAGCCCCTGTCTGACCGCACGCTGGCCATGATCTTCGAGAAGGCTAGCACGCGCACGCGCGTGAGCTTCGAGGCGGGCATGTACCAGATGGGCGGCTCGGTGGTGCACCTGACCACCGACGGCAGCCAGCTGGGCCGCAGCGAGCCCATCGAGGACAGCGCGAAGGTGATCTCGCGCATGGTCGACATCGTGATGATCCGCACCTATGAGCAGGCCAAGCTGGTCAAGTTCGCGGCCAACTCGCGCGTGCCGGTGATCAACGGGCTGACCAACGAGTACCACCCTTGCCAGATCCTGGCCGACATCTTCACCTACATCGAGCACCGCGGCTCGATCGCGGGCAAGGTGGTGGCCTGGGTGGGCGACGGCAACAACATGGCCAACACCTGGCTGCAGGCGGCTGAGCTGTTGGGCTTCACGGTGCACGTGAGCACGCCCAGCGGCTACGAGATCGACCCCGAGGTGGCCGGCATTTCGAGCCAGGACTGCTACAAGGTCTTCAAGGACCCGATGGACGCCTGCCGTGGCGCCCACCTGGTGACCACAGACGTGTGGACCAGCATGGGCTTCGAAGCCGAGAACGAAGAGCGCAAGAAGGCCTTCGCCGACTGGTGCGTGGACGCCGAGATGATGGCCGTGGCCAGCCCCGATGCGCTGTTCATGCACTGCCTGCCCGCGCACCGTGGAGAGGAAGTCGAGGCCGAGGTGATCGACGGGCCGCAATCCGTGGTTTGGGATGAGGCCGAGAACCGGCTGCATGTGCAGAAGGCGCTCATGGAGTACCTGCTGCTGGGGCGGATCGGCTGAACTTTGGGCTTGCTTGTGAAGGAAGCGTTGGCTCAGAAGCGATAAGCCAGTCTCAATCCGCCCCAATGGCGCCCCTGCACGGTGATGGGCGCTGACGCCTCCTTGAGCAGCACGAACTTGCCGCCACCCATGTCGCGGCGATAGGTTTGCAGCAAGAAGGGGCGTTTGTTGCGCGCCGAGGCCAGGCCCGTGCGGTCGTTGAAGACGCGACGCCAGCGGCTGTTGGCGGTGTTCCAGGCCACGTCGCCAGGGCGCTGCGCGTGGCAGTAGACCTTGTTGTGGGTGGAGATGTAGCCGTTGCGGTCGGCGGCGATGCAGAAGACCACCTCGGGCAGCGCCTTGAGGGCCGCTTCCTGCAAAGGCGGGAACAGCTCGTCGGTCAGGGCGTTGAATGCCGTGCTGTGCTGAGCGGGGTTGCTGCCCACCAGGGGTTGGTAGTGCTCGTCGAAGAGCTTCGTCATGTCGATGCGGCCTGAGGCCAGGGCCTGTTCCAGGCGCTCGGCGATCTGGCCGGCGACCTGCTGCGCCAGCTGGATGTAAGGGGTGTCCGCCGTCTCCACGCCGCAGGTGGCGATGACCTCCATGAGCCGCTCGGAAACGCCCAGCACGCGCTCGCTGCGCCCCGATGCATCGGCCAGGGCGTCTCGCACGGTCTGGACTTCCTGGCCCATGCGGCCGACCTGCTGCTGGATGCCTTGGCTCAAGCCGGCGCTGATGCCAGCGGCCTCGACGATGCGCTGCACCGCGCTCTCCGCCCCGACCAGGGCGAGGTGGACCTGGCGGCTCTGATCGTGCTTGGCCGCATCGAGCTGCGCATCGACGCGAAGGTCCTGCGCCAGCGACTGGATGCGCTGGTCGAGCGAGGCCACCGTGCCCATGATGGCCTTGGAGATGGATTCGACCTGGGTGGAGAGGTCCTTGACGGCATCGGCCACGACCGAGAACCCCAGGCCCGCCTCACCGGCGCGCTTGGCTTCGACCGATGCGTTGAAGGCCACCAGCCGGGTCTGCAAGGCCACCTGGGTGATCTGGCTGGCGGCATCCGAGACCTGCTTGAGGGTGTTGACGACGCCCGCGACTTCTTCGCCCACATGCTCGACGCTGGCGCGCGCACGCTGCATGGCCTGCTGGCTCTGCATGGTCTCGGCCTGGATGCGCTGTTGCGCTTGGGCGATCTCGTGCGCCTGGGCTTCCAGCTCTGTCAAGGCGCTGGTCTGGCGGGTGGCGATGGCGGCGGAGTCGTCAAGCGCCCCGCGCAACTGGGCGGCTTCGAGGCCCAGGCCACTGCAATCGCGCTGCAGCACCTGCGCAAGCGCGTGAACGGATTCGGTCCCCGCCGAGCGCACCGGCTCGCTGGAGACTGCAGGCGAAACCGATGCCTCGGTTTCGCGCTTCTTGAACAAGGCCAACATGGGCGCCCCTCTGATGAAGGGTGGCCATCGCCCGGGGAAAGCCGAAGCTGGCGGGCTTGCGGCTCACCATTCTCGGAGCTTGACGCGCAGCCGGGCGATGGACTGGCTGTGCAGCTGACAAACACGTGATTCGGTCACGCCCAGCACCGCGGCGATTTCCTTGAGGTTCATGTCCTGCTCGTAGTACATGCTCATGACGTACTGTTCGCGTTCAGGCAGGTTCTTGATGGCTTCGACCAGAGCATGACGCATGCGATGGTCTTCGAGCAAGCTCAAAGGGTCGTTGCCTTCATCGGTGACGTGGCGATCCAGGTAATCGTTGTCGCCATCTTCGCCGCTCATGTCTTCCAGGTAGATCAGCTGGGTGCCACGCACCTTGCCGAGCATCTCCTGATAGTCGGTCAGCGACATGCCCATTTCCTTGGCGATTTCGCTTTCATGCGGGGCGCGGCCGAGCTTCTGCTCAAGCTTGTGCACGGCGCTTTCGATGTCGCGCTGCTGTTTGCGGGTGCCTCGGCTGAGCCAGTCGGCACCGCGCAGTTCGTCGAGCATGGCGCCACGGATGCGCTGAGTGGCGAAGGTTTCGAACTGCACCCCCTGCCCTGCGTCGAAGCGGGTCAGGGCATCCGTCAGGCCGATCATGCCGACCTGGATCAGGTCGTCGATTTCGACGTTGGCCGGCAGCTTGGCGATCATCTGGTGGGCCAGGCGCCGCACCAGCGGGCTGTACTGTCGCAGCATCGAATCGATGTCGAGACGGCCTTTGGCGGTGTACGTGCTGGACATGCTGGGCTCCATGAGCATCTTCAGTTGAGTACGGGCGACACGCGGGCAGGCAGGGCTGCGCCGGGCGACAACAGGTGGTCGAAAGCGGTCTCGCCCAGGGTGTGGGGCAAGGCGCAGCGCAAGAGTCCGGCAGCCAGTTCCATGAAACGGGCGTCGGGGTCGGTCGAAGCGGGTTCGAGCGGGTCCAGCCTCAGGGCCACGCGTTGCGCGGCGCCCAGGAACTGGTCGGAGCACTGGCCCAGCCGGCGGATCACCTCGTCGGCCTGCTGGCTGTGACGCGGGGCGCACATCAGCAGGTCGTAGGCCATCCAGCCACCGCGCTGGCTGAGCACCTTGACGGCTGCGTAGGCATCTGTGAGGCCTTCGGCGAGGTCGTTGGTGAAGACCAGCGGCCGCAAGTTGTGGCCAAGACCGGGGACGGTGAAGATGCGCACCAGTTCGCTGGCCGAGGCGTGCACGAGGATCACATCGCTGCGCGCGGACGCGTCGGCGAGCGCATCAAGCAGGGCCGAGCAAGAGCCACGGGCGTCGGCGAACTTCAGCGGCAGGCCACGCGCGGGCATGTAGCTCACTTGTTCGGAGAGGCGCTCAATGCCTTCTGAGATGTCGAATTCGGCCAGCTCGCTGGGGGCGCGGGCCTGTTCGCCAGCGTCGACCACCAAGGTGCTGAGACCGCAGGCGGCGTAGGCTGCGCACAGCCGTTCGAGCACCAGGCCGCCAGCGCTGGAGCGGGTGTTGGCCACCACCGGGATGAAGCGCAGCACACGGGCGGCGAACATCTGGCGCAGGCCCTGGGCCTGATCAATGGGGTGGGCTGGGAGTGCGGTGCGCACGGGTCGGACCATGGGTGGCGTGCTCGTTGGATCAGGCGGTGGCAGCGGCGGCGCGGGCGGACTGTTGCAGCATCTCGGGCATCGAGGGCGTGGCCAGGATCAGGCTCACCTCATTGGGATCGAGGCGGTAGGCCGGGTTCAGGCTGGCACGCAGCGCGCGGTGCACCAAGGCTTGCGCGGACAGGCGATGCCAATCTTCGGGCACGCGTTGGCCATTTGCCACGCCGAGAACTTTCTGCTTGTGACGGATTAACGCATCCAGCGCCGGACCGAGCTTCACGGCCTCATCCAGCTTCGAGAGGATGACGCCGCAGCACTGCTGCGCGTGGTACGCGTGCATGACGTCTTCGATGGCATCGCCCTGAGCCGAGGCGTTGATGACCAGCAGCTTTTTGATGCTGGGGTGCGAGAGCATCTCCAGCAGTTCCTTGGTGCGGCCATCGCGCTGGGCCATGCCGGCGGTGTCGATGAGGATCAGCTTCTTGCCCGACAACAGCTCGAGCAGGTCTTCCAGCGCGGCGCGGTCATGGGCCATGTGCACGGGCACGCCCAGGATGCGGCCATAAGCACGCAGCTGTTCGTGGGCGCCCACCCGGTAGGCGTCCAGGGTGATGAGGCCGAGGTTTTGCGCGCCGTGCTTGGCGGCGAAGGTGGCGGCCAGCTTGGCGGTGGAAGTGGTCTTGCCGACGCCGGTCGAGCCGATCAGGGCGAAGACCCCGCCCTGGTCTTCGATGGCGCGTTCGGTGTCTGCGGTGTTCAGGTTGCGCTGCAGCACCTGGGTGGCCCACTCCAGCTCGTCGTGTTGGCCGTTGTTGACATCGGCGGGCATGGCGTCGAGCAGCTTGCGGATCAGCACGGTCGAGAAACCGCCGTCGAGCAGGCGCTGGGCCAGGGTGGCCTGGGCGGGGGTGCGGCCGAGCTTGTCCAGGAAGGCCATGGTCTCGAAGCGCTCGGTCATCATGGCTCGCATGGCGCGCAGTTCGCCAAGCAGCGTGGTGTTCGCCTCCTGGGCGGCGCGCAGGGCGTCCAGGGTGGCGGTGTCGGGCTGGGCTGCCTGCACAGCGGGCTTGGCCTGCGGCTGCGGCTGCGCCTTGGCGACGGGGCGGGCAGCGGCGGCGCGCGGGGCTTCCTGGCGGGAGACCATGCGGTCCATGGTCAGCTCATCTGTCTGAGATGCCTGAGCGCGGCCCTGGGCCTGAGACTGGGACATCTGGGCGCGAGCCAGCGATTCGGCTTGGTGCGGCACCGAGGCTGGCGCACCGACGGTGGCCTGGCGAGCCGGCTGGCGCGGAGCGATCATCGGTTCACTGACGGCCAGGTCCACGGCGGCGATGTGGGCGGCGGCCTGACGGCGGGGTTCAGCGAAACGCTGGTTGAGCTGGGCTTCGGGCGCAGCCATTGCCGGCTCGGTGCGAGCCTGGATGGCGGCCTGGCGGCGCTTGAGCATGCGTTCGCGCACGTAGTCCTGGAAGGACAGCGTGCTCATGGCGAGCTGCTTGACGTCTTCCTGCACAGTGTGGGCGAGGTTGGCGACCGACTGGCGGGCAGCGGCAGCCCCCTTGGCCAGCGTGCCGGAGGCTTCCTCTTCATCCGCTGGCTCGTGGCGATCCATAGCCGGTTCGGCAGCCGGCGCGCGCTGGGACATCGATTCGACCGCAGCCATGCCATCGGCGGCCATGGCCAGGATCTCGATGCCGCCTTCAGCAGCAGGCTTGGTCGACAGCACGATGGCCTCGTCCCCGAATGCCGCCTTGACCTTCTGCATGGCCTCGCGGCTGTTGCGTCCAATGAAGCGTTTGACGTTCATGCGTGGCCTCCGATCAGGGTACCGATGCGAATCGAATGCGTCTCAGGGATCTCGCTGTGTCCCAGCACCTTGAGACGGGGTGCGGCGCGCTTGAGGAGTCGGGCGACCGACGGACGGATCACGTCGGGCACCAGCAGGCAGGCGGGGTGGCCCATGTTTTCCTGACGGTGCGTGGCCTCGGCGGCCTGGCGGGTCAGGTGGTCGGCCACGCCCGGGTCGAGCATCGGGCCGTTGGCGCCGGTCAGGGCCTGGGTCAGCAGGCGCTCCAGGTCGGGTTCGATGGCGATGACATCGAGCTCGCGCACCGGGCCGTAGATCTGCTGGACGATGGCCGGGGCCAGGCCGACACGGATGCGGCGGGCCAGCTCGGCGGGGTCGTTGACCAGGTTGGCCTGCACGGCGCAGTGCTCGGCCATGGTTTCGATGATCGAGCCCATGTCGCGGATGTGCACGCCCTCTTCGAGGAGGAGCTGGAGCACTTTCTGCAGGGTTGCGATGCCGACCATCTTGGGGATCACGTCTTCGATCAGTTTCGGGGCCAGCTTGGTCACGTGTTCGACCAGCTGCTGGGTCTCCACCCGGCCCAAAAGCTTGGCGGCGTGGAGTTGCATCAAGTGTGAGAGATGGGTGGCCACGACGGTCGAGGGATCAACCACCGTGTACCCGGCCATTTGCGCGACATCGCGCTGGCGCTCTTCCACCCACACGGCGGGCAGCCCGAAAGCGGGGTCCACGGCCTGCGTGCCGGCGATCGGGTTGGTCACGTGGCCGGGGTTGATGGCCATCAGCATGTTGGGGTAGACCTCGCCCTCGCCCACCACGGCACCGCGCAGGGTGATGCGGTAGAAGCTGGGCTTGAGCTCCAGGTTGTCCTTGATGTGGACAGATGGCGGCAAGAAGCCGACTTCTTGCGCGAACTTGCGGCGAACGCCCTTGATGCGGTTGAGCAGGTCGCCACCGCGCTCCTTGTCGACCAGCTGGATCAGGCGATAGCCAACTTCCAGGCCCAGGGTGTCGACCGGTTGCAGGTCTTCCCACGAGGCTTCGCCGTTGGGGTTGGCGGCGGCCTGCGGCTTTTCCGGTGCGGGCGGCGCCTGGCGGGCGGCCTCCTGCTTGAGGTGCGTCTTCCAGGCGGCGTAGCCCAGGCCGGCGGCCATCGGCAGGAATACCAGCGAAGGCATGCCCGGGATCACCCCCAGCAGGCCGACGATGCCTGCGGCCACGCCCATGACCTTGGGGTTCTCGAACATCTGGCGGGTGATCTGGGTGCCGACGTCCTGGTCCTTGCCAACCCGCGAGACCACCATGGCGGCCGCCACCGAGATCAGCAGCGCCGGGATCTGGGCCACCAGCGCGTCACCGATGGCCAACAGGATGTAGGACTCGGCGGCCTGCCCGGCCGACAAGCCGTGCTGAACCATGCCGATGATGAAGCCGCCGATGATGTTGATGAACAGGATCAGGATGCCGGCGACGGCGTCACCGCGCACGAACTTCGAGGCACCGTCCATGGAGCCGTGGAATTCGGCTTCCTCGCCCACCTCGCGGCGGCGCTTGCGGGCCTCGGCCTCGTCGATCATGCCGGCGCTCAGGTCGGCGTCGATGGCCATCTGCTTGCCGGGCATGGCGTCCAGGGTGAAGCGGGCCGCGACTTCGGCGATGCGCTCGGAACCCTTGGTGATCACCGTGAAGTTGATCACCACCAAGATGGCGAAGACGATGATCCCGACCGCGAAGTTGCCGCCGATCAGGAAGTGGCCGAAGGATTCGATCACCGCGCCGGCGGCGCCCGTGCCGGTGTGGCCCTGCAGCAGCACGACGCGTGTCGAAGCCACGTTCAGCGACAGGCGCAGCAGCGTGGTCAGCAGCAGCACGGATGGGAAGGCCGCAAAGTCCAGCGGACGCAGCATGGTGGCCGCCACCATCATCACCATCAGCGACATGGCGATGTTGAAGGTGAAGAAGATGTCCAGCACCAGGGGCGGCAGCGGCAGCACCATCAGCACCAGCACGGTCACCACGATGAGTGGCGCAACCATCATCTGGAACCGTTTGGCGTCGCTCGACGACATCGCCAACAGCTTCTGCATCCAGGGGTTCATGGGGGGCACATCCTTGAAGGGGTTGCAAGGATTGTTGGCCGCCGGCCCCCCGAGCTTTAGCGAGATAAACGGGGGCGGCGTGCGCCTATTCGGACCACGTTGCGCGGGGTGAAAGTCACGGTTTGGGGTGGACCGAATGGCTGCCCTGCAAGCAGGGGGATTCCTCTGTGACACAAGTCACGGTTAGTCGGTAAGAATGGCCGCTGATCACCTGTTGCCCGAGGCGCAGGCCGTGTCTAAACCAAACTGGGAGAAACCATGAAACTCCGCGCGATCACCCTCGTTGCGGCAGGCCTGCTGGCCGCTACCTCCGCTCATGCCGAACTGCAGACTTGGCGCTTCACGGGCCGGCTCATGGCTTATGTCTCGCCATCTCCGGCTCACCCGGGTGACTCATTCGACGTCCCGCCGGAGTACAAGCAATTCGACCTGACGTTCGACACCGCCGTCGTCCCCTCAGGGAACACCTATGCCAACGCGCTGGTCAGCGCGAAGATCGACGGCGAGCAACTCATGGTGCAGTCTGGAACACTGACTGCCGGTGCCCCCTATTCACAACTGACCGCCTACGTGCAGAACACCGACACCCTGTTCGGCTCAGAACTGCTCATGCAGGCGCAAGGCCCGTGGGATGCTTCGACGAGCGCCCCTCGCCCCTTCACCAGCATCAGCGAATTCCTGACATCGACGGGCCAGTTGATCAACGAGGTCAAACAGGACTTCGTCCTAGGGCTTGGCTTGCCTTGGCAGGAATTGATATCGTCTCCTCTTTTCCAAGACCTCATCCCGCAAATCGGGCTGTATCAAGGGACGGTCAACCAGCAGCTTTACGGCCTCATCGGCGCCCACAACATCACCCCCGGCGTGCCTGAACCCAGTTCCTGGGCGCTGGCCCTGCTGGGTGGCATCAGCGCAATCGCCCTCGCCCGCCGCCGCCAATCGGCGCGTCAAGCCGAGGCACTGCCCGCCTGAGCCCAAGTCAACCCGCCCGGTCAACCACCGTCAAGCGCCCTGGGCCGCCGCCTTCGCAGCTTCGGCGCGCAGCGGATCCATGTCATCCGGCACCTGCAGATCCGGCAGGTTGCCCGGCATGGGCGCATTGCCGCTCAAGGCCTGCTTGAGCTGGTACACATAGGCCAGCACCTGCGCCACCGCGCTGTAGAGCTTGACCGGGACTTCCTGGTCGAGTTCGGTGTGGGCATACAGCGCCCGCGCCAAGGGCGGCGCTTCGAGCACCGGCACGCGGTTCTCGGTGGCGATGTCCCTGATCTTGAACGCCAGCAGGTCCAGGCCCTTGGCCACCACGCGCGGCGCGCCCATCGAACCTTCGTCGTACTTCAACGCCACGGCGTAGTGGGTCGGGTTCATGACCACCAGGTCGGCGGTGGGCACGGCAGCCAGCATGCGCTTGCGGGCCCGCTCGCGCATGATCTGCTTCATGCGGCCTTTGACCTCCATGTTGCCTTCCTGCTGCTTGAACTCTTCCTTGACCTCCTGGTGCGACATCTTCATGCGCTCGGCGAACAGGAACTTCTGCAGCGGCCAGTCGAGGAGGGCGAAACCCGCGATCACCAGCAGCATCGTGCCCATGACCTGACCGAGGGTGACGCCCAGGTCGTGGATGGCCGCCGGCAGTGGCTGGGCCAGCAGGTCCGACATGCTGGGCCAGACCTTCATCAGCGTCATCACGCCCACCGAACCCAGCACCAGGGCCATGGCGCAGGCTTTCAGGGCGTCGATGAGCTGTTGCTTCTTGAAGAGCTTGGCCATGCCGGTGATCGGGTTGAACTTGCCGAAATCGGGCGTCAGCGCTTTGAAAGACATCACCCACCCGCCCGACATCACCGATGCAGCGGTCGAGGCCAGCGCCACGCCCACCCCCACCGGCACCACCATGAACAGCGCCTGCAAAGCCCAATCCGCCAGGCGCTGCATCATGAAGTCTGGCGAGGCCACCGCGCGCGCGTCGAAACGCAGGCCACCCGAGAGGAGCTTTTGCAGTTGGTCAAGCCAAAGCGGCGTCAGGCCCATGAGAACCCCCGTGGCCGCCAGCATGACGAAAAAGTGCCCCAAGTCCTTCGAGCGGACAACCTGGCCGTCCTTGCGTGCCTTGTCCAGCTTCCGCTGCGAGGCTGGTAACTGCTTGTCTTGTGAGCCTTCGTCGGACATGGGTGTGATGCCAGGCCAGCGTGGCCAATGGACATGGGTTCGAGGAGATGACCCGAGTCTGCTCCGCGTCACTTACCCACAGGCCGAGATAAGCGCCGCCCGCCCGCCTCTGTTCCAACGGCTTTCCACTCGGCGAAACGGCCGATAAGCCCTGGAATGCCCCGCCAGGATCGTGCACTTTGTCTCATTGCAGCGCAGCATTGCGCCTAGCATGAGGGCATGGCTGAATCCGTTCGCTTCAACGACCACGTGCAAGATCAGTTGGCGCGTGCGCCCGAGTTGGCGCGTCGGGTCGTGGCACGCACCCAGGCCGCCCTGCGCGACAGCAGCGCCGACCTTTCCCTCGCGCAAGACCGCAATCTGCTCTTCGGCGTGGCAGAGGCCGTGCAGGCACGCCGAGCCGACTTCGAATCGGCCTTCGCGCAGAGCATCCAGGACGAGATCCGGGCCACACAGGGCCACGGCGCCGGTGGACGCAAACTGCAAGAGATGACCATCGACCAGCTCACCCTGGTCGATGAGAACCAGGCCGAGCAGGACATCGAGATCTCACGCACCGTTCAGCTCATCGACCTGATCGCCGAATGGGAGTTGCGCGAACTCCAGGCCTGCACCTCGGCCTTGCAAGGCGACGCCACACCAAGGCCGCACACCAACCCCTTGCGCCCCGCTGTCTTCGCGCGGGCGATGGGGGCTGCGACCCGCGTGCTGCCGCTGTCCGCAGGCGAGCGCAACATGCTGCTGCGCCTGGCCGGGCGTGTGCTGGCCGAATGCCTGCGTGAACACTACCGGGACGTCTCCGCGTGGCTGAAATCACTGGGCTGCCAGCCGCTGCCCTTCAAAGCCGTCACCCACCCGCGCCGCAGCCCACCGCCTTCGGCACTGGTCGTCACGCAGCCTGGCGCCCTGGAAAGCCTGCTTGACCGCATGCCCCAGCCGCCAGCCCCACCGGTCCCTGCGCCGTCCACCGGCGGCACCCTCACCTTCGGCGCGCTCTCGCGCACGCTCGACGAGATCAATGACCCGAAGGGACTCGCTGCACGCCGCTCCGAGGCCCAGGTCTCGCGCCTGTTGAACACCCTTTTTCAGCTGATGCAGGCCGACACCGAAGTGCCCGCGCCGGTGCGCCAGTTGATCGGCCAGATGGAGCCCGTGCTGCAACGCGCAGCCCGCCAAGATAGCTGGGTGCTGCGCAGCGACCAGCACCCGGCGTGGCGCCTCATCAACCAGATCGCGGCCTATGCGGCGGGCTACGGCGAGGGCGAAGTCGTCGCGCTGCGCGGCTTCCTGGCATTCATGCAACCTCGCATCGCACGCATGCTGCCCGATCCCGGCCCCAACAGCGTCGAGCTCGAAGCCACGCTCAAGGAGATGCAGCAGTTCATCGCCTCCCAGAGCCAGGCCGCCATCCAGCAGGCGCCCCAGGCCGTGGCAAGGCTGCGCGAGGCCGACCAGCGCCTGACCTTGCGCCCACTGCTGCACCAGCAGGTTGTCAACCAAGTCGAATTCGTCAAGCTGCCGCAGCTCATCATGGACTTCCTGTGCGGCCCCTGGGTCGAGGTGCTCACGCACACCATGGCAGCCGCGTCCCCTGAAGACGAAGAGTGCCAGGCCATGCTGTGCGTGGTCGACGACCTCGTGCACAGCCTGCAACGCCCAGAAAGCCTCGAAGCCCGAGAAGCCCTGCGCCGCAAGCTGCCCGACCTGAGCAGCCGGCTGCAACGCGGCATGGCCCGCATCGACATGCCGCGCACCGAGCAAGACACCCTGCTCGAAGCCCTCATGCGCATGCACACCCGCGTGCTCATGGCCACGCCGAAGCCACCCAAGCCTGAGCGCGAACGCACAGGCTTCGAGTCCAGCACCCTGGCCAACCTGGATGCCCTGCTCGACGACCTGCGCTTCATGCAAGGCGACGAACGCCCAGCCGACACCAACCTGGGCTCGCTGCCCACCGTGCCCATGGCCTTCGGTGAAAACGCCGACGACGCGGCCATCCTCGCGCGCCGCCGCCAGTGGGCTGATGCACTCGTTCCTGGCACCTGGTGCAAGCTCTTCATGCAAGGCCAGTGGACCACGGCACGCCTGCTCTGGGTCAGCGACAACCGCCAGTTCTACATGTTCGGCAGCGACCTCAGCAGCCGCCTGCATTCCATGAGCCGACGTGCGCTCGAACGCCTGCGCGCCGAAGGCCTGGCCACCAGCCTGCAAGACCGCAGCCTGATGCAACGCGCCGTCGACAGCATGGTGCAGGAACTCGACGGCTGAGGCGGCACGGCGGGCCACGGCTGCGGCATCATCGTGGTCCATGCAACGCAGCGAGGCCCGCATGCCCATCCGACCTTACCGCGACGGCGATGAAGCCGCCATCGCCGAGATCTACCGGCACTACATCCTCCACACCACCGTCACCTTCGAGGAAGCAGCGCTGACGCCGCAGGCCATGCGCGAGCGCATCCTCGGCTACGTGGATGCCGGTCACCCCTGGCTGGTGTGGGAGGATGATGCGGGCACCGTGCAGGGCTACGCCTACGCGGGCAAGTTCCACCACCGATCGGCCTACCGGCACACCATGGAGATGTCGGTCTACCTGCGCCATGGTCAGCAACAGCGGGGCATGGGGCGTGCCCTTTACACCGCCGTGCTCGATCACCTGCGCCAAACCGATTGCCACGCGGTGCTGGGCATCATCGCCCTGCCGAATGCAGCCAGCGAGGCGCTGCACCGCGCCATGGGCTTCGAGCAAGTGGCCCACCTGCGCGAGGTTGGCTTCAAGTTCGGCCAGTGGATCGACGTCGGCTTCTTTGAAAAACGCCTGGGATGAAACACCATGTACACGCTCTACGTCGCCAACCGCAATTACTCTTCCTGGTCCCTGCGCCCCTGGCTGCTGATGACCGAGCTTGGCCTGCCCTTTGAAGAATGCCTCGTGCCCTTCGGCAGCCCGCCCGGCCATGCCGCGTTCACCAGCTTCTCGCCCACCGGCAAGGTGCCCTGCCTGCACGACGGCGACGAAATCGTCTGGGACTCGCTGGCCATCACCGAGTACCTGGCAGAGCGCCACCCCGGTGTGTGGCCGACAGACACCGCCGCGCGGACCTGGGCCCGCTGCGCCAGCGCCGAGATGCATTCAGGCTTCTTCGCCCTGCGCGACACCTGCACCATGAACTGCGGCCTGCGCATCGAACTGCCCGAATGGCCTGCGGCGGTTCGCCACGACTGGCAACGCGCCGAGGCGCTCTGGGAGGAAGGCCTGCGGCGATTCGGCGGGCCATTCCTGGCGGGTGAGCGGTTCACGGCAGTGGACGCGTTTTTCGCCCCGCTGGCCTTCCGTGCGCAAACCTATTCACCTGCGCTGAGCGAGGCCGCACAAGGCTACGTTCAAAGGCTGTTGGCACTGCCCAGCATGCAGAACTGGTATCAGCAGGCGCTGGCCGAGCCCTGGCGCCACGAACCGCACGAGACGGACGCGCGTGGCAAAGGCAAGTGGTTGCAGGACCTGCGCCAACCCGGAGGCTGAGACACCGACAGACCCTGCGAAGGCAGGGCCAGCGCGGCGACTCAGCTCAGTCCATGTTCGCCGGCACCACCGTCCAGTGCTGGCGGGTGTCGCCCTGCGAATTGACGCTTTCCATGTGAACCGGGAAGCCCCACAGCCTCGCCACGTGCTTCAGCACCTCGCGCGTGCTGTCGTGCAGCGGGCGGTCGTTGTGCTGGGTGTGGCGCAGGGTCAGCGAACGGTCGCCACGCAGGTTCACGCTCCAAACCTGGATGTTGGGCTCGCGCGAACCCAGGTCGTACTGGCGTGACAGCGTTTCGCGCAAGGCGCGATAACCCATCTCGTCGTGGATGGCGCTGACCTCGTACTCGCTGGCCTGTTCGTCGTCGCGGATGGCGAACAGGCGGAAGTCGCGCATCACCTTCGGTGAAAGGAACTGGCCGATGAAGCTCTCGTCCTTGAAATTGCGCATCGCGTAGTCAAGCGTCTTGAGCCAGGCGTGCTCTTCCTTGGGCGTGTTCTCTGCCGAACCCGCGAAGTCAGGGAACCAATGCCGGTCTTCGGGCGTGGGATTCTCGCAGATGCGCTTGAGGTCGGTGTACATCGCGAAACCCAGTGCGTAGGGGTTCAGCCCGCTGTAGGCGCGGTGCCCCACCGGCGGCTGGAACACCACGTTGGTGTGCGACTGCAACCACTCCATCATGATGCCGTCGGTCAGGTGGCCGTCGTCGTACATGGTGTTGAGCAGCGTGTAGTGCCAGAACGTGGCCCAGCCTTCGTTCATGACCTGGGTCTGGCGCTGCGGGTAGAAGTACTGCGCCACCTTGCGCACGATGCGCACGATCTCGCGCTGCCAGGGCTCCAGCAGCGGTGCGTGCTTCTCGATGAAGTACAGCAGGTTCTCCTGCGGCTCGGGCGGGAAGCGCCGCACGGTCTCTTCTTCGGGCCGGTCAGCCCTGCGCGGCAGCGTGCGCCACAGGTCGTTGACCTGCTGCTGCAAGTAGGCCTCGCGCTCCTCACGGCGGGCAAGCTCCTTGTCGAGCGAGAGCTTGCCGGGGCGGCGGTAGCGGTCCACGCCGTGGTTCATCAGCGCGTGGCAACTGTCGAGCAGCTCTTCCACCGCGTCGATGCCATGGCGCTCCTCGCAGCGCGCCACGTAGTTCTTGGCGTAGACCAGGTAATCGATGATCGACCCTGCGTCCGTCCACATGCGGAACAGGTAGTTGCCTTTGAAGAAGCTGTTGTGCCCGTAAGCAGCGTGCGCGATCACCAGGGCCTGCATGGCCATGGTGTTCTCCTCCATCAGGTAGCTGATGCAGGGGTTGGAGTTGATGACGATCTCGTACGCCAGGCCCATGTAGCCGCGGCGGTAGTTCTTCTCGGTGGCGATGAACTCCTTGCCGTAAGACCAGTGGCGGTAGTTCACCGGCATGCCCACGCTGGCGTAGGCATCCATCATCTGCTCGGCAGTGATGATCTCGAGCTGGTTGGGGTAGGTGTCGAGGTGGTAGCGCTTCGCGGTGGCGCGGATGACGTCGTGGTATTCCTCGATCAGTTCGAAGGACCAGTCCGACGGCCCGGGCAGCGGCTTCTCTGCGCGGTGAGGCGATTGATGGGGCGTCAGCAAGGCACTCATGCGTCCACTCCTTCCTTCTTGAACAGTTCGCGGAAGACAGGGTAGATCTGCGAAGGCTCCAGCACCTTGCGCATGGCAAAGTGCTTGTGCGTCTCGGCCAGGACCAAGTACTCGTCCCAGAGGTTCTGCTCGGTCTGGGCCACCTGCACGTAGGCGTAGTAGCGCACCAGCGGCAGGATCTTCTCTTCCAGGATCTCCTTGCAACGGCTGGAGTCGTGGTGCCAGTTGTCGCCGTCCGAGGCCTGGGCCACGTACAGGTTCCACTCGTTGGTGGGGTAGCGCGCACGGATGACCTCGTCGAGCAGCACCAGGGCGCTCGAGACCACCGTGCCACCGGTTTCTGTGGCGTGGAAGAAGTCGTCCTCGTTGACCTCCTGCGCCTGCGTGTGGTGCCGGATGAAGACGATTTCGATCTTGTCGTAGTGACGCGTCAGGAACAGGTAGAGCAGGATGAAAAAGCGCTTGGAGAGCTCTTTGCGCTGCTCGTCCATCGAGCCCGAGACGTCCATCACGCAGAACATCACGGCCTTGGTGGTGGGCACCGGCACCTTGACGCGGCTGCGGAATCGCAGGTCGATCGGGTCGAGGAAGGGGATGCCGGCCATGCGACCGCGCAGGTGCTTGAGGCGTTCTTCGATCTGCTCGATCTCGACGGCGTGGTCGTGGTCGAGCGCCTCATCGCCCTCTTGCGCCACACGCCTCAGGGTGGCCAGCCTGTCTTCCAGTTCCTCGATTTCACGGCGACTGCTGGCCCCCAGCGCGATGCGCCGGCCCAGCGCGCCCCGCATGGAGCGCACCACGTGCAGGTTGTTGGGCGTGCCGTCGTTGCTGAAGCCGGCGCGGTGGCTCTTCCACTCAGGCACCTCGGCCAGCGCCGTCTTGACCATGTTGGGCAAGGCCAGGTCCTCGAAGAAGACCTGCATGAACTCTTCCTTGCTCAGGGTGAAGACGAAGTCGTCCTCTCCTTCACCAGAGTCGCTGGCCTCGCCCGAGCCGCTGCCCTTGCCGCCTCCGCCTTGCGGCTTTTCGATGCGGTCGCCGCGCACGTACTCGCGGTTTCCGGGGTGCACCACGTCGCGCGTGCCGCCATCGCCATGGCGGAACACCGGCTCGCCCAGGTCCTTTTTGGGGATGGCGATGTCCTCGCCCTTTTCGATGTCACGGATGCTGCGGCCATTGATGGCCCGCTGCACGGCTTCGCGGACCTGGTCCTTGTGGCGGCGCAGGAAGCGCTCGCGGTTGCCGATGGATTTGTTCTTCCCCGCGAGGCGTCTGTCGATGATGTGTTGACGAGTCATGTGATCGCTTCTACGCCTACGTGATCAAGCGGCCACCACGGATCCGGCTTTGCCGGGCCCTTGGTGGGCCTTGCAGGCCGCGCCGCCCCTTGCGGTGCGGCCCATCGCCTGGCACGGGACGTCCACTGGACTTCCCGTGTCCCAGCTCTGCCCCCTTGAGGGGGAGCGCTGAAGGCGCTCGGGGGTGGGCCATCAGATCAAGAACTTTTCCTCACGCGCAGGTACCACTCGCACAGCAGGCGAACCTGCTTGGGCGTGTAGCCCTTGTCGACCATGCGGTTGACGAAGTCTTCGTGCTTCTTGGCTTCGTCGGCGCTGGCCTTGGCGTTGAAGCTGATGACCGGCAACAGCTCTTCGGTGTTGCTGAACATCTTCTTCTCGATCACCGTGCGCAGCTTCTCGTAGCTGGTCCACAGCGGGTTCTTGCCACCATTGTTGGCACGTGCGCGCAGCACGAAGTTGACGATCTCGTTGCGGAAGTCCTTCGGGTTCGCGATGCCGGCCGGCTTCTCGATTTTTTCCAGTTCCGCATTCAGCGAACCACGGTCGAAGATCTCACCCGTGTCGGTGTCGCGGTACTCCTGGTCTTGAATCCAGTAGTCGGCGTAGGTCACGTAGCGGTCGAAGATGTTCTGGCCATACTCGGAATAGCTCTCCAGGTAAGCCGTCTGGATCTCCTTGCCGATGAACTCCGCGTAGCGCGGTGCCAGCATCTCCTTGATGTAGGCGATGTACTTCTGCTCCGTCTCGGCCGGGAACTGCTCGCGCTCGATTTGCTGCTCCAGCACGTACATCAGGTGCACGGGGTTGGCCGCCACCTCGGTGCTGTCGAAGTTGAACACCTTGGAGATGATCTTGAAGGCGAAACGCGTGGAGATGCCGCTCATGCCTTCGTCGACGCCGGCGTAGTCGCGGTACTCCTGGATGGACTTGGCCTTGGGGTCGGTGTCCTTGAGGCTCTCGCCATCGTAGACCTGCATCTTGCTGTAGATGCTCGAGTTCTCGGGCTCCTTCAGGCGGGTGAGCACAGCGAACTGGCTCATCATCTTGAGCGTGCCGGGGGCGCAAGGCGCCTGGCTCAGCGACGAGCCGCGCACGAGCTTCTCGTAGATCTTGATTTCCTCGCTCACGCGCAGGCAGTACGGCACCTTGACGATGTAGATGCGGTCGAGGAAGGCCTCGTTGTTTTTGTTGTTGCGGAAGGCCTTCCACTCGCTTTCGTTCGAGTGGGCCAGCACCACGCCATCAAACGGGATCGCGCCGAAGCCTTCGGTGCCCTTGAAGTTGCCTTCCTGGGTGGCCGTCAGCAGCGGGTGCAGCACCTTGATGGGCGCCTTGAACATTTCCACGAACTCGAGCAGGCCCTGGTTGGCCAGGCACAGGCCACCGGAGTAGCTGTAGGCGTCCGGGTCGTCTTGCGCATAGGTTTCGAGCTTGCGGATATCGACCTTGCCGACCAGGCTGGAGATGTCCTGGTTGTTCTCGTCGCCCGGTTCGGTCTTGGCGATGCCGACCTGCTTGAGGATGCTCGGGTAGCGCTTGACCACCTTGAACTGGCGGATGTCACCGCCGAATTCTTCAAGCCGTTTGACGGCCCAGGGGCTCAGGATGCGCTGTAGGTAACGGCGCGGGATACCGTACTCTTTTTCGAGGATGGGGCCGTCTTCCGCCGGGTCGAACAGGCCCAGCGGCGACTCGTTCACCGGCGAGCCCTTGATGGCGTAGAACGGCACTTTCTCGGCCAGCAGCTTGAGCCGCTCGGCGATCGACGACTTGCCGCCGCCCACCGGGCCCAGCAGGTAGAGGATCTGTTTCTTCTCTTCGAGGCCCTGCGCGGCGTGACGGAAGTAGCTCACCACCTGCTCGATGGCGTCTTCCATGCCGAAGAACTCTTCGAAGGCCGGGTAGATCTTGATGACCTTGTTGGTGAAGATGCGAGACAGGCGCGGGTCGTTGCGCGTGTCGATCATCTGGGGTTCACCGATGGCCAGGAGCATGCGCTCGGCGGCGGTGGCAAACGCGGTCTTGTCGCGCTTGCAGATGTCGAGGTACTCCTCGAGGGTGTATTCCTCTTCCCGCGTGCGCTCGTAGCGGGCGGCGAAGTTGCTGATCACGTCCATGCTGACCTCCTCGTCAACGACCTGTCCGAATGACCTGTCTGTTCAACGCTTGAAGATCGGCCCGGTTTACCCGACTGGTGACACCGGCGCGACCACTCAAGCATCGCCTTCACACCAAAGATCACTGAAATCACGCCACCCGGGTGGGCAAAGTAAGAAGCCTTTCACCATCCAATTGGCGTGACCCTGTCGCCCCTATCTTGCACCTTTTTTGGCGTCCGCGTGCGGCGGGGCAGCAACAAACGAGGCCGACAGGGCAACTTGACCGCATTGGCTCAGGCGTTGCTGCTGGCGCGGACTTCTTCCATGCTCGTGAACCCGGAGAGAACCTTTTCGATGCCGTCCTGGCGCAAGGTGCGCATGCCGCAGCGCAGGGCGTGGGCAAGCAAGGTGTCGGGGGTCGCGCCGGTCTGGATCAGCCGGCGGGTGTCGGCGTTGATCATCATCAGCTCGTGCAGCCCCAGGCGCCCCTTGTTTCCGGTGTGGCTGCAATGGTCGCAGCCGGGGCTGTGCCAGTGCAGCAGGCAGCCGTCGACCGCGAAACGCGCCTGCCACTCGGCGCGCAGCGACTCCCGGGTGACGCCCACCGGCTCCGGCCCGAAAACGTGCAGGTACTCGTCCAGCCAGCCCTCGATCTGTTCCTCGGTTGCGGGCTCGCTGGTCTTGCAGGCCGGGCACAGCCGGCGCACCAGCCGCTGGGCCAGCACGCACAGCAGGGAGTCGGCGAAGCTGAAGGGGTCCATGCCCATGTCGAGCAGGCGGGTGACGGTTTCCGGCGCGCTGTTGGTGTGCAGGGTCGAGAGCACCAGGTGACCCGTCAGCGAGGCCTCGACGGCCGTGCGGGCGGTCTCGGTGTCACGCATTTCGCCCACCATGATGACGTCCGGGTCAGCGCGCAAAAACGCGCGCAGGGCCTTGGCGAAGGTCCAGTCGATCTTGGGGTTGACCTGCACCTGGCGCAACCCGGTCTGGGTGATTTCCACCGGATCCTCGGCGGTCCAGATTTTGCGCTCGGGCACGTTGATGAAGCTGAGCGCCGAGTGCAGGGTCGTGGTTTTGCCGGAGCCGGTGGGGCCCACACACAGCACCATGCCGTAGGGGCGCTCCATGGCAGAGCGCAGGTGATTCAGGTTATTTGGACTCAGTCCGATCTTGTCGAGCGGCATGGGCCGACTGGAGCCCAGGATGCGCATCACCACGTCTTCCAACCCGTTGTTGGTCGGGATGGTGGCCACGCGCAATTCCAGCCGGTATTGGGGCACGAAGCGCGCGAAGTTGATCTTGCCGTCCTGCGGTTTGCGGCGCTCGGAGATGTCGAGGTCGCACATGATCTTGATGCGGGCGATGACGGCACTGCGGTAGGTGTGCGGCAGCTCCAGGTAGGGCACAAGCTGGCCGTCCTTGCGAAAGCGGATCTTGACCTTCTCACGGCCGGCATAGCTCTCAACGTGGATGTCGGAGACGCCCTGGTTGTGGGCCTCGACGATCATGGTGTTGATCAGGCGCACCAGGGAGTTGTCGCTTTGTTCGATGGCGCGGTCTTCCACGGCACCGCCGTCTTGCTCGCGCTCCAAGTCTTCGACCAGGCGACCGGTGGCGGCTGAATCGAGCTCGTAGGCTGGCAGCGTCAACTCGTGGACATTGAAAGGCACGGTGGCCACGTCGGCGCCCAGCTTGCCGTAGGCGTCACGCAGCGCCCATTCGATCTGCGACGACTGCGCCAGCACGGGCACGATGCGGCACTGGCTGACGAACTCCAGCTCCGACAGCACGATGCGCATGCTCGGGTCCTGCAGCGCGACGATGAGGCTGCCGTCACGGGACATCAATGGCACGGCGCTCAGACGTGCAGCGACCGTGAACGGCACCTTGGTCAGCGCGTCCGGGTCGATGGGGAACTGCATCAAGTCAACCAGCGGATAGCCCATCTTGCGGGCCAGGGCGTTGATCAGATCCTGTCTGGAGATCAGGCCCAGGCGCACCATCAGTTCGCCCAGGGGCACGGTGCGGTCGCTTTGCTGCTGGCGCAGGGCCTCCTCAAGCTGCTCTTCGGTGATCAACTCCATCGCGATGAGCGCTTCGCCGATGCGGATCATGGGCATGCGGCTTTGCTGCTCCAAGGCGTTCAGCAGCTGATCGGGGCTGACCACTTGCTGGCTGAGCAGGATGTCGCCCAGCTTGCGCTGACGCATTTCAGTCTGCAAGGTCACGGCCTGATCCACCTGCTCCAGCGTGAGCACATCGTGAGCCACGAGGGCCTCGCCCAGCGGCGGCCCCAGGCGCGAAACGGCGATGGCTTCGCGCGGAACAAACAGGCGTGACACGCCGCCAGCTTCATCTTCAGGAGGGAAGAGAAAGAGGCCGAAGCTCGCCTCGACCCAGCCGATGGTGCGGCCGCTGAGCTCACCCCCGCCTTGCAGTTCAATGAGGTAATCGGTGACCGGGCGTTCGCAAAATGCCTGGACATGCTCGCCGGATTCGCTCAGCGAATCCTTCAAAGGAAGGAGTGCTCGCTTGAGGCTGAGGCAGCGGAACTGCGCGAAGCGCAGGGGCATGGTCGTGCGGGCAGGCGGAATCTGAATCTGGACAACCTGGTCCTCTGGCACGAACAAATTGAGGCGCCCCTGCATGGTGCGGCCGTTGAGCCCGACGATTTCGCAGGGCTCGTGGTCAAGCTGAGCCCAGTGAGTGGGGTAGCTCGCCAGCGGGGGCGTGGGCCAACGGAACCCAACGGGTTCGGTGGGAAGGAGTTCAAGGTCGTCTGACATGTGAGCCATGCTAGGCAGGCGCACGGCAGGCAAAGGACAGAATAAGGGGATATTTGGGACACCCCCGCCTGCATCGACCATGCGAACGAGGGCATGCGGCCAGCAAGCCCTCAGCGAATCCGTCAACGCTCAGAAGTCGTTCGGCCGGAATTCCAGCAGCATGGGCGGAACCTTGCCGCGCTCGTCCAAGGGCAGCACCTCTGTGCGGTCGATCGCGCGCAGCACGGCTGCATCCCACGCCACCACCCCCGACGAGGACACCAGTTTGACGGACATGATCCGGCCATCAGGAGCGCATCGCACCTCGACCTTCGCAACTGGATTGCCGGGAATCTGCTGCTCGGTGAAGACGATGTTGGGCTTGATGCGGGCCTTGATGCGACCGGCATAGGCCGCACTCGGGCCGGCGCTGGTGGCCGAGGGCACGCCGGCGCCACCCGTGCCACCCAGCTCGTTCATCATCTTGGCGAGGTTGGCCTTGCGCAGGGCCTCGCGTTCGGCAGCGGCCTTGGCTTCGCGGGCCTGGCGGTCCTTCTCCGCCTTGGCCTTTTCGGCTTTTTCAGCTTGCTCGGCCTTGGCTTTCTCCGCCTTCTCGGCCTTTTCGGCCTTCTCCCTCGCCAGCTTCTCAGCCCTGTCGTCCTTCACTGGCTCAGGCTTTTTGACCGGCTTCGGCGGGGTCGTGTCGAAGACTTCCTTGGGCTGCTTGCGGGGCTTTTCTTCCTTCTTCGGCGGAGTGCGCTCGGTGACGATGTCGGGCTTCTTCTCCGGCTCGGGCTCGGCTCGTTCGACCACCTTCGGGGGCGGCGGAGGCGGGGCGACGGGCTCGGGTTGCGGCTCGGCTTTAGGAGGGGGCGGCGCCATGCTCGGCGGCGCGCCACGGGGGATCTCGGACCACAGCTCGGCTTCGACCGCCGGCTCGTCTTGCGCCAGCTTCCAGCTCACCGAGAAGACCAGGCCCAGCACCAGCAAGGCGTGCGCGGCCACAGCCAGGCCGAAGCCAGGCCGCCAGCCGTCGGCGTCACGCGGCCGCCAGCCACGCCCGCCCTTGATGAACATGGGCGGCAGTTCAGGGTCGGCCAAGCCGCCCGGTGTGGTGTGTCGCCCGAACCCGGAAGTCACCGTTGCGCCTCCATTTCAGTCGCCATACTCGTCACATTCAGCCGCCGGTGGTCCGCACCGACAGGCCCACGCGCTGCACACCGGCGCGCTGCAGCAGGTCCATCACCTGCACGACCGAGTCGTAGCGGATGTCCTTGCGGGCGCTGATGATGACGGGTGCTGCCGACGGGCCGCCATCGGTCTGGTCCTGGATCTCCTTGACCTGGGCCGCCATGGCGTTGACGGACACATCCGACCATTCGCCCCGGTTCACGCGGATGCGCACTTGCTCGTCGGACTGCAGCACCACCTCCACCACCTTCTCGGGCGCCTGTTTGGCGCGGCCCATGCTGGGCAGGTCGACCACGCCGGAGGGCAGCAAGGGCGCGCTCACCATGAAGATGATCAGGAGCACCAACATCACGTCGATGAAGGGCACCATGTTGATCTCGTTGCGGGTGCGGCGGCGGCGCCCTCCCCCGCGTGCGTTGAGTTCGGCCATGGGTTGGGCTCCTCAGCGAACCTGTTGGGCGCCCGCCAGGCCACCGGGCACCGCGGGCTGAGCCGCCTGCGCTGCCGCCAACGGGGCCGCGTTGCGCGCCAGGATGTTGGAGAACTCCTCCATGAAGGACTCCATCTGGATGGCGATGCGGTCGATGTCGCGGGCGAATCGGTTGTAGGCCAGCACCGCCGGGATGGCGGCGAACAGGCCAATCGCCGTGGCGACCAGCGCTTCGGCGATGCCGGGGGCAACCGTGGCCAGGGTGACCTGCTGCATGTTCGACAGGCCGGTGAAGGCGTGCATGATGCCCCAGACGGTGCCAAACAGGCCGATGTAGGGCGAGACCGAGCCGACCGAACCGAGGAAGTCGAGGCGGGCCTCGATCACGTCCATCTCGCGCTGGTAGCTGGCGCGCATGGCGCGGCGGGCGCCATCTAGCAGGGTGTGCACATCGGTGACGCGGCGCTCGCGCTGCTTCATGAACTCGCGCATGCCTGCGGCGAAGATGCGCTCTTGCGGCGATGCCGGGCCGCCTTCGCGGCTGGCGTCCTGGAAAAGCTCCTGCAGGGTGCGGCCAGCCCAGAAGGCCTGGTCAAAGCTTTCGTTGTCCTGGCGGATGCGCTTCAAGCCGATCACCTTGCCGAAGATCACGCTCCAGCTCGCCAGCGACACGCCCAGCAGGATGGCCATCACGATCTGCACGACCACGCTGGCTTCGAGCACCAGGTGGAGGATGGACAGGTCTTGGTTCATGGGATGAGGTCTCCTTCAATCTTGCGGGGGAACCGCCTGGGGCAAGGCGTCGGGCAGGCGGTCCAGGATGCGCTGGGGGATGCGGCCGGTCTTCAGCCGGGGTTCGGCACCGGGCGCGTCGCCAGGCACGGTCTGCACCCAGCCGATGCGGATGCGGCCTTCGTTGAGCAGGGTATCGCCGCGCCAGACCTGCTGCTGGAACACCACCGAGGCCCGGCCGCGTTCCACCAGGGCCACGGTGACGGTGAGCACGTCGTCCAAGCGAGCGGGCTGCAGGTAACGCAGCGAGGTTTCCGCCACGACGAACATGCCCTCGCCCCCGCTGCGCAGGCCTTCTTGGTCGAAGCCCAGGGTGCGCAGCCACTCGGTGCGGGCGCGCTCCATGAACTTCAGGTAGTTGCCGTAAAACACGATGCCACCGGCGTCGGTGTCTTCCCAGTAGATGCGCACCGGGTGACGGTGGTGGCACGGCACCCCGGGTGGGAGCACCGCTGCCTGCAGGCTGGTGGCCGTCGAGTGGGTCTCGGGGGCATTCATGCCCGGGATTATCCCCGGAGATCGGGTCCGGGTCGGGCGCGGGGTCAGACCAGGTCCGGCGGCACCACCGCGTGCAGCACCACCTGCTGATCGCCCTCCCGCTCGCGAGACCGCAGCCACCACACCGCGCCCTTGCGCACCGACCAGGGCGCGTCCTGCCCGGTGAGCAGGCGCGCGGCCAGCAGGCCCAGCGTGGGTTGGTGCCCCACGATGAGCACCGGCTCGCGGGCGTCGGGCCAGCGGGCAGCCACCAGCAGGTCGTCAACGCTGGCCAGGGGGTTGATCGAATCGACCGTGCGAAAGCGCCGCCCCAGGGCCTCGGCCGTCTGCTGGGTGCGCCGCGCCGGGCTGGCCAGGATGCGGGTGGTGTCCGGCAGGCGCTGATTGAGCCATTCGGCCATGCGCGCGGCCTGGCGCTCACCCTTGGGGGTCAGTGCTCGAGCCAGGTCACGCGGCAGGTCGAAGGCAGTGCCCTGCGCCTCTTCCAGCATCACCGCCTGGGCGTGGCGCCACAAGATCAGGTCCATGTCGCCACTCCTCTGCCTGCGTGGGTTTGCGAATCAGTCCTGCGCCTGGTAGCGCGCCATCAGGGCCCGCTGCGCGCTGTGGCCGTCCGGGCGGTGGATGCGCTCGTAACGGCCATCGGATAGCTGCTGCCAGGCGTCGATGCCATCGCGCAGGTAGGGCACCAGGCATTCGTCGATCACGCGCTGGCGCAAGGCCGGGTCGCGCACCGGCCAGGCCACCTCGATGCGTCGCGTCATGTTGCGGTTCATCCAGTCGGCGCTCGACAGGTACAAAGCCTCTTCGTAGTCGGCGTCGCCCCAGCGGAAGTACAGCACCCGGGTGTGTTCCAGCATGCGCCCCACCACCGACCGCACGCGGATGCGGTCGGTCAGCCCGGGCAGGCCCGGCGGCAGGATGCAGGCACCACGGATGACGAGGTCGATGTCCACCCCGGCCTCGCCCGCGTCGATCAGGGCCCTGACCAAGGGTTCGTCGGTGAGCGCATTGCACTTGACGACGATGCGCGCCTGCTGGCCAGCCCGCGCCGCATCCGCGCAACGAGCGATGAGGCGCACCATGTGGTCCTGCAGGCTGAAGGGCGAGAGCTGCAGCAGCCGGGTCGACTTCATCTGCGTCAGGCTGGAGAGCTGCTGGAACACGCGGTCGACGTCGGCCGTCAGGTCAGGCTGGCTGGTAAGCACGCCCACATCGGTGTAGAGGCGCGAGGTGCGTGGGTTGTAGTTGCCGGTGGAAATGTGTGCATAGCGACGCAGGCGGCTGCCCTCGCGGCGCGTGACCAGCATCATCTTGGCGTGGGTCTTGAGGCCCACGATGCCGTAGACCACCTGAGCGCCCAGGGCTTCGAGGCGCTCGGCCCAGTTGATGTTGGCCTCTTCGTCGAAGCGGGCCTTGAGTTCCACCACGGCCAGCACTTCCTTGCCTCGGCGCACGGCTTCGAGCAGCAACTCCATCAGCACCGACTCGCTGCCGGTGCGGTAGATGGTCTGCTTGATGGCCAGCACGTCCGGGTCTTCCACCGCCTCGCGCAGGAACTGCACGACGGCATCGAAGCTCTGGAAGGGGTGATGCATCAGGCAATCGTGCGAGCGCAGGTGCTCGAACAGGCCCTCGCGAGGCAGATCTACCGGCCAGCTCGGCTCGTAGGGTTCGAAGCGCAGTTCGTCGGCGTCGGCCTGATCGATGAGCTGGGTCAGGCGCACCAGGTTGACGGGGCCGTTGACCTGGTAGAGCGCCTGCGGCGCCAGGCCGAACTGTTCGAGCAGGAAGTCGGACAGGTCGGGCGGGCAGGAGCGCACAACCTCCAGGCGCACCGCCTGACCGAACTGGCGCGTGCTCATCTTCGAGCGCAGCGCCTGGCGCAGGTCGGTGACATCGTCTTCGTCGACGTCGATGTCCGAGTCGCGGGTGAGGCGGAACTGCGAGAAGGCCTTGATCTCGCGACCGGGGAAAAGCTCATCCAGGTGCGCGCGGATCACGCTGGACAGCAGCACGAAACCCTGGTGACCCGGCTCCATCAGCGATGCGGGCAGCGCAATGACGCGCGGCAGCACGCGCGGGATGCGCACGATGGCGATGTCGTTGTCGCCACCGAAAGCGTCGGTGCCGCCCAGGCGCACGATGAAGTTCAGCGTCTTGTTGGCGACCTGCGGGAAGGGGTGCGAAGGGTCGAGCCCGATGGGCACCAGCAGCGGGCGCACCTGCCGGCGGAAGAAATCAGCCACCCACTCGCGCTGGTCGGCGTTGCGGTCGGCGTGGTTGAGGATGTGGATGCCTGCCTCGCGCAAGGCTGGCGTGACCACCTCGTTGAAGATCTGGTACTGCTCTTCGACCAGGCCGTGGCATTCGCGCGCCACCTCGTGGATGTAGGCCGGGGTGATGCCGGTGCCCGGGGTGCGCGAGGCCTCCATCACGTCGGCGTAACGCACCTCGAAGAATTCATCCAGGTTGGACGAAACGATGCAGATGTAGCGCAACCGCTCGATGAGCGGCACGTCTTCGCGCTGGGCCTGGGCCAGCACGCGCCGGTTGAATTCCAGGATGGCCTGCTCACGGGCCAGGAGCTTGATGTGGGAGGGAGGAGGAACCGGGCGGAGAACGGTGTTTTTCATGCACTGAAGAGCCGGCACACAAACGCCGGTGTCTTCAGTTTAGAGGAGTCAGCCCCTCATCTTGATGACAGTTTCGTGACGCCATTCGGCTCATGCTGGAACTCGCGACAGGCATCGGCACAGGCCATGCGCGCCGCCCCCGGGGAGACCCGCAGAGCGGGCCTGGGAGGCACCTCAGTGCGCCGCCTCCCAGTTCGGCCCGGCGCCCACCTCGGCGAGCAAAGGCACGCGCAAGGTGGCCACCGAGGCCATCAGGCGCGGCACCTCAGCCCGGGCCCAATCGAGCTCGGCTTCGGGCACCTCCAGCACGAGTTCATCGTGCACCTGCATGATCAGCTTGGACGCACACCCCTCGGCATCGAGCGCGTCCTGCACGGCCACCATGGCCAGCTTGATGAGGTCGGCCGCCGTGCCTTGCATGGGGGCGTTGATGGCCGCACGCTCGGCGCCAGCGCGGCTCGGGCCGTTTGGGCTGTTGATCTCGGGCAGCCACAGGCGCCGGCCGAAGACCGTTTCGACGTAGCCCTTTTCCTTGGCCTGCGCGCGGGTGTCGTCCATGTAGCGCTTGACGCCGGCGAAACGGTGGAAGTAGCGCTCGATGTAGGCGTTGGCCGCGCTGCGCTCGATGCCGAGGTTCTGGGCCAGGCCGAAGCCGCTCATGCCGTAGATCAGGCCGAAGTTGATGACCTTGGCGTAGCGGCGCTGCTCGCTGGAGACCTCGTCCACCGGCACACCGAAGACCTCGCTGGCGGTGGCCTTGTGCACGTCCATGCCATCGGCAAAGGCGCGCAGCAGGTTCTCGTCTTGCGAGATGTGGGCCATGATGCGCAGCTCGATCTGCGAATAGTCGGCGCTGACGATGACGTGGCCCGGCGGTGCGATGAAGGCCTCGCGGATGCGGCGACCTTCGGCGGTGCGCACGGGGATGTTCTGCAGGTTCGGATCGTTGCTGGCGAGGCGCCCGGTCACGGCCACCGCCTGCGCGTAGTTGGTGTGCACGCGGCCGGTGTCGGGGTTGATCATCAGCGGCAGCTTGTCCGTGTAGGTGGACTTGAGCTTGGCCAGGCTGCGGTGCTCCAGGATGCGGGCGGGCAACGGGTGGTCTTCGGCGAGCTTTTCCAGCACCTCTTCGTTGGTGGAAGGTGCGCCGGTGGCCGTCTTCTTGACAACCGGCAGGCCTTGCTTGACGAACAGGATCTCGCCGAGCTGCTTGGGCGAGGAGAGGTTGAAGGGCTGGCCGGCGAGTTCGTAGGCCTCCTGCTCGAGCGCGACGATGCGCTGGGCCAGCTCGTGGCTCTGCTGCTGCAGCAAGGCCTTGTCAATCAGCACGCCGTTGCGCTCAATGCGCTGCAGCACACGCGAGGTGGGCATCTCGAAGCGCTCGTAGATGTCCTTCAGGCCTGACTCGGCCTCAAGCTGCGGCCAAAGGGCCTGGTGCACTGCCAGCGTCAGGTCGCTGTCCTCGCACGAGTACTGCGCGGCGCGGTCGAGCGCCACTTGCGCGAATGGGATCTGCTGCGCGCCCTTGCCGGCCACGTCTTCGTAACTCAGGCCGCTGCGGCCCGTGTAGCGCAAGGCCAGGTCGCCCAGGTTGTGCCGGCGGTGCGCTTCGAGCACGTAGCTCTCCAGCATGGTGTCGTGCCGGTAGCCGCGGATGGCGATGCCGTGGTTGGCCAGCACATGGGTGTCGTACTTGATGTGCTGGCCCAGCTTGGGCCTGCTTTCGTTTTCGAACCAGGGTTTCAGGCGCGCGAGCACGTCATCGAGCGGCAACTGCTCAGGGGCGTCGGGCCCCTCGTGGCGCAGGGGGATGTAGCAGGCTTCGCCCACCTTGTCGCTGAACGACAGGCCGACGATGCGGGCGCGCATGGATTCAAGTGAATCGGTCTCGGTGTCAAAGGCGACGAGTTCGGCGGCCTCGATGCGGGCCAGCCAGCGGTCAAAGTCGGCCCAGGTAAGGATGGTCTCGTAGCCAGCGTGTGGCGTCGTTGCACCCTGATGAAGCCCGTCCGGCGCGTCGGCATGGACTGCACCGATGACACCGCCATCCGCGTTGTCCCCCTCGCCGCCGAACAGGTCACTCGTCGCACGATCCGCCTTGGGCTTGCCCTTTTTCGCGGCGGGGCCCACGGCGCCCCCCTGCTCGGCCGGCGCGGCCTTGCCCAACAGGCGCACCACCTCCGCCTTCGCGGTGCGGAAGCCATAGCGGGTGTAGAAGTCGAGCAGCCCCGGCAGATCGGGTGCCTTCATGGCCAGGGCATCGAGGCCAGGCCAATCGGGCACGTGGCCGGCGAGGTCGCAATCCTGCTTCACGGTGATCAGGCGGCGGCCCATGGGCAACCAGTCCAGCGCCTTGCGCAGGTTCTCGCCCGCCACGCCCTTGATGCTGTCCGCAGCCGCGATGACGCCTTCTAGCGAGCCATGCTCGGAAAGCCATTTCACGGCGGTCTTGGGACCGACCTTCTCGACACCGGGCACGTTGTCCACCGCGTCACCGACGAGGGTCAGGTAGTCGATGATGCGCTCAGGCGGCACGCCGAACTTGGCCTGCACACCGGGCACGTCGAGCACCTCGGGCGGCTTGGCCATGGTGTTGATCAGCGAGACCTTGTCGTTGACCAGTTGGGCCAGGTCCTTGTCGCCGGTGGAGACGACCACGCGATGCCCTGACGCCACCGCCACGCGGGCGAGGGTGCCGATGGCGTCATCGGCTTCGATGCCGGGGACCTCCAGCACGGGCCAGCCAAGCAGCTTGACGACTTCATGGATGGGCTCGATCTGGGCGCGCAGGTCATCCGGCATGGACGGCCTGTGGGCTTTGTACTCCGGGTACAGCTCGTCGCGGAAAGTGGGGCCCTTGGCGTCGAACACACAAACGGCGTGTTCCGCCTGGATGTGGTCGCGGATCCAGCCCAGCATGTTCACCATGCCGTGCAGGGCGCCCGTGGGCACGTTGTCCGGACCGCGCAGGTCGGGCATGGCGTGGAAGGCGCGGTAAAGGTAGCTGGAGCCGTCGATCAGCAACAGCGTGGGGGCGGCCGATTCAGGGGCCGAAATGGGATCCGGGGCACTCATGCCCCGGATTGTGCCGCCTGTCGCCGTGGTGGCGATGCAGACGGCGAAGGAAGGCCGGCTCCCGCCGGATCAGCTCAGGTCAGAACTCGGCGCTGGCACCGACACCGAACAAGTACATGCCTTCGTGACCGTCGATCACGAAATCAGCCGAAGACAACAGCTTGATGTCGCGCGTGAGGCGGAAGGCGATGCCTGCGCCGATGTAAGGCGCGTTGAGGCGGCGGTCAGCACGAACCTCGACATTGTTGCCACCCAACATGCGCTTTTTCTGATCGACGAAGGCCCAACCCACGCGGATCTGGTTGGTGAAGTCCTGGATCAGCTCCACTTCCCAGTTGATGCCCACGGTGAGGGCGCGGCTGGTCACCTTTTCCTTGGCGGTGCCGCCAGCATTGATGTGAGCTTGGTCATTGACTCGCTCGGTTTCACCGAACATGAGCAGGTTCACTTCGGCAGCCAGACCAGGGGTCAGACGCTTGCCGCCGAAAATCTTGCCCGCGAAGGTGTTGTTGCTGCAAGGCGCAGTGCACAGGCCATTGGTGACCCCGATGCCAGCAATGGCGCCGCCATAAATGCCCAATTGGGGGGACACGGGCTGGAGCTCCTGCGCCTGAGCAGAGACACCCGCCGTCATCAGCAACGCGGCCGCTGCGGCAGAAACCAGGGAAGAAGAAAGGCGGAAAGCGGTCGCGTTCATGATGACAGGTGTTTCCTCGGTATCGGTTTGGAGGGCTGAGCCCCCCACCGCGGGCTTTGACGCGGCGGGGATGACAGAATCGATGAGAGTCTGCCACACGGACTCCTACAATCGCGGGCTTGGCCAGACCGGAACCCTGAGGGTTTACGCGAAAGCCCCCTGGCCCGTCCCCCAGATCCAAGGCCCTGCTCCACCGTCGCCAACCCACCCGTCCCATGGCCGTTTTCACCGAAGTCACGTCAGACGAAGCCGCCAGCCTGCTCAGCAAGCTGAACCTGGGCACCCTGCAGTCGTTGCAGGGCATCAACTCCGGCATCGAAAACACCAACTACTTCGTCAGCACGGAGCGTGGCGACTACGTGCTGACCTTGTTCGAACGACTGAGCCACGAGCAGCTGCCCTTCTACCTGAACCTGATGCGCCACCTGGCTGCTCGCGGGATCCCCGTGCCGGCGCCCCAGGCCGATGCGCAGGGCTGCATCCTGCACACGCTGCAAGGTAAGCCAGCCGCCGTGGTGACCCGGCTCAAGGGTCGCAACCAACTGGCACCCCAGGCGAGCGATTGCGCCCAGGTCGGCGCCATGCTGGCGCGCATGCACCTGGCGGGCCAGGACTACGCGGCGCGGCAACCCAACCTGCGTGGCTTGGCGTGGTGGGTGGAGACGGTGCCTGTGGTGAAGCCTTACCTCACGCCCGGGCAAACCGAGCTGATCGAATCCGAGCTGCGCTTCCAGCAAACGCTGGCCGCCAGCGCCGACCACGCCGCCTTGCCCCAAGGGCCCATTCACGCCGACCTGTTCCGCGACAACGTGATGTTCGATGGCCCCAGGCTGTCGGGCTTCTTCGACTTCTACTTCGCGGGTTGCGACACCTTCGGCTTCGACATCGCCGTGTGCCTCAATGACTGGTGCATCGACCTCGCCACGGGCGCCCTCGATGAAGACCGCGCTCAGGCCTTCGTGGCAGCCTACGACGCCGTGCGCCGCCTCAGTGAGGTCGAGCTGCGCCTGCTGCCCGCGCTGCTGCGCTCAGCGGCCATGCGCTTTTGGCTGTCGCGCCTGTGGGACTTCCACCTGCCCCGCGACGCAGCCATGCTCCAACCCCACGACCCCGCGCACTTCGAGCGTGTGCTCAACTTGCGCCGCGACCACCCCTGGTCCTGGCAACGCCCTGCCGCATGAAACTGCGCATCAATCCCCCCTCCCAAGGCTTCGCCTGGGCTCGCCAAGGCTGGCAGGTCTGTGCGCGCCAGCCCATGGGCTACGCCGGCTTGGTCGGCATGGTGATCGCCGGAGCGCTGCTCATGGCGGGCTTCCCGTTTGTGGGTCCGTTGCTGGTCGTCGGCCTGATGCCGTTGGCCTGGATGGGCTTCATGCTGGCGACCCGCCGCGTGATGCTCAAGGAGCGCCTCACGCCCGGGGTGCTGATCGAAGCCGTGCGCGCGCCTGACAGCCCGCGTGCTGCGTTCGCGAGGCTCGGCGCAGCTTATGTGGCGGCCACCTTCCTGGTGATGCTGCTCGCGCAATTGCTGGGCCCTGGTGCCGAGGCCCTGGCCGACGCGCTGGAGAAGGCCCAAGACACCGACGAGGTCATGGCCGACCCGCGCGTGCTGCAAGACATGGCTTGGCGGGTGGGCCTGACCTGGCCCGTGTCTTTGCTGTTCTGGCACACCCCTGCACTCTCGCTGTGGGCACGCCTGCCGCTCAGCAAGGCGCTGTTCTTCAGCGCGGTGGCTTCTTGGCGCAACCTGGGTGCCTTCGTCGTGTTTGGCGTCACATGGTTGGTGGCCATGATCGGCCTGGCTGCGCTGACCCGCCTGGTGCAGCAGGTCATTCCGGTGCCCGCGCTGGCCAACATGCTGACTTTTGCGGGCGTGTTGTGGCTGATCTCGTGCTTCTACGCTTCGCTGTACTTCAGCGTGGTCGATTGCTTTGAGAGCCCGCAGCAGGCAGCGGCCACAGAGTCCATCGAGCCTGATCAGGCACCTTGATGAGGCAGCCTGCCTGATCAAAGGCGTGCCTGGCTTCGGACTCGGTTGATCGGAGCCCGGTGCAGCGCCTGCACTCAGTGCGTCAAGCGCTGCACACCCTCCAGCGGGCAGGCGTAGACGGCATTGCGCAGCGCTGCAATGGCCTCGTAGCGCGTGAAACTGCGGCGCCAGGCCAGCACCACGCGGCGCGTGGGCACCGGGTCCTCAAAGGGGATGTAGATGACGTGCGGGTTCGGCGCCTGGGGCACCGACAACTGCGGCACCACCGTCACGCCCATGCCTGCGGCCACCATGTGCTTGATGGTTTCGAGCGAAGAGCCTTCAAAGCTCTTGCGGATGCCTTCGGCGTTGCTCGAAAAGCGCGCGAACTCCGGGCAGACCTCGAGCACGTGGTCGCGAAAGCAATGCCCGGTGCCCAGCAACAACATGGTCTCCTGCTTGAGCGCCTCGGCGTTGATGCGTTCGTGCTTGGCCAGTTGGTGGGTGCGCGGCACGGCCACCAGAAAAGGCTCGTCATACAACGGCGCGAGCGCCAGGTTGGTGTCAGGGAAGGGCTCGGCCAGGATGGCGCAATCGAGCTCACCCGAGCGCAGCATGTCGAGCAAGCGAGCGGTGAAGTTCTCTTGCAACATCAAGGGCATTTGGGGCACTTGGGCGATGGCGTTGCGCACCAGGTCTGGCAGGAGATAGGGGCCAATGGTGTAGATCACCCCCAGGCGCAGTGGGCCGGCCAATGGGTCCTTGCCGCGCTTGGCGATCTCCTTGATGGATTGAGCCTGCTCCAGCACCGACTGGGCCTGGCGGATGATTTCTTCACCGAGCGGCGTGACGCTGACCTCGTTGCTGCCCCGCTCGAAGAGCTTGACATCGAGTTCTTCTTCCAGCTTCTTGACGGCCACGGACAAGGTAGGCTGCGACACGAAGCAGGCTTCGGCCGCGCGCCCGAAGTGGCGTTCACGGGCCACGGCCACGATGTAGCGAAGTTCGGTGAGGGTCATGCGGGCATCTTAACCAAGGCATCACCGAGGCCCTGCACGCTCACACCACGTGGTCCCAGGGACGCGACAGCCGCACCGCGCCATTGATGATGCCGACCATCGAATAGGTCTGCGGGAAGTTGCCCCACAGCTCACCCGTCTTGGGCGCGATGTCTTCGGAGAGCAGGCCCACGTGGTTGCGGCAGGCCAGCATGGACTCGAAGATCTCGCGCGCCTGCTCGGTGCGGCCGATGCGCGCCAGCGCGTCGATGCGCCAGAAGGTGCAGACGTTGAACGCCGTCTCGGGACGACCGAAGTCATCGGGTGCTTCATAGCGACGCATGAAGGGGCCGTCGCACAAGGTCGATTCCAACGCGGCGACGGTCGAGATGAAGCGCGGGTCTTGCGGCGCGATGAAGCCGACCTCGCACATGAGCAACACGCTGGCGTCGAGGTCACGCCCGCCGAAGCTCTCCACGAACGCCTGCCGCTGCGGGTTCCAGGCCTGGGCGAGGATCTTCTCGCGGATGTCTCTGGCGCGCTGGGCCCAGTGAGCCACGCGATCGAGCTGCCCGATGGCGGAGGCGATCTTGGCGAGCCGGTCGCAGGCCGCCCAGCACATCAGCGAGGATGAGGTGTGCACGCGAGAGCGCGTGCGCAACTCCCACATGCCGGCATCGGGTTGGTCGTGCAGCAGCCAGGCCCGCTCGCCCATGCGTTCGAGGATGGCGAAATCGTGCGCGTCCGCGCGCCTGAAAAGCCGGTGGTCGTGGAAGGACTGGGCCGCGCCCAGCACGATGTTGCCGTAGACGTCATGCTGGAAGTGTTCATGCGCCTGGTTGCCCACGCGCACCGGCCCCATGCCCCGGTAGCCCGAGAGGTGCGGTAACGCCTGCTCGGGCAGGTGCGACTCCAGGCCAAGCCCATACAGGGGCTGCACATGGCCCTCGTCGGCGCCACGCACCACGTCTTGCAGCCAGCGCAGGTAGTCCTCCATGGTGCCGACTTCGGACAGGCTGTTGAGCGCCCGCACGACGAAGAAGGCGTCGCGGATCCAGCAGTATCGGTAGTCCCAGTTGCGCTGGCTGCCCGGCGCCTCGGGGATGCTGGTGGTCATGGCCGCCACGATGGCCCCGGTCTCTTCGAACTGGCAGAGCTTGAGCGTGATGGCTGCGCGGATCACCGCCTCCTGCCACTCGAAAGGCAACGCGAGGCGCCGGGTCCATTGGCGCCAATGCATGAAGGTCTGCTCTTCGAAATCGCGGGCCGTGTCCTCGATGCCACCACCCAAGGTTTCATCCGGTCCCAGCAGGAAGCTGACCGGAGCGGCCAGAGAGAACCAGGTCTCGTCGGCGACATAGGTCAACGGGGCGTTGGTGGTCACGCGCATGACCCAGTCGGGCGCGACGAAGCGCAAGTGGTGGCTGCCTCTTGTGCGCGTGGGCTCGACCGCGCCCCAGCGGGCCTTTGGCCTGATGCGCACGCGCACCCGTGGGTGACCGCCGATGGGACGGATGCGGCGCACCAATTGCGCAGGCCGGAAGGTGCGGTCGCGCATGACGAAGCGAGGTGCGAAGTCCACCACCTCGACCCCTTGGCCCTGTGCATCGAACAGGCGCGTGCGCAAGATGGCGGTGCCGGCGTCATAGGCCTGCTCCCATCGCTGCAGCCCCTCCAGCTCCACCTCCATCAGGCCGTCATGACCGATGCCGCCGCCCGAATCGAGCAGCGCATGGAACACGGGCTCGCCATCGAAGCGCGGCATGCAACTCCACACCATGCGAGCCCGATCGTCAACCAAGGCACTGATGCTGCAATTGCCTATCAGGCCCAAGTTCAACGAGGCTTGGTGATCAAGGGGATCCTTCGTCATGAACACACACTCCGGTTTGCCAGAAACGGAAGGTCACAGGTGTGACATCGACCGTCACCGTATTTGAGCAAAATGCATTGCGCTCGATGAGTGTGATACCGACACAGTCAGAAGGGTCATCGATGAACACATTCCGCATGCAACTGCGCTTCCTGTTGCCGCTTGTCGCCACGATGCTGGTCACGGCCTACCTGGCCCTGCCCTTGATGGACAAGCTGATGCTGCACTGGTTCTCACGCGATGTCACGCTGCGCGGCTCGCTCGTGGCCAACAGCATGTCCGACGCGATCGAAGAACGCCTGGCGGATGATTCAACGCCCCGCCTGCAGGCGCTCTTCGATCGCGTCATGCAAGACGAACGCCTGGTGGCCATCGGGCTGTGCGTTGATGAGGGCGCACCGCTTGTTCACACCGCAGCGTTGCCCGCGAGCGTGACTTGCGCGCAGTTGCGCCAAGCATCCTTGCAGGACTCTGCCCGCATGCAATTGGATGGGGGCGGCGTGCAGGTCAGCGTGTACCCCGTCCACGACAGCGTGGGCCAACGCTTGGCCGACCTGGTGTTGCTGCACGACATGAGCTTCATCGAGCGCCGCAGCAAGGACACCCAGCATTACCTGCAATTGCTGCTTGCAGGCTTGGGCCTGATCATCGCGCTCATCACCATGGTGGTGGCGCAACTCACCTGGCGCGGCTGGATCGCGGGAGCGCGGGCGCTGCTCAGCGGCGAAGGCCTCATCGCCCCGCCCACGATTCGCAACGCGCCCGAGCTCGCGCCCCTGGCCTTCGACCTTCGCGCGCGCCTGCGCAACCTCGAAGACGAGTACCGGCGCGGACTGGGCCCCGAGACGGAGTGGACGCCAGAGCGCTTGCGCTCGCTGCTGAAATCGCAACTGCGTGGCGATGAGCTCATCGTGGTCTCAAACCGCGAGCCCTACATCCATGAGCAGGGTCCGAACGGCGTGGTGCTCAAGCGCCCGGCCAGCGGCCTGGTGACGGCCGTCGAGCCGGTGATGCGTGCGTGCTCGGGCACCTGGATCGCCCATGGCAGCGGCAGTGCCGACGCCCAGAACGTCGACGATCACGACCGGGTGCGCGTGCCGCCCGGCCAGGAGGACTACACGCTGCGGCGCATCTGGCTGAGCCCGGAGGAGGAGCAAGGCTACTACCAAGGCCTGGCCAACGAAGGCCTGTGGCCGCTTTGCCATGTGGCCCACGTGCGGCCGGTTTTCCGCGAGTCAGACTGGCAGCACTACCGCACCGTCAACCAACGCTTCGCCGATGCCGTCGTGGCCGAGGCCCGCAGCGAAGACCCGGTCGTGCTGGTGCAGGACTACCACTTCGCGCTGCTGCCCGCCATGGTGCGCGAGAAGCTGCCGCGTGCCACCATCATCACCTTCTGGCACATCCCCTGGCCCAACCCCGAATCTTTCGGCATCTGCCCGTGGCGACAGGAGCTGCTGCGCGGCATGCTGGGCAGCACCATCCTGGGCTTCCACACGCGTTATCACTGCAAGAACTTCATCGAGACAGTGGACCGCTACCTCGAAGCCCGCATCGAGCACGAGCACTCGACGATCTCGCACCAGGAATCCGACACGCTCATCGAGAGCTACCCGATCTCGATCGCATGGCCCACGGAAGCCCAGCGCCTCAAGTGGCCTGATGTCGCGACCTGCCGAGCCCAGGTCGGCGAGAAGCTGGGCCTGCCCCCGAACCACCGCATCGTCCTGGGCGTCGACCGCTTCGACTACACCAAGGGCATCCTGGAGCGCCTCTACGCCGTTGAGCGCTTGCTGGAGCGGCACCCCGAATGGATCGGCCAGGTGAGCTTCGTCCAGGTGGCCGCGCCCACCCGTGGCGCGCTGGAGGAGTACCGCGAGTTCCAGCAGCGCGTGCAACGCACGGCCGACCGCATCAACGCCCGCTTCTCGAAGGACGGCATCGCGCCGGTGCGGCTGCTGGCCGAGCACCACGAGCCGGACGAGGTCAACGTGCTGTACCGCGCCGCCGACGTGTGCGTGGTCACCAGCCTGCACGACGGCATGAACCTGGTGTGCAAAGAGTTCGCCGCAGCGCGCGACGACGAGCGTGGTGTCTTGATCCTCAGCCGCTTCGCGGGCGCCGCACGCGAGTTGCAAGAAGCGCTGATCGTCAACCCGTACCACGTGGAAGAAACCGCCGAAGCCCTGCACCGCGCCCTGAGCATGCCCGAGGCCGAACAGCGCGAACGCATGGCCAGCCTGCGCATGACGATCCGCGAAGCCAACGTCTTCCGCTGGGCCGGACGCATGCTCACCGATGCCGGCCGATGGCGCTTGCGCGAACGCATCGAGGCCCGACTCAAGCAACACCAGACCGTCGCCTGAACCCCACCATGAAGCACCTTTTTTCTCGCGAAGGACAACAGGCCATCGACACCGTGATGGCCGGCCGGCCCTTGCTGGCATTCGATTTCGACGGCACGCTGGCGCCGATCGTGGCGCGCCCGGACGATGCCATGGTGCCGCTGAGCCTGCGACTGCGGCTGAGCCAGCTCGCCGAGGTGCTGCCCACGGCCATCGTCACCGGACGCAGCGTGGCCGATGTGCGCCACCGGCTGGGCTTCGAGCCGCACTGCATCATCGGCAGCCATGGCGCGGAGGCCCCAACCGACTGGCTGGCCGATCAGCCAACGTTCGATTGGCAGGCCGCCATCGCGCCAGCGCGGCAACTGCTTCACGCTCAGCAGGCCGAACTCGCAGCGGCCGGCATCGTGTTGGAGGACAAAGGGCAGTCGCTGGCCCTGCACCACCGGCTCGCACCCGATCAGGAGGCAGCGATGCGGCTCATTGGCGCCTTGATCCATGCATTGCCTGGGGGCGTGCGAGCCTTCGGCGGTAAATGCGTGGTCAACATCGTTGCCGAGCATGCGCCAGACAAGGGCGACGCCGTCAACCAGCTCGCCGCGCGCCTGGGCTGCGGCGTCGGGGTCTTCATCGGCGACGATGTCAACGACGAACCGGTCTTTCAGAAAGTGCCCGCGGGGTGGCTGACCGTGCGCATCGGGCGCGAGGACACGATGTCAAGCGCTCGTTTTTTCCTCGACAGCCACGTTGAAATGGCACCCATGCTGCAGCAGTTGCTCACCGCTTTCACACGCCATGGCCCACCTCAACGGACGCCGTCAGAGCCGCCCCCAGCAGACCCAGGTCGGGGTTGAGCACGATGTGGACGGGCCAGGAAGACAGCATCGCTTGGTAGGGTCCGGCCAGCCGGAATCCACGCATGAAGGCGCCTTGCCGCACGCAATCCGGCCAGCGTGCGGCCAGCCCACCCGCCAGGTAAACCCCGCCACGGGCCATCAAGGTCAGCGCCAGGCTGCCCGCCGCCGCGCCATAGGCCAGCAGGAACTCATCGAGCGCCTGCGCCGCGACCGCGTCCTGGCCAGATGTGGCGCGCTCCATCACGTCCTTCGCCGTCAGACCTTCCAGCGCTTGCGAAGGCACGCCGAGGTCTTGCGCGATGGCCGCGTGCAAGCGCACCAGGCCCGGCCCCGAGATCAGGTGCTCGACCGACACGGCGCCCCCCAGCTCGGGCCGCAACCGCGCCAGGCAGCGGTCCTGCACCGCACTGACTGGCGCGAAGGCCATGTGGCCGCCCTCCCCCGGAAACACCTGGTGCCGACCCGGAGCCTGGCCGGGCATCTGCAAACGCCAAGCCACGCCCAAGCCCGTGCCCGCACCGATGACGAGCTGGTGTGCGGGGTGTTTCACTGCCCCGGGTTGCAGGCAGGCCAGGTCCGCGTCGCCCATGGCGTCCACCCCCCTCGCCGCAGCTTCGAAGTCGTTGATCACTTTCGACGGCACGCCACCGAGCATCTGGCGGAGCTCGCGCTCGTCGATCACCCAGTCCAGGTTGGTCATCTCCACGCGCCCATCGACCACGGGCCCCGCGACGCCAAAGCAGGCAGAACGCACGCCCCGCGCCCAAGGCTCGGGGAACTGCGCGGCGAAGCGCTTCAGCGTGGCGGCGAGTGAACCCGTTTCGCTGGCGAGGTAGCGCTCGACGGCCAGGATCGACACGCGTGAATCAGCTCTGACCTCGGCCAGCGCCAGCCGGGCATGGGTGCCGCCGATGTCGGCGCAGAGGTGGAGGTGGGGCGTGCCAGACGAGCCGGGCATGGATGAGTTGGGCATCAATGAAGTGAGGGGCATGCTGATGTCCTTGTGTGATCGATGTTCGAGCACTGTTCGAGCGCTGCCTGATCCTTTCACACTCTCTCACCGTCGCCCCGCCGGGGGACGGCGCGACTCATCATAGTGGGCATGGCCTCGCGGCGGCCGCGCCATGCCCCTGCCGGCCTCAGGCCTTCAGGTACTCGGCCTTCTGCCCCAACCAGCGCTGGATGTGCCGGTTCGCGGCCTCGGGGTGATCGCGCAAGAGCCGTTGCGCCACCGCCTGCACACGAGCCAGCAGGCCTTGGTCTTCGTTGAGATCGGCAAAGCGAAGCAGGGCCGCGCCCGACTGGCGTGAACCCATGAACTCGCCCGGCCCGCGTATTTCGAGGTCACGACGCGAGATCTCGAAGCCATCGGTGGTCTCGGCCATGGCCCGCAGGCGCTGCTTGCCCGAGTCTGACAAGGGCGAGGCATACAGCAGCACGCACACGCTGGCCACCGCGCCACGGCCCACCCGGCCGCGCAACTGGTGCAACTGGCTCAGCCCGAAGCGCTCGGCGTGCTCGATGACCATCAGGCTGGCATTGGGCACGTCCACGCCCACCTCGATGACGGTCGTGGCCACCAGCACCTGCAAGGCCGCCGACGCGAAGCGCTCCATCACGGAGGCCTTCTCGGCGGCAGGCAGCCGCCCATGCAGCAGGCCGATGCCGACGCCGGGCAGTGCCTCGCTCAGGTCCTGGTGGGTCTGGGTGACGTTGCTGAGGTCCAGCGGCGGACGCTTGGCGCTGTCACGGCCGGCGATGGCGTCGGCGGTCTGGTCGCTGACCTCCGTCTCATCGATCAGCGGGCAAACCCAATAGACCTGCCGGCCGCGCGCCACCTCGTCGCGGATGCGCTCGATGACCTCCTCACGGCGGCTGTCGGCGAAAACCTTCGTGACGATGGGCGTGCGCCCCGGCGGCAACTCGTCGATGGCGCTGACCTCCAGGTCAGCGAGGTAGGTCATGGCCAGCGTGCGCGGGATCGGCGTGGCGCTCATCATCAGCAGGTGAGGCTCCAACTCCGCGCTCTCCAGCTTGCGGCGCAATTGCAGGCGCTGTGCCACGCCGAATCGATGTTGCTCATCGATGAGCGCCAGGCCGAGCTTGGCGAACTCCACCTGATCCTGGATGACGGCGTGCGTGCCCACCACGAGATGCGCCTCGCCCGATGCGACGGCCGCGATCTGCTCGCGCTTGGCCTTGGGCTTCAGGCTGCCCGTCAGCCAGGCCACCTTCACGCCCAACGGCTCCAGCCACCCCACCAGTTTGCGGAAGTGCTGCTCGGCCAGGATCTCGGTGGGCGCCATCAGCGCGCACTGCCAGCCCGCCTCGATGGCGATGGCTGCGGACAGCGCCGCCACCACCGTCTTGCCCGAGCCCACGTCGCCCTGCAGCAGGCGGTGCATGGGTTGCGGGCGCTGCAGATCGAGCGCGATCTCGCCGCACACGCGGCGCTGCGCGGCGGTGAGGTCGAAGGGCAGCACGCCCAGCAGGCGCTCGTGCAGGCCGCCAGTCTTCAAGGGCAGTTGCGGCGCCTTCAAGTGAGCGCGTTCGGCCTTCGATTGCAGGCGCGAGAGTTGCTGGGCCAGCAGCTCTTCGAACTTCAGGCGCTGCCAGGCCGGGTGCTGGTGCTCTGTGAGCGCTTGCAGCGAGGCATCGGGCGGCGGGTGGTGCAGGAAGTGCAGCGACTGCCTCAACGAGGGCCAGTTCGCGGGCAAGGTGCCATGCGGCAACACCTCATCGAGTGGCGCCCGTTTGAGCGCGGCTTCGATGGCTTTGCGCAGGTAGGCCTGAGGCAGGCCTGCGCCGGTGGGGTAGACCGGCGTGAGCGAAGTCGCCAGCGGCGTGTCTTCGCGCACGATGCGCACCGTGGGGTGCACCATCTCACGGCCGAAAAAGCCGTGCCGCAACTCGCCACGCACACGCATGCGCACGCCGGGTGCCCAGCTCTTCTGCTGCGAGCCGTAGAAGTTCAGGAAGCGCAGCAGCACCTCGCCAGTGCCGTCGTCGAGCCGCACGATGAGCTGGCGGCGGCCCCGTTGCTCGATGCGGTTGTCGCGCACCTCGCCTTCGACCTGCACGGTCTGGCCATCGCGCGCCTGCCGCAGGGGCGTGACGACGGTCTCGTCCTCGTAGCGCAGCGGCAGGTGCAAGGCCAGGTCGATGTCGCGCACCAGGCCCAGGCGATGCATGGCCTTCTGCGGGGCAGACAGGTTGGGTGCGGCGTCGGTTGGCTTGGCGGCGGCCGGGCGAGGCACGTCTGGGCTCCTGGGTTCGGGTGAGACAGTCATTGTGCCCGGGTGTGGCCGCATGTTGATGCGTGGCGCTTGGTGTGGCACGCCGTCGGGGTGCGCCCCAACGCACCTTGTCCCGTCCCCCCGACGCTGTGACGCCCTTGTCACAGCACTGCGCTAGGCTCAGCACATGCCCGCCTCGCTCACCTCTCCCCTCGACCTGTACTGCGAACGGCTTGGCCCCGGGTTTTGGGCCGAGCCGCTCAACGCCCTGTCCAACGGCGGCTTCCTCATCGCCGCCTGGCTGGCATGGCGGCTGGCGGGCACCCTGCCCGGCCGCACGCCATGGATGACCCACCTGCTCATCGGGCTCCTGGCCACCATCGGCGTGGGCAGCTTCCTGTTCCACACCCTGGCCGTGACCTGGGCCATGTGGGCAGATGTCATCCCCATCTTCCTCTACCAGTTGCTCTTCCTGGTGCTGTACTTGGGACGCGTGGCTCGGGTGAGGCCGCTGGTCGGCCTGGGCTGGGTGGCGCTGTTCTTCGTCGCCTCGTGGGGCTTCGCGGCGCTGCCGACGCAGTGGCTCAACGGCTCACTGTCGTATGGGTCGGCGTTCATGTTCGTGGCAGGCATCGCCATTCATCACTGGCGCAGCTGGCAGCGCGAACCACGTTCGCTGGCCTTGGCCACGCTGCTGTTCACCTTGTCGCTCATCTGCCGATCACTGGACATGCAGGCGTGCAACTGGCTGAGCACGGGCACGCACCCGCTGTGGCACCTGCTCAATGCGGGGGTGCTGTACCTGAGCACGCGGGCGGTGGTGATGAACGAGGATCGGTACCAAGGCCACCCCAGTCCCCCCTGATCAAGTGATTCACCCACATTCACGTCGTCCCGTAAATCCAGTTTACGGGACACTCCCATTAATAGCCGACAGGCGTGTCGGGATGATTCAAGTTTCGGTCAATCATTCAGGGAAGAAGCATTCACATGATTCGCGTCAATCTGCTCACGAGAGATCAGTCAAGTTCGTTCGCCCATCGCACACGGAGCATGATCAAGGGTTCGCAACGTCAAGTGGTTGCGTTGGTTGGCGCCGGGATGATGGCGTTGACGGCGCACGCTCAGGAGGCGCAAACCAGCCAGGCGATTGGGGGGCAAGGCAGCCAGACCCTGAATTTCTCCACGCAAGCCCGGGGATTCATCAGATCAGCGGGACTTGGCATTGCGCCATGGGCCTCGGCCCCCTCCGAACTTGAGTGGTCGACAACGCCAGCAGGCGCCACCGTGCTCCGTGGCTGGGAGGCGCCAATCCACACTGAAACACATCGGTTGGTTACCCCCCAGTGGTCGGACGCGGTCGACTACATGACCAATGCTGTGGATGCCAGCCAAGGCACGCTGACCATCATGTCTTTCAACAAGGATGCATCAGGGAACTTGCGCCATCTGACCCTGAGCAATCTGAAAGTCGACCTGACCTCCAGAACAATCCGAGTTGACCTGACCAGCACCGCCGAGGGCTTCGTTGATCGCAAGCAATACGAACTCTGGACGTTTGACGAGGCTCGAGGCGGCATCGAAGATCACCCAGGCGCACTGAACGTCAATGCGACTTTTCACGGTCTTTTCTTCAAGCACGAGGATGAGGCCATTTCCATCTTTCACGAAGCCTTGAACTTGACTAAAACCAGTCAAGCTTTGCTCAAGCAAGCTGACAGCCGGACGATTCAAAACAACCTCGACCCGCTGACCGGCAAGGCGGCGGGCTTTGGTTGGATTAACCTGACCGGAATGATCAGCGTCGTGGACGAATCCCCCGCATGGATGATGATGTTTGCGGGTGGCGCCTTGATTGGCGCTTGGTCGAGGCGCAAGCAGAGCAACTTCGCCAGCGATTCAACGATCTGATTCTTCCGACCACGCCTTCCCGTACAACGGCTGCAACAACCCCTTGAGCCCGTTGTGGTCGATCTCATGCATCAGCGCGAGCAGCCGACCGATCTCGCCCTTGGGGAAGCCTTCGCGGGCGAACCAGTTCAGGTAGTTGCCCGGCAGGTCGGCCAGCAGGGTGCCATGGTGCTTGCCGAAGGGCATGCGCGTGGTCACCAGCTTTTGCAGGTCCTCGGAGTTCATGGTTTGCCGAAGCGCCAGTTAAACGAAAAACGGTTCAGCAACGGCCCGAGCGGCGGCTGCGCGGGTTGAGCTTGTCGAGCTCGGCGATCTGCTGTTTGAGCAGGATGACCAAGGTGCGAGCGTCGTCCACCTCCAGCGACAGGATGCTGGTGACGCGCTCGTCCTTGGCAGGGCGGGCCTGCACCAAGGCGTCCACGCTCAGCTCGATCAGGCCCTTGTCATGCCGGATGGCCTTGATGCGTTGCAATTCGATGTCGTGGGTTTTCATGGGCGGGCCTGCGGCGAAAGAATGAGGCGGAGATTGTCGCCGGATCGGAGATCGCCAGGCTCCGGGCCTCGCCCAAGCCGCAAAATGCGGGGCCTCTCATTCATCCTCATCAAAACAGCCAGGAGGGAAGCACATGGCCCGCCACACCTACACCGCCGAAACCCTCTGGGAGCGCGGCACCCAGCCATTTCTTGACGGGCGCTACAGCCGCAAACACCTGCTGCGCTTCGATGGCGGCATCACCGTGGCGGGCTCGTCATCGCCACAGGTGGTCCCCACGCCCTGTTCGGATCCCAACGCCATCGACCCAGAGGAGGCGCTTGTCTCTGCGCTTTCGAGTTGCCACATGCTCTGGTTCCTGGACATCGCCGCGCGCAATGGCTTCGTCGTCGACTCGTACCATGACGAAGCCTTCGGCGTCATGACCGCCAACGAGCGCAAGAAGTTCTGGCTTTCGTCTGTCACGCTGCGGCCGATGGTCGTGTTCTCTGGCGCGCTGGTGCCCACCGCGGCGGACATCGAGCGCATGCATCACGAGGCGCATGACGAGTGTTTCATTGCCAATTCCGTGAAAACCGATGTGCAGGTCGTCCCGCGCTGAGGTCTCTCACACCAAATGAGGATGGTGATCGGTTAGCATTGTTGCTAACTTTTGCTCATGGCATTCGAAATCGAATACTTCCATGAACGCGTGCTTGCACAGATCGAATCCTGGCCCGTGGATGTCGTCGCCGACTATGCACGCCTGGTCGAATTGCTGATCGATCACGGTCCTGACCTGCGCCTGCCTCACTCGCGAGCATTCGGCGGTGGCCTTTTCGAGTTGCGTCCCAAAGGCAAGTCAGGCATCGGCCGCGCGTTCTACTGCTTCGTGCTGGGCAAGCGCGTCATCGTTCTGCATGCGTTCATCAAGAAGTCCCAGCAAACGCCTGACAGGGAGTTGAAGCTGGCCCGAAAACGTTTGAAGGAGTTGCAACATGGCTGACCTGAAGCACAAGCCGGTTCGACACGACCACGCCGACTTCCTCGCCAAGGCACGCGAGCGCGCGGGTTTCCAGCAAGCCTACGAGGCTCTCGCGCTGGAATACCAGGTCATCGACCAATTGATCAAGGCCCGCACCCGCGCCGGGCTGACCCAAGACGCCGTGGCCGAACGCATGGGCACGACCAAGAGCGCCGTCTCGCGCCTGGAAAGCGCTGGCAAGCACACCCCGTCCATCTCCACCCTCAAGCGCTACGCCCAGGCGGTCGGCTGCGATTTACAGATCAAACTGGTGCCCCACAAGGCCTGAACGGCTTGAACGGGCTTGAGCGACAATCCTCCTTTCCGCCGTTCCGGCACTTGTTTCTGGCACTTTGGCACGGGGCCCGTCCGCCCCTCAAAAGCATGTCCCCATCCCCTGCCCAGGCCACCTTGGCCTCTGCCTTCACCCTCGCCGACTTCGATTTCGAACTGCCCGAGGCCCTGATCGCCCAGCACCCGGCCCCCGAACGCAGTGCCTCGCGCCTGCTCGACGGCCGCGCCCGCCCCCCCACCGACCGCGTCTTCCGCGAGCTGCCCGATCTGCTGCAGCCCGGTGACCTGCTCGTCTTCAACAACACCCGCGTCATCAAGGCACGGCTGTACGGCGCCAAATCATCGGGCGGCGCGGTCGAAGCGCTGATCGAACGCGTGCTGCCCGGCACGAACGAGGTCTGGGCCCACATGCGCGCCAGCAAGTCGCCCAAGCCAGGCGCCACGGTGCGCTTCGCCGATGCCTTCGACGCCGAGGTGCTCGGCCGCTGTGGCCCGGACAACGGCCTGTTCCACCTGCGATTCGATGGCAGTCCCTTCGATTTGCTGGAACGGCACGGCCACGTCCCCCTGCCGCCTTACATCACCCACGCCGATGGCGAAGACGACGTGCGCCGCTACCAGACGGTGTTCGCCAAGGAGCCCGGTGCCGTGGCCGCCCCGACCGCCGCGCTGCATTTCGACGAAGGCGTGCTGGCCGCCCTGAAGGCGCGCGGCATCGCCACCGCCGAAGTGACGCTGCACGTGGGCGCCGGCACCTTCCAGCCCGTTCGCACCGAGAACCTCGCCGAGCACAAGATGCACAGCGAGTGGTTCGAAGTCTCGCAGGCCACGGCCGATGCCATCCGAGCCACCCGCGCGGCGGGCGGTCGCATCGTCTCGGTCGGCACGACCACGCTGCGCGCGCTCGAATCGGCGGCGCTGCACGCCAGGCGCGAAGACATCGTGCAGGCAGGCAGCCGCGACACCGACATCTTCATCACCCCGGGATTCGACTTCAAGGTGGTGGACGTGCTGATCACCAACTTCCACCTGCCCAAGAGCACGTTGATGATGCTGGTCAGCGCCCTGGCGGGGTACGAGCACATCCGCGCGCTCTACGCCCACGCCATCGAACAACGCTACCGCTTCTTCAGCTACGGCGACGCCATGCTGATCCAGCGCCCTCACCTTTCAGCCCGCACCGCTGCCTGAGTCCAGGAGCCCTCCATGCTGCAATTCGAACTCCTCAAGACCGAAGGCCACGCTCGCCGTGGCCGCCTCACGCTCAACCACGGCGTGGTGCAAACGCCCATCTTCATGCCCGTGGGCACCTACGGCACCGTCAAGGGCGTGATGCCCAGTTCGCTCGAAGAGATGGGCGCGCAGATCATCCTGGGCAACACCTTTCACCTCTGGATGCGCCCGGGGCTGGACATCATGAAGCAGTTCGGCGGCCTGCACAAATTCGAAGCCTGGCACAAGCCCATCCTCACCGACTCGGGCGGCTTCCAGGTCTGGTCGCTCGGCGAGATGCGAAAGATCAGTGAAGAAGGCGTGCGCTTCGCCTCGCCGGTCAATGGCGACAAGCTGTTCCTCACGCCCGAGATCAGCATGCAGATCCAGACCATCCTGAACTCCGACATCGTCATGCAGTTCGACGAGTGCACGCCGTACTGGAAAGGCGACAAGTCGCTGGGCCACATCACCACCGAGAAGGAAGCCCGCGCCTCGATGGAGCTCAGCCTGCGCTGGGCCAAGCGCTGCCAGGCCGAGTTCGACAAACTGCAGAACCCCAACGCGCTGTTCGGCATCGTGCAAGGCGGCATGTTCGAGCACCTGCGCGAGGAGTCGCTGGCGGCGCTCGCCGACATGAACCTGCCGGGCTACGCCATCGGCGGCGTCAGCGTGGGCGAACCCAAGGACGAGATGATGCGGGTGATGAACCACATCAGCCCGAAGCTGCCCGCCCACAAGCCCCGCTATCTGATGGGCGTGGGCACCCCAGAAGACCTGGTCGCTGGTGTGGCCACGGGTGTCGACATGTTCGACTGCGTGATGCCCACGCGCAATGCGCGCAATGGCCACCTGTTCACGCGCTTTGGCGACCTGCGCCTGCGCAACAGCCGCAACAAAGCCGATGATCGCCCCATCGACGAAACCTGCGCCTGCTACACCTGCCGCAACTTCAGCCGCGCCTACCTGCACCACCTCGACCGCTGCGGCGAGATGCTCGGCCCCATGCTGACCACCATCCACAACCTGCACTACTACCTGAACCTGATGCAGGAAGTGCGCGATGCACTGGACGCCGGCCGCTTCGCCGAGTTCCAGCGCCAGTTCGCCGCCGACCGCGCGCGCGGGGTCTGATCAGGGCCGATGCAGGTACAGGTCGGCGATCACGGGGCGGTGCTGCGAAGCCTGAGCCCCACCCGTGAAAGCGTCGGCCACCGCGATGTCCGGGCTGACCAAGATGTGATCGATGCGCAGGAACGACAAGCCCTTGAGCAGCGAATGCCCATGCGTGAAGCCATAGCCCACGCTCGCCGATGAATACGCATCGCGCAAACCGGTGTTGAGCAGGGTCTGCACCACCACCGAAGGTTCCGTCGCGTTCAGGTCACCGGCCACGATGCGGGGGCCAGGCGGCAACTTGCGCAAGTATTCGGCCAGCAGGCCAGCCTGCCGCATGCGCAGCAACATGTTGTCCTGCCATTCGCCCAGGCCCAACCAACGCGCCTGCCCATGGTGCTTGGCCACCAGCCCCTGACGCGGCGTGATGAGGTGAACGGTGATCACCTGCAGGGTCGTGCCATCGACATCGATCTCGCAATGAACGAACACATGCGGCTCATTCCCGACGGGGATCGCGCCATGGTGGCACTGGCGAATCGGCCAGCGGCTCAACAGCACGTACTCATCCGTGGCATGGGCGTGTTGCCAGCCGCCGCCCACGACCTTGATCAGATCTGGCGAGCGCACATTGCCCTCCACATCCACGAGCTGACCAGCATCCTGCATGACCAGGATGTCCGGCTGTTGCTCGAAGACCTCGTGTGCCAGCTCCTGCGCACCGCCAGCCCGCTTGAGCGCCAGGTAGCTTTTGACGTTGTAGGTCATGAAACGCACGCGGCCGTGGCCCTCTTCGGACGAGCCCCAACTCAAGCCCATGAGCAGCGTCACGCAAACAACCAGGGCCGCCACAGACAAGCCGCGCCACAGCCAGCCCAGCCAGATGAACGAAGCCAGCACCGCCGCCAAAGCCGGCAGCAGGTAAGCGGGAAACGGCAGGTACTGCGACAAGGCCAGCACGGCCGATTGCCCCGAACCTTCGATGCGACCGTAGAGCAGCCCCGCCACCCCGACCACCACCAGCACCACGAACAAGCGGGCGTACGACTTCATGCCAACTTCCTGAATCGGTGAATCACCAGAACGACCAATAACCATTGAGGATCACCCAGCCGCCCAACACCCCGTTGGTGACGGCATGCGCCAGCACCGGCGCCCACAACGAGCGGGTTTGCTTGTAAAGCCAGGCATAGGCCAGCCCTGCAACGATGGCCGCCAGCCACTGGGTGTGGGCCAACATGAAGCACAAGGTCGACAAGGCAATGGCCTTGAACGACACCGAAGCGGGGTCCACGCGCTCGAAATCCTGGTTGTCCACCCAGCGCATCAGGAAGCCACGCCAGAACAGTTCCTCCATCACAGGCACCATCAGCGCAGCCCCCACCCAGCGAAAGGCGATCAGCGACCACATCAACTCGCCATCGGCATCCACAGGGAGGAAGCCTGCCGAAGGCTCGCCCAACATCATCCAGGGCGCAGTCAGACGAGTCCAAAGCATGAAGACGAGCACCCCCACCGCGATGGAGAGCAGCACCTGCCCGAGGTCCAACCCCCATCGGCGCAACTCGCCGTAACGCCGCCAGAACCAGACCAGGCTCGCGGACACCACCACCACGGACACCGCATACAGCCAGCGTCCATCGAATGGCAACTTGCTGACTTCACCGTCAGCCACGGTGAACTGCCCGCGCAAAGCCAGGAAGACCATGAACAGGACGAAAGGGATGACCCGGACCCAGGCCGCGGGAGACAAAAAATTGCCCATGGGTTTCAGCGTGTGTTTGAACCAGATGAGGTCGCCAGGATGCCAGCGGATTGTGTCGCCTCTCGGCCAACAGTCCCCCTCATTCGCGGATGACCTGGGGAAACTCAGGGCGAGGGCTCGTTCAGCAAGGCCTGCACCCGTGACTGCAGCACCTCGGGCGTGACATCTCGCGCAGCGATGGGCTCACCCACCACCAGGCCAATGCGGTTGAACAGCCCCCGCCGCAAGGGCTTGGACATCGCCGCACCCTCGATGCGCGAAAAGGTCGACCCCCAGAGGTTGTGCAGCGCCGACGGGATCACTGGCACCGGGTTGGTTTCCAGGATCTTCATGATGCCGGCCTTGAACGGCTGCAAATTGCCATCACGCGTGATGCCACCCTCAGGGAACAGGCACAGCAGCTCGCCTTCGTCGAGCACCTGGCGGGCCCGCGCGAAAGCGGCTTCATAAGCCTGCGGGTCTTCCTTCTGCGGCGCGATGGGAATCGCCTTGACCAGCTTGAAGAACCAGCCGATGCCCGGCATCTTGAAGATGCGGTGGTCCATGATGAAGACCATGGGGCGCGGACTGATGACCCCCAAGATGACCGCGTCGACAAAGCTCACATGGTTGCACACCAGGATGGCCGCGCCATCGGTCGGGATGTGCATGTCGCCACGCACACGCAGGCGGTACACGATGCGCGTGACGAACAGCATCACCAGCCGCACGATGTACTCGGGCATCAGCCAGAACACATAACCCACCACGATCACGTTGAGCAGCGCCGTCGCGCCGAACACCTGCGGGATGCTGAAGCCTGCCCCCAGCATCGCCCCGGCCAGCAGGCTGCTGACGATCATGAACAGGGCGTTGAGGATGTTGTTGGCAGCGATGATGCGTGCGCGGTGGCTGGGCTGAGCACGCAACTGGATGAGCGCGTACATGGGCACGCTGTAGAGCCCCGCGCTGAAAGCCAGCAGGGCCAAATCGGCCATCACGCGCCAATGCGCATGCTCGGCCACGAATGCACCAACGGTGTAGAGCGTTGCGCCCGGCACCTGCGGCAGCCCCGACGCAGCCAGGTAGAGATCAAAAGCGAACACCGTCATGCCCACCGCGCCGATGGGCACCAGGCCAATCTCCACATGGCGATGCGAGAAGGTCTCGCACAGCAGCGAGCCGATGGCGATGCCCACCGAGAACACCACCAGCAGCAGCGAAGCCACCTGCTCGTTGCCATGCAACACGTCGCGCGCGAAAGACGGGAACTGCGACAGGAACACCGCGCCGAAGAACCACATCCACGAGATGCCCAGCAGCGAGCGGAACACGCTGGGGTACTGCCAGGCCAGCCGCAGGTTGCGCCACGTCTCCGAGGCCGGGTTCCAGTTGAGCTTCAAACCCGGGTCGGACGAAGGCGAGGCCGGAATCTGGCGAGCCATCGCCCAGCCCGCCAAGGCCACCACGAAGCAAGAGCCCGCCACCCATTGCGCTCCCACCCCGGGCAGGCCCATCAACAACCCGCCGCCAACGTTGCCCAGCAAGATGGCCACGAAGGTGCCCATCTCGACCAGGCCGTTGCCCCCGGTGAGCTCGTGCTCACGCAGGTGCTGCGGCAGATAGGCGTACTTCACCGGCCCGAAGAAGGTGGAGTGCAACCCCATCAGGAAGACGCAACCCAGCAGCAGCGGCACCACGCTGAACCAGAAGCCCAAGCCCGCCAGCACCATGATGCCGACCTCCATGAGCTTGACGCCTCGCATGATGAAGGCCTTGTCGTACTTGTCTGCCCACTGCCCAGAGGTGGCCGAAAACAGCAAAAAGGGCAGGATGAACAGCGCCCCGATCACCAGCCCGGCCATCTTCGGCTCCAGCCAGCTCACCTGCAGCTGGTAGGTCACCAGCACCGTGAAAGCAAATTTGAAGAGATTGTCATTCGCTGCCCCCAGGAACTGGGCCAGGAAGAACGGCAGGAAGCGGCGCTGGCCGAGCAGGCTGAACTGACCGCCTTGGGATGTCGACTCACTCACAACGGGGATCCTCCATGGTTTGCGGACCGATTGGACATCAAAACCGCCGGCTTGCTCATTCAGTGAACCACCCATTCCTCATGGGCCAGCCCGCTGCGTTGCAACCACGCGAAGACCGAATCGACGGTGACCGTGCGGATGCGGTTGGTGAAGCGCAAGCCGCTGGGATGGTCGTCGAAGGACACGTTCGCCATGGTCATGCGCGCGCCCAAGCGGGTCAGAGGCGACAGGTGCAGCTCCGTGGGCTCATAGCCAGCGGACCTCAGCCAACGCTGGGCCGCCTGCCGGTCGCTCACACCCGGGTCCATGGCCGAAGCGATGAACTCCACCGCCCACTGGTTGCTCTGCTGGTAGCGCTTGGCCCAGGGATAAGCCACCATGCTGTACGCCCGCGTGTGCAATGAAGCCCGGTTCCGCCCATCCTTGAGCAAAGGCCAAAGCCGCTCCTGCACAGCCAACTCGGGCACCACCACCCCGGCCACGTATTCGTAGGGCGAATCCAGGAAGAAGTCGCCAACCCCCTGGCGGTAGATGGCCGCATGATCGGAGCCACAATCGTTGAGCTTGTGCAGCACCCGCCAGCCATCGGCGTCCTTGTAGGCCAGCCCGAGGTGCGAGTAGCGCAAGCCATGCTCGCGCAGATCCTGGCCCGCCCGGGCCAGCACCACCACCTTGGCCCCACTGGCATCCAGGCGCCGAACCGTGCGTTCAGCGAGCGCCAGGCCTTGCTGCACCGTGCTCACCGTCAGGCGGGTGGGCTGGCAGGGCCGCCCTGCATGCGCCGAGTTGCACACCATGGCCAAAGCGATCATGGTGCCGGTGAGCCACGCCATGGTTCGCACCAGATGGCCTGTCAATCGCTTTGGGCTCAGCCATCCATGCAGCCCTCGATCCGCACCAAACACGCGGCTCATCGCAACACCTCCTCGTGATGCAGCAAAGCCCACCCCAGGGCGTTGGGCACCAGGGCGATCACCTCACCAGCGGTGCTCAGCAACCAGCCAGCCGACACCGCCGTGACGGTCACCACCGTGCCCACCGCCACCGAGGCCATGCCCACCGACACGCTGGCCCATTTGACCGAAATGCGGGCACCGTCGCTGGCGCGTTCCAGCACCCAGATCGCGCCTTCGGCCGTCGCCTGGATGGCCACCACCGACAAGGCCACGGTGCCAGACACCAGCATGGCCGGGGCGGTCACCGACACCGCCACGGGCAGCATCGACAAGGCGCTCGCTTCAGACGCTTGGTTCGGGTGAGCCTGGCTCTGAGCCGAGGCCCCCAGCAAAGCCATGCTGGCGCAACAGGTGGCGAGCACCGCCTTCAAACTGGCTCGAGGCTTCAGGGTGTGTTTTGCGTTCACTGACATGATGGACAATCTCCTCAAGCGACGTCGGTTTCACGGTGATGGGCGGGGGCCACGCGGTGCGCTGTTTGCATGGCACGGGCCTCGTGGGCATCGCGCAGCGTCTTGGCCAAGGTGAAGGCCTGGGCCACCATGAACAGCCAGCACACCATCAGGTAAGCCTTGTAGTCGGGGCTGATCGGCATCTGCCACATGCCCCAGGCGGTCAGCGCCAGGGCGGCGCCAAACCCGGTCCACACCACCAGACCCCACATCGGCGTCTGCGGCAGGCCATCGGCCTGGTCACGCACATGGCGAGACAACACGAACACCGACGACAGGCTGAACACATAGGCCATGACCATGAAGGCCCGCTCGATCAGGCTGCCAGGCAGCCAGTACAGGCCGGTGGCACTCAGGAAGGCGGCGAGCCCAAAAGAGACCCAGACCTGGATGCCCCAGGCACGGGTGTCACGGCGGGCGGTGGACGGATGCGAAGACGAGTTCATTTGGCGAACCCCGTTGTTGAACATGGGGCCGATTCTTCGCAGCGGATGCCCATTGATCAACGAAACAATACGAAGTGGCAGACAGATGCACTTCTGGTATCGTTTTTCGATACTTTTCGGGACATCCATGAGCAGCAGCGAAGCCCTGGTCCAGGCCATCAAGACCGAACTCAAAACCGCAGGCATCACCTACGCGGCGCTTGCCGAAGAGCTGGGCATGGCTGAATCAAGCATCAAGCGCATCTTTGCCAAGGGCGACATGCCGCTGTCACGCATCGACGCAATCTGCGGCGTGCTCAAGCTGGATTTCGCCGACCTGGCCCGCCGCGTGGCCGATGCCCAACCACTGAGGCGCGAACTGACCTTGGCTCAAGAAAAGGCCGTGGTGAAGGACAAACGCCTGCTGCTGGTGGCCACCTGCTGCCTGAGCCAGTGGAGCTTCGAGCAGATGCTGGCCACCTACCGCATCTCCGAAGCCGAATGCATCGCCTGCCTGACCCAGCTTGATCGCCTGGGCGTCATCCGGCTCAAGCCGCTGAACCGCTATCAACTGCAGGTGGCCAAAACCTTCCGCTGGCGTCCGCATGGGCCGGTGATGGCCTTCTTTCGCGAGCAGGTGGCGCCGGAATACTTCTCGGGCGGGTTCGGAGGCGACGACGAGTTGATGCTGCTCGTGCATGGCTCGCTGGCACCTGAACATGCACAGGCTTTGCTGGAGCGTCTGCAGCGCACAGCCGAAGATTTTTCCAGGCAGCATGCCAGCGACCAACGGCTGCCCGAGGCTCGCAAGCGGCCCTACACCCTGCTCATCGGCATGCGCTCGTGGTGGTACCAAGCCTTCGTGGACCAGCGCCGCACCACGTCCGCCTCCGGGCGTTGAGCGCGCCAACCATCCAGCGGACGCTCAACGCTTGAGACGCCCCAGCACCTCGTCCGTGTCTTCGCCCAACACAGGCCCGCGCCGCTGGATGGCCCCGGGCGTGCGCGAGAGCTTGGGCACGATCCCTGGCACCTCCACCGTGAGGCCGTCGTGCGTGGTCACGGGCAGCACCATCTCGCGGGCGCGGTAGTGCGGGTCTTCGGCAATGTCTTGCGCGTTGTAGATGCGGCCCACCGGCACGCTGGCGGCGTTGAGCACCTCCAGCACCTGGTTCACCGCTCGCGCGCTGGTCCAGGCGCCAATGGCCACATCGATCTCCTGCACGCGCTTGACGCGGCCCGGGTTCGTGGCCAGCTCGGGGTCGGTGGCCAAATCGTCGCGCCCGATGGCGATCATCAGCCGCTTGAAGATGGAGTCGCCATTGCCACCGATCACCACCATGCCATCGGCGCAAGGGTAGGCGTTGCTGGGCGCGATGCCCGGCAGGGCCGAGCCCGCCGGCTGACGCACCGCACCGAAGGCGCTGAACTCGGGCAGCAGGCTTTCCATGCAGTTGAAGACGGCTTCGTACAAGGCCACGTCCACCACTTGGCCCCGGCCCTTGGGCGCATCGGGCGCGATGGATGCCTGTCGCGCCTGCAAGGCCAGCAGCACACCGATCACACCATGCAGGCCGGCCAACGTGTCGCCCAGGCTCACCCCGGCGCGCACGGGGATGCGGCCCGGCTCGGCGTTGAGGTAACGCATGCCGCCCATGGCCTCGGCCACCACGGCGAAACCAGGGCGTTCACGGTACGGCCCGGTCTGCCCATAGCCGCTGATGCGCAACATGATCAAGGCAGGGTTGCGGGCGCTCAGTTGTTCGTAGCCCAGGCCCCATTTCTCCATGGTCCCGGGCTTGAAGTTCTCGATGACGACATCGGCCTCGTCGATCAGGCGGGCCACCGTGTCGCGGCCTTCGTCGGTGCGCAAATCGAGCACCACGCTTTTCTTGTTGCGGCTTTGCACCTGCCACCAAACACTGGTGCCGTTGTGGAGCATGCGCCACTGGCGCAGCGGGTCGCCGCCCGTGCCGCCATCGGCCGGTGGCGGCTCGACCTTGATGACCTCGGCGCCGAAATCAGCCAAGGTCTTGCCAGCGAAGGGGCCGGCGATGAGCTGGCCCAGTTCGATCACCTTCAAGCCAGCCAGGGCCTGAGGCGTGGGAGGGGTTGTGAAGGCGGCGGCGGCGTCCATGTTGATGCGGTCATGCGAGATGCCGCATTCTGCGCGAGAACCCCGCCCCCTGAGCCCAGATCAGCGAGCCGGTTCGGGTTGCGTCACCAGGCCAATCTTGCTCACACCCAACCGGGCCGCATCGGCCAGGATCTCGGCAACACGGCCATAAGGAATGCTCTGGTCAACGCTGAAACGCACCACCGGCGGATTCGGCTTGGCGCCCTCCACCGCGAAACGGGCGGCGGCATCTGCCCGGCTGAGGGCCTCGCCATTCCAGTAAAGCACGCCCTCGGCATTCAGGCTGAGCTGGATGGCATCGGGTTGCGGTTGCGTGGGCTGGGCGCTGGCCTTGGGCAGCTCCAGCTTGACGGATTGGGTCAGCAGGGGCGCCGCCACGATGAAGATCACCAGCAGCACCAGCATCACGTCGATGAGCGGCACCATGTTGATCTCGGCCACCGGCGCGCTGCCGCGCTTGTCGTCGAAACTCGCGAAAGCCATGTCCGACTCCTCGTGTCAGCGTTGGGCTTGCAGGGGGCGCACGGTGGCGCTCGGAGCAGGCGGGTCGACATCGCTGGTCTTGAGCGTCTGGCCGGTCGACAAGAAGGTGAACAACTCGAAGGCGAAGGCATCCAGGCGGGCGCCCCAAACGCGGTTGCTGCGGGTCAGCCAGTTGTAGGCCACCACGGCCGGGATGGCCACGGCCAGACCCACGCCAGTCATGATCAGGGCCTCGCCCACAGGGCCCGCAACCTTGTCGAGCGAGCCGGAGCCCGAGGCACCGATGGCCAGCAGCGCGTGATAGACGCCCCACACGGTGCCAAACAGGCCCACGAAAGGCGCGGTGGCACCGATGGTGGCCAGCGCGGTCAGGCCGCTTTCCATGCGCATGGTTTCTTCGTCGAGCACCTTCTTGATGGTGCGGGTGAGGAAGTCTTTCGCGGAGCCGGCTTCCTCCAGCTTGGCAGCGCCATATCGGGCATGGTGGGCCTGGGCATGCATGGCATGCGCAGTCAGGTGGGCAAAGGGCTCCTTCACGCCATGCGTGGCGATCTCGTTCTGCACCGCTTCGAGCGAGGTCGCGTTCCAGAAGAAGCTCAGGAAGGACTGGCTGCGGCGCTGGCGCAGCGCCAGGGCGATGCCCTTGATCACGATCAGCGCCCACGACAGCACCGACATCAGCACCAAGATCACGAACAGCCCCTGCCCAATGGCATCGGACTGGGCGATGAAGTGGCCGAAGCCGGGCGCAGCGGATGCCGCCGCCTCAGGCGCAGCGGCCAGCGACGCGGTGGTGGCCGAAGCCGCAGGAGAGGCCGAAGCGGCCACGGCGGCAGGATCGATCTGGTTGCTCATGATCAGTTGTCTTCGAGGATGAATGTCTGGGGAGTCCGGACCCACATGCGGCGGGCCACGCCCTCTTCGACATGGGGCTTGAAGCGGGCGGCACGCATGGCCTGGACGGCTTGTTGGTCGAGGCGCGGATAACCAGATGACTTCGCCACCTGGATCTCGATCGGGCGGCCTTGCTCGTCCACCAGCACGCGCAACACCGCTGTGCCTTGCTCGTTCAGTTCGCGGGAGATGCGCGGGTAGGTCAGCACCGGCGGCACCAGGTAGGACACGGCGGACGCCTGCATCTCACGGGGGGCGGCAGGCGGAGGGGGAGGCGTCTGCGCAGCAACAGCCGCTGGCGCCGGTTGCGCGGACACCGAAGGCGCGGCCGGCGCGACTGCGGGCGCAGCGGGCATCACCGATTCGCTGCCGGACTGGCTGCTCAGCACGGGCGGCGTCGGGTTCGGTTGAGCCGGCGTTGGCACGGGCGTGAGCTTGGGTTGGATCCGCTCCACCTTTTGCTGCTGGACAGGCTGGCGCACAGGCTCAGGCCGGGGCTCTTCGGTGGCATCACGCGTCTGCGACTGCGCGTCCGTCACAAGCGAGACCTCGATGATTTCGTTGGAGCCGATGCGCGCGGTGTCGGACTTCGCATGCCACCACGCCCATCCCAAGGCCACATGCACGGCCACGACGAACACGCTCAGCCCACGCCGCTGAGCCGGGGACAAATCACTCGGCAGGGCGGAAAAATGCAGGGACGACGCAGCGGAACTCATGCTTCCCATCGTAACACAAACAGGATATTGATACTCATTCTCATTCATTGCGCTACATCAAAGCCCCAGGGTTACAAAGGATCACCTCCTCACCCGAACGAGGACCTCGACTCCCCCGGCGCCCGTGGGATGATGCGCTGCCCCGCAAGCGAGCAAGCACCTGCGCGCGAACAGGGGCGCATCACACAAAACACGATCAGGGACGCCATGGACACCGACCTCCTGCTGGCCCCCTTGCCTGGCGACCAGCCCGGCGGGGAAGACCTTTCCTTTTCAACGGACTTCGATGACATCGCCGAGATGCGGGCGCTGACGACCCGACCCTGAAGCAAGGTGAGTGGGTGACACCGCTCAAGCAGGCGGATTGGCCTGGTGTCATGCGGCGCTGCGAAACCCTGCTTGCAACGCGCACGAAAGATCTCCGCCTGGCCCTGTGGCTCACCGAAGCCCGCGCCATGACCCAAGGCCATGGCGGGCTCGCCAGCGGGCTGGCTTTGTGCGCAGCCATGTGCGAGCAACATTGGGAACACTTGCATCCACTGCTCGACGGCGGCGACGCCGAAGAACGAATCGGCAACATCGCCTGGATGCTGCAGCGGCTGGGCGAACTCGCCACGGCGCAGCACCAGCGTGCCCAGCGACTGCTCCAGGTACTTGGCCACTGCGCCTTCGGTGCCGAAAATCGCGGCCAGCTCGACCTGTGTGGCCTCCATGCGTGAGCCTCGATCAAAGGGGTACTTGCTCGCCAGCGTGCGCTCATATGGCTCGAAGACCTGGGCGTTCCAGACGCGCTTGAGCTCGGCCTCGGTGGGGGGCACCAGCGCCGCGAAGGCCTGCATCAGCGGTCGAACAAGGATGGGCCGAAGTGCGTTGCGCGCGCCTTCATCCAGGCCGGTGAGCAATTGCTCGTCGACCAGCTTGAGTGCCTCCGCCAATTCACCCGTGCCTTCGAGCGTCTGTTGCATGAACTGCCGAGCGCCCGGCCCAGGTGAGCCCATGCTGCTCAGCCACCTAGCCATAGAGCTCATAGCCTCGCATGGCCCATGGGTCGCGCTCCGAAATCACCAGCCGTCCATCGCGCAGGAAGGCGCAATCGGCCGCCAGGCCATGCTGGTGGTAACTCTGTCCTGGCGCCGCGCCGGTGACACCCGGCCCTCGCGCGAGCAACACCGCCTGGCGCTCCGGACTGCGGCAGCCCTCCAGCAGCGCCATGTCATATCCATGGACTTCTTTCATCACCTTGAAGACATGCAGCAGGGCCTGCACGAAGTCAGTGTCCATGCGCTCCCAGCGGCGATCGGCGCTGGCCAGCATCGGCCTGAGCGCTTCCACTTCGGCCGTGGCGAACACCTCGGGCGGCGGTGGCGGCACCAACTGCTCGCCACGCAACAACTCGCTGACTTGCGTGTTGACCCCGACCTCGCTGTCGCCGAAAGCCTCCACCTGCTGCACTCGCCAGTTCATCCAGGCCACATCAGCATGGCCGGCTCCAGCACCAGCAGGGCCGACAGCCACCACACGCGAGCACGCCGCAGCCACATCCGTGAGATAGCCCCCAACCTGGCCCCGTGCCCGCGCCACCACATCGGGAACACGAGCGACGACAACACCAAGCTGCCCAGCGCAAACCAAGCCAGCAACCACCCCAGATGCAGATGCATGATCCCTGTAACGATTGATTGCAAACGCACCGGCCACGCATGGGACCGGTCAGGCCGCTCTTCGGCTCTTTAGAATGCGCCGATTGTTCATCAAAACAAGCATTCGGGAGCCCGTCGTGACACACGACACCCACACCCCAGGCTCGTCGCGCCCGACGGGGCGTCGACACCCTCGCCCAGACTTGGGCCGCCCCAGCCTCTTCGCGGACTTCGACCAAGCATCGGTGCAAGACATCGAGCCTCAACGCATCCGCTTGCTCTCCACCCTGGAGTCTCAGCGTGGAGGGCGTGCGCACCCGCGCGCGCGCCGCCTGCCCACCGGGCACAACCGCCCCTGGCTGACCCGCTCGCTCATGGTGGTGATGGGCGTGGGCATGCTGGTGATGCTGTTGAGCTTCATCCAAGTGCTCAAGCGGCCGCCCCCGTCGATCCAGCCGCCCTCTTCCCTGGTGACAAACGGCGTGGCCGCAAACCATGCCAGTCAGCACATCCGCGCACGGGGGCCGGCCGACCTCACCGAGCCCATCCAAGCCGCCGAGATCATCGACATGTCGCCACCTGCAGCGGGGCCGGCACCAGGTGTCGTGATCGCATCGCCTCTGCATACTGCGCATGAGGTCATCGAGCTTGGCGCCAACCAAGTTCCAATCGTCGCTGCGCCCTCGCCCGCAGAAGCGCCGGCCACCCCCTCTCGCCAGGCTGTGGCGTCGGCCACTGGCGCCGAACGCAATGGACGCAAGGCAGCGCACCCAGGGGAACAAGGCCCTGAAACGAAGCCCGAAGCAGGCGCCTCGCACGAAGATGTGGCCCTTGTGGAGGCCATGCTCGCCCACGCCAGCCCACGCCCGGCCCAGCCTTCGCCTGCCGTGTCCTTGCAGCAATGTGGCACCGGCAATGCGCCCGAGGTTGCCGTCTGCCGTGCGCGCATCTGCGTGCGCAATCCCTCCCTGGCCGCCTGCCATGCGCCTTGAGCGCAGCAGCCCGAGCGCGCACCGCGCGCCGGGTTGCCCTTCGCCGCATGCGGAAACCACACCCGCTGTGTGCACAATGTGCTCTCAGTCGCTAGGATGCCGGCTTTCGCAACCGCTTGGCACCCACGCCGCGCGACCCCTCCGCCAGGATCGCCCATGACCACTCCCCCGCTTCGCGCCATCGACCCTCTCGCCTCGGCCACGGCCGGGCAGCCAGCCCAGTCAGAGGCCCAAGGCGACGACGCCGGGGTGCCGGTTTCGGTGCGCATCCGCGAACGCATCAAGGCCGCTGAGAAGCGCTTCCACGCCAACGACAACATCGCCGAATTCATCGAACCCGGCGAACTCGAAAAGCTGCTCGACGAGGTCGCGGGCAAGCTGGGTGGCGTGCTCGAAAGCCTGGTCATCGACACCGACAGCGACCACAACACCCAGGACACGGCCCGCCGCGTGGCCAAGATGTACCTCAACGAAATCTTCAAGGGCCGCTACCACAGCGCGCCGTCGGTGACGGAGTTTCCCAATGTGGAACGCCTCAACGAACTGATGATCGTCGGGCCCATCACCGTGCGCAGCGCCTGCTCGCACCACCTCTGCCCCATCATCGGCCGGGTGTGGATCGGCGTGATGCCCAACGAGCATTCCAACCTCATCGGCCTGTCGAAGTACGCGCGCCTGATCGACTGGATCATGAGTCGACCGCAAATCCAGGAAGAGGCCGTCACACAGGTGGCCGACCTCTTGCACACGCGCATGAACCCCGATGGCCTCGCCGTGGTGATGGAGGCCGACCACTTCTGCATGCACTGGCGGGGCGTCAAGGACATGGACTCGAAGATGATCAACAGCGTGATGCGCGGCTCCTTCCTGAAGGACGCCAACCTGCGCCGCGAATTCCTCGCCCTCGTCAACCAACGCAAAGGCTGATTCAACATGCTGGTCCGACTGCTGTATGCAAGCCGTGCCAAGGCACCGCTGACCCCCGAGGCGATCGACGCCATCCTGCAAGCCTCCCGCAAGGGCAACCCGGCGGCCGGCATCACCGGGTTGCTCTGCCACAGCGGCAATGTCTTCATGCAGGTGCTCGAAGGTGGGCGCGAGGCGGTGAGCGCGCTCTACAACCGAATCGCCAATGACCCGCGCCACACCGACGTGGTGCTGCTGCACTACGAGGAGATCACCGAGCGGCGCTTCGCGAGCTGGTCGATGGGCCAGGTCAACCTCGCGCGCGTGAACCCGGCCATCCTCTTGAAGTACTCGACCAAGGCGGAGCTCGACCCCTATGCGGGTTGCGGCCAGGCATCCATGGCGATGCTCGAAGAACTGATCGCCACCGCTTCCATCGCCACGCGGAACTGCTGAGCCGCAAGGTGGATACTCCCGGCATGAATCCGAAAGACAACCTTCCCGATGAATTCGAAGTGACCGATGTGCTGGGCCAGCCAGCGGTGGTGTTGCGGGCCCCCGATGGCTCGCGCGCCACAGTGCTGCTGCATGGCGCTCACGTGGTCTCCTGGGTGCCCGCGGGCGCCGAAGAACAGCTCTACCTCTCGCCCCAGGCCGTTGCCAGCCCGGGCATGGCCGTGCGCGGCGGCGTGCCTGTCATCTTCCCTCAGTTCGAGCTCATGGGCCCGGACACCTCGCTGCCACGCCATGGCCTCGCCCGCACCCGCGCGTGGTCGGTCGACAGCGGCCGCGTCGGCGAAGAGCACGCGCAGATGACGTTGGTGCTGAGCGACGACGAAGCCACGCGCGCCCTGTGGCCGCACGGCTTCCGCCTGGAGCTCACGATCTCGGTGGAAAGCAACCGCCTCGACCTTGAACTGCACGCCGAAAACACCGGTGACACGGCGTGGTCGTTCTCTGCGGCGCTGCACACCTATCTGGCGGTGTCAGAGCTCTCGCAGGTGCGCCTGCAAGGCCTCATCGGCCGCCGCTTCATCGACCGCGTCAACGGCGGCGAAACCATCGAGGACCACCCCGAGAAGCGCTTTCATGGCGAGATCGACCGCATCTACGCCAACGTGAAGGAGCACCTGCTGCTGCGCGACGGCCCTCGCCGCCTGCGCATCGACCAGCAAGAGTTGCCCGACGTGGTGATCTGGAATCCGGGTGAAGAAGGCGCGGCCCGCTTGGCCGACATGCCCGACGACGGCTGGCGGCACATGCTGTGCGTGGAAGCTGCGCGCATCCTGGAGCCGCTCAAGCTGGCACCGGGCCAGGACTGGGACGGTCGCCAGAGCCTGACGCTGGAAGCTTGCTGAGCATCAAGCTGTCCTGCTGAGCGGGCATACGAAGCGGGGAATCGCGGCGACTGTCCGCCCCGCTCGCCGCCCAGGCCCGGCGCCCCCTCAGGCCGCCTTGCCAAGCAGTTGCTTCAGGTCGGCAGTGACCTTGTCGGCGCCCAGGCCGTATCGCACGAACAGGCGCACATGGCCCTCGGGGTCGAAGACGTAGGCGCCGGCCGTGTGGTCCATGGTGTAGTTGCCCTCGCTGGTGGGCACCTTCTGGTAGAAGACCTTGAACTCGCGCGCGGCGGCCTCGATCTGCTCCGGCGTGCCCGTCAGGCCGATGAAGCTCGGGTCCATGGCCTGCAGGTAACCCTTGAGCACCTGCGGCGTGTCGCGCGCCGGGTCGATCGAGATGAAGACGCCTTGCACCCGGTCGCCATCGGCACCGAGGCGACGGCGCACCTCGGCCAGTTCGGCCATCGTGGTCGGACACACATCCGGGCACTGCGTGAAGCCGAAGAACACGAAGACCACCTTGCCTTTGAACTCGGCGAGGTCGCGCTGGCGCCCGTCGAAATCTTTCAGCGAAAGCGTGCGCGCGTAATCGGCCCCGGTGATGTCAACCGAGTTGAAACTTTGCTTGGCGGCACCCGGTGACTGGCCTGGTTGACCAGGCTTGTCGCAGGCACTCAACAGCGGAGGTGCCAACAGTGCCACGGCGCTCAAGAGCAGCTTGCGGCGCACAGCCTCGGGTCGGGTCTCGTCGCGCGGACCCATGCGCGGTTCGGATCGGCTCATGTGCTTCTCAGATCATCCAGTAATGATCGACCAGCAAGGCCGCGAACATCAGCATCAGGTGGATGATGGAGAAGCGGAAGGTCTTGCGGGCCAGTTCGTCACTGTAACGCCGCCAGAGCCGGAAGGCGTAGCCCATGAACATCACGCCCAGCACCAATGCCGAGAAGAGGTAGATCCAGCCACTCATGCCATAGATGAAGGGCAGCAGGCTGCCCGCCAGCAGGATGATGGTGTAGAGCAGCACGTGCAGGCGGGTGAACTCGTTGCCATGGGTCACCGGCAACATGGGCAGGCCGGCGCGCGCGTAGTCCTCGACGCGGTAGAGCGCCAGGGCCCAGAAGTGCGGCGGGGTCCACAGGAAGATGATGAGGCACAGCATCAGCGCCTCCGGGTCGACCGAGCCGCGCATGGCCGCCCAGCCCAGCACCGGCGGCATCGCGCCCGAGGCCCCGCCGATGACGATGTTCTGCGGCGTCAGCGGCTTGAGCACCACGGTGTAGACGATGGCGTAGCCCACGAAGGTGGCCAGCGTCAGCCACATGGTCAGCAGGTTGACCCACAGGCCGAGCACGAGCATGCCGGCCGCGCACAGCACGCCGCTGAAGACCAGGGTCTGGGTGCGGCTGAGTTCGCCCCGCGCGGTGGGGCGCCAGGCGGTGCGCTTCATGCGCGCGTCGATGCCCTGCTCGATCAGGCAGTTGAAGGCGGCGGCCGAACCAGCCACCAGCCAGATGCCGACGCACGCGGCCAGGGCCTTGAGCGCCTCGGCGGCCGTGGGCACGCCTGGCACGGCCAGCAGCATACCGATGACGGCACAGAAGACGATGAGCTGCACCACCCGAGGCTTGGTCAGCACGTGGTACTGACGGAACTTCGATGGCTGGCGAGTCGAGGACGGCGCGGCCTCGGGGGGGGTTTCAGCGGCGGTGGGCGTCGCGACGGTGTCGGTCATGGGGCACTCGGGAAGGCTGCAAGGACTATGAAACGGAAGCCCGTGAGGCTGTACCGTGAAGTCCCTGATGTGGGGGCAGTTGGGGCCGCTGATGTGAGCCGGTGTCGGATTCGACTCGGGCATCCTGACCCCGGAGAAGCAGGCGCCAGGTGGCCTGTTCGCGCGGCAGCACCAGCAGGCGCGTGAGCCACCACACCAGCAGCGCCGCCCCGAAAGTGTGGGCCAGGGCGGCGGCCAGGGGCCAGCCCAGCACCACGTTGCTCAGGCCGGAGGCGATCTGGGCCAGCAGCAACAAGGCGAGCACGCGGGCTTCACGGCGCCACACGGGGACCGGGGGCACCAACGTGACACCCGGCATGCGGCCCTCACGGGTGCTCGCGCTGAAACCCGTGCTGCCGTTCATGCGGTCATTCACGCGATCATCCGCGCGGTCAGGCCCATCGTCCTGGGCGCGCCAGCGAGCCAGGCGCCACGCGAAAACCACCAGCGCCACGCTCACCACGCCCGCGAGCATGCGGTGGGCCATGTGGATGGCGGTCAGCCCGGCCATGCTGATCACACCGCCTTGCCCGTCTCCGCCCAGGGGGCGCCACAGGCGGAAGGCTTGCTCGAAATCCATTGCCGGCCACCACTGGCCCTGGCAGGTCGGGAACTCGGCGCAGGCCAGCACCGCGTAGTTCGTGCTCACCCAGGCACCCGACGCCACCTGCAAGGTCAGCAAGGCCAGCACCACGAAGCCCGCGCGGCGCAGGCCGGCGTTCGCCCAACGCGCGCGGCGGGCATCGCTGCCCTCGGGCTCCCCCAGCGGCGCCGGATCGAGCATGCGCGCCTGGGTGGTGAGCAGGGCAACGCCCAGCAGGGCACCAAGCAGATGCCCGGTGACGATCAGTGGTTGCAGCTTCATGGTGACGGTCAACGCGCCGAAAGCGCCTTGCACACACACCCAGACGAAGGTCAAGGTGGCCCACCAAGGTGACAAGGCCCCCGGCTCGTCGCGCTGGCGCCATGCCAACAGCATCAAACCCGTGATCAGGGCACCGACGGCCGTGGCCAGGTAGCGGTGAACCATTTCGATCCAGGCCTTGGTCGGCGAAACCGGTCCGGTGGGAGACGCCTCGTGCGCCGCGTGGATGTCAGCGCGGGCGTGGAAAGGGCTCATCTCGCCATAACATCCCGGCCAGTCGGGGCAGCCCAGGCCAGAGTCGGTCAGGCGCGTGAAGGCACCGAAGATCACCAGGTCGAGCGTCAGGAAGAGCGTGGCCACGGTCAGCACCCTCTGCCACGCCGGCCAGCCACGCACGCCCTGCCGGCGCGCGCGCCAGACCACCGCCGCCGCAGGCAGCAAGGCCAAGCCCGCACCGATCAGCAGCAACTCGATCAGGGGCGCCAGGTCAACCAGTTGTTGGCCCAGCGAAGCGGAGGTCTGCAAGCCCGTCGCGGCGTTCATGGCCGGCCTGCCTCGTCCCAGGCTTCGCTGGCCTTGAGCAATCGCGTGAGGTCACGCTTGGCTTTGTTGAAATCGATGCCAGAGGGAAAGCGCATCATCCAGTCACCGCGCGGGTCAACCAAGTAGAGGTGATCGGCCAGTTGGTGACCGGCTTCGGGCTGAAGCCAACGTGCCAGATCGGCCGGCGCAGCCCGCAGCACCGTGGCCTGCTGCAAGGCTGGCAGCAGGGCCTGGCGCACCGGGGCATCGTCGTTGACAAGCCAGACGCGATCAACGCGGTCCTTGTCGCGGCCGAGCGATTCGCGCAGTTGGCGCTGCAGGTAGAGCGTCTTTTCGCAGGCGGCGTCGCACGCCCCGCCCGCCACCGACACGAGCAGCCACTGGCCCTTGAGCGACGCTGGCAGGACAGGCGCGCCTCGCAGATCATGCAGAGGCAGCTCCTTCGGACCCGGCATGGCGCGCACCGGCTGAATCAGAGCGCCGTGGTTGGTGCGGCCCTCCGGCCGAACCACGTAGTACATGAAATAAGAGGCGACCACCGGCGCGGCGCACACAGCCCAAACCAGCAGCATCTTGAGGCGCCCCATGCGCGTGCGCTGAGCATCAGCCTTGTCGGCCGAAGGCAGGCTGTGCACGCTGAGCTGGACCATCGGGTCGGGCACCATCGGGCTCGGATGTGGCATCGGGTGCGAGGCCGGATGAACGTGGACAGAAGGTCGAGTCATGACAAGACGATTGCGGTCAGGCTGGATCGGGCCGCCGCGCACGCCACGGCCTGATCACCGAAAACCAGAGTGTGAGGCCTACCGAAAGCGCGGACAAGGCAAACCACTGCACAGCGTAGGCACGGTGCTTGTCGACGCCCAGGTCGGGCTGGGGCCAGTCGCGCCGCAAGTCAGGCGGCGCGAAACCAGCCTGGGAAGCAGCCGGCGAAGCAGACGCCATGAACTCAGGATGCCCTTGCAACACCGCCCCGGGTAGCGGGGATTGCCCCAGCCACGCGCGCCAGAAAGCCTCGTCCACATTTTGCCTGAGCGCGCGGTGTGCCTCGCGCGGAGGCGGGCCTTCGTCGCCCAAGGCAAAGGTGCGCGACACGTGGGGCAACACGGTGCCCCGCAGCTCGATTTCACCGTCGGCATCGGCCCACTCAGGCAGGCGCTGACGGTCTTGCGCATCGCGGGGCCACCAGCCTCGTTGCACCAGCACGATGCCGCCCGGGCACGCTGAATCGGACAGTTTCAACGGGGTCACCACGAAGAAGCCAGCCTGGCCGTCCATGGGCCGGTTGTCCAGGAAGACCGTGTGCTGGCTCAGCCAGCGGCCGCGCAGGTGCACCGGTTGCTGGGCTGGCACCGGCTCCATCGCGCCAGGTGGACTGGCCACCTCCTGTTGTCGCGCGTACCGGCCGACAGGCGCCTGCGCGCAAGGCCAGTCCCGATCAGACCAGGGAGGTGCGTCCGCGCGCTGGTGCCCCTGCTCCGCGAGGGCTATTTTCTGGGCCGCGCGGTCGAGTTGCCAAACGCCCAGGCGCGCGGTCAACAGGGCAAGCAATGTGCCCGAGGCCACCGCCAGCCAGCGCTTGTGCATGGGGTTCATCCCGTGGTCTCCGAAAAGCTCAGGCAGCCATCATCCAGCACATGAAGATCGTCTTTCTGCTGACCCTGTTGGCCATTGTGGCGGCCCTGGCTTTCGCGGGCCGGGCCATGTTGCGGGATGGCCGCGATGGCCAACCCAAGAGCAACCGCATGCTGCACGCGCTGGCTTTGCGCGTGGGCCTGTCGGTGGCCTTGTTCGTGTTCATCCTCATCGCCTACAAGATGGGCTGGATCCAGCCGACCGGCATACCGGTCTGACAAAGCTCGCGCTGAAGGCAGGTTCAAACATCAGGCCCATTCACCGGGCCTGCTCATCGGATCTATTTTGACAAAAGAAAAGGCGCTCCTTGGAGCGCCTCTGTTCATGCTCTGTTGATGTTCGACAGGGATGGCCGGGCAGTGCGCGCACCGAGTCGCCACCGCCGCTTCATCACATCCAGTAGACGACCACGTACAGGCCCAGCCAGACCACGTCCACGAAGTGCCAGTACCAGGCCGCGCCTTCGAAGCCGAAATGTCGATCGGGCGTGAAGTGGCCTCTTTGCAGGCGCAGCGTGATGAACAGCAGCATCAGCATGCCGACGAACACGTGCATGCCGTGGAAGCCCGTCAGCATGAAGAAGGTCGAGCCATAGATGCCCGACGAGAGCTTCAGGTTGAGGTGGTGGTAGGCCTCGTAGTACTCATAGCCCTGGCAGAGCAGGAAGGTGATGCCCAGCAGCACCGTCATCCACATGAAGGCGATGCACTTGCCGCGGTGATTCTCGCGCAGCGCATGGTGGGCGAAGGTCAGCGTCACGCCCGAGGTCAGCAGCAGCGCCGTGTTGATGGTCGGCAAGGGCCACGGGCCCATGGTGCGAAAGGCCTCGACCGTGCCCGCAGGCGAAGCCGTGGCGCCGGCCATCTCCGAAGGCCAGATGGCCTTGAAGTCGGGCCACAGCAAGGCGTTGTCGAGGCTGCCCAGCGATGGCAGCACATACAGGCGCGCCCAGAACAGCGCCCCAAAGAAAGCGCCGAAGAACATCACCTCCGAGAAGATGAACCAGGCCATGCTCCAGCGGAAGGACACGTCGATGCGATCGCTGTAGAGCCCGCCCTCGGATTCGCGGATGGCATCCGAGAACCACTGCTTGAGCACCACCAGCCACCACACCAGCCCGAAGGCCAGCGAGTACGGCGCCCAGGCCGCGCCATTGACCCACTGCCCGGCGCCCAGGATGACGAAGAACAGGCCGATGGCCGCCATGACCGGGTGCCTCGATGGCCCTGGCACGTAGTAGTAGGGCGCCTGCCCTTTGCTCACCGCTGTCGACATCACGATCTCCTCAGACCTTGGACGCCCTTGAACGCGTCATACAAACAAACAAACGAACGAAAACCTCAGAGCGCAGCCCCGCTGGCCACGACCCACTTGACCAGGAGCACCAGCCCCAGCACGAACAACAAGGCGGCCAGCAAGCCCGCCACGATCACGTGCACCGGGTTGATCTTGCTGATGTCCTCTTCGTACCCGGAAGCCTTGCGCACACCAAAGAACGACCAGCCCACCGCCTTGACCGTCTGCCAGAACGAGCCCTTGCGCTGCACCGCCTGCTTCAGGTCCTCGCTCACACGGCTCCTTTCGGCGCCGCCGGCACCTTGCCGCCCACCTCGAAGAAGGTGTAGGACAGGGTGATGGTGGAAACGTCCTTGGGCAGCTTGGGGTCGATCACGAACACCACCGGCCAGCGCTTGCTCTCGCCCGGCTTGAGCGTGTGCTCCGTGAAGCAGAAGCACTCGAGTTTGTTGAAGTGCGAGGTGGCCTGCTTGGGCGCGTAGCTCGGGATGGCCTGCGCGGCCATGGTGCGATCCTGCTCATTGGTGAATTCGTAGACGACGGTGGTGATCTCACCCGGGTGCACCTTCACCGAGCGAACTTCGGGCTTGAAACCCCAGGGGCCGCGCGCATTGGCATCGAACTCGACGGTGATGGTGCGGCTGAGGTCGACCTGCGTGTTGATCTTGCCCTGCCCTGCTCGCGAAACCTGCTGCTCGGACAACGACAGCACGTTGATGCCGAGCGCCTCGCAGATGTGCTTGTACATCGGCACCATGGCGTAGCCGAACCCGAACATCACCCCGGTGACGACAACGAGCTTGCCCACCATCTGGAGGTTGGCCCGACGCAAGCGAGCCAACCATGCGGAACCAACAGGGCGCGGGGTGTGGTCGCTCATGGTGCCCGGCTCAAGCCTTGCCCAGCAAGGCGATCTTCACCACGAAGCCCACGAAGAAGGCCGCAGCAACCGACGCCAGGATCAGGGCCAGGCGCACGTTGCGCGCGCGCTGGGCCGACTTGTCAACGAGCTCGGACATGGCTTGCATCCTCAGCCGATCACCTTGGTTGCCGTGGCATCGAGCTTGGGCGGGTTCTCGAAGGTGTGGAAGGGGGCCGGCGACGGCACTTCCCACTCCAGGCCTTCTGCGCCTTCCCATGGCTTGGCCGGCGCCGGCTCACCCTTGCCGCGCATGGCGGGGATCAGCACACCGAAGATGAAATACACCTGCGCGAAGCCAAAGGCGAAGGCCCCCACCGACGCGATGGCGTTGTAGTCAGCGAACTGCATGGGGTAGTCGGCATAGCGGCGTGGCATGCCAGCCAGCCCCAGGAAGTGCATCGGGAAGAAGGTGACGTTGAAGGCGATCAGCGACCACCAGAAGTGCAGCTTGCCCTTCCACTCCGGCACCATCACGCCCGTCCACTTCGGGGCCCAGTAGTAGAAGCCGGCGAACAGCGCAAACAGCGAGCCGGCCACCAGCACGTAGTGGAAGTGCGCCACCACGTAGTACGTGTCCTGGATTTGCGTGTCGATGGGCGCCACCGAGCAGATCAGCCCCGTGAAGCCGCCCATGGTGAACACGAAGATGAAGCCCACGGCCCACAGCATCGGGCTCTCGAAGGTCATGGAGCCACGCCACATCGTCGCGATCCAGTTGAAGACCTTCACGCCCGTGGGCACCGAGATCAGCATGGTCGCGTACATGAAGAACAGCTGGCCGGTCACCGGCATGCCGGTGGCGAACATGTGGTGGGCCCACACGATGAAGCTCAGGATGGCAATCGATGCCGTGGCATACACCATCGACGCGTAGCCGAACAGCTTCTTGCGCGCGAAGGCCGGCACGATCTGGCTGATGATGCCGAACGCCGGCAAGATCATGATGTAGACCTCGGGGTGGCCGAAGAACCAGAAGATGTGCTGGTACATGATCGGGTCGCCGCCGCCAGCCGGGTTGAAGAAGCTGGTGCCGAAGTGGCGGTCGGTCAGCGTCATCGTGATGGCACCGGCCAGCACAGGCATCACCGCGATCAGCAGGTAGGCGGTGATCAGCCAGGTCCAGGCAAACATGGGCATCTTCATGAGCGTCATGCCCGGTGCGCGCATGTTCAGGATGGTCACGATGATGTTGATCGAGCCCATGATGGAAGACGCGCCCAGGATGTGCATCGCGAAGATGCCGGCGTCCATCGAGGGGCCCATCTGCAAGGTCAGCGGCGCGTAGAGCGTCCAGCCGGCGGCGGGCGCGCCACCGGGCATGAAGAACGAGCTCACCAGCATGATGGCCGCCGGGATCATCAGCCAGAAGCTGAAGTTGTTCATGCGCGCGAAAGCCATGTCAGACGCGCCGATCTGAAGCGGCAGCATCCAGTTCGCGAAACCCACGAAGGCCGGCATGATCGCGCCGAACACCATGATGATGCCGTGCATGGTCGTGAGCTGGTTGAACAGCTCGGGGTTGACCAGTTGCAGCCCTGGCTTGAACAGCTCGGCGCGGATGCCCAGCGCCAGCACGCCGCCGATCATCAGCATCGTCAGCGAGAACAGCATGTACAGGGTGCCGATGTCCTTGTGGTTGGTGGCGAACACCCAGCGACGCCAGCCATGCGGGTGGTCGTGGTGGCCTTCGTGGCCGTCGTGGCCGTGGCCACCGTGGTCAAGCACTGCGCTCATGGAGCGTCCTTTCGAAGATCAGGTCGGGCTGTCGGTTCTCGGTGCGGAGGTCCGGTTCACGCTGGCAGGTCACTTGCGCGCGGCCAGCACTTCGGCGGGCTGCACCAACTGGCCCGTTTTGTTCGACCAATGGTTCTTGGTGAAGGTGATGACCGCTGCGATCTCGGTGTCGGACAACTGCTTCCACGAAGGCATGATGTTGTTCTGACCGTTGAGCAGCACGTGGATCTGCTTGCCGCGATCGCTGTCGAGCACCACGGGCGAACCATCGAGCGGCTTGATAGCGCCGCCGCCTTTGCCGTTGGGCTGGTGGCAGGCCGCGCAGTTGGCGTTGTAGACCTTCTCGCCTCGGGCGATCAGGGCATCGAGCGTCCAGACCTTGTTCGGATCGTCGGCCTTGGCGGCCATTTCCTTGCGCTTGGTGTCGACCCACTTGGCGTAGTCCTCAGCCGTGACCACCTTGACGTGGATGGGCATGTAGGCGTGCTCTTTGCCGCACAGCTCGACGCACTGGCCGTAGTAGTCGCCCACCTTCTCGGCGCGGAACCATGTGTCGCGCACGAAGCCGGGGATGGCGTCTTGCTTGATGCCGAAAGCCGGCACCATGAAGGAGTGGATCACGTCGTTGGCCGTGGTGATGATGCGGACCTTTTTGTCCACGGGCACCACCATGGCGTTGTCGACTTTCAGCAGGTAGTCATCGCCGGCGGGCGTGCCGGCATCGGACAGCGCACGCTGGCTGGCATCGAGCGTGGAGATGAACTGGATGCCCTCGCCCTCGCCATTGAGGTACTCGTAGCCCCACTTCCACTGCATGCCCACCGCCTTGATGGTGAGGTCGGCGTTGGTGGTGTCCTTCTGGGCCACGACAACCTTGGTGGCCGGCAAGGCCATGCCGATGACGATCAGGAAGGGGACGATGGTCCAGATGATTTCGACGGTGGTGGACTCGTGGAAATCGGCGGGCTTGTGGCCCTTGGACTTGCGGTGCTTGTAGATGGAATAGAACATCACCCCGAACACACCGATGAAGATGGCCAGGCAGATGTAGAGCATCATGTAATGCAGCCCTTGCTGCGCCGCCGCCACCTTGGTGACGGGCGCGGGCAGGTCGATCTGGCGCACGGCGGGGCCGCCCGGCAGGTCGTTGACGGCCCAGGCGGACGCCACCAGGCACAGCGAAGCGATGGCGACCAAGGGGCGGCGCCATGCATTCATTCGGATCCCAGGAACTTGGCTCATCTCGTTGCTCTTCACTTCATGGGTGGAACGCGGTTGTCTGGCCTGCCGCGCTGAGCGCATCAGGCCGGGCGATGCGGTGGGGAAAACTCACTCGTCGAGCTGCCGCAAGGCCCAGCGGAGTTCGTCGGCAAGCTGGCGGCGCTCTTGAGGCGGGATGTGAACGCCAACCGTGACCGAACGCCCCTGCCCCGAAAGGCGGATCAAAGAGCGATCGTGCCGCTCGGGTTCGATGCGCATCCAGCGGGGCATGAAATCGGTGGTGCGCACCCGACCGGCGTGGCGTTGGGTGACGCGAACAAGGCCTGCGCGCATCGCGATGTGTTCGCCGTCCGAGGCGATGCGGGCCAATTGCATGACACCGATCACACTCAGTGTGCCAGCAACCGCCAGGCCAGACAGCCAGGGCTGCACCGCTCCGTTTGACATGGCAAGCACGATGCCTGCCGCGAGCAAGAGCGTCAGGCAAATGAGCCCGAAGCGGAAAGCAGAGAGCGGCAGCACGCGCGCCAGACGCCACTCGGCCTGCCAGGCTTCGTGGGCGGCTGCCTGCCGCGAACGCCGGGACACCGGGAGGGCACGCCAAACCCCGAATCGCAACGGGGCGGATGGCAGCATGTGGACGGGTGACGCTGTGGCGGTCATCTCGCCAAGTCTCCGGCTGACTGAATTCACACCTGGAGGATCGCTCCAGCATGGACACGGGAACAGGGGGTTCCCTGCATCCGATGAAATTCATTCTAGCCAGCCACTTGCGCTGCCTCAACAAGGAATCATGCAAGCCGTGCTATGAATAACCCGCAGTTTGCGCGCGAATGCCACGGCGGCGAGGCGATGCCGCCACACAGCGGACGTCAGGGATGGCCCGGCTTGCGCACCATCCGACGCATGTCATCAAGCGAAACGCGGGTTTCAGGGGCCACCCTGGCGCGTGGCTCGGGCTTGACGGCGTGGCCGTAAACCAGCTCCACCGTCAACGCAACGCACCCGTCCTGCCGCGCCAGGCGTTCGCGGATGTGTCCGAGAAGACCCTGTTTCCAGCGTGGGGTGCGCAGCCCGGCCATCCGCCCTCGCGACACGTTGCCGCCCCAGGTTCGCAGCTCATCGAGCATGGCTTCGGGGCTGGCCCAAGTCAGCGTCAGGCGCTCCATGTCCATGACCGGATCGCTGAAGCCGGCTTGCAGCAATTCATCGCCCAGGTCGTGCATGTCGATGAAATCGATTGTCGGCATCGGCCAGCCCAGTTCCCGATAAAGCCCCCGCAGCTCGCGGGCGGTGTCGGGCCCGAGTCCGGAGCACATCAGGAAACCACCGATCGCCAGGTGACGATGCCAGGCGCCTATCAGCGCCTTGAGGTCTGGCGCGCCATGCAAGGTCATGTTGGCCCAGAGCATCTGAACACCGTCTTTCGGCCATGGGGCCTGAGCAACCGGCTCGGTGAGCACGGGTGGCCTGGACGAAAGCAATCGGCCCAGCCATCCACCTTGCGCTCGCGCCTGCATGCGACTGCGTTCGGCCAGTTCAGGCGTGGGCTCCACCACCCAGCGGCGCGCCTGCGGGTAGCGCTCGGCCACCAGGCCTTCGCCCGCGCCGAGCCAGGCAGACCAGTCGACCCAATCAGTGGGCTCGATGCGGATGGGCTCCAGTTTGGCCGCCAGGCGGCGCGCAACCTCCTCGTGCAGCCAAGGGCGCTCAGACAGATGGGCGAGGCGCAGGTGCTGATGGCGCAGCGCCGCGGGATCGGGGGCGCACGGCGGCAGCGCAATCGCGGCCGGAGATGGCTGGGGGGCGGAGGAAGGCAGAGGTGCGTCGGTCATGGGGCCTGGCCAGGCGTGCTGCGCGCCCGCATGAGCACCCGCGAAACCCGCGACGGCGCCCACTTGAACGCCCACGCAAGGGCGATTCCCTCGCAGAGGGGCCGCTCAGTATATTGATTCCACGCCTGCCCGCTTTTCGCCGGGGATTTCAAACGCTTTGCACACCCTTTTGTCCTTCCTTGCCGCGCCATTTGCTCCCATCCCTGCCTTCCTGGATGCCCCGCAAGCTGCCGGCTTGGTCGGGCTTGTGTGCCATGTGCGGGCGCTGGCAGTCCCAGGCCGTGTGCAGCGCCTGCGTGCGCACCTGGCGAATCGACCTGCCACGATGTCTGCGTTGCGCCCTGCCCTGGCCCGATGCAGCACGAGCAGGCGCATGCCCGGCGTGCGAAGCCCGCCAACCCGAGTTCGACCGGGCCATCACCGCGCTTGACTACGTGCCGCCGTGGTCCGGCTTGATCTCACGCTTCAAATTCCAGCGTGATGCCAGCCTGCGGCTCACCTTCGTGCAACTGATGGCCGATGCCATCCGACAACGCCCACACCGGGTCGACCTGATCCTGCCCGTGCCACTTTCTGCTGCCCGACTCGCGGAGCGGGGCTACAACCAGTCCTGGCTGCTGGCCAAGGGGTTGGGCCAAGCCTTGCAACGCCCCGTCACCGATGAGGCCTTGGTCCGCACGCGTGGCACGCCTCGGCTCATGACGCTGGACAGCGAAGAACGCCTGAGGGCCATCCACGGAGCCTTCCAAGTCGGGCCGGTGTGGGCCGGACGGCTGCGCGGACGCCATGTCGCCCTGGTCGATGACGTGCTCACCACCGGCGCCACACTTGACGAAATCAGCCGCATGCTGAGGCGGCACGGCGTGGCGGGCCTGTCGGCCTGGGTGCTGGCGCGCACGCCCACACCTGATGCATTGATGCAGCCTTCAACCATGGCAGGCGCCAGCGAGGACGACGCGGCAGTGCCGGGCTCCGCGGCGGAGTCAGTGGGCGCCCGCGGCTCCGGTCTATGAGGCGGCATCCACCAGCACGCCTTTTTCAAGCTCCACCTGGCGACTGGCACGCGCCGCAGCCTTCGGGTCGTGCGTGACCATGACGATGGTCTTGCCCAGGTCACGGTGCAGTTCGTCCAACAGCACCAGGATCTCCTCGCCCGTCTGGCGGTCGAGGTCACCGGTGGGTTCGTCGGCCACGATGAGGGTCGGGTCGGTGACCAGGGCCCGGGCGATGGCCACACGCTGCTGCTGGCCACCAGAGAGCTCGTTCGGCTGGTGGTCCATGCGGTCCGTGAGGCGGACCATCTCCAACGCCGCCTCGACATGCTGACGCCGCTCCTTGCGCGACAGGCCGGTCAGCAGCAGGGGTAGCTCCACATTCTCGAAGGCCGTCAGCACGGGCATCAGGTTGTAGAACTGGAAAATGAAGCCGACATGCGCCGCACGCCAGTCGGCCAGGGCGCGCTCGCCCAAAGTGGAGATGTCCACCCCGCCCACTTCGATCGTGCCGGAGCTCGGCTGGTCGATGCCGGCGATCAGGTTCAGCAGCGTGCTCTTGCCCGAACCACTGGGCCCCATCAGCGCCACGAATTCGGCCGGCTGCACGGTGAGGTTGATGTCGTTGAGCACCGGGATGAGTTGACCGCCACGCTGGTAGGTCTTGCTCAGGTGCGAGATCTGGATGATGGGCTGGCTCATGGTGTGGTCGCTGCTGTGACAGCCACTTTACCGCCGTGGCGTCGGAGCGCGTCACGCAGGCGAGGTTTTGGGGGAGGCACACTGGCCATCCAGCGCACCACAACATATACTCCTAGGGGTATCAGAATGGAGTCAAGCATGAACTTGATGGACGTCATGCCCGCGTTGCTGGGTGGCTTGCTGATCGGCGCGGCATCGGTGCTGCTGCTCATGGGATTGGGCCGAATCGCCGGTATCAGCGGCATCGCCTTCGGGCTGCTGGACCGCCCGAACTGGAGTGCGGCCAACCTGTGGCGCGCGGGCTTCGTGCTTGGGCTGGTGGCTGCGGGTTGGGTGTGGACGCAATGGACTGCCCAGCCGCTGCGACCTGAGCGCACGGCCAACGTGCCGCTGCTGATCGCTTCGGGCTTGCTGGTGGGCTTCGGCACCTCGCTGGGCAGCGGCTGCACCAGCGGGCACGGCGTGTGCGGTTTGGGCCGCTTGTCCGTGCGCTCGCTGGCAGCGGTCGCCACCTTCATGCTGAGTGCTGGCGTCACCGTCTTCGTGATGCGCCACATGCTGGCATGAGGCGGGGCCGCGATCAGCCGCAATCAACAACGAGCACAGCCCACACCAACCAGCCCCCCCGCATGTCAGCCACACCACACACCGCCTCCACCCACCCTTGGCATGGCTTCCTGATCGCATTGGGAGCGGGCCTGTTCTTTGGTTGGGGGCTGGCCCTTTCGGGCATGACCGACCCGCTCACCGTGCAAGCCTTCCTGGATGTGGCGGGTGAATGGAACCCCGCTCTCGCCTTCGTCATGGGTGGCGCCGTGCTGATGAGCCTGCTCGGCTTCCAGTGGCTGCTGAAAAAACGCCAAGCGCCCATTTGCGGTGACGTCTTCCATCTGCCGCAGAACAAGGCCATTGACCGACGTCTGCTGGGTGGTGCCTTGCTGTTCGGCATCGGCTGGGGCCTGGCCGGCTATTGCCCTGGCCCCGCCATCACCAGCCTGCTGGCCGGCAACACCGAGGTGTGGGTGTTCGTGCCGGCGATGCTGGCGGGCGCCTGGCTGCAAAGGCAGACCAACCGCCCGCGCTGAACAGCGAATCAGGCCTTCGCCAACGCCTGATCGAGGTCGGCCAGCAAGTCGTCGATGTGCTCGATGCCAATGGACAGACGCACGGTGTCTTCCGTCACACCCGCCTTGGCCAGCTCTTCAGGCGCAAGCTGGCGGTGCGTGGTCGAAGCCGGGTGCGTGGCCAGCGAGCGCACGTCGCCGATGTTGACCAGGCGCGTGAACAACTGCAGCGCATCCAGGAAGCGCTCGCCGCCCTGGCGGCCACCAGGCACGCCAAAGGTCAACACGCCCGAGCCCTGGCCCGAGAGGTACTTCTGCACCAGGTGGTGCTCGGGGTGATCGGGCAGGCCCGCGTAGTTGACCCACTCCACGCGCGGGTGCTTCTGCAGGTGCTGCGCGATCTTCAGCGTGTTCTGGCTGATGCGGTCCATGCGCAGGCCCAGCGTCTCGACACCCTGCAAGATCAGGAAGGCGTTAAAGGGCGAGAGCGCCGCGCCCATGTTGCGCAGCGGCACCACGCGCGCCCGGCCAATGTAGGCCGCCGGCCCCAGGGCCTCGGTGTAGACCACGCCGTGGTAGCTCACGTCGGGCTCGTTGAGGCGCTTGAAGCGCTCCTTGTGCTGGGCCCACGGGAACTTGCCCGAGTCGATGATGGCGCCACCGATGCTGGTGCCGTGGCCACCGATGTACTTGGTCAGCGACTGCACGACGATGTCGGCGCCGTGCTCAATGGGCCGGCACAGGTAAGGGCTGGGGACGGTGTTGTCGACGATCAGCGGCACGCCGTGGCGGTGCGCGATCTCGGCGATGCGCGCGATGTCGGTGATGGCGCCAGAAGGGTTGCCCAGCGACTCGACGAAGATGGCCTTGGTGCGCTCATCGATGAGACGCTCGAAGCTCGCCGGGTCGCGGTGGTCGGCGAAGCGCGCGGTGATGCCGTACTGCGGCAGCGTGTGCGCGAAGAGGTTGTAGGTGCCGCCGTACAGCGCTGTCGATGAGACGAAGTTGTCACCCGCTTCGGCGATGGTCTGGATGGCGTAGGTGACGGCGGCCTGGCCCGATGCCAGCGCCAGCGCGCCGATGCCGCCTTCGAGCGCCGCGATGCGCTTTTCGAGCACATCGGTCGTCGGGTTCATGATGCGGGTGTAGATGTTGCCCGCCACCTTGAGGTCGAACAGGTCGGCGCCATGCTGGGCGCTGTCGAAGGCGTAGGCCACGGTCTGGTACAGGGGCACGGCCACCGACTTGGTGGTGGGGTCCGGCGAGTAGCCGGCGTGCACGGACAGGGTCTCGAATTTCCAGTTTTCCTGGCTCATGGAATGGTTCTCCTTCAGCGAACAGTCCTCCACCGTACCGGATGGTGGAAGCGCTGCCAAGTGCGGAGATCAAGCTAGGGAATGAGGTGAGCGCATGAGGCCGGGCCCGAGCGGGAACCCGGCCCCTCGTTCAAGGGTTTGAGGGGCTTCGCTCCGTGGCGAGGCGACAAGTCTTGTTACAAAAATGAGAAACTTCCAGGGCTTGAGGCCGATGAACGGCCCGAACCACTTTCAGGGAAGAGAGAACCATGCGAGGCCTGTCACGCCATCTGTCTGAGCGCACACGTTGGAAGTCGATCGCGAGTTTGCTGGCAGGGGCCTGCTTGGGCACCGGGATGGTGGCAGCACACGCGGGGTCTTTGCTTGAGCCGGGGACCACGACGTACACATCCGAACTGCTGTCCGATGTGCCACTGGAAATCGGCGCGGCACACACCCTGGTCCTGGATACCGAGGATTCTTCATTTTTGCTCGAAGCGCCCTTGATCAACCATGGCGTGGTTCACGTCGCGGCAACGGGCCAATACGGCGAAGCCCTGGTTCTCAGCAGCGCAGCCCAGACCAACCGAGGCCAATGGATCGTCGACAACTGGGTTCGGATGTACCTGGAAGGCGGCCTGGACAACCATGGCGGGGTCTTCCAGATCGGGGCCAACAGCAGCGTCTTGTCGACCACCCAATCTATCGTTGGAGGTCGCATCCATGGTGTTGCCAACACCAGCAACTTGAGCGCCCACAACTTGAGGGATGTGACGATCACGGGTCAGGTGAACCTGATTCCTTGGAAGCTCCCGCAAGGCGCGACCACACCCGGCACCGTCGGCGGCACGTTGACCGTTGACGGCACCTTACGCGTCGCTGCCGTGAACCTGAGTGAATCCACCTTGCTTCGTGGCACGGGTAGGACCTTGCTCAACAACGCGACCATCGGGGCTGCGCCCGGTGTGATGGCTCCGAAACTGACCATCGAGGCGGGCCACACGCTGAGCGGAACGGGCCACATCACCGATGTGAGCTTGCTCAACCAGGGCATGGTGGAGGTCAATGCTAGCGAGCAGTTGAGGGGCGACTCGACCATCGTTCAGGAAGGCGACGACGCCCGCCTGGACGTGAAAGGCACTTTGCAGGCCCCCGAGATCCAGATCAAAGGGGGTGTCATCGAACTCGACAAGGAAAGCTATGTGGAAGGCGGCGTCGATGTCCAAAAAGGCCGGCTGGTGCTGCATGAACTCCAGCTTGATAGCGATGGTTGGGCATACCAGCCTCCGGTCATCCATGGCAACCTCAGTCTTTCAGATCAATCAGAAGTCGAAGTGATCGTCAAGGATGGCCTGCCAATAGCCATTGTGGATGTCTGGGGCGAGGCTTCGCTGGGAGGTGATTTGATCATCTCGTTCGTTGATGGCGCAAAGGTGCCATCAACCTTCGACCTCTTGTTCGAGGCTTCATCGGTTCAAGGCGCTTTCCGCTCCATTCGCGTCAACGGTGCAGGCGGCCTGCCTTGGACCTTCATTCAACAGCGCAACGGCGCCGTTGAAATCGCCATGGTGCCCGAACCCGAAACCTGGGGCCTGATGCTGTGCGGCCTCGGCGTGGTCGCCTGGCGCCTGCGTCGTCGCACTGCGCATCAAACAGTGCACTGAGCCGCCATCATCCAGCAGGCTGGGGTCAATGCACCCCGGCCTTCACCGCCCCCACGTCCCGCAGCGCGGGCGCCTGCTCACCGAACAGCACGGGCAGGTAGTTGCGCTGCTGCGCCCTGCCCCGCTTCATCAGCCACGCATCGCCGCCCGGCAACAGCCGCGCCACGCGATGCAGCGTCTGGTTGAACACCATCATCCACAGCGGATACCAGGGCAGCGTCCACACCGGCAAACCCAGGTCGCGCAGGGTTTCGTTGCCCATGCACAGGCGCGCGAGGCTCAGGTGCATCGAGCGGTTGAAGCGCCCCATCAGCCAGCCCCAGCGGGGGTAGTGGCGGTGCAGCGGTTCGTTGGCCAAGGCTTGCGCCAAGCGGGCGCTGTCGGCATCGGCCATGCGCTGGCTCAGCAGGTTCTTGAATAGCCAGGCCATGCCCGAGCGTTCGCCATCGGCCAGGTCGTGCAGCAGGTCTTCGTCCACCCCGTTGAGCCAGGCGATGTAGCGCCACAGGTGCATGACGGCGGCCTTGTCGTCACGGCTCAGCGGAATGCCCACCAGCTTCATGCCCAGGAGGTAGACCGTGCTGAAGCCGAGGTAGGTGGCCTGCATGTCGGTCTGGTTGACGGGCAGGCCCACGTCAGCTCGATCCCAGGTGGGCTGCTGTGAAACGTGGTGGCGCACCAGCGCGTGGATGATGCGCACGCGCAAGGTGCTCTTGAAGCCATCGCCGCCATGCACCATGGCGCCAGGCTCGGTCACGTCGATCCACCACTTGGTGGTTTCGGCGATGCGGCGGGCGGCGCCCTTTTCCAGCGCGCCGGTGGCCAGCAGGGTCTGGTTGACGGCGGCGAGCTGGTAGCCGGCCATCAGGCCCGTGACGGCCAGCGCCCGCATGCCGGCGCGTCCGCCCAGGCCGCACACGCGCGCCCCGTGAACGAGTTGTGATTCATCCACCCACTCTGGCCGGCGCTCGACATGTTCGAAGAAGGCGCGCAAAGCCGGCGCGGCATCGGGCACGGCCGCCACGCCCGCTTCGATCGCCTGGTTGACTTGGGCCCAGGCGGCGCGCATGCCGGTGGCCTGCATCCAGGCGACCAGTTGATCGGCGGGTTCATCACCCCTGAGCAAGCCCTGGCCGAGCTGCGCCCACTCGGCCTCAGAGGGCTCGCAAGGCAAATCCGACGGGATCTGGCCGACGATCAGGCGGGCGGCGCGGCGCGCGCGCTCGACCTCACAGCCGTGGCGAGTGGGGAAAGCGGAAGAAGGTCCGAGTTCGAAGGTGCTCATGGTTTCGGCCTCAGAAAGGTGTCGCGCGCGCTTCGGGTTCTGCACATCCAACGGGTTCGCTGGGATCGAGGAAGAGATCGAGGATGGGCGTGGCGCCCGGCTTGAACAAATAGCCCGAGAAGTCGGTGACGCCAGCCTCGCGCAGCACGGCCTCGTCGATGAGGCTGTGACCCGTCAGCGAACGGGCAGCGGCGGTCAGCACGTGCCAGGCCGCGTCGGCCATGATCTCCGGCTTGCGGCCCATCTCGCCCAGGCCCACGCTGGCCACGTTGAGCGCCGAAGTGGCGATGATGGTCTGCGGCCACAGCGTGTTGACGGCGATGCCCTGGGCCTTGAGCTCTTCGGCCAGGCCCAGCGCGATCAGGCTCATCGCGTATTTGGACGTGGTGTAGGCGGCGTGCACGCCCAGCCACTTCGGGTCGAGGTTGAGCGGCGGCGACAGCGACAGGATGTGGGGGTTGGCCGCGCGCTTCAGGTGCGGCAGGCAGGCCTGGACGCACACGAAGCTACCGCGCACGTTGATGTCCATCATCAGGTCGTAGCGCTTGATGGGCGTCTCGGGCGTGCGCGTGAGGCTGATGGCGCTGGCGTTGTTGACGAGGATGTCGATGCCACCGAAGTGTTCGGCCGCTCGGGCCACGGCGGCCTGCACGGCGACTTCGTCGCGGATGTCGACCTGCAGGGCCAGGGCGCGCCCGCCTACGGCTTCCACTTCTGCGGCGGCGGTGTGGATGGTGCCGGGCAGGCGCGGATCGGGCGAGGCGGTCTTGGCGGCGATGACGATGTTGGCGCCGTCGCGTGCAGCGCGCAGCGCGATGGCCAAGCCGATGCCTCGGCTCGCGCCGCTGATGAAGAGGGTCTTGCCTCGCAAGGTGGCCATGTGGACTTGAAGGTTGTCAGATCAAGGCGAACCATAGCTGGGCGGCACGGTCACGGCTTGCGTCAACTGGCTGTGCCGGGGGAAACCCCTGAGTCATTCCAAACGCTCAGGTGGCGCGAGCCGGAAATGATGTCGCTCGGCCGCAGCCCCGTGATCTGCCGGATGGCGTGGCTGAAATGGGTGCCATCGGGGTAGCCTAGGGACAAAGCCAACTGCGTCAGGTTCTCCCCAGTATGGACACACGCGAGCAGCGCCCTCGCCCGCTTCCAGGCCCGCAATGCGCGCCAGCCCACGCCCACTTCGGACTTGAACAGGTGCATGAAGCGCGAGGTGGACAAGCCGCAATGCGCGGCGGCATCGGCGGCCAGCCAGGCACGCGCGGGGTCTGTGCTGATGCGCAGCAAAATATCAGCGATGCGCGGGTCAGGGAGCCTGCTTGGCAACACATGACCGAAGAGCAAGCGATCGAGTTCAACGTCGATTTGGCGACCTGCGTCCCTCCACAACCTGAGGTCCGCAGCGGAGAGCTTGGTGGCTTGTTCCCAACCTATGCCATTTCCTGCCACAGCCCAAGGCCCCAACGTCCCGACGACCGAGGAGTCCGAGAACCCTTGCTCGACCAGATAACAGATCACATGTCCGTGACCAACATCGACTTGATGAGGCACGCCGGCCGGCACACAAAGGGCGCCGGCTTGGCGCCATGCTTGACCTCCCGGGCACGCCACGCTCAAGGCGTGGTCGACGGACAGGTACCAAGCTGTGGCGCCCAGGGTGCGAATTTGCGGGTGACCAAGGGGCCCTCGGTAAAGCACCCGCTCGGGAGAGAGATACAGCAATGGGGATGAACGCGGCATGTCCTGGCGACGGTATTGTCTTCATCTCTTCCCGGAGAACGGATCGTTTCACATCCGCAGCCGGGCATGCGAGACGGCGTCACATCTGCGGTGTTATATCTGCATGCAGGCCATGCGCGACAAGCGACAACAAAGGCCGAAACCTCTACATCCAATCCAGGAAGCCACATCATGAACCATCGACACCTCCGTCTATCGATCAGCCTCGCGGCGGCGACGCTCGCCACACTTATCACGTTTGGCGCACATGCGCAGCAAACTGCTGAGTCGGTGCTGTATACCTACCAGGGACAAGCTCTGACCAACTACTCGCGCGACGCCCGGGCGGGCTCCAGCACCGGCAAGATCTACCACCCTGGGGTTGCTTTCAGTTTCTATTTGAAAGCTCCTCTCGAAGTTGGCGAATCGGTGTCCTTCAAGGAACAGCAAGGGTGGTACTCCTTCACCGGCGTCATGGGAGAGGGGGGCGTTTTCCAAACCTGGGATTTCGAGATATGGAAGGCCCCAGAATTTGGCGAACATTCCCACTACAGCGGAGGGCTGGGGTCTGACGGCACTAAGTGGTACGGGACTGCCTACATTTCGGAATGGAATTCCAATCAACCTGGCGTGTGGAAATCAACGTCCGTGGCCACGCTGCCCTCAGGCAAGGCTTACAACACCGCATATTCCATCCCTTGGGTGAACCCCGTTCCTGAAGCCGATGCCAGCGTGATGGCCGTGCTGGGGCTGGCCGCCGTGGGCGTGCTGGTCCGCCGCAAAACCACCGCCCAGGCTGCCGCAAAAATCGCCTGACGCCTTCGCTGGGGGCGGATCATCCACCCGGCAAGAGCCCCGCCTCCATCGGACGCGGGGCTTTCGCTTTTGGGGCCGCTGCGGCGTGAACGAGTCCACAAAAGCCAAGAGTCGAGAGGGGGGCATCTCCTTTCATTGGCTTGACAGCTCGCTTTCGATGCTCAAAAATGAATGAACGTTCATTCATTATTCTCATTCGAGCACCGATCGAGGCTTCCCATGTCCACCTCCAACGTCTCTTTCCGAACCCGCTGGCTGCCTGTGGCCGCCGGCCTGACCATCGCCCTGGTGCTCGCTGGCTGCGACCGTGGCCCGGGCAACGGCGCCCAGGCCGGTCATGGCGGCGCGGCGCCCCAGGTCACGGTGCTGACCATCCAGCCGCGGCCCGTGGCCCTCACCGCCGAACTGGCGGGGCGGACCACGCCCTACCTGATCGCCGAGGTGCGCCCGCAGATCACCGGAGTGATCAAGGCCCGCGCCTTCACCGAGGGCAGCGAGGTAAAAGCCGGACAGGTGCTCTACCAGGTCGACTCGGCCAGCTACGAGGCGACGCTGGAGAGCGCCCGCGCCACCCTGGCCAAGGCCGAGGCGAACTTGACCACCACCAAGCTGAAGGCCGGCCGCTATGAAGAGCTCGCCGGCATCGACGCCGTGAGCAAGCAGGCCCGCGACGACGCGCAGGCCGCACTCAAGCAGGCCCAGGCCGACGTGAGTGCCGCCCAGGCCGCCGTGCGCACCGCGCAGATCGAGCTGGGTTACACCCGTGTGAGCACGCCCATCTCCGGGCGCATTGGTCGCTCGGCCGTCACGCCTGGCGCGCTGGTGACGGCCAACCAGGCCACCGCGCTGGCCACCGTGCAGCAGCTCGACCCCATCTACGTGGACGTGACCCAGACCAGCGCCGAGATGCTGCGCTTGCAACGCGACCTCGCCGAAGGGCGGCTGCAACGCGCAGGCAACGGGCAGGCCAAGGTCAAGCTGCTGCTCGAAGATGGCAGCACCTACCCGTTGGAAGGCAAGCTGCAGTTCTCCGAGCTGTCGGTGGACACGGGTTCGGGCAGCGTGACGCTGCGGGCCGTCTTCCCCAATCCGCAGCGCCAGTTGCTGCCCGGCATGTACGTGCGCGCCATCGTCGAGAAGGGCGTGAGCGAGCAGGCGATCCTGGTGCCGCAGGCTGCCGTCTCGCGTGACGCCAAGGGCAATGCCACGGCGTTGGTGCTGGGCCCGGACGGCAAGGTCCAGGCGCGCACCCTGCAAACCGCGCAATCGGTGGGCGACCAGTGGCTGGTGTCGTCGGGCCTGAAGGCCGGCGACAAGCTCATCGTGGATGGCCTGCACAAGGTGCAGCCGGGCGCGCCGGCGCAGGGCGTCGAGGCGAGCGCATCGTCTGCGACGGCGGCTCCCGCATCCGCCTCCACGGCCTCCACGGCCAGCGCGAACTGATCGCTCGCCCGAGTCATCAGGCGCATCAGGTCCCACAGAGGAGTCACCATGTCCCGCTTTTTCATCGACAGGCCCATCTTCGCTTGGGTGCTGGCCATCGTCGTGATGCTGGCCGGCGCGCTGGCCATCCGCACGCTGCCCATTTCGCAGTACCCCAGCATCGCCCCGCCCCAGATCGAGGTCAACGCCAGTTACCCCGGCGCTTCGGCCAAGACCTTGGAAGACACCGTCACCCAGGTCATCGAGCAGAAGATGAAGGGCATCGATGGGCTGACCTACATGAGCTCGACGTCAGACTCGGCCGGCAATGTGAGCATCACGCTGACGTTCGAAGCCGGCACCAACCCCGACATCGCGCAGGTGCAGGTGCAGAACAAGCTGCAGGCCGCCACGCCGCTTCTGCCACAAGAGGTGCAGCGCCAAGGGGTGCAGGTGGTCAAGTCCACCGTCAATTTCCTGATGGTGCTGGGCTTCGCGTCCGAGGACGGCAGCATGGGAGATGCCGACCTGGCCGACTACGTCTCGTCCAACGTGATCGACTCGCTCAGCCGCGTCGAGGGCGTGGGTGAGGTGCAGCTGTTCGGTGCGCAATACGCCATGCGCATCTGGATGGACCCCAACAAGCTGAACCAGTTCAACCTGACGCCCTCAGACATCAGCAACGCCGTGCAGGCGCAGAACGCACAGGTCTCCGCCGGCCAGATGGGCGCCGCGCCCGCCGCAAAGGGCCAGCAGCTCAATGCCACCATCACGGCGCAAAGCCGCTTGCAGACGGCTGAGCAGTTTGGTGCCATCTTGCTCAAGACACAGGCGGACGGCTCTGCCGTGCGCCTGCGCGATGTCGCCCGCGTGGAGCTGGGCGCCGAGAGCTACGCCACCGTCTCGCGCTACAACGGCAAGCCCGCTGCGGGCGTGGCCGTCAAGCTCGCCACCGGCGCCAACGCGCTGGCCACGGCCAAGGCCGTCGAGGCCAGGGTCGAGGAAATGCAGCAGTTCATGCCCCATGGCATGAAGGTGGTGGTGCCTTATGACACCACGCCCTTCGTCGAGGTTTCCATTCACGAAGTGGTCAAGACCCTGGTCGAGGCCGTGGTGCTGGTCTTCCTGGTGATGTACCTGTTCCTGCAGAACTTCCGCGCCACGCTGATCCCCACCATCGCCGTGCCGGTGGTGCTGCTGGGCACCTTCGGCGTGATGGCGGTGGCGGGCTTCTCGATCAACACGCTGACGATGTTCGGCCTGGTGCTGGCGATCGGTCTGCTGGTGGACGATGCCATCGTGGTGGTCGAGAACGTCGAGCGCGTGATGAGCGAGGAAGGCCTCTCGCCCAAGGAAGCCACGCGCAAGTCCATGGGTCAGATCACCGGCGCGCTGGTGGGCATCGCACTGGTGCTCTCGGCCGTGTTCGTGCCGATGGCTTTCTTCGGTGGCTCGACCGGCGTGATCTACCGCCAGTTCTCGATCACCATCGTCTCGGCCATGGTGCTGTCGGTGCTGGTGGCCATGGTGCTGACGCCCGCCTTGTGCGCGACGCTGCTCAAGCCCATCGAGAAGAGCCATCACGTGGCCGACAAGGGCTTCTTCGGTTGGTTCAACCGCCGCTTCGAGCAGGCCACCCATGGCTACCAGGGCGTGGTGGGCCGCATGCTCAAGAAGCGCGGTCGCCACCTGGTGGTCTATGGCGGCATCGTCGTCGCCATGGGCGTGCTGTTCATGCGCCTGCCCACCGCCTTCCTGCCCGACGAGGACCAGGGCATCCTGTTCTCGCAGATCCAGCTGCCCGCAGGCGCCACGCAAGAGCGCACGCTCAAGGTGGTCGAGCGCGTGGAGCAGCACTTCCTGCAAAACGAGAAGGACAACGTGAAGTCCATCTTCACGGTGGCCGGCTTCAGCTTCGCGGGCCAGGGCGAGAACATGGCCATCGGCTTCGTGCAGCTCAAGGACTGGAGCGAGCGCCAGGGCGCCGCGCGACGCGTGCAGGCCATCGCCGGCCGCGCGATGGGCGCCTTCATGCAGTTCAAGGACGCCATGGCCTTCGCCTTCGCGCCGCCTGCGGTGATCGAGCTGGGCAACGCCACGGGCTTCACCCTCTTCCTGCAGGACCGTGGCGGCATCGGCCACGAGGCGCTGATGCAGGCGCGCAACCAGTTCCTCGGCATGGCCGCGCAGCATCCGGACTTGGCGGGCGTGCGGCCCAATGGGCAGGAGGATTCGCCCCAGATCAGGCTGGAGATCGACCAGGCCAAGGCCGGCGCGCTGGGCGTCTCGGTGGCCGACATCAACGCCATGCTGTCGACCGCCTGGGGCAGCGCCTACGTCAACGACTTCATCGACCGTGGTCGGGTCAAGAAGGTCTACCTGCAATCGGACGCGCAGTTCCGCATGCAGCCCGAGGACCTCAAGCAATGGCGCGTGCGCAACAGCAGCGGCCAGATGGTGCCCTTCTCGGCCTTTGGCGAAGCACGCTGGGAGCTGGGTTCGCCCCGACTTGAGCGCTACAACGGGCTGTCCGCCGTCGAGATCATGGGCGAACCCGCACCGGGCAAGAGCTCTGGCGCCGCGATGAAAGCGGTCGAGGAGATCGCCGCCAAGTTGCCGCCCGGCGTGGGCATCTCGTGGACGGGCCTGTCTTACCAGGAACGCCTCTCGGGCTCGCAGGCCCCGGCGCTGTACGCGATCTCGCTGCTGGTGGTGTTCCTTTGCCTGGCCGCGTTGTACGAGAGCTGGTCCATCCCCTTCGCGGTGATGCTGGTCGTGCCGCTGGGCGTGATCGGTGCGCTGCTGGCCGCCGGCCTGCGCGGGCTCTCCAACGACGTGTACTTCCAGGTCGGCCTGCTGACCACCATCGGCCTCTCGGCGAAGAACGCGATCCTGATCGTCGAGTTCGCCAAGGAGAAGATGGAGCACGGCCTGGGCCTGATCGACGCCACGCTGGAAGCCGTGCGCCTGCGCCTGCGGCCCATCCTGATGACCTCGCTGGCCTTCGCCCTGGGCGTGCTGCCGCTGGCCATCGCCAACGGAGCCGGCTCGGGCAGCCAGAACGCCATCGGCACCGGCGTGCTCGGCGGCATGATCGCGGCCACCGTGCTGGGCATCTTCTTCGTCCCCGTGTTCTTCGTGGCGGTGCGCATGCTGTTCCCGGCGCGCGGCGAAGCGGCCGAGGTGCCGGGTGGCAAGCAAGACGCGCAGGGCCTTCACACCACCCTCCCACCGACTTCGGAAGGTGCATGACATGAACAAGCTTTTTCAAACCCTCTCCGGCACACGGACCCCGCTCAGGCTGAGCATCACCGCCCTGGCCGCCTCGGCCACGCTGTTGAGCGCCTGCGGCACCCTGGCGCCCGATTACCAACGCCCGGCGGCCCCCGTGAGCTCAACATGGGCAGACGACGGCGCCTCGTCGCCATCGCCATCCGCCTCGGCCCACGTCGCGGATGGCGCGATCAAAGGCCCCTTCGCCGCCGACATCGGCTGGCGCGACTTCTTCACCGACGACAAACTGCGTCAGGTGATCGAGCAGGCGCTGGCCAACAACCGCGACCTGCGCGTGGCCGCGCTCAACGTCGAGAAGGCCCAGGCGCAGTACCAAGTGCAACGCGCCGACCTGTTCCCCGGCGTCAACGCGGCCGGCGGCCAGAATGCGCAGCGCTTGCCCGCTGACCTGAGCAGCACCCGCGAGCCCACCATCACGCGCCAATACAGCGCCACGCTGGGCGTGAGCGCATACGAGCTCGACCTCTTCGGCCGCGTGCGCAGCCTGCGCAACGCCGCCCTGGCGCAATACCTGGCCACCGAAGACGCCCAGCGCGGCACGCGGATCAGCCTGGTCGCCCAGGTCGCCACGGCCTACCTCACGCTGGCCGCCGACCAGGAACGCCTGGAGCTGGCCAAGCAAACACTTGCCAGCCGCCAGGAGACGCTGCGCATCACACAGAAGAGCCACGAGTTCGGTGCCTCTTCGGCGCTCGACGTGCGCCAGGTGCAAACCACCGTCGAAGCCGCGCGCGCCGACGTCGCGAGCTACACCAGCCTCGTCGCGCAAGACCGCAACGCGCTGACCCTGCTGGTGGGCGGCCCGGTGCAGGCCGAGCTGCTGCCCGCTGGCAACACCCAGGCCGCGTTGACGATCACCCGCGACCTGCCCACCGGCGTGCCTTCCGAAGTGCTGCTGCAACGCCCGGACGTGCAGCAGGCCGAACGCACCCTGCAGGCGGCCAACGCCAACATCGGCGCGGCGCGCGCGGCCTTCTTCCCGCGCATCACGCTCACGGGCAGCGCGGGCGCGGCCAGCGCTTCGCTCGACCAGCTCTTCCAGGGCGGGCAGGGCTTCTGGTCCTTCGCGCCGCAGATCACGTTGCCGATCTTCGATGGCGGGCGCAACAGCGCCAACCTGAAGGTGGCCGAGGTCGAGCGCGACATCGGCGTGGCCCAATACGAGAAGGCCATCCAATCAGCCTTCAAGGACGTGGCCGATGCGCTCGCCCAGCGCGCCACCATCGGTGAGCAGACCGCCGCGCAACAAGACCTGGTCACTGCCAGCCAGGAGGCCTACCGCCTCGCCGACGCCCGCTACCGCCAGGGCCTCGACGACTACCTCAGCACGCTCGACGCCCAACGCTCGCTCTACAGCGCGCAACAAGGCTTGATCACCGCGCGCCTGTCCCAGCAGGTCAACCGCATCACCCTTTACAAGGTGCTGGGCGGCGGCGTGCGCGACGAATCGGGCACAGCCGAAGCGCCGGCGGGCACGTCAACTGCCAAGCAGCGACAATCGGGCTCCTGAGCACCCACCCTCGCGCTCCCAACGCCTTGCCCCACCCATGTGCGCCGCCCTGTCTTCCTCACAAGCCCAAACCGACCGCGCCTTGGCGCGTCGCCAGCAGGTGCTCGACGCCGCCACCGACTGCTTCCGCCGGCGCGGCTTCCATGGCGCCTCCATGGCCGAGATCGCGAAGACGGCGGGCATGAGCCCGGGCCACATCTACAACCTGTTCGAAAACAAGGACGACGTCATCGCGGCCATCGTCGAGCGTGACCGCGACGAGATCGTGCGGCGCATCCAGGAAACCCTGGACGGCGACGACGTGAGCAGCGCCATCCTGGGCTACATCGACGAGAGCTTCCACGAACCCGAACGGGACGCAGAAGCCGCGCTCAACCTGGAAGTGCTGGCCGAAGCCGGCCGCAACCCCAAGCTCGCCAAGGTGGTCGTCGACAGCGAGACCGTCATCCGCGACAAGGCCATGATCCTCATCCGCATGGCGCTCGGGCCAGCCGCCGAAACGATGCCCGACGATGAGATCGAGGCCCGCGCCACGGTGCTGGGCGCCCTCTTCAACGGGCTGATGGTGTTCACCGTGAGCCAGCCCCATTTGAACCAGCAAGCCGCCGCGCGGGTGATGCAGCGCGTGGTGCGCCTGCTCATCGAGCCTTGATCAGGCCATCCTCCGCGATCACCCTCGCCAGGTTGCGCTCCGCCAGCGCCGTGATGGTCACGAACGGGTTCACGCCCACCGAGCCGGGGATCAACGATCCGTCCATCACGTACAGGCCCGGGCAGCCCTTCACGCGCCCGAAATCGTCGGTGGCCCGGCCGAGCACGCAGCCGCCCAGCGGGTGGTAGGTGAAGTCGTCGGACACCACCTTGCCCTCGCCGAACAGGTCGTTGCGGTAGACCGTGCCCTGCCGGCGGTTGATGACATCGAGCAGCGCGTGCAGGTCCTGCACGCTCTTGGCGTTTTGCTCGCGTCGCCAGTCCAGGCTGACCTGGCCGGTGGCCGCGTTGTAGCGGAAGGTGGCGCGCTCGGGGTTCTTCGTCACACCCAGGTACATGCTCACCCAGTTCTCGAAGCCGGTGGGCAGCGGCGTGATCTCGGCGAAGACAGGGCGCGTCGGATGGTCCCAGTCGTCGATGCCCATCAGCGGCATCGTGCTTTGCAGCTTGCCCGTCGGCCACCAAAGGTGGTTGGCGCGCGCGGCCATCACGTTGCCGTTGTGGCCCCAGCCCCGGCCGACCTCTTCATTGAGCATGGGCAGGTCACCGGTGTCACGCGCCTTGACCAGCAGCTCGCTCGTGCCCAGGCTGCCCGCGCCCATGAACAGGCTGCGGCAGCTCAGCTGCACATCGGCCAGCACGTTGCCACGCTCATCGATCTCGCGCACATCGAGCAAGTAGCCGCCTTGAGGGCTCATGCGGATGCGCCGCACCTGCTGCAAGGTGTAGATCGTCACGCGGCCGGTGCCCACCGCATCGGCCAGGTAGGTTTTGTCCAGGCTGCGCTTGCCATGGTGGTTGCCGTAGATCACCTCCTGCGCCATGGCGGAGCGAGGCGCCAGGTTCAACTCTTCCTGCGCCAGGTGGTTCACGTCGTAGACGGTGGGCACGAACATCGTCTTGAAGCCTGACTGGTGCGCCTGGTCGCGCGCCACCCGCGCGAAGCGGTACGCGGCCGAGCCCTCGAACCAGGCCGGATCCACGTGGTTGACACCCAGCACCGTGTTGGCCAGCGGGAACCAGCGCTGGTACATGTCAGCGGCGTCCACCTGCGGCAGGATCTCTTCGAAATAGCCGCGCTTGGGCGTGACCGCCATCGAGCCATTGACCAGCGAGCCCCCGCCCACGCCCCGGCCCACATAGACCGACATGCCGGGGTAGTTCACGCGGTCCAGCACACCGGCATAGCGGTCGATGTTGCGGTTGACGACATCCAGGCCCAGGAAGCTGCGCACGGGTGCCTCGGTGCGCGACTTGAACCACATCGCGCGCCCGTCGGCGGCGGTGGTCTTGGCGAAGATGCGGCCATCGGCGGCCGGCTGTGTCCACAGGCGGCCCATTTCGAGCATGACCACGGGCACGCCGGCCTGGGCCAGCCGCATGGCCGAAACCGCGCCACCATAACCGGTGCCGATCACCACCGCAGGCAGGTGCCCCTGCTGTGCGAGTTGCCCCAGCGGCATCGCCGGCTTCGCCAGGCTGGGATCGAAGCGCTCGTCCCGGCTGGCGCCGGCGGCCTCCGCGTTGAGCCCGAATGCGGACAAGGAAGAAGCGGCGGCGGCCTGCAAGGCGGCGTGGCCAAGGAAACGGCGGCGGGTGATGCTCATGGCGGATGGAAACGGCTACAACGCATCCATTCAACACGAAGCGCCCTTGCGGCCCGCCTCACCTGAACCCTGGCCCAGGCTTGCCCGCCACACGCCGCCACCTGAACGCGGGAGGCCTCAGCGACGCGAACCACAAGGGAAAGACCGGGGTTGGCATGAGATCGCCCCGGTGCCGGCATGCCTGCTGCATGACAGGCAACCGTGATCGATATGGCGTGCGCACGGCGTGCGCCGAAGGCACGTGGATTGCCTCATTGGGCTGATCTCAACTCAAGCACTTGGAGATCATCATGACCAGCAAGTACGGCGAGAAAGCATCGTCCAAGGTCGGCAAGGCCATGCACGAAATGAAATCGGGCAAGCTCAAAAGCGGTTCTGGCAAGAAGGTGACGAACCCGAAGCAGGCCGTCGCCATCGGCTTGTCGGAAGCGCGCAAGGCAGGGGGGAAGGTACCGCCGAAGAAGCACCACTGATTGACTGATTGATTTGATGGAGCGGGCGAGCCGCCAAGCTCCTCTGCCCGCATCGCCACCGGATCGCGCGAGCATGCACGGGTGCGAGCGCAGCGGCATCACGTGCCTGCGCGGGCCACCCGAGTCGCCTTCCTCGCACGCGGAGGCGGGGCAGGCATGCGCACCTCGAAATGCCCTGCCTCATTCAATGTATGCGCCAGTCCCAAGCGCTTGAGCAGCCGCGCGGCGTCGAACGGCGCCCTCACCTTGATGTCGTTGTCGAAGTAGACGTGGACATCCAAAGGGCCGCCCTGCACCCTGCCCCGCTTGCGCCATCCATCGATGAGGCCCGCCCACGTGTCCAGCGCCTTGTCATCGTAGCCACTGGCGTAGAGCTCCTTGTCGCCGTGCAGCCGCAGGTACATGAAGTCGCAAGTGATCTCCATCATGAAGGGCCATTTGCCCGCCGTGTCGGCCACGACCAGGGCCACGCCATGGCGCTTGAGCATGTCAACGAACTCGGCGCACTCGAAACTCGGGTGGCGTATCTCCACGGCATGGCGCAAGGGCCTTTGCACATCGGCCTCAAGGTGCTCCCGTTCCGCCATGAAGCCATCGCGCTGCCCAGCCAGCGTGAATGCCGCCTGGGTGTCGTGCGGCAGTTGCGTCAGGAAGGCATCGAAAAGCGCCGCATCGAAGCGAAAGCTCGGAGGAAACTGCCACAGCACCGGCCCGAGCTTCTGCCCGAGCGCCAGCACGCCCGACGCGAAGAAGTTGGCGATGGGCTGCTCGACATCCCGCAGACGCTGCACGTGGGTCACGTACTTGGGCGCTTTGACGCTGAACAGGAAATCATCCGGCGTGTCCGCGAACCACTGCATGAAGCTCCGCGGCTTTTGCAGCGCGTAGAAGGTCCCGTTGATCTCGATGCTCGGCAAGGCCCTGGACGCGAACATCAGCTCGCGCTTCTGGACAAGGCCCTTGGGGTAGAAGACCCCTCGCCAGCCCTCATAGCGCCAACCAGAAATGCCAATGCGGACGCTGCCGAGTTGTTGTTGCGTATGTCGATTCTGGGACATGTGATGGACGCGCCGTTTGCACATGCCGCATGGGCAAAAATGATTCCCGGATGCGTGACCGTGGCGCATGGTCAAAGCGCGAGCACTCGGAAATTCAACGACGCAAAGAAAAAAGCACTTAGCATCGCTGCTAAGTGCTTGATTTTCTTGGTGGGCGGTGCAGGGTTCGAACCTGCGACCCCTGCCGTGTGAAGGCATCGGGGCGGGGGTTTTTTGCACTTCCTCGCACCTCACTCCCTAGGGGGAGGTGCGTGTTCGTCCGTGTTCGTGCGAGTATGATTTTCATACTTCTTTTCATACCTCACGAGCGAAAGCGATGCCCGACTTCAACATCAAGACCGTGGACGGCCGCGCCAAACTGGCGCCGCGCCGCGACCCCTACTTCGTGCCCATTCGCATGGGTTGCGCCCTCGGCTTCCGCAAGATGACCGCGACGAGCGTCGGCTCATGGGTCGCCCGGTACATCCCGCCCGGCACGACGAAGAAGGTTCACGAGCCCCTCGGCGAGTTCTCTGACCTCCCGCCCTCTCGCCGGTATGACGCCGCGCTCGACGCCGCCGAGAAGTGGTTCTCTCGCGCGACCGTGGTCGGCTCGAAGGCTATCTCGGAGGTTCGCACGGTTCGCGAGGCTTGCGAGGCGTATGTGAAGCACATCGCCGACGGCGACGGCAAACAGACCCCCGAAGAGGCGAAGGCGAAGGCCGACGAGATTGCGGCCCGGTTCGAGCGATGGGTCTACCCCCACCACATCGCGAGCGTGAGGCTTGAGGCCCTCACGATGGGCGCGGTCGAGAAGTGGCGCAAGTTCCTCGCGGCGACGCCCGTCGTCGTCAACCCTTACGCCGACGAGCAGGACAGAAGGACGCGCCCGCGCTCGCCGTCGACGCTTAACCGAGACATGACAGCACTACGGGCCGCCCTGAACTACGCGCACACCCGGGGGCACATCGACACGGCCGTCGCATGGCTCTCGGCCCTTCAGCCCATCAAGAACGCCGACACGGCTCGCGACGTGTACCTCACCAGGGAAGAGCGCCGCAAGCTCATCGACTCGACCACGGAAGCCGACAACGCCCGCGCCTTCGTTGAGGGGCTTTGCTTGCTCCCGTTCAGGCCGGGCGCCCTGGCGGCCCTTCGCGTGTCGGCGTTCGACTCTCGCCTCGGCGTTCTCACCGTGGGCAAGGACAAGGCGGGCCGCGACCGAAAAATCTCGCTCCCTCAAGCGACCGCCGAGCGGTTCAAAGCCTTGTGCAAGGACAAGACACCGGCCGCGTTCATCTTCGCCAGGGCGAACGGCTCGGCGTGGAATAAAGACGCATGGAAGGGGCCAATCAAAGACGCCGTGACGGCCGCGAAGGTCAACCCGAAGGCGACGGCCTACGCGCTCAGGCATTCGACTATCACCGACCTCGTGCCGGTGCTCGACCTTCTCACCGTGGCCCAGCTTTCGGGCACGTCGGTCGCGATGATCGAAAAGCACTATGGGCACCTGAAGCAAACCAGGGCCGCCGACGCCCTTGCGATGCTCGCCGTGTGATGCGTGCGCCCGTGTTGCGCGGGCGCGTCATTTGGTCGCATACGCTACCGAATTGGTCGCATACTTACGGCTTCACAACAACGCGGCCGACGGCATGGCACTCATCACGCTAGAAGACTGCGACGCGCTCGACAGGCGCATCGCGAGCGCACTCGGATGGAAGACGAAAGCCGAGCAGAGCGCGGAATTTGCCGACCCCCACGAGTGGAGCAAAGAGGTCGAGGAAGACAACAAGCGAAACAACCCGCGCCAGTTGAAGCGCGTTCGAAACTGAGAGACACCGAACCATGAACAACATGCAAGCAGCACGCGAAAGCCTCGCCGACAGCTATAAGGCCCGACTCTTCGACATGCTCGCGGCCGGTGCGATGGCGAAGCCCGACTCGTGGGTCGTGAAGACCGACTCGGGGCTCTTCCTGCGCCTTCAGGAAGCCGAGCAGGCCGCGACATTCGTGCCCGTCGACCGCGCGACGACGTTCTCGCAAGACATCGCCCGTTTCCTGGCACGCATGGCCGACGGCGAAGCGATGAGCCTCGACGCCGCCCTCAAGGAAGCACACGACGCGCTCGCCGACATGCTCCCCCGCCTCGCCGACCTCGGCCGCTTTCGCTTGACCCCGTCGGCTACCTTTTCGGCCGCACACTGAAGGACGCATGAACATGCACTCGCTCACCATCACATCGAACCACGTCACAGAGCACACGGCGCAAGACCTCATCCTTCGCGCCGTGCTCAACAACGCCGCCCGACAGCCTTGCCGGTTCGGCCTCTTCTCGGTCAGCTTTGACGAGACAGAGAGCGGCGAACACGTCGCCACCCTGCGAGCAGGCACGAAGGTCGCGGCCGTCGCCGTCGTCGACGCCTTCGACTTTTGACCGCATCGGCTACCAAAACGAGCGCACACCATGAAGCAGAACACCGAGCGCGCATGTCGACACATGGCCGAGGCCGAGGGCCTCTCGGTCGTCGAGATAGGCAAGACCGGCCAGGGGCGCCACCGGCTCACCCTGAAGAACAAGCAAGGCGACGAGCGCGCCTTCGTCATGCCATCGGGGAAGGCAGACCCCCGGGGCCTTCTGAACCTTCGCGCGGCCCTGCGCCGCTTCGCAACCGGCAGACAAGCCGAACACCACGCACACGAACACCATGCACACGCCTAACAAGACCCCCTCGCAATCCCTTCGCGCCCTGGCTCGCTCGACCGGCCTCGACGGCATCGCCGAAGGCATGGCTCGCATTGCCGACGATGTCGAGCACCTCGAAGCCCGCCTCGCGATTGCCTGCGCCTCGCTTCAACGCCTGCGCGTCGACGCAGTGAACGCGCGCCTCGAAGCCTGCGAGGCTCACTTCACGCGACGCGAAGAGACGCAGCGGGCCGACGCCGCCGTGATGATGCTCGGGGCCTTGACGCAAGAGTTCGAGCGCCGCCAGCGGGCGCCCCGCCTTGTCCCCGTCATCATTCGGCACGAGGTGCCGCGCGATGTCTTCGAGGACTTCACGCGGTTTAACTTCCTCATGCACGACCACGAGGACAGCGAGACGCGCGAGAAGTGCCGCCGCCTCATGTCTCGATTGCCGACGATGACACTCAGCGCAGCGCGCGCCGACATTGACGGCCTCATGAAAGACAACCCGCCGCCCACGCCGGGCCGCACCATGAAGGCAGAGCCCGCCACGGCTTGAGCATGAAAAAGGCCCCCGAGGGGGCCTTCGTCATTTGCGGGAGCCCGTCACTTGACGGGCGCAGACTGCGCGAGCAGTTCGGTCGCTCGACCGGCCCCTTCGCTCGTGCCGTAATGGAAGCCGAGCACCAGCATCGCGGCCGCGTCGAGCAGGCCCAACACACGGCCGACGACAAGCTCGGACACGCCAGCGGGCAAGCCGTGGAAGAGCGCGGCAATCTCGGCGCCAAGCGAGGCGGCCAGGATGACCACAGACAGCACGAACAGCCGTTTCGCGGTGCCACCCTCAACCGAAGCGCGCCGCGCGCCCTGGCGGTCTTCCAGGGCCACGCGCGCCCGGTTCAAGTCGTGCTCGGTGAGCACCTTCAAGACCGTCTCGCGGTGCGTCGCCTGAAACTCGGCGGCGCGCTCGCGGGCAGCAGGGTCGGCCGTGATGGCGTCGACGACATCGGCGGCCGAGGCTTTCGCGTCGCCGGTCACATACTCGGCCAGGGCGGCGCCGATTGCAGCACCACCAGGGACAGGCAGCGCGGCGCCGAGCAGGGGAAGACCCACGTCGGCGAGCCGCTTGCCGAGGCTCTTCAAGTCCATTTGATTCACTCCACTTTCAAGGTGATTTGCTCGCCACGGTCGCGGGCGAGGCAGAGGGCGGCGAACAACGGCTCGAACGTGTCGCGGCTCTTCGCCACGTCGTAAGGCCCGGAAGGTTGCCCGACCAGAATGCACCCCTCGGTGTCGGCCGCCGTGTTGCCGGGGTGAATGCGAATCCCATCGAAGCCGGGCACGCCGACCACGAGAGGAAGGTCGCGCTTAAAGCGCGCCGAGGGGGTGATTTGCACGGCGTAAGTGCCGCGCGGGATTGCGGTTTGTCCTGGCACCTTCCAGGCGGCGACAGGCTTGCCGGGAACTTCGCGAGTCTCGTCTTCGAGGGTCATGCAGAAGGCCCGGCCGTCGATGAACAAGACGCCGCGAGTCGCGCCGCCCTTCGACGGGTATCGGATGAGTTGAAGATTCATTGCGCGATGTCCTTCGCGAACTTGGCAAGCTCGAACAAGGCGCCCACAACGAAGGCGCCGCCAGTGAGCAGAGCGACGAAGCGGTCGAATCGTCGGTTCGTCTTCGCCGTCTCTTCGCGGGCTTCGCGAATCTCGGCCTCATGACGGTCGAGTCGGGCCTCGTGTCGGGTCTGGCGGTCTTCGATGAGAACGAGCTTCTCGACAGCGTCGGCCAGCTTGTCGACCTTGCCTTCGAGTCGGTGGAAGTCGTGGGGAGTCACGGCGTCGGGTTCCATGCTTGCGGGTTGTTGGCGGGTTGTTGAACGTGGTCGGCGAGTTGCTTGTCGCAATGCCCCTTGTCGACCACGTCGAGCAGCTTGCAGAGCACGCAACCCCAACGAGCGCCCCTCGCTCGCGCCAGCGCAGCGCGCAGGCTTACGGTCGTCGTGCCATTCCCGCCAAACGTGGCCGAGGCGGCGCAGTCCTTCGCAATCGCGATTGCCAGGAAGCGCCGCCCATCGCCGAACACGACGAGGGGCACCATCCAGAGCAGCGAGACGACATCGGCGACAGCGCACGCGATGAAGATGAGGATTCGGGTAACGATGTTCATGCTCACACCACAATCGAAGCGGCCTTGATGAAGAGCCGGTCGAGGTCGGCTTCGGTCAGGCCGAGCACCGACGACAGCATCACGACCGTGAGGCTCTTGCGCCGAAACTCGGTCGCCTCGCGCCATGCCAGCTTTGCCAGCGGGTCGACATCGGGGCGGGCGATGTAAGCCTCGACCTCGTCGAGCAAGCCTTCGAGCATCAAGGCGGCGCGGGCCTGAAAGCGGCTCACCGAAGATGGCACATCACCAGCGCCAGCAGCGGGCAGCGATGGGCGCTCGCGAGTCCAGCCTTCAGGGGGCACGATGCCCGGCTCGTGAATGAAGAATTGCTCGCCATCCGGCCCCCATCCAGTGACGCCCCGGAAGTCGGGCACGACGACCCAATCGTCGCCAACCCATCGGGCGGCCTCATGTGGGCCAGTGCTCGGCGGGGCCTTGTGGCGAGCCCCACCGGGCCACAGGTAGACGCCCGGGTTCATCGGGTCGCGCTCGGCCTCGACCTCGCAGACGAAGCAATCGAACTCGTCGCATTGGTAAGCGGTTCGCGTGATGTTCATGGTCAGAACTTGATGCAGAAGAGAAACGCCAAATTGCGAACACGCAATTCGGTGCCAGTCGAGCCGGGCACGCCGCCGCCGAGAATCGGGCCTTCAGTGCCGCGATATTGGTAGTTCGCGACGAGAGGCAGTTCGCCGCCGTGGCCCTGCCCGCCCGCGCCGCTCCATTGGTTGTGATAGTGGTCGCACAGTTGTTGCGCCTGAGCGAACCAAAGCAGGCGACCAGAGTCGACGCCTCGGCCGTCATCCAGGCCGCGAGGGAACTCGGCACGAGCGTCGGGCAACACGATGTAAGCCCCGGTCGTCGAGCGCGTGGTCGACGGGTTCGCCGAGTCTGTGCAGCGATAGCCCCACGTCGCCGAGGCGTTGTTCGAGTCGCCGCAGTAAATCGCGGCCGTCAGGCCAGGATAGGAAGCGACAGCGACGGCCGAGCCGTTCATTCGAAGGAAGCCCGCAGGCGTGTCGGTGCGCGCAAACATGCCGACCATGCCGGGCACGAAGCCGCTCACGCCATAGGCGGGATTCAGTAGAACGAACTTGTCGAGCGTTGCGTCGTACTGAAGCGCCAGCCAGTGACCAGCGCCCGCGATGTCGCCAGCGACGAGGGGAGCGTTCAGGCCCTTGACGATGGTCTTCGCGGCCAGTGTGCCGACGACGATGCTCGGCGTCGTGGTCACGTTTGCCGAAGCGGCGCGCACATAGACGACCATGCCATTCGATGCGGCCGAAATTTGAGGCGTGAACGACGCGGTCAGGGCGTCGGCGGCCCCGCCTGCGGCCGCAATGGCGACGACAGCCTCGGGGCCGATGAAGGCGGTCGAGTTCGGGCCGGATTGCTTGACGATTTGCCCAGCGGTGCCGCCGCTCAAGTTCGCGGCCACGTTGTCGGGCACGCTCAAGCCGATGACCCACGAGGCGAATGTTCCGCCGCCGTTCGCGGTGCTCACAGACACGCCGAGCGCGCCGGTCGCCGAGTCATAACTCGACACCTGCCCGACCATGTAGTTCGAGGGCGATGCGGCCGCGACGATGTAGAGGAATGCACCGACGACCCAAGCCTTCCCGGTTTGGGTCGTGATGGTCTTCGCGCCAGTGCTCACCGAGAGCGAGGTCGTCGAGGTCGCGACCGTGCTCGTCAGTTGAAGGGATTGCTCAAGCGCATTACACGCCGTCGCAAAGCCAGGAAGCGCGGCGAGGAAGGCGTCGGCGCGGTCGTTGAAGGTAGAGGGGTCGGCCCGCGTCGGCGGGCTCGGTAGTGTTGGCAGCGGCATCGGTCGGGGTTCTTACGAAAGCCCCTCGATAGTCAAAGAGCAGACCGACACGTTCGAATAAGAAATGTCGATTCCGAAGTCTTTGAAAAAGCCATAGATGAGCGACGTGTCGTAAAGCTCCGAGCCAATCCACACGACAGGCAAAGCACGCACCGACGCGAGTCGTTGCGCGACGTAGTCGACTCGGGAGCGGTCGACGTAAGCGGTCGCGGTCATGCGCTTCGCGTAGCTTCGTTGTGTGACCGTGGTCGCGCCGAAGGCGTCGGTCGACTTGACGGAATAGTCGACGATGCCCAATTGAAGCCCGTACTTCGTCCCGCCGACATCGACGACAGTGCCAGCGACGAAGGTGCCGCAAGACACGTTGCCCGCGCCTTCAATCGTGACCGTGACGACGCTCGTCGAGGTCATGGGCACGTCGGTAAAGGCGACGGCCGTGCGCTTGATTTGGTCGCCGAAGAAGTAGCCGAACCAATCGGTCGAGTCGACCGAGGTCATCGTTACGCGGCGCGTGTAGGTCGTCGAGCCGCCATCGGTGACGGTCACGGTCAAGAACGAGCCGACAACGTCGAGCAACGCGACGCCCGAGCCGATGCCCGGCTTCACGGAGAACGTGAGCGGGCCGGGCGCGGTCGTGATGGTGCCCGTCGCCTTGTCGAACATGGCCCAGCGATTCGAAGGGCCTACACGAACCCAATTCGTCGAGTCGACATCGGGCGATGTCGCGGTCGTGCCCGCGACGATTCGTTTGTAAACCGAGTGCGTCGACGTGAGCAAAGCCAGGGCGCCGACGGCGTAAGCCGTCGACGGGTTCCAGGCCGCCGCGTCGTTCTCGGCCACCGACGACGACACGAACATCGCGTCGGTGATTGCGGTCGGGATGATGAACTTCATGTCGTTAAGTCGCGGTCTTCACGGCCAGGGCATAGCCGTCGGGGGTGACGCGGGTCAGCGTCTCGGCAGTGCGTCGCGCGTGTCCTGCGATTGCCGCGTGTCCTTGCATTTGCTCGGCACGCAGGGCGGCCACCTCTTCGCGAAGGGCTCGCACTTCTGCGGCGAGACTCTCATCACCACGCGACAAAAGCGCCCGGGTTTGGTCGGCGTTGAAGATTCGGCTCGGGCCGGTGACTTCAAGCTCGGGGCCGTTCTCACCGACAAGGCGAAGGCCGCCGCCGAACGATCCACCGGAAGCGAAGCCGGGCACCGTGAGGCGCTTCTTCGGGTCGGTGATGGCGTCGAGCGTCGCTTGAAGCGAGGCCAGGGTTTGAGCTTGAATCGTTGCGTACTCTTCAGCAGAAGAGGCCGACGACTGCGCCACATCGAGCAGGGCTTGAGACAGCTTCGGCAGAGAGTCGACGGCAGTCTGAGAGCCCGCGCGAGCCTGAACGGTCGCGATGCTGAAGTCGGCTTGAGCACCGGCCAGCGTGCGGGCCGACCCCGTCGCGCTCAATCCCTTGATGCGCTCAATCTCGTCGGCGATGCCCTTGCCCGTGTCCTTCAATGCGCCGAGCAAGTCGGAGAAGCCGCCAGACAGCGCCAGCACGGCGCCGAGCAAGTCGCGACCCGACTCGGTGCTCGTGTCGATGCCCTTCACCAGCTTGACGAAGTCGGCAGACGACGAGGGCATCGAGAGGCCGAGCTTCTCGAATTGATCCGACAGGCGCTTCGCCTTGTTCGTGACTTGAGCGCCCTCGTCGGTGAAGCCTTCCTCGAACGCCTTCACGGCATCGGCCAGGGCTTGAGCGCCGCCCGCCCCGTTGATGAGGTCGAAGCCGACCGCGCTCGCGTCCAGGCCGAGCAGCTTCATCGACGTGCGAACGTCGTCAAGTGCGCGGAAGGCGTCGGCGATGTCAGAGCCCGAGCCGTCGAGGGTCGCAATCACCTCGGTCAGAAGGTTCAAGCCATCGGCGGCGATGATGGAGTCGCGCACAAGCTCGGCACTCACGTCGCCTTGCTTGTTCGCCACCTTGTTGTAATCAATCGCGGCGATGCGCAGCTTCTTCAATGCCAGCGTGCCGACTTCAACGCCGGTTGCGACGCGCGTCACGGTCTGAAGGTAGCCTTCGCCGACCTTCTGGAATTGCTCAAGGCCGCCGAGGGCAACGGCCGCGATGTTGTCACCGACGGCGCCGAAGACGGCCGTCAAGCGGTCTTGAAGCTCTTGACCGCTCAGGCCCTTCGTGTCGATTCGGCCGATGTTGACGACGAACGAGTCGAGCTTCGCTTGAATGTCGCCGAGGTTGCGGCCGAGCGGCCCGGCCGCCGCCTTGACGAGCGTCGAGAAGTTCGAGAAGACCTTCGTAATTTGGTCTTCGAATTGCGCGTCGGCGTCGGTCATGCGAACCGACTTGCTCGACGAGTAGGTCACGCCGAAGGCTTTCTTCTTCTTCTCGATTTCGGTGAAGTATTGAGCCTGAAAGCCGCCAGACAGGACAGAGCTAAGGCTTTGCGCGCCCGCGAAAATGCCTTGTCCCGTGATGCTCGTCTTCGTGCCGAACAAGTTGCCGACGATGTTGCCGACCTTATTGAGCAGGCCCGCAGCAATCCCACCGATGACGGGAATCTTTGCCACGGTCGCGGCGACGAGCTTATTCGGCAGCGCGGCCAGCTTGCCGAGCGCGTCTTGCTTGAAGCCGGTTTGAATGCCTGCGGCCGATGCGTCGATGGCCCCGCTCTTGATGAGCAGAGAAGCAACGCCGCCGATGTTGCTCTCGATGTTGCGCAGGCTCGCGGCCATCTGCGCCGAGTAGCGCGCCGTTTCCGTGTCGATGCCCGAAAGCTCGTCGAGGCTCTTCGCGATGCTCTCAGATTGGGCCGTCGGGTCGCCGAGCACCGTGCCCGTGCCGGTGTTCGGGTTGCCCAGGGAGTCGGCGCCAGAGCCGCCGCCGCCGCCCATGCCACCGACGGCGATGCCGAGCCCGGCCAGCATTGCGGCCGTGATGGCGAAGGCGGGCACGTTCGCGGGGAATGGCAAGGTCAGTTGAGACACGAGCGCCTCGACGGCCTTCACTGCGGTACGCGCGCCAGACTGAGCAATCGAGAAGAGCGTGAAGCCCGACTCGCTCGCGGCCTTCGTGCCGTCGCTTGCCACCTTCACGGCCGTCTCACCTTCGATAAGGCCAATCTTCACGGCAGCGGCGCGAATGGCTTGCGCAATCTCGATTGCCCGAAGAGCCTTCTCGGAAGCGGCGAGCAGCTTGTGTGCCCCGGTCTTCTCTTTGACGAGCCCCTTCGCCGCGCCGACCAGGGTCGCATAACCGGCCAGTTGTTGCAGCGTGTTCGCCTTCTCGATGGCGGCCAGCTTCTCGGCGTTGCCCGCAGCGGCCTCGCGCGCTTGGTTGTAGCGAATTTGCAGGTCGAGCAGGTTCTTAAAGCTCGTCGAAAACTGCGCGAGGGATTGCGTTTGTTTGTCGAAGCCCGCAGACAGGTCGACAGACTGACCGCCCTTGATGAAGTCGTCGGCCACGGGTGCCCCCGCCTTCTGGCGCGCGGCGACCGAAGCCTTCGAGGTCGCGGTGTCAAGCCGTTGAATGACCTTGTCGAGTTCGTCGGCCTGAGCCTTCAGCGAAGCGGCGATGTCGCTCTTCCCATCTTCCAGGGCAGCAGAAGCGCGACCGCGCAGCATGTCGGCTTGACCTTGCACGGCGAGGCGAATGCGTGCCGCGTTGCGCTCAATCTCGGCGACAGCGACATCGGCCTCGGCCTTCGCGCGCTCGACCGGGTCGGTGATGAGTTGCGCCAGGGCTTGCGCCGATTGATTCGACAGGGAGACGGCCGCCTCGTTCGCTTGTGTGTAGGCCGCAGCGAAGTCGGTCGCACCCTTGCGGAAGTCTTCAAGCTCGCGGGCCGCCTTCGCCGCGTCGGCGTTCGTGCCCAGGTTGTCGCGCTCGGCGCGATTGCTCGCCAGTTGAGAGCGCAGCGACGCGACGTTCGCCTCACGGGTCAGGCCGTCGGCCGCAGAGGTGACGGGGCGCTTCTTTTCGAGGGCGATTTCTTGCTCGATGAGCTTCGCGCGTGCGTCCAGGCGGGCGCGCTCGATGGCGAGCTTCTTGTCTTCGTACTCTTCGACATCGACGAGGCCCTTCGAGCGTTGCGCGTTCAAGGCGGCCTCGGCCTTGCCCTGCATGTCGAGGCGAGCTTGAGCGCCAGCCCGAGCGGTCGACAGTTCGAGCGCGATGCGGGCTTGAGCAGTGGCGATGCCGGTGCGGTCGGCGAGGCTCTCGCGGAGGTAGTTAATCACGCGAGCCTGATCGGCCGCAGGCACGGCCGCCGAGGTGCCTTCGAGAGCGTCGAATGCCTTCGTCGCCTCTTCGACCGCAAGGTTCAGGCGCTTTTGTGCGTCCGCTTGAGCCAGCAGGCCCGCGACCTTGTTTTGAGCGGCGACGCGCTCGTCTTTCTTGTCTTGCTCGCGGGCGCGTTGCTCGTCGGCGGCCTTCTGTGCGTTGAGCTTTGCCGTCAGCTTGTCGGCCTCGCCTTCCATGCCAGCAAGCAGGGGCGACGACTCGGCCTTATAGCCCGATGCGCGCATGTTCTTGATGCGCTCTTGCAGCGATGCCAGCTTGTCGGAGTCGGACTCACCGACGACCGTGCCCTTCGCCGCCTTCCAGAACTTCGACCATGCGTTCGCGCCGTCTTCGAGCAATTGGCCGATGGTCGTCAGCTTCGGGCGGTTCGATTCGAGCGCGTCGCCGACGGCCTTCATCGCGACAGCAGCGGCCTCGGCGTTCTTGCCGTGGTCTTGCAAGCCCTGAATTTGCTTCAGAAGCTCAGGGGTCAGGAAGCGAACGCGCTCGTTCAGGGTCAGCGAGGCCCCTGCCGCGTCCTTGGTGAAGGTTTCGAACAGCTTGAGGGCCTCGGGTGCATCGGTGCCCGTTGCCTTCGTGTAAAGCGCGATTGCTCGCGTTGCGGCCTCGGCGTTCTTCGTGTTGAACATGCCCGAGCCAGCGACAGCGGTCGCGATGTCACGGGCGGCGCCGACAGTCACGCCCGACAGGTTCGAGACGGACGCGGTCAAGGCGTCGATGTTCGCGCTCGTGATGCCAGCGACGCCCCCGGTCAGCTTGTTCGCGTTCGTCAGGGCAGCGGCCTCGCTCTCGGCCTGCATGTAGGCGACGGCCAGGAAGCCGACAGAAGCGGCCACGCCAGCGACCGCGAGGCCGACGGGTGTGATTGCGCCAGCCAGGGCGCGGAAGGTCGGGGCGAAGCCGCCGAAGGAATCCTTAATTTGCCCGCCTTGCTGAAGCAGGATTGTCAAGGGGTTCGCGCCGCCTTGTAGCTGGGTGACGATGTCCGTCATCTGAGCGGGCAGCGTGCGGAAGGCGGCCGCAGTCTGAGCCGCGCTCACTTGCCCGGCCTTGCCAGCTTCGCCGAGCTTCGCCTTCAGTTGCTCAACAGCAGCGGCGCGAGCGCGGTCGGCTTGAGCAAGCTCGGCGGCCGTCGCCTTGCCGGAATCGGCGAGCCGCTTATATGCGGCCTCGACTCGACGAATCTCGCGCTCGACCTTCACGAACGAATCGACGCCGAGAATGTCTCGGGCCACGTCGAGGCGCTTCACGTCGCCCACCTTCGAGAGTTTCTTCGTCAGGGTGTCGACGGCCTTACCGGCATCGGTTGCGGGAGCGGCGAGGCCGTCGAGGGCCTTGCCGACCTTGACGACGGCCGCTTCGGCTTGAGAGCCGTCGGCCGTGAGGGTGAGCTTTACGTCGTTCGTCATTTCGTCTTGTGTTGCTCGCTCATCCAGGCGAGGGCCTCGCGCTCGATGCCCTGCAAGTCGGCGAAGTTCTTGCGCACGTCTTTGGGTTTGATGCCGATGGACTCAGCGACCAGGGTCAACACCCCGTAATCGAGCCCCACCGGGCCGCCCATGCCGACGCGCCATTGCGTTTGCATTGCGAGGAAGAGCCGAAGCGCGGCCTCGTGCTCGGGCCATACCTCGACGAGAGGCTTCTCGGCTTTCGGCATGGCATCGGGAGCAATGCCGAAGGCGGCGAGGGCCTCGTTCGTCTCGTCGCGGGGCGGCCCTTCCATGCACGCCCGCGCGATGGCCTTTAGTTTTTTGCCTTCGCCTCGGTCAAGGCGGCCATGTACGCGGCGAACAGTTCGCCGCCTGCGGCCGGGTAGGCGTCGAGCACCTGAGCCAGCACGTCGACAGAGAACGGCACGGCGACGCCTTCGTCGTTGAAGACGGTCGCGTCTTCGATGACCTCGGCCAGATATTCGGCGTCACTCAGTTCGCGGCCTTCAGCAGCAGCAGCGGCCGGACGCTTCACCCATTCGGCGAGAGCCTTGCGGCCCTTGTGCTTGAACACGACAGGCAGTTCGGCGACAGTGCCACCGGGCACGGACAGGGAGACGGAAGCGGAGAAGGTCGGGGAGGGGTTCAGCTTGAACATGGTCGGATGTGTTGGAGTGCGAAAAGGTAGCGAACAGGGGCGAACGAATCGCCCCCGCCGCTTAAATGGCGACGATGCGGAAGTCGTCAGAGCCAGCCGAAGACGGGCGCAGCACCGAGGAAACCTCGGACAGCAGAACCGAGCCGTCGGCCGTGTCGCTCACGCCGGTCAAGGTCGCTTGACCAGCGAAGACGAGCACCTTCTTACCTGCGGTCGAGCCGTGGACGAGGCCGAAGCTCTTTTGAGTGCCCGCGTGCATGTCGGCGACAAACTGCGCGTGTGCAGTGCCGCCCAGGTCGGCGACGAACTTCGAGGTCGGGGTTCGGCCATAGATGCCGACCGACTCTTGAGCGATGAGCATGAGGTCTTGCACATCGTTGCCCGCGTCGATGGACAGCTCGCGGAAGTTGTAGCTCGTGCCACCAGACAGCGCGCCCGCAGAGTAGGTGCAACCCACAGAGAGCGAGGTCGTCGCAGCGGGGCCGACGGCTTGAGGCGCAATCCAGGCCGTGAGGGTCGGGGTCGGCGCAGAGCCAGCAGCGACCGAGGTCACGAGGCCGGTGAAGGTGAAGTCGAGGCTCGGCACGTCGCCCGCCTTCAGGTTCACCGTGAACGTGCCCGCACAGTAGTTGTACTTTTCGAGGCGGCCGTTCGTGTAAGCCCAAATGGTGAGGGTCTTCAGGCCGGTCGATGCGGTCGTGTAGTCGACGCGGGTCGTCGCGGTCACGGTTTCAGCCATGCCGCAGGCTTGCAGCAGCTTGCCCCATGCGGGCGCGGTGCCCAGCGTGCCCGAGCTTTGCAGTTCGACCGAGAAGCTCACGGTCGCGCGGCGAGTCACGGGCAGTTTGTCGGCGGCCGCGAAGACGCCGAGAATCACGTCGCGGTCGGCGAACGTCTCGTCGACCTTCGTGCTCAGGTTCGAGACACGAATCGCGATAGCGTCGGCCGTGTTCGTCGGCGCGGCATCGGTGCCCGAAGTCGTTTCGATCTTCGCCAGGATCACCGTTTGATTGATGGAACCAGCCATTCGGGCTTACTCCTTTTCGATGTCGACGCCGTCGGCGTCGTGGGGTTGTTCGGGCCAGTCCAGGCCAGCGGCGACAGCGGTCGCAGCATCGGCAGGGCTCAGGCCGCCGTCGGGGTCACGAACCCAAGAGCCGCCCGAAGGCGGCGCCAGTTCGAGCCCGTCTTCACGGGGTTCGATGCGGGTCTTCATGAGGCTTTACTTCTTCGCCTTCGGGGCGGCCTCGGGGGCGTCGGGGTTGTCGGTCGACCAGCCCCAACCGGCCATGATTTCGACAGAGCCGCTCTCGACGTTGACCTCGGCGCGGGCGACCTCGCCGGTTTCTTCGTCTTTGCGGTACATGAAGACGCAACCCTCGGCGGGCACGTCGTTGACTTGGGCGTTCTCAGCCATGTGTGAATCTCCAAGCGGGCCACCAAGAAGGCGGCCCGCGTCTTCGTTGATGGATTAGCCTTCGAGGATGGCGAGGTGTTCAGGCTTGAACACTTGCACGCCCCAGGCGAGAGACAGTTCGTATTGAACTTGTCGGTATTGGCGATACATCGCGATTTCGAACGCCAGACCCGAGACGGGATCAATCAGGGTCATGCGGTCGTCGGCCGAGTCACCTTCTTCCGGCAGCGCAGGCATGCGAGTCGCCAGGGCGATAGCCGAGCGACGGAAAGCCATGTTCTTCACGCCGCCGTTACGAACCGACACGGCGACGCCAGTGCCGAGGGCCTTCAGCAGACCAGGGGCCGCGATGGTCAGCACGCCAGGGGCCGAGATACCGGCCTTCACGACGTACCAGTTCGAATCACCCGCGAATTGCACCTCGTCGCCAGCGACCAGGGTGCCCGAGCCGGTTGCCAGGGTGATAGCGGTCGCGCCCACGGCATAGGTGCCCGAGGTCACATAGCTCGTGCCGGTGCCCTTGGTGTGGGTCTTGATGGCGGCCGACTCGCGAATCGCGAAGCCGTGCAGGTCAATCAAGACGCCTTGACGCAGCACGTCGGCGGTGCCCGACTCGCTCACGCGGGTCAGGTTCGCCAGGGTGCGCAGGTTCGCGCCCGCGCTCGTGTCAATCACGAGTTGCAGGTCGGTCAAGGGCGTGCCGTTGTCGGCGAGGATCTTGCGGGGTTGAGCCGAGTCGGCCAGCGAAGAGCCGAACGGGGCAGTCCCGGGCGTGCCGTAGCCGCGCGAGGCGTTGACGTACAGGGCAGCGAGGTCGGCTTCGATTTCGTTCGTCAGCGTGCGGAAGGCTTGCGCCATCTGGTTTGCACGGATGTTGCGATAACCGGGGCCAGAGTTCACGCCGCGTTGCTCTTCACCGTTCCAGCGGATCGGCACGCGGCGAGCCTTGGTAATGGTCATCGACACATTGCTCAAGGTTTGGTCGCCATCGTTCGGAGGGGTCACGCCGGGGGTGATGTCGGTCGCGGTCACTGCGGGAGCGACGAACGACTTCACCGATTGACCCACGGCAGCGCGGTCGATGGTGTGGTCGCGAGAGACAGCAGGAATCAGGCCGACGAGTTCGCGGCTCACGATGTCCATGCTTTCGTACAGGTCGGGAATCAACCCGGTCAGAGTGTTCGCCATGCTGGCTTAGTCCTTTGTGTGGTGTGCCCTTGCGGGGCGGTTAGTCGGTCAGTTGTGCGCCGCCCTTCAGTGCCGCAGAGCGGTCGCCGGGGCTCATCGCGTCGAACTCGGCGCGGGTGATTTGTCGAGCGCCGCCGCCGTCCTGGCGGGAGCCCTTGAAGCCAGAGCCGCCGCCGTCGTTGCCTTGCGCGCGAACGAGGTGCGTCTTCGTCTTCGCGAACCATGCGACGCCATCGGCCAGGGGCACGGCCTTGCCATCGGGGCCGTTGAAGAGCAGGTCGTCGCCTTCTTGAACCACGCGGCCACCGATGAGCGCGCGAGCGTCGTCGGGGTCGATGAACGGGTGTTTCGCAACGGCTTCAGCGATGGCGCGCTCACGACGTTCGCCCGTGTACTTGCCTTGCAGTTCGTCGAACGCCTTCGTCTTGTCGGCGAGGTCGCGTTCGAGTCGCTTCAGGCGGGTTTCGGCTTGACGCATGGCGTCGGCTTGACCCTTGGCGTCGGGCAGGTTGTCGAGTTCTTCAGCCGATTCGATGCCCAGCTTTTCGAGGGCCTTGCGAATCACTTCGTCTTTGCCCTTGCGGCCTTCGATGCTTTCCTTCGCGGCCTTGCGGGCCTTGTCTTCAGCAGCGACGGCGCGCTCTTCGAACGTGGAAACATGGGCCGAAATGGCTTCGGTCAGAGCCGCCAGCGTCTCGCCGTCGAGCGTCTTGCCTTTGAATTTGTCGAGGTTCATGTGTCGGGGTTTGTTGATGTCGCCGCCATCCCGGCAGCGGGGCCACTTGAAGACCGGCATCACGCCAGCCACGGGCCAGAGGATGCGAGCCGACCCCGACAGAAGTCACCGAACCTTGTCGCTCTTGCGCTCGACCATCGACCGCATGGACAAACAAACAGCATTGCGCCGCTTCGCCTTCCTGGCTGAAGCCTTCGACGGGTCGGGCGGGTTCGCCCCGGCCGTCTCGTGGGAAACCGAACAGCTTCAGACCAAGACGCAAGCCGGGGAAGTCATCACGGCATCGCGCCGTGTGCCGAAGACGAGCGGCCCGAACCACCTCACCCCGTACCAACGCGAGAGCGTCGAGAAGTTCGCGGGCCGCTCTTCCCTTGCGGTCTATGAGAACCACCTTCGCGAAGCATGCGAGCGGTTTGTCGGCTTCCTCGGCCGCAAGAAGCCGCAGCGCGAGGGCACGAACGCGCCCCTCGTTCAATTGCTCGTGAAAGATGCCGACTTGAAGGGCACGCCGCTCGACGAGTTCCTCACGACCTTCGCGCTCAAGGCGAAGGCTCGCGGGTCGATGCTCTTGCTCGTCGACTTGCCCGCCATCGAGCGCCAGGAAGAAGGCAAGGAAGGCGAAGCGGGCGCGATGTCCCTGCGCCAGCAGATCGACACCCGCGCCGTGCCATTCCTGCGCGCCATCGAGCCCGAGACGGTTGTCGACTTCGAGGTCGACGACGATACCGGCTTGTTCGAGTGGGTCGAGATTCGCGCAGTCGAAGAGATTGCAGGCAAGGCCGAGAAGTGCGTTCGTCGGTGGGACGCCGAGAAGTGGCAAGTCATCCACGAGGGCAAGGTCGTCGAAGAGGGCGAGCACAAGTTCGGAAAATGCCCGGTGCTGGCCTTCACCGAGAACGGCGACGCCTTCCCCGTGGTCGGCAAGTTCGCGCAGATTGCCGACCTCTCTCGCGACATTTTCAATCTCGACTCTGAGCTTCGCGAGTTGCTTCGCTCGCAGACCTTCAGCATCTTGACGATGCAAGTCCCGCCAGAGTCGGCCGGGCTCTTCGACCCGATGGCAACGGCCGCCAGCATCGGCACTCACTCGATGCTCATTCACCAGGGCATCACGCCCGCGTTTGTCTCGCCAGACAGCGGCCCCGCCGAGGTCTACATGAAGAAGATCGAACAGCGGCAAGCCAGCATCAAGCGCATTGCAATGGAAGACGCGAGCAGCGACCAGGGCGGCGCGAACGAGTCGGGCGTCGCGCGTAAGTTGCGCTTCGAGCGCCTGAACGCAGACCTCGCGACATTCGCCGGTCGCATGCGATCCCTTGAGGCCCAGGTGTGGGGCTTGTTTCACAGTGCCCTCGGCACCGAGAACCGAGTCGTCACCGTTTGGCCGACCGACTTCAATCTGACCGACACCGTCGCCGAACTCGACATTCTTGCCTCTATGCAGGGTTGCGCATTCCCGACCGAGGTCATCGCGGCCAAACAAGCGGCCATCGTCGACGCCGAGTTCGACGCGATGCCCGACGCCGAGCGCGCAGCACTCAAAGCGGCAGTGAACGAGCAGGCGCAAGAGCCGAAGGCACCGGGCAACGCCCCGGGCGCCACCGACCACAACAACCCGAGCCAGGACTAAACCGAATGCCTCTCTCTCTTCTCGCAGGCCAGCGCATCACGTTCGCCGTGCCACCTCAAGCGACCGTCGCCATCACGCCGGGCGCAAGCTCTAGCGCGCGTGTGACTCAATTGGGCACGCCGGGCACTCCCGCGCAGGCGCCCCAAACCATCACGGCACAAAAGAAGGTCGTCGGCCTGAAGACGACCCCGCTCGTCTTCGAGGTCGTGTGTGTGACCGGCCGCGTCGACATGACCGACCCCGTCGTCATCGACGAAGTGTTCGACCCTTCGAACGTGAACCTCACGGGCGGCGCAATCAATGGCACGCCCATCGGCCAGACCACCCCGGCCGCCGTGAAGACCTCGAACCTCGGCGCCACCTTCACCGACAGCACCAGCACGCCGGGCAACGTGACAAACAACAGCCCGAGCGGCCGCATCGCGTTCGGGGCAGGTCAATCGACCGTGACCGTCACAAGCTCGCTTGTGAGCGCGTCGAGCCGCATCTTCTGCGACCTCAACAGCGTCGACGGCGCATTGACGAGCATCGTCACTTGCAAGGCGAACGCGGGCTCGTTCACCGTGACCGCGAACGGCGCCTCGACTGGCACCGCCGCGACCTTCGACTTCCTCGTCGTGAACTAAGGCAAGACCATGAACATCCTGAACGTGATTTACAAGCTCGCCACCGACAAGGCAAGCTCGGTTGTCCCCGTGCTGGCCGACCGAAACGGCGCAATCGGCCGCCCGCCGAACATCCGACTCACCACGGACAACGGCGACCCGGTCGCGAGCAACAACAAGACCCCAGGCGTGACCGGAAGCATCGCGAACAAAGCCGGGGGCTCGGCCTCGGGCTCGGGCTTCACCCCTGGCGCCGCGACCATTACCGGGGGCGTCATCACGGCGATTCCGGTGTCGTCGGGCGGCTCGGGCTACCCTGCAAACGCGCGCCTGAAGGTGTCCGTCACATCCGACGGCACCGGATTCGCGGGCTACGCGCAAACGAGCGGCTCGGGCGTCGTGACCGGCATCGTCATCACGAACGGGGGCACGGGCGCAACGACGGTTAGCTCTTGCACCATCGACGCGGGCACGACGACCCCCGTCGTGTTCGACCTCGGCCCCGATTGGGCTCAATACTCGGTCGCAACGCTCGGCACCATGAACGCGGGCTCGTGCGTCTATCGAATCGCGTGCTTCGTCAGCGATGACGGCTCGAACCGGGTCGGCATGAGCACGATGCCCACGCTCGGCACAGAGGCATGGATTGATGGGCTCTCGGGCTCGGGCAACCCGACGCGCGACATTCGCGTGACCGGCCGGTTCATTCATGCCGACGTGCTCATCGGCTTGAGCACGGGCGCGACCGCGAAGCTCTACCTCACGGCCTTCTCGGGCACCTAACCAGGGGCGGGCCTCGCGCCCGCCTGCATCACATGCGCCTTACCCGAATCAAGCTCGACGGCACCGCCGAGACGAAGAAGAAGCTCGCCGAACTCGGCGACGTGCTGGCACGCAAGGCCCTCGCAGAGACGGCCGAGGATGTCGAAGAGTACGTCGCACACGAGGCGGGCAAGCACTCGCGCGACGGCGCCCTCTTCCGCTCGGTCTTCAATCGGCCAGAGGGCCGGGGCTTCGCAATCGGCCACGACACCAGCATCGCGCCTCATGCGCTCTTCGTGCATTGGGGCACGCGGCCGCACGTCATCAAGCCGAAGAAGAAGAAGTCGCTTCGATGGGCTTCGGGCGGCGCGTTCTTCTTCTCGAAGCTCGTGCGCCATCCAGGCTACAAGGGCGACCCCTGGCTCATTCGAGCCGCGCGCCATGCGCCGACGATGTTCGCGCTTCACGTTCAAAAGCACCTCGACAACAAGGCTTAAACAATGGCCCTCGTCTACACCTACACCGACAGTTATCTCGCCTCGCTCATCACCATCGACCGCGAGAACCAGGCCCTCGCCGACGTTGACCTTCTCGGCACCTTCCCGGCCGCATGGCGCAAGAAGCTCGCCATCGTGCGCGCCTACATCATCACTTGCATGGAGTCGCAGAAGAGCACCGAGGACGTGTTCACGGCGAAGCTCGCCGCCTACCGCAATGAGTTCGCCGAAGCCTTGCCACAGGCCCGCGCAGCGGCGCAGCTTGCGGCCGCCACCAGCACGAACGCAAACCAGGGCGCGAGCCCGTTCACTGTGAGCCTTGAGCGCGCCTGATGAAGCCCTTCGACATCCTCACCACCACCCGCGACGCCCTGGCGACTGTGCCGGGCGTGACGACGTGCCGCATCGGCCTCGAAGCGAACATGACGCCCGCCGATTACCCGATGGTTCGGGTCGTGCCATCGCGCACGGCTTACGGGGCCGTCATCGGCGCGCGCCGCGTCGAGGCCCTCATCTACTTCGGTAAGCCCGTTCACGAGTTCACGGCCGGGCTTGAGGCCGAATATCAAGCCCTCTTGACGATGGAGGGCGATTTGCTCGCGAAGCTCGGCTCGATGTCGGGCGTGTCTTGCGAGTATGTCGAGACGATCCTCGACGAAGACCGGGTCGACGCTTACAAGCTCATGGCCTTGCGCGTCAACCTTGAGGCGTGACGGTCGGCCAGGAACCCCCGACCCAGCATTGAGCGCGACCCCGCGCTCGCTTCTGCCTCACCGTCACGCCGCCCGGTTCACTTGTCGGCCTTCGGGGTATCCACTGGCACGCACAGAGCCGACACCGGGCCGCCGTGCCCACCCGAGAAGGCTTCAATCGTGACGGCCTTCTTCGCGGCCACACACGCGGCCTCAGACTCGAAGCGTTGCATCGAGACAGAACCGGCCAGGATGAGAACAAGAACGAACGGCATCGGGGAACCTCACAGAGAAAAACAGGGGCAACATGATAGCGGTCAGGCGACCGCGTCGTCGGGCACGTCGCCCCACCAATCGAAGCCCTCGGGCACCGGCTCACCGTCGGCCAGGGCGCGAGCGATGACCTCGCACCGATAGGCCCGGCTCACGTTCGCGGGAGCGGGCGGGGGAACCCCGAAGCGGTCGAGGTAATCGTCGAAGAGCTTGTCGAAGTCGTGCTTCATGTTTCGGTGTCGATGATGCGACGGAAGAGCCGGGCCATGTTCGGCGCGAACGACTCGGCCAGAGTCCACCACACGGGCGACTCATGGGCCGCGATGGCGGTCAGGTTCGCGAATGTCTCAGTCCCTTGTCGGTGCGTTGCTTCCTTGTAATACCGGGTCGAGTGACCAAACCACACGCGCGAATCATGGTCGCAAACCTTGTTGCGCGTGGCGGCGCCCACGAGGTCGGAAAGCATGCCGAGCGTGACGCCGCGCTCGCTCCAAGCCTTGAAGCCCACTTGAACCCCTTCGGCAGAGACGGCGCGCTCGTCCATGATGTTCACGGCGATGAGGAATCGCTCGACATCACCACGGGCGACGGCGTCAAGCGCGACGGCGATGCGACCGACCGCGTTCGGGTTGCTCACCCCATCGGGCAAGGACAAGACGAACGACTCGGCCGCCAGGAAGCCGAGGAAGTCGTCGAGCCCGATGCCCGCCCGGTCAGCGTACCCGGCCAGGAAGCGGCGCGCAACCCCCTCACGGGCGGCCCCCTCGACCCCTGCCAGGATGGCGAACGCGCCCGCCTTGATGGCCTTCACGCCCTCGAACGCCGCGTCGGCGGCCAGCTTGTCGGCTTGCTTGCGCGTGCGCCCGTGGATGGCGAGCAGGCGGTCGGCGTCGGCGCGCATCGCGGCGAGGTAATCGTCGTGCTCGCTTCGGTAGGTGCCCGGCTTCGCCTTCGAGCCGACCCGATAGTCGAGGATGTGGCCGAACTCATGGCGCCACACGACCGGGCCTTCGTGGTCGGTCTTGCTCATGCCGTCCATTTCGACGAGCGTGCCTCGGCGTGCCCAGGCACCTTTAGGCGCGTCATGCTGCACGGCGACGGCTTGCGTCTTGAGCACGGCGTCACGAATCCACCCGGCCGAGCGGTCGAACCCGACGGCGTGCCACTTGCCCGCAGGCGTGGACGTGTCGAAGGGCTTGCGGGCGGGCGAAACGGGCGCAGGCGGCGCGACTGGCGGGGCGGGAGGGGCAGAGCCAGGGGGCGGGGCCTTGCGTCGCGTGGCGGGCGTTTCCTTGTCGCCGAGGCGGGCGAGGTGATAGGCGGGCTTTACCCCGTCGTTCAAGACTTGCTCGAAGGGCTCGCCGTTCATGACGCGCTCGGCCTTCTCCTTCGACCCCATGACGGCCGCCGCCTCGTCTTCGTCGAGGTCGCGCAGGTAAGCGCCCTCACCGTTCGGCACGCGCTTCGCGTTCGCCGCGTCCATGCTGAAGCGGCCGCGCAGCTTGCAACGACAGAAGGGGTGAAACGTGGGCCGGGGCGCGTGCTCTTTCGGGTAACAGCCAGGGCCGAGGCCCCACAAGTCGGCGCGAGCGTGTAGGTCGCAAATGTCCTTGCGTGGGTGCGTCGGGTTGATGACGACTTGCACGACCGAGAGGCTCTTGTCGGCCATGAGTTCACGCCCGACGGCCTTTTGATGCGCGGCCGCGAGTTCGGTTTGAGCGATGCGGTTCGCGAAGTAGCGCGTCTTTTCACGGGCCGCGATGTCGACGAGGTGCTTCAGCCGGTCAGCGGCCGCGCCGTCTTCCCATGCCTTCAGGGCTTGCGTGTACGCCGCGCGAAGCGGTTGCGTCTTCAGCCGGGCCGCTTGCGCCTGCCCCTTCTCGATGAGGTCGGACAGCGGGCCGCGAACCTTCACGTCAGACACCAGGGCGCGCAGGGCCTTCGGCAAGCGCACACGGGCCGCACCATCCAGCGGGCGGCGCGGGGCATCCTTGGGAAGATAGCCGTCATACATCGCGAGGGCCAGCTCGCGCGCTTGCTGCACGCCCTTCGCGTGCTCACGAACGAGGGCAGTCACCTCGGCCGAGACGCGCTCGGATTCCTTGAACATGCGCTCGCTCAAGGTCAGGTCGCCGACGGGCATGTCGAGCACACTGCGGCGCCCGAACGAGCCCCCGAGCAGCTTCGAGAACGCCTCGGCCATGCGGTCGGCATAGTCTCCCGTAAACGACTCGAACGCGCCCGCGATGGCGTCACGCGGAGGCACCCCCGAGCGGATCAGGTCGACGACGTGCTCGAACGCCTTGCGGGCGGCCTTGTCAATCGCTCGTTGAACCTCGTCGAGCGTCGCGTCGGCTTGATGGTCAGGCGCGACCATTGCGGGCACCCACGGCAGAAGCGGCGCGCTCGTTCAGTGCCTTCGTGACGATGCGCTCGGCAGTGCGAGCCGTCACCTTGAAGCGGCTCGCGATGTCGGCGCGCGTTTTGGTAGCAGACACGCCCGAATCAAGAAGCACGACGGCCGCGCGTACCCGCTCCCGGTGCTGAAGAACGGCCTTCGACAAGTAGAGTTGTTGCCCCGCCATGCGGCCGAGCAGCGTGCGAACCTTGCGTTTCGTCGTCTCGCACCCATCGACCCGAGCAAGCTCGGCGAGGAACCATTCGAGGGGCGTCGGGCCTTCGTTCTTTCGTGCGGTCGTCGTTGTCTTCATGCGGTCGTCACAGTCCAGGCAAGGACATCGGCAGCACAGGGGCGCCGCTTCCTTCGATGAGCTTCGCGAAGGCGCGCGAAAGCGCGTCGACGCGGTCGTCGTGCGCGCCGAGGGGGAAGACTCGCATCTCGTTCACGAGGGCGTCATTCCACGGGGCGCGCAGCATGAGGACATTGCCGACGTTCACCTGAGCGGCAAACAGTTCGGCGCGTGTGACTTTGTCGCCCGATTCCGGGCTCGTGTGGATGTTAAAGCCGAGCAGCAGCTTCGCGAACGCGACAACCTGCGATTTACCGGCCTGCCCCGGGTCTTGCGGCAACGACTGGCACACGACGCGCGTGTCTTTGGTCGCCGTGTTCTTGATGGCGCGGTCGCGCTCATCCGGCCCCATCGCACCGTGAACCATGTCGGCGATGATGAGGCGGCCGTCGGGCATGAGGCCCAGCTTCGCGCCCGCAGTCGGGTCGCCGTCGGTCGTGCTCCCCAAGTCCCACCCGCGAACCCATCGGATAGGCCCGGCCGGGATGGCGTCGACGATTTCGAGGTTATCGGGCTTGAAGGTGCCGCCCTCGCCAGGGGTCGGGCGTTGTTGATACTGACCCGCGAAAACGTAGGGGTTCGCGAGTTGCATCACCTTCAGTTGCTCGATGGAGTGCTTCTCAGGCCACAGGGCCGAGCCGTCGGGCTGAATGGCGGGAAGCTCGACGACTTCCCACTTCTCGCCGTTGCCCCCATCCATGAGCCAGCCCGCGAGGTCGCGCTCGTGTAGGCGCTGCATGATGACGATGATCGGGGTTCGGGCCGGGTCGTTCTTCCGGCTTTCGAGCGTGTTGCCGAACCATTCGATAACGCCCTCGCGCACCTTGTCCGAGCGCGCTTCGTCGGCCTTGTGCGGGTCGTCGATGATGATGGCGCCACCGAAGCCCGGCCGCATCTTGCCCGCGCCGAAGCCGGTAATCGTGCCACCCGAGCCGGTCGCGTACACGACCCCGCCCTTCGTCGTGCGCCAGTCGCCCCGGCTTTGGAAGTCGTTACGAAGCACGACCTCGGGGAACATGGCGCGATATTCCTCGGACTCGACAAGCGACTTCACGTTCGCCGCGTTCGAGCCCGCCAGGGTCGCCGAGTAACTCGTGTGAATGAACTCGGCGTCGGGGTTGTTCCCGAGCGCCCACGCGATGAAGGCCACGACAGCGAGGTCGGTCTTCGAGTAGCGCGGGGGCACGTTGATGATGAGGCGCGTCACCTCGCCCCGATAGACCCTCATGAGGGCGTCGCAAATGGCCTTGTGGTGCCAGTTGTGGCGCCACTTGAACCCCTTGCGCACCTGAAACATGCGGCGCGCGAAGAAGTAGAGGTCGCGACGTGCGAGGTCTTGCGCGACGGCTTGCTCTTGAGGGCTCAGGACAGCGGCCACGGCTTAGAACTCTTCGAGCAGCTTGCGCGCGATGGCCTCATATTCGGCCGGGGTGACGGCCGCCACGGGCACCGGGCCGCGACCATTCTCGCCACCGAGGCCGACGTTCTCGGTCGACACACCCAGGGCAAGGCGCCCCATGCGTTGCGCACGCTCGGCCGTCGCGGCGAGTGCGTTCAGGTCGCGCGGCGACAGGCGAGCCCCGCCAGCCTTGCGGGCTTCGGTGATGAGCTTCGCCACCTCGGCGCGCAGAGCCTTCGCGAGCTTCACATCGTCGGCATTGAACTCGACGAGGGTCGTCGCCTTCACCTCGACCGCGACAGCCGTCGCGACAGCGTCGACATGCTGCGCGACACTTTCTTCGGCTTGCGCGACAGCTTCGGCCCGAGACACGACAGCGCGCGACAGTTCTTCGCGTTGCTCACGCCATCCACCACGACGGGCGCGCGTTCGCACCGTGTCGGGCTTCAGGCCGTGACGCTCAGCGAGTTCCTCGGCGGTCATCGCGCCGTGAATGAACTCAAGGCGCAGAGCTTCCCAATCCGTCGCGCTCATCCCATCACCTCACGACAAGACGCGCCCGCCGAGTTCAGGGGGCGCAGGCACGGGGCCGCACTCCCCGCCGATGACGACGACAGGCCCGGCCGCGTTGAGTTGGGCGGCGAAGGCTTTCTCGGTCGCCTTCTTGCTCTCAGGCGTACCGAAGGCGCAGTCGAAGCAGATGAGCGAGCCGCCAGGGCCATAAGGCCGCACCTCGGCGACCTTCCCGCACGAGGCGCACTTCATGCCACCCCCTCGGCGATGCGCTTCACGCCACCCGACACGGCCGCCAGGATGACGACAGCCATCACGCCAGCCAGCACAACAACAGCAGCGACGCCGAACACACCCAGCACGACAGCCGTGAACGCAAGCGAGGCGACCAGCAGGCCCACCACACCAGCAGCACACGACAGCACGACAGCCAGCACGACAACACCGGCCAGGAACAACAGAGAGCCGCGCACGGCCCCGACGATCAGCTTCTTCATTTGGTCTTGCTTCCTTCTTCCTTCAACACCCCGCGAAAGCGGAGATTCATTTCGAAATAGGCGATGTGCTCACGCAGGGCGCTCGCGTCCCACTCGGCCGCGTGCGTCTTGTCCATGAGCTTCACGAGGTCTTGCTTCAGGTGTCGGCGAATGGCCTCTTCGCGCGCCTTCATGTCTTCGAGCTTCTTCAGGCTCTCGCGAGGCTTTGCGGCGACATCACGCATCACCTCGACCGCCTCCCGGTGCAACGCGATGAGCGCGCCCGGTGCGTCGATACACGCCTTCTCAGCGGCCCGAGCCTTCTCGGCCTTCGCTTCGAGTTCCGCGAGGCCCTTCTTCATGGCGGCCAGCGCCAACAGGTCGCCCCGGCTCATGCGTCACCCTTCCAGCCCCATGCAGCGGCATCGAACTCGGCCAGGGCGTCGGCGTGAGCCTCTTCGTCGTGAGGCCACTCCCGCACCTCGGCGCGCGTCCATGCGAGAGGCTCGGGGGCGCGCTCGGGGTAACGCTCGAAGTAACGGGTCATTGCCTCGTTATGACGGGCGGCCATGTGCTCGGCGGCCGCCTTGCTCGGCGCGGCATGAACCTCGCACGGGCCGGGAATGTAGATGCACCACAGGGCGGGCATGGAGCATTTGCCACGCGGGCAGCACCCCAAGCCCTCGGCCCCGTGGTCGATTGCGTACTGACAGCGGCCATCGGCCCGGCACTCGGTCGGCGCGCTCATGCTTCACCCCGCAAGGCTTCACGGATGTGCGCCCGGTACCCGAGCGCGTCGGCGACGGCCTCAACCTTGGAGCGCGAAAGCTCAGGGCCACCAGGGGGCACGACGGCGACCTTCACCCAATGAGCGGCCTCGCTCACTTGGCACGCGCCACCCTCAGAAAGCGAATTGCAGGCGGCCGGGTCACGATAGGCGGCGCAGTCGGGGCACCCGGTCGAAGTCAGGCCGCGAAGCTCATACAAGGCGCCGCAGGCTTTTTTAACGGTCTTCTCGCTCATGCGCGCCCCTTCCCTGCCTTGCGGGCCTTTTGCTTGTGAGAGCCGCCACGGGCTCGGGGGAACATGGGCGCCTCGAAGACGTTCGGGGAGAACGGCACCACGTTCGGGAAGGGGGCGCAGGCCAGAGACGGGGCCGAGGCGAGCGCCAGGGCGGCCAGAGCGGCGAGGCTCGTCATTCGGCGGCGCATCATTGGGCACCCCCGAACGAGACGCCGAGGGCCTCGGCTTCCAGGCGCATAGCGGCCAGGGTGCGCGGGTTCATCATGACCGCGTCGCTCGGGCTCGTCATGACGACGGCCGCGCCGTCTTGCAGCATGTTCACCGGCCGGAAGAAGCCGCGCGCCCATGCGTTGATTTCCTCGCGGAAGCCTTCAGGCCAGGGCAAGCCCGGCAGGATTTCGGCGGGAAGCTCATAACGCGGGCGGTCTGGCGTGACGATCAACCGGAAGCCGAACAGCGTCTCGGGCGAGCGCCCCCACGGGTTCGGCGCCGCCTCGGGCGCCTTGCTCTCGGGGTACGGCATCAAGCCCCCGCCGCTTCGTTCAGGGCCTCGCGCATTTCGGCGGCGCGTTTGTTGCGGCGACGGTTCGCCAGGACACCCAGCAGGCGGCCGAGTTCGCGCTCGGTGAGCGGCACCTCGACGGGAGCGTTCGCACCACGGGCGCGAGCGTACAGAACCAGGCCCTCGGGCTTCTCGGTGATGTTGACGAATGCCGGGTTCGATTGGCCGGGCTCGGTGTAGGCGAAGACGGTCGTGTTCATGTGGTCTTGATGGGTTGAAGGGGTCAGTCTTCGAGGGCGGTGTTCGCCCCCGCGTCGTTCAGCAGCTTCGAGAAGAAGCCGAAGCTCATCCCGTTGCGGCTCGTGTAATCCCGAACGGCCGCGAGCAGCGCGTCGACCTCGTCGTCGGTGACGGGCACCTTCTCGCCGTCGATGGCGACGAACTTCTGACCCGTGCCCTCGCGGTCGCCCTCTTCCTCTTCGTCGAGGTCGAGAGGCTCTTCGCCGTTCAGGGCGGCGATTTCCCCGGCCGAGAAGCCGGTGAGGTCAAGGTCGAAGCCCAGGTCGGCCAGGGCGGCAAGCTCGGCGCGAAGCGTCTCGTCATCCCACCCGGCATTTAGGGCGAGCTTGTTGTCGGCGATGACATAGGCGCGCACTTGCTCAGGCGTCCAGCCATCGCAAGGGATGACCGGCACCATCCCGAAGGGGATGCCCGCGCCGTTCGGCCACCGAATGAAGTCGCCCTCGGAGTAGATGAGGGCGGCCGCCATGTCGCGCCCGTGACCGGCGACGATGGTGTCGCCGTCGGCCAGGATGGGCAGCGTCCACCCGAAGGCGCGCATCGACGCGGCAATCTGGCGCACTTGCTCGGGCGAGTGCGTTCGAGAGTTCGCTTCGTAGGGCTTCAGGCTTTCGCGGTGACGGAGTTCGATTTGCATGTCGGGCCGTTCGGTTTACGTCCGTAATGGTAGCAAATGCGCGACACATTTCACCAATTTCTCGCCGTTTCTTCGACGTAGCGCGATTTTTCTGCCTCTTCCTCTTGCGTCGTCTACCTTTTTGGTAGCAGAATCACGGCATTGACACGCAACAAGGACACGCCGACATGACCCGCCAAACGAACGCCGACCGCTTCGCTCGCCGCATGGAAGCCGCCCGCGCCGCCCTGGCCGAAGGCTTCTCGACGAAGGCCGCAGCAGACCGCGCCCGCGCCGACGCGACCGCCGCACACGAGGCAATGCGCGAAGAGGTTCGCGAAGCCTGCCTCGCCACACGCGACGGCGCCCTCAACATGCCCGCCGACGTTGAGGCGCTTTACTGGAACCTCCCCGGCCTTCCTCACGAGTGGAAGCCGAAGCACTCGGCCGCCGTCCTGGCAGTGTTCCCCGCCATGACCGAGGCCGTCGCCCGCATTGAAGAGGCCGTCGCCCTGGCGTCGACCATCAAGGGCGCCATCATCACCCCGAAGGCGAAGAAGGTGCTCACCGAGGCCGACGGCGCACGCCTTCAGCTTCGCGGCCACTGCCAAGCCTGCGGAAGCCAGCAAGCCGCCACCGACGGCCGCATCGCAAAACACGGCTACGAGGTGAAGTTCGGCTTCTTCTCGGGCACCTGCCACGGGTGGGGCCGCTCACCGATGGAAGTGTCGACCGACTACACGAGCAAGGTCGCCGAAAGCCTGCGCGCCCACGCCGACGAGCAAGCCGAGAAGGCCGCGAAGGTGCGCGCGGGCACCATCAAGCCGAAGACCGCCCGCGCCTCGGTCTTCATGAACGCCGAGGTCGTGCCCTTCGCCGATGCGCCCGCCCACATGCAAGAGCAGGCCGTCGCCATCCTGGCGGCGAACCTCGAAGGCTCGGCCCGTGGCGCGCGCCAGCACGCCGAAGCAATCGAGACGCTCGCCGCCGAGGTTCACGGCAAGCCGCTCGCCGAGGTGATGGTCGCCAAGTAATAGAACGCGGGCCTCGGCCCGCACCACACGAGAGGTAAAGACATGGACACCCGACACATTGAAGACGAACACACCGAGCCAGCGACCGCCGTCGAGCCCGTCGCCGTGTGCGCCCCGGCTCACATCGCCACGCCAGAGGGCACGGTTCGCGTGCATGGCTCGGCCGAAGTGGCTCGCGGCCGGTTCTTCGTCTATCACGAGGCGGGCGTCACGGTCGGCCGGTGGGGCTACAAAGAGCGCGCGAAGCCGTGGACGCTCGCTTACAAGCCGAACAAGGGCGTCGGCTTCTCTTCGTGCGGCGCGTTCAAGACGGCCGAGGCCGCAGTGAAGGCCGCGACGAAGAAGAACGCCGAGGCGTGACAACGGCGCAACGCCTCTTGCGTCCGCTACCTTTTAGGTAGCATAATGAGGACTTCAGCAACACACCGACACGAGCATCATGCGCAACCTTGAGCACACGACCGACATCACCGAAGGCGCAGCGACCGAGGCCATCTTCGACGCCTGCCGCGCCAATCCAGAGAGCGAGACTCGCAAGGTCGGCGACTACACCGTGAGCTTCGGCATCTTCTCGAACGGCCGCGAGCACGAGGCCGCAGTTCGCAACAGCGAGGGCACGGTAGTCGCCCTGGCAATCGTCGACGAGTTCGACGCCTGAGCGCGAGGGGCGATTCGCTCGCCCCTATCGGCTACCAAAACGACAGCGATGATTATTCACACCAGCAAGACCGGCCCGACGACGTTCGTCGGACTCGTCGACCACGAGCGGCGCCGAGTGCTCACCAGGGCTTACCGAATCCCAAGCACCCGGCACATGCACCCGCCGCCCGACGAGGTCGGCACATTCACCGGCACGCCTGAAGCCCCCTCGGGCTTTATCGACGTGCCAATCAAGCCAGGGGGCACCCTGGCGCAGCAGTGCGACGAGGCTCTTCTCGCCGAGTCGGACAAGTACCACCAGCAGCAGAAGGACAAGCAAGCATGAACCTCAAGGTAATCGAACAGAGAGCGCAAGACGTGGCGAAGGCCGCCGCTTACCGTGGCGCGAACGCCATCGTCTCGCGCGTCGCCCGAGAGCTTGGCTTCGGCGACTCCAACCTCTACGCCGACCACCCGTTCAATGTGGCAATCAAGCCCCTGAAGGCTTACGCCGAGCGCCACCTCACGACCATCATCATGCAGAAGTATCGCGAGAACGCAGAGGCCGCCGCCCTGGCTTGCTTGCGTGAAGACCTCAAGGCCACCGAGCGCGGCGACATGACGACGAAGGGGCTCAAGCCGTGACCGTGCTCGTCAAGTACACCACCGACCGAGGCGCCTCTCGCGCCGTGATCCAAGCCCCGAGCACATGGGCCGCCCTCGACCTCGTGCTCACCATGACCCAAGCCACCCACGCAACAGCCCGAAAGCTCGCAGCATGAACACGAAGCCCTTCACCCCTGGCTCGACGCACACCGTCGCCGCACACGTCTACATCGACGAGGCCCCCGGCTTCGTCGACGGCAAGTTTCAAGCGAAGCCGCGCCTCTCGGTCTTCCCTGGCGACAATTGCGCCGCCTTGATTCCCGGCCTCGTGTACGTCGGCCCCTTGAAGACCCTCTTCACCATCCCCGAGGACTTCGACCCCATCGGCGAACAAGAGGCCGCACTTCGCACCGAGCGCGCCCGCATCGTGTCGGAGTACGAAGGCAAGCTCGACGCCATCGACACGAAGCTCGCGAACTTGCTCGCCCTGCCCGCTCCCGCAACCCAAGCAGAAGAGGTGCCAGCATGAGCCGCTATCCGTTCGCCCCTGGCGTCATCGTCGCCCACAAAAAAGCCCGCCCGGTGTCGGCCGTGTGCGTGTTTCTCGCGGCCGTTACCGTGGGCGGGCTTGTGGGTTCGGGCGTCGTTCTCGCCGCCCGTGCAGTGTGCGCGCTTTTGGGCTAGTTAGCTACCAATGCGCGCGCCTTCGTGGGCTACCTTTTCGGTAGTCTTCTTGTCGCCCGAGAGATCGGCGAGGGCCTTCAAGACCTCCCCCCGCTCTTCCGGCTGAACTTGCTTCAACAGTTCGACGAAAGCCTTCTCGTTCATTTCCTCTTTCCTTCCTTGGTACTGCAACGCCCCGAAGTGGCGCGAGGCGGGAACTGTAACCGGAAGTTTGATAAATGTGAAAGAAGTGTGAAGGCACTTATCTAGGCGGTCATAAATGAGGACACAAACCCCCGTGTTCGCGGGATCAACGACCAGCGAGGCGCGTCTTCAGAAGCTCGGTCATCTTCGATTGAGCATCGGCGGGGCTCGTGCGGTAAAGCGCGAGAGCCGTCTCGATGAACGCCCGCTCATGAAGGTCGCGGGGTTCGAGGTCACCGTGTTCGCGGTCGAGCCATCCTTCGGGCAAGCCTTCGGCCTCTTCGATCTGGCGGGCCAGGGCGTGACCGATGCCCTTGCGGCCGTTCTTTATGTGGGAGAAGTGACGCTCGTCGCCGCCGACATGAAGCGCCCACATCTTGAGCATGCCCTTATCGGGGAGGTGTGCGTTCTTCATCTTGAAGGCCGCGAACAGTGCGAGGAAGTTCTTCAGTCGAATCTCAGAAGCAGTCATTTTTAACCCCTATCCCTAGTGTTCCAAATTGGTAGCAAGTCTAGCCGAGCGCGTGTTCGCATGGGCTACCAATAAGGTAGCATTGCGACCCTTTTCAACAAATCCCCCTTTTGAACGCCCCCAAGCGAAGGAGAGACAGACATGAAAGATTCACGAAAGAAAAAAGCGGTATCGGGAGAACCTCTCAAGCCCGCAAGCAAGCCGAAGGCGAAGACCCTCTCGCCGCATGAGTTCCACGAGAAGACCCCCCGCGAAGAGATTCTCGCCATGTGCGAGCGCGCGGGCACGACGTTCGGTTACTGGCTTCACATCAAAGACCGACGCAAGCGGCCGGGCGTCGACCTCGCCCGCGCCCTCGTGGAAGCATCGGGCGGGCGCCTGAGCCTCGACGGCTTGCTCATCCCCCGCGAACAGTTGCGCAAGACCGGGGCCGCCCCGATTGGGGGCCGCTCGTGAGCTTCCAGGCTATCGCATGGGCTTGGGAGCAGGCCACCGGCTCGCCAGGGCGTAAGGCCGTCTTGATGGCCCTCGCTCAATTCGCCGACGAGGTGGGCGTTTGCTGGCCTTCTCAAGCGAACCTCTCGACCTACACCGAGCAAAGCCCCCGCACCGTTCGCGAGCACCTCGCGGGCCTTGAGGCCGACGGCTTCCTGAGCCGCAGGGGGCGCGCAGGCAAGAACGGCCAGCAGTTGAGCGACCTCTTCCGGCTGAACCTTGAGCGCCCCGGCGAACTGAAGCGCAAGCCGACGGCCGTCGACCTCGACGAACTGGCAAGGGCCTCGGGCTTCGAGCATCCCCCGGCAAATCTCGCCGCCCCGCCCCCTGGCGAAAACCTCCCCGCCCCCCGGCGAAATTTGCCTACCCCCCCGGCGAAATTTGCCGACGAACCTGTCATTGAACCTGTAAGTAAAGAAGAAGGAGAAGAGGCGCCGCCACCGAAAGCGAAGCGAGCCGCCAGGAAGACAAAAGCCGACCCCGTCGAGTTCGACTTCGAGAAGGGCACTTTTCTCGGCCCTATCGGCGACCTTTTCGGTCGCTTTCGCGAAGCCTTCCCGGCTATCGACGTGGACGCAGAAGCCCGCCGCGCCGCCTTGTGGCTCGTGGCGAACCCCGCCAACCGAAAGAGCAATTACACGCGGTTCCTCACGAACTGGATGAGCCGAGCGCAGGACAAGGCGCCACGACTCAACACCCCGCAAACCTTCAGGCCCTCACCGACCTATGGCACACGACCAACACGACCCGGACGATTCGACCACGCCGACGACTTCACGAGCCAAGCCTTCGGGCGCCGTCGTCAAGGCGGCCCCGAGCCCGACATCGTCGACGTTTAAGGCCATCGTCGACGACGGCATCGACGGCGTTGTTCAAACGATGCTCGCGACCTATGGCACCAAGTTCGCCGACGCTTATCGAGGCGTGCCGCTCGATGTCATCAAGGCCACATGGCAAGCAGGCATCGAAGCCGAGGGGCTCTCTCGCGGCGAGGTGACTCGCGGGGTTCGCGCTTGCGTCACCGGCCGCCAGAAGTGGCCCCCGATGCTCCCCGAGTTCCTGGCCTTGTGTCGCCCTCCCGTTGACTTCGAGGCCGACTTCGAGGTCGCAGTCGAGCAGATGCGCCGACGCGACCGACGGGCCGACAAGTGGCCGAGCCGCGCGCTCTTTTGGGCGGCCGCAGCAATGGGCGGCGACCTCGTGGTTCTTCCATACAAGGCGCAGCAAAAGCGATGGGCGCGCATCTACGAAGAGAAGCTCGCGGCCGACCGCGAAGGCTTGCTCGACGACGTGCCCGAGCGCCCCCTCGAACTTCCATACAACCCGACCCCCGTGCCCATGCCTGCGCGTGTTCGTGAGCAGCTTGCGGGCCTCTTCAAACGCACGAACGTAACCCCGAAGGATTGATGACATGGAACTTCAAGCACCCTTGTTCGGGCATGACCTGAACGTCGAGCGCACGGCCGCCCGCGATGGCGCGAACGCCGCAGCAGAGAGAGCAAGCCGCGCCCATCGTGGATGGCACACGCGAGCCCTCTCGTTCTTCGTCGACTTCCTGGCGACGTGCGAGCACTCGTTCATGACCGAAGACATCCGACAAGCCGCGACGGCCGCAGGCTTGCCCGAGCCGCCCGATTGCCGCGCATGGGGCGCCGTGACCCAGGTTCTCGCCGACAAGGGCGTGATTCGCCGCATCGGCTACGGGCCGCAGAAGTCGGCCGGTTGCCATGCCGCGCCTAAGTCGATTTGGCGCAAGGGCAACGCGAAGGCGCTGCGCAAGTACGCCGAAGAGGTCGCCGAGAAGATGCGGGCCTTCAGTTGAACGGCGCCGCGTACATGGGGCAAGTTGCCCGCCTTCGCTGCATGGTGCCAGGGTGCGGGGCCTTCCCCGTCGAGGTTCACCACAAGCGAACGGGCACCGGCCTCGGCCGCCGCGCCTGCGACTTCGACACGATGCCCCTATGTGTCGAGCATCACCGGGGCGACAGCGGCATTCATGGACTAGGGACTAAGGCATTCATTCGAACCTATGGCATCACCGAAGAAGAACTCGTCGAGCGCACCCGCCACGCGCTCGGCATCACGCTCGAAGACGTTGAGCAATGGCGCCAGGAAGCCGAAGACCGCCGCCTCGCTCGTGCTCGCAAAGAAGCCGAGCAAGTTCGGCAACAAGGCTTGCGAAGTGGGCGGCCAAAAGTACCGAAGCAAGCGCGAGGCAAACCGGCATCAAGCCTTGATGCTTCTCGCTCACGCTGGCCTAGTCGAAAACTTGCGTCGCGAAGTTCGTTTCGAACTGGCCCCGGCCGTCAAGCTCGACGGGAAGACTAAGCCCGCGCTTCGCTACTTCGCCGACTTCGTTTATTTCGACAAGCGACTCGGCCGTGAGGTCGTCGAGGACTGCAAGGGCCACCGAACCGACGTGTATCGCATCAAGCGGCACTTGATGAAGTCGGTTCACGGCGTCGACATCCTTGAGACGTAATCCGCTACCTTTTCGCGCTTGACTTTGTGCGACCAAATCGGTAGCATTCAACACCCTAACGAGGACGATATGAAAGTCTTTCAAGCCATTCACGAAGTAATGACCACGATGTCGAAGGAAGGCATCGGCAAGGGTCGCAAGAACCAGCAGCAGGGCTATCAATTCCGAGGCATCGACGACGTGCTCAACAACCTGAGCGCGGCCATGTGTGAGGCCGGGCTCTTGTGCGTGCCCCGCGTTCTTGAGCGCACGCAAGTCGAGCGCAGCACATCGAAGGGCGGCGCCCTCTTCTATACGACTGTGAAGGTCGACTTCGACCTCATCGCCAAAGAGGACGGCTCGAAGCACACCGTCACAACCTACGGGGAAGCGATGGACAGCGCCGACAAGTCGACAAACAAAGCCATGTCGGCCGCTTACAAGTACATGGCCCTTTTGACCTTCTGCATTCCCACGGAAGCCACGCCCGACAACGACGCCGACTTCACGACCCACGATGTCGAAGGCAAGGGCAAGGGCAAGGGCAAGCAGCGAGGCAACGCAAGCGAGCCGGTCTTCGACGATGCCGTCATCGACGCACACGAGGCCGCCATTCGTGAGGCCACCGACGAGGCAGGCGTCAAGGTCGCCGCGAATGCGGCCATCAAGGACGCCACCGAGGCAGACCGCCAGGATTGGGCCGACGAGTTTGCCCGCCAGTGCGAAGCGCGCCTCGCCGAGTTTGCCCCCGCGTAACCGCATCACCACGAGCCCGACGACCGGGCGAACCTTTACCACCAACCGGAGCACATGAAGACATGACCGCCCTTTACCTCATCGCCGACCAATACCGCAAAGACCTCGAACTCGTGATGTCGGCAGACCTCGACGAGCAGACCTTCAAAGACACGATGGAAGCCATCGGCGGCGACCTCGAAGACAAGGCGACGAACATCGCGTTCGCCATTCGCAACGAAGAGGCCACCGTCGCCGCGATGAAGGCCGAAGAAGAGCGCATGACGACGCGCCGCAAGGCCGCCGCCGCGAAGCTCGAACGCCTGCGCGACTACCTGAAGACGCACCTCGAAGCCTGCGGCATGACGAAGATTCAGGCGGCCGCCTTCACCATCGCCGTGCAATCGAACCCGGCCTCGGTCATCGTCGACGACGAGAGCGTCATTCCGAAGAAGTTCTTCGTCAAGTCCCCACCCCCTCCCCCGAAGCTCGACAAAGCCGCATTGAAGGCCGCCATCGAAGCAGGCCAGAACGTGAAGGGCGCCCACATCGAGAAGGGCACCCGCCTCGTTATCAAGTAAACGCCACCAATCCACCGGGCGCAGTGCGCGCCCTTCTGCTACCAAAAAGGACGCCTTCACCATGTCACTGAACAAAGTTCAATTTATCGGCCACCTCGGACGCGACCCCGAGGTTCGTTACACCCAAAGCGGCGCCGCCGTGTGCTCGTTCTCGGTCGCATCGACCGAGCGTTACAAGGACAAGAACACAGGCGAACAAGTCGAGTCGACCGAATGGCTCTCGTGCGTCGCATGGAACCAGCTCGGCGAGATTTGCGGCGAATACCTGCGAAGCGGCTCGCTCGTGTACGTCGAGGGCAAGCTCAAAACCCGGAAGTATCAGGACAAGGACGGGCAAGACCGCTACAAGACCGAGGCCGTTCTCGACACGATGCGAATGCTCGGCCCGCGCCAGGATGGCGGCGACGGCTACGGGCAAGGCCAGGGCGACGGCTACGGTCGCCAGCAGCGCCAGCAACCCCAGCAAGGCCGCCAACCGGCCCGCCAAGCCCCGCAAGGCCGCGCGCCAGGGGGTAACCAGGGGCGAGCCCCTCAATCGCCCCAATCGCGCCAAACCGCCCCCGCCCGCGCGCCCGCCCCGTCGACAGGCTTCGACGACATGGACGACGACATCCCCTTCTGACCCTGAGCCCCGGCCGGGCTTGCCCGGCTTCCACCCTGAACCATGAAAGAGCACACCATGAAGAAGCCCCTCGCAATCATCGCCCTCGCCATCCTGGCGACCATCGACCACGCCCACGCAATCAGCGTTGCCGCCCACGGGGTCGCCGCCCACGGCACGGCCGCACACGCAGCAGCAGCGCACGCCACCACGCCGCACGCGACGACCACCGCAGCGCACGCCGAAGCGGCCGCCACGCCAGCGCCAGCACCGGCCGCGAAGCCCTCGCCAGCGCCCACCCCTTCGCCGTCTTTCTGGCGCCCGTGGTTCATGCCCCGCCCCGTCGCCTCGACCGTGACGGCCAGCCCCAGCGCCAGCCAGCCAGCCAGCGGGAGCCGTTGAGCCGTGGACGTGTCACGCCCTGAGATTTGGCACCGAAAGCGCCTCGAAGCAATCGTCGCCATTCAGCAGGGCGACGACGCGAAGGCGGCCGAGTGGATTCGCTTTGTTCGTGAGCACCGAGGCAACGCGGTCGCGAACCAGACGAAGCGAACGATTCGAGCCGTCGCCCTCTCCGAGCCGTGGGCGAAGTTCGACGAGAAGAGGGGCCAAACGGTCGCCCTGAAGACCCTTCTCGCCCTTGACGCTTGACCGCGTCGGCTACCTTTTTTGACGCAATGAAGAAGACCTTCGTCATCCGTGACGCCTCGGTGATTGACCGTGTCGCCGCCTTCCTGGCCGAGAACTGGCAAGGGATGGCGGCCCTCGGCAAGCCTCTCGCCGTGAGCGTGGGCGAGCACCGTGCGAAGCGAAGCCTCGAACAAAACGCCCTCATGTGGGTTTGGCTCGGGTTCATCGCAGAGCACGCGGTCGTGAACGGCCAGCGGTTCAGCCCCGAGGCGTGGAATGTCCACATGAAGCGCGAGCACCTCCCGGCCATGTGCCGCAAGGGCCTCGCGAAGTGGGTCGAGCTTCCGCGCGGCGAGCGCGAACTCGCGATGTCGACGACCGACCTCGATGTCGAAGAAATGGGCCTCTACCTGAACGCCCTCGAAGCCTACGCGGCCGACGTGCTCGGCCTCACCCTGCCCCCTACCCCCTACCCCGAATGAGCCTCAAGACCCGAACCGACGTGTCAGGCATCCAGGCCGTGACATCCCAAGCCGTCGCCACCCTTCGCGCCCAGGTGGGCGACGCAGGCGCAGCAGGCGAAGCCCTGGCGACCCTCGAAACCTTCCTCGCCGTCGGCCTGCGCGTCATGGCGTCCAGCAAGCCCGAGCGCGTGCGCAAGTGCGCGACCGTCGTCGAACTGCAAGCACTCATCCCGAAAGCCTGAGCCATGAACTACCCCACCGACCACCCGTTCAGCCCGAACTATCAAGGCAAGGTCGCCGCGCTCTTCGCGACCGATAAACGCTCACCCAAGTCGAAGCCGGGCGCCAAGCCCTCGCCGCGCCCGCCTGCCCTCAAGGGCTCGGGCAAGCACGCCAAGCCGAAGGAAGGGGGCGAGGCATGACGGAAGCGCCGACCATCCCCGCCGACAAGATTCACCGGCTCGACGCCGCCCTCAAGCGGTTCGAGGTGTCGAAGTCGACCTTTTACGCTGGCATTCGAACGGGCATCTATCCGAAGCCGGTCAAGCTCTCGCCGCGCCGCGTCGGATGGCGCGAGAGCGACATCGCCGCCACCCTGGCGGGCATGCAGCAGAAAGAGCCGAAGCCGCTCGACGTATGAAAACGACCCGGCCGGGTATGAAAACGAGCCGCCCGGGTATGAAAGCCAGACCGGCCCCGGGCACCGACCCGCGAGGCCGGTTTTTCATACCTTTTTCATACCGGGCACCCTGGCGAGCCCCAGGAAACACCCCCGGGAAAGAAAAAACCCCGGTAAATCAATGACTTACCGGGGTTCTATCTGGTGGGCGGTGCAGGGTTCGAACCTGCGACCCCTGCCGTGTGAAGGCAGTGCTCTACCGCTGAGCTAACCGCCCGAAACTGTGCTCGGGACTGGGTCCACCGGCTGATTTTTAGCCGCCGCATCGGCAGCAATAATCAGCGAAGACTAAAACTATACCACGCTTTCGCACTTTCTCCAAACAGCTTGCCCGCCAGCGGCTTTGTCGAGATCGAGCAACGCTTTCTCGAAGGCTTCGGCCTCTTCGGCGCTGGGGCCCAGCACGGGCAACTCGAAGGCGCTGAAGTCGACCGCAGCGGCTTCCAGCGCGCCAGCACCTTCGCCCTCGCTGCCTTCGGTGTCCATCAGCAAGGCATCCTGGCCCCGCGTCATGTTGATGAAGACCTCGGCCAGCAGTTCGGCGTCCATCAAGGCGCCGTGCAGCGTGCGATGGGTGTTGTCGACCTCCAGCCGCTTGCACAGCGCATCAAGCGAGTTGCTCTTGCCGGGGAACATCTCGCGCGCCATGACCAGGCTGTCGATGACACCGGCCACGTGGTCTCGGAACTTGCCCTTGCCCACGCGCTTGAGCTCGGCGTCAAGGAAGCCGATGTCGAACGCCGCGTTGTGGATGATGACCTCGGCGCCCCGGCAGTACTCGATGATCTCGTCGGCCAGCGAGGCGAACAGCGGCTTGTCGGCGAGGAACTCGTCGGTCAGGCCGTGGATGCGGACGGCGTCCTCGTGGTTGGGCCGCTCGGGGTTGAAGTAGTGGTGCAGGTGCCGGCCCGTGAGGCGGCGGTTGACCATCTCCACGCAACCGATTTCGATGATGCGGTCGCCGGACTCCGGGCTCAGGCCCGTGGTTTCGGTGTCGAGGAAGATCTGGCGGGTCATGTCGGTGATGAGGCAGGCGCCGGGCCGCCCCAAGCCTGCCGCTCCCTCTCGGGGGGACGCGAGCAAAGCGAGCTTGGGGGTCAGTGATTCTCGCGCGCGTGGTTGATCGTGTACTTAGGGATCTCCACCGTCAGGTCCTGCCCGGCCACGATGGCCTGGCAGCTCAGGCGCGAGTTGGGCTCCAGGCCCCAGGCGCGGTCGAGCAGGTCTTCCTCGGTCTCTTCCATTTCGTTGAGGCTGTTGAAGCCCTGGCGCACGATGACGTGGCAGGTGGTGCAGGCCGCGCTCATGTCGCAGGCGTGCTCGATCTCGATGTGGTTGTCGAGCAGGGCCTCGCAGATGCTGGTGCCGGGCGCGGCCTGGATCTCGGCGCCCTGGGGGCACAGCGTAGGGTGAGGCAGGATCTTGATGACGGGCATGGTGGGCGGGTCTCGTGCGGTGGGGCGCCGGGTGCGGTCTGGTGGGGCGTGGCTCGATGCGGTGGTCGGCGGCCGGGCTCAGATCTGGTCGAGCGATCGCCCGGCCAGCGCCTGGCGGATGCTGCGGTTCATGCGCTCGGCGGCGAAGAACTCGGTGCCTTCGGCCAGGGCCTTGGTGGCGGCCTCCAGGGCCACCAGGTCACCCCGGTCGCAGCGCTGGCCGATCTGGGCCATCAGCCGTTCAATTTCGGTGCGTTGTTCGGGGCTGAGCAGGTCGCCATCGGCGGCCAGGGCGGTGCGCGTGGCTTCGAGCATGCGCTCGGCCTCGACGCGGGCTTCGCGCAGGGCGCGGTCCTTCATGTCCTCGGCGGCGGTGGTGAAACCTTCGCGCAGCATGTGGGCCACCTGGTCGTCGCTCAGGCCATAGCTGGGCTTGACGACGACGGAGGCCTCCACGCCGGAGAGCTGCTCCTTCGCCGACACGCTCAGCAAGCCATCGGCATCGACCTGGAAGCTCACGCGGATGCGCGCGGCGCCGGCCGCCATCGGCGGGATGCCGCGCAGCTCGAAGCGCGCCAGCGAGCGGCAATGCTCGACCTGCTCGCGCTCGCCCTGCACCACATGCACCGCCAGCGCCGTCTGGCCGTCCTTGAACGTGGTGAAGTCTTGCGCGCGGGCCGAGGGGATCGGGGTGTTGCGCGGGATGATGCGCTCGACCAGGCCGCCCATGGTCTCCAGCCCCAGCGAGAGGGGCAGCACGTCGAGCAGCAACAGCTCGCCATTGACGTTGTTGCCAGCCAGTTGGTTGGCCTGGATGGCCGCGCCCAGGGCCACGACCTCATCGGGGTTGAGATCCGTCAGCGGCGCCTGGCCGAAGAAGGCGCCCACGGCGTCGCGCACGGCGGGCATGCGGGTGGAGCCACCCACCATGACCACGCCCTTGACCTCGTCGGGCTTGACCTTGGCGTCGCGCAGCACGCGCTTGACGGCGGCCAGCGTCTTGTCGATGAGCGGCTTGGCGAGCTCGTTGAGCCGCTCGCGGGTGATGGTGGCGGAAACCATGCCGCCCGAGAGCGCGCACGAGAAGTGCACGCTGCCATCGGTTGAGAGCTTCTCCTTCGCGCGGCGGGCCGCAACCAGCACCACGCGCTTGTCCTGCGGCGTGATGGCTTCCATGCGGGCATCGGCCAGCGCGGCGTCGGCCAGCACGTGGTCGATGTCGTCGCCGCCCAGGGCCGAATCGCCGCCCGTGGCCACGACCTCGAACACGCCCCGGCTGAGTTGCAGCAGCGAGATGTCGAAGGTGCCGCCGCCCAGGTCGTAGATGGCGTAGAGCCCTTCGGAGCCGTTGTCCAGTCCGTAGGCGATGGCCGCTGCGGTGGGTTCGTTGAGCAGACGCAGCACGTTGATGCCCGCCATCTGGGCGGCATCCTTCGTGGCCTGACGCTGGGCGTCGTCGAAGTAGGCGGGCACCGTGATGACGGCGCCGAACAGGTCGTCGTTGAAGGTGTCCTCGGCGCGCTGGCGCAGGCTGGCCAGGATCTCGGCCGACACCTCGACAGGCGACTTCACGCCGTCCACGGTCTTGACGCCGACCATGCCCGGCTGGTCCTCGAACTGGTAGGGCAGCTTGCCGGCGTCGGGCAGGTCGGCCAGGCGGCGGCCCATGAAGCGCTTCACCGACACGATGGTGTTGACCGGGTCTTCAGCCTGCGCGTGGATGGCATCGAAGCCGATCTGGCGGCGCGTGCGGCCTTGGGCGTCGACCAGGTAGCGCACGGCCGAAGGCAGGATCACGCGGCCCTGTTCGTCGGGCAGGCATTCGGCGGCGCCATTGCGCACGGCGGCGACCAGCGAGTGCGTGGTGCCCAGGTCGATGCCCACCGCGATGCGGCGTTGGTGCGGGTCGGGCGACTGCCCGGGTTCGGAAATTTGCAGCAGGGCCATGGCGTCAGGCGCCTTCCTCGTCTTCGTAGCGTTGCAGCCGGGCGTCGACCTCTTCGAGCAGCCGGTCGATGAACATGAGCGCCCTCACCTCTTGGGCAGCTTGGGCGGCCTGCGCGGCCTGATGCGCGGCCTGCTGCGCGGCATCGGCACCGGCGGCCGGCCCGTCGAGCAGCTCGCCCACGCGGGCCAGGCGGGCGCGGCGCTGGGCCGTCACCTCGGCCGACAGGGCCTCGACCTCGGCGGTGTTGCCAGCTTCGTCCAGCGCCTCGCGCCACATCATCTGCTGCATGAGGAAATCGCCGGGCATGGCGGTGTTGTCATGCGCCTGCACGGCGGCACCGGCAAGCTCGCACAGGTAGGCGGCGCGCTGGAGCGGATCCTTCAGGCGCTGGTGCGCCTCGTTGACGCGCACGGCCCATTGCATGGCCAGGCGCTGCGCGGCCCCGCCTTCGGCGGCGAAGCGGTCGGGGTGGACCTTGGCCTGCAGCGCTTTCCAGGCGGTGTCGAGCTGAGCTCGCTCCAGCGCGAAGCGGCGTGGCAGGCCCAGCAGGGTGAAATCGTCGGCGTCGATGTTCATGGTCGGTCAAAGTGCGAAACCCCACCGAGGGGGCGGGGCTTCGGTCGACGCAAGGTGTGTGCCTTGGGCGCGTCGGTGGACCCTCTGGCGGGGCGCCCTTCAGATGCGGAAGGATTCCCCACAACCACAACGGTCACGCTCGTTGGGATTGTTGAATTTGAAGCCTTCGTTGAGGCCTTCGCGCACGAAGTCCAGCTCGGTGCCGTCGATGTAGGGCAGGCTCTTGGGGTCGACCAGGATCTTCACGCCCTGCTGTTCGAAGACGATGTCTTCGGGCGCCACCTCATCGGCGAACTCGATCTTGTAGGCCAGGCCAGAGCAGCCGGTGGTCTTCACACCCAGGCGCACGCCCACGCCCTTGCCGCGACGGGCGAGGTAGCGGGTGATGTGGCGCGCCGCCGCGTCGCTCAGCGAAACGCGCATGCCTTCGCTCACCTGGGCGATTTCAGGCAGCGGCTCCTTGCCGGGACCGGCGGTGCAGGATGCTTCAGTTTGCATGCTTGGCCTTGTAGTCGTTGACGGCTGCCTTGATCGCATCTTCCGCCAGGATCGAGCAGTGGATCTTGACCGGAGGCAAGGCCAGCTCCTCGGCGATCTGGGTGTTCTTGATGGTCAGTGCTTCGTCGAGCGTCTTGCCGCGCACCCACTCGGTCACGAGCGAGCTCGAAGCGATGGCCGAGCCGCAGCCGTAGGTCTTGAAGCGTGCGTCTTCGATCACACCGGTGGACGGGTTGACCTTGATCTGCAGCTTCATGACGTCGCCGCAAGCCGGGGCGCCCACCATGCCGGTGCCAACCGATTCGTCGCCCTTCTCGAAGGCGCCAACGTTGCGGGGGTTTTCGTAGTGGTCGATGACCTTGTCGCTGTATGCCATATCCAAACTCCAATCTGTCTCAATTGCTGGCGGGGCCAGCGCCGGGCCGCCCCAAGCGTCCGACCCCGCCCCCCTCGGGGGGTGGCTGCGGCACCCCGCAGCCGGGGGCTGCATCAATCAATGTGCAGACCACTGGATGGTGCTCAGGTCGATGCCTTCCTGGTACATGTCCCACAGGGGAGACAGCTCGCGCAGCTTGGCCACGCGCTCCTTCAGGGTGGTGACGACGGTGTCAACTTCTTCTTCGGTGGTGAAGCGCCCGATGGTCATGCGCAGCGAGCTGTGCGCGAGCTCGTCGGAGCGGCCCAGGGCGCGCAGCACGTAGCTGGGCTCCAGCGAGGCCGAGGTGCAAGCCGAGCCCGAGGACACCGCGATGCCCTTGATGCCCATGATCAGCGACTCGCCTTCCACGTAGTTGAACGACACGTTCAGGTTGTGCGGGATGCGGCGCTCAAGGTCGCCGTTGACGAAGATCTGCTCGATGCCTTGCAAGCCACTGAGCAGGCGCTGCTGCAACGCACGGATGCGTTCGTTCTCGGCGTGCATCTCTTCCTTGGCGATGCGAAAGGCCTCGCCCATGCCGACGATCTGGTGCGTGGGCAGCGTGCCCGAGCGCATGCCGCGCTCGTGGCCACCGCCGTGCATCTGGGCTTCGAGGCGCACACGCGGCTTGCGGCGCACGTACAGCGCGCCAATGCCCTTGGGGCCGTAGGTCTTGTGCGAGGCCAGGCTCATCAGGTCGACGGGCAGCTTGTTGAGGTCGATGTCGACCTTGCCGGTGGCCTGTGCCGCGTCCACGTGGAAGACGATGCCCTTCTCGCGGCACAGCGCGCCGATGGCAGGAATGTCCTGGATCACGCCGATCTCGTTGTTCACGTACATGACCGAGATCAGGATGGTGTCGGAGCGGATGGCGGCCTTGAGCACGTCCATGTCGAGCAGCCCGTCTTCCTTGACATCGAGGTAGGTGGCGTCGAAGCCTTGGCGTTCGAGCTCGCGCACGGTGTCGAGCACGGCCTTGTGCTCGGTCTTGACGGTGATGATGTGCTTGCCGCGCGATTGGTAGAAGTGGGCAGCCCCCTTCAAGGCCAGGTTGTTGGACTCGGTGGCGCCAGAGGTCCAGACGATTTCACGCGGGTCGGCGCCGATGAGATCGGCCACCTGGGCGCGGGCCTTCTCGACCGCTTCTTCCGCTTCCCAGCCGTAGGCATGGGTGCGCGAGGCCGGGTTGCCGAAATGCTCACGCAGCCAGGGGATCATGGCATCGACGACGCGGGGGTCGCACGGCGTGGTGGCACCGTAGTCCATGTAGATCGGGAAGTGCGGGGTCATGTCCATGGTGGGGCACTGCTTCTTGTCTTGCGAGCACTGGCTAACACTTGCGACTTGCGCCAACCGGTGTGCTGCGTCCGGCTCACGCTGACGCCCGCCCCGGATGGCAACCGAGGCCAGGCGGAAAACCTTCCATTATCCGGGCATCAAGGGGTGGGCGCGAGGCCCTGCCCCTCCATGCCCCTCACTTGGTCAGGGCCGCCCCAAGGGCGAACACCGAATTCGGCGCCGTCACCTTGATTGGCTTGACCACCGGAGCGGTGGAAATCGCCCGCTTGACGGGGGCGGCCTCGATGGAAACACCCTTGGCGATCTGGTCATCGACCAGCTTGCGCAACGAGATGGAGTCGAGGTATTCGATCATCTTGTTGTTCAGGCTGGTCCAGAGGTCGTGCGTCATGCAACGGCCGCCATCATCGCCCATGCAGTTTTCCTTGCCGCCACAGCCGGTGGCGTCGATGGGCTCGTCGACCGCCACGATGATGTCGGCGACGGTGATGTCTTCGGCCTTGCGGCCCAGGGAGTAACCGCCGCCAGGGCCGCGGGTGCTTTCGACCAGTTCATGACGGCGCAGCTTGCCGAACAACTGTTCGAGGTAAGACAACGAGATCTGCTGCCGCTGGCTGATGGCGGCGAGGGCGACGGGACCGGTGTGCTCGCGCAAGGCGAGGTCGATCATCGCGGTGACGGCAAAACGGCCTTTGGTGGTCAAACGCATGGCGCTTCTCCTGAATCAAGACTCGGGGCCTCTTCAAGCGAGGGTTTGCCTGAATGTGGCCTGCCAGGGTGGGGTCAGCCGGCCGTGGCGTCAATTCCCGAGTAGGTTAGTCAGATTCTAGGGAAGTCGAGCGATTCAGTCAAGTTTCACCGAGGGGTAACCCGAATCCAGGACCGCCCTCGCCCAGGGGTTGAGGCGCCGAGGGGGCGAATCCCGTGGAACCCGCATGGGTCTCATGGTTTATCGGGCAACTCGAGGCGTGTTCGCAGGTGCGCCAGCAAGCCGTCGCTGGCGGCTTCGATCAGGTCGAGCACGTGCTCGAAACCGTCGCGGCCACCGTAATAGGGGTCGGGCACAACGGCGGCCCCGGCCAGCGCATGGCCGTTGGGGATGAATTCAGCGAGGCGGCGCAGCTTGCGGCGCTGGTCTTCGGGGCAGCGTTCTTCGAGCAAGGCGAGGTTGTCCCAGTCCATGGCCAGCAGCAGGTCGAAGCGCTCGAAGTCGAGTGGCGCGACCTTGCGCGCGCGCAGTCCCTCCATGCTGTAGCCACGGCGGCGGCCCGCCTCCTGGGAGCGATCATCGGGAGGGCAGCCCACGTGATAGGCGTGGGTGCCCGCCGAATCGACCAGGACCTGATCGGCCAGGCCCGCCTGCTCCAGGCGGTGGCGCAGCACGGCCTCGGCGGTCGGGCTGCGGCAGATGTTGCCCATGCAGACCATGAGCACGCGCACACGGGCGCCGGGGTTGCGGTCGGCATCGCCGGGGGTGGCGACACCCTTGGCGCCAAGGATGCGGGACAACAGGCTGGACATCGGGTGCTGGGGTCTTTGACTTCTGCTGGCTTTGACTTCACTTGCGGGCGGGCGGGGCGGCGAGGACGTGGTCGTGGCCGGCCGCGCCGAAGGCCTGCTCCTTCAACATGGCAAGCTGGTCGCGCAGGCGGGCGGCTTTTTCGAACTCCAGCGCGCGGGCGGCTTCGAGCATGTCCTTTTCCAGCTGCTTGATGCGCTTGCCCAGGTCTTTTTCAGAGAGGGCCTCGGAGCCTTCCATCGATTTGGCCAGGGCCTCGGCGGCCTTGAGGTCGTCCTTGGCGGCGTTGGACATCACGCCATCGATCAGCTCCTTGACCTTCTTGTTGATGGTCTTGGGCGTGATGCCATGGGCCTCGTTGTGGGCGATCTGCTTGGTGCGGCGGCGGGCGGTTTCGTCCATGGCTTTGCGCATGGACTCGGTCACCTTGTCGGCGTAGAGGATGGCCTGGCCGTTCTGGTTGCGCGCGGCGCGGCCGATGGTCTGGATCAGGCTGCGTTCGGCGCGCAGGAAGCCTTCCTTGTCGGCGTCGAGGATGGCCACGAGCGAGACCTCGGGGATGTCCAGGCCCTCGCGCAGCAGGTTGATGCCGACCAGCACATCGAAGGTGCCCAGGCGCAGGTCGCGCAGGATCTCGACGCGCTCGACGGTGTCGATGTCGGAGTGCAGGTAGCGCACCTTGACGCCGTTCTCGGTCAGGTAGTCGGTGAGCTGCTCGGCCATGCGCTTGGTCAGCGTGGTGATGAGCACGCGCTCGTTCTTCTCGACGCGGATGCGGATTTCCTGGAGCACGTCGTCGACCTGGTGGGTGGCGGGGCGCACCTCGACCACCGGGTCGACCAGGCCGGTGGGCCGCACCACCTGCTCGACCACCTGGCCGGCGTGCTGCTTTTCATAGTCGGCCGGCGTGGCGGTGACAAAGACCACCTGGCGCATCTTGCGCTCGAACTCCTCGAACTTGAGGGGGCGGTTGTCGAGCGCCGAGGGCAGGCGGAAACCGTATTCCACCAAGGTGGTCTTGCGAGCGCGGTCGCCGTTGTACATGCCACCGAGCTGGCCGATCATCACGTGGCTCTCGTCGAGGAACATGAGCGAGTCGGGGGGCATGTAGTCGACCAGCGTGGGCGGTGGGTCGCCAGGCTTGGCGCCCGAGAGGTGGCGGGTGTAGTTCTCGATGCCCTTGCAGTGGCCGACTTCCTGAAGCATCTCCAGGTCGAAGCGTGTGCGTTGCTCGACGCGCTGGGCCTCGACCAGCTTGCCATCGCCCACCAACTGCTTGACGCGCACATTGAGCTCTTCCTTGATGCCGTCGATGGCGCGCAGCACCTGCTCGCGCGGCGTCACGTAGTGGCTGGACGGGTAGACCACGAAGCGCGGGATCTTCTGCTGGATGCGGCCGGTGAGCGGGTCGAACAGCGAGAGCGAATCGACCTCGTCGTCGAACAGCTCGACGCGCAGGGCCAACTCGGAATGTTCGGCTGGGAAGATGTCGATGGTGTCGCCGCGCACGCGGAAGGTGCCACGCGCGAAGTCCATGTCGTTGCGCTTGTATTGCATGCGGATGAGCTGGGCAATCACGTCGCGCTGGCCGACCTTGTCGCCATTGCGCACGATGAAGCGCATCTGCGTGTAGTCCTCCGGCTTGCCGATGCCGTAGATGGCGGAAACGGTGGCCACGACAACCACGTCGCGGCGCTCGAGGATGCTCTTGGTGGCCGACAGCCGCATCTGCTCGATGGCCTCGTTGATGGCGCTGTCCTTCTCGATGAAGAGGTCGCGCTGGGGCACGTAGGCTTCGGGCTGGTAGTAGTCGTAGTAGCTGACGAAGTACTCGACGGCGTTGTGCGGGAAGAACTCGCGGAACTCAGCGTAGAGCTGCGCCGCCAGGGTCTTGTTGGGCGCGAAGACGATGGCCGGCCGGCCCATGCGGGCGATGACGTTGGCCATGGTGAAGGTCTTGCCCGAGCCGGTCACGCCCAGCAGGGTCTGGTAGCTGAGGCCGTCTTCGATGCCTTCGCAGAGTTGGGCGATGGCCGTGGGTTGGTCGCCCGCCGGCGGGTAGGGTTGGAACAGTTCGAAGGGCGAGCCGTCGAAACGGACGAACTGACCAGCCGGGCGGGCCTCGGGCGCGTCGGATGCCGTGACGCCTGAACGGTTGGCGGCCGGTGACGGGGCGGATTGGGCGTTGGAGGCGGGCATCCGGAACAAGTACGGGCTAAAATCAAGGGTTTGCCCACATCGGGCACGCTGAACGGTGAAAATCCGGGCTGACGCCTCCAAACAGGAGGCATTGGCTGCGGCACCGAATCTTTCAGCTTATCTCAACCGACCGGAGACTGCTTGCATGGCCTCACTGTTTGCTTCCGTTGAAATGGCCCCCCGCGACCCGATCCTGGGCCTCAACGAACAGTTCAACGCCGACCCCAACCCCAAGAAGGTGAACCTGGGCGTGGGCGTGTACACCGACGACCAGGGCAAGCTGCCCCTGCTCAAGTGCGTGGCCGCCGCTGAAAAGCAGATGCTTGAAGCCCCCAAGGCCCGTGGTTACCTGCCCATCGACGGCATCGTGGCTTACGACAAGGCCGTGCAGGGCCTGGTCTTCGGCGCCGAACACCCCGCCGTCAAGGGCGGCCGCATCGCCACCGCCCAGGCCATCGGCGGCACGGGCGGCCTGAAGCTGGGCGCCGACTTCTTGAAGCGCCTGAACCCCAATGCCCAGGTGCTGATCTCGGACCCGAGCTGGGAAAACCACCGCGCCCTGTTCGAGTCGGCCGGCTTCCCGGTCGACACCTACCCCTACTACGACGCCGAGAAGCGCGGCATCAACTTCGACGGCCTGCTCGCCAAGCTGAAGGCCGCCGCCGCCGGCACCATCGTGCTGCTGCACGCCTGCTGCCACAACCCGACCGGCTACGACCTGACCGATGCCCAGTGGGACGAGGTCATCGCCGTGATCAAGGCCCAAGGCTTGGTGCCCTTCCTGGACATGGCTTACCAGGGCTTCGGCAATGGCATCGCCGAAGACGGTGCCGTGGTCATCAAGTTCCTGGAAGCTGGCCTGAGCTATTTCGTGTCGACCAGCTTCTCCAAGAGCTTCTCGCTGTACGGCGAGCGCGTGGGTGCCCTGAGCATCGTCAGCGAAACGGCTGAAGAGTCGGCCCGCGTGCTGAGCCAGCTCAAGCGCGTGATCCGCACCAACTACTCCAACCCGCCGACGCATGGTGCGCAAGTCGTGGCCACCGTGCTGACCACCCCGGCCCTGCGCCAGATGTGGGAAGACGAGCTGGCCGAGATGCGCGATCGCATCAAGGTGATGCGCGGCGCGCTGGTTGAGAACCTGCAAGCCGCCGGTGTGCAAGGCGACCTGAGCTACATCACCCGGCAAAAGGGCATGTTCAGCTACTCTGGATTGAACGCCAGCCAGATGCAACGCCTGCGCAGCGAGTTCGGCGTGTACGGCGTCGATTCGGGCCGCATCTGCGTGGCCGCGCTGAACACCGGCAACCTGGCGTACGTCGCCTCGTCCATCAAGGCCGTGATGTGATGGATGATGGGCTGGCCCCGTGGCCTGCCCGGTGGTGAGCGGTTTTCGCCTCGCGCAAAATCCACATCAAGTCCACGATGAAGACCTGCCCCGGCTCATGCCGCGGCAGGTTTTTTTACGTTCGTGACAGCGGTCATGGTCTGCATGGATCAAGGCCATCAGGAGGGGCATCCCCGCCCTTGTCACACCCATTCACGAAGATCCCGGTGAACGGTTTCCGCGCCTGCCCCACAGGCCGCCATCTGCATCAACCCACCGGAGATTTCGATGAAGGGTGCTTCCCATCCCACCAACGACGTGACGCTCGGCGAGTCGTCCGTGCCCTCGATCCGCGAAGTGATCGACAGCGTTGAAGCCAGCCGCCGCCAGTTCATCCAGGGCGGCGTGAGCGCTGCCGCGCTCGCCTCCGTGGGCGGCCTGACCCTCGGCGGCCTGGTCAACACCGTGCAAGCCGCGCCGATTCCCCCGAGCGTGGGCTTCCCCGGCATCGGCTTCGAGAACGTGCCCGCCAACACCCGTGCGCTGAACGTGTCGCTGGGCGGCTCGGCCACCGCCGTGGTCGACAAGGTGACCGTGCCCGCCGGCTACACCGCGCAGGTCTTCGTGTCCTGGGGCGATGCCATCATGCCCGGTGGCAAGGCCTTCCGTGGCGACGCCGCCGAAACCGCCGCGGACCAGCTCAAGCAGTTCGGCATGCACAACGACGGCATGCACTTCTTCCCCTTCCCCGGCCTGAGCGGTGCCGCCGCCAGCGACCGTGGCTTGCTGTGCGTGAACAACGAATACACGCACGAAGACCTGCTGTTCCCCGATGGCCAGGCGGCCAACTACAACATCGCCAAGACCCGCAAGTCGCAGGCTGCGCACGGGGTGTCGGTCGTCGAGGCCCGCCGCGTCAACGGCAAGTGGGGCGTGGTCAAGAACTCCATCTATGGCCGCCGCATCACCGCCAACACCAAGGCACGCGTTTCCGGCCCCGCCGCCGGCCATGCGCTGCTGAAGTCCAACGAGTACACCATCGGCGACAACGGCTCGGTGTCCACCGGCAAGCAGCTCGATGGCTTCACCGCCTACGGCACGGTCAACAACTGCTCGCACGGCGTCACGCCCTGGGGCACCTACCTGACCTGCGAAGAGAACTGGAACGGCAACTTCGGCTCCACCGCCGCACTGCCCGCCACCAGCACCGAAACCGGCAAGCTGTACAACCGCTATGGCGTGACCGCCGCCGGCTTCGGCTACCAATGGCACACCACCGACCCACGCTTCGACCTGGCCGCCAACCCGAACGAGACCAACCTGTTTGGCTGGGTGGTCGAGATCGACCCGTATGACCCGCGCAGCCTGCCCGTCAAGCGCACCGCCATGGGCCGCTTCAAGCACGAGAGCGCGCAGTACGTGGTCGACGCGCAGAACAACGTCGCCTTCTACATGGGTGACGACGAGCGCAACGAATACATCTACAAGTTCGTCTGCTCGGGCAAGTTCAACCCGGCCAACCGCGCCGCCAACCGCGAGCTGCTTGACCATGGCACCCTGTACGTGGCGCGCTTCAACAGCAACCTGAGCGGCGAGTGGATCGCGCTGCAACCGGGCACCATCGGTGTCAACGGCCAGGCCCTGCGCGACAACCCCAACTTCGCCGGCGCCAACGACGCCGAGGTGCAAGCCAAGATCCTCATCAAGACCCGCATGGCCGCCGACGCCGTCGGTGCCACGATGATGGACCGCCCCGAGTGGACCGGCGCCCGCCCGCGCATCAACGGCTTCGACGAGATCGAGGTGTACTGCACGCTGACGAACAACAACCGTCGCGGCAGCAGCACCACGCCTTCTTCGAACGCCATTGACGGCAGCACCACCGCTGCCTCGGCCCGCCCCGCAGTCGACGCCGCCAACCCTCGCGCCGACAACATCTACGGCCACATCATCCGCTGGCGCGAAACGGGCCGTTCGGTCACCTCGACGACCTTCAACTGGGACCTGTTCGCGCAGGCCGGCGACACCGCCACCACCAAGGCCGCCAAGCCGACCAACGACTACAAGGGCAACATCGTCGACGCCCCCAACGGCAGCGCCGATTACGGTGCGCCGGACGGCCTGTGGTTCGACTACTTCGGCCGCCTGTGGGTGCAGACCGACCAGATCGGCGACGGCTCGGGCGACTTCGTCAACATCGGCGGCAACATGATGGTCTGCGCCGACCCGAACACCGGCATGACCCGCCGCTTCCTGACCTCGCCGAACAAGTGCGAAGTCACCGGCGTGACCATGACCCCGGACGGCAAGACCATGTTCGTGGGCATCCAGCACCCGGGCGAAGACGCTCTCTACACGAACCCGACGCAGTTCTCGAACTGGCCGCAGAACCAGTTCACGGTCGAATCCGACGGCGTGACCGCGCTGCCCGCTGGCCGCCCCCGCTCGTCCGTTGTCGTCATCACCAAGGACGACGGTGGCGTCATCGGCTCCTGATGGGGGCCGCGGTTCACCGAGCTTCCAAAGCTTCCCAAGAAAGGATGTTCAAGATGCAAACCAAGCTGTTCGCCGCCGCCCTGCTGGCGGCTTCCGTGAGCGCCCAGGCCGCGCCGGTCATCGCCGACAGCGCCACCTTCACCGGTGATGTCATCACCTTCAACGAGTTCGACGGCCAAACCGTGGCCAGCAGCCTCGACCTGGGCCATGGCGTGACGCTGACGACCACGTCCAACGCCATCGTCGGTCAGTACGCCCAGGACCTGGGTGACAACGGCCTGTGGAGCGTGGTCGGCAACGCCAACCGCGATGGCGGCTTCCTGGCCTCGGCCTTCGTCAACAAGCATGGCGAAGTCGGCTTCTCGTTTGCCAACCCGGTGTCCTCGGTCGGTGCTTTTGTCAACCAGTTCCAAGCCAGCGGCAAAACCAACAACAACTTGCTGGTGGTGGCCTACGACATCGACGGCTATGTGCTGGAGAGCTTCAGCGTCCACATCGACACGGACGCCTTCGGCTACGACGAGGGCAAGTTCCTGGGCTTCAAGCGCGCCAAGGCCGACATCTATGGCTTCGGCTTTGTCGATGGCTCGATGGTGATCGACAACGTGGTCACCAGCGCCGTGCCCGAGCCCGGCACCTGGGGCCTGGTGCTTGCGGGCCTGGGTGTTGCGGGCTTCGTGGCTCGCCGTCGCCAAGCCTGATCATGCTTCCTTGCGTGAGCGATGAGGGGCCCTTCGGGGTCCCTTCTTCATGCCGTCGAACCCATCAACCCAACTTGATGATCTTTGCCACCGATGGCACGCCTGCGCTGTCGAAAACGAACAGCATGTAGTACCCCGGGGGCGCCAGGTTGGCGTTGGCCGGCATGAGCACGTTCAGCTGCGTGCCGGATGCGGTGTAGGTCAGTGGCAGGAAGCGTTGGTCGAAGTCCACCGTGTGCGTTGCCGAACCCGTCTTCACCAAGGTCACGCGGCTGATGCCCGCCACGTTGACGCCCACGTTGATGCGCGCGCCCCAAGAAGTGGTCTGCGGTGCCGAGGTGATCACCGGGCGCGTGGCCAGCGTCGCCGTCCAGTCCTGCTTGTACAGGTAAGGCGGCGTGTAGATCTCGGCATTCAGGTTGGTCTGCGGGCCAGGCGCGCCGCCCCCGCCGATCAGCACACGCCCGTCGGGCAGCAAGAGCGACACGGAGTGATACAGGCGCATCTTCTTGGCCGATGGCGTGGTGGTCCAACCCTTGGTGGCCGGATCCCAGATGCGCGACGTGTAGGCCACGCCGAAGGCCACGTTGGAGACCATCGAGCCGCCGCTGACCAGCACCTTGCCGTCGGCCATCACCGTGGCGGAGCCATGGTAGCGGTCCATGCCGACGCCGGCGGTCGAGGTGGATGTGGGCGTGGCGCCATTGAGGTCGATCACCACCGCGCGGTTGTAGGTGCGAAACGAGAGGATCTTGCCCGGAGCGAACATCACCGCAGGCAGGTAGTCATCGCTCTGCGCCAGGTTCAGCGGGGTGCGGGTGAGCTGCCCGGCCCCGGCGGATGCATTGGGGTCGAGGTAATAGGTGCCGCCCCACTTGGTGGCGATGAAGACCTGCCCGTTGGGCGCTTGCCAAGCCTTCGGGTAGCTCCAGTTGCGTGCGCCATAGGCGTCGTCGCTGGCCACCGCCGGGAGGCTGCGCCAGCCGATGCCTTCGGTGTAGACCTCGGGCGTGGAGACGATGGTTTCCTTGGAAACACCAGCGACCTCGGGTGTCTGGCGCCCGCCCAGCACCAGCACCGAGCCATTGGCCATGGTCAGCACGGTGGGGTACCAGCGCAGGAAGGCCATGGGCGCCTGGGCGGAGTACAGCGCGTTGCTGCGCCAGTCAAAGAGGTTGACGTCGTTGATGGAGTAGTTGCGCACGCCGTTGACGGTGCGGTCACCGCCGGTCAGCAACACGGCGCCGCTGGCCGGCAACACGATCTGCCCGCTGCAGAAGGTGTCCGCGCCGGTGGTGTTGGGCAGGGTCAGGTGTGAGGCGGCATCGGTGCCCTTGTTCGGGTCCCACACGTCGTAGATGAACTGCCCGGTCTGGTTGCCCTTGGCATCGGTGCCATAGGTGAGCATGCGGCCATCGGGCAGCAAGGCGGCGTGGATGGGGATCAGCGGCCAGTTCACCACCGCCCCGAATGAGCCACGCTGGTAGGTGTCGTAAGCGGCGTGGGCAACGGGGGCCCAGGCAGCGAGGACAAGTGCACTCCCCGCAGCCCACCTCATCATGAATCCACCTTTTCGGACAGGCCACCGCGAAGCTGCGCGCTCGGGCAAAACGACAGAGGGAAGACCGGGATGGCGGGACATGGAGTCTCCTGGCTGAATGCGTGCAAGCGGGAATAAATGCGACAGAACGTTACCCCAAGCGTGAAAAAGTGAACAGACTTCATGCGTGGGTGACGGCTTGTCTCCCCCTCAAGCGAGCGTCTTGCCAGGCGACATCCACGTCGCGCAAACGTCCATGCACCGGAATAAGCCGGACAGATCCGGTCTGTTGACACGGTCTGTGATCAGACGGACGTGCAAAGATGCAAAAACTCTCATATGCTGCACTGCACCATGGTTCGGTGGCACCCATCGGGTGCATACCGGGTGCATGGGCAAGCCATGAGGCCCCATCGAGAACAAAGGTCCGCCATGCTTTACCAGATCTACGAAACTCATCGCGCCTGGATCAGCCCCTTCTCCGAGTTCGCCAGCGCGGCCTCGAAGCTCTACAGCAACCCCCTGTCGCCGATGGCGCAGATGCCGGCGGCCCACCGCATTTCGGCTGGCTTCGACTTGGTGCACCGCCTGACGAAGGAGTACGAAAAGCCCGAGTTCGGCATCAACAAGGTGACGGTGGATGGCACCGATGTGGTGATCCAGGAGCAGGTGGTCGAGGAAAAGCCGTTCTGCCGACTGCTGCGGTTCAAGCGCTTCACGGATGACGCCAATCTGCTGGACAAGATGCGCCATCAGCCTTCGGTGCTGGTGGTGGCGCCGCTGTCCGGTCACCACGCCACGCTGCTGCGCGACACCGTGCGCACCCTGCTGCAGGACCACAAGGTCTACATCACCGACTGGGTCGACGCCCGCATGGTGCCGACCGAAGCAGGCCCCTTCCACCTTGATGACTACATCAATTACGTGCAGGACTTCATCCGCAAGGTGGGTCCGGGTGTGCACGTGATCTCGGTGTGCCAGCCCACCGTGCCGGTGCTGGCCGCCGTCTCGCTGATGGCCAGCCGCGGCGAGCAGACGCCGCGCAGCATGACCATGATGGGCGGCCCCATCGACGCGCGCAAATCACCCACTGCGGTCAACAACCTGGCGATGAACAAGTCGTATGAATGGTTCGAGACCAACGTGATCTACCGCGTGCCGCCGAACTACCCCGGCTCTGGCCGACGCGTGTACCCGGGCTTCCTGCAGCACACGGGCTTCGTGGCCATGAACCCCGACCGCCACGCCACCTCGCACTACGATTACTTCTTGGACTTGGTGCGCGGCGACGACGACAGCGCCGATGCCCACCGCGCCTTCTATGACGAGTACAACGCCGTGCTCGACATGCCCGCCGAGTACTACCTCGACACCATCAAGACGGTGTTCCAGGACTTCGCCCTCGTCAACGGCACGTGGAAGGTCAACAACCCCAAGGGCAAGCCGGAGCTGGTCAAGCCGCAAGACATCAAAACCACCGCACTGCTGACCGTGGAAGGCGAGCTGGATGACATTTCCGGCGCGGGCCAGACGCGTGCTGCACAAGACCTCTGCGCTGGCATCCCGAAGACCCGTAAGAAGCACTATGACGTGATTGGCGCGGGCCACTACGGCATCTTCTCGGGCCGCCGTTGGCGCGAGAAGGCCTACCCGGAGATCCGCGCATTCATCCTGGCTCACAACAAGTGAGCCCCGGCGGGCGTTGACCGTGGCGGGCTACACTCCCGCCCCATGCCGCCGCTCGCCGATCAGATCAACGCCCTGCTGCCCCAGACGCAGTGCACGCGCTGCGGCTACCCCGATTGCGCCAGCTACGCCCAGGCCATCGCCCAGGGTGAGGCGGGCATCAACCAGTGCCCGCCCGGCGGTGAAGAAGGCGTGCGCCGCCTGGCCGCCCTCACCGGCCAGCCAGCAGCGCCCTTGAGCGAAGCCCATGGGAGCGAAGGCCCGCGCCAGCTCGCCGTCATCGACGAGGCCTGGTGCATCGGCTGCACGCTGTGCGTCAAGGCATGCCCGGTGGACGCCATCATCGGCACCAACAAGCACATGCACACCGTCATCGAGCCGGACTGCACCGGCTGCGAGTTGTGCGTGCCCGTGTGCCCGGTGGACTGCATCTCGCTGGTGCCGGCGCACGCTGCCCCTGCTCCGACTGGTTGGGCTGCCTGGTCAGCCGAACAAGCAGACAAGGCCCGCGAGCAATACGCCTGGCACCAGGTTCGCACGCGCCGCGCCAAAGCCGAGCACGACGAGCGGCTGCATGCCAAGGCCGAGCACAAGCTGGCCCACCTGCCCGAGGTCAGCAAGCTGACCGAGCCGGCTGAACTGGACGCCAAGCGCGCGGTGATCGAGGCGGCGCTGGCCCGGGCCCGGGCGCGCAGGCGTGGTGAGTGAGCGGCTCGCCCAACACCTGACCTGCATGCCTGCGGACGCCCGAGTCAGCCGTCGCCCATCTTCGCGCCCCTCTGCGCGCCCCGAGTCAGCCACAACGAGCTGCCACGCGGCATGAGCCGGGTGGACCGTGACCCTGGGCTCCCGCCCTCGCAGCCCTGACACGCTCGCTCAGCAGACTCGGTGGATCTGGTCCCAACCCAACATCCGCCATGTCGAACCCTGTCCGCTCCCTGACTCACGCCCGTTCATCTCAACGCTTCGCCATGCGCCCCCTGTGCGCGGCCCTGACGCTCGGCCTCGCATCCATCGCGCAGGCCTCGCCCAGCGGCGTGGTCATCAGCCAGGTCTACGGCGCGGGTGGCAACACGGGTGCGGTGCTCAACGCCGATTACATCGAGCTCTTCAATGCCGGCAACGCGCCGGTGAGCCTGGCCGGCTGGTCGGTGCAATATGCCTCGGCCACGGGTTCGAGCTGGACCAACAAGACCAACCTGCCCGCCTTCACCCTGCAACCCGGCCAGTACTTCCTGGTGCAAGAGGCCAGCGGCTCCAACGGCAGCGCCCTGCCCACGGCGGACGTAGTGAGCAACCCGGCCATCGCCATGGCGGCGGGCAGCGGCAAGGTCGCCCTGGTGAAGAGCACCACCGCGCTGACCGGCACCAACCCCAGCGGCGCCGAGGACATCGTCAGCTACGGCAACACCAGCAACGCCACCGAAGGCTCGCCCACCGGCACCGCGCTGAGCACCACCCTGGCCGCCTGGCGCGCCAATGGCGGCTGCACCGACACCAACGACAACGCGGCTGATTTCATCACCGCCGCGCCGGCGCCGCGCAACAGCGTCAGCGCACTCAAGCCTTGCGCGAGCTCGCCAGCGCCCTCGCCCGCACCCACACCCGCACCGGGCCCCTCGCCTTCACCATCGCCCTCGGTCACGCCCATCTCGCAGATCCAGGGCACGGGTTCCACCAGCCCGCTCGTGGGCCAGACCGTAACCACGCGCGGCATCGTCACGCGCGTCAACAACAACGGCTTCTTCATCCAGAGCGACACGCCTGACGGAAACCCGCAAACCTCCGAAGGCCTGTTCGTCTTCACCAGCAGCGCACCCACCGTGCAGGCCAATCAATTGGTTCAGCTCACCGGCACCGTGGCCGAGTTCAACACCGGCGCGGCCAGCAACGCCCTCACCGCGGGCCACACCGTCACGCAACTGACCAACGCGAGTGGCCTGAGCGTGCTGGCCAGCGGCCAGTCCGTCACGCCGACGCCGCTGACGCTGCCCGCCACGCAGGAAGAGCTCGAAGCCCTCGAAGGCATGCTGGTGCAGGTCACCAACACGCTGACCGCCTCGCAGAACTACTTCCAGGGCCGCTATGGTCAGGTCACCTTGTCGGCCGAGGGGCGCCTGGTCAAGCCCACCAATGTGTTCCCCGCAGGCTCGGTGGCCGCGCAACAGCTCGCCGAGGCCAATGCGCAGCGCCAACTGCTGCTCGACGATGGCAGCTCGCTGCAGAACCCCACGCCGATCCCCTACATCGGCGCGGACAACACACTGCGCGCCGGCGACACGCTCGATGGCCTGGTCGGTGTGATCGACTACGGCCTGAGCACCGCCAGCAACACCGGCCTGGCCAGCTACAAGGTGCACCCAACCGAGCCCGTGAACTTCCAGCGCAGCCACCCGCGCAGCGCCAAGCCAGCCGAAGTGGGCGGCAACCTCAAGGTGGCCAGCTTCAACGTGCTGAATTACTTCACCACCTTCACCAACGGCCAGACCGCCAGCGGAGCCAGCGGCCAGGGTTGCTCGCTGGGCAGCAGCGTGGCGGCGGGCAACTGCCGTGGCGCCGACAACATCACCGAATTCAACCGCCAGCGCGACAAGATCGTGCAAGCCCTGCTGGGGCTCGACGCCGACGTGGTCGGCCTGATGGAGATCCAGAACAACGGCAACACCGCCGCGCAAAACCTGGTCGACGCGCTCAACGCCGTCGCCGGTGCCGGCACCTACGCGGTCGTGCCTTTGCCCGTGGCCTTCGATGCATCCGTCGGCGGCAGCCCCACCGGCACCGACGCCATCCGCGTCGCTCTCATCCACAAGCCCGCCAAGGCCACGCCGCAAGGCAGCGCCTTGGCCGACACCAACGCCATCCACAACCGCCCCCCCCTGGCGCAGACCTTCGTCACGCCCAATGGCGAGCGCTTCACCGTCGTCGTCAACCACTTCAAGTCGAAGGGCTGCACGGATGCCAGCGGCGCCGACGCCGACCAGGGCGACGGCCAGGGCTGCTACAACGCCCGCCGCCAGGCCCAGGCCAGCCGCTTGCTGAACTTCATCGCCGACCTGCGGACCCGCACGGGCGACGACGACGTGCTGGCCATCGGCGATCTCAATTCCTATGGCAAGGAAGACCCGGTGCTGACGCTGACCCAGGGCGGCCTGCAAGACCTGATCGAGGCGTTCGAAGGTGAAGGCGCCTACTCCTACGTGTTCGACGGCGAAACCGGCTACCTCGACCATGCCCTGGCCACGGCCGGCGCGCGCGCCCAGGTCAGCGGCGTGACCCACTGGCACATCAACGCCGACGAGCCCTTCGTGATCGACTACGACATGAACTTCAAGCGCTCGCCCAGCACCGGCCAGTGCTACACCCCCTCGCTGAGCGCCTGCAGCCCCGACCTCTACACCGCCACGCCCTACCGCTCGTCCGACCACGACCCGGTGCTCATCGGCCTGAACCTGCTGAAGTCGCTCACGGGCACGGCCGGCCGCGACACGCTGGTGGGCACGCCGGGCGACGATGTCATCACTGGCCTGGCCGGCGCCGACCGCCTGACCGGCGGCGCGGGCCGCGACACCTTCGTTTACACCAGCCTGCGCGATGGCAGCGACACCATCACCGACTTCACGCCCGGCACCGACCGCATCGACCTCAGCGCCGTGGTGGCCCTGCTGCGCAGCGTGCATGGCGTGACCAGCACCGACCTGATCGCCAGCGGCCACATCCGCCTGGTCGATGGCGCCGCCGGGCTGGAGATCCGCGTCGACACCGATGGCAGCGCGGGCCCCGCCGGTGCGGTGCTGTTGACCACGCTGAGCGGCGTGCACAGCTCCCGCATCGTGGCATCGCGCGACCTGATCCTGTGAACAAACCAGGGTTTGTGGCGGATCCGTCATCAGGCAAACCCTGAAACCGGGGTCACCACGGTGTCATGGCTGGCCCGCAACATGCATCCTGACGACGCGAGCAGTGCCCCGGCGCTGCCCGCACCCCGGAGATGTGCATCATGCGTGCCCTGATGAACCTGGCCATCGAGCCTGCCCTCAAGCTGTACGAAGTGTCCGCGATGGTCGTGATCGACCCGTCGTGCAAAGCCGTGCAACGCGTGCTGAAAGTGATGGCCGAAACGCCGATGGGGGCGATCTCCATCGTGCGGGACCGCTACCCCCGCTCGCGCGCGCACCAAGTCGTTTCTTGCCGCGTGCTCGACGGGCTCGCGCCCGCCTGAGCCGAACCGGCATGGTGCCCGCCGGCACCGCCATGGAGCGGTGCTCGCGGGGCGGCTTTGCCTTTCGTCAAGGCGATGGGCCTCCCGAGCCCCCTTGAAAGCCGCGTCACGCGTCCTGATTTATGCTGGCGAAACGCTTCGCCCACAGCATCGCAAGGACGCCCCATGACCCTGTTGACGCACCTGTCGACCCGACGCCTGCAACGCATCGCCCTCGTCGCCACGCTCGCCACCTCGGCAGCACTCACCGGCTGCGGCTACAACGACTTCCAGCGCCTTGACGAGCAGACCCGCTCCGCCTGGTCGGAAGTGCTCAACCAGTACCAGCGCCGCGCCGACCTCATCCCCAACATCGTGGCCACCGTCAAGGGAGAGGCCAACTTCGAGCAGGAAACGCTCACCAAGGTCGTCGAGGCGCGCGCCAAGGCCACCAGCATCCAGGCCACGCCCGAACTCATCAACAACCCCGAGGCCTTCAACAAGTTCCAGCAGGCCCAGGGCGAGCTCTCCAGCGCGCTCTCGCGCCTGCTCGTGGTGACCGAAAACTACCCCAACCTGAAGGCCAACCAGGGCTTCCAAGACCTGCGCGTGCAGCTCGAAGGCACCGAGAACCGCATCACCGTGGCGCGCAACCGCTACATCCAGTCGGTGCAGCAGTACAACGTGCTGGCGCGCAGCTTCCCGACCAACCTCACCGCCAAGGTGATGGGCTACGAAGTGAAGCCCGGCTTCACCGTGCAGAACGAGGCCCAGATCTCGCAGCCGCCCACGGTCGATTTCGGCGGCAAGAAGTGAGCTGAGGCGGGCACGCGATGAAGATCTGGCTGACGGGCCTGTGCCTCGCGCTGCTCGCGCTCGTTTCGCACGCCTTCGCCCAGGACGGCGGCGTGCTGCCCGTCCCCGCCCTCACGGGCCATGTCATCGACCAGACGAACACGCTGGGCGGCCCGCAGCGCCAGGCCCTGGGCGACAAGCTCGCCGCTTTCGAACGCGAGCGCGGCACGCAACTGGTCGTGCTGATGGTGCCAACCACCCAGCCCGAAGACATCGCCGCCTACGCGCAACGCGTGGGGGACACGTGGAAGATCGGCCGGCGCGAAGTGGGTGACGGCCTGCTGCTCGTCGTGGCGCTCAACGACCGCAAGGTGCGCATCGAAGTGGCCAAGGCACTCGAAGGCGCCGTGCCAGATCTCGCGGCCAGCCGCATCATCGAAGGCGCCATCGTGCCGGCATTCAAGCGCGGCGAGGTCTACGCCGGGCTCGACGCCGGGGTCGACCAGTTGATGGCCCGCGTGCGGGGCGAGAACCTGCCCCTGCCCGAGCCGGGCGGCCAGCGCTCGCCCCCCGGTGCGCAGCTCGAAGACCTCGTCGTCTTCGGGCTCATCGGCGTGCCCATCGTCGCGGCGGTGCTGGGCGCGGTCTTCGGCCGCAAGCTCGGCGCGCTGTTCACGGGCGGGCTGGGCGGCGGCATCGTCTGGCTGCTGACCACCAGCCTGATGCTGGGCGGCGTGGCCGCCGTGGTGGTCGCGGTCTTCGCGCTGGCCATGGGCAATGGCGGCGGCCGACGAGGTGGATGGGGTGGTGGCCCCGGAGGAGGATGGGGCGGCGGCGGGGGCGGCTGGTCGTCGGGCGGCGGCGGTGACTTCGGAGGCGGCGGCGCATCGGGCCGCTGGTGAGAGACATGGCTGAATCCAAACTCTTCGAACACGTCGAACGCTTCAAACGCCCGCCGGCCACCTGGCTGCGCCACCTCTGGCTGGACGCCGCCGACAGCAGCCGCCACCTGCCCGACGCAGCCCTGCATCGCCTCGAAGCCGCCGTGCGCGCCAGCGAGGCCCGCCACCTAGGCGAGTTGCGCATCTGCGTGGAAGCGGGCCTGAGCCTGCCTCGCCTGTGGCGAGGCCAGAGCCCACGTCAGCGCGCCATCGAATGCTTCGGCCTGCTGCGCGTGTGGGACACCGAGCACAACAACGGCGTGCTCATCCACCTGCTGCTGGCCGACCGCCGCATCGAGGTAGTGGCCGACCGTGGCTTGAGCCAACGCGTCCCGCCGGAAACCTGGCAGTCGCTGACCGATCAGCTCGGCCAGGCCCTGGCGCGAGGCGAGGTCGAAGCCGGCCTGCAACAGGCCATCGCCCAGGTCGGCGAACTGCTGCACAGCCACTTCCCGGCGCGGGCGAACATGGCCAATCCCAACGAGCTTCCCGACGCCATCGTGCTGATCTGATGCGAGCTGAAGCTGTCCTGAACTGAAGTAAGGTGCGCGCATGAGCAGCAGCCCCAGCACCCTGATGAAACCGGCCGAGATCGAGGCGTTCTTCCAAATCCTCCAGGCCGCCAACCCCCACCCCGAGACCGAGCTCCACTACAGCACGCCCTTCGAGTTGCTGACCGCCGTGCTGCTCTCGGCTCAAGCCACCGATGTCGGTGTCAACAAGGCCACGGCCAAGCTCTTCCCGGTGGCCAACACCCCCGAGGCCATCCTCGCCCTCGGTGAAGAAGGCCTGTGCGAACACATCCGCACCATCGGCCTGTACAAGAGCAAAGCCCGCCACCTGCTGGAAACCTGCCGCATCCTCATCGAACAGCATGGTGGCGAGGTGCCGCGCAGCCGCGAGGCCCTCGAAGCGCTGCCCGGCGTCGGCCGCAAGACGGCCAACGTCGTGCTCAACGTGGCCTTCGGCGAACCCACCATGGCGGTGGACACGCACATCTTCCGGCTGGGCAACCGCACGGGCCTGGCACCGGGCAAGACGCCGCTGGCGGTCGAGCTCAAGCTGCTCAAGCGCATTCCCCAGCCTTACATGCAGCACGCGCACCATTGGCTGATCTTGCATGGGCGCTATGTGTGCCAGGCGCGCAAGCCCCGCTGCTGGGAATGCAGCGTGGCCGAGCCCTGCCATTTCAAGAGCAAGACCCCGGCACCCAAGGCCCCACTCAACCGCCCGGCGTGAACGCCGCTGGCAGCGGGGATGGCGCCAGCGACAGCTCCGGGTGGCGCAGCACCAGGCCCAGCTCCTGTTTCATGCGGACGTTGCTCAGCCGCCGCGACTCGCACAAGAAGCTCCACTGCATCGGGCTGACCTGCGCGCGCAGTTCGTCACGTGGCAGCCGGGGTGGCCTGGGCAAGCCGCTGAGATCGGCCACCAAGTCGAAGTGATCGCCCATCGGGCGCTGGGTGTCGTCGCACACATGCAGCACGCGATGCGGCCTGATCCGCCACAAGGCGAGCATGCAGGCACGGGCCAGGTCATCGGCGTGGATGTGGTTGGTGTGCACATCGTGCTCGCGCGCCAGCACCGGCGCGCCCCGTCGCACGCGGTCGCGGGGGTCGCCACCTTCGCGGCCCACGGCGTAGATGCCAGGGATCCGCAGGATGCCCACGGTCGTGCCGCACCCCATGTTCCTCGCCTGTGCCTGCCGACGCCCGAAGGCACGCAAACGCCGTTCGGCATCCACCCGCCTGCGCGCACGGTCGGATTGCGGCGCGACGGCGCGGGTCTCATCGAAGAAGGCCCCGCCCGCATCGCCATACACGCCGGTGGTGCTGCCATAGACCAGGCTGCGCGGGCCGCCGCGCCGAGCCAGTGCAGCCAACAAGGCTGCGGTGCGCGGGTCTTGCGTGCCACTGGAAGGTGGCGGCGCCAGATGCAACACGCGCGAAGCCAGCCCCGCCAGCCGCGCCAGCGAAGCAGGCGCATCGAGCGAGCCCACCAGCGGCGTGACACCCATCTGGCGCAGCGCTGGCACGCGCTCGGGCGAGGAGGTCAGCACCCGCACGCGCAAGCGTCCGCCCAGTTCTCGCAGCACACGCTGACCCACGTCTCCGCAGCCGACGATCAGCAGGCGCGTTCGCCGGAAGGCCCGTGGTCGCTGCAAGCTGGGCGAGCCGCCGGCGAAGGATGAGACAAGAGGAAAGTCGGAAAGGGGCATGGGACAATCATGCCTGCATCCCAATCGGTTTCCGCTTAGACCATGAGCTTCAACGTCTCGATCCAGCCCAGCGGGCGAGCCTTTTCAATGCAACGCGACGAGACCGTGCTGAGTGCCGCACTGGCCGCCAACGTCGGCCTGCCTTATGGCTGCAAGGACGGCGCCTGCGGCTCCTGCAAATGCAAGCTGATCGAAGGCCGTGTCATCCACGGCGCCCACCAGGCCAAGGCCCTGAGCGAGGCGGAGGAAGCCGCCGGCTGGATGCTCAGCTGCTGCGCCACCCCGCAGACGGATCTCGTCATCGAGTCTCGACAAGTCGTGGGCCTCGACGACCACCCCGTCATCAAGATGCCCACGCGCGTGACCAGCCTGACCCGGGCCGCCCCCGACGTGATGGTGATCCGCCTGCAACTGCCGGCCACGCACCAGTTCGGCTTCCGCGCGGGCCAGTACATCGAGTTCATCCTCAAGGACGGTGTGCGCCGCAGCTACTCCATGGCCAACGCCCCGCACACCCTCAAGGAGCCAGGCGCCGGCGGCATCGAACTGCACGTGCGCCACATGCCGGGCGGCCTGTTCACCGACCACGTCTTCGGCGGCATGAAGGAGAAGGAAATCCTGCGCGTCGAAGGTCCGCAGGGCACCTTCTTCCTGCGCGAGGACTCGAACCGCCCCATCGTGCTGCTGGCCTCGGGCACGGGCTTCGCTCCCATCAAAGCCATCATCGAACACATGCGCCACAAGGGCATCACGCGTCCGACCACGCTGTACTGGGGCTGCCGCAGCCGCGCCGACCTCTACCTGCACGACTGGGCCGCGCAGCAGGCCGCCGAATTGCCCTGGCTGAACTACGTGCCTGTGCTCTCCGAAGCAAAACCCGAGGACGACTGGCAGGGCCGCACCGGCTTCGTCCACCAGGCGGTGCTCGCCGACCTGCCCGACCTGTCGGGGCATGAGGTTTACGCCTGCGGTGCTCCGGTGATGGTGAGCGCCGCGCGCAGCGCGTTCACGGCCCAAGCCGGCCTGCCCGACGAATTCTTCTACGCCGACGCCTTCACCAGCGAGGCCGACAAGCACGGCGGCTGACCCGCATCTTCCCAAGGAGCACCAACATGGCCTACGACACGAACAACATCTTCGCGAAGATCCTGCGCGGCGAGATCCCGTGCATCAAGCTCTTCGAAGACGAGCACACGCTGGCCTTCATGGACATCATGCCGCAGGCCGAAGGTCACGCCCTGGTGATCCCGAAGGAGCCGGCCACGACCCTGTTCGAGTTGTCCGACGCCGCAGCCGCTGCTTGCATGGCCACTGTGCGCCGCATCGGCAACGCGCAAAAAAAAGGCCTCGGCGCCGAAGGCATCGTGCTGATGCAACTCAATGGTGCGGCCGCCGGCCAGACCGTGCCGCATTTTCACATCCACGTCATCCCCGGCTCCATCGCCGACCTGCGCAAACCACACGCCATGGTGATGGCGGACACGGATCAGTTGAAAGCGGTCGCCGAGCGCATCATTGGCGCAATTTAATCCCTTGCTAAGCCCTTGCGCCGCGCGGGCGCATGTTTTGCATGGCGGCATGCGCCCCTAAACTCTTTGTTTAACTCGGCTGTCCGAATGTCCGGAAAGGCCGAGACCACTGGCTCGCGGGAGTGATTTTTCCTCATTCTGCGGCCACGCCCCCCCAACACGCAGGGGGGCGCTTCCATCCCGACCTGGGCCAAACCGCCCATACTCGGCCACTTACAAAGTTTACAAACGGGCTCTGACCCGCACGGAGATTTTGATGTCGCAGACCCTCGGACGATCTGGCTTGAAGTGCCTGACCGCCTGTGTGCTCCTCGCCCTGTCCGCCGCCAGCCAAGCCCAATCCGCTGGCGTGGACGATCAGTACCGCCTCGGTCTGTACCAACGCGAGACCGGCCAGCCCTATGCCTCCATCGACACGCTGGAGTCGCTGCTTGCTGCCAACCCGACACTCAACCGCGCTCGCCTCGAACTCGCCGTCGCCTACCACCGCACCCTGAACTACGCCCGAGCCCGCGCCGAAGCAGAGCGCGTGCTCAACGACCCGACCACGCCTGAAACCGTGCGCCTGTCGATCACCAGCTTCCTCAAGCAGATCGAACTCGAAGAACGCGCCAACTTCGGCAAGCCCCACACCTTCGATGCGAACGTCTCGCTCGGCCTGCTCTATGACAGCAACGTCAACGCCGGCCCCAACTCAACGCTGTTGGGTTCGTTCAATGGCGGTGACCTGGTCCTCGACGGCGCTTACACCAACAAGTCCGACTGGGGCGGCATCGCTCAGGCCGAACTCCGCCACACGTGGCAGCGCCCGGGCGCTGTGCGCATGCTCGACCAACCTTCGCGCGTGCTGTGGACCACCTCGCTGGGCCTCTACCAGAAGAGCTACAAGCAGTATGACCAGTACAACCTGGGCGTTGTGACCTTGGCCACCGGCCCGGGCCTGATCGTGGGCAACAACTGGCGCGGCAACCTGAACTTCCAGCTCGACGACATTTACTTCGGCGGCGAACGCCTGGGCCTCTACACCTCCATCAGCCCGTCGGGCACCTGGAAGGTTGGCCGCAGCGGCGAGCTCACCGTTGACACCCAATGGGTCAATCGCGACTTCCGCCGCACAGTGGACGCCGGCCGTGAAGGCCAGTACCGCAGCGTCGGCGCGACTTACGGCCGCCTGATGGGCAACCAGACCTGGTCGCTGCAAGGCGGCGTGCGCCTGTTCGAGGAATCGGCCCGCGAAGACCGCTTCAGCTACACCGGCGAAGAATGGTTCGTCGGCGCACGCACGCAACTCTCAGGCATCGACCTCTTCGCCCGTGCGGCCTGGCGCAACGCGCGCTACATCGGCGTCGAACCCGTCTTCGCCGTCAGCCGCCGCGAAACCGAACGCCGCGTCGAACTCGGCGCGAGCTACACCTTCGAAACCGGTGTGCTGGAGAAGTGGCAGCTTGCCGCCACGCTCGCCAACATCCACAACAAGGCCAACCTGACCTTGTACGGCTACGACCGCGACACCTTCACCATCAACCTCAACCGCAGCTTCTGAAGCAGGAGTCTCCCATGGCAAACCGCGTCCCGACCCTCTTGGCCACCGCCGTTGCCGCCGCATGCAGCCTGAGCGCCCATGCGAACGGCCCCACACAAGCCGACTACGCCAAGGTCGTCCTGTACTCGAACGTGACCATCGCCCAGGACTCGGCCAGCCAATGGGGCGTCTGGGAAGAACTGGAGCCGACGGCTGCTGGTCCGCAGACGCCGCTGCCTCTGCCGCAGATCGCCAGCGGCACCGATCCGTATCGGCCGCTGGGGGTGGTGACCCAGACGAACAACACCGTGGCGCCGGTCTGCGCCAGTGGGGCCCTGTGCGGGTTCGGTGTGATGACCAGCTACAGCGGATCCATCGGAAACGAACAAGCCGAGGCGCTTGGTGAGGGCAACCCACTGCGCACAGGCTTCGTGCTGGTGCCAACGGTCACCCAAGCCAACGCCAACAGCGACCAGTGGCTGCCCCAAACGGTGTTCGTGAGCATCAACAGCGTGCGCACCGATGTGCAGGGATCATCCACTTACAGCAACCTGGGTCCACTCGAGTTGAAGCAAGGCGAGGGAGGTGCTTACCACCTGTATGAGTCCGATCTGCCGGGGGCATACGACCGCGCTCAGATTGAAACTGACACATCCGATCCGGGCACGGGTAGCGCAGGTAAGTTCCAGGGCACCATCACCATCGCACGTTACGTGAGCGGCGGCGCGGATTCGCCTCCGGTTTCCGGCTCCTACCAGCAAGACACCGTTTACGGCGTGTGGGGCGTGACGACCTCTGCTCAGGACATGAGCAACCTGCGCCTGAGCAACGCACAGGCCACCTACAGCGGCAGCACCTTCGGTGCCGATGGCGCCAACACTGGCTCGGTGAAGATGAGCGTGAACTTCGGCACCAGCACGTTCTCAGCCGACTTCAATGGGGGTCTCAATGTCAAGAACCCGCTGAACGGAAAGTTGCAAATGACATCCAGCGGTACAGCTCAGGTGAATGGCGTACTGAGCTTCAGCGCGGCAGGCACGATCAATGGCAGCACTTTTGCCTCCAACGCACTGCAAATCGCGGGGGCTGGCAACAGCATCACTGGCAAGGTACAGGGCGCATTCTTCGGCTCGAACGCTGCCGTGGCTGCTGGTGTGGCGGATGTCACCGCCACCCTGGTTTCGCCCAGCGTTCCGCCCATCACGGCACGCTACGCTGCACCCTTCGTCACCGTCAAGGACTCGCCCGTGCGCAACCTGGAAAAGTGAAAGGCCCCAACTGGGCGCAAAACATGCCAACGCCCCTTCGGGGGCGTTTTCGTTTGTCAAGCCCCCAAGTACGCCGCCTGCACCCGCGCATCCCCCAACAGCTCGGCCGCCGCACCACTGAGCGCCAGCTCACCCGACTCCAGCACATAAGCCCGGTCGGCCATCTGCAAGGCGCGCTGGGCGTTCTGCTCGACCAGCAGCACCGTCACGCCCTGGGCGTGCACGTCGCGCACCACCTCGAAGATCTGGTCGACGATGATGGGCGCCAGGCCCATGGTGGGCTCGTCCAGCAGCAGCAGCTTGGGGCGGGCCAGTAGCGCGCGGCCCATGGCCAGCATCTGCTGTTCGCCGCCCGACAAGGTGCCCGCCAGTTGGCGATGGCGTTCCTTCAGGCGCGGAAAGCGCAGGTAGACCGATTCGATGTCGGCCTCGACCTCGCCATCGCGGCGCAGGTAGGCGCCCATGCGCAGGTTCTCTTCGATGCTCATGCGCGCGAAGATGCCGCGGCCCTCGGGCACCATCACCAAGCCTTGCGCGACGAGGTCCCAGGGCCCGAGCGAGCCGATGGCGCGGCCCTGGTAGCGCACCTCGCCCCCCTGGGGCTTGAGCAAACCGCAGATGGCCTTGAGTGTGGTCGACTTGCCCGCGCCATTGGCGCCGATCAGGCTGACGAGCTCGCCCTCGCGCAGTTCAAGGTTCAGGCCCTTGACGGCCTGGATGCCGCCATAGGCCACACGCAGGTCGCGCAGTTCCAGCAAGGTGTTGGATGTGTTGGCCATCATGCGCCCTCCCCTTGGCGGACCTCGCCGTTGGCGACAACGGGTGCATGCCCCGCGCCCAGGTAGGCCGCGATGACGGCGGGGTGACGCTGCACTTCGGCCGGCGAGCCGCTGGCGATCAGCTTGCCCTGGTCGAGCACCGTCACGTGGTCGCACAGGCCCATCACCAGCTTCACGTCGTGCTCGATCAACAGAACGGCCCGGCCCTGCTGGCGGATGCGCTCGATCAGCTCGCGCAACTGCACCTTCTCGGTGGCGTTCATGCCGGCGGCGGGTTCGTCGAGCGCCAGCAGCTTGGGCTCGGTCGCCAGCGCGCGGGCGATCTCCAGGCGGCGCTGGTCGCCGTAGCTCAGCGTGCGGGCCGTCTGCTGCCCCTTGCCGTCCAGGCCCACGAAGGCCAGCAGCTCGCGGGCCTTGTCGGTGATGAGCTGTTCTTCATGCAGGAAGGCGCGCGTGCGCAGCACGGCCTGCCACCAGCCCACGCGGCTGCGCACATGCCGGCCCACGCGCACGTTGTCGAGCGCGGTCATGTCGGCGAACAGGCGGATGTTCTGGAAGGTGCGCGCGATGCCTGCCCGGGCCACCAAGTGCACCGCGCTCGGCTTGTAGGCGCGGCCGTCCAGCTCAAAGCGGCCCGCGTCCACCGGGACCAGCCCGGTGATGGTGTTGAAGAAGGTGGTCTTGCCAGCGCCGTTGGGGCCGATGAGGCCATGCACCTGGCCCGGCAGCACGTTCAGGCCGACCTCGCTGAGTGCCTGCACGCCGCCGAAGCGCTTGCTCACGCCCTGCACCTGGAGCAGCGGATGGCTCATGCCTGGCCTCCCTTGGCTTGGGCGCCTTCATCGGGGATGAGCCGGTCTTCGTGGTGCGGCGAGGGCCACAGCCCGCGCGGGCGCAGCAGCATGATGCCGATCATCGCCAACGCCACCAGCAGCTGACGCAGGATGGCGGCGTCGAGCCGGCCATCGGTCATGGCCTGCAAGGGGCCGGCCACGTGGCGCAGCACCTCGGGCAAGGCAGCCAGCAGGAAGGCGCCCAGGATCACGCCGGGGATGTGCCCCAGCCCGCCCAGCACCACCATGGCCACCACCAACACCGACTCCTGCAGGCTGAACGACTCGGGCGAGACAAAGCCCTGGAAGCTGGCGAACAGCACACCCGCCACGCCGCCGAAGGTCGCGCCCAGCCCAAAGGCCAGCAGCTTGAGGTTGCGCACGTTCAGGCCCATGGCCTTGGCCGCGACCTCGTCTTCGCGGATGGCCATCCAGGCGCGGCCCAGGCGCGAGTCATGCAGCCGGCTGCACACAACCACCGCGATCACCACGATGAACAGGAAGAGGTAGTAGTTCAGCGTGACCGGCGCCAGCGTGAAGCCGAAGACGTGCAGCGGCTCGCCCAGGCTGACCCCGCCGATGGTGATCGGGTCGATGCTGCTGATGCCCATCGGCCCGTTGGTGACGTTGACCGGGGCGTCCAGGTTGTTGAGGAAGACGCGGATGATTTCGCCAAAACCCAGCGTGACGATGGCCAGGTAATCGCCACGCAGGCGCAGCGTGGGCGCGCCCAGCAGCACACCGAACAGCGCCGCCACGCCCGCGCCCAGCGGGATCACCGCCCACACCGGCATGTGCAGGCCGCCGGGGAAGGCCGCCGCGATGGCTGGGAAATTCGCCTGCAGGTGCGGCGAGGCAAGCAGCGCGAACAGGTAGGCGCCCACCGCGTAGAAGGCGATGTAGCCCAGGTCAAGCAGGCCCGCGAAGCCCACCACGATGTTCAGGCCAAGCGCCAGCAAGATGTAGAGCAGCGCCGTGTCGAGGATGCGCACCCAGGCCTCGCCCAGGGGCTGCATGGCCAGTGGCAGCACCAGCAGGGCAACGGCGCACATCAGGAAGGCCAGCACCCGGCCCTGCATGGCGCCTGGTGTGGCGCCGCGCATGCGACCCAAGCTGAGCTCACGCGGCTGCTGATTCGAGGCGGACTCGGGCTTCATGGCATGCATGGCGCAACTCCCCAATCAGGCCCGATCGGCCACGCGTTCACCCAGCAGCCCTTGTGGGCGCAGCGTCAGCACGAGGATGAGCACCGTGAAGGCGAAGATGTCCTGGTAGTGGCTGCCCAGCACGCCGCCGGTGAGGTCGCCGATGTAGCCGGCGCCCATGGCCTCGATCACGCCCAGCAGGATGCCGCCTACCATCGCGCCGCCCAGGTTGCCGATGCCGCCGAACACCGCCGCCGTGAAGGCCTTGAGCCCCGGCAGGAAGCCCATGGTGTGCTGCACCGAGCCGTAGTTGGCCGCCCACATCACGCCTGCCAGCGCCGCCAGCGCCGCACCGATGATGAAGGTGGCCGAAATGACGCGGTCGGGCCGCACGCCCATGAGCTGTGCCACGCGCGGGTTCTCGGCCGTGGCGCGCATGGCCCGGCCCAACTGCGTGCCGTGGATCAGGGCCATCAGGCCCGCCAGGGTCAGCGCCGTCACCACCAGGATCAGGATCTGCACCAGGTTGATGGTCGCGCCCAAGATTTCATAGGGCTCGTCAGGCAGCAGGATGGGGTAAGGCTTGTAGTCCGGCTTCCAGATGATCATGGCCAGTGTCTGCAACAGCAGCGACATGCCCATGGCCGTGATCAGCGGCGCCAGACGCGGCGCGTTGCGCAAGGGCCGGTAGGCCAGCTTTTCGATGACGAAGTTCAACGCCATGCACGCCACCATCGCCACCACCAGCGAGATCGACAGCAAGGCCCAGCCCGGCAGGCCGCTGTCGGCGAAGGCGGTTACCACCGTCCAGCTCACCAGCGCCCCCACCATCAGCACCTCGCCGTGCGCGAAGTTGATGAGGTTGATGATGCCGTACACCATCGTGTAGCCCAGCGCGACGAGGGCGTACATGCTGCCCAGCACCAGGCCGTTGATCAGTTGCTGAATGAAGATGTCCACGGGATGGGTGATGCAAAAAGCCCGCCAGGGAGGCGGGCCGTTGACCATCGAAAGCCGGGATTATCGGTCAGACCGGGCCGACCCCGATCACAATGAGGGCAGCCGCAGCGAATCCACCGTCCAGCGGATGAGCTTTTGCTTGAGGCCGGTGTAGGGCGGGAAGAACAGCTTGGCCATCATGATGGGGCCGGACTTGAGCACCGCGCGCTCGTGCGAGAAGGCCTTGAAGCCGTATTCGCCGTGCGCGTTGCCGATGCCCGAGTTGTTCACGCCGCCGAAAGGCAGGTTGCCGTGCGCGTAGTGCAGCACGCAGTGGTTGATGGCCACGCCGCCCGAGCTGGTCTTGCCGATGAGCTCGCGCGTGCGGGCCTTGTCGGTGCTGAAGATGTACAGCGCCAGCGGCTTGGGGTTGGCGTTGATCTCGCTCACCACCTTGTCGAGGTCACGGAAACCGATGATGGGCAGCACCGGGCCGAAGATCTCCTCCGACATGATCGAAGCGTCTTCAGGGATCTGCTCAAGCAGCGTCGGTGCGATGAAGCACTGCGACACGTCCACCTCGCCGCCCACGGCCACCTTGGCACCACGGCTGACGGCGTCTTGCAGCAGCCCGGCGATGCGCTGGGTGTGGCGCTGGTTGATGACGCGGGTGAGGTCGGGGCTGTTGCGCTGCGCTTCCGACGTGGCGCCGTAGCGCTGCGTGATGACGGTGCGGCAGGCGGCCACAAAGCGCTCGCGGATCGACTCGTGCACGAAGACGTGGTCGGGCGCCACGCAGATCTGACCACAGTTGGTCAGCTTGCCCCACATCAGCGTTTCGGCCGCGAGCTTGATGTCGGCGGTCTCGTCGACGATCACGGGCGACTTGCCGCCCAGCTCCAGCGTGACGCTGGTCAGGTGCTTGGCGGCGGCGGCCATCACCACCTTGCCCACGGCGGGCGAGCCGGTGAAGAAGATGTGGTCGAAAGGCAGCTCTAGCAGCGCCTGCGAGGTCGGCAGGCTGCCTTCGAACAGGGCCACTTCATGAGGCTGGAAGGTGTTGGCGATCACCTCGGCCATCACCGCGCTGACGGCAGGCGTCATCTCGGAGGGCTTGAGGATGGCGGTGTTGCCGGCGGCCAGCGCCGAGACCAGCGGGCCGAAGCACAGGTTGAGCGGGAAGTTCCACGGCGCGACGATGAGCACGCGGCCGCGCGGCTGGTATTCGATCCAGGCCTGGGTGCCCATCGTGGTGATGGTGGGCCACACGCGCTTGGGCTGGGCCCATTTTTTCAGGTTGCCGATGGCGTGGCGGATCTCGTCGAGCACCGGCATGAACTCGGTGCCTTCGACCTCGGACGGGGGCTTGTGGTAATCCTTCTGGAAGGCCTTGTAGAAGTCCTCGCGGCGCGCGAGCATGGCTTCGCGCAGCTTCTTGAGGCGCGCGATGCGTTCGGCGATGGTGGATTCACGCCAGGCCAGGGCCGTGGCCTCCTGCGAGGCGAAGACGCGGCGGATGTCTTCCGGGTTGGATTCGCCGGTCTGAGGGTCAACGAGGTGCATCATGGGTCGGTTCATGGCGGTCTCCATCGGGCTGGCGTGGATCGGGTCAGCGGGCGGCTTTCGGGGCCGCTTTCTTCACCGGGGCCTTTTTGGCTGGGGCTTTTTTGGCTGCGGCATTTTTCGCGGCGACTTTTTCAGCAGCAGGCTTCGTCGCGACTGGCTTGGCCGCCGTTTTCTTGGCGGGCGCCTTGGGCATCTTGGGGGCCTTGGGCTCAACAGGCTGCCCGGCCAGGCCGGCGCGCAGCACCTCATCGACCAAGGCATTGAGCGGCACCTGCCGGGCGGCGGCCAGTTCGCCCAGCCGCGCCACCAAATCCTTGTTCAACTTCACGGCGAAGGGCACCAGGCCGGCCGCCTGGTCCAGTTTGCGTTGTTCACGGCGATCAGGCAAGGCAGCGGCCTGTGCGAAGCGGCCGGGGACGGGGGCATGCTGGATCTGGCCCTGGATCTTCAAGGCCAGTTGCTTGGCGAGGTCGGTTCTTTTGAGGCTCATGCGGAAACAAGGAGGCAGGAATCGAAGGGTGCGCGCGACGCGCATGGGGCCCTCGGGGTGACAATGTCACGAGCGTAGCGGATGCGCATCTGAAAACGGTGTGCGCCAAATCCTGCATTGTGCCCGCTGACGCCGCGCCCTGCGACATGGCACAACGCCGGTTTTCCCTGAGGCAAGCGCCGTCTCTCCCGCCTGAATCTCCGCCCGATCCCCATGACCCGCATCCAGCAAATCACCTTCCCCCTTCGCGGCGAATTCATCACCCTCGACAGCCTGATCAAGGCCTGCGGACTCGCCAACAGCGGCGGGCAGGCCAAGGCCATGGTGGCCGATGGCCTCGTGCAGGTCGACGGCCAGGATGAGTTGCGCAAGACGGCCAAGATCCGCGCCGGCCAGGTGGTGAGCATGCCGGGGGCGCGCATCCGGGTGGAGGCCGATGCGCCAAGCGAAGGCGAGGCGGGCTGAGAACCGGGCTGAGCACCATTCATCGGGACGCTACGCGCGCCTCGCAGCGCCTCCCAGTGTCCCCATTTGGCACAGGGGAATGGCCCGATGCGGAGCAGGGTTTACGTGGGGCAGGATCTCTGGCGGTCCTCACAAGGGGCCTGAACCAACGGAGAACCCCATGTCGCAGAAGACGTCCCGCATCCACGAACAAGACCTGCCGCAGACCCCCGCCAACCACGCCCCCTTCACGCCGCTGAGCTTCCTGGAGCGCACGGCGGCGGTCTACCCCGAGCGCACCGCCATCGTCCACGGCGCGCTGCGCCAGACCTGGGCGCAAACCTACGCCCGCTGCCGCCAACTCGCCAGCGCCCTGCGCCAGCGCGGCATCGCCATCGGCGACACGGTGGCCGTCATGCTGCCCAACACACCACCGATGGTCGAAGCACACTTCGGCATCCCCATGGCCGGTGCGGTGCTCAACACCCTCAACACCCGGCTCGACCCGGAAGCCATCGCCTTCATGCTCGATCACGGCGAAGCCAAGGCCATCGTCGTGGACCCCGAGTTCAGCGGCACCATCGCCGCCGCGCTGAAACTGCGCACGCGCACCACGCCCATCCTGGTGGTCGACACCGAAGACGCGCTGTTCACCGGCAAGGCCGAGCGCATCGGCAGCCTGACGTATGAGCAATTGCTGGCCGAAGGCGACGCGGCCTTCGAGTGGCACATGCCCGAGGACGAGTGGAACGCCATCAGCCTGAACTACACCTCGGGCACCACGGGCAACCCCAAGGGCGTGGTCTACCACCACCGTGGTGCAGCCATGAACGCCGTCTCCAACATCCTGGAGTGGGACATGCCCAAGCACGCCACCTACCTGTGGACGCTGCCCATGTTCCACTGCAACGGCTGGTGCTTCCCCTGGACGGTGGCGGCACGCGCGGCCGTCAACGTGTGCCTGCGCCGGGTCGACCCCAAGGCCATCTTCGATGCCATCCGCGCGCATGGCGTGACCCACTACTGTGGCGCGCCCATCGTGCACGCGGCCATGGTCGCGGCGCCTGAGGAGCTCAAGCAGGGCATCACCCACCAGGTCAAGGCCATGGTGGCTGGCGCAGCGCCTCCCGCCGCCATGATCGAGGGCATGGAGCAAATGGGCTTCGACCTCACCCACGTCTACGGCCTGACCGAGATCTACGGCCCCGCCGCCGTGTGCGTCAAGCACGCCGAGTGGGACCAGCTCGATGTGGGCGAGCGCGCCCGCCTCAACGCGCGCCAAGGCGTCAACTACCACCTGCAGCGCGGCATCGCCGTGATGGACCCGCTGACCATGCAGCCCGTGCCCGCCGACGGCGAGACGATGGGCGAGATCATGTTCCGCGGCAACATCACGATGAAGGGTTACCTCAAGAACCCCAAGGCCACCGAAGAGGCCTTCCGTGGCGGCTGGTTCCACACGGGCGACCTGGCCGTCATGTACCCCGACGGCTACGTCAAGATCAAAGACCGCAGCAAGGACATCATCATCTCCGGCGGCGAGAACATCTCGTCCATCGAGGTGGAAGACGTCCTCTACCGCCACCCCGCCGTGATGGCCGCCGCCGTGGTGGCCAAGCCCGACGAGAAGTGGGGCGAGACGCCCTGCGCCTTCATCGAGCTCAAGGCCGGCGCGCAGGTCACGGCAGAAGACATCATCAAGCACTGCCGACAGCACCTCGCCGGCTTCAAGATCCCGCGTGCGGTGGTGTTCGGTGAACTGCCCAAGACCTCGACAGGCAAGATCCAGAAGTTCGAGCTGCGCAAGCAGGCGGGCTCTGCCGCCGCCATCAACGTCTGACATCGAATCCGGCATCGACCCGAGAATCTGCGAGCCACCGCGCCCGAACCTGAGCCCCGGCTCATGACCACGCGATGACACCCCCAACTGTCGCCGCCCGCCTACAAAACGGGCTGCGGCCGTTCACCCCTTGAAATCGCGGGTTTTCGCGGACAGAAGCGACAAAGAAAACACGTGATGACTGTCACGAAAGGGTGTCGGCACTTGTAACATGATGTTGGTTTCACGGACGCTGTCAGGTCTGGCCCCGACGCGTGCCCGTGCCACGCCCAACACCAGACGGAGTCACGCCGCATGCCCGCTGCCGCCCTGCCCCGGGACGAAAACCTGAGACTGGCTGTGCTTGACAGCCTGGGGCTGCTGGAGATCGGCCAGGATGACGCCTTGCAACGGCTGAGCACCACGGTGGCGGAGGTGCTCGAAGTCCCGGTTTGCGTGATCACCCTGCTCGACCGCGACACGCTCTGGTTCAAGGCCCACCACGGCACCCACCACCAGCAATGGCGCCGCGACCAGAGCCTGTGCGCCCACGTGGTCGCCAGCGGCCGCCCCATCCTCGCGCATGACCTGAGGCTCGACGAACGTTTCGCCGACCTGGACGTGGTCACCCAACGCGTGCCGCCGCTGCGCTTTTACGCCGGCATGCCCCTGGTCATTGACGGCCAGGTGGTGGGCACCGTCGCCGTGCTCGACCAACGCCCCCGTCAGGATTTCGACGAACGCAAGCTCGCCCACCTGGCGCGCTTCACCGAGCTGGCGCAGGACCAGTTGCAGCAACACCGCGAAGGCCGCCTGAGCCAGCAAGAGCGCACGCTCTTCGCCGATGGGCCTGTTGGCACCGTGGTCTGGGACACCGGCTCTCCGCCGCGCGCGACCTACCTCTCAGCCAACCTCGACGCCTTGCTGGGCGAAACCCTGGCGCGCGAGCTGCGCAGCGGCCGCCCTTTCGAGACCATCGTCCACCACGACGACCAGGAGCTCTGGCGCACAGGCCTGAGCAGCCACCAGGTCGGCGAGCTGCCCGAGCTGGAGATCAGCTACCGCCTGCAAAGCCAGGGCCGACGTGCGCGCTGGATCAACCAGGTCACCCAGGCCGACCGCGACGAACAAGGCCGCCTGCTGCGCATCCGCGGCTACCTGTTCGACCTGACTCGTCAGAAGCAGCTCGAATCCTCGATCGAATCGACGAAAGAGCGGCTCTACCTCGCACTCGAATCCGCCCGCATCGGCACCTGGGACCTCAACCTCGCCACGCAAGAGCGCCTGCTCAACACCCGCGCCGCCGCGATGCTCGGCTACCGCGAAGACGAACTGGAACACAGCCAACTGGCGTGGATGGACCTGGTGCACCCGCATGACCGCATGGCCATCGAGCGCGCCAACGCACGCTTCCGCGACGACGACATCGTCATGGTCGAGCACCGCATCCGCCACAAGCGCGGCCACCACATCTGGGTGCGCAGCCACGGCCGCGTCGTCGAGCACGACCGCCGGGGCGAGCCTCGCCGCGTGGTCGGCACCCTCATCGACATCACCGAGGACAAGCAGAAGGAAAGCCTGCGCAACCGCCAACGCCAATTGCTCGACCTGCTCAACCAGGCGCAGACCTCCTTCCTGCTCAACCGCAGCGTGCAAGAGGCTTGCGAGGCCCTGTTCGAGCCGCTGCTGCGCATCAGCGATTGCCACTTCGGCTTCATCGGCGTCGTGCAACGCGACACCCAGGGCCGGCCCTACCTGCGCATCCCCACGCTGTCCGACAACGCCTGGCGCGACACCCTGAGCGACCCGCTGGCGGACCCCACGCGGCGCGAATCGGCCGTGCTGCGCGCGCTCGACAGCTGCTTCGGCCAGGCGGTCACGGCCAACGAGGTGGTGCTCGTCAACCACCCGGTGCGCCACCCACTGGCCGCCGAACTGCCGGATCACCGCGCCGAGCTGCGCAACTTCCTCGGTCTGCCGATCCGCTTCGACAACCAGGTGGTCGGCATGATCGGCCTGGGCAACCGCCCTGAAGATTTCGACGAGCAACTGGTGCAATTGCTCGAACCGCTGGTGGTGACGCTCGGCACGCTCTTCCATGCCCGCGAGCAAGAGACGGCACGCGAAGCCGCAGAGGCCGAACTCATGCGCCTGGCCAGCCGCGACACGCTCACGGGCCTGGCCAACCGCCGCCAGTTCTTCGACGTGGCCGATGCGGGCCTGGCCCAGACGCGCCGCTACGGCAGCCCGTTGACCGTGGCGCTGATGGACCTCGACCACTTCAAACAGATCAACGACACCCACGGCCACGCAGCCGGCGACGCCGTGCTCAAGGCCTTCGCCGAGGTGCTGCGCGAATCGCTGCGCGACAGCGACACGGCGGCGCGCATCGGCGGCGAGGAGTTCGCGGTGCTGCTGAGCAACACGCCGCAGGACGAGGCCATGAACGCGCTGGAGCGGGTGCGCGCTTCGCTGGACCAACGCTCCATCGAGGTCGGCGCACACGCCATCCGCGCCACCGTGAGCATCGGCGCCGTGCAGTGGCGCCCCGAACACCACGGCATCGACGCCATGATGGCCCAGGCCGACGAAGCCCTCTACACCGCCAAGCGCCTGGGCCGCAACCGCGTCCACCTGCATCGCCACGACCTGGACCCCGGCACCACCCCACCCGCACCGCGCGCGGCGAACGACGCGGCTTGAGTTACCGTAGCGGCTTGGCGCAGCCCGCGCCGGCACAGCCCCGCAAACCACCATGAACCTGTTCACCGCGCTGCAAAGCGCCTGGCCGGTCACGCGCCAGGACGCCGCCATCCTGACCGATCGAGGCACCTGGACTTGGGACGACCTGGAACGCGCCACGGCCATGGTGGCCAACCTGCTCGACGGCTTGAACCTGCGCGATCGCAACGGCCACCCTCCCGTCGTCGCCGCGCACGTGGACAAATCGGTCGAATCGCTGGTGCTCTACCTGGCCACCCTGCGCAGTGGTGGCGTGTTCCTGCCACTGAACCCCGCCTACCGGTCTTCCGAGCTGAGCTACTTCCTGGAAGACGCCCGCCCCGCCGTGCTGGTGTGCCGCCCCGAAGACCAGGAATGGGTGATCCCGCTGGCCGCGCACGCGCAAGTTGGCCACCTCTTCACACTGGGCACGCAAGGCAACGGCAGCCTGCTGACTCACGCAAGCCTGCACGCCGATCAGCACGACACCGCAACGCGCCACCCCGGCGACCTGGCCGCCATCCTCTACACATCGGGCACCACGGGGCGCAGCAAAGGCGCCATGCTCACGCACGGCAACCTGCTGAGCAACGCCCGCACCCTGCTGCGCCATTGGGACTGGCGCCACGACGACTGCCTCGTGCACGCGCTGCCCATCTTCCACATTCACGGCCTGTTCGTGGCCTGCCACTGTGCGCTGCTGTCGGGCACGCCCATGCGCTGGCTCGACGCCTTCCAGGCCACGGCCGTGCTGAGCCACATCGCCGATCGCAACACGCCGCAGGCCACGCTCTTCATGGGCGTGCCCACGATGTATGGACGACTGCTTGCACAGCCCGAACTCCAGCGCGAACTGGTGCAAGGCATGCGCCTGTTCGTCAGTGGCTCGGCGCCCCTGCTGCCCGCCGCGTTCGAGGCCTTCCAGGCCCGCACGGGCCACACGATCCTCGAGCGCTACGGCATGAGCGAAACGGGCATGCTGTGTTCCAACCCCTGCCGCAGCCGCGACGGCACGCGCATGGCGGGCAGCGTGGGCAAGCCCCTGCCCGGCGTCAAGCTGCGCATCGTCGACGACGAAGGCGCACCACTCGCCAAGGGCGAAACGGGCCACGTCGAGGTGCGCGGCCCCAACGTGTTCATTGGCTACCTCGGCATGCCCGAGAAAACAGCGGAAGCCTTCACGCCCGATGGCTGGTTCCGCACCGGCGATGTCGGTCGCACTGACGCAGATGGCCGCGTGCACCTCGTCGGCCGCGCGAAAGACCTCGTCATCACCGGCGGGCTCAACGTCTACCCCGCCGAAGTTGAAAGCCTGCTCGACCGCCTGCCCGGCGTGAGCGAATCAGCCGTCATCGGCGTGCCCCACCCCGACTTCGGCGAAGGCGTGGTGGCGGTGCTCACCGTGCAGCCTGGCCATGCGCTCGATGAAGCCAGCGTGATCCATGCCATGCGTGATCAGCTCTCGGCTTACAAATGCCCCAAGCGCGTCTTCATCGCGCAAGAGCTGCCACGCAACGCCATGGGCAAGGTGCAGAAGAACGTCCTGCGCCAACGCCATGCCGATGCATTCACCGCCCCTTCGGCTGACGGCTCCGCCGAGGCGATAGACGATGTCTCAGCCCCTCATCGCGTCAGCGCGGGGGGCCGCGCATGAACAAGGTCGCCACCATCGCCGGCATGGTCGCCGGCTCGCTGCTGCTGGCCACCCTGGTCGTGGTCGGCGGTGGCCAGATGAACACGCGTCATGCCGAAACCAGCCAAGCCACCGGCGCATCAGCCGCCGCCGGCCTGCCCTGGCAGATCGAGGTGCAGCCGGGTGGCGGCAGCCGGGTCATGGGCCTGACGCTGTCAACAGGCCCCGATGCCAGCACCCTGGCAGATGTGCGGCGACTCTTCGGCGCCGATGCACAAATCGCTGTCATCGCCGCGCCAGGCGAGTCGGGCTCGCTCGAAGCCTTCGTCGACCCTGCACAGCTCGGCTTCATCAGCGGCAAGCTGGTGGTCACGGCCAGGCTCGACGCCGCCACGCTGAAAGGCCTGCGCGAACGCGCCGTCAAGAGCGATTTCATGGAAAGCGCGACGCGCAAGTACACCCTCGCCTCCGCCGACGAGGCGCTGGCCCTGAAAGCACCGATTGCCTCGCTGAGCTTCATCCCCCAAGCCGGGTTGAACGCCCAGGCCATCCTGGACCGCTTCGGCGAGCCGGCGCGGCGCGTGCAGAGCAATGGTCACCTCGAACACTTCCTCTACCCTGACAAGGGCCTGGACGTGGTGCTCGACACCGAGGGCAAGGAACTGCTGCAATACGTGCCGCCCTCGGCCTTCGACCAGCTCAGCGCTCCCCTCGAAGCCAGCCAGGCCAGCGAGCCGGCCAGCCCCCCACGCAACCCTTGAGCGGGGCCCCCGAAACCCCAACCCGCGTGTCAAACGAGCGTTCGGTCAGGCGCTCGCGTGAGAAGCATCACGCCACCCGCCGCGCCCGAACCCGATGCATCCCCCAGCCCCGACCGGCTTGCCTTATCGTTGATCCATCCCCCCATGGAGACACCCCGTGCAGGCACAACCGTCGATGCAGCTGGCCACCCGTGAACACGCCCCGCTCACCGATGCCCTGATCTGCTGGCAAAGCTGGCAGGACCTCACCGATCGCGTGGAGCCCTTGCTCGTCGCACCGCGTGAGCACCCGCACTTCACCCAGGCCATTGAGGCGTGCGCCCGCACGGTGCTCGATCTTTGCCAGCGAGACGGCGATGTCGCGATCGCCTTCATGGTGCACGACACCCGAGACAAACTGCAGCGCTACAGCGTGCTGCACGCCGTGCACACGGGCATGCTGCTCGCCTTGATCGCCCGGCGCCGGGACTGGAGCCCGACGCTGACCTTCAGCGCCGTGCAAGCCGGCCTGACGATGAACCTGTCCATCACCCGACTCCAGTCCATCCTGACACAGCAAAGCGAGCCGCCCAGCCTGCTGCAGCGCGCCGACATCCACGCCCATCCGCAAGCCAGCGTGCAACTGCTGCGCGAACTGGGTGTGACCGATGAAGACTGGTTGATGGCCGTGTTGCAGCACCACGAGCAGGCCGATGGCAAAGGCTACCCCGCCGGTGCAACCCAGGTCAGCCTGCTGGCCGACGCCCTGCGCACCTGCGATGTCTACAGCGCCAAGATGGCGCCCCGTGTGGGCCGCAGCGTGATGCAGTCGCCGCAGGCCGCCACGCAGATCTTCCGCGAACGCAGCGCCAATTACTTCGGCGCCACGGTGACGCGCGAGATGGGCCTGTATCCGCCCGGCACCCTGGTGCGCCTGACCAGCGGCCAGGAAGCACTGGCCGTGCGGCGCGGTGCGGACCTGGGCCTGCCCGTTGTCGTCATCCTCCAGGATGCGGCAGATGGTCGCTGGACGCCACTGGCCCGCGCACAGACCAACGACAGCGACCTGACCATCACCCAGGTGCACGAAGTGGACGAATGGGCGCACAGGCTCGACATGCGGCAGGTGCTGGCCCTGTGCTGAGCCAGGCTTCGCTCAGCGCGCCTTCACATCGGCGCGAATGCGGGCGATCTCGGCATCCTTCTCCGCCCACAGGCCATTGATCCAGCGCTGCAGCGTCGCGCGGTCGGCGGCCCGGCCCTGCGCGTCGACCAGCAACTCCTTCGGGATCGGCCGCTGCTGCACCTGCACCACGACCTCATCGATGCGCCCGGTCATCAAGTCCATGAACGTCGGCACGCCACCCGGATAGACGATGGTCACATCCAGCATGCAGTCGAACAACTCGCCCATGGTCTCGAGCGCCATCCCCACGCCGCCCGTCTTGGGCTTGAGCAGATGCCGATAAGGCGATTGCTGCTGCGCGTGCTTGGCGGGCGTCATGCGGGTGCCCTCCATGAAGCTGATCACCGAGGTCGGGATGACCTTGAATTTCTCGCAGGCCTTGCGCGCGGTCTCCAGGTCCTTCTGCGCCGATGAGCCGCCACGGCGCTTCATGAAGGGAAAGTCGAGCGCCCACCAGGCCAGGCCCATCAGGGGCACATAAAGCAGCTCGTGCTTGAGGAAGAACTTCAGCAGCGGGATCTTGCGGTTGAACACCCACTGCAGCACCAGGATGTCGACCCAGCTCTGGTGGTTGCAGCTCACCAGGTACCAGCCGCGATAACGCAGGCCATCGACGCCCTCGACACGCCAGCGCGTGTGCCCCACCGCGTTCATCCAGAACTTGTTGACGCCGATCCAGCTCTCCGCGATGGCGTTGAGCACCGCATCGATCACCCTGCGGACCGGGCGCAGCGGCAGCACGAACTTGACCAGCGCCAGCGGCAGCAGGAAGCTGATGTGAAACACGATGTTGATCAACAGCACCAGGCTGGCGAACAAGGCCTTCAAGGCAGTCATGAGCAAAAGGGCTGGGGCGCCCCAGGTGAAAACCCCCAGATTATGTGCACAGATGTACAGCAATCCGTGAGATGCCCCTTGTCGCCAGGCTGTCACACAACCCTGCCAAGCTGGGCGATTGCGTTGCCGACACCCGAGTCAACATGGACAAGCCCCTGCCCCCCCTCGACCCCGAGCTGCTGCGCCGCCTGCAGGACGACATCCTCGACAGCTACGACGAGGAGCTGGAACAGGAGCTCGACGACCGCTTCATCGACATGCAGTCGGGCCGCCAAGAAGAACAGCAGGACCTGCGGCGCCTCTACTTCCGCGAACTCTTCCGCCTGCAAGGCGAACTCGTCAAGCTGCAAGACTGGGTCGTGCACACCGGCGAGCGCGTGGTGGTGCTCTTCGAAGGCCGCGACGCGGCCGGCAAGGGCGGTGCCATCAAGCGCATCACCCAGCGCCTGAACCCGCGCGTGTGCCGCGTCGCCGCCCTGCCCGCCCCCAATGACCGCGAGAAGACCCAGTGGTACTTCCAGCGCTACGTGGCGCACCTGCCCGCCGCTGGCGAGATCGTGCTCTTCGACCGCAGCTGGTACAACCGCGCCGGCGTCGAGCGCGTCATGGGCTTCTGCTCCGACGCCGATCTGGAGGAGTTCTTCCGCTCGGTGCCCGAGTTCGAGAAGATGCTGGTGCGCAGTGGCATCCGCGTCATCAAATACTGGTTCTCCATCTCCGACGAAGAGCAGAGCGCGCGCTTCATTGCCCGCATCAACGACCCGCTCAAGCAGTGGAAGCTCAGCCCCATGGACCTGGAGTCGCGCCGCCGCTGGGAGGACTACACCCGCGCCAAGGAGGTGATGCTCGAACGCACCCACATCCCCGAGGCACCCTGGTGGGTCGTGCAGGCCGTCGACAAGAAGCGCGCGCGCCTGAACTGCATCCACCACCTGCTGTCGCAGTTCGACTACCACGAGATCGAGCACGAGCCGGTGCACCTGCCCCCGCGCGAGCGCCGCGAAGACTACTTCCGCAACCCGGTGCCAGCTTCGATGCACGTGCCCGAGGTCTACTGAGCCGCCAACAAACCAGCCTCGGCCGCCCGGCGAACACCCGAGCCGGGCACGCAGGCCCCAAACGCGTTACGCTGGCGGGTTCCACATCCGTTGCGGAGCCTTGACGTGCTGAGCTGGTTCGAAACCCGAGTCGACCCCTACCCCGAGACACCCCCGAGCCCCCCACCGAAGGGCTTTCTGGCCTTCGTCTGGGCAGGCACGGAAGGCATGCGCCCCTGGCTGCTCGCCATGACGCTGCTGACCGCCAGCATCGGCGCCTTCGAGGCCTTGCTCTTCAACATGATGGGCGGCATCGTCGACTGGCTGAGCAACACCCCGAAAGACCAACTCTGGACGCAGCAGCGTGGACACCTGCTGGCGCTGGCCTGCGTGCTGCTCGCCAGCCCGGTGGTCGTGTGGCTGCACACCACGCTCAAGCACCAGACGCTGGCCGGCAACTTCCCCATGCGCCTGCGCTGGGTCTTTCACCGGCTGATGCTCAGCCAGAGCCTGAGCTTCTACCAGGACGAGTTCGCCGGCCGCGTGGCCGCCAAGGTCATGCAGACGGCCCTCGCCGTGCGCGACACCTGCTTCATCCTCGGCGACATCCTCGTCTTCGTCATCATCTACTTCTTCACGATGACGGCCGTGGTTGGCGGTTTCGACCTGCTGCTGATGGCGCCCTTTTTGGGCTGGCTCGCCCTGTACGTGCTGGCCGTGCGCTGGTTCGTGCCTCGCCTGAGCCGCGCCGCGCGAAACCAGGCCGACGCCCGCTCACTCATGACCGGCCGCGTCACCGACGCCTACACCAACATCACCACCGTCAAGCTGTTCTCGCACGCCAACCGAGAAGCCGGCTACGCCCGCTCGGCCATGATCGAATTCATGAAGACCGTGCACGGCCAGATGCGCCTGGTCACCGGCTTCGAGGTCGTCAACCACACGCTGAGCATGCTGCTCATCCTCTCCACATCGGGCATGGCGCTGTGGCTGTGGACGCAAGGCCAGATCGGCATCGGCGGCGTGGCGGCGGCCACCGCCATGGCGTTGCGGCTGAATGGCATCTCGCACTGGATGATGTGGGAGATGGCCTCGCTGTTCGAGCACATCGGCACCGTGCAGGACGGCATCAACACGCTGTCCAAGCCGCACACCGTGCTCGACCGGCCCGGTGCGCCTGCGTTGAACGTGAGCCAAGGCGAAGTGCACTTTGACAATGTGCGCTTCAACTACGGCGGGCAGCGCACCATCATCGATGGCCTCAACCTGCGCATCCGCCCCGGCGAGAAGATCGGTCTGGTGGGTCGCTCCGGCGCAGGCAAGACCACCATCCTCAACCTGCTGCTGCGCTTCTACGATGTCGAGTCGGGCCGCGTGCTCATCGATGGCCAGGACATCTCGCAGGTGCGCCAAGACAGCGTGCGCGCCCAGGTCGGCATGGTCACGCAGGACACCTCGCTGCTGCACCGCTCCGTGCGCGACAACATCCTCTATGGCCGCCCTGATGCCAGCGACGCAGACATGATCCGCGCTGCCGAACGCGCCGAAGCACTCGACTTCATCAACACCCTGACCGACCCGAAGGGCCGCCACGGCTTCGAAGCCCACGTCGGTGAGCGGGGCGTCAAGCTCTCGGGCGGCCAGCGCCAGCGCATCGCCATCGCGCGGGTCATGCTCAAGGACGCGCCCATCCTGCTGCTCGACGAGGCCACCAGCGCGCTCGACTCCGAGGTCGAAGCCGCCATCCAGGGCAGCCTCTACAAGCTCATGGAAGGCAAGACCGTGGTGGCCGTGGCCCACCGCCTCTCCACCATCGCCGCCATGGACCGCCTCATCGTGATGGACCAGGGCCGCATCGTCGAAGAAGGCGACCACGCCACCCTGCTGGCGCGAGGCGGCCTGTACGCACGGCTGTGGGCTCACCAGAGCGGCGGCTTCCTCATCGAGGAAGACGATGGCCAGGATGCCGAGCCGCCAGCCCAGGGCGCCCGGCGAGCTTGAAACGCCCGACCGCCAGGCGCCACAAAGATGCCAACGTCACCACACGACCTGCATCAGAATTGATCCGCGCCAAGTATCCGGGCCTTGGCCTGGCATACAGTTGTCGTTTCGCGGATGACCAGGGCCGCGACAGGCCAACCCCACGGCCAGCCCGAGTCGCAGCCCGAGTCGTTCAGTGAGCCTCTCCCCCCACCAACACGGAGCCCCACCACCATGACCAGCCGTCGTCAATTCATCATGACCATCGTCCCGGCAGCCGCCGCCCTGAGCGCCGTCACCGGCGTGACCAGCGCCCAAGCCCAGGCCGCCAAGGTTGATGAGAAGGACCCCGCCGCCGTCGGCCTCGGCTACAAGCACGATGCAACCAAGGTCGACGCCAAGAAGTACCCGCAATACAAGGCTGGCAGCGCCTGCGGCAACTGCCAGTTCTTCCAAGGCAAAGACGCCTGGGGCGTGTGCCCGCTGCTGGGCGGCAAGCAGGTCAACGCCAAGGGCTGGTGCCAGGCCTGGGCCAAGAAGGCCTGATCGACTCGATCAAATCTGAGCGCCATCGGCCGGCCCCACGCCGGCCAGTGCCCGACTTGAGCCAGCAAGCTCTGAAAGCAACAAAGCCCGTCAGGCTCGCGCCGGACGGGCTTGTTTTCTTGGTGTGTCAGCGGCGCCTCGCCGCCGGGCTTCAACGTGCTCAGGCCTGCAGCGGCGTGATGCCAGCGATGGCCCACTCGCGCCCACCTTCCAGCGGTTTGACGAGGTGCCACAGCTCATTGAAGGGCTCTGCACCCTTGCCCACTTCCTCGCGGATCAAACCGCTGAAACGAACCGACGCCACCCACTGGCCGTTTTCCTGGGCCGTGTCGACCAACTCGGCGTCGAGCTGCATCACGTCGGTCTGCTGTGCAGCCTGGCCACGATCCTGAAGATCCAGGCGCAGCGAAGCGAACAGCTCGGGCGTGGTGAACTTGCGAAGGTCCTCGATGTTGGCCTCGTCGTTGGCAGCCTGCAGGCGGATGAAGATCATCTTGGCGATGCGGGTGAAACCATCGGCGTCGAAGCCTTCTGGGCGCGCGGCGCCCGAGCCCGCACCAAAAGACGAAGCAGCGTTCGCGCCAACGTTCGAGCCCGAAGACCCGCCAGGTTGACCGCCGTTGAACACGCCTGCGGCTTCACGGGCCATCGGCGAGGCGACATCCAGCGAGCCGGCTGCGGGCGGGAAAGGCGCCCCTGCGCCAGCCAGTTGCGGGCCTGTGGGCTGCGCGCCACGCATGCGGCGCATCAACCAGCCGATGGCGACCATGACCACCACCGCCAGCAAGGCGATCATCATGAAGTTGGCGAGCGCTTCACCGAAGCCGAAGTGGCTGGCCAGCGCGGCCAGGCCCAGGCCGGCAGCCAAGCCGGCGATTGGGCCCATCCAAGAACGCTTGGCCGGCTGGGCCGCCGTTTGGGCGGCGGCGTTGGCTGGCGCGGCCTGGGCCGGCTTGCCGGCTTGGCTCGGGTTGCCAGCGGCGTTGTTGGGCGCTGCATTCTGGGTCGGCGTCGAGGTGTCGGCCTGCTTGGCAGGCATCTGGCGCTGCATGCCCGAGGCACGGCCACCGCCCAGGCGCTTGGCCTCGGCCTCCAGGGGCGCCACCGACACGGTGATGCCGGCCAAGGCGACGGCGAAAGAAGCAAAGACAGTGGTGATGCGCTGGCGAATCATCGAGTGAACACCCTTTCTTGGGTAAAACAGACACGAACCGATTGTGAGGTGGTTGGGCGGAGCGCGGCGTGTTGTCAGCCCCTAGGAGGGTCTGTTTTACAAAAAACAACCCAAGCCCAACCCGTTCACCGGGGGGAGAAACAAAGACGGTCACCGCACGCAACGGCCTTGGATCATGGCCTGATCAAGCAAGACCCCGCCTTGCATGGGGGATCCTGCCGCCCGCACCGCGCCCACCCAGGCGACAATATCGGGTTGTCTGCCGACGCCCCACCCGCGTCACCCCATGCCCGAACTGACCGTCGCCCCTCCCGTGCCTCAGGCCAAACCGCTGAGCAGCTACAAGCCCTTCTGGGCCAAGCGCTTCGGTCCGGCCAAGTTCCTGCCCACCAATCGCGCCGAAATGGACGCGCTGGGCTGGGACAGTTGCGACATCGTCATCGTATCGGGCGATGCTTATGTGGACCACCCCAGCTTCGGCATGGCCGTCATCGGCCGCATGCTAGAGAACCAGGGCTTCCGCGTGGGCATCATCGCTCAGCCCGACTGGACCAGCGCCGAGCCCTTCAAGGCCCTGGGCAAGCCCAACCTGTTCTGGGGCGTGACCGCGGGCAACATGGACTCGATGATCAACCGCTACACGGCTGATCGCAAACTGCGCAGCGACGACGCCTACACCCCTGGCGGCGTCGGCGGCAAGCGCCCCGACCGCGCCGCCACCGTCTACTCGCAGCGCTGCCGCGAGGCCTTCCCCGGCGTGCCCGTGGTGCTGGGCGGCATCGAGGCCTCGCTGCGCCGCATCGCGCACTACGACTACTGGTCCGACAAGGTGCGCCGCAGCGTGCTGACCGACAGCAAGGCCGACCTGCTGCTCTATGGCAACGCCGAGCGCGCCATCGTCGAGGTGGCGCACCGCTTGGCCGCGCGCGAACCCATCGAGCAGATCACCGACGTGCGCGGCACCGCCTTCATCCGCCGCCGCCACGACACCACCGCGCAAGGCTGGTTTGAGCTCGACTCCACCGAGGTTGACCGCCCTGGCCGCATCGACCAGCACATCAACCCCTACATGGGCATGTCCGAGGCCGCTGCCGAACAAGGCCAGAGCTGCGCATTGGAAGACGCGGGCGCGTTCGACCCGGTCAAGCCGACCGCGAAGGCCGAGCCTGGCACCAAGCCCATCAAGATCGTGCCCAACCCGGCGCTGGCCCGCACCGGCAAGCTCGTGCTGCCCCCGCGCGAGCGCACCGTCATCCGCCTGCCCTCGTTCGAGGCCGTCGCGCAAGACCCGGTGCTCTACGCCCACGCCAACCGCGTGTTGCACCTCGAAACCAACCCCGGCAACGCGCGCGCCCTGGTGCAGCGCCATGGCGAAGGCCCCGGCGCCCGCGAGGTCTGGATCAACCCGCCGCCCATCCCCCTGACCACGCCCGAGATGGACCTGGTCTTCGACCTGCCTTACGCGCGCGCACCGCACCCCAGCTACGGTGACGAGAAGATCCCCGCGTGGGACATGATCCGCTTCAGCGTGAACATCATGCGTGGCTGCTTCGGCGGCTGCACCTTCTGCTCCATCACCGAGCACGAAGGCCGCATCATCCAGAGCCGCTCCGAAGGCTCGGTGCTGCGCGAGATCGAAGCCATCCGCGACCAGGTCAAGGGCTTCACCGGCGTCATCAGCGACCTGGGCGGCCCCACGGCCAACATGTACCGCATCGGCTGCAAGTCGCCCGTCATCGAGGCCGCCTGCCGCAAGCCGTCGTGCGTCTACCCGGACATCTGCCCCAACCTCAACACCGACCACGGCCCGCTGATCCGCATGTACCGCCGTGCGCGCGCGCTGCCCGGCATCAAGAAGATCCTGATCGGTTCGGGCCTGCGCTACGACCTGGCCGTGCGCTCGCCCGAGTACATCAAGGAGCTGGTGACCCACCACGTCGGCGGCTACCTCAAGATCGCGCCCGAGCACACCGAACAAGGGCCGCTGTCGAAGATGATGAAGCCCGGCATGGGCGCCTACGACCGCTTCAAAGAGCTGTTCGAGAAGTTCAGCGCCGAGGCCGGCAAGAAGCAGTACCTCATCCCCTACTTCATCGCGGCCCACCCGGGCACCACCGACGAAGACATGATGAACCTGGCCATCTGGCTCAAGCGCAATGGCTTCAAGGCCGACCAGGTGCAAACGTTCTACCCCAGCCCCATGGCCACCGCAACGGCCATGTACCACTCGGGGATGAACACGCTCAAGGGCATCAGCCGCGATGCACGCAAGGGCGAGCGCGTGGACATCGTCAAGGGCGAAAAGCGCCGCCGCCTGCACAAGGCCTTCCTGCGCTACCACGATCCGAACAACTGGCCGCTGCTGCGCGAAGCCTTGATGGCCATGGGCCGCCGCGACCTGATCGGCAATGGCCCGCATCACCTGATCCCCACCTACCAGCCCGCCACCGACGGAGGCTACGAGAGCGCACGTCGCAAGAACTCGACGCAGGCTGGCACCAAGACATCCGTGGTCACGGTGGGGCGCGTGGCGCGCAAAGAGGCGCCGCAACATGCACAGCCGCAGGCGTCTCAGCGCCGAGGCAGCAAACAGGCCGAACACGACCCGCGCGACCTGCCCACGGTGAACCCTCGCCGACCCAAGCCGGGCCAGGTGTTGACGCAGCACACGGGGCTGCCGCCACGTGCCGGCGCGGCCCGCAAGAAGCCACGCTGAAACCACCTGGGGACCGCGCCGCGTCTAGCGGTTGCGGCCGCGCCCAAGCCAGCCGCGCTTCAGCCCATGAGCGCGTCCCATGCCCAGACCGCCGCCAGGCCGGCGGCCAGCGCGGCCCCGATCCCCATCGCATACCGCAAGCCGCCGGCGGCCCCTGCCGCAACGGTGCGCGTGCATGCGTTGACGCTGATGGCGACCAGCACGCCATGCAGCAACTCGTCGACGGACAAGCCATTGGCTTCACGCATGCCCCACAGCGCCGCGATGGGTGCGTGAGCGTCGGCGATCGCCGCGACCGCCACCCCGATCAGCAAGCCGTTGTCGCTGAGGGCATGCGCCCACTGCACCAGCATCGCACCCGCAATGAGCAAGCCGCTGACCTGCAGCGCCTCCTTCAACCTCAACATCGCCCCAGGCACGCGTGGCAGAGCGCCTTCATCCCCGACCGGGCGGCGCCACAGGGCCAAGCCGATCAGGCAAGGCACCAAGGCGCCCACCAGCGCCACCACGGCCATCTCTCCGACGTGGCTGGGGGCGAGCACGCCGCCGATCATCCACGCCTGCAGCCACGTCGCGGCCGTGGACAGCACGCCCCCACACCAAGCCAGCCTGAGCGGAACTTCACCGCTGCGCACCTGACTGCCCAAGGCGCTGATGGTGGCCGTGCTGGAAACGAACCCACCCAGCAGCCCGGCCATCGGTATGCCAGCGCGTTGCCCCAGCAGGCGCTGGCCCAGGTGTGACGCGGCCTGCATCAGCAAAATGACCAGCACCAGCAACAAGACCCGGCGCGGCGACAAATGCCCCAGCCAGGGGATGGGCTGGGTCGTCAGCAGGGGAAGCAGCACCAACGCGAGCGCCGCGAGCAAGAGCCCATCGTGCAGCTCGGTTTCGCTCAGCCAATCGGTCGCGAAGTGGTGCAGGCGGGTCTTGAGGGCCAGCACGCCAGCCAGCACCACCGCCAACGCAGCGGCCACCTCCGGTTGCGACACCGCCAGCATCCCGATGAGCGTGGTCGCGATCAGCGCCAGTTCCGTGGTCAGCCCCGGGTCGTCGGCCGCAGAACGCCAGTAGGACAGGCACGCCAACACCGCCACCGAGGCCAGCACCACAGCCGCCAAGGCCGTCGACAGGGCCTGCGCGGCCGCCCCAGCCAAGGCGGCGACCAAGAAGGTGCGCAAGCCCGCCGAATGGCGCCCGGGCCCCGCCCCCTTGCGGCGCTCGCGCTCGACCCCGACGAGCAAACCTGCCCCAAAGGCGACGATCAAACCCATCTGCGCCGCTGACAACGATTCGAGCCAGCCCATGCTGGTCACCCGACCTTTCTCCGCGCTACTTCGCGCTGCTTTCCGCGCCTCGCGCCTTCGTCTTCCGCCCCGGCAGCCACTCCGACGTGCGAAGGCCACCACGCCACAAGTATCGCCCCGAAGCCGGGCGCCGCGCCGCGCGCCTCCGTCGCCGCAAGCATAAGCACCACCGCCTCACGCTAAAGCCAAAAACCTGAAAACAAAAAAGCCTGAGCCCAGTGGAGCACCGGACCCAGGCCTCGGGCGCCCGCCTTCCAACCGCCCATCGCTTGGGATCGGTTCAGCAGGTGCCCCTTCTACACCGGCCGCGCCGGGATCAGTTCAGCTTGATGCCCACGGCATGGCTGTTGATCGTGGCGGGTGAACTGGTCAGGTGGTCCTTGGACGCGGCCTCGCAGCCCAGTTGACCCGCGTTGACCGAAGGCTTGATCTTCCACAGGACATTGCCCGCGCCGCTCCAATTCACCTGGGCACCGCAACCGGTCAGCGCGTAGCCGGCAGGCACGGCGACCGAGGCGCTGGGATGCGCCACATAGGCCGATGCCGGCGACACCGCCGTGGTGGCCGACACCACGCCCACGCCGCTCAGGTTGGTGCGCAAACCGATGCTGTGGCTGCGGATCGTGGCCATGGACACCGAGCCCTGGTCCTTCGACGCGGACACCCAGGCCCCCACGTTGTTGACCACCGTCGGGTAGGTTGCCCAGGCCAGGTTGCCGTCACCCGACCACTGCACCTGGAAGCCGCCGCCGATCTGGGTGTAGCCCACCGGGATCGAGGTGGTCACCGATGGCTGCGAGGCATAAGCGCTGGTGGACACGCGGTAGGTCATGTTGCTGAGCAACTGCGACCGGGTGAGCCCCGCGATCTTCAAGCCGATGGCCCATGCGGTGATCTGCGTGGGGTTGGCTGCCAGGTGCTCCTTGGTGGACACCAGCCAAGCTGACCGAGCCGCGTTGGGGTACGAGGCGGTCAGGAAGTGACCATTGGGCGACTCGGCTCCCTGCACACCCCCGCCGACCACGACGTAGTCATCGGGCACTTCGACCGAGAAGTCGGTGAACACCCCGCTGGCGGCCGAAGCCGTGCGCTCGAACACCACCACCGAGACCTTGCCCGACTGGTCTGCCTGGCGGGCCACCGGCGTGGAATTGACCAGCGCCACCTTCACGGCCTCCGAGGCATCGACGATGCCAGCGCCACATCCGCCCGGGCAGTCACCAGGCAGCGGCCGTGCCGTGCCCTTGATCACCTGCGCGACCTGGGTCGGCGTGAACAAAGGCAGGCCCGCCGCCAGACGCCGACTCTGGATCAGCGCCACGACGCCCGACACATGCGGCGTGGCCATGGACGTGCCGTTGTAGCTCTGGTAGGTGGGCGCGACCGGCCCCGAGGTGCCCGAGTTGAGCGTCGACAGGATGCCCACGCCCGGGGCGGACACGTCGACCCGCGGGCCGAAGTTAGAGAAGCTGGCCTTGTTGCCCGACGAATCCACCGCAGCCACCGAGATCACGCCCGCGCAATTCGAGGGCGTGTGGTTGGCCGCATCGCCGTTGTTGTTGCCTGCGGCTGCGACCACAGTGGTGCCACGTGCGCGTGCGCCATCGATCGCATCCTGGTATGTCTGAGGACAGGTGATGGCGGCGCCCAGCGACATGCTGATCACCTTGGGCACAGCGCTCGAAGCCAGGGTCGGTACACCACTGACGGCGCCGCCCGAAGACCAGACGATGGCATCGGCGATGTCGGCCAGGTCACCACCACAGACGCCGAGCACCCGCACCGGCATGATCTTGGCGTTGAAGGCTGTGCCCGCGACACCCGTGCTGTTGTTGGTCACTGCTGCGACCGTGCCCGCCACGTGCGTGCCGTGCCACGACGACGGACGGCCGTCGCTGGGGCAAACATCGCCCGGGTCGGACGCATCCGCATCGCGGGCGGTGCCGTCATTGGCCTTGGTCAGGTCGGTCACGAAGTCGTAGCCCGCCAACACGTTGGCGTTGAGATCGGGGTGGTTGGTGATGCCAGTGTCGAGCACGGCCACCGTCACACCGCTGCCGGTGGCCAGATCCCAGGCCTGCTCGGCCCGGATGCCGGCGTTGCCGAAGCCCCACTGCGTCGCATAGGACGGATCGTTGGGCACCAGCGTGTGCTTGAAGATCACATTGGGCTCGACATACTCGACATTCGGCATCGCGGCCAGCTGCTGCATGATCGCCACGCCCTCGTCGCGCGAGAGCTTGCGCGATGGCTTGAACAGGTTGGGGCCCGTTGCCAGGCGGCGGATGTGATCCAACCCGAAAGGCCGCACCGGGTTGGCCTTGCTCGATGTGTCGACCAGCCGGGACTTCGCCAGCTTGTCGGTGGAAGCCGCGACCGCGGCCCCCATGGCCGAGATGCTGCCGCGCTCCAGCGAGCCATCGCGGAACTTGACGATGAAGCCGTTGTACGGCACGTTGTCCTGGATGGCCTTGAGGTTGTGGATGCGCCCTTCGGCGAAAGCCGAGCCGGCCAGCAGCATCAGCGCGCACGCCAGATGAATCCGTCGTTTTCCTTGGAATTTCATGGATGATCCTGAGAAGTATGGGTTGCAACTCATGCGGTGATGCCGTGCCAGGCCGCGTCACGCGCCGCCAGCAGGCCAGCGGGCGCGCCACTGGACATGTCTTGCGGCGCAAAGCCGGCCATGGCCGACACGAGCCCCGCCACCTTGCTGGCATCGAGCTGCTTGCCATCGGCCATCGCGTAGATGGCGTCCAATTGGTTGGCTGCGCCAGTGAACCAGTTCTGCACCACCACCTTGTCGCTGGTGTTGACCTGCGCTATCTGCAGGTCGTTGCCCACCTGGGAGAACCAGAGCTGGTTGTAAGACGCCTCCTGCAGGTACAGCGTGTCCACCTCGGTCGATGGCGACGAAGCACCGTTCGTGATGGTGTCGACACCGAAACCGCTGTAGACGCTGTAGGTGTCGTTCCCCGCGCCACCGAAGAGTGTGTCGGCCCCGGCACCACCTTCGATCATGTCGTTGCCAGCAGCCCCCGACAGGAAGTCGTCACCGTCATCGCCGTAGATGACATCGTCACCATTGCCACCGTATATGTAGTCGGTGCCGCCGAAGCCGTAGACCGTGTCGTTGCCGTCGTAGCCATACAGCAGGTTGTCCTGGTCCGTGCCGGAGATGCCGTTGCTCAGGCTGTTGCCCTTGCCCAGCACTGCGCCACCCGTCAAGGTCAGGCCTTCCACGCCCGCCGTGGCCGCCAAGGTGAGGTCGAAGTCCACGCTCGACTCGACCACGTCCCACGCACCACCGTTGACGGTGTCGCTCTCCTGGACGATGTCGGACGCGCTGTCGACGATGTAGTAGTCGCTGCCCGTGCCGCCCGTCATCGAATCGTTGCCGGCTCCACCATCCAGCGTGTCATTGCCGGCACCGCCATCGAGCGTGTCGTTGCCGTCAACCGAGCCATACGCGCCATGGCTGTCGAGCCCGCGCGCGGCGGTGACGTTGGCAAAGCCGACCAGCAGGTCATTGCCGTCACCACCCGTCAGGACGTTGGCGCCCGTGTTGCCGTACAGGCGGTTGGCCAGGGCGTCGCCCGTCAGGTTCAGGTTGGCCGTGCCACTCAGATAAATCGACTCGACATAGCGACCTCGAGCAAACGCAACGCCGTAGTCGCTTGAAGAAATGATGACATCGTTGCCTTGGCCGTTGAACTCCAGCACCTGGTCTGCGGCCTGGTCGACGTAATAGACGTCATCGCCATCACCACCAGCCATCCAGTCGGCACCTGTGCCTCCATCGAGCGTGTCGGCGCCGTCGGCCAGTCCATAGGACAGGGGCAGCGTCACATCGGGCCGTTCCTCCGTCACGTCGCCAAACCCCAAGAGGCTGTCGTTGCCCCCGCCTCCGGTCAACACGTTGCTACCAGTATTGCCCACCAGATAATTGGCTCTGACGTCTCCGGTGAGGTTGAGGTTGGCGTTGCCAACGAGGTAAACCGATTCGATGAAATAGCCATGCCCGGCATTCAATGCATAGCTGGCGCTGGCGATGATCACGTCGTCGGTGCCCTCGTTCGCCACTTCGATCACCGAGTCGTTGGCTTGGTCAACGTAGTAAGTGTCGTTGCCCGCACCGCCAGCCATGATGTCTCGGCCAGTGCCGCCATCGAGCGTGTCGTCACCGTCCACCGCACCGTAGGCCACTGGCAGCGCAATGTCGTAAGTCTCATGGACGTCACCGAATCCGAGTAGGACGTCGTCGCCCGCACCGCCAGAGAGCACGTTGCTACCGGTGTTACCGCCCAGCATGTTGGCCTTGTCATCACCAGAAGCCGAGAGGTCGGCCGTGCCCAGCAGGTAGAGCTCCTCGACATTGGCCCCGTGTTGCGTGTACTGTGAATAGCTCACTGTCGAGAGGATCACGTCATAAGCACCGTCGTCGACGTTCTCCCGCACGGCATCGTCCACGTCATCAACGTAGTAGAAGTCGTCGCCAGCGCCTCCATACATCGTGTCGCGGCCCGTGCCGCCGTCCAAGGTGTCATTGCCACCCAGTCCATAGAGGATGTCCTGACCTGCAAGGCCGTTGATCAGGTCGTCAGTTGCCGCAGCGGTGATGTTGTCATTCCCTGCGGTGCCATTGAATGTCGTCATGATGGATCTCCTGTTTGCTGTGCATGCCCGCATGCATGCGGGTGCGAATCGGCCGGACAGCAGCCGAGCAACAAAACAGACAGGACGCTCCGACGGCCTTGCCTTCACAGGCAAAACAGCACCCACGACATCCACTACCGGCCGTACTGCACGGCCGCCCTCCCTTTTTGTTGAAGCCAGCTTAATGCAAACCGTTCTCTCTTGCATCCACGTTCTCAAGGGGAGAAAACGCGCTGAACTTAGGCATCCCGGACACACCCCTGTCATCCACCCATGAAACGGCAGGCCACATGAGCTTGGGCGAAGGGGGTGTCTGCCCTGCCTTAAACTTCACGCTTTCTGCTGCCGCTTGTCCATGACCGCTTCCGCCAACGCCTCCGCCTTGTTCGATCTCAAGAGCGCTTCGCTGACGCTGGAAGCCTTCCTGCTGAAGACCGGCAACCTGAGCACCCTGGCGCAGGCCCTCGAAGACCGCTTCGGCGCCTCGCCCGACCTCTTCGACGGCGAGCCCCTCGTCATCGACCTGACCCACTTGGCCAGCCTCGACGTTGCCATCGACTTCCCTGCGCTCATCGAGTTGCTGGGCCGCTACAAGCTCAAGCCCATCGCCGTGCGTGGCGCCACCCGCAAGCAGGGCGAAGCCGCGCGCGCTGCCGGCTTGGTCGAGGCGCCCGACAGCGTCGCCGCACCAACCCGCGTCGAAACCGTCGAGGTGGTGCGCGAGGTCGTGCGGGAAGTGCGCGTCGAGGTACCGGTCGAGGTCGAAGTGCCGGTGGCCACCAGCACCATGATCCTCGACAAGCCGCTGCGCTCGGGCCAGCAGGTCTATGCAAAAGGCGGCGACCTCATCGTCACCGCTGTGGTCAACCATGGCGCCGAAGTCATCGCCGATGGCAGCATCCACGTCTACGCACCGCTGCGCGGCAAGGCCATCGCGGGTGCCAAGGGCAACGCCCAGGCGCGCATCTTCGCCACCGTGATGGAGCCCGAGCTTCTGTCCATCGCCGGCACCTATCGCACCACCGACAACCCGCTGCCCGACAACGTGCGCGGCAAGCCGGCGCAGATCCGCCTCGACGGCGACCGCCTGGTCTTCGAACCGATCTCTTCCTGAAACCCATCGCACCGATCCACTGAAAGGACCGCCCTCCCATGGCCAAGATCATCGTCGTGACCTCCGGCAAAGGCGGCGTCGGCAAGACGACCACCAGCGCCTCCTTCGCCTCGGGCCTGGCCCTGCGCGGCCACAAAACCGCCGTCATCGACTTCGACGTGGGTCTGCGCAACCTCGACCTGATCATGGGTTGCGAGCGCCGCGTGGTCTACGACCTGATCAACGTCATCCACGGCGAGGCCAACCTCAACCAGGCGCTCATCAAGGACAAGCAGTGCGAAAACCTGTTCATCCTGGCTGCCTCGCAAACGCGTGACAAGGAAGCCCTGACGCAAGACGGCGTCGAGCGCGTGCTCAAGGAACTCGGCGACATGGGCTTCGAGTACATCGTCTGCGACTCGCCCGCCGGCATCGAAACCGGCGCCCTGATGGCCATGCACTTCGCCGACGAGGCCATCGTGGTGACCAACCCCGAGGTCTCCTCGGTGCGCGACTCCGACCGCATCCTGGGCATGCTCAGCAGCAAAACCAAGCGCGCGCAAGAAGGCGGCGAGCCCATCAAGGAACACCTGCTCATCACCCGTTACAACCCCAACCGGGTCGAAGGCGGTCAGATGCTCTCGCTGGACGATGTCTATGACATCCTCAAGGTCAAGCTGATCGGCGTGATCCCCGAATCCGAGACCGTGCTCAACGCCTCCAACCAGGGCATCCCCACGATCCACATGAAGGGCACCGATGTGGCTGAGGCCTACAGCGACGTCATCGACCGTTTCCTGGGCCAGGACAAGCCCCTGCGCTTCATCGACGCCGAGAAGCCCGGGTTCTTCAAGCGCCTGTTCGGAGGCAAGTGAACGCCATGGGATTCCTCTCCTTCTTCCTCGGTGAAAAGAAGCAGACGGCCTCGGTCGCCAAGGAGCGCCTGCAGCTCATCCTGGCGCACGAGCGCAACGGCCGCAGCCACAGCCCCAGCTACCTGCCCGACCTGCAAAAGGAACTGGTGGCCGTGATCTCGAAGTACGTGTCCATCAACCCGGACGACATCAAGGTGGCCATGGAACGCCAGGGCGACCTCGAGGTGCTGGAAGTCAAGATCGAGCTGCCGGAAAACGGGCGCTGAGTCGCCCGATTCGAGACCCTGCGCGCGTGCCACGCCAACGTCGCCCGAGCCGGGCGGCGTCTCTGCCGAAGCCGGCCCCACCCGTGAGGGTGTTGGCCGGCTTCGCGCTTGCTGCGGTGCACAATGAAGGTCAGCAACCGGGCTTCAGCAACCATTTCTCGGAAAGGCCAGCCACCATGCGCTATGTCGTTTTTAACCAGAAAGGGGGGGTCGGCAAATCGACGATCGCCTGCAACCTGGCGGCCATCGGCGCGGCCCAGGGACTGCGCACCTTGCTGGTCGACCTCGATCCCCAAGGCAACTCGAGCCACTACCTGCAAGGCACCCCCACGGAAGACGCGAGCCGCAGCGCCGCCGCGTTCTTCGAGCAGACCCTGCGTTTCACCGCCAAACCGGGCGACATCCGCGACCACATCGTGCCCACCCCGTGGGAAAACCTCGACCTGTTGCCCTCCCACCCTTCGCTCGACGAACTGCACGCCAAACTCGAATCGCGATACAAGATCTACAAACTCCGGGATGCCCTTGAGGAAATCGGTCAAACCTATGACCGAATTTATGTGGATACCCCACCAGCGCTGAATTTCTACACGCGCTCGGCCCTGATTGCCGCGCAGGGCTGCCTGATTCCTTTTGACTGCGACGACTTCTCTCGCAGGGCGCTTTACACACTGCTGGACAACGTCCAGGAAATCCGGGCAGATCACAACGATGAGCTGGAAGTCTCCGGCATCGTGGTCAATCAGTTCCAGCCTCGGGCAACCCTTCCTCAGCAGCTGGTGCAGGGGTTGATCGACGAAGGCCTGCCGGTGCTGCAACCCTATCTGAGCGCGTCGGTGAAGATCAAGGAATCGCACCAGTTGTCACGGCCGATGATTCACCTCGACGGCCGGCACAAACTCAGCCAGGAGTTGCTCGCGTTGCATCAACAACTTCGCAGTTGAGCCCCCTCAAACGCACGTTTACAACACACAGATCGTTAAAAATGCACGCATTTACAACATTTGTCATTTAAGCTGTTGACACTGTAAGAATGTGTGAAGTCATGGGGATGCACGCACCCCCATCGATGGCCCAGGGTTTCCTAGCGGATTCCTGCCAGCCGGGGCCGCCTCGGCACAGCGGGTTCGTCACCGGTCTTGAGAGGTGTTGTTCATGTCCAGGCCCACTGTCAGGCTCGAGCGTCCCTACAGTCACGCGATCACCGAAACGCAGTTGTTGCCCTTCACCGTCCGGCTGGCCTCCAGCCGGGAGGACATCGAAAAAGTCTGCCTGCAGCGCGCACAGGCCTACGGGCGGCACCAACCCGATCTGGTGACCCGGCTCACCTTGTCTCGTCCCGAGCCGGAAGACCTGCGCGATGACGTCGTCATCCTGATGGCGGAGTCCAAGGAAAGCGGCGACGTGGTGGGCACCCTGCGCCTGCAGACCAACCTCAATCGGCCGCTGCGTTTTGAAACCGAGTTGCCATTGCCCGAACGCTTTCGCGGCAAGCATTTGCTGGAAGCCGGTCGCATGACCGTGCGCAACGGCCCCGAGGGCCGCATGGTGTTGCCTGCGCTGGTCAAGGCAGCGTTCGAGATCAGCTATCGCACTGGCATCGATTTCTCGCTGCTGATCGGGCGGGCACCCATCGACCGCATCTACCACGCCATGCAGTTTCAGGACGTGTTCGACGGCGAGAAGGTCGTGACCTCGGCGCAACCCGGCGTGCCGGTGACGCTGTTCTACATGGACATCACCCAGGCCGACGCGCGCTGGATCGCAGCGGCCTGCCCGCTCTACGGATTCATGGCCCAGACGCTGCACCCGGACATCGACATCGACTTCGATCGGGCTCAACGCAAGTTCAACGTGCCCTTGTCGGTGGCGGATGCGCCTGAATTCAGCGAATCGCTCAGCTGACCGATGTGGACAGGGGTTGTCCCAGCCGCGCCCTGGTTCTCGCCCGCGCACTCGGGCGGAAATGGGCCAAATCGCGACATATTGGCAACGAATCGCACCATGTGCCAAGAAAAGGCGACGGTTTGATTTGCTGATACCAGCATTGCACCACCTGAAAAAAGGAATAATGGGGCCCCAATCGCCTCCCCCATGTTGGGGGCAGGCTCAACGCCACCCTGCGCAGAGGTGATATGGGGTCCGTCAGAGTGACCATGCAAAACATGCTGCGCACCCTGGGTAACCGGGGCTTCTCGAACGCCGCCCTGGAAACGGAATTCCAGGCGGCCTACCGCTCTTACGGCACGCGGTTCCTGTTCGTGTCGTCCATGGTCGCGGCCACGTATTTCATGGTCTTTTTCTGCTTCGACCTGCTGACGGGTCGTCGCCTGATCACCGACGGGGTGCAACTTGGCCGCATGGGCTTGTCTTGCGGGTTGTTGCTGTTCGGTTTCGCCACCCGCCTCAACAAGGCCTTCTTCGCCCGCCATTACACGGCCTCTTTCGTGGCAATCGTGAGCCTGGTCTGCCTGTTGAGCAACATGATCATCACCACCGGCCATTGGCATGACGACCCGATGAGCCTGCTGTGGGGCCTGACCTCCGCCACGGTCTTCGCCACGGTCATGGTCTATGGCTTCGCCCGGCTCACGGCCAGCCCCACCGTGTTGATCTCGGCAGGCATCGGGGTCATGGCGCTGGCCTTCGCGTACCAACAGCCACAGGCCCATGGCATCGGCTTCCAGCGCATGGTGGTGCACGTCATCGCGGCCAATGCGCTGGGCTACTGCCTCTACCGCTTCGCCCTGGCGCGCGAGCGCAAGTTGTTCTTGCAGTCCAAGCGCAAGAACCACATCGCCGAACTGCGCCGCATGAAGGAACAAGCCGAATCGGCCAGCCGCGCGAAGACGGCTTTCCTGGCCAACATGAGCCATGAGATCCGCACGCCGATGAACGGCGTCATCGGGGCGCTGAGCATGCTCAACGACGAGCACCTCTCTGAGCGCGATCGCCTGTTCATCAAGTCCGCGCGGGACTCGGCGCGCAACCTGATGCACCTGCTCAACGAGATCCTCGACTACTCGAAGCTCGACGCGCACAAGATCCGCCTGTCGCCCACGCCTTTTGACCCGATGGCCTTGATCAGCAGCGTGGCCCATGCCTTCCAGGCCACGGCCGAGCAAAAGGGCATCAGCATCCGCCGCGACTGCCACCACGTGCCCGCTGACATCCGCAGCATCACGGGCGACGAGGGCAAGATGCGTCAGGTGCTGCTCAACCTGGTGAGCAACGCCGTCAAGTTCACGCAATGCGGCGAAGTCCTGCTGAGCCTGTCGGTTCGCAAGCTCGGGCCCGAGATGGCACGCGTCACCCTGGACGTGTCGGACACCGGCGTGGGCATCCCGACCGATGCCATCGACAAGCTGTTCCAGCCCTTCTACCAAGTGGAATCGGGCAGCAACCGCAGCTTTGGCGGCACGGGCCTGGGCCTGGCGATTTGCAAGCAGATCGTCGACGAGATGGGCGGCGAGGTCACGGTGCGCAGCGTGCTGGGCATCGGCACGACCTTCGAGATTGCCATGGACATGCCCTACAGCACCGAAGCCCTGAGCGAGACGGAACGATTGCAAGATGGCGAAGGGTTTGCCGACACGCAACCCTCGGCCCTGTCAGACCTGCGCTTGCAAGGCGAGGTGCTGCTGGTGGAGGACAACGAGGTCAACGCCTTCATCGCCACGATGACGCTGGAGAGCCTGGGCGTGAGTTGCCAGCACGCCCGCAACGGCGAGGACGCGCTGGCGCTGTTCGCCCAGCATGCTTTCGACGTGGTCCTGATGGACTGCGAGATGCCGGTGATGGATGGCTACGAAGCCGCCCGCCGCATCCGGCAGATGGAAGCCGACGACACCGCGCGCGAACGCACGCCCGTCATCGCGCTGACGGCGCATGCGCTCAGCGGCGACCGCGAGGTGTGCCTGGCCAATGGCATGGACGACTACCTCACCAAGCCCTTCGACCGCGATGCCCTGGCGCTGCTGCTGTCGCGCTGGCTGCCGATTGGAGAGCCGGGGTCTCAGCCCATGGCTCGCTGAGTCGCGAAAGGCAAGCGTCCGCACGGGGAGGGGCCGCGCCCGATTCAGCGGCGCTTGAACCAGCCCGCGACGCGGCCGACGACGGCCATGCCCGCCACCGCCAGGAGGCCCGCCAGCACACCGGCCAGCATGTCCACCGCCATGGGCGCCAGCACCGTCAAAACCGGCCCGATGCCGGCCACCGCCCCGGCGGCATGCTCGACCGCGTGGACCAGGTCATGCGCACCCGGCAGGCCATGCAGCAGAATGCTGCCCCCCACCAGGAACATGGCTGCAGTGCCCACCACCGAGAGGGCCTTCATCATGCGAGGTGCGGTGGCCAGCAGGCCTCGACCGATCACTCGCGCCAGGCCACTCGCGCGTTGGCTCAGGTGCAGCCCGGCATCGTCCATCTTCACGATGGCGCCCACCAAGCCGTAGACGCCCACCGTCATGGCCGCGGCCACACCGCCAACCACCACCACCTGTTGCAACATCGGCGCCTCGGCAACGGTACCCAAGGTGATGACGACGATCTCGGCCGAGAGGATGAAATCGGTGCGCACCGCGCCTTCGATCTTCTCGCGCTCAAAGGCCACCATGTCGACCTGCTCGTCGGCCGCAGCCTGCTTGAGCGCGGCCTGTTGCGCGCCATCGTCCTCGTGGTGCAGCAGGGGGTGGATGAGCTTCTCAGCGCCCTCGAAACACAGGAAGACACCGCCCGCCATCAGCAAAGGCGTGATGGCCCAGGGCGCGACTGCGCTGATGGCCAGCGCAGAAGGCACGAGGATCAGCTTGTTGCGAAAGGAGCCCTTGGCAACGGCCCAGACCACAGGCAATTCGCGCTCGGCGCGGATGCCCGACACCTGCTGCGCGTTGAGGGCGAGGTCGTCGCCCAGCACGCCAGCCGTCTTCTTGGCCGCGACTTTGGACATCAGAGCGACATCGTCGAGCACGGTCGCTATGTCGTCGAGAAGGATCAGCAGGCTGGATGCCACCTTGTTTGCTCCCTGGTCTGTGGATGCCCGGATCTTATCGGCTCCGTCTTCACAACCAGGGTGGCGGCCCCTCGAACGGGGCCCGGCCTCAGACCGCGTCGAACGCTTCCTGCAATTCGTCGAACCATGTGTCGAGATCGCCATCGCTGACATGCAGCCAGGTCATCGCGGTGGCTCCGTACTCCACCCAGTCGACGTCGGCGTCGAGGGTTTCGTGGCGGCGCATCAGGCACTCGGCCAGCAGGCCCAGGGCGACCAGGGCGTTGACGTCCGGGTCGGCGCTGCGCTCACCCAGTGCGTCAAGGTCATGGTGCAGGCGGATGGCGGCGGTCACGGCGGGCGCCAGGCGCCACAGGCGGGACACCAGCGCCCCCACCACGGCGTGGTCAGTGCGGTGGTTGGCGTTCTCGGTCTGCACGAAGGAACGATCGATGCGCGCATGGGCCTCGACCATGGTGCCCAGATAGCCCTTGACGCTCTGCGCCATCACCGGCATGCCGACATGGCAGAACAGGCCGTAGGTGTAGGCCAGGTCGGGCGACATGCCGGGCAGGCGTTCGGCCAGGTGGGACATGGCCAGCGCGCGCTTGGTGGAGCGCTCCCAGAAGCGCTGCAGTTGAGGCGCGTTCACACGCAGAGCGCCACGGGCCAGGAAGCCGGTCATCACTGCTGCGGTGTGCTTCAGCCCCAGCCGGTTCATGGCCTGGCCGATGGTCTGCACGGCCGCGTCGCCAGCTGAATAGAGCGGGCTGTTGGCAGCCCGCATGAGCGTGGCCGACATCGCCACGTCACTGGTGGCGATGCGCGCGACTTCATTGAGATCCGGCTCAGCCACGGCCATGGTTTTTTGCAGGCGTGTCAGCAACTCGGGGCATGGGGGGATGACGATGCGTTGCAAGGGGCCGTTGCGGCGGGCCCTGTCGAGCTCCTGCAGAACATCGTCGATGGTGGTCAACTCTGGGGCGGTGATCATGGTGCTGCAGGCAATCAGATGAGTGGATATCGACCTGGGCGCGGCGAACTGAAGCTTGCGGCGCGGTGATTGGGGGGTGCGTACACTGACGCCCTTCACTTGGTCCCATTGTCTTGCCTCAGACCCCATGCAGATCCTGCTCGCGCCCATGGAGGGCCTGCTTGATGCGCCCTTGCGTGACATCCTCACGCGGGCTGGCGGAGTGGATCGCTGCGTGTCCGAATTCATCCGGGTGACGGAGCGCGTTTTGCCCGAACGCGCTTTCCGCCGCATCATGCCGGAGCTCGATCACGGCGGCCTCACGCCCGCTGGCGTGCCCGTTCGCGGGCAGTTGCTGGGCTCGGATGCCGCCTGCATGGCCGACAACGCCGCGCGCCTGGCGGAGCTCGGTTCGCCAGGCGTGGACCTGAATTTCGGCTGCCCCGCGAAGGTGGTCAATCGCCATGGCGGCGGGGCCTCGTTGCTGCAAGACCCCGCGCACGTGCACCGCGTGGTGAAGGCCGTGCGCGAAGCCGTGCCGGCCCACATCGTCGTGTCGGCCAAGATGCGTCTGGGCTTCCACGACGATGCGCTGGCCGAGGACAACGCGCGCGCCATCGAAGCCGCAGGCGCCGATGAACTGGTCGTGCATGGCCGCACCAAGGTGCATGGTTATCGCCCGCCGGCCTACTGGGACCGCATCGCCCATGTGCGCGAGGCGGTGCGCATACCGGTGGTGGCCAACGGCGAGATCTGGAGCGTGGACGACGCCAGGCGTTGCCTGCGGGAAAGTGGCTGCGACGCCATCATGCTGGGGCGTGGCATGGTGGCCGACCCCGGGCTGGCGCTGGCCATCCGAGCCGAACTGGGCTGGCCAGCCTGCGCGGGCGATGCGGGCCGGACCTGGGCCGACTGGGACACGCTGCAACCCTTGCTGCACCACTACTGGCGGCTCATCCAAGGCCGGGTGGTGCCCAAGCACCAGGCGGGTCGCATGAAGCAATGGCTCAACTTCCTGCGCCGCCGGCATCCGCAGGCCGAAGAGGCCTACCAGGCCCTCCGCACGCTGAGCGATTCGCGCCAGGTCGCTGCATGGCTGGATGCGCACATCGCCGCCACGCCTCGTGTCATCCACGAGCCTGGCGGCGTGCTGGCCAGCGGTGGCGCCCATCTCATCGCCGAGGTCGGAGACAATCACGCCTGCGCGCCACAGGCTGCTTGAGCCGCCTCCCGCGCCGGCCAGGCATCGCGCCAGCCCCGCCTTTTTGCAAACCGGCACACCCGGACCATCCGCACACCCGCCCGAGCACTGAAAGCCCCGCCCGATGGCCATCCAATGGTTCCCCGGTCACATGAACGTGACCAAGAAAGCCATCCTCGAACGCATCAAGGACATCGATGTCGTCATCGAGCTGCTCGATGCACGCCTGCCCGGCTCCAGCGCCAACCCCATGCTGGCCGCCATCACCGGCGCCCGCCGCAAGCTCAAGGTGCTCAACAAGCAGGACCTGGCCGACCCGGTTCAAACCGAAGCCTGGCTGGCCTGGTACCGCGCGCAGAGCGGCACCGGCGCCATCTCGCTCGATGCGGGTGAACGCGCCCCGACCCAGCGCCTCATCCAGGCCTGCCGCGAACTGGCCCCCAACCGGGGCGGCATGGACAAGCCCCTGCGCGTGCTGATCTGCGGCATCCCCAACGTGGGCAAGTCCACCCTGCTCAACACCCTGGTGGGCAAGAAGGCCGCCAAGACGGGCGACGAGGCGGGCGTGACCCGCATCGAGCAGCGCATCAACCTGGCCAGCGACTTCTACCTGTTCGACACGCCTGGCATGCTCTGGCCCAAGATCCACGTCGAGAAGAGCGGCTACCACCTCGCGGCCAGCGGCGCCGTCGGCCGCAACGCCTACGACGAAGAAGAGGTCGCGCTGGAGTTGGCCAACAGCCTCAAGGGCCCCTACCCTCAGCTGCTGGCGGCCCGCTACAAGCTCGATGACGTCGACGCCATCCCGGCCCTGCACGACGACGCGCTGCTTACCGAGATCGGCCGCAAGCGCGGCGCCGTGATGAGCGGTGGCCGCGTCAACATGCAGAAGGCCGCCGAGGTGCTGATCAACGATTTCCGCTCGTCCATCCTGGGCCGCATCACGCTGGAGACACCCGCGCAATTCGAGGCCTGGTGTGCCGAGGCCGATGCCGCCGAGGCGGAACGCCAGCGCAAGAAACTGGCCCGCCAGAAAGCCGCCAAACGCGGCACGCGCGACGCCCAGCCCGATGACGACACCGACCTCGAAGACTGAGCCGAGCGCCAGTCACCCACCGAGATGAGCCCGCCACGCGCGCCCCTGCTGCCACCCAACGCCCGCACCATGCCTGCGGCGTCCGTTGCCGTCGAGGCTGAAAGCGTTTTCAATCCCAAAGGCATCACGCCCACGGCCGAGCAGCGCGCCATCCAGTTGGCGCGCAAGCCGCACATCGTCATCGAAGCCAACGCCGGCGCGGCCAAGACCACCACGCTGGCCCTGCGCCTGGCCCAGGCTTTGCTGCGGGGCGCCGACCCACGGCGCGTGCGCGTGCTCACCTACACACCCGCCGCCGTGCAGGCCTTCAACGACGCCATGGCCCGCATCGGCCTGGCCGCCGAGGTGCGCCGCCAGGTGTGCGTGCAGACCTTCGACGCCTTCTGCGCCGAGCGCCTGCTGGCCATCGAAGGCGCCGCCGTGCCCATGCTGGATCGCGCCGAGCTGCTGCGCCCGCACGTGCTCGCGGCCATCGACCGCGTGCTGCACAACGCCGACGAACGCCACCCCGATGAGTTCACCTTCGATGGTCGCCACGAGGCCAGCGTCGAGGGCCTGCTCAGCGAATTCCTGCACCTCAAGGGGACGATGCAGTGGCAGGCGGAAGCCGCCGACCGCGTGCTCACGCCGAAGCTCGCAACCGATCTCGGCCGCGAGTACGCCACGCTGAAAATCTTCCATGCCTACGAGCACATCCGCCGAGGCGGCCACCCCGACCACCCGGTCTTCCGCGCCGAGCACGATGCCACCTACGACCTCGCCCGCCTGCTGAGCGACGAAGACGCCTGGATCGGCGTGGGTGCCGATGGCGAACACCCGCTGGCCATGGGCCTGCACCTCGTCCTCGTGGACGAAATGCACGACACCAACCGCGCCATGTTCACGGTGCTGCGCGAAGTGATGGCGCGCAACCGCGCGGGCTTCGTGGGCGTGGGCGACCGCGACCAGGTGATCCACGCCCTCGCGGGCGCCGATGCGCGTTTCATGGGCGAGGCCTTCGACCGCGAGGTGACGCCGGCGACCCGCATGCCCTTGAGCACCACCTGGCGCTTTGGCCAACGCCTGGCCGACGCCGTCGGCAAGCTGGCGCAAAAGCCTTGCATGGCGCAACGCCCCTCTGGAATGGCCGACACCGAGGTCGAACTCATCCGCACCACCGACCCGGCCGAGCTGCGCTTCCAAGTGCGCCGGCTCATCACCGAACGCATCGGCTTGGAGGCCAAGGCGCCGCTGTCGGCCATCGCCATCCTGCTGCGCCAGCCGCATCAGTCGGTGGCGCTGGAGAACCTGCTGCTTGACCACGGCATCGACCACCGCACCCACGGTTTCCTGCCCTACTTGCAGCGCCCCGAGGTGCTCTTCGTGCGCGGCCTGCATGCCTGCGCCCGCAACGCGCTCGGCCTGATCGAACGCACGGAGACCCGCGAAGCCGTGCTGCGCGCGCTGCTGCGCTTCGCCGGCTCGCACGTCGACACGGGTGACCTCAGCCCCGAACAGGCCGAGGACACCGCCCTGCTCGACAAGCTGGAGAAGCAAGCCATCAAGGCGGTGTGCGACGACCCCACGCTCGCCCCCGACTTCCTGAACAACCAGGTGCTGCGCAACGCGCCCGATGCCGTGCGGCCTCTGCTCGAAGACGCGCTCGACGTGATCGACAGCGACGACCCCGACACATGGCAGCGCCGCTTCGTGCGCGTGCTTCAGCCCCAACGCCTGGCGGCCCGCATGATGGTGCGCCAGCAGGACATCGGCCAGGTGGTGGGCAACCTCGAAGGCCTGATCCAGTCGGCCTCAGGCTACGACCACCTCACCTCGTTCTTCCGCGCGATGAACGAGCGCGAAATGCGCCAGCACGGCATGCCCAAGAAGCACGCCCTGCTGCTGTCAAGCATCGAGGCGGCCAAGGGCCTGGAGTTCGACCACGTCATCCTGCCCGGTCTGAACAAGGGTGAATTCGCCCTCGGCGGCCACTCGGTGGACAATCGCAACCTGCTCTACGTCGCGATGACCCGCGCACGGCGGCGCCTGACCATCCTGTGCGATGCAAGCCGCCCCAGCGCCTACCTGCGGGACGCCGGTCTGCTCTGACCCGCGCCCTCCCCCATCCCCAACACAACAAGAAAAGAGACACCATGCCCCAACACGACCACATCAGCATGGCGCTGTTCTGCGACTTCGAGAACGTCGCTCTCGGCGTGCGCGACGCCAACTACGAGAAGTTCGACATCAAGCGCGTGCTCGAACGCCTGCTGCTCAAGGGCAGCATCGTCGTCAAGAAAGCCTACTGCGACTGGGAGCGCTACAAAGGCTTCAAGGCGCCCATGCACGAGGCCAACTTCGAGCTCATCGAGATTCCGCACGTACGCCAGTCAGGCAAGAACTCGGCAGACATCCGCCTGGTGGTCGACGCGCTCGACCTCTGCTACACCAAGGCCCACGTCAACACCTTCGTGATCATCTCGGGCGATTCTGACTTCTCGCCACTCGTCTCCAAGTTGCGCGAAAACGCCAAGCACGTCATCGGCGTGGGCGTGAAGCAATCGACCTCCGACCTGCTGATCGCCAACTGCGACGAGTTCATCTACTACGACGACCTGGTGCGCGGCACGCCCCGCCGCCCTGGCACCGCCGCGCAAGGCGGCCGCGATGGCAACGGCAACACCCGCCGCAGCCCCGAGGAAGAAAAGCGCCGCCGCGAAGAGATGGACACGCGCCGCGCCAAGGCCATCGAGATGGCCGCCGAGACCTACGAGGCCCTCGTCACCGACCGCGACGATGGCGGCCGCATCTGGGCCTCTGTGCTCAAGGAAGCCATCAAGCGCCGCAACCCCGGCTTCAACGAGAACTACTACGGCTTCCGCACCTTCGGCAACCTGCTCGAAGAAGCGCTGGCGCGCGGGCTGCTGGAGTTCGGCCGCGATGAGAAGTCGGGCACCTGGGTGGCGCGTGGCAGCGGGGTGCCGAGTGCACCTGCTCGGGCTCGCGCCGACGCGGCTGCTCAAGCCGAGGCACAGGTCGTCGAACAGGACCTGGAAACACGTGTGATGGAAGACCAGGAAGCCGGCTACCCGGCGGTGAGCGTGGTCACCGACGCCGAGGAGGGCGAAGCTGACGACGCGCACGCGGGCGAAACAGGCGCACCAGATGCCGCCTCCGCGGACGAAGGACGGGGCCGTCGCCGCAGCCGCGGTGGCCGTGGGCGCAACAAGGGTGAAGGCCGTGGAGACCACCGAGGCGACGACCGAAGCCGTGGCCGAGGTGAGGCTCGCGCCGAAAGCCGCAACGAGAGCCGCAATGACACCCGAGGCGATCCGCGCAACCCGACCGAGCGCGTGCCCAGCGAAGCCGCTGTGACCAGCGACGCCCCGGCGCCCCGCAAGGCACAACCCGACAGCGGCCATGAAGCTGCGGTGCCCGCCGCTGGGTCTGCCCCGGTGTCCGCCTCGGCAGAAGCCCCGGCCGCAAAGAAGGCGGCCCGCAAGACCTCGCTGCGCAAGACAGCGGCCCAAGCCACCGAGAAGGCGACCGAAAAAGCCGAGCCCAAACCCGCTCGCAAAACGGCCAAAGCTCCTGGCAAGGCTCCAGCGAAGAAAGCCGCCAAGGCCGCTACCGGCGGCGATCAGGCCTGACAGGTGGGGCAAGAAAGGACCGGGCGGGGCGTTCCCCAGCACAGGTCATGCCCATCCCGGGCAGGTGGCCACCAGCTCAGCCCAGCACGCGCGCCCAGTGCCGCTGCAGCGATGGCAGCACGCTGGCAGGAGCCCCCACCAGGCCCATGTGCCCGAGCCCCTGCAACACCTCCACGTGTGCATGCGGGTTGACCGCCGCCAGTCGCCGCATCATCTCGCGCGCGGGCGGCTGGGTGCGCTCGCCCTTGACCAGGGTCAGCGGCACCTGGAAGCGGTAGGCCTCGAAGGGCTGCGGCTCTTCGAACACCATGCGCACCTCCTGGAACATCTTCCAGCCCACCACGCGGGCCATGTCCTTGGCCTTGTCGGGCATCGAGGCCCACATGCCCGGGTGGTTCCAGTAGTCGACGAAGTTCTCCAGCCAGGCATCCTGCCCGCCCGTGCCAGCGTCGAGGAAGCGCTCAGGCTGCTCGGTGAACTCGCGCACCTGCTGCGCCGCGTCTTCGGGCAGCTCATCGACCAGCGGGCGCAAGGCGCCGAACAGCACCGGCTCGTACAACCAGATCGACTTCACCGGCACCTCGGGGTCGAGCGCCAGCGTCATCGCTGCCAGCCCGCCGTAGGAATGCCCGCCCAAGTGCACGCCCGTCGTGCCGGTGGGGATCTGCGCCTTCAGGTGCGCCACCTCGTCGGCCAGGGTCACCTTCGTGCCACGCGCGAGCAGATCCGCTTGGGCATAGCCACGGTTGCTGGGCGTCACCGGGGTGAGGCCAGCCGGCAGATCCGCCAGCAGCTTGTTCCACATGAACGGCCCCACCCCAGTGGAGTGGACGAAGAGCGCGATGTCAGACATGGGAGCCTTTCCGAACTGCTTGCTTGATGAAAGTAGTTGGGCAGCCTACTCGCTTTACTTGCATGAAGCAAGTAAACTGATCTCCATCATGCGACGCACCTCTTTTTCGGACATGAACTGTTCCATCGCCCGCACCCTCGAGCAGGTGGGTGACTGGTGGACGCTGCTCATCATCCGCGAGGCTTTTTTCGGCACCCGCCGCTTCGGCGAGTTCCAGGCGCACCTGGGCATCGCGCCCAATGTGCTGAGCGCGCGGCTGCAGGGCCTGGTGGGGCACGGCATCCTGCGCGCGGTGTCCGAGAGCGAAAACGGCCGTGTGCTCGACTATCGGCTCACCGACAAGGGGCGCGACCTGTTCCCCATCATCGTCGCGCTACTGCAATGGGGGGACCGCCACGCCCCCGTCCCCGGTGGCCCGCCGGTGAACATCGTCGACCGCGAGCGGGGCCAGCCCATCGCGGCGATGCAGGTGCGATCGGAAGACGGGCGCGTGCTCCAGGCCCGCGACGTGCTGGCCAAGCCTGCGTCCCCGGACGCGTAGGTCTTCGCTGACAAACAGGCACGGCCTTGTCTTGCTTCATTCCCATTGAGCGGTGGGCACAGTGAGCCCGTGGCCACCAGGTCACACGGGTGCGGAGTCACCCGCCGTTCATCACAACAGAGGAACCCCCCATGAAGCGACACATCGCCCTCCTGCCCATCGCCCTGGCCCTCGGCTTCCTGCAACAGGTCCAGGCCGCTGATCCAGCTCCGATCAGCAACGAGGTCTACAAGCTCGCCAAGGACGACATCGACCATCACTACGACAGCGAGAAAAAAGCCTGTGACAGCCTGAGCGGCAACGCCAAGGACATCTGCCAGGAAGAAGCCAAGGGCGCCGAGAAGGTGGCCCAGGCCCGCCTGAAGGCACAACACACCGGCAAGCAAAGCGACAAGGACGACGCCGTCAAGGCCGGCATCGAAGCGCGCTACAACATCGCCAAGGAACGTTGCGACGACGTGCAAGGCAACCAGAAGGACGTCTGCGTGAAGCAGGCCAAGGCTGACCGTGACAAGGCCATGGCCAACCTGAAAGCTCGCCAGGAAATCAAGGAAGCTCGCGATGACGCCGCCGAGAAGAAGCGCGAAGCCGACTACAAGGTGGCCCAGGAGCGCTGTGACGCCATGAGCGGCAACGCCAAGGACGCCTGCCAGGCATCGGCCAAGGCACGCTTCAACATGTACTGACAGGCTTGAAGCCGAAGCGACCCGAAAGGCGCGCTGTGGCCTTGCGGTCCCCTCGGGGCCACCGCAAGGCCACATCGGTGTGAGGGGCCGAGGGTCAGCGCGCGGTCACTGCACCGTGTAGCCGCCGTCGACCTCCCAGCCTTGTCCGCTCACGTAGCTCGCCGCCCGCGACAACAGGAAGGCCACGACCTCGGCCACCTCGCGGGGCTGGCCCGGCCGCCCGGCTGGTGAATTGACCAACATGGCATGCAGGTTCTCTCGGCCGCCGAAACCCTGCAATGCCATGGGCGTCTCCACCGGACCGGGCAACACCGCGTTGACGCGGATGCCTTGCTTGAAATACTCGAGCGCGGCAGTCTGCGTCAGGCCCATGACGGCGTGCTTGCTTGCGTTGTAATGCGCGACGCCAGGGAAGCCGACGCGCGCCACGACGGATGCATTGTTGACGATGGCGCCGCCACCGCTTTTCAGCATGGCGGCGATCTCGTGCTTCATCGACCAGAAAACGCCCATCACATTCGTGCGCATCACAGCCTCGAAGGCCTGCGTCCCCATCTCATGGAAGGGCTGGCTGGTGCCGAGCAAACCGGCGTTGTTGAAAGCGCCGTCGAGCCGCCCGAAATGGGCCACCGCCTGCGCGACGCCCCGCCGCACATCGTCCTCTTGGTCAACATCGAGTCGCAGCACCAGTGCGCGACCGCCCGCCGCCTCGACCTCGTGGGCCACATCCGCGCACGCCGACTCGCGCCGCGCCGCCAGCACGACGTTGGCACCGCGTGAACCCAGCAGGCGCGCGGTGTCGGCGCCCATGCCGGAAGAGGCACCGGTGATGAAGAAAGTTTGATCTTGCATGTCCATGGATGGCTCCTGTGCGCAAAAGTTGAACTCAGCGACAGCGTAGACAAGCCAGATTCATCACACAATCCACTCATCATTCATTGGACTGATGAGCAGGATTCAACAATGAACACCCCGCCGTTGCAAGACTTGCAAGCGTTCTCAGCCGTGGCACGGCTCGGCAGCTTCCGCCGTGCGGCGGTTGAAATGGGGGTCAGCCCTTCAGCCTTGAGCCACACCATCAAGGGTCTGGAGCAGCGGCTGGGCCTGCGTCTGCTGCACCGGACGACGCGCAGCGTGGCGCCCACCGAGGCGGGCCGGCAGTTGCTGTCCCGCCTAGCCCCGGCCCTGCAAGACATCGCCAGCGCACTGGAAGACATCAACGCCTTTCGCGACAGCCCCATGGGCACCCTGCGCATCAACGCCCCGCGCCCCGCCTGCCAGTGGGTGCTGCCGCCGCTGGTGAGCAGCTTCCTGCTGCGCCACCCCGGCATGCGCGTCGAGGTGGTGGCCGACGACCGCTTCATCGACATCGTGGCCGAGGGTTTCGACGCGGGCGTGCGCTTCGGTGAGAGCCTGCAGCAGGACATGGTTGCCGTGCCCCTGGACACGGCACAGCGCTTCGTGGTGGTGGCATCACCCGATCACATCGCCCGCCATGGCAGGCCCAAACACCCGCGTGACCTTCAGCACCACCCGTGCATCCGCATCCGCTTTGCCAGCGGCAGCTACTACAAGTGGGAATTCATCAAACGCCAGCACGCCGTGCAGGTCGAGGTCGACGGCCCCCTGGCCAGCGACGACCTCGCGCTGATGGTTCAGGCCGCCGAGGCGGGCGTCGGGCTGGCCTACACCTACGAGCAGCAAGCCGCGCCCGGCTTGCAGGCAGGCCGGCTCGTGAGCGTGCTCGACGACTGGTGCCCGCGTGTGCCCGGCTTCTCGCTCTACTACCCCAGCCGCAAGCTGATGTCGGCGGGGCTGCGCGCGTTCGTCGATCACGTTCGCATCACCCAAGAGGGGGTGTCCGGAAACTAGGGGGGAGCCCTAGTTCGCAGGATGTGCGGCGCGTCGTGGGTGCCTATCGTGCAGTGGCTGTATCCCAAACCCCCAAGCCAAGGAGCTGCACATGCCCAACATCCCCTTCCAATCACCCCTGGTCGCCCTCAACCGCATCGACCTCATCAGCCTCTACAAGGAGTGCCAGCCGCGCATCCTCGTCGTCACCGACACGCTGAACTTCGACCCCACGCAGGGCTTCGGCCTCACGCAATTCGTCAACACCCTCAAGGGCTCGACCATCCATGGCATGACGCCCAAGGTGGTGACGGCCAGCCGCAGCGCCGACCCCAACGCCGACATCCCCAACTTCGACTTCAACGACGCGAGCAAGGGCCTGGCCATCTCGCGCTACGACGTCGTGTTCCTGTTCGGTGCTCGCTCCGAAGGCGTGAGCGACCTGCCCGCCAACCAGGTCGACACCATCGCCAAGTTCATGGAAGCCGGCGGCGGTGTCTTCGCCACCGGCGACCACGACACCCTCGGCGCCTCACTGTGCGGCAACGTGCCGCGCGTGCGCGCCATGCGCCGCTGGAAGGCCGCGCAGACACCGCCCGACGCTAGCAACACCAACCGCTTCTCGACCAACCTGTCGGGGCCCAACGAGACCGAGGATTTCAACGACCAGTCCAACACCGAACCTCAGCGCCTGTACCTGAACTTCCGCACGCAAGCCGGTGGCATCGGCAGCCCGCACCCGCTGGTGCAGCTCAAGGCCCCGCGCCGCGCGATCGAGGTCTACCCCGACCACCCGCATGAAGGCGAATGCCTGGTGCCCGCCAGCCTCGCCACGAACTTCAGCGTAGGCGGCCAGTCCGTGCCGGAATGGCCCAACGACCTCACCGGCGCCGCCTTGTCGCCCGAAGTGGTGGCGATGTCGGTGTCGCATGGCGACGGCTTCCCCGGCAAGCAGGCGCTCAGCCCCAAGCTCTTTGCCGCCATCGTGGCCTACGACGGGCACCGCGCCAACAAGGGCCGCGTGAGCACCGATTCGACCTGGCACCACTTCATCAACATCAACCTCGATGGCACCGGCGAGCCCGGCTTCACGGGTCTGCAATCGCCCGCCGGGGTGGACACCGAAGCGCTCAAGCGCATCCGAGAGCACTACGTCAACCTGGCGACCTGGTTGATGCCCAAGAAGGTTCGCAAGTGCCTGCGCTTCCCGTTGGTGCTCGACGAGCTTGCGCGCTTCCCGCTGATGGAAGAGCTTGAACTCAAACCGATCAAGGTGGCCACGGCGGCCGATTTGAGCGCCGCCGGTGCTGCCCTGCTGCAAAGCCTCTCGCGCCGCGTGGCACCGTGGGAGGTGAACGCCTTCGTGCTCGACACGCTGGCAGACAGCATGGGCGAAGCCGAAGCGCTGAAGTTGCTCGACCAGGGTGACGCTGCCACGGCGCTGCGCAACCAGGACATCGCCCAAGCAACCGTGGGCGGCATGCTGACCGGCGTGGCCAGCCAGTTGGCCGAGCTGCCGTCGATCAAGGAAGTGGTGCCGCACCGCACCTTCGAGGCCGCCGCGCTCGAAGGCGCGCGCATCGCGACCAAGCTGGCGCTGTCGCGCAAGCGCGATCAGCTCAAGCAGATGGACGAGTTGCTCTCGCGCTTGCAGTCGGCTGGCGAGTTGCGCTGAAACCTGGCTCGGGCTGCGCAGAGGCCGCCCCGAATCGTCAACGCCACATCAAGGCGCGGACGAAATGGCGGGGGCGCGCCGGGTGGGAATGCGCCAGACCACCCAGGCACCCAGCAGGCCCGAGCCCACCACCACCCCGGCCAGCCAGGGGCGCGCCGACAGGTGCCACGCGGACAGGCTGACCATCACCAACATCATGGTGGTGGCCAGCCATTTGACCTTCAAGGGCAGCGAGCGAGTCGCCTCCCAGTCGCGCACCATGGGCCCCAGCCACCGATTGGCCAGCAGCCAGGCGTGCATGCGCGGCGAGGACTTGGCAAAGCAGGCTGCCGCCAGCAGCACGAAAGGCGTGGTCGGCAAACCGGGCAAGATGGCGCCGGCCACGGCCAGCGCAAGCGAAATGAACCCAGCGACAACCAGCAGGCTGCGCTGCACGCGCCCTCGTGGACCACTCATGTCAGGCCAGCCGATTGCAGCGCCTGAGAGACCCTTTCTGTGGTCGCGATCAGGTCCGTCACCAAGCGCTCGTCGATTTCAAGCAGGCCTTCGTACTCACCCAGGTTGCGCCTGTTGTGGCACAGGTCCAGCACACGCCAGACCTCGGGCCCCAGACCCAGTGTGTGGGGAAGCACCTGGAAAACGATGTAGCGGTTGCTGGGGCGGTATCCCTTGGCCCTCAAGGCGGCCAGACACAAGGCATGCGCAGCGTTGTAACTCAGTTTGTCAAATGGGTTCGAGGGGCTCATGCGACAGCAATTCCTCCTGGCCGATCAGCCATATCTTTGGCTGTTGCATCACGCGCGTGATGAACGCATTGTCACCCAGCCGTCGGGCCTCGAAATCGGCCAGGCTGTAGAGCGCCGGATTGATGGGGCGCCCAAGTGCCTGGCTGGCCTCTTCAAGCGCCATGAAAACATCGCCATAACCCAGCTTGTCGCTGACCAGCAGCAGGTCCACATCGCTGTGCGCGGTGTCCTGGCCCTTGGCCATGGAACCGAAGACAAACGCCAGCTTGATCTGCCCTGCCAGTGGCGCCAGCGCTGTGCGCAGCACATCGGCCAGCCCCACCGTTTTGAGCACCAGCGCACGCAATTCTGCGAACACGGGGGAGTCCGGGTTCGCTTGGTAGTGCTTCTGGTTGCCCACCTTATGACAAGTGAGCAGCCCCACTTGGGCGAGGTCCACCAGCTCGCGCTGGACCGCCCCGGAACCCGCGCGGGTCAGGGCGATCAGCTCAGAGGCATAAAAGCTGCGGCTTGGCTGCCCGAACAGGACCGCCAGCAAACGCTGCCGAGTCTTTGGAAACAAGGCATCGGCCAGCGACAACGAGGAAGGGTGAGGCTTCAATTTTCCCAAAATGGGCTCAATCATACCCAAAATGGGATTAATGACAACCTCACTCGACGCCCATGGGTGTCACTTCCAACTGTCCTTCAACCCCGTGATCTTGTTGAACACCGGCTTGCCCGGCGCATGGTCCACCCGGTCGGCCACGAAGTAGCCGAAGCGCTCGAACTGGAACTTCTGGTCCGGAGCCGCCACGGCCAGCGAGGGCTCGACGTAGCCCTTGACCACTTTGAAGCTCTCAGGGTTCAGGCTGGCCTTGAAGTCCTTGCCGCCAGCGTCGGGCTGCGGGTCCGTGAACAGGCGGTCGTACAGGCGCACTTCGGCCTCGACGCCATCGGCCGCCCCCACCCAGGTGATGGCGGCTTTCACCTTCACGCTGTCAGCACCGGGCGTGCCGCTCTTGGTGTCGGGCACGACGGTGGCCAGCACCTCGTTGACCTTGCCTTCAGCGTCCTTGGTGCAGCCGGTGCATTCGATGACGTAGCCGCCCTTCAGGCGCACCTTGTTGCCGGGGAAAAGGCGCTTGTAGCCCTTGGGCGGCACCTCTTCGAAGTCCTCGCGCTCGATCCAGACCTCGCGGCCCAGTTTGAAGTGGCGCACCGGTGATTCGGTGCCTTCGGGCGGGTGGGGCAGCGCGGGCAGCGAGCAGGCTTCCAGGTGACCAGCGCTGAAAACCTCGTCCCAGTTGGTCAGCACCAGCTTGACGGGGTCGAGCACGGCCATGCCGCGATGGGCCTTGTTCTCCAAGTCGTCGCGCAGGGCGATGTCCAAGGTGCTGTAGTCGATCCAGCTGTCGGACTTGCTCACGCCGATGCGTTCGCAGAACAGCTGGATGGCCTCGGGCGTGTAGCCCCGGCGGCGCAGGCCGGCGATCGTGGGCATGCGCGGGTCGTCCCAGCCGCTGACCACGCCTTCGTCAACCAGTTGTTTCAACTTGCGCTTGGAGGTGATGACGTAGGTGAGGTTCAGGCGCGCGAACTCGTGTTGCTTCGGGTTCGGGTGCTTGAGCAGGCCCAGCTTGGCGAGGTTGTCGACCAGCCAATCGTAGAAGGGGCGCTGGTCTTCGAACTCCAGCGTGCAGATGCTGTGGGTGATCTGCTCCAGCGCGTCTTCGATGGGGTGGGCAAAGGTGTACATCGGGTAGATGCACCATTTGTCGCCGGTGTTGTGGTGGGTGGCGCGGCGGATGCGGTAGATGGCCGGGTCCCGCATGTTGATGTTGGGGCTGGCCATGTCGATCTTGGCGCGCAACACCATCGAGCCGTCGGGGTGCTTGCCGTCGCGCATTTCGCGGAAGCGCGCCAGGTTCTCATCGGGCGTGCGGGCGCGGAAGGGGCTGTCCTTGCCGGGCGTGGAGAAGTCGCCACGGTTGACGCGCATCTCTTCGGGCGTTTGCTCGTCCAAGTAGGCCAGGCCGGCGGTGATCAGCGCCTCGGCCGCGCGGTACATGAAGTCGAAGTAGTTGCTGGCGTAGTAGAGGTGGGTCTCGGGCTGGCCGTTGAAGTTCGACTCCCAACCGAAACCCAGCCACTTGACGGCATCCAGGATGGCGTCGACGTACTCCTGTTCTTCCTTCTCGGGGTTGGTGTCGTCGAAGCGCATGTGGCAGACGCCACCGTAGTCGCGCGCCAGGCCGAAGTTCAGGCAAATGCTCTTGGCGTGGCCGACGTGCAGGTAGCCGTTGGGCTCGGGCGGAAAGCGGGTGCGGATCTTGGCCGGGTCGGGCTGGCCGGCCTCGTGGTGGGCGGCGTCACCAGGCGAGCCGGCCCAGCGGCGGCTGGCGTAGATGCCCTGCTCCAGGTCGCGGTCGATGATGCCGCGCAGGAAGTTGGTGGGCTTGTGAGGAACGTTCGAATCGGAGGCGTCGGTCATCCCCCGATTCTATCGAGGCGGCAAGGCCCGGTCAGTTCGCGGCCAGCCGCGCCAGCAGGGTGATCTGGTCGACGCTTTCGTGCATGGCGTCGACCGTGCGGGCCAGGTCCTTGAGCTTGGCCATGGCCTCGGTGATGTTGCGCCGGTCTTCCCCGGTCTGCGCGCTCATCTCGGCGATGCGGTCCGCTGCGGCGATGCTTTGTGCCGCCATGCTCTGCGTGGTCTCGACCGTGCGCGATGCGACGTCGCGGATGCGCTGGATCGCGTCCACCGCCCCGTCGATGTCCTTGCGGGTCGAGTCGGACTGGGACTTGGAGGCCTGCGCCAGGCGCCGGACCTCGTCGGCCACGATGGAAAAACCGCGTCCGGACTCGCCGGCGCGGGCCGCCTCGACGGCCGCGTTCAGCGCCAGCAGGTTGGTCTGGTCGGCGATGCGGCTGATGCCGTGGGTGATCTGGCTGATGCCCTTCGAGATGCGTTCGAGTTCGGTGAGCTCGCAGCCCAGGTCCACCTGGGCGCCCTGGGTCTGCGTGGCGGCACCGCTGAGCGCGCGGATGCTGGACTCGGCCACATCGAGCGCGTTTGATTGCATCGAGGTGGCCTCTTCCAGTCGCGGCAGGGCCTGCAGCAGCGGCTCGATGCCTTGCTGGTAGCTGATGATGCGGGTCATCATCTCCGACTGGATCGCGTTCATGGCCTCCCAGCGATGCAGGGCACGCTGGGCATAGTGCGCCGCGTAGCCCGCGTAGGCAACGGGGAAGCCGGCCATGGACCCCACTTCGCGGTCGAAGAAAACGAGCGACGACAGGGTCTGGTTGATGGGCACGCCCAGCAGCTCGCCGAAGCTGGAGAAGCCCGCCGCCGGGATGCCCTGGAAGAACCGCGCCTGCCCGAGGGCGCCAGCGTTGTTCACGCGGCGCAGCACGCAGTCGTTGATCAGCACGCCGATGGGGCGCGGCTTGCCAGACATGAAGGCCTGCCAGTCGCGCTCGGTGCTGGAGACGAACTCCTTGGCCTTCATCAGGTGAAGGCGGTCGCCGAACTCCAGGTCGCAAAAGAAGGTGATCGAATCCGTGCCGATGCTGGCCACGGAGCGGATGAAGTGCTCCTGCTGCACTTTCACCGAGAAGGTGTATTCGCCCAGCAAGGCGGGCAGCCGGACCCGATCACAGCGGAAGTGCGCGCACAGCGCGTCGATGATGGGCTGGGGCCGATGGTGGTTGTCGAACACCGAGGTGACCGTGCGCGAAACCGGGTCGGCTTCGGCCACCAGCCAGCTCTTGTCCGTGGCATCGTAGTTCTGCGTCTTGAAGGGCGCGAAGGATTTGCCGGGCGCCATCTCGCAAAACAGCACCAGGGCCTGGTGCTGCATCACGCCCTGCCGGGTGCCGATCTGCGTGGCGCCCGCTTCCAGCGCGCCGCCGGCCGAGCCGCCGATGGCCAGGCACGGAAAGCGAGCGCAGGCATACCAGGCCTGCATCAGGAAGCCCTCGGAAGCCGACACGCCATCGCTGTAGATCAGGGCAAAGCTGCGCTCGGCCGACAGCGGCATCCTCAACGGCAGGCGCTCGAGTTCACCCCGGATGGCATCGACCCTGGCGCGTGCCGAGTGCCGGCCCTTCACATGCAGGTCCACCATGTGCAGCTCGTGACGGCCAATCAGCGAGGCAGGCAGCCAGATCCAGCTGCCATCTTGGCCGTTGGCATCGCAATAGACCGACCCGGCGCCGCTGCACAGCGCGCCCGAGGATGACAGGCAGATCACCGTTTGCCCCGGCGAGGCTGCTGCCTGCAGGGCACCATTGACCCGAGCGAGGTCGGCATGGGGCGGCACGAATGCGAACAGGATGCCTCGCGATCCCCAAATGCCCAGGCCACGCAGTGAGCCCGGCAGGCGCGTGCAATCAAAAGAACCAGAACGAGGGCGACCTGATTGAAAAGGCAACATGTGGGATCCTCTTGAGCCGACGAATGGGGCACATCACCCCGACGCATGATCGGCAAAATCGGACAGCGACTTGATCAAGCTGCCAGCACAGATTTGAGGCGCATCAAGTCCCCAACACCAAGGTCCAGGAAGCGTGCAGAACGCACACAGGAGAAAACATGAAAGGCGCGAAGAAAGTCGAGAAGCTCAGCCGCAAGGCCTACGAAGCCGCGCTCGAACCTATGCGGCTGGAACTCGTTCAGATGTCGCGCTGGCTGGCCCACCACCAAAAGCGCCTGCTGGTGATCTTCGAGGGGCGTGACACCGCAGGCAAGAGCGGCGTCATCCGCGCCATCGCCGATGTGCTGGACCCGCGCCGCTGCCAGGTGGTGGCGCTGGGCAAGCCCTCTGAGCAGGAGCGCGGCCAGTGGTACTTCCAACGCTACGTGCCTCACCTGCCCGCGGCCGGCAACGTGGCGCTGTTCGACCGCAGTTGGTACAACCGCGCCGGCGTGGAAAAGGTCATGGGCTTTTGCACGGACGCCGAGTACCGCCAGTTTCTGCAGGCGGCGCCCCGATTCGAGCGCATGCTGGTGGACGACGGCCTGCTGCTGTTCAAGTACTGGCTGTGCGTGGACCAGGCCGAGCAGGAAGCCCGCTTCGCCGAGCGCCTGGCCGACCCGCTCAAACGCTGGAAGCTCTCACCCGTGGACGTGGTGGCGCGCACGCAATACGCCGACTACGGCCGCGCCCGCAACGCGATGATCAAGGCCACGCACACCGAAAACGCGCCTTGGACGCTGGTGGATTTCAACGACCAGCGCCTGGGCCGCCTGACCCTGATCCGCCATCTGCTGGACCACCTGCCCGACCAGAAAGTGCCGGAGCAGGCCATCGACATGCCTGCCTTGGAGGGCCGTTTGGGCAAGGAAAGCTACCCGGCCGGACACGCGCCAATCGCACCTTTCGAGCTGCCAGTTCAAACAAACGATTGAATAGTCCACATAGGGGAAATAACCTCGTTTCAAACACCCCCTGTTTGAGTGAGCAAGCGCCGGCTGGCTGGTAAACCCTTGGCGCGGATGTGGCCTCGGCCCGAGAAGATCCGCCCCAAGCCACACCAACCGCCAGCCAACATGCTCACCACCCGCTACCAGAAAGTCCAAACGCTCACGACCATCGAAGTCCTGCGCATGCACGCGCTGTTCGAGGCCCACTACGCCAGCAGCCCGCTCGCCACGTTCATGGACGACCTCTCACGCAAAGAAGGCGTCTTCGTGGTGCGCCGCCGCAGCGACGGCGAGATCGTCGGCTTCTCGACGCTGGGCGTCTACCGCTTCCAAATGGGTGGGCGCGAGGCCAAGGGCCTGTTCAGCGGCGACACCATCATCGAAAGCGCGCACCGGGGTTCACGCTCGCTGCAGCAGGCCTTCGCTTGGAAGCTGTTCATCGAGGCGCTCAAGGCGCCGCTGACGCCCCAGTACTGGCTGCTCATCAGCAAGGGCTACAAGACCTACCTGCTGATGGCGCGCAACTTCCCCGACTTCCACCCGCGCCGCGACCAGCCCAATCCAGAAATGGCCGGCCTGGTGAAGGATTACTGCGAGGCCATGTTCCCCGGCAAGCTCGACACCGCCACGATGCTGCTGCGCTTCGGCGATGACGCCAACCGCCTCAAGCCCGAGGTGGCCGACATCACCGACGAGATGCGCCATGACCCGGACATCCGCCACTTCGAGCGGCTCAACCCGACGTGGGAGCAAGGCACCGAGCTGCCCTGCATCGCGCGGGCCGACCTGAAGGCCTTCTTCCAGGTCATCGGGCCGTTCTTGCGCAAGGTGTGGCGCAGCAAGGTGGCGACACGTCGCGCGGCGCCGCAACCAGCCGCTCAGTCGGCCGTGCGCTCGGCCTGACGGCCCTCGGCGGCGCGCTCAGAGTAGCGGTTGAAACGCCAGGCGCTCGACTCGATGGTGATGCGCCGCCAGGTCTCGCGCTTCTCGCCCGGGCTCATCTCGGGCCACAGCTGCACCTCGTCGAAGGTGCGGCCGCAGCCCTTGCAGATGTCGTCGCCCTGGCTGGTCGAGCAGATGGCGATGCAGGGCGTGTCGGGCGTGGTCTCGTACCACTTGAGCCAGGCCTGGTAAGCGGCGCGTGGCATGGTGTCCTCGTCGCACAGCTGCTCGTGGTGATAGACCATCAGCGCATAGACCTCGGCGAGCTTCTTCACCTCGTCGGCCAGGCTGATGCCGTCCGGCGAAGGCGAGCGCTCGCGCCACCAGTTGATGGCGGACTCGATGTCGGTGATGTGGATGCCGGCCATGGCGATGGGTTGCGGGTTTCGTCCGATCCGGGCTGGGTCCGCGCCGGGTCTCACGCGCTCGATCAGGCTTGCGCGGCCTTCGCCGCCTTCTCGGCTTCGGCCTGGCGCGTGGCTTCGACCAGCGCGGCCAGGGCTTCTGACACGGTTTCGGCGGCAACGCCTTCCGCGCGGCTCACCGGGGCTCCGGCCAGCGCGGCCTCGCCTTCGGTCTTCAGGCGCTTGACCCAGCTGCCGGCCTCGCGGCCATCGGCCAGGCCGCTGCTTTGCAGCAGCAGCGCGCCCTGATGGGTGGTGAGCTTGAAGTAGAACAGGCCGTCGGCTTCGCGGTATTGCTTGATGAGCGGCAGCGCCTGCTTGTCGTCCACGGTTTGCGCGGCGGGCTGGGCCACGGCCACCATCTTGCGCAAGCCCACGGCCTGGCGCAACTCGGCCAGGAAAGGCGTGGCCGTGCGGCGGGCTTTTGCGGCCCCGGCCTGCAGCACCTCTTCGATGCGCTCGGGGTGGGCGACGAGTTCGGCGTACTTCGCCCGCATCGGGCCCACGTGGGCCTCGATCAGGTCGACCACGCGCTGCTTGGCATCGCCCCAGGCCAGGCCGGCGATCAAGTCGCGGCGGAAGGCTTCACGGGTGGCGGTGTCGGCGAAGGCGTCGTGGATGGTGACGAGGTGCGAGGCCTCCGGGTCCTTCGGCTCGCCAGGCAGGCGCGAATCAGTCACCACGCGGGCGATGGCGTCCTTCAGGCCCTTGGCGCCGCCTTCGAACAGGGGCACGGTGTTGTCGTAGCTCTTGCTCATCTTGCGGCCGTCCAGGCCGGGCAAGGTGGCCACGCTTTCCTCGATCTCGGCCTCGGGCAGCACGAACAGCTCACGGCCGGCGCCATAGAGGTGGTTGAAGCGCTGGGCCACGTCGCGCGCCATCTCGATGTGCTGCACCTGGTCGCGGCCCACGGGCACGCGGTGGGCGTTGAACATGAGGATGTCGGCGGCCATCAGCACGGGGTAGCAGAACAGGCCCATGGTGACGCCGTCGTCGGGCTCGGCGCCCTTGGCTTCGTTGGCGTCCACCGACGCCTTGTAGGCGTGGGCGCGGTTCATCTGGCCCTTGGCGGTCACGCAGGTGAGCAGCCAGTTGAGCTCGGTGATCTCGGGGATGTCGCTTTGTGCGTAGAAGGTGACGCGTTCGGTGTCGAGGCCGGCAGCCAGCCAGGTGGCGGCGATTTCGAGGCGCGAGCGGGCGATGCGCGCCGGGTCGTCGCACTTGATGAGGGCGTGGTAGTCGGCCAGGAAGAAGAAGCTCTCCACGCCAGGCTCGCGGCTGGCCGCGATGGCCGGGCGGATGGCGCCGACGTAGTTGCCGAGGTGGGGGGTGCCGGTGGTCGTGATGCCGGTGAGGACGCGCTGGTTCATCCGGCGATTTTAGGGGCGGTGGGGGTTGGGTGGGTTGGGGATGGACTTGCCACGGGTTGAGCAACGGGCTGGGGGCGTGGGGGCCCTGCGCGGGGCACCACCGAGCCTGACCAACATCACCCCTTGAACGCGAGCCTGGTTGTTGCCGAGCCATGACACCGCACATGTCGGGCCGGCGCAGGCCCCCACGCCCCCATCCCGCGACACACCTTGGCAGGCGGAGAAGGGAGAAGGAAGAAGGGCGACGCTTGCGTCGCCCTTCTTCCGCACCCAACCCAGCAGCGCGCGGTGGTTCGGGTCCGGTGGGTGGGGTGGCTGTGAGCCGGCCCGACATGTGCGGTGTCATGGCTCGGCAACCACCTGGCCGGTGTTCAAGGGGTGACGGCACAACCCGCTCGGTGGTGCCCCGCGCAGGGCCGGAGCACAGCCACCCCACCCACCGGACCAGGCCCTCACCGCCGCACGAAACTCAGCCCACAAAACACTCCCCCACCGAGAACCTAAAATGCGCGCCTCACCATGAAATCCATCGTCATCCTCATCAGCGGCCGGGGCTCCAACATGGAAGCCATCGTGGACGCATGCCAGCGCGAAGGCTGGCCCGCCCGCATCGCGGCCGTGATCAGCAACAAGGCCGACGCCTCGGGGCTGCGCTTCGCCGCCTCGCGCGGCATCGCCACGGCGGTGGTCGACCACAAGGCTTTCACCACACGCGAAGCCTTCGACGCCGAGCTGGCGAAGGTGATCGACGGCTTCGCGCCCGACGTGGTGGTGCTGGCCGGCTTCATGCGCATCCTCACCGAGGGCTTCGTGCGCCAATACGAGGGCCGGTTGCTCAATGTCCACCCTTCGCTGCTGCCGGCCTTCCCCGGCCTGCACACGCACCAGCGTGCCATCGAGGCGGGCTGCAAGCTGGCCGGCGCGACGGTGCACTTCGTCACGCCCGAGCTTGACCACGGGCCCATCGTCATGCAGGCGGCGGTGCCGGTGCTGCCCGGTGACACGGCCGATTCGCTGGCCGCTCGCGTGCTGGTGCAGGAGCACCGCGTCTACCCACAGTCGGTGCGCTGGCTGGTCGAAGGCCAGCTGTCGTTGCGCGACGGTGTGGTCCACCAGCTCGGCGGTCAAGCGCAGGTGGTCTGGGGCGGTTGAGCCAGCCGAAGCCCGGCGGGGGGCTGGTGCGCTCCCCGATGCCTCAAGCAGCAGCGGCCAAGGTTGACTGGGCCACAGGCACGCTGAACCAGAACAAGCTGCCCTGCCCCGGCTCGCTGGACGCGCCGATGCGCCCGCCCATGGCATCGACCAGGCGCTTGCAAATGGCCAGACCGAGGCCCGAGCCGCCATAGCGCGCGATGGTGCGGTCGCTGGCCTCGCAGAAGGGCTCGAAGAGGTGCGGCAAGGCGCTCGCCGGTACGCCGATGCCGCAGTCCTGCACCTCGATGTGCAGCCAGTCGGGCGGGCGGGGCCGTTCGTGCTCAGGCGCGGCCAACTCCATGCGGCAGCGCAGGGTGACCTCACCGGCAGGGGTGAACTTCACCGCGTTGGCCAGCAGGTTGAGCATGACCTGCTTGATGCGCAGCGGGTCACCGATCATGTCCGCGCCGGCCAGGTCGCGCTCCATGCGCAGGGTCACGCCTTTGGAAAGGGCCACGGGCAGCACCATGTCCATGGCCTCCTGGGCCACGCAAAGCAGGTCAAAAGGCACTTGCTCTACGCGAGCGGTGCGCTCTTCCAGGCGAGAGAAGTCAAGCACCTCGTTGACCATTTGCAGCAAGGTGGCCCCGCATTGGTTGATCTGCGCCAGGTGGCGCGACTGTGTCTCGCTCAGCGGAGTCTGTCCCAGCAGTTGCGCAAAGCCCAGCACGCCGTTGAGCGGGGTGCGCACCTCGTGGCTGAGCTGGGCAAAGAGGCGGGTGCGCTCGAGGTTGGCTTGTTGCAAGGCCTGCAACATGTCCTCCAGGTGCGCGGTGTGTTCGGTGAGCTCGAGTTGCTGTGCCCGGATGGTGGCTTGCTGGCGGGCGATGTCACGCTGGTAGCCTTCGTACGCCCGGCGCACCACCAAGGCGACACCGCAGCCGATCAACAGGAAGCCCATTTGCAGCAGGTGCATCGGCAGCTCGTGCGCGTCCATGCGCGGCTGCAAGACGGGATGCAGGCCATGCCACCACATGGCCCCGGCCGCCAGCAAGGACACAGGCACCCACGCCACGCCATCGCGCCAGCCCAGCAAGTGCGCCACCATCATGGGCCACCACACCAGCCACCAGACGCTGGCCTGCGGAGGCTGGCCCATCCAGATCTGGCCGAGCATGACCAGCAGCATGTTGGCGAACAGCGCGGCATGGGCGATGACACGCACCTTGGTGGCCGCCACGTTCGAGCGCATCAAGGGCAACAGCGCGCCCACCATGGCGGCGCTCACGCCGAAGCAGGCACCGATCAGCGGCTGTCCATAGAAGAACCCGAAAAAAACGGCGAAGGCCAAGTGCCCCACCACTGAAACGAACAGCAGGTCACTGAAGCGCTGATATGGACCCCACGCCATGGGGCTGGGTCTGAAGGGCGGCGATGCCATGGTTACTGCTTACTCCTGGGCCTCAACTGCCACGCCTGACCCCAATTGGATCAGGGCAAGGAGACTAGCGCATGGTGACGCGCCGACCAGCCTGTTGTGAAGGGGGTTTGCGATAAACGCGTTGCATTGTGGTGTGCGAGGCACGGTCGAATCCGGCCACACCTTGGAACGCCCGCATGGCGATCCTCTGTCGCCTCAGTGCCCGGCCCACGAGCGATCACACGGGGATGGCCCGTGTGGCCAATGCGGCAGCCGCCGCGCGCGTCTCAACACCCAGCTTCTCGAAGATGTGTTCGAGGTGCTTGTTGACGGTGCGGTGGCTCATGCCGAGGATCTCGGCGATGTCGCGGTTGGTCTTGCCTCGTGCCAGCCAGGTCAGCACCTCGGTCTCGCGCGGGGTGAGCGAGGCTTGCAGCAGCCGGTCGGTTTCGGGCGAGGCGTTGAGTGGCAATGGATGCTGACGCATGCTGGCCTGGGCCAGGGCCTCGCGGGCGGCACGGGCGTTGCGCACATGGGTGTTCAGGCGCGCCAGCACCTCTTCGATGCGGATGGGCTTGACCACGTAGTCCACACCGCCGACCTCGAAGCCTGCCACCACGTCGGAGGTGTCGCCCAGCCCCGTCATGAAGATCACCGGGATGGCTTGGCCAACCGGGTGGGCCTTGATGCGCTGGCAAGTCTCGAAGCCGCTCCAGCCGGGCATGACGCCATCGAGCAGGATGGCATCGGGCGTGACCACGTCAAGCCGCGCCAGCGCCTGCGGGCCATCGCGGGCGACCAGCACGGTGTAGCCCTCGCCGGCCAACGCGTCGCACAGCATGCGCAGGGCATCAGGTGCGTCGTCAACGACAAGCACAGTACCGGCGCGCGACGGCGTCACCGGGGCCATGCCGGGCGGGGCCTCAACGTCGGGGCTCATCGGCCTGATCCTCCATCAGTTCGGCAGCCAGGTCGGCCTGGATGGCATCGAGGTCGAAGTCCTCCAGCCAGGCTTGCAGGCGCTGCCAGCGGGCAGCATGTTCGGGCGCTTGCTCGCGCCAGCCGGCCAGCGATTCGGCCAAGGCCTGCGCGTGTCCACGGCGGGCGAGGCGGTTGAGCTCCCATGCGGCATCAGGCGGGAATGGAGCGTGCGGCTGGCATGCCGACGCGTCGTGTGGCACGCCCTCAGCGGCCGCCACATCTTCCGCCTGGCGCACCGGCGAGGCCTCGGTCAGCCAGTGCACGCCCAACTGCTCGCCCAAGGTGCCGAGCAGCTCGGACTCCATCACCGGCTTGGCCACGAAGGCCTGGGCCATCGCCGCCGCAAGGTTCTCGGGCCGGTTCTCGAACACGTTGGCCGAGACCATGATGATGGGCACGTCGGTGCAGCCGGCCTGACGCAGGGCGCGCGCCGTCTGCCAGCCGTCCATGTCGTCCATGCTGATGTCGAGCAGCACGGCGTCGGGCGGGGCTTCGCGCACGCTCTCCAGACACTCGTGGCCGCTGGCGGCTTCGCGCACCACGAAGCCCAGCGGCATCAGCATGCCGGCGAGCATCTGGCGCTGGATGGGCTGGTCGTCAACCACCAACAGGGTGCGGCGCGGCCCGCTGTAGCCGATGACGGGGCGGTAATCGCGGGCGATGCGGTCGCTGCTGCCTTCGCCACCTTGGGCGTCTTCCGCGCGGAAGGGCACGGTGTGCCCATGGACGGGCTCGGCGATCTCGCGCAGGTACAGACGGACCGAGAAGGTGCTGCCCTGCCCCATGGTGCTGCGCACACTGAGTTCGCCGCCCATGAGTTCGGTGAGCAGGTGGGTGATGGTCAGGCCCAAGCCGGTGCCGGGTTCGCTGCTGCGCCGCCCGCCGCTGCCGCGCTCGAAGGGCAGGAAGATGCGCTCCATGTCTTGTGGCGCGATGCCGATGCCGGTGTCCTCGACCTCGAAGCGCAGCACTTCGCGCCGGGCGTCGAGCCGCAGCGTGATCTGCCCGCGCTCGGTGAAGCGCACGGCGTTGCTGGTCAGGTTGATGAGGATCTGCCTGAGGCGCCGCGCGTCGGCGTGCACCCAGGCGGGCACGCGGCCGCGCGTCTCCAGCCTGAAGCCCAGGCCCTTGGCTTCGGCCTGCGGCTTGACCATGCCGACCACGTCTTCCAGGAACTCGATCAAGGGCACGGGCGAAGGGTCGAGCCGCAGGCGGCCGGCTTCGATGCGGGCCAGGTCGAGCAGGCCGTCGATGAGGCCGCTCAAGTGCTCGCCGCTGCGCTGGATGGTGGTCAGCGGGCCTCGGCGCGCGCCCGCTTGTGGCTCGTCTTTCAGCAGGATTTGCACATAGCCCATGATGCTGTTGAGCGGCGTGCGCAGCTCGTGCGTCATGCCAGCCACGTAGCGTGTCTTGGCCTGGTTGGCGGCTTCGGCCAGCTCCTTGGCCTGCTGCAGTGCGGCGTCGGTGCGGCGGTGGGCGTCGATTTCCTGCTGCAGCAACTGGTTCTGGCGGTTGGAATCGTCCTGCGCCATGCGTCGGCTCTCGGAGGCCAGCACCACCCACCACGCGCACACGGCCGCCGCCAGCAGCAACAGGGCGTAGACCTTCACGAAGGGGCTCTCCAGCGCGCCCGGCGGCAAGGTGTGGTCGGCCAGCAGTTCGGGCCGCACCACGCCCTCCTGGTAATAGACCACGCCCAGGGCAAAAGCCAGCAGCGCGGCCAGCGACAGGAAAACGACCAGGTAGTGCGCGACACGGAAGTTGATGCGCTTGGACACGCGCGCCGGCAGCACCGAGCTGAGCGCGTCAGAGACCTGCTCCGCCGCCCGCGAGCGCGTCTTGCATCGGTCATGGCAGCGCGACTCCAGCGTGCAACACAGCGAGCAGATGGGCGCGTCGTAGGCCGGGCAGGTGGCCATGTCTTCCGACTCGAACGCGTTCTCGCACACACTGCAATGCACGGTCTGCCCGGGCCGCCATGGCGTCTGCGGTTCGCGGGCGAGGTAGTAGCGGCCCTTCGTCCACCACGCGATCATCGGCGCGGTCACCATGGCCAACGCCAACGCGATGAAAGGCGCCCAAGGCACCAGCATCTCGCCCAGCAGTCCGGCGTGCGCGGACACCGCCACGCCAGCGCCCAGCAGCGTCGCACCCAGGCCCACGGGGTTGAGGTCGTGCAGGTAGGCGCGCTTGAACTCGATGCCCTGCGGAGACCAACCCAGCGGCTTGTTGATGACCAGGTCCGCCACCAACGCGCCCACCCATGCGATGGCCACGTTGCTGTAGAGCCCCAGCACGCGCTCGAGCGCGCCGAACACACCCAGCGTCATCAGCAGCACGGCGATGATGACGTTGAAGACCAGCCACACCACGCGCCCCGGGTGGCTGTGCGTGAGCCGCGCGAAGAAATTCGACCAAGCCAGCGAGCCCGCGTAGGCATTGGTCACGTTGATCTTGACCTGCGAGACGATGACGAAGAGCACCGTCACGCCCAAGGCCAAGGTGGGTGAACCGAACACCTCGCTGAAGCCCGCCAGGTACATCTGCGTGGGCTCGATGGCGCGCTCCACCGGCACCTCGCGCTGCAACGCCAAGTAGGCCAGGAAGGCGCCCGCCAGCATCTTCAACATGCCCGGCACGATCCAGCCCGGCCCGGCCACCAGCACCGCCGTCCACCAGCGCACGCGGTTTTCTTTCGTCTTTTCGGGCAGGAAGCGCAGGAAATCCACCTGCTCGCCCACCTGCACGATGAGCGAGAACGCCACCGTGGCCGCCATGCCGAAGGCCAGCCAGTGGAATTCGCTGTCACCCGTGGCGCGGCCGGCCAGTTGAGTGAAGCCGACGTAGGCCTCGGGCCGGTGCCAGGCCACCGCGATGAAAGGCAGCACCCACAGGCCCAGCCACAGCGGCTGCGTCCAGGTCTGCAGGCGCGAGATCAGCGTGATGCCGTGCGTGACCAGCGGGATGATCACCAGCGACGACAGCACATAACAAATCGGCAGCGACCAACCAAACAGCATCTCCAAGGCCAGCGCCATGATGGCCGCCTCCAGCGCGAAGAAGATGAAGGTGAAGGTGGCATAGATAAGCGAGGTCAGCGTCGAGCCCAGGTAGCCGAAGCCGGCGCCGCGGGTGAGCAAGTCCATGTCGACGCCGTGCTTGGCGGCGTAGTAGCTGATCGGCAAGCCGGTGAGGAAGGTGATGAGCCCCACAACCAGGATGGCCCACAGCGCCGTGCCGAAGCCATGGTTGAGCGCGATGGCGCCGCCAATGGCCTCGAGCGCCAGGAAGGACACCGCACCGAAGGCCGTGTTGGCCACCCGCATCTCGCTCCACTTGCGGAAGGTGCGCGGGGTGTAGCGCAGGGCGTAGTCCTCCAGGGTCTCGTTGGCGACCCAGGAGTTGTAGTCACGGCGAATGCGAAAGATCTTCTGCCGGGCGACGGACACGAACAGGCTCCAGCTGACACACCAGCGCCCTTGGAGTGCAAGAAGCAGTCCAACCGTTTGCCTGCGCAACGACTACGTTAATTGACGTATTCATGAAAACCCTGGCGCTGCCTAAGGTACGTCTCAAGGCCGCGCCGGGCTCGCTGTTTGACAAGGCATGCACCGGGACGCGGCATGGATTCCCCATCGGCAACCCATTTTTGTGCAAGGAGCCTTTCCATGTCGAACCGCGAAGATGACCTCTCCCGCAACCGCCGCCGTCTGCTGCAAGGCATGGGCGCCCTGCCCCTGGCCGGCATGGCCGGTGCCGGCGGCCTGGGGGTGTTTGCCACCGCCGCCAACGCGCAGTCCTTCCCGACCGCCAAGGTCAACACCACCAAGCTGGCCGTGACCGACACCGAGGTCATCGTCGGCCAGTTGCACTCGGCCACCGGCACCATGGCGATTTCCGAGACCGGCTCCATCCAGGCCGAGCAACTCGCCATCGACCAGATCAACGCCATGGGCGGCATCCTGGGTCGCAAGATCAAGGTCATCAAGGAAGACGGCGCCTCCGACTGGCCGACGTTCGCCGAGAAGTCCAAGAAGCTGCTGGTCAACGACAAGGTGGCCTGCGTCTTCGGTTGCTGGACATCGGCCTCACGCAAGGCCGTGCTGCCCATTTTCGAGAAGGAAAACGGCCTGCTGTACTACCCCACCTTCTACGAAGGCCTGGAGCAGTCCAAGAACGTGATCTACACCGGCCAGGAAGCCACGCAACAGATCATCTACGGTCTGGACTGGGGCGCCAAAGAGAAGAAGGCCAAAACCTTCTTCCTCGTCGGCTCCGACTACATCTGGCCGCGCACCTCGATGAAGATCGCGCGCAAGCACATCGAGTCGGTGGGCAAGCTGGGCAAGGTCGTCGGCGAGGAGTACTACCCGCTGGGCCACACCAACTTCAACTCGCTGATCAACAAGATCAAGGTGGCCAAGCCCGACTGCATCTTCGCCGCCGTGGTGGGTGGCTCCAACGTGGCCTTTTACAAGCAGCTCAAGGCCGCCGGCATCACCGGTGCCAAGCAGTTCCTGCTGACGTTGTCGGTGACCGAGGACGAGATGCTGGGCGTGGGCGGCGAGAACTTCGCCGGCTTCTACAGCTCGATGAAGTACTTCCAGACGCTGACCAACGACAACAACAAGAAGTTCGTCGAGGCATTCAAGAAGGCCTACGGGCCGAAGGCCGTGATCGGCGACGTGACGCAGGCCGCCTACCTCGGCCCCTGGCTGTGGAAGGCCGCGGTCGAGAAGGCCGGCAGCTTCGACGTGGACAAGGTGGTGGCCGCCTCGCCGGGCATCGAGCTCAAGACCGCGCCCGAGGGCTATGTCAAGGTGCACGCCAACCATCACCTGTGGAGCAAGTCGCGCATCGCCCAAGGCCAGCCGGACGGCACCTTCAAGGTGGTCTCCGAGTCGCCCGAGCTGATCGAACCGAACCCCTTCCCCAAGGGATATCAATGACAGTGTGAGCGCGCGGGTGGTGCGGTTTGACACCACCTGCTTCCTGCGGCGGCCCGCGCCAGCACCGGGCGGGCCGCGCAGGTTTTTTCGGATGCGAGGGTGAACGACATGGACATGACACTCAACGACATGCTCAACATCGGGCTCATGCAAGGCTTCGCCGGGCTGAGCCTGTTTTCCGTGCTGCTGCTCATGGGCCTGGGCCTGGCGGTGATCTTCGGCCAGATGGGGGTCATCAACATGGCCCACGGCGAGTTCATGACCATCGGCGCCTACACGGTCTACCTAGGCTCGACGCTGACCGAGACCTACGCGCCCGGCTTCGTGCAGATGTACTTCCCGGTGGCCATCGTGGCCGCCTTCCTGATCGCCTTCGCGGCGGGCTGGCTCACCGAGTGGGCCCTCATCCGCCACCTCTACAAACGCCCGCTCGACACCCTGCTGGCCACCTGGGGTCTGAGCCTGGGCCTGCAGCAGGTCTTTCGCTCCACCTTCGGCCCCAAGGAAGTCAGCCCCACGCTGCCTGACTGGCTGATGGGCTCATGGGCCCCCGCCGAAGGCCTGGACATCCCCATCAACGGCCTGTTCGTGATGGGCCTGACCGCCGTCGTCACCGCCCTCTTGCTGCTGGCCCTCTACAAGGCCCGCTGGGGCCTGCGCGTGCGCGCCACGGTCAGCAACCGCGTGATGGCCAACGCCATCGGCATCAACACGAAGAAGACCGACCGGCTCACGTTCGCCATCGGCTGCGGCATCGCCGGCGTGGCGGGCGCGGCCTTCACCACCATTGGCTCCACGGGCCCCACCAGCGGCTCGCTCTACATCGTCGACAGCTTCCTGGTGGTCACCTTCGGCGGCGCGGGCAGCCTGCTGGGCACGGTGGCATCGGCCTTCGGCATCGCGCAGACGCAGTCGATCTCGGAGTTCTTCATGACCGGCTCCATGGCCAAGGTGCTGACGCTGATGACCGTCATCACGATCTTGATGCTGCGCCCGCAAGGCCTGTTCGCATCCAAGGTCCGCCGTTGATGTCTTGACGCGCAAACAAGGAGCACACCCATGCAAGCGATCAAATCCTGGCTCGACCAGCAAAAGCTCGGCAGCTTCGTGCTGCTGGCGCTGGTCCTCCTGGTGGCCTTCCCCCTGGCCCTGGACACCTTCCGCCTCAACATGGTGGGCAAGTACCTGACCTACGCCTTCGTCGCGCTGGGCCTGGTCATGCTCTGGGGCCATGCCGGCATCCTCAGCCTCGGCCAAGGCGTGTTCTTCGGCCTGGGCGGCTACATGATGGCCATGTTCCTCAAGCTGGAAGCCTCCGACCCCGAGAGCACCAAGATCCAGTCCACGCCGGGCATCCCCGACTTCATGGACTGGAACCAGCTCACCGCGCTGCCCTTGTGGTGGCAGCCCTTTCACAGCCTCACCTTCTCGCTGATCGCGGTGGTGGTGGTGCCCATGCTGCTGGCCTTCATCGTCGGCTTCGCGATGTTCAAGCGGCGCGTGGGCGGCGTGTACTTCGCCATCATCACGCAGGCCGTGGCCCTGGTGCTGACGGTGCTCATCATCGGCCAGCAGGGCTACACCGGCGGCGTCAACGGCATCACCGACCTGAAGACGCTCAAGGGCTGGGACATCCGCACCGACCACGCCAAGCTGATCTTGTACTACGTGTGCTGCGCCCTGCTGCTCGGCAGCGTGCTGCTGTGCCGCTGGGTGCAGTCCTCGAAGCTGGGCACCCTGCTGCTGGCCATGCGCGACAAGGAAGACCGCGTGCGCTTCTCCGGCTACGACGTCTCCATGTTCAAGGTCTTCGCCTTCTGCTTGGCGGCGGGCCTCTCGGCCATCGGCGGCGCGATGTTCTCGCTGCAGGTGGGCTTCATGTCGCCGTCTTTCGTCGGCATCGTGCCTTCCATCGAGATGGTGATATTCGCCGCGGTGGGCGGCCGCATGAGCCTGGTCGGCGCCATCTACGGCGCGCTGCTGGTGAACTTCGGCAAGACCTACTTCTCCGAGTCGGCACCTGATCTTTGGCTGTTCCTGATGGCCGCGCTCTTCATCGGCGTGACCATGGCCTTCCCCGACGGCCTGGCCGGCCTGTGGGAGCAAAAGATCAAGCCCTGGTGGGCCAAGCGCCAGGCCGATCGCAAGCTGCAAGACGAGCGCATCAAGACCGCTCACGCCATCTACCCCGCCGTCCTGCCGGCCAACAAATCAGGCAGCGACAAGGACGGCGGCTCCCTGCCACCGGGCATGAGCGGCCAGCAGGCTTGATCGGCCTCATCGGCTGCACGCCATCGCTCACCGCACCACACCTCGCATCGACAACCGGAGTCTCCCCATGGCATCCAAAGAGTTCGTGCTCTACATCGAAGGCCTGACCGTGTCCTTCGACGGCTTCAAGGCCATCGACAGCCTCAACCTCTACGTCGACAAGAACGAGCTGCGCGTGATCATCGGCCCCAACGGCGCCGGCAAGACCACCCTGCTCGACCTCATCTGCGGCAAGACCAAGGCCTCCACCGGCAGCATCCAGTTCAAGGAGCAGGAGCTGACCAAGAAGTCCGAACACGCCATCGTGCGCTCGGGCGTGGGCCGCAAGTTCCAGACGCCTTCCATCTACGAGAACCTCAGCGTCTTCCAGAACCTGGAGGTCTCTTTCCCGCGCGGCCGATCGGTGCTGGGGGCGCTGGCCTTCAAGTGCACCGACGAGGTCAAGGCCCGCGTGCAGGTGGTGGCCGAAGAAATCGGCCTGGCAGACAAGCTGGAGATGGAAGCCGGCCTGCTCAGCCATGGCCAGAAGCAGTGGCTCGAGATCGGCATGCTGCTGATGCAAGAGCCAGAGCTCTTGATGCTCGACGAGCCCATCGCCGGCATGAGCGCGAAAGAGCGCGAGCTCACCGCCGACCTGCTCAAGCGCATCTGCAAGGGCCGCTCGATGATCGTCATCGAGCACGACATGGACTTCGTCAAGCAGATCGCCTCGAAGGTGACCGTCATGCACCAGGGAAAGATCCTGGCCGAAGGGACCATGGACCAGGTGCAGAGCGACCCCAAGGTCATCGACGTTTATCTGGGTCACTGACAGGAGACCACCATGCTGCAAGTCAAAGACCTCCACGTCGCCTACGGCCAGAGCGAGGCGCTGCACGGCATCTCGTTCGAGGGCAACAAGAACGAGACCATCGCCATCATGGGCCGCAACGGCATGGGCAAGACCACGCTGTTCAAGAGCCTGATGGGTGTGCTGCCCACCAAGTCAGGTGAGATCACCGTCGCCGGCAGCAACGTCACGAAAGACGAGAGCTTCCAGCGCGTGAAGAAGGGCATCGCCTACGTGCCCCAGGGCCGCATGATTTTCCCCACCCTCACGGTGGAAGAAAACATCCAGACCGGCCTGGAAAACGCCAAGCACAAGCGCATCCCCGACGAGATCTACAGCCTCTTCCCCGTGCTCTTCGACATGAAGCACCGCAAGGGCGGCAACCTCTCGGGCGGTCAGCAACAGCAGCTCGCCATCGCGCGCGCCCTCGTCACCAACCCCAAGGTGCTGCTGCTCGACGAACCGACCGAAGGCATCCAGCCTTCGATCATCAAGGACATCGCCAAGGCACTCAACGAGATCCGCAAGCTGCGCGAAATCACCATCGTCGTCAGCGAGCAGGTGCTGAGCTTCGCGATGGATGTGGCCGACCGCCTCTTCGTGATCGAAGGCGGCCGGCTGGTGCACGAGACCACCCGCGCCGACACCGATGCCGAGCGCATCAAGGCCTATCTGTCCGTGTGAGCCCCCACGAAACCTTTCTCCCTAACCACCCATTTGCCATTCGAGAGGTGTGCCATGCCTGAAACGCTGATCAAGGTCGATCTCAAAGACTCCCCCTACAACAACCCGATGGTGCACAACCGCTGGCACCCGGACATCCCGATGGCCTGCTGGGTCAACCCGGGCGATGACTTCATCCTCGAAACCTTCGACTGGACCGGCGGCTACATCCAGAACAACGACAGCGCCGACGACGTGCGCGACGTCGACCTGACCACCGTGCACTTCCTCTCCGGCCCCGTCGGCATCAAGGGCGCGGAGCCTGGCGACCTGCTGGTGGTCGACCTGCTCGACATTGGCGCCAAGCCCGACAGCCTTTGGGGCTTCAACGGCTTCTTCAGCAAGAACAACGGCGGCGGCTTCCTGACCGAGCACTTCCCCAATGCGCAGAAGTCCATCTGGGACTTCAACGGCATGTTCACCAAAAGCCGCCACATCCCCGGCGTCGAGTTCGCGGGCCTGATCCACCCCGGCCTCATCGGCTGCCTGCCCGACAAGAAGATGCTCGACATGTGGAACGAGCGCGAGGTGGACTTCATCGCAAAGCAACCCGACCGCGTGCCGCCGCTGGCCAACCCGCCGTTCGCCAAGACCACGCACGCCGGCAAGGCCACCGGCGAAGTCAAGGACAAGATCGCCGCCGAAGGCGCCCGCACCGTGCCCCCGCGCGAGCACGGCGGCAACTGCGACATCAAGGACCTCTCGCGCGGCTCCAAGGTCTTCTTCCCCGTCTACGTCGATGGCGCCGGCCTCTCCGTGGGCGACCTGCACTTCAGCCAGGGCGATGGCGAAATCACCTTCTGCGGCGCCATCGAAATGGCCGGCTGGGTGCACATGCGCGTCAACCTCATCAAGGGCGGCATGGCCAAGTACGGCATCAAGAACCCCATCTTCAAGCCCAGTCCCATCACGCCCAACTACAAGGACTACCTGATCTTCGAAGGCATCTCGGTCGACGAACAAGGCAAGCAGCACTACCTCGACGTGCACGTGGCCTACCGCCAGGCCTGCCTCAACGCCATCGAGTACCTGACCAAGTTCGGCTACTCCAAGGCCCAGGCCTACTCCATCCTCGGCACGGCGCCAGTGCAGGGCCACATCAGCGGCGTGGTCGACATCCCCAACGCCTGCGCCACCTTGTGGCTGCCCACCGAAATCTTCGAATTCGACATCAACCCGACGGCCGCTGGCCCCGTGAAGATGCTCGACGGCAGCATCGACATGCCGATTTCGTACGACATCGTGAAGTGACCGAGGAGCCCCCCGCATGCCCACCTACGACTACGACTGTCCGAGCTGCGGGGGCTTCGACGCCTTCCGCAGCCTGACCGAGCGCAACGAGCCCGCCACCTGCCCCGACTGCGGCACCGCATCGCCTCGCGTGTTCGTCAGCGCCCCGCGCCTGGCCTGCCTCAGCGGCGACACGCGCACAGCCATGGAGCGCAACGAAACCGCCCGCCATGCACCCATGACATCGAAGGGCTACCAGGAAGGCGCCTACGCGCGGCTCAAGCACCCCTCAGGGTGCGGCTGCTGCGGGACAGGCGGCAAAGGCATCCGCAGCGCCACGGTAACGGCGTCCAACGGCGCCAAGGCCTTCCCGAGCAAACGCCCGTGGATGATCAGCCATTGACGAGCAGGAGCTGAAAAAACAAGGCCCGCAGTGCGCGGGCCTTTGTCATGGTGACCGAGCGAACCCAATGCGCTCAACCAGCACGAACTTTCCGGCGGCGGCGCGCGAGGGCCCCGACGGTGACCAACCCGGTGGCCAGCAGGGCCCATTCAGCCGGCTCTGGCGCGTGGGAAACCGGGGCGCTCACCGGGAAGCCCGGGCACGTCAGGCTCTTGCGGCATGCCGCCAGGTCATCGCCCGCATAGAACTTCACCGTCTCGCCATAGCGAGCAGCGATCGTGCGGATGAACTCGGCCTGCATGCCAATGAAGCTCCAGTAGGATTCATCGCCCAAATCCGCATAGCGGCCATTGCCCTGGTTGTCGCGGGCGTAAGCGCCCGTGCCAAAAATCACCCCCAAGGGCTGGCCACCTGCCTCGGTCCAAGACATCAAGGGGCCGCCAGAATCACCCGGAGCCAGCACCGACGTGCCATTGACAAGCGTGGCCGACAGCGTGCCGCCCTTGGTCGGGTCGTAGCCATCGATCTTGGTGTAACCCACCCAGCGATTGAAGGCGCTGCCGCCTTCGATGAACTGCCCCTCTTCGTAGTGCTGCCCGTAGCCCACCAACATCGCACCGTCGCCCAACTTGTTCAGGGCGTTGTTGGAAAGCGGCCCTGAATACACGGCGTAAGTCGGCGTTGTCGACTCCAAGGGCGTGTCCAGCACGATCAACGCGATGTCGCTGTAAGCCTTGTACCCACCCGCCAGGATGAGCTCATGCTGTGGAGACACCACCACGTCGCCGTTGTATTGGGTCAACCCGCGGTTGGCGCCGGTGCCTTCCCACGCATAGAACATGGAACGGCTGTTGTCCGTCTTGTTGTCGTAGTTGAAGTCGAAGCAATGCGACGAAGTGAGGATGATGCGCGAAGACAGCGCCGCGCCCGAGCAGGCCACGTAGTTGCCTGCCGACGGATTGGCCGTCAACACATAGCCCACGCCATCCAGGAAACTGAAAGACGGATCGCTGATGGTCGACTCCGCCGTGACGCCAGATGCATTCTGGTAGGCCAGAGCCATCGCCTGTCCCGGCAGGAGGGCCGCCGCAGCAAAAATCCAACCAAGCGGCAGCAGCGACGACAGGGGCTTCATGGGTTCACCTTCACCCTCTGGGGGTGAGACATATTTCTCAAAAGTTCAAGTAAAGCACTGATACGGGGCGATTCCAATCCCCTGATCGTCTGAGCGATTTGAATGGAGCCCGAACTGTCGCAAAACTGCCCTCCCCTCCCAAAAACCAGGGGGAGGGCAATCCCTGAGCGACATCCTTCAGGCCAGCACCTTCTGCCAGAACAGCGCACGGCCCATGCGCGGGTCGAGCTGATACCCGGCGAACCCGGCACGCCGGTAGGCAGCCTGCGCCGACACATTGCCCTCCAGCACCTCCAGCGTGATCTTGCAGCAGCCTCGCTCGCGCGCCAGGCGCTCCACCTCGGCCAACAGCTGTCCGGCCAAGCCCTGGCCCCGGTGCGTCGGCAGCACCACCATGTCATGCACATTGAGCAAGGGTTCGCACGCGAAGGTGGAAAAGCCCTCCATGCAGATGGCCATGCCCGCCGCCTCGTCGCCCACGAAGGCCAGCACCACGTGCACGCCCTGGCGCTTGCGCAACTCGGGCACGAGGTTGCGCCGCACATGTTCACTCAAGGGGCGTCCGCCGCCCATCTCGTCGCGGGCGTAGGCATCCAGCAGGTTGACGATGGCGTCGGCGTGTTCGGGGTGGCCCAGGTCGGCCAGGGTGATCTGCGTCCACATGGGCGAGATTGTGCCGCTCACCAGCCACATTCACGCCGCAGGCATTCGTGCCCAGCCCCGCCCCCAGGTTTTCAGAAGCGCGTCTGCAGCGAACGCAAGAGTTGCTCCTGAAGCGACTCGGCCTGCTCCGGCACGGGCCCCGCAGCCCCCACGAGGACGAGCTTTTGATCGAGGTGGCAGCCGACAAAAAACGCATAGTCGCCCTGGCGGGCAAACAACGCAGACTCTCCGCCCGTGTCGATCTCGGAGATGCCCGCCTCCTTCATGGCATCTGCTGCCCGTTGACGGCATTGCGCCTCGCTCACGACCTGTCCGCTGCGCAGGGGCAGCATGCCGTAAAGCATCGTCGGGGCATGGGCAGGAGGCTGTGCGCTCGATGACTCCGACGAATGCGCTGGCAACGTTCCAGCCGCAGTGGGTGCGAGGTCGATCAAGGCCTGCTCATCGGCTGGCACGCCCACAGCGGATGGTGGCGCCGTGCCCTCTCGCTGAAGCCAGGCTTGCGTGCCCCAGGCCGCGACGATGGCCGAGCCCAGGGCGATCATCACCGCCGCCCACCAGGGCACGCCTCTCATGTTCAGGGTTTCGAGGCCCGAGGCAAGCGGGCCAACGTTGGAGGAAGGCGATTGGGCCATGGTCCATCTCCAGAACACGGGTCTTGTTTCGCGCGACGCAACTGAGGAGTGCGCCGGGCCGGCACATGCCCCTCATTCTGACGCGAAACGCTCGGCAGTCCAACTTCGGCCCCTGGCAGATGGCCGCGCATCTCAAGTGCCGAGCTTTTCGGCCACGATGGCGTAACGGCCCTTGTCTCGGCCACCATCGGGCTTGTTCATGAACTCGCCGATGACGATGCGGCAGCCAAGGGCCCCCAAGATCTGCTCTGACTCCTCGGGCGTGTTCGAGTCATAGAAAAAGCTTTGGCCGAACATGGTGTCGACGAACGCCGAGTGGGCTGAACCGCCCACGGTGAGCATGAGCCGGGCCCCCACCGGCAAGGCACCCACCACCTTGCGCAAGATCGGCTCATGGTCCCTGCGCTGCACGTGGAAAAGCGAATCCCACAACAGCGCGCCATGGCAGGGTACATCGGGCTCGAAAGCCTCCAGCGTGGCGAGCACCCATTGCTCGCTCGGCAGGTTGAACCGGGCGAGCGCCAACATGGCCTCAGACTGGTCGACACCCAGCACACGCCGACCTTGGGCCACGACGTATTCGGCCATGGGGCGCCCCGTGCCACACCCCAAATCGAGGATCGTGGCTCCGGCGGGCGTCGCGGCCAGCACCGCATCGAGGTATTGCCGCTCACGGCCGAAAAAGGCAGAGCGCGCAGCAGCCCATTGCAAGGCGATCTGGTTGTAGGACTCGAGGTTCATGGGTTCAAACCTGTCAGCAAAAACAGGCATGGCGGGCTGGAAAAACGCTTTGGTCAGGCAGGCTCATGGGCATGGCCGCATGCGATTTCAGCCACATTGCTCTCACCCGCGCCCATCACTTCTGAGTGCACCATTCAAACCCATGGTTGCCGCCCTTGAAAGCAGGCTCGTGGTAGTACTTCTTGAACGTCCACTTGCCCTGCTTGTTCTTCTTGAACGTGGCGATGCCTGTGCCAAAGTCTTGCGTGCTCGGGTCGGTGTTGGCGAAGTAGATCGCGGCGGTGGTGCCTTGCGTGGCAGCGTGGCCGGGGTAGGCGCCGAAGCCAGGCACCTCCAGCTTGAAGGTGTAGGCGCCGTTTTGGCCGACGCTTTGCTGGGGCACGAGCGTCAACGTGGCGGTGGCGGTGTACTTGCCTTCGGCGGCGTCGTCACCCTCGCAGGCGTAGACGCCCGAAAAGTCGGGGCCGGTGAAGGCTGGTTTGGCTTGGGTGGTGCCAGCGATGGCGAGCAGACAGAGGGTGGCGAGGATGGTTTTCATGGGGCAGGCTTCCTTGAGCGCGAATGCATTCATCCGCATTGTCAGCCCTCCGCCCGCGCATCCACAGCCAGCGTGACCGCGCACCGTCATGAACCAAGATTCGGCTCACGAATCGGCTCACAAGCTCGCGGCTCATAAGCTCGAACGCTTTCTTGCTCACTCGCATCGGTGCGCGAAACAAGCGCGATTGCGTCGGTGTCATGACTCATGTTCACGGGCTGGTGCGGCAGGCCTGGCGGGATGTAGAGGAAGTCGCCCTGCTTGTTGATGCACGACTTCGCGAGGTTCTCGCCGTAGAAGGTTTGCACCTCGCCCTTGAGGATGTAGATCGCGGTCTCGAAGCCCTCGTGGTAATGCGGTCGAGCCTTGGCACCCGCGGGGATGATGACGATGTTCATCGAGATGCCCTGTGAGCCTGCGGTTTGGCTGGAGATGCCCACGTAATTGGGCAGTTTCTGCAGCGTGTCGATGGCGACATCGGGCCGCACTGTGATGATTTCGCCGTTGGGGTTCATGCAGGGCTCCGTGGGTGATTGCGAGGTTCTGCCGACTCTAGCCGCAGCGATGGGCGCGTCTGTCAGGCGTTGGGCCGCACCATCACCGAGAACGCGGGGGCATCAGCCAGCCCTCAAGCCGGCTCTTTTTGACGACCGGGCGATTGTTGTCGCTGCGGTCATGACCGATCAGCTCGAAATCGCCATTCTGGAATCGAAAGTGGTGCTCCCTGTAGCCATATCTGCCATGGCTGTACTGGATCAGGAGGCCGCCCTTTTCATCGCAATGCTCAGCTCTGGAAGGAACCGCTGGCCGTGGTCACCGACGACTGTCTTCGCCTGGTTCATGATCGGTCAGCGCTTCGGTTCACGAACCCTTGGATGACGGTCCCTTGGTGATAGGTCACTTGCCAACCATGGCCCTGACGGCGCCAAACTGACAGCCGGCGAGTCATGCGCCCCGGCTGGAACAGCGTGTAGGTCAGCAAATAATGGTCTGCACCCGCTTCGGCCAGGTGCCAGTCCGCAGTGCGCCAATCCGTGGCTTCGGGCGCAGCCTGGCGTTCAGCGAGCACCTTCAGCGCGAAATCCCGGCTGTAGCGGTTGCCCGAGGCGCCCACCTCCCAGAACTCAGGCGCGACCAGTTGTTGAAATCTTGCTGGCGTCGCGTCAGCGCAGGCCGCATGGAAAACGGGCTCCAAGGCCTTCAGCTCTCGAAGGATGGGCTGCAATGCTTCAGGCGTGGACAACTCGGGTTCCATCTGCTCGCCCATCCAAACCAGCCGCCCCACAATTACTTGTGGCCACCACGGTAATGGCTGCCTTTGCCATGGTGGTTGTGGCCACCCACGCGCTTGCTGCCTGAACGCGCTTTGGCCTCAGGCGTGGCCATCGAAGTCGAGGCAGAAGCGAATGTCAAAGCACCCTCACCCACACTTGAGAAATGATTGGTGGATGCCGTTGCCTGGAACGACACGGCTGCCAAGCACAGTGATGCGATAACGAATTTCATGCCCATGGCTCCTTGATGACAGCAAAAATGGCGTTGCTGTTGCGCCTGGAGAAATACTGCATCGACATGCAGGATCGCGCCGTAGGGGGCTGCCCCAATGCCCAAGGCCGAGGATGCAGCGAGGACGCAACGGCTCGTTGGCCCACACGGATTCTTCGCTCCACGGATTCCCTGAAGATGGCCCAATCCTGCAAGGGGCGCATGAGAAAGAGTCAATTCACCGAAGAGCAAATGGTTGCCGCCTGCCTGAGGCAAACCAAGCCAGCGTGTGTCAGGCTCTGCACCAAAGCCCCATCAGTGAACTGGTGACCCTGGAGGCATCCGTCCCGATCAGTAATTGCTCAGGAACGCCGTGATCGTGTTGTCAACCACGTAAAGGTACGGGTTCTTGCCGTCGGTGCGACTCGTGGGTGCGATGCCTCGCACGAAGTTGCGCTTGCCATCAATCTCTGCGTCGATGTAGACGATGAACACAGGTGCGTTATTCGGGTTCTCTTCGGCAGAAAAGAAGGCCTTTGTGTATTCGTTGGCCTCGCTGACGGCATCAAAGGTGGCGCGGTTCACCGCAGTGGCCTTGAAGTCGGCGTTGTAGTTTTGGGTGCCCGACGCGATCGCCGCTCCCACGCCACCAAAAATGCTGCCCACGGCAGTGCGCCTGAAGGCGGCCTGCATGTTCATGTAAGACACGAAGTGATGGACCTTCACCTGCGATGGCTTGACTCCTTCGGGGAACTTCTCGTAGATCCTGTGCTGGAACAGGCGCAGCGCAGACGGATCCAGCGAGGAGGTGCTGTAGCGATAGGTTGCATAAGCATCGCTGGTGATCAGCATGCTGAAGATCTTCTGCTCGGACTCCGCCGGTGGGCGCGCGTCCACGAAGTTCATGGTCTCGGACTTTTGCAGGCCGGCCACTTCATGCTTGTAAACGGGGGCCGCACAGCCAGTCAGGAAAAGCGCTGCGGCAACGGTGGCGAGGAAGATTTTCATGGGTTAACAACTGTGGATGGAGGAAAAACGGCAACACGCACGGCGGCGCCTCAGGAGCCACGGAGACGCCATGGCTCTCATCCAGCAGCGCTCCCCGATGTTTTGGTTATTTGTAAGCTCTCGTGACTGTAGCCGCTGTCCTCCATGCCATGCAGGGCCCACATCCAACGCACCCTCACATGAAGGGGAGGGTTACCCCGGCGCCAATAACGCCTTGGCGTTTCGGCGCCTCACTGCGCCGCTGGTACCGGCGCAGGCGCCTGTGGGGGCTTCAGCGGAACGACGGAACCCCTGAGTTGGTCCAGCGTGGACTGGAAGGCAGGATCCTTGTTCAACGGCATGAGGTTGATCTTGCCAACATCCAGGTTGATCAAGCTCGCGATGATGGCGCCGCCGATCAGACCTCCAGCGACACCTGCGCCTGCGGCCTGCCCATAACTCATGCCGCTATGGCTGTTCATCGAGCGGCCGACCACCGCTCCGGCGGCACCACCGATGGCTCCACCGGTGGCGAATGCCACCACGCTGACGCCTTTGGCCTGCGGGTCGGGCACGAGCACGGCCACGTCACACGTGGCACCCGAGGGCACGGGCACGATCTCCGCTTCTTGCGTCGAGAAGTACGTGTAGATCCGGGACGGTGCCTTCGGGTCCCGCGGCAGCCAGATGCCCCCGTCGAACTGACGAGGAAGCAAGGGAATCGGAGCTTGGTCTGCGATGTCATCGCGCCCGATGTAAATACCGCCTGGAGGGGCTCGGTAGAACGTTCCCTCGGCGTTCTCGCGCTCCGCGATGTACGGCCCAGACGCCAGGCGTGTCGTCCACTTGAAGTTCAGCAGCCCTTTGACCTCGTGGGCCTCGACGCCCTGCGGCACCTGAATGCACGAGGATGAGGCCGGTTTCGCCAAGTCAGTGGGTTTGATCACGGTTGCGCACCCCGCAAGGGTCAGCGCGATGCAAAGCGCGGAGGCGGTTCGCCAAGGCATGTTCAGTTCTCCAGTCCCGATTCCATTGAAAGCTCGATGCACATCATCAACACACCGCCTACTTCACTTGATAGCTATCCGATGGCCGCTGGCGTCGTCATCGACCGCCATCCGCACCAGCTCCCACTTGCCCAGGCTCTTGCGGGCTTCAACGTAAGCGGTGCCGGAGCCTCTGGGGCCAGTCACGCTGAACTCGAAGTGGGCCGCGCCATCCGGCCCGGACACCTGAAAGCTGCCAGATGGGTTGCCCAGCGAAATGGGTTGCCCCAGTGCTGCGGCCACCTCGGTGTTCTGAAGCAGCTCGGCCTGGGCAAGCTTGTAGGGCTCGCTGTCCTTGAGCATGCCGCCGATGGCGAAGAACATCGCGACGAAGGCGCAGGCCATCAGCGCATAGAGGATCAGGGCCCACTTCGCCCACTTGCGCTGAACAGCCTGGAACTCTTCGATGCTGGCCCAGCGCTTGTTGCGCCACGCCCAGGTGCTGCCTTTGACACCCAAAATGAACGCCATCACGAAGTTCACGAATGGCACGAACATCAGCAGGGCGATGAACGTGTTGTTGCCGATGCCCCAGATCCAGTTGAGCAGGAATGCGCCCCAGTTCCAGCGGTCGATCTGAGGAGGAACGACAGCCTGCTTGCCCTGCCCTGATGTGTTTTCGATTTGCATGGTGTTTCTCTCGTCGTCTGTAGCGCGGTTTGAGGCCTCACCTCAAACCGAGATGCGGTAACCGCCAACGGCGATGGCGCCCGCGATGCTGAGCACGCAGCCGATGCCGATGCGCTCGTGCAGGCGGTTGAAGCGCTGGTAGCCCGCCATGTCTTGCGCGTTGAGGCATCGCAGGCGGCGGTGAACGGTGAAGGCCGCGATGCCGTTGAGCACGACGGCCGAGGCGCCCAGGGCGACCTTGGCTTGGAGGAGCGGATCCCACGCGGCGTGGTGCAGCATGGCGCCGCCGGTGAGCAGCGCCACGAGGATGGCGGGGATCTCGACGAAACGGTCGATCTTCGCGTGGAGCGAGGCCAGGCCGCTGGTCTGGGGCGGTGCCTTTTCGAGGGCGATCTCAAGGACCGCTTCGGTGGCGACGCAACCAGCCCAGATGCCGATGGCGATGAGGTGGATGAAAAGGAGCGCGTTCAAGGGTTTCTCATTCGTTTTTGCTGATGGCTCGTTCAGGGAGTCATCCGTCGGTGCATTGCCCCGGCGGTTTCTGCACACGCACCCCGTCAGAACCAGGCACTCATCCCGGATTTGATGTTTTCCCAGTACTTCTCATCGGGCTTCTCAGCGCACCGCGCAACCGTCTTGTCGAACGCCTTCGAGAACTTCCTGCTGGTCTCCAGGATCTTGGGGCCCGACCCGGCCGCCATGGCCAGCAGCCCCAGCGAGAGGTTGTAGATGTTCATGTCCGAGACCGGTTGGTCCGGGTAGACGGACCGGAACCAGCTCACATCGACGTTCAGGTCGCTGCACGCCTTGTTCGCCAAGTCCAGGATCGAATCCTTGGCGTATTTGATGGGCGCCACCACCTTGATCGCCACAGGCTTGTCCTCGGAGTCGGTGGCCGGCGACAGCTTCCAGGCTTTGACTTGCTCCACGGCGGCTGCGTCCAGGATGTCGGACCTGGAAGACTCGATCACCTGAGCGTCGTCCACACGTCCCTCGGTGTTGATGGACAAGCGCAGCTTGACCACACCCTGGTGGCCGGCGGCCTTGGCCGCCTCGGGGTAACTCGCGGGGGGCTGCGAGAGCAGCTGAACGTTCTGCTTGATGACAGGAGCATCGCCCGCGGCGCCAGCCATGTTTGAGAACGTCGCGCATGCGCACGTCACGGCCAGCACGAGAACTGCTTTGTTCACTTCATCTCCCTTTTTCTTCTCGGGATGTTACCGGCGGTGACGCGGCCCACACCCACCCGAACCCGGTGTCAGGAGAGAGGGGTTTGTGCCATCGCCAGAACGGACGATGGCTTCAGGCAACTCGCTCGGTGGGCCCGACTCAAGCCGTGAACCGGGTGGCGGGCTTGGGCGCCTGCGCCAGCCAGTAGATGACCATGATCCAGCCGACGAAGGGCACCAGGCCGATCAGCTGCCACCACCCGCTTCGGTCGACGTCGTGCAGGCGGCGCGTGGACACGGCCAGATAAGGCAGCAGCGTGCTAAGGCCGCATGGCGCATGTATGACCTCATCGATGTGTGGCGCCACGAGGACACCTAGAACTTTCACAAAGCAATTTGATGCACTGAGCATAAAAAAGACCTCCTATTGGCGGTGCGGACGATTCACATATAATTTCTGCGGCAATACAGTCATCAGCCAAGCTTGCCCCACAAACCAATAAACAAAATACCGAAGCATAAAAAATGACAATTTTAAGCCGACATGAACGCACAGATCACCTCAACCTATCGAAACAAGATCGAGAGAACGCACCTGAAAAATTCAAAGAAATAATACCCACCGAGAAAGCGCTGTATTTTATTGAGCAAGTCAAACGCAAAGAAAATGGAATCATCAGCACCCAAAACTTATCCGCCATTTTTCGCTACGCCGTCACATCAGCACTAGCAAGATATTTAGGAGGAGATCCAAAACTTCCAACACCCGACACACAAAGCAACTTGTCACTATTCTTCATGCATTATTTTTGCTGGATATTTGAAAGAGCCTCAAAGTCAGTTCAAAAACAGATGGTCGATCGCTTTTGCAGCGAAGCCCGGAGCGACACCGGCGTTATGCCGCTGTTTATAGAAATGTATGCAGCATTTACTTATCTATTTGTTAAAAATTTAGACGTTGACTTTAGATTTGGAGAATCTCAAAAAAGGGATTGGGACCTTGAAGTGATTAGCGACGAATGCACCCTATCCGTTGAAGTAAAAACCGTAATATATGAAGCGGGGATACCTATAAAAATACCTGATATCAAAACAATGATCGAATCAATGAAGGATGCCATCTTTGAAACCTATCGCCCGAAGGCTCTGTCACTCCATGTGATAGTCATGCCAGACACGCAACTAACCACAAAACAAGTCGAGTTAGCAACCGAAAATATTACACATCAAATAAAATCCGGCATAAAAATTCCAGCAAACCAGGAAATCATTCTCTATTTCAAATTTAGAGAGCCTGACGAGGTAAAAACAACTTCGGACGAGTTCTCAAAAACACTCTGCACACCAGACGGAGGCCACACATTTATTGCGTGCCAGCCTGATGATGCCTTCCAATACTACGCGACACTAAACTACAAAAATCTTCAATTCAATCATGGAGCCATTGAAAGGCAATTGAGAGACGCCTTCAATCAACTAAAAGGTCAACCGATGCAGGCAGCCTTCATCGCGGTTTTAGGCGCCCACCCGCTAGACTATTCAACAATTCAAGGAACCGGCGCTATTCAATTAGAAAAAGGTCGACTAGGAAACCGCCTCAAACAAAAATCCAAGGGCTCATCGGAAAACATCGCGGCCATATCATTCTCCCTTGACCCATATACAACCATGCGTGATGATCGCGAAGACACGCTTGCCATCCAAAGCTGGCCCCACACCTTACTCACCAAAGTGAGTACCGATGCGCATCAAATTTATTTAAGAAACTTCGTCCGCGAGAAAGGCATAGATCCAAAATTCGTACGAGGGGTTATTTTTGAATAAATTAACCAATAATCCAATATTTCACCTACCCTGCGCTTAGAATTTTGTGCTGTCATGCAGAGGCAGCATGGGAAAACATTCAAAACACAGACTCTTAAAGCACTCATATCTCAGCACTTGTAACTCGCACTGCTTGGCCACCCCAAGCACCCACCGACGCGCGATTTCACGACACACCCCGAGCTCCAACACTCACCCGACACTGATTTTCGGACACGATCCGAGTAATTTCAGACAACACCCGAGCTCCCGCACCCGCTCACGCCCCACCAAGGTGCATTCACCGAGCTCCGAGCTCGGCACGCCGAGCAAAAAGCCCCGCCACCCGAGCAAAACACCCGGCCCACCACCCAAAAAGCTCGGCACGCCACCCAAATAACTCGGCGCCCCACCCCAACCGCCCCCACCAGCCACCCAAAAACAAAAAGGGCCGCACGGCCACTGGGTCCTCCCCAGCCACCGCACGGCCCCTTCTCAGGGCTGACGCGTCAACTCACCCGAGCGAAGGCACCTCCCGCTCCCCGGCCCCGCCCTGCCGCGCAAAGCGCGCCCCAATGCCCTGGCGCAGCGCCTCCAGCCCCGAGCCCTTGCCCAGCACCTTCAGCAGCGCATACCCCTCCAGCGCCGTGCTCATCACATCGCTGCCCAGGGCCAATTCGGTGTCTTCGCAGCGCCCCAGCAGCTGGCGCAAGCGCGCGCTGCGCTGGCGCAGGGCATCGAGCTGCGCCAGGTCCTGCTGCGCATCCGCCAGTTGCACGCTGGCCGGCACGATGCTGGGGTTCTGCGCCATCACGCGCAGGGTCTGGCGGCAAAAGGCTTCCGACTTGTCGCCCATCTTGGCCAGGCCCCGGCGCTCGCTGGCGTCCATGTCGATGAGGCCGCTGAGGGCTTGCTCCAGGGTGGTCAGGGCGGCGTCGATTTCGCCGTAGTCGGTGTCGCTCAGGTTCAGTTGGATGAGGTTTTGGCTCATGGTGTCCTCGCTGTTTGAAGAGGTTGATGGTTGATCGGTGCAGGCCACCCGGCCCGCACCGGCCATCACCCTAGCGGCAGGACACCGCTTGTCAGCGGTTCGCCGGCGCCACCCCCTGTCAAGTTAGGGGGGCCGAACCTAGGCGGGCCGCCTCGCACCCAACCGCCACTGCAACCCCGCCACCACCATCGCCATCACCATCACGCACATGCCCAGCTCGGCCAGCTCCACCTTGTCGCCCAGGGTGCGCGGCGCCTCGAACACGGTGTAGGGCGCCTGCACGAAGCGCACGAACACAAACACGATGGCGGTGAGCACCAGTTGCGCCGGCCCGAACACCGCCCACAGCGGGTAGGCCAGCATGGCCGCGTAGAGCAGGGCCACCATGGCGCCGGGCACGAACACGGCCATGTAGCGCGCCCGCGAGCCGGGCTCGGTGGCGCGGATGGCGTGGTTCATGAGGTCCATGTTGCCCACCAACACGGCGTACAGCTGAAAGCCGACAAACAGAGTCGTCAACCAAAGCAGCAGGCGCAGGGGCCAGTTGGGGCGAAGGCCTTCGCGGCGCCAACGGTGGGCTCCCCACCAGCTCAGGGCCAGCAAGCCCAGCAGCAGGGCCAGGCCATTGGGGTTGCGGTCCATGGCTGTCGACCACCACGGTGAGCCGAACAGCCAGGCCAGGCAGAGCAAGGCGGTGAGTTTTTGCTTCATGCGCCCTCACCGGCTGCGCCTTGCTCAAACCACCAGGCGCGCCGGGTCCAGGAATTGTTGTCGATAGGCCTCGAATGTAAGGCCGCCGGGGCCCTGGTCGGCGGCTTCGATATCGGCCTGCTCTTGCCGCGAGCGGTCGGCGCGCAAAAGTGCCGCTTCGCGTTCGGCGGCGCTCAGCGGCTGGGCCAGCAAGGCTTCGCGCGCGCGGTCGGAGGCGGCCAGGCCGAAGGCCGCGTGTTCACCCCCGTGCAGGCGCTGCATGGTTTGCAAGGCCCGAGCCGAGGGCAGTGTGTCGGTGTGCTTCAGGTCGCGGGTGGCCTTCTGCCAAGCTTGTGAGAAGGCGTCGGTGTGGTGCACTTCGTCGAGGTGGCGGGCCAGGGGCAGGCCTTGGGCCATCACTTCGGCGGCCCAGTCGGCCAGCGGCACGTCTTCGCCCTGGCGGCGCAGCACCAGGCCGGGCTCGCGGCCGCGCGCGGCCACCAGGCGTTGGTTGCCGACCAGTTCGCGGATCTCTTGCGGTGAGTCGGGCGGGCTATCGGCCGTCATGGCCCACAGCAGGAAGACGTCCAGCACGCGCAGGGTGTGTTCGTCGATGCCCACGGTGAGTTCTGGCTGCAAGTCCATGCAGCGCACCTCGACGTATTCGACGCCGCGTTCGCGCAGCGCGTGCAAGGGGCGCTCGCCGGGCTGGGTCACGCGCTTGGGGCGGATCGGGCTGTAGAACTCGTTTTCGATTTGCAGCAGGCTGGTGCCGAGCTGGCGGTAGCTGCCATCGGGCGCCTGAACCCCCATGGCGGCATACGGCGGGTGCGAGCCGATGAGCGCGCCGTGCAGCGAGCTGGCGTAGCCCTCCAGGTGGTTGTAGCTCACGCACAGGGCGGCCTGCGCGTCGCTCTGGTAGCCCAGGCGGCCCATGCGCAGCGAGGTGGCGTGCGGCAGGTGCAGGGTGTCTTCGCCCAGGGGCAACAGGCCATGGTCGAGGCCGGCCACGAAGCCCTTGGTGACGGCGGGCGAGGCGCCGAACAACATCAGCAGCACGAACACGTGGCGGCGGAAGTTGCGGATCAGGGCGAAGTAGTCTTCGGTGGTGGCGCCGCCGATGGACCAGTTGTAGTGGATGCCGCTGATGGTCTGCATGCGCGCGCCGTAGCGATGCACCAGGCCGTTGCGATAGACGCGCTTGGCCTGGCCCACGTTCGAGCTGCCGTAGTAGCCGATGGGGATGTCGCCATCGGGCGGCAGGTGGCCGGGCATGGAGCTGGCCCACATGCGTTGGGGGCCGATGGCTTGCAGCACTTCGCGGTGGATGTCGGTGAGTTCGCGCAGGCAGTCGTCGATGCCCTGGTGCGCGCCGGTGACCAGTTCGAGCTGCGACTCGCTGAAGTCGGTGGTGATGTGTGGGTGCGTGAGGGCCGAGCCGAGGGCGCTCGGGTGGGCGTCGTGGGCCAGGGTGCCGTCGGGCAGGACGCGCAGGCCTTCTTTCTCGATGCCGCGCCGCATGGCGGACACGTCGAGGCGCTGGAGGCGATCGAGTGGGCTGGGCACGTGGGGTCTCCTGTTTGTCATCGGGCGTGAGCGCGGCCTTGGGCGGTGGCGGGGGCTTGGCAGACCGTGCTCGGAGGGCGCGATTGTGCGGCATCGCCCGTGACCTTGCTTTGACGCCTCCCGCAAGGCCTTGGGCGTACGTCAAACAACGTATTGGGCGCGTGCGGGCGGCTTCGAACAATGGCAGTGCTTTGCCGCACGACCTTCCCTGATCGCTTATTGAGGAGCCCGCCATGCTTCACGGTGACATTTCCAGCAGCGACGACACCGTGGGTGTCGCCGTCGTCAACTACAAGATGCCTCGGCTGCACACCACGGCCGAGGTGCTCGAGAACGCGCACAAGATCCGCCAGATGATCGAAGGCATGAAGCTGGGCCTGCCCGGCCTGGACCTGGTCATCTTCCCCGAGTACAGCACCCACGGGATCATGTATGACAAGGCCGAGATGATGGAGACGGCCGTCGACATCCCCGGCGACGTGACCGAGGTGTTCGCCCAGGCCTGCCGCAATGCGAAAGTCTGGGGCGTGTTCTCGCTGACCGGTGAGCGCCATGAAGAGCATCCCAACAAGGTGCCCTACAACACGCTGATCCTGATGAACGACCAGGGCGAGATCGTCCAGAAGTACCGCAAGATCATGCCGTGGACGCCCATCGAAGGCTGGTACCCCGGGGACAAGACCTACGTGTCGGACGGCCCCAAGGGGCTGAAGGTCAGCCTGATCATCTGCGACGATGGCAACTACCCCGAGATCTGGCGCGACTGCGCGATGAAGGGCGCCGAGCTGATCGTGCGCTGCCAGGGCTACATGTACCCCGCCAAGGACCAGCAGGTGCTCATGGCCAAGGCCATGGCCTGGGCCAACAACAGCTACGTGGCGGTGGCCAACGCGGCGGGCTTCGATGGCGTCTACAGCTACTTCGGGCACAGCGCCATCATCGGCTTCGACGGGCGCACGCTGGGCGAATGCGGCGAGGAGGATTACGGCATCCAGTACGCGCAGTTGAGCAAGCGCCTGATCCGCGATGCGCGCAGCACCGGACAGTCGCAGAACCATCTATTCAAGCTGCTGCACCGGGGCTACACGGGCAAGATCAACTCGGGCGAAGGCGACAAGGGCGTGGCCGAGTGCCCGTATGACTTCTACCGCGAGTGGGTGGCCGACCCGGTGGCCACGCAGGCCAAGGTAGAGGCCATCACGCGGCCGACGGTGGGCACGGCGGAATGCCCGATCAGCGGGATACCGAATGACGCGCGACTGAAGTACGAGTGAGCCTCACCACACCGAGTGGTGATCTTCCGTGACGCCGAGCAGGTCGCGGATGGGCCGCGCGGGTGCGTTCGGCGATGGCCGCACCGTGCCCTCGAACAGCCCCACCGGCTGGATGTAGCGGCTCGACGCGATGACCAGGCGCTTGTCGCCGCTGCGCGCGCCCAATGGCTTGAAGCGCAGATTGAGCAGGCCGTCGTCGGTGTGGATGCGCCAGTCGGCCAGGGGCCGCGCCGGGTCGAACTCGAAGTGCGCGGTGCCCAGCGGGATGATGTCGCCATCGATCCAAAGGGCGTTTTCCTGGTCGCCGAAATAGCCTGATTGCAGGTTGAAGCCCAGCCCCGGCCGGTGGGCGCTGGCCCAGCGCCAGGCGGTGTCGCGCGCCAGCAGGCCGTTGGAGCAATCGAGGCTGGCGTGGCCTTCGTTGAGGCTCAGGCGCTGGCCCTCGATCGAGACCCAGCCGCGCACGGCCAGCGCCGAGGTCTTGTGCGTGGCGTGGGCCAGGCCCCCAGACGGCGTGCCGATGGCCAACAAGCTCGGCGGCATGCGGCCGAGGTCGAGTTCGGCTTGCAGGTTGATTTCAGCCGTGCGCCAGCCGATGTGCAAGGTGTCGTCCGACGCGGGGCGAAAAACGAGGCGGCCGTTGAAAGAGCGGAACCACGCCCGGCCAGCCTGCAAGGGGCCGTTGCTGACCTGGCCCGAGAGCCTGGGCAGGCCCACCGCGTCCCAGTCGACCAGCAGGCGGCCTTGCCGCCGATCAAACACGTAAGCAAAAGCGCTGGTGCACCAGCCCAGGTCGACGATGGCTAGGCCGATGTACAGGCCGGGCGTGCCGATGCCGACGTAGGTCCAGCGCTTGTGGTGGCAGCGTCGCCACCATTCGGGGCGGGCCCTTGCTTCGTTCAGGCCAGACCAGTCCACCATCGGCAGGCGGCCCACGTACCGCCCAGCCTGCAAACGGCCGCCTTCGACCGCTGATTCAGGCGCGAGGGGCAAGGCGTCGGCAAGCGGGCTGAGCAGCGCAGCGTTCATTCAAGCCGCTTCGAGGCGATGCCGACGGCGCCATTGCGCGGGCGGCAGCCCCGTCCAGGCGCGGAAGGCGCGGGTGAAGGCACTCTGCTCGGAGTAGCCCAGCAGCAGCGAGATCTCCGCCAGGTCAAGGTGGCCGTCGAGCAGGTGGGCCTCGGCCAGGTGCCGGCGGGTGTCATCAAGCAGTTGCTGGAAGGTGGTGCCCTGCTCGGCAAGACGGCGCTGCAAGGTGCGCGGACTGCTGTGGTGGGCCTCGGCCAGCGCGGCCAGCGAGGTCTTGCCCTCGCGGATCAATGGCACCAGGGTGAGGCGCCAGGCATCGACCACGGCAGGCACCTTCGAGACCTGCTGTAGCAGTTGGCGCGCCTGTTGGTCGAGCAACTCGGCCAAGGCCGGGTCTGACTTGCGCAGCGGCATGGCCATGTAGGCCATGTCGAAGACCACCCGGGTCACCGGCATGTTGAACAGCACCTCGCCACCGAAAAAGTCGAGGTAAGGCTGAACATCGGCCGGCGGCGGGTTGACGAAGGCGACCTGGCGCACAGGCCAGTAGCGACCGGTCATGTCCCGTGCGAGCTGCACCAGCGAGGCGATGGCGGTTTCGTCGACCAGCGCGCCAGGGCGGCCGCGCTCGACGCCCCATTCGATGACGACACCGTCCTCGTTCATCGAGACGTGCGCTGGGTTCACGTCGTAGACCGAAGCGTGATAGCGCTCCATGCGCTGCAAGGCCTCGGCCAAATTGCAGCAGGCCAGCGCCGCGTAGCCGACCACGCCGAAATGCCGGGCGCTCACGCCCTCGGCGATGCGCAGGCCCAGCCCCGGGCGGCCTTCGAGGGCATCGACCCGTCGCAACCAGTCCTGCCATTGCGTCATGGGCACGAAGTGCTGCGCCGGGTCGGGTTGAGAGCCCAGCACGCGCTGGCCATCGAGCCCCTGGCGTTCCAGGTACTCGTACAGCAGTTGGGCAAAGGACGCGGCGATGCGGGTTTCAGCCATGGCAACGGCACCAGGGGCGGAACAAGAGACCGTGAATCATGCACGCCCGCCCCCACCCTGCCCATTCGGGGTAGATGGGAGGCCGCAGGAAGCACATTGACGCCAAACGTCAAGAAAATGTCTGAGGAGGTCAAGCCAACATCGACCGAAATGGCGAGCATCACAGTGTCATCAAACAGATCCACCGCCCTTTCGCGCTGCCCTCGACCCGCTTGCCATGAGCCCGTTGGACCATCTCTCCGGCATCGTCGCCGCCTACACCGCGTCCTCGCTCACGCCTTTCGGGGGGGTGGATCCGCACGTGGACTGGCGTGATGCCTTCCTGATGCTGCTGTCGCCGCTGTTCTTCGCCGTGGTGGTGGCCGAGTGGCTGCGCATGCGTGGCGAGAAGCGCCAGGGCCTGGCCGTCTACGACTGGCGCGATTCGCTCGACAGCATGGTGCTGGGCGGCGTCTACAGCTGGCTCGACGTGGTGCTCGTGCTGGCCTTCGTGCTGCCGGCCATGGGCTGGGTGCACGAACACCACCGGCTGGCCACCATCGAGCTGACGCCAGCGAGCTTCGCGGCACTCTACCTGGGCGTGGAGTTCTGCTACTACTGGTTCCACCGCGCCAGCCACCGCATCCGCTGGTTCTGGTGCGCGCATGTGGTGCACCACGGCTCGGAGCACATGAACTTCACCACCGCCATGCGCCAGAGCTGGCTCTACAGCTTCGCCGGCAACTGGCTGTTTTACCTGCCCATGGTGTGGATCGGCTTCGAGCCCCGGGCGGTGCTGCTGGCGCTGTCGATCAACCTGGCCTACCAGTTCTTCGTGCACACGCAGTGGGTGGGCAAGCTGCACCCGCTGATCGAGCTGGTCTTCAACACCCCTTCGCACCACCGCGCCCACCACGGCCGCAACGCGCGCTACATCGACAAGAACTACGGCGGCACGCTGATCGTGTTCGACCGGTTGTTCGGCACCTTCGTGGCCGAGAAAGAAGCGGTGGACTATGGCCTGGTGCGCCAGGTACACACACACAACCCCTTGTGGCTGACGCTGCACGAGTGGGCGGCCATGCTGCGTGACGTGATGCGGCCCGGCCCGCTGGCCATGCGACTCAAACACGTCTGGGGTCCGCCGGAATGGGAGCGTCCGCCACTGCCCAAGGCGCAAGCAGCGGATAATCGCGCCCATGCATCCGAAAGCGCTCCTCGACCTCGCGACCCAGCTCGTCCGTGAGGTGCTCAAGCTCGACGCCCCCGCCGACAGCATCGTTTCTTACTTCTTCCGCAAGCACAAGGCCCTGGGCCAGCGCGAGCGCCACGCCCTGGCCGAAACGGCCTACGCCGTGCTGCGCCAGCGCCTGCTGTGGGCCCACCTTGCGCAATCGGGCCACGGCCCGCAAGAACGCCGCCTGGCGCTGCTGGCCTGGCAAGGCCAGCCCCACGTGCTCAAGAACGGCGCCACGCCCGATGAACTGACCTGGCTGGAGCGCACCGCCACCATCGACCGCACCCAGCTGCAAGACAAGCTGCGCCACAACCTGCCCGACTGGCTGGCCAACCGCCTGCGCGAGCAGCTCGACGACGAAGGCTTCTGGGCCCTGGTCGAAACCTTCTCGGCCTCGGCCCCGCTCGACCTGCGCGTGAACACGCAGAAGGCCAAGCGCGAGGCCGTGCTCGAAGCGCTGGCCGCCGCACAAATCGAAGCCACGCCCACGCCTTTCTCCATCATCGGCATCCGCATCCCCGGCAAGCCGGCCTTGCAGAAGATGCCGATCTACACCGAAGGCCACGTGGAAGTGCAGGACGAGGGCAGCCAGTTGCTGTCGCTGCTGACTGCCCCGAAGCGGGGCGAGATGGTGGTGGACTTCTGCGCCGGCGCCGGCGGCAAGACCCTGGCCCTGGGCGCGCTGATGCGCAACACCGGCCGCCTGTACGCCTTCGACGTGTCGGCGCATCGGCTCGACAACCTCAAGCCGCGTCTGGCGCGCAGCGGGCTCTCGAACGTGTACGCCACGCAGATCGCCCACGAAAACGACGACCGCATCAAGCGCCTGCGCGGCAAGATCGACCGCGTGCTGGTGGACGCGCCCTGCTCCGGCCTGGGCACGCTGCGTCGCAACCCCGACCTGAAGTGGCGCCAGTCTCCGAAGGCGCTGGAAGAGCTCAAGGTCAAGCAGACCGCCATCCTGGACAGCGCGGCCCGCCTGCTCAAGCCGGGTGGCCGCCTGGTCTACGCCACCTGCAGCGTGATCCCAGATGAGAACGAAGGCATCGCCGATGCGTTCACCGCAGCGCACACCGACTTCGTGCCCCTGAACGCCGCAGAAGCCCTGAGCTCGGCCGGTGTGGAAAACGCCGCCGACCTGGTGACACCTGCCGGCTACCTGCGCCTGTGGCCGCACAAGCACTCGACCGATGGGTTCTTTGCGGCGGTTTGGCAGAAGAAGGATTGATGGTCGGGGTTTTGCGTGCGCCGGCTGATGCACGGTCCGATGGGTGGGGTGGGTGTGATCCGGCCCTGCGCGGGGCGCCACCGAGCTGGTTGAGCCTTCACCCCTTGAACACCGACCAAGTGGTTGCCGAGCCATGACACCGCACATGTCGGGCCGGCTCACACCCACCCCACCCACCGGACCCGAACCACCCGCGCACACGGCGGTGTTGGCGGAAGAAGGGCGACGCAAAGCGTCGCCCTTCTTCCTTCTCCGCCTGCCACGCTGTATCGCGGTCAGGGGGCGAGGGGTGCCTGCGCCGGCCCGACATGTGCGGTGTCATGGCTCGACAACAGCCAGGCTCGTGTTCAAGGGGTGATGGTGACCAAGCTCGGTGGCGCCCCGCGCAGGGCCGGCGCAGGCGCCCCTCGCCCCCTGACCGTCGCTCACCCGTGGCAAACCACCTCAAACCCCGCAACACAAGCCCGCCGCCAAAGAGAAAGGGCCCCGAAGGGCCCTCTCACATCCAGCAAAGCTGTCTTCAGATCAGAACAGGCTTTCCTTGACGTAGATGATGTCGTTGGGCATGAGGATGTCATTCAAGCCGGGCTCAATGACCTTGACCTGGCCCGTGGCCTCGTCGCGGCGGTGCACCTTGATGCCGCGCTGCGTGCCACGCAGGGTCAGGCCGCCGGCGTTCGCCAGGGCTTGCAGCACCGTGGTGCCACGCATCAGCACCTGGGCACCCGGGCGCTGCACTTCGCCGTACATGTAGACCTGCGGGGCACGATCCACCCAGATGGTGTCGCCATTGCGCAACTCGAAATCCGGCTCGGACCCCGAAGAAGCGAACACCTTGGTGAAATCGATTTCCTTGCGGAAGGGCTGGCCGTCACGCGTGCCCGACACCACCACGATGTCAGAGCCCGTGCCGGGGATGATGCCGCCGGCCATGGCCATGATTTCGCTGAGCTTGTTGCTCGCGGCGATCACCGGGTAGCGGCCAGGCTTGTTGACCATGCCGAGCACGGACACCTGGTTGGCCGCAGCCGTCATCAGCAGGATGGACACCTGGGGCTGCTTGATGAAGTTGCCTTCTTTCAAGCCATTGGCGATGGCCCGCTCGGCATCGTTGATGCTGAGCCCGCCCAGCTTGACCTGGCCCAGCAGCGGATAGGAGATCGTGCCGTTCTCGTTGATGCGGGTTTCGAGCGTCAGGTCGACGTTTTGGTAGACGGTGACGCGGATGGAATCGCCCGGACCCAGCACATAGTCCTTGGTGCCCTGCGGGGCGGCCGCAGGAGCTTGCTGAGGCGCCTGGGGAGGCTGCGCGGCCTGGGCAAACGCCCCCGCGCCGGCCTGCGCCATCAGGGCGACCATCAACCACTTGAGCATGTCACGCATCCATTTCATGTGCACGATCCTTGTCTTGAAAAATCCTGGAGGCCAGCGCCCCCCAGGGGTCGCCAGCGGGGCCAATGTATCACCGCACCGCGACACCGCCCCCTGATGGATCGCTGACAGCCTTGCGGGTTCCCTTCTCTCGCCCCCCCTGTGTGCGGGACAGGTACTCAACCACCGAGGTGGCCGGCATGGGGCGGGCGATCAGGTAGCCCTGGATGTCATCGCATCCGAGCGCGCGCAGCATGACCAGTTGCTCCTCGGTTTCGATGCCTTCGGCGGTGGTATCCAGATGCAAGGCCCGCGCCAGGCTGATGATGGCGGTGACCACGGCCTGCGCGTCGGTGTCGCTGTCGAGCGAGCGCACGAACATGCCGTCGATCTTGAGCTTGTCCAGCGGGAAGCGCCGCAAGTAGGCCAGCGACGAGTAGCCGGTGCCGAAGTCGTCCATCGCCACCCGCACGCCCCGGCTGCGCAGCGCCACCAGGGTGGCCTGGGCACCATCGTGGTCCTCGATCAGGGCGGATTCGGTGATCTCCAACTCCAGCCGCTCGGGCGAGAGGCCGGTGTGCTGCAGCACCTCGTCGACCAGGTCGATGAGGGACGAGCTGCGGAACTGCACCGCCGACAGGTTGACGGCCACGCGCAACTCGCCTGGCCACTGGGTCGCGATGCGACAGGCCTCGCGCAGCACCCAGGTGCCCAGGTTGACGATCTGGCCGGTCTCCTCGGCAACGGGGATGAACTCGCCGGGGCTGATGAGGCCACGTTCGGAGTGCTGCCAGCGCACCAGGGCCTCGAAACCGATGACGGCCCCCGTGCGCAGGTGCAACTGGGGCTGAAAGTAAAGGGTGAATTGCTCGGCAGCCAGGGCCAGACCGAGCTCCTGTTGCAGCCGCACCCGCGAGCGGGCGGACTCGGCCATGGGCAGGTCGAAGAAGCGGTAGGTGTTGCGCCCGGCGGCCTTGGCGGCGTAGAGAGCCAAGTCGGCACATTGCAGCAGCGACTGCGGGTCGGCCCCGTCGCGCGGGGCCAGTGCCACGCCCACGCTGGCGCGCGACTCCAGCATCACGTTGTCGCATTGGTAGGGCTCGGCCAGCAGCACCAACAGGCGCTCGGCGAGGGCGGCGGCCTCGGTCGCATCGGCGTAACGCCAGGTCAGCAGGGCGAACTCGTCGCCGCCTAGGCGAGCCAGCAGGTCACCGTCGACGACGCAGCTCTTCAGGCGCGCACTGACCCTGCGCAGCAACTGGTCGCCCACACCGTGGCCGAAGGTGTCGTTGATGTTCTTGAAGTTGTCCAGGTCGATGAACAGCAGCGCACAGGGGCGCTGCGCCACGCCCTGCGCCGTGCCCAGACGCTCCAATTCGGTGCTGAAGCGGTGGCGGTTGGCCAGGCCAGTGAGCGAATCCTGGTTGGCCAGGCGGGCGAGTTCCTCGCGGGCCTCGCGGGCTTGGGTGATGTCCGAGCCCACGCCACACCAGCCAGCCGCCCGCCCCCGCTCATCGAACAAGGGTTTGGCCGTCAACGACCACCAGCGCAGGTGAGGCCCCACCGCCACCGGCAGCTCCAGGTCGCGAAAGGGCTGGCCCATGCGGATGGAGGTGGTCAGGCTGGCCAGGGACTCCCGCGCGGCGGCATCGTGCGGCGGTAGCAAGGTGCCCAGCAACTCCAGGAAGGGCTGCTGCTGCAACTGCCGCTGCGTCATGCCGAAGGATTCGGCCAGGCGCGCCGAGACGTGGCGCAGGTGGCCCGTGGCCGAAATTTCCCACAACCAGTCGGAGGCGTGCTCTTCGAAGTCGCGCAGCAGCAGGTCGATGAGCTGCTTCTGGCGGTCGGTTTCGGCGTCGGCACGCAGCCGGCTCATGAAGGTGCGAGCGTTGGCAAAAACCACCCCACCCATCACCAGGGTGTAGACCACCAGCAGCAACAGCAGCGAAGCGCTGGTGGCGTAGCTGGAGCTGAGCAGGCCCATGACGCTGCACACGCCCAGGGTGGCCACGTAGGCCCAGGCGGCCAGCACCGTGGGGCTGAGCATGAAGGCACCGCTGCAGATCATGCCGACCACCACGGTGGCGATCAGCAAGGCTTGGGCGTGGTCGGCCTGTGGGAAAACGATGGCGGGCATCACCGACCACAGCGCGCCGAAAGCGATGACGTGGGCGACGATCGTGCGCGTGGCACCCGGCATCGCTACCGGCCGGTGCCCGGAGGTGATGAGCTGGCGCCACCACAGGATGGCCACCGGCAGTGCCAGCGAGACCGTCAGCCCCCAGACGATCAGCCAGACATGGGGCAAAGAGTCCCAAAAGACGCCGCAGATGACCAAGGTGTTGATGGCGTTGCCCACCGACACGAAGGGCATGATGTTGAGCAAGGCCAGGATCTGACGGGCGCGGAAATACCGGGCGAGGGGTCCGTCCAGGGACTCGCCGGGCATGGCGTCCAGCATCCAGTGCTCGACACGTGTCTTCCATTGGGTCGACCAGGATTGCTGAGAAGAGGTCATCCCTGTCATGGCTGGGTGAGGCAAAAGCTGCACATGAATTCGGCTTCCGCCAGGAAAACTTGACCGCTCGGCACCAGATCAGTGCCGCGATCGTTCGATTGCCACACGATACGCGCCTCATCGCGCCCGGCCATGTGGATACACCGCGGTGCCAGATGCCCCATCGGCTCACTGCCGAGGATGGCGTACCATCTCCGGCTCCCCGCATGCCGATGCTGTCATGAATTCCGACAAAAATCTGTCTGACGCCGAGCGCTCTTTGCGCGACGCCGCCCTGGAATACCACCGCCTGCCCAGCCGCGGCAAGGTGGCCGTGAACCCCACCAAGCCCCTGGTCAACCAGCGCGACCTGTCGCTGGCCTACTCGCCAGGCGTGGCCTACCCCTGCCTGGCCATCGAGCAGGAGCCGGCCCTGGCGGCCGAATACACATCGCGCGGCAACCTGGTGGCCGTGGTCACCAACGGCACGGCGGTCCTGGGCCTGGGCGACATCGGCCCGCTGGCGTCCAAGCCGGTGATGGAAGGCAAGGGCTGCCTGTTCAAGAAGTTCGCTGGCGTCGACGTGTTCGACATTGAGCTGGCCGAGCGCGACCCGGACAAGCTCATCGACATCATCGCCGCGCTGGAGCCCACGCTGGGCGGCGTCAACCTGGAAGACATCAAGGCGCCCGAGTGCTTCTACATCGAGCGCGAGTTGTCCAAGCGGATGAACATCCCCGTCTTCCATGACGACCAGCACGGCACGGCCATCATCTCCAGCGCCGCGCTGCTCAATGGCCTGGAACTGGTGGGCAAGGACATCGGCTCGGTCAAGATCGCCGTCTCGGGCGCGGGGGCTGCAGCCATCGCCTGCCTGGAGGTAATGGTGGGCCTGGGCGTGCAGCGCAAGAACGTCTACGTGTGCGACTCGAAGGGCCTGATCCAGAGCGAGCGCGCCGACGCATTGGCCGGCAAGCTCGATGAATCGAAGCAGCGCTTCTGCCAGGTCACCAGCGCGCGCACGCTGGCCGACGTGGTCGAAGGCGCAGATGTCTTCCTGGGCTGTTCGACCGCTGGCGTGCTGAGCGCCGACATGGTCAAGACCATGGCCGACAAGCCCATCATCCTGGCGCTGGCCAACCCCGAGCCCGAGATCCGCCCCGAGATCGCCAAGGCCGCGCGGCCCGATTGCATCATCGCCACCGGTCGCTCGGACTACCCGAACCAGGTCAACAACGTCCTGTGCTTCCCGTACATCTTCCGGGGTGCGCTGGACTGCGGCGCCACCAAAATCACCGAGGCCATGAAGCTGGCCTGCGTGCGCCAGATCGCCGACCTGGCCAAGGCCGAGATCTCCGACGAGGTGGCAGCCGCCTACCCGGGCCGCGAGCTGCGCTTCGGCCCCGACTACCTGATCCCGACGCCGTTCGATTCGCGCCTGATCCTGCGCATCGCGCCGGCCGTGGCCGAGGCGGCCGCCGCGTCCGGCGTGGCCACCCGCCCGATCGCCGACCTGAACGCCTACCGCGACTCGCTGTCGCAGTTCGTCTCGAACACCGGCCTGTTCATGCGCCCGCTGTTCATCGGCGCCAAGGCTGCGTCGCAGCGCAAGCGCATCGCCTACGCCGAGGGCGAAGACGACCGCGTGCTGCGTGCCGCCCAGGTGGCCGTGGACGAAGAGCTGGCCCACCCGATCCTGGTCGGCCGCCCCGACGTGATCCTCACGCGCATCGAGCGCGCCGGCCTGCGCCTGCAGCCGGGCGTGAATTGCGAGATCGTCAACCCGGGCAAGGACGACCGCTTCAAGCAGTACTACGAGGCCTATCACAAGCTGCGTGCCCGCGATGGCATCAGCCCCGACCTGGCCAAGGTGGTGGTGCGCCGCTCGAACTCGCTGATCGCCACCCTGCTGGTGAAGATGGGCGACGCCGACGGCATGATCTGCGGCGTCATCGGCCGCTACGACTTCCACCTCGAACACATCCGCGATGTGATCGGCGTGCGCGAGGGCGCCCATGGCCTGGCCGCGCTGAACGCGCTGATCCTGGAGCAGCACAACCTGTTCATCGCCGACACCTTCGTCAACGAAGACCCGACGGCCGAGCAGCTCGCCGACATCGCCGTGATGGCGGTAGAAGAGGTGCAGCGCTTCGGCCTGCCGCCGCGCGTGGCCTTCCTGTCGCACTCGATGTTCGGCTCCAGCAACCGGCCCTCGGCCAAGAAGATGCGCCAGGCGCGCGACCTGTTCGTCAAGCGCATGCCGCACATCCCCGCCGATGGCGAGATGCAGGGCGACGCCGCTTTGAGCGAGTCGGTGCGCCACAAGCTGCTGCCCGACAGCACGCTGGACGGCACGGCCAACATCCTGATCTGCCCGAACCTGGACGCGGCCAACATCCTCTTCAACGTGTTGAAGATGACCGGCGGCAATGGCGTGACGGTGGGCCCGATTTTGATGGGCGCGGCCGCGCCGGTGCACATCCTGACGCCTTCGGCGACCGTGCGCCGCATCGTCAACATGACCGCGGTGGCCGTGGGGCACGGCACGCCCGCCCAGGCTCGCTGAGCCGGCGTGAGGCCTCGGGCGCCGAGAGGTTGTCCGAGGTGGGCGCTGCACGACTTCGGTGCAGCGCCTAGACTGCGGCGATGACCCAGTCCGCAGTCCCATCCCCCACCGCATCCCCCGCTCCCAGCCTGGCGCTGGGCTACGCCGCCGCGCTCGGCACGGTGGCGATCTGGGCGGGCTTCATCCTGATTTCGCGGCTGGGTGGCAAGAGCGCCCTGACCGGCTGGGACATCGTGGCGCTGCGGCTGGGCACGGCTTCGCTCATCTTGCTGCCGTTTTCGTTGAAGCTGCCAGCGAGCACATGGCGCAGCCCCAGGCTGTGGACGCTGGCCCTGGTCGGCGGGCTAGCGTTCCTGGTGTTCGCCTACGCGGGCTTCAAGCTCGCGCCGGCCGCGCATGGCGGCATCCTGATCCCGGGCATGCAGCCTTTCCTGGTCACGGCATTGGCTTGGGCCTTGCTCGGAACGCGGCCCACGCGTCAGCGCGTGCTGAGCCTGTTGCCGATTGCGCTGGGGGTGGTGTGCGTGGCCGTCCCGGTTGTCAGCGGGCTGGGGCATGGGCCTTCGAGCCTGCCAGGCGATGCCCTGCTGCTGGGTGCCTCCATCGCGTGGGCCATCTACAGCGTGCTGGTCAAGAAATGGGTGCACGACCCCTGGCTGCTGACGCGCTTCGTGGCGCTGGCCTCGACCGCCGTCTATCTGCCGGTGTATTTGCTGTGGCTGCCAAAGGGCCTCGACCAGGTGCCCACTTCGATGCTGGTGCTGCAGGCCCTGTACCAGGGCATCGGGCCGACCATCGTGGCGATGGTGCTGTTCCTCAAGGCGGTGTCCATCCTCGGGGCCGAGCGCACGGGTGCGCTGGTGGCCCTGGTGCCCGTGCTCGCCGGACTGGGCGCGGTGCCCTTGCTCGATGAGCCGCTGACACCCTGGCTGGTGGCCGGGATGGCGCTGGTGTCAGGCGGGGCTTGGCTGGCTTCGCGGCCGGCGCGCTGATCCAAACAATCTATCAATCAGGTCACCGCCTCGGGCATCGCCGCCACGGCCGAGGCCACCACCCAGGGCTCGACGTGGAGCCCCGCCGCCTTCTGCTTGGCCTTGTGCTTGGCCACGGCCGCCGCACTGGCGACCATCTCCGGCTGTGCGAAGGTGCCCGCCCCGATGGGAACGACACCGGCGGACAGCGTGGTCATGGGGAAGAAGCGCATCACGCCATCGCGGTCCTCGGCTTCGATGCCGCCACGGCGGCGCGCATCCTCGTCGAACAGGCTTCTGGCCTCGTTGTTGAACGCCGCCACGAGGGCTTCGATGCGCTGCCGCCAATCTTCGCTCTGGAAGAGGACGACGAAGTCGTCACCGCCCACGTGCCCAACGAAATCGCGCAGCGGGTCGCAGTGGGCCACCAGCGTGCGCGCCAGCAGGCAGATCATCTCGTCGCCACGCCAATAGCCGTAGTGGTCGTTGAAGGGCTTGAAGTGGTTGAGGTCGGCATAGCAGGCCACGAAGGGCGTGCCCATCTGCAAGAGGCGGGCGATGTGCAGCGTCAGCGGGATGTTGCCGGGCAGGAAGGTCAGCGGGTTGGCGTGACGCGCGGCTTCGATGCGCAGCTCGGTGACGGCGCGCACCAGGCGCTCACCCGTGCCCATGCCGTGGTAGCGGCCGTTGCGCGTGACGATGAAGCCTTCGCTGAGGTAGCGCTGGTCTTCCGAGGTCAGCACATCGGTGAGCTGCTCCAGGCCGATGTGCGCCTCCAGCATCAACGGCTCGGTGTTGGCGAACAGCAAGCAGGGGTGCTGGTCGTAAAGCTCCTTGAAATAGGGCCTGGAGTAATGGTTGAAGAAGCCCTGCCGGTTCACCAGACCGACGGGGCGGCCGTCTCTCACCAGGGCCACGGCCTTGAGGTGCTCATCGGCCAGAAAACGCTTGGCGGCCTGACGATGCGTGGCGTCGGCCGGCAAGGGCTCAACGGGTTGCGAAAGCGCCTCCAGCGTGAAGTCGTGGCGAGCCTGACGAGGCCGGCTGGGCAGCACGGCGATCTGCCGGCTGTGGATGACTTCGCGTGCCTCGGGCAGCAGCGTGTCGACGGCGGCGGGCTGAGGCCGCCCCAGCAGGTAGCCCTGCCCCAGCTCGATGCCGAGATCGCGCAGCACGCGCAGCTCTTCGGTGCTTTCGATGCCCTCGGCGACCATCTGCGTGCCGAAGGTTTCCGCGATGCGGCGCAGCGCGGTGATGGTCTGCACCTTGTCGGGATGGGTGGCGATGTCGCGGGTGAAGTACTTGTCGATCTTGACGAACTCGGGCTTGAGTTCGGCCCACAGGCGCAGGCTGGAGCGCCCGTCACCGAAGTCGTCGAGCGCGAGCTGGACCTTCAGCCGCTTGAGCACCTCGACGGCCTCCAGCAGGCCCGACAGGTCGGCCACGCGTTCGTGCTCGGTGATCTCGACGACAAGCTGCTGTGTTGGCAATTGATGCGACCGAATCAGGCCCCAGATGCCATGGGCCACCGGGTGCGCCACCAGCGCCGTGAGCGCGCCCGCGCTCAGGTTCACGAAGAGGTGGCCGGGCATGCCTTGCTGGCGCCAGGCCATGAGCGCCAGCTTCACGGCCTGGACTTCGAGGTCGAACGAAACGCCTTCGCTGGCCGCCGCCGCGAACAAAGCATCGGGCGCCGCCAGCACGTGGCCTCGCGGCCCGCGCAACAGGGCCTCATGCCCCATGACTTCGCCATCCCGCAGCCAGCCCAGAGGCTGGAGGTGCGTGCTGAGCTGGCCTTCCGCCATCAGCTCGGTCACCTGGCCTGAAATCTCCGTGGCGATCGAGGCCCGCTGTGACAAGGCTCCTTGCAGCGAGAAGAGGCGGGGGAGACGGGGCGAATCGGTCGGCGATGCAGGACGGGTCATGACAACTCCCATGGACAAGCACCCTGGATATCGGAGCGGGCCGGTGCTTGCTTGATGAGCTGTCACATGAAGTTTTTGTGACTACATGTTGAGCTGTTTGGCGATGATCTCGTTCATGATTTCATGCGTGCCACCGCCGATGGAGAGGATGCGGTTGTCGCGGTAGAGGCGCTCGACCACCGATTCGCGCATGTAGCCCATGCCGCCGAAGATCTGCACCGCTTCGTAGGTGACCTTGTCAGCGACCTCGGTGGCGAAATTCTTCGCCATCGAGACCTCTTGCACCGCCGGCTTGCCGGCCTGCATGCGCGCGGCGACGCGATAGGTGTACTCGCGGGCCACGTCCACCTGGGTGGCCATCTCGGCGAGCTTGTGGCGGATGACCTGGTGCTTGGCCAGCGGCTTGCCGAAGGTGACGCGGTCTTTCACGTGGCCGAGGCAGGCTTCGAGTGCCATCTGTGCGGTCATGTAGGCCATGATGGCCAAGGCCAGCCGCTCGGCCTGGAAGTTGGCCATGATCAGCATGAAGCCGGCGTTCTCGGGGCCGATGAGGTTGCCCACCGGCACGCGGCAATCCTGGAAGAAAAGCTCGGCCGTGTCGGAGGCCCACCAGCCCATCTTCTTCAAGTTGCGGCCCACGCTGAAGCCGGGCGTGCCCTTGTCGATCAGCAGCAGCGACACGCCGGCGTAGCCTTCGCCGCCGGTGCGCACGGCCACCGTGTAGTGATCGGCGCGCACGCCGGAGGTGATGAAGGTCTTGCTGCCGTTGACGACGTAGTGATCGCCATCGCGCACGGCGCGGGTGCGCAGGTTGGCCACGTCGGAACCACCGCCCGGCTCGGTGATGGCCAGGGCCATGATCTTCTCGCCGCGCAGCACGGCAGGCGCCACGCGCTGCTGCACCTCGGGCGAGGCGCCACGCCACACGGGCGGCAGGCCGATGTCGAGCGAGCCCAGGCTGGCCACCAGGCCGCCCGAGGTGCTGCGCATCAACTCTTCACTGACCGCCACCTTCATGAACACGTCGTGCTCGGCCGTGCCGCCCAGGTGCTCGGGGTGGCCGATGCCCAGGATGCCCAGCTCGCCGCCTTTGCGATAGAGCTCGCGCGGGAAGGTGCCGGCTTCCTCCCACTCGGCGATGTGCGGCAGGATTTCCTGTTGCACGAAGCGGCGCGTGGTCTCGCGCACCATCTCGTGAGTTTCGTTGAAGTAGGCAGGGTAGCTGGGGTGGGTCATCGGCGAGCTCGTGGCGAAGGCGGTTGAGTCAGGCGCAGCCTAGGGAATCCCTTCGCGCCCTCCATCGGTAGTTTACCTATATGACCACCAATTGACGTATACGTCAATCAAACCCAGAATCGACGCATCGATCAACCTGGGGTGCATGCGTCCGCTCGCACCTCCTTTGCCCATTCCTCCCATGAGCGCCCCTGCACATTACGACAGCATCTTCCGCCCTGGCCTGTTCAAGGACCAGGTCCACATCGTGACGGGCGGCGGCTCGGGCATCGGGCGCTGCACGGCTCACGAGCTGGCCGCCTTGGGCGCGACGGTGGTCATCACCGGGCGCAACGTGGAGAAGCTGGCGCGCACCGCCGCCGAGATCACCGAAGACGGCGGCAAGGTGTTCACCGCCGCTTTCGACATCCGTGACGAAGACGAGGTGAAGGCGGCGGTGGCCGACATCGTCAAGCAGCATGGGCGCATCCATGGCTTGGTCAACAACGCGGGTGGGCAGTTTCCATCGCCCGTCTCGGCCATCTCGAAGCGGGGGTTCGACGCGGTGGTCACCAACAACCTGACCGGCGGCTTCTTGATGATGCGTGAGGTCTACAACCAGAGCATGGCCAAGCATGGCGGCGCGATCGTCAACATGACGGCCGACATGTGGAATGGCATGCCGGGCATGGCGCATTCGGGCGCGGCGCGCGCGGGCATGGCCAACCTGACGAAGACAGCGGCTTACGAGTGGGCCGCATCGCATGTGCGAGTGAACGCGGTGGCGCCAGGGTGGATCGCTTCCAGCGGCATGGACAGCTATGGGCCTGCCATGGCACCGATGATCCGCATGCTCAAGGACAACCTGCCGGCCAAGCGGATGGGGCTGGAGGCGGAGGTGAGCTCGGTGATCTGCTTTTTGCTGAGCCCGGGGGCTGCGTTCGTCACGGGCATCACGCTGGCGATCGATGGTGGTGCGCCGCTGCACAGCCCGGTGATGCCGACGCCTGATCATGCGGGGGCGCCGAGCTACAACGGGTTTCATCGGGCGGTGACGCCTGGGGTGTTGAAGTCTGATTGATTCAGGTGGGCTGAGGAGCTTTCACACTTGGCCGGTGCAAGGCGGCATGTTGCGCTGTTCTCTGCGTTGAGCATGGGTGAAGGCTTGCCGGTTGTGCTGGTGTGTTCGTTCACTGCTCGCTGTCAGCTGTTCGCATGCTGATACTCGCTGAGCTGCTGTTCGTTGGAAGAACACCTCACCTCATCGCATTGGGTGCCTTGCCAATTCCAGCCATCAAGCAGCACGACGCTGCCTTCCCCGCACGCGGAAAGCGGGGCATCGGGGGCGAAGCCGGCATCGGCTCGGGCGCCTCGCGGGTGCCGAGGAGCGCAGCGGCGAGGTGGGCGCGCGCCAGCGCGCTTCGTCATCTGACTGGCCTGAGTTGTTTGAGCGGAGCGCCCAAGGGGCGCGCAGCGAGTTCGAAGGCCCCACCTCGCCGCGAGCACCGGAGGGCAGTCACGCCAAAGGCGTGACCACCCGCGTGGCGCCCGAGCCGATGCCGGCGCAGCCCGCCCCGCGCTGCCCCGAAAAAGCGCTCACAACCCCCCGCATGCAAGCCACCCCAAAATGCCCAAACCAAAACCGACAACCTTTTGACCAACCTTCGACCAAGCCAAAATCCCACAAGGGGCTTTTTGTCGCTTCCTAGAATGGAACAACCACCATCCCAGGACCGCAAAGCCCCATGCCGATGCCGACAGCGGTGCTCATCGCCGCCGCCCTGCTCTTCCTGGCCAAGACCATCGCCTGGCTGATCCAGCGCCAACAAGGCAACGGCGGCATAGTCGACGCCATCTGGGCATGGGCACTCGGTGGCCTGGCCGTGTGGTTCGCCTTCACCGGCAGCGCCGCGCCTGAAGTGCGCGGCGTGCTCGCTGCCATGGGCGGCCTTTGGGGCTTGCGCCTGGGCACCCACCTCTGGCGCCGCAACTGGCGCGCACCTGAAGACTGGCGCTACGCCAAGTTCCGCGCGGAATGGGGTGCGAACGCCCAGTCGAAGATGTTCTGGTTCTTCCAGTTCCAGAACATCTTCACACTGGCCCTGGCCTGCAGCGCCTTCCTGCCCGCCGCCTACCGCGAAGGCTCGCCCCCGCCGTCTGCCATGGCCCTGGCGGTCGCCATCCTGCTGCTGTCCGTCTGGGGCGAAGGCTTGGCCGATGCGCAACTGCAGCGCTTCAAGGCCGCCCCGGCCACACGAGGCCGTGTCTGCGACGTCGGCCTGTGGCGCTACAGCCGCCACCCCAACTACTTCTTCGAATGCCTGCACTGGCTCGCCTACCTGCCCTTGGCCTGGGGCAGCGCACTGTGGCCCTGGGGCCTGATCGCGCCCCTGGTCATGGTCGGCCTGCTGCTGAAGATCTCGGGCGTGCCGCTGCTGGAAGCCGAGATGGCGCGCCGCAAACCCGGTTATGCCGAATACATGCGCCGCACCAGCATGCTGGTCCCGTGGCCGCCCAAAAACCGCTGAAGTCCCGCCACCCCGATTTCCCCCTGCATCACGCCAGTCAGCCAGACAACCGAGGAGACCCAACCATGATGTTCGCACTCGACTGGGCCGAAGCCGGCCTGTTGCCCGATGCCGTGATCCGCGCGGGCATGCGCCGCCTCATGGCCCAGCGCCTGGCCGCCCACCGCGACATGCCGCCTTCGCGCCGCACGGCCGAGTTCCGCGCCTTTGTCGATCAGCTCAAGGCCAGCCCGATCGCCATCCACACGGCCGACGCCAACGAGCAGCACTACGAGGTGCCATCGAAGTTCTTTCACCAGCACCTGGGCCCGCGCCTGAAGTACTCGTGCTGCTGGTACGAACGCGGCAACGAAACCCTGGCCCAGGCCGAAGAAGCCATGCTGCGCATCTACGCCGAACGCGCGCAGCTCGATGCGCTGCCCGCCGGCGCCCGCGTGCTCGATCTCGGCTGCGGCTGGGGCTCGCTGAGCCTGTGGCTGGCCGAGCGCTACCCGCAGCTGCAAATCGTGGGCTTCAGCAACTCGCACGGCCAGCGCGAATTCATCGAAGCCCAAGCCCGCGAGCTCGGCTTGGGCAACCTGCGCATCGTCACCGGCAACGTGGCCACCGACCCCATGCCCGTTGACGCTTTGCAACAAGGCTTCGACCGCGTCATCTCCATCGAGATGTTCGAGCACATGCGCAATTACCAGTTGCTGCTCAAGAAGGTGCGCGGCTGGATGAAAGACGACGCCAAGCTCTTCGTGCACATCTTCGCCCACCCCACGCTGGCCTACCCGTACGAGGTCAAGGACAAGAGCGACTGGATGACGCAGCACTTCTTCCTGGGCGGCATCATGCCCAGCGAGCACCTGCTGGCGCAGTTCCAGGATGACGTGAAGCTGGTGAACCAATGGTGGGTGGACGGCACGCACTACCAGAAGACGGCCGAGCACTGGCTGCAAGGCATGGACGGCAACAAGGCAGCCGTCCTGCAGACCTTCCGCGAGTGCTACGGCGACGACGCCGAGCGCTGGGTGCAGCGTTGGCGCATGTTCTACATGGCCGTGGCCGAGTTCTTCGGCTACGAGCACGGCAGCGAGTGGGGCGTGACCCACCTGCTTTTCGAGGCCCGTTGATCGCATGCGCAGCATGAGCTTCGCCAACCAGCTCCGCCTCATCGCCCTGACCGCCGTGGTGCTGCTGGCCCACCAGCGCGGCCACGCCGAAACCGTGATCGGCTTCGCGCGTGACGCCACCACGCAGCGCTTCCTCTACGCCGAAGTGCACGAGTTCACGCGCTCCGCAGATGGCAAGGTGCTCACGGCCCAATCGCGCTACCGGGACGCCCAGGGCCGCGAGATCGCACGCAAGTCGCTCGATTACCGCGCCAACCGCTACATCCCCATCTACAAGATGGAAGTGCCCGCTCAGCAATACGCCGAAGGCATCCGCAGCAACGCGGACCCGGTGGTGGTGTTCAAGCAGGACGGCGAACGCGAGGAGGTCAAGCGCCTGCCACGCGAGCCTGGCCTGGAGGCCGCCGACTCGGGTTTCAACCACCTGCTGATGGACCAGCTACCGCGCCTGCTGCAAGGCCAGACGGTGAACTTTCGGCTCATCGTCGCGGGTCAGACGGACAGCTTCCGCTTCCGCGCGAAACAGGTGGGCGAGACCACCGTTGACGACACACCCGCCGTGAAACTGAGCGTCGAACCGGACTCGCTGCTGCGGCTCTTGGTCGATCCGCTTGAGCTGGTCTACGACCGCCAGGGCACGCGCCTGATCAGCTACCGGGGCGTCTCCAACATCATCGACCCCAAGACCCAGCAGGTCTACAAGCAGGTGGTGATCACCTACGGTGGCCCCGTGCCCCCGGAGGCACGCTGGCTTCAGAGCACGTCCACCGGCAACTTGAGGTAGCGGCGGCCATCGGCCTCGGGCGGCGGCAACTGCCCCGCGCGCACGTTGACCTGGATGGACGGCAGGATCAGGCGGGGCATGGACAGCGTGGCGTCGCGAGCTTGCCGCATGGCCACGAACTCGGCCTCGCCCACGCCTTCGTGCACATGGATGTTGCCTTGCCGCTGTTCGCCCACGGTGCACATCGCCGAGGGCGCGCGATCGGTGACCGGGTAGTCGTGGCACATGAACAGGCGCGTGTCGGCCGGCAGGCCCAGCAGGCGCTGGATGGAGCGATACAGCGCGTGCGCGTCGCCACCGGGGAAGTCGCATCGCGCCGTGCCCACGTCGGGCGGAAAAATGGTGTCCCCCACGAAGACCGCGTCACCGATGACATAAGCGAGGTCGGCCGGTGTGTGCCCCGGCACGTGCCAGGCCTGGGCCTGCAAGCCGCCGATGTGGAACACCTCGCCATCTTTGAAGAGGTGATCGAACTGCGAGCCGTCGGTCGCGAAACCGGGCTCCAGGTTGAAGATCGGCTTGAACACGCCCTGCACGCGACGGATGGCCTCGCCGATGGCGATGCGCCCGCCCAAGCAGGTTTGGAGGTACGGCGCAGAACTCAGGTGATCGGCGTGGGCGTGGGTTTCGAGAATCCAGTCCACCGTGAGCCCCTGTTCGTGCACGAAGGCGATGACGGCATCGGCCGAATCGTGGCGCGTGCGGCCGCTGGCGGGATCGAAGTCCAGCACCGGGTCGACGATGGCGGCGTGACCACCCGCGTGCTCGTACACGACGTGGGTGAAGGTGCTGGTGTCCTCATCGAAAAAGGACTGCACGAAGGGGCTGGGTTGACTCATGGCGAAGCTCCTGGGCCTGCCCGTGCCGGGTCAGAACGTGCGGCCAGCGTGGCCTGCTGGGTGGGGCGCGGGTTTGGCGGGTTGGGTTGGCGATCGGGCGGGGTGGACGACGACTGGGGGGCAGTGGTGGTGGGGAGGATGCCTTCACTTTATTGACAAACAATATATTCGTCAACATAATTTAAAACATGAAAGTGAAAACAGACCCGACAGAGTTCACGCGCCCCCGCCCACCCAAACCCGACCTTGCAGCCCTCCAGGAGTCGGCCAACCAGGCTTGCGCGCTGCTCAAGGTGCTGGCCCATGGCGACCGGCTCATCATCCTGTGCCGCTTGGCGCAAGGCGAGTTCTGCGTCGGCGAGCTGGAAGAAGACCTCGGCATCCGCCAGCCCACGCTGTCGCAGCAGCTTGGCGTGCTCAGGCAGGAGGGCCTGGTCACCACCCGCCGCGAAGGCAAGCACATCTTTTACAAGCTGGCCAGCGAAGACGCGCTGGCCGTGCTCACCGTGCTGCACGAACGCATGTGCAGCCAGGCCATGCCCGGCTGAATGAACATGCTGACCACGATCTTGCTCGGCGCCCTCATCGGCCTTGTGCTGGCCTTCACCGGCGCGGGTGGCGGTGTGTTGTCCATCCCCCTGCTGGTGTTGGTATTGCACCGTCCCATGGCCGAGGCTGCACCCGTCGGGCTGCTGGCGGTCGGGCTGGCCGCTGCCTTCGGCGCGGTGATCGGCTTGCGGCAAGGCATCGTGCGTTATCGCGCGGCCTTGCTGATTGGCCTCATGGGGATGCTGGCCGCGCCATTGGGCGTGTGGCTGGCGCATCGCCTGCCCGCCACGCCCTTGCTGCTGAGCATGGCGGCTTTGCTGGCCTGGCTGGGCTGGCGAGCCTGGCGCGACAGCACCTCCTCGCCCGGTGGCGAGGCCCCTAACCTGGCAAGGGTGCCCTGCCAGGTCATCGCGCCAGGGCAGCCCCTCCAATGGACGGCTCCCTGCGCACGCGCCTTGGCCGCCACCGGCCTGCAATCGGGCCTGCTCAGCGGCTTGGTGGGCGTGGGGGGCGGCTTCGTCATCGTGCCCGCCCTGCAGCGCCACACCGACCTCGACCTGCGCAGCGTGCAAGCCACCTCGCTGGCGGTGATCGCGCTGGTGTCGGTCAGTGGCGTGGGCGCGGCCATGGGGCACGGCGCCGTGTCAATGGCGTTGGCGCTGCCCTTCGCGGGGGGCGCCGTGCTGGCCTTGCTGATCGGTCAGCGCTGGGCCAGCCGCCTGAGCGCCATTTGGATGAAACGGATCTTCGCGGCACTTTGCGCGCTCACCGCCATGCTGATGCTGGCGCGCGTGGTCGGCTGGCTTTGAGCGAGGTCCGCCAGGCACGCGTTCGGCACGACGCAGCCCCGTCGGACACCGGACGGCTGCGGTGGTCCGGCACAGTGGGCATCTCACCCACCGACCGGTCCACTCACGTTACGCGGCTTCAGCCCGTCAACGTGGCTGGGCTGTAGCACAGCCGGCTCGGCCTGATGCCCATGCGCACCAGCGAGATCAGGTAGCTGATGCCAGCCTGATTGGGGTCAATCACCGGCACATAGGCCTGCAGGGCCTCGGTCAGCAGCAGCGAGAGCTTCTCTGCCACGCCCACGAAACCCGTGCAGCCCAGCAGCAGCGACTGGGCTCCATGCTCGTTGATCAGCTTGAGCGCCACCGGGAAGGACTTCGCCACCACCACATCGACATTCGACAGCTGATCGACCGGGCAGTCGATCGGCGCGATGCCGGCGAAGTTGTCTTGCTGCCCATACGTCAGCACGTGGCCCTGCTGCATGGCCAGCGTGCTCGGCAAGATCGTCAGGATGCCGAAGCGCTGGCACAGCCCCAGCGCCGTGAACGCCGAGGTCGGGAAGCCGCCGATGATGGGGATGTCGATGACCTCGCGCGCGGCCTCCACGCCGCACATGTCGAAGTCGCTCAGCCAGATGCCGTCGAAGCCTTCGTCCTGCAGCGCCTTGGCCAGCTTCACCACCGGGAAGCCGTTCTCCAGCCAGTCCTTGCGGTTCTGGATGCAGTCGTGGCCCTGGTCGATGTTGTGCACGCTCACGTCCACATCGGGCGGCAGCACGGGCTGCACGGCTTTCAGCAGCAGGTCGTTGAACTGGCTGGTGTTGACGGGCGCGATGATCGCGATGCGCAGTCGGCGGGTCGGGTCAGCCATGCTTCACCTCCTCGTGCGATGCGTGGACAGGCGGCATGGCACCGAGCTTTTCCACCGGCACATAAGGCCCCCGGTAGCCCAGCGTGTTGACCTGTTGCATGAAGCTGTCGAGGATGAGCCCGCCTGGCACGCGCAGCAGCGGGTTGGCCGACAGGCCCAGCAGCGTCACGGGGCGCCCCCGGTAGGCCGGGTTCAAGCTGCCATCGGGCTGCACGATGTCGCCGTTCGAAGCAACCACTTCGCCATCGCCTTCGAAGAACCAGCAGATGCTGTCGGGCGCCATGCACAGCGGCTGCGCGCGGTCGCTGGCCCAGGCCAGCAGCGATTCATTCTGATAGAGCACCTCGGCCGAGTGGGCACCGGACTTGACCGTCACGGTGCCCAGGTCGAAGCCACCCGTGGTGTCGACCGCCGCCTCCCACAGCTCCCCGGTGGGAAACAACGCGCGGGCCTGCACGCCCCAGCGGTCATGCAGTTGGCGGATCACCTGGTCAACGGTTTTCAGTTCGCCGGCGCCCACGGCCCGGCCGAACTCCAGCGCGCGCGTGAGCGTGCCGGTGATGGGCAGGGCCTCGCGCAACTTGGCGGGCGTCATCACCCACATGGCCAGGCCGCCGAACTGCTTGAACTCGGGTGCCGCCACGATGGGGCGCATCATCTGCTCAACGATGACGGAAACGTCCTGCTGGTGCTGGCGGTCGCCGCCGGTGCCCTTCGAGGGCGTCACATCGAGCTCGACGGCCAAACCATCCTGGCTGACCAGGATGGCGGGACGCGGATCCACATGGCGCGCCGCGAACGTCAGCATGGGCAACGAAGGCACCGCACGGCCCGCGCCGTCGCCATCGACCACAGCGAGGCCCAACTTGGCCGCCACCAGGCAGGCCACCGAGAACCCCAGGGCACCGCTTTCCGGCGGCACCACGTAGCCCAATTTGCGTCCCTGGCTCTTGAGGTGAGCCTGGATCTGCTCCACCGCCAGCACCGGCCCCACCGGGTAGGCCGCGCCATCGATGGCCTCGGGCGAACCCATGTAAGCCACCATGACGGACTCGCCCTCGGTGGCCTCGGCCACGGTCACCACCCTGACCTCGTCAGTCGGGTAGTAAGACCCCTTCTCGAAATGCGCGACCAGCCCCTTGGCCGATTCGATCGTGCCGCCGCCGCCGCTGCCAAAAAAACAACCGCCCAGGAGCAAAGGCTCCAGGTCGACTCGCCTGAGTGTCATTGCCATCGTGCTCTCCCAGGCCCACCATGGGCCCTGTTGCAAGGAGGCTCATGGTGCAAGTTGTTCGAGCACTTCCAAAGCCCGATGCACACCTGAAAAAGGGGCTTTCTTTCCGACGGTCTTGAGGGTCTTGTCCAGCAAATCGCGGGCAGAACGGGTGCGGCCTGACGCTTGCAGCAGTTCAGCCAGGTGCGTCGCGGTGCGGATGCGCGCCGGCACCGCGCCCAGCGCCAGCGATGTCGACATGGCGCTGCGCAGCGCATCTTCGGCGCCTTCGAGGTCGCCCATCGCCTGACGTGCCCGGCCCTGCACATCGAGCAACTCGCCGAGGTAGGCCCGATCTTGATGGTCCAGGCAGACATCCATGGCCTGGCTCATCAGGCGGTCGCTCTCGGCCGCGTGGCCAGCCAGCAGCAGGGCCTCGCCGAGCTTCCAGGCATGGAAGGAGTAGAAGAGCTTGCCGCCATTGCGCAGCATGTGCACCTCGAAGCCATCGCGGATGGCGGTCTCGGCCTCGTCGAAGCGGCCTTGCGACGTGAGGTGCACGCCACGGAAGATCTGGCCCACGCCAAGGTAGAACACAAAGCCATGGCGCGCAGACAACTTCTCCAGGTCCGAAGCCAGCGGACCCAGGGCATCCATGTCGTCGAACAGGCAGGTCAGCCAAGCCGCGCCTTGCAATGCAATGGCCTGGTTGAGCGGATGATCTGCCGTCTGCCCGACACGCCGCATCAGGCGCTGGCGCACGGCCTCGGCGCGTTCGAAATCACCCACCTGGAAAGCGGCAAGCCCTTCAAAGTTCAGCGCCAGGCCCACCAGGTCGAAGCCCTGGGTGCGGCCGCGCTCCTGGTCGGCCACCGGCGCCAAGCCGCCACGCTGCAGGCAAGCCAGGGCCTCGGCGCTGTCACCCAGCCAGAACAGGGTGTTGGCCATGGCCACGTGGGCCTCGGCCACGAGGTCGACGTCGCCGCTGCCTTGGGCGCGCTGAAGCATCTCCTGCACGGTGCCACGGGCCTTGCCCAGGTCCATGGCCATGAGCTGCGTCGTCCAGATGCCAAAGAGGATGGAGCTCAGCTCGGCGTTGTCGACGACGCCATCTCCCGCATGGAAAGCGGCTTCGTAGGCGTGCAGCGCATCGGCGCTCAACCAGCCTTCGAGGCTGCGCAGGCACACACCGAGCAGGCGATGGAGGTCATAGCTGAGGCGGCGGGTTTCCAGCGAAGGCGCGACGTTGCGCACGCGATCGAGGCCCATGCGCAACAGCGGCACGGCTTCCTTGAAGGCCGCCGCCTGGATGTGGCGCTGGGCCTCCTCCAGGCAGTCCTCGGCCGTGCGCTGGCGTTCGCTGCGCGCGGCCAGCCGGCGTTCGACGGCCTTGCGGCTGACACCGAGCAAGCGGGCAGCGGCGGACTTGTTGTCTTCGCTCAGCAGCATGGCCCGGTCGATGAGCAACTGTTCGGCTGCGGCCAGCTTGTCTTCGCCTGGCAAGGCCAGCAGGGCGTCGGCCAGCGACACGGGGTCAACCCGCTCTGCGACCGATTGCGGATCGAGGAAATCGGCCAGTTCCTCGGCAGTGATGTGCGACTTCTCGGACAACACGCCCAGGCGATCAACCACGCTGCGCAACTGGCGGATGTTGCCGGGCCAGGCATGGTGCTGCAAGCGTTGCAGGGCGGCATCGCTGAAGGTGAGCGGGCGAGGTTGCAGGGAGGCGAAGTGCACCGCCAGTTCGGGGATGTCCTCTCGGCGCTGATCCAGCCCGGGCACATCGAGCACGAACACCGCCAGGCGGTAATACAGGTCTTCACGGAAGTGCCCGGTGCGCACCAGTGCTTCCAGGTCGCGGTGGGAGGCCGCCACCACCCGCCCCATGAAACGACGCACCTCGGTCGATCCCAATGGCCGGAAAGATCTCGTCTCCAGCACACGCAGCAGCTTGGGTTGCAGCGACAGGGGCAGCTCGCCAATTTCGTCGAGGAACAAGGTGCCGGTGCCCACGCGCTCAAAGTAGCCAGGGTGGTTGGCCACCGCGCCCGTGAACGCCCCCTTCGCGTAACCGAAGAGCTCGGCTTCGACCAGGTGTTCGGGCAAGGCCCCGCAGTTGATGTCTAGGAAAGGCGCCTGCGGCTCGCGGCTGCGGTGGTGGATGAGCTGCGCCATCACCTCCTTGCCCGAGCCGGTGGGCCCCGAGATCAACACCGCCCGATCGGTGTGAGCCACACGATCCAGCAAGCGCAACAGGTGCAGGAAAGCAGGCGCGCGCCCTACCACACGGGGTTCGATCGCCGGCAAACCGGTGGGGATGTCGCGCATGGGGGGCAGTTCCTGTCAACGAAGCATCATCCTACCCATTTCGTCCATGCCTTGGCGACAAATTGGACGATTTCGTCCATGAAAAAGCCAAGAAAAGCCTCGGCAAACCTTGTACCCAGGGAGAAAAGCGTTGGCACAACCGTTGCAATACGTAAAGCAATGCCCGACCGAAGCCCGTGGCGCCCCAGCGCAAGCACCACACGGCAACGGTCAATCACAGAAGAAGGCATCTGCTCAGGGAACCCGCGCTTGTGGAACAGGTGGCTGCGAAAAATGCAGGCAACGGCACAGACCCCAGGGGTCACGAACCCCCACGCACTGGCATGCATCATGAAGGCCAGTGAAACGTGTCAGATCGTCGCCCAGGAGGACATCCTGGACGAGCATGGCGTCAAGCTGTGGGCCAAAGGTCAGCCGGTCTCACGGGCCTTGCAGCAGCGACTCATCGAGCGCAAGCTCAGCCAGCCGCTCGAATCGTGCTTGCGGGCGGAAGAGGGTGTCACCCACGGCGAAATCGTCGAAGTGGCACGGCGCCTGATCGATGCTCAGCCCTTGCTGCACAGTGCTGTCAGCCCCTGGGCCAGCGACCTGCTCAACGACGTCCCCCGGCTGCCCATGCACCCGGTTGCGCAGCTGCTGTTGACCGCTGCGCGCGGCAGCAATCCACAGGCCTATGAGCACTCGATCCAGTCTATGTTGCTGGCCGGCGCGCTGGCCGTGCATGCCGGCGGCGACCGCTACCAGCAACGCTTGAGCATGCTCGGCGGCCTCTTGCACGACATCGGCGAGCTCTACATCCAGCCAGATCACTTGCGCGACGACCTCTCCATGGGGCCCGAGGCATGGCGCAGCATCTGCGTGCACCCCCGCGTCGGCGAAATGCTGCTTCAGCGGCAGACCGACTACCCGAAGGAGTTGTGCCGGGCCGTGGGCGAGCACCACGAGCGAGGCAATGGCCTGGGTTACCCGGCCCGCGTGCGATACCTGTCATGGTTGGGCGCACGGCTCAGCGCCGTCGAAACCTTCATGGGCGTGCTCACCACCCAGCAGCCTGATGCCTGGGAGCACGCGGCGCTGGCTGTGCGGCTCGTGCCGGGCGAGTTCGATGGTTCGGCCGCGTCGTTCGCCAGCCAGGCAGCGCGGCGCCATCAAAGTCACGGCCGCATCGCGCCGTGCCCCGATGGAGAAACTGTCTGGGAAGCTGCGCAAGAACTCAAAAACGGGCTGCGTGCCTCGCTGAGGGAGTCTTGGGTGCTGGCCGCCAGCTCCACCTCTCCCAAGGTCAGCGGAACAGCCCGCCTGGTGACGCCCATCCTGGAGCAGTTGCTGCGCTCCTGCGATTCGCTCGGCTTGTGGGCCCCCCGTCACCTCGCAGGCAACCACCTGCATGAGCTGCACCTGGCCCGACAGGAGCTGGCCTTCAGGGTTCAGGCCCTGCGACGCATCACCTGCTGGATCGATGAAAGCTGGCAGCCTGAAGAAACCGAAGAACTCGACCGGCTTTGGCAAAGCGTCGATGCAGGCTTCGAGGTCGAAGCGGCCTGAGCGATAGCAGATCAACGCACACGCCGCCCCTGCGCATCGATCACCACCTCGCCATCCTCCTTGGTAAACGGACCTTGCTGGGGTGCAGGCAAGATGTCAAGCACCAGCTCAGACGGCCGGCACAACCGGGTACCCAGCTCGGTCACGACGATCGGGCGATTGATCAGCACAGGGTGCATGAACATCGCGTCAATCAATTGCGCGTCCGTGCAAGCAGGGTCGGCCAGCCCGAGTTCGGCGCACAGCGCCTCTTTTGAACGCAGCACCTCGCGCACAGGCAGCCCGCTGGCGGCGATCAATGCCACCAGTTGCTCACGCGTCGGCGGGGTTTCCAGGTAAAGCACCACGGAGGGCTCGATGCCCGCATTGCGGATCAAGGCCAAGGTGTTGCGCGAGGTGCCGCAGCGCGGGTTGTGATAGATCGTGACGGTGCTCATGGCTTGCATTGTCCTTGCTCGTACCAGCCTTTGCTCTGGTTGACCACGCGAACCACCAGCAACATGACGGGCACCTCGATGAGCACCCCCACCACGGTGGCCAAGGCAGCACCGGATTCGAAGCCGAACAAGCTGATGGCGGCAGCCACGGCCAGCTCGAAGAAATTGCTGGCCCCGATCAAGGCCGATGGGCAGGCCACGTCATGCGACTCGCCCACGCGACGGTTGAGCCAGTAAGCCAGCGCCGAGTTGAAGAAAACCTGGATCAGGATGGGCACGGCCAGCAAGGCGATCACCAAGGGCTGCTGGATGATGGCTTCACCCTGGAAGGCGAACAACAACACCAGTGTGATCAGCAAGGACCCGATCGACCAGGGACCAATCCTCGCCAGCGCCGCGTCAAAGGCGGCCTGACCACGTTTGAGCAAGGCCTTGCGCAGCACTTGGGCCAGCATCACCGGGATCACGATGTACAGCACCACGGAGGTCACAAGGGTATCCCAGGGAACCACGATGGATGACAGCCCCAGCAACAGCGCCACGATCGGCGCGAAGGCGAACACCATGATGGCGTCGTTCAAGGCCACCTGCGACAAGGTGAACATGGGGTTGCCGCCGGTCAATCGACTCCACACGAACACCATGGCGGTACAGGGCGCCGCAGCCAGCAGGATCAAACCGGCGATGTAGCTGTCCAACTGGTCAGCGGGCAAATGGGGGGCGAAGAGGTGCCGCACGAAAAACCAGCCCAGCAGCGCCATCGAGAACGGCTTGACCGCCCAGTTGACGAACAGGGTCACGCCAATGCCTTTCCAGTGCCGCTTGACCTGGGAGAGGCTGGCGAAGTCCACCTTGAGCAGCATCGGGATGATCATCACCCAGATCAACAGGCCCACCGGCAGGTTGACCTTGGCCAATTCCATGCGGCCAATGGCCTGGAAAACACCGGGCCAGACCTGGCCCAGCGCGATCCCGATCACGATGCAAAGGAAGACCCAGACGGTCAGGTAGCGCTCGAAGATGCTCATGGGTTCAGGTCCGGCCTTGCGCGACGACGTGGAGGCAACATGGACGTTCATCGTTGACTCCTCAGCTGCGGGCGATGTCGTTGAGGGCTGCCAGCAAGGCGTCCTGGCTCAGTTCACCGAGCGGCAGGGCCAGCAGTTGCAGCATCCGGTAGCCGATGGCCTGGCGAGTCAGTTCGAAAGCACAGCGCTTGCCTTCGTCCCCGCCTTCGGCGTTGGACGGGTCCGGGTAGCCCCAATGGACCTTGACGGGTTGCCGATGGCCCCCGAAGAACACCGGGCAGGCCTCGGCCGCAGCGCTGTCGCACACGGTGATGACGATGGACAGCGGTGGCGCTTCGGGCGATGTGAACTCGTCCCAGCTCTTGCTGCGGTACGCCGAGGTGTCGATGCCGGCGTTGTTGAGCGCATCGATGGCGAAGGGGTTGAGCCGGCCGCTGGGTGCGCTGCCGGCGCTGTGCGCCTTCACGTCCTTGCCGAGCTTGGCGGCCAGGTGGTTGAGCATGCCCTCCGATAGCACGCTGCGCGCGGAATTGTGGGTGCAGAGGATGAGGACGTGGGTGGTCATGGCTTCAGCAGCAGGACGATCCGGCAGGTTTGACGGGGAGGCCGATGGGCTTGCACGTGACGCGGGGCGTGCAGCAGGCCGACGCGGAGGCTGCTGGCTCGTTGGTGGCTGCCATGCCCGGCTGGGCACTCTCGGCCCGCGCAGCCACGGCGGCCTCGGCTTCGCGGAACACCGGGATGGAGCCCAGCGTCTGGAAGTGCTCCCACGGCAGGCCCTGGGGGTCGACCACCCAGTGCTTGTCGCTGCGGGCGTAGCAGCAGGTGGTGGCGCCTTCGTCGATCAGCGACAGATCGGCTGCCTGAGCGCGTGCCTTCAAGGTAGATAGATCGGCATCGTTGTCGACCTGGAAGCCCAGGTGGTCGACACCGGTGTGACCATGGCCGCGCGTCGAGATGGCGAAGTTCACAGCCGGATCGTCGAGCATCCACTTGGCGTAGTCAGACTCGACGCGGGCAGGTTGGGCACCAAACATCTTCGAATAGAAGTCGATGTTGCGGCTCAGGTCTTCGACGTGGACGTGAACGTGGAAACGCTTCATGGCGGGGTTCCTCAACAGGATGAACAGGTCGGCGTGGGGCCGCAAGGCTGGCCGGCACAGCAGTGCTCGGTCAGGTAGGACAGCAAGGCGTTCATGCGGATGAACACCGCGCGGTAGATCAGGTGCCGGCCCTCGCGCTCCTGGTCGATCAGGCCGGCGTGGGTGAGCTCCTTGAGGTGGAAGGACAGCGTGGTGGCGCCCACCCCCAGTTGCTCAGCCAAGGCCGTGGGGGTGAGCCCGGCCGGCCCGGCCACCACGAGAGCGCGAAACACACGCAGGCGCACAGGCTGGGCCAGGGCGGCCAGGGAGGCGATGACTTCCGATTCTTCCATAATTCAAATATATTCGAAATATCGAATCAATGCAAGCAAGAGACTGCGCGTGGCCGAGTGAGCGCCTCACGCTGCTGGCAAGGTCAGCACCGCGGTCAGACCCGATGGCGGGTGCTGGCTCAAAGCGAGGGTGCCGCCATAAAGCGTGGCCAACTCTTGCACGATGGCCAACCCCAGACCGCTGCCCGGGGTCGACTCGTCGAGCCTCCCGCCGCGCAGCAAGGCATGCGCCACCTGCCCCTCGGGGATGCCCGGCCCATCGTCCTCGACCCATATGCGCAGCGCCATGCCATCACGCACCGCGCTGACACGCACTTGCGTGCGCGCCGCTTTGCACGCGTTGTCCAGGAGGTTGCCCAGCATCTCCTGCAAATCCTGCGATTCGCCAGCGAAGGCGAGCTGAGCGTCGATGTCCGCCGCCAAGGTGAGGCCCCGCTCAGCATGGACTTTGCGCATCACCCTCACCAACCCTTCGACAACAGGCTGAAGCGGCGTGCAAAGGCCGACCGTTGCCTGCGCCGCCGCCGCCCGCGAGCGCGCCAGGTGCCAGTCGATGTGCCGACGTGCCACCTGAACCTGATCGGCCACGAGCGTCGACAACTCGTTCGGTGAACTCGCGGCGGCCTGAGCCGCCCCCTGCGCCAGGATCGTCAGCGGCGTCTTCAGCGCATGCGCCAGGTTGCCCGCCTGCGCACGCGCGCGTTGCAAGCCTTCGGCGTGACGTGAGAGCAAACCATTGAGGTCGTCGACCAAGGGCTGGACCTCTTCAGGGTAGCGCCCCTCCAGCCGCTGGGTGCGCCCTTGCCGCAAGTCGGACAGGGCCAGCCGAAGGCGCTCCAGGGGGGCCAGGCCCACACGGACTTGCAGCAACGCACCAGCCGCCAAGAGGGTCAGCAACACCAGCAGTGACCAGGCCAACACCGTGTTGAAACGCGCGACCGCCTGCTCCAGCGGCCCCATCTCGGCCACCACCATCACGCGCCAAGGCACCGTCGCCCCCTCGGCTCGCAGGGTGCGTTCAATCAGCAGCAAGGCCTCGCCCCGATGCCCAACGAGCTCATGAACGTGGGCCTCGCCGTTGTCGGGCATGTCATGTGGCGCATCGATTTGCTCATCCCACAAAGAGCGTGAGCGCAGCAGGCCGGCGACGCCTTGGGGACCAGCGCCATCCACCTGCCAGTACAGGCCCGAATGGGGCCGCGTCCAGCGCGGGTCGGAAAGCCGCGCGGCATCGAGCGCCGGGAGGCCGCGCGCGTCCACCTCGAGGCGCGCCATGACCTGTTCGAGATCGGCGTTCATGCGGTCGATGAACTGCTGTCGCACGTGCTCGCGAAACAACGCAGAGAGCACCACCCCCGACACGACCAGCGTCAACCCCGCCATCACGAGCGTCAACGCCAACAGGCGATGCTTGAGCGAGCGCAGTTGTTCCAACGACGTCCCCTGCAGCGCGCTTTCAAGCCGCCGGCATGAGCCTGTAGCCCATGCCTCGGACGGTCTCGATGCTGTCGGCCCCCAACTTGCGGCGCAGCCGGGCCACGAACACCTCGATGGTGTTCGAGTCGCGGTCGAAGTCTTGCGCGTACAGGTGTTCGATGAGCTCGGAGCGGGACACCACCTGACCACGCCGATGCATCAGGTAGGACAGCAGCCGATGCTCGTGTGCGGTCAGGTTCACCGGCATCCCCTGCCGCGTGACCATGCCATTGCGCGTGTCCAGCGTGATGTCGCCGTGTTGCAGCAGCGGCGAGGCCAGGCCGTGGGATCGCCGGACCAAGGCCCGAAGCCGCGCCAGCAGCTCCGCCGTGTGGAAGGGTTTGGCGAGGTAATCATCCGCCCCGGCATCGATGCCGGCCACTTTCTCGTGCCAGCTGTCACGCGCGGTGAGGATCAGCACGGGCGTGTCACAGCCCTGAGCGCGCCACCGCTGCAGCACCGTCAAGCCGTCCAGCACGGGCAGGCCGAGGTCGAGCACGATGGCGTCATGCGGCTCGGTGGAGCCGAGGTGCAGGCCCTCGCGCCCATCGGCCGCCTCGTCAACCGCGTAGCCAGCCTGCTCCAGCGTGGCCTTGAGCTGGGCACGCAGGAGCGACTCGTCTTCCACCAACAGCACCCTCATGGCGTTTTCCGCTGAGCGGGTTCAGATGGCGATGCGGCCAGAGGTGGCCGTTGCTTGCTTCGAAGCACCTCGGCCGTGCGGGCATCCACGTCCAGGCGAAGCAAGGCGCCACTGCGTTGCAGGAGTTTGAGCTCGTACACCCAGCGCCCGCCTTCACGCTCCAGTTCGACCTCCAGCACGTCACCCGGGTGGCTGACCTGCACGCGATCGAGTACTTTCTGCAGCGGGAGGATCTCGCCTGCCTGCAAGGCGGCACGCGCCCGCTCGTGGTCTGCCGAGCCCCCCGCACACGCCGGGGCAACCAGCGAGGCGCCGACACCCAGGGCCACGACACACGTCCACAGGCGGGGCATCCGGAGCAGGGTGGGCATCTTCATCGTTGCAGTGTGCGGCAACCAGGCTGAACGGCAGATGAACGAGCGATTCAGGCCTCGTTCAAGCACGGACCTCGATCATGACACCGCCACATCAGGAAGTCCCGATGAAACCCAAATACTTCACCGCATCGCTGCTGCCGCTGGCGGCCATCGCGCTGGCACATGCCCAAGCCACCTCGCCCATGCTGCTGCAACGCGGCTACGAGGCCGCCGCAGGCGAGCCTGGCCGAGCCGACAGAGGCCAGGTGTTTTTCACGAGCAGGCACGGCGGCGAATGGTCCTGCGCGTCTTGCCATGGCCAACGCCCGACGGGGGCCGGCCGGCATGCCGTCACAAACAAGCCACTCGATCCGCTGGCACCCGCCTTCAACCCCAAGGCCTTCACCGACGAGCGGCGGGTTGAGAAGTGGTTCCGCCGCAACTGCAAGGACGTGGTGCAACGCGAATGCTCGGCCGCTGAAAAGGCCGACGTGCTCGCCTGGCTGCAAACGCTGCGCTGACATCGGGAGAGACACATGCAAGCGCCAACCCGCCCACTCATGCACCTCTCAACCTGCTTGGCCTTGGCCGCTGCCTTGGTGAGCCAGGCCACGCAAGCCGGGGAACACGAGCACAACCGCCGCGTGCCACTGCCTCAGATCTACGTTCAGGAGTGCGCGTCCTGCCATGTCGCCTACCCAGCTGGGATGTTGCCCGCCGCATCCTGGCGCCGCCTCATGTCCGGCCTGGACAAGCACTTCGGCACCAACGCCACCCTGGACGAACAAGACCTTCGCTTCATCAGCCAATGGCTGATGACCCACGCCGACACGCGAAACACGACATCGCCACCGGTGCCGCAAGACCGCATCACGCGCACCGACTGGTTTGTCCGCGAGCACCGGCACATCGAACCCACCACATGGCGCTTGCCCAGCGTTCGTTCGGCGTCGAACTGCATCGCCTGCCACACAGCGGCCGACCAGGGCAGCTTCCGCGAACGCGAGCTGCGCATGCCAGCAGGGCTCAGCGCGAGCCAGCGGTCGGCCTGGGATGACTGACCCGCATCACATGGAGAACACCGTGAACAACACCGCTTCCACCCGACTCGATGCCCCAGTGACACGAGGCCGGCGAACCATCGACGCCCCCGTGCGGGCCTTTCACTGGCTGTTCGCCTTGAGCTTCACAGGGGCCTGGCTCACGGCGGAGTCCGAGCGCTGGCAGGCCGTCCACATCACGCTGGGCTACGCGTTCGGTGGCCTGCTGCTGTTTCGGCTGCTGTACGGCCTGATGGGCCCCCGCCACGCTCGCCTCGCCCTGCTTTGGCGACGTGCTGGCGGCATCGGTGAGTGGCTGCGCCACGCCATCTCGGGGCGGCCAGACCTGACCCGGCTCGCCACACTGGGCATGCCTGTGGCGATGGTCCTGCTCCTGCTCGTCGCAGCGCCCCTTGTGCTGTCGGGTTATGCAGGCCATGTGGACTGGCTGGGCCAGGAAGACGCCTTGGAAGAAGTGCACGAATTCATGGCCAACGCGGCCCTGACCCTGGTGATCGTTCACCTGGCCCTGATCGCGTTGGTGTCGACCGTGCGGCGCAAGAACATGGCGCTGCCCATGCTGAGCGGTCGTGCAACCGGCAGCGGGCCCGATCTGGTCAAGGCCAACCGGGGTTGGCTGGGGCTGCTGGTGATCGCCGCCTTCGTAGGTTTCGTGGCCTGGCAGCTGTCGCAAGCCCCTGTAGCCGATCCGGCGTTGAGCGCAGATTGGCCCGCTCAGTCCGCTCAGGATGACGACGACGACGACGATGACTGATCACGGTTCACGTCGCCCCCCTCCTCTTTTCGATGCACAAGCCAGTAAAGGATGGGCAAGACCAACAGCGTCAGCAGCGTGGAAGAGATGATGCCCCCGATGACAACGGTGGCGAGGGGGCGTTGCACCTCGGCACCGGTTCCCGTTGCCATCGCCATGGGCACGAAGCCAAGCGAAGCGACCAGCGCAGTCATCAGCACCGGACGCAGGCGGGTCAAGGCCCCTTCGATCACGGCTTCATGCAGCGATTTGCCCTCGTCCCTGAGGCCCCTGATGAACGAGATCATCACCAGCCCATTGAGCACTGCCACGCCCGAAAGCGCGATGAAACCAATGGCCGCGGAGATGGACAAGGGGATGCCACGCATCCACAAGGCCAGCACCCCGCCGGTGAGTGCAAAGGGCACACCCGTGAACACCACGATGCCATCTTTGACGTTGTTGAACATCATGAAGAGCAGCAAGAACACCATGGCCAGCGCCACGGGCACGACGATCTGCAAACGTCGGCTCGCGGACTGCAAGTTCTCGAAGGTGCCGCCCCACTCGATCCAGTGGCCGGCGGGCAGCTTGAGCTGTTGACCAACGGCCTCTTGAGCCCTGGACACGAACGAACCCAGATCGGTGCCACGCACATTCGCGGTGACCACAACGCGGCGCTTCCCGTTTTCCCGGCTGACCTGATTGGGGCCAGGCGCAAGTTTCAGCGTCGCGACCGCCGACAAAGGGATGTACCCTACCCCGCCCTCAGACCCACTGCGAACAGCGATGGGCAGGCGGCTGATGGCCTCGAGGTTCTCACGCAAGCCATCGGGCAGCCGGACCACGATGTCAAACCGGCGGTCGCCTTCGAACATCGTGCCCGCCTGCTTGCCTCCCAGCGCGATGGCCAAGGCTTCCTGCACATCGGACACATTCAGTCCGTAACGCGCGGCCATGGCTCGGTTGATGTCCACCGTCAGCATCGGCAAACCAGTGGTTTGCTCAACCTTGACTTCGGAAGCGCCGTTGATCCGCTGCAGCATGGCCGCGATCTTCACCGCCTCTGCATTGAGCACCTCCATGTCATCGCCAAACACCTTGATCGCCACGTCGCTGCGAACGCCTGAAATGAGTTCGTTGAACCGCAACTGGATCGGTTGCGAGAACTCGTAGGCATTGCCCGGTATCTTCTCCGCCTCCGCCTGAACAGCCGCCATGAGTTCGTCTCGCGACTTCCTGGGTTCGGGCCATTCGTCTCGCGGTTTGAGCATCACGTAGGCATCAGAGATGTTCGGGGGCATGGGGTCGGACGCGACTTCCGCTGTACCGGTGCGCGCGAAGATGCGTTCGATCTCCGGGAACTTGGCCGTGAGCGTCTTCTCAAGCTGCTTTTGCATCTCGACGGATTGCGTCAGGCTCGTGGCCGGAACACGCAGCGCCTGCATGGCGAAGTCCCCCTCGTTCAGGCTTGGCACGAACTCGCTGCCCATCTTCGAGGCGACCACGCTTGAAATGGCGACGATGGCCAAGGCACTGGCCACGACAACCGGCACGTTGCGCAACGCACGCTTGAGCAAGGGCTCATACAGGCGCTTGCTGGCCGCGACCAGGCGGTTCTCCTGCTCATCGACCTTGCGGCCGATGAAGATCGCCACCGCCGCAGGGATGAACGTGACCGACAAAATCATGGCGCCCACGAGGGCGGCAACCACCGTGAAGGCCATGGGGTGGAACATCCGCCCCTCGACCCCACTCAAGGCAAAGATCGGCAGGTACACCACCATGATGATGAGCTGACCGAAGATCAGCGGCCGGCGGGCCTCCTGGGCTGCGGCAAACACCTCGTCAAACCGCTCCTTGAGCGTCAGCGCTCGGCCATGATGGGCCTGCGCATGCGCCAGGCGACGCACGCAGTTCTCGACGATGACGACGGCACCGTCCACGATGATCCCGAAGTCCAACGCACCGAGGCTCATCAGGTTGGCGCTGACACCACGGCTGACCATCCCACTGAAGGTGAACAGCATCGACAAGGGGATGACCATCGCCGTGATCAGCGCAGCGCGGATGTTACCCAGGAACAGGAAGAGCACCACGATCACCAGAATCGCCCCTTCGACCAGGTTCTTGCGAACCGTGGCGATCGCCTTGTCCACCAGGTTCGTGCGGTCGTAAACGGTGATCGCATGCACCCCTTCGGGCAGCGTGCGGTTGATCTCCACCATCTTCTTAGAAACCGCCTGGGCCACGGTGCGGCTGTTCTCGCCGATCAGCATGAACACGGTGCCAAGCACGACCTCGCGACCGTTGTCCGTGGCCGCTCCCGTGCGAAGCTCCTTGCCCACGCCCACCGTGGCCACGTCACCCATGCGGATGCCCTGCCCGTTGACGCTTTTGATGACGATGTTGGCGATGTCTTGCGGCGTGCTGACTTGACCTGGCGCCCGAACCAGGTACTGCTCGCCTTGCTTCTCGATGTACCCGGCCCCCACGTTCGCGTTGTTCTGCTCGATGGATCTGATCAGGTCGCTCAGGCTCAAACCATAGGACGAGAGCTTGCCCGGATCCGGCGCGACCAGGTATTGCTTCGCATGGCCACCGATGGCGTTGATCTCCGTGACACCTGGCACATTGCGCAACTGCGGCTTGATGATCCAGTCCTGGATTTCACGCAGGTCGCTTGGCGTGTAAGCAGTGCCGTCCGGCTTCTTGGCACCGTCCTTGGACTCAACCGTCCAGAGGAAGATTTCGCCCAAGCCCGTCGAAATCGGCCCCATCTCGGGGCTGATGCCGCTTGGCAGGCGCTCGCGTGCCTGCGCCAGCCGCTCGGACACCAGTTGCCGCGCAAAGTAGACGTCGGTGCCATCCTTGAAAATGACGGTCACCTGCGACAAGCCATAACGTGAGATGGATCGGGTCTGCACCAGCTTGGGCAAACCCGCCATGACCGTCTCGACGGGGTAAGTCACACGCTGCTCCGTTTCGAGCGGCGAGTAGCCAGGGGCGGAGGTGTTGACCTGAACGTTGGTGATGTCCGGCACCGCGTCGATGGGCAGCTTCTGGTAGCTGAACACCCCGAGCGCGGCCATGCCAAAAACAGCCACCATGACGAGCCACCGCTGCGCGATGGCGAATTGGATGATGCGTTCAAACATGTTGATCTCCCGCATCAATGGCTGTGTTCGGCGCTGCCCTTGCCGAGCTCAGCCTTCAGGACGAAGCTGTTCTCGACGGCGTACTCAGCGCCCGCAGACAAACCACCCAACACCTCCGAGACCGCGCCATCGGTGCGGCCGATCTTCACCGGCTGGGCCTTGAACCCTTCACCGGTTCGCACGAACACACAGACCTTGTCCCCGACGTTCTGGAGCGCCGTGTTGAGCACGGCAACTGGAACCTCGCGCTGCTCGCTCAAGACACGGACACTGACGAACAAGCCCGGTCGCCAGGCACCACCGGGGTTGGCCATCGCGATGCGCGCGGTCGCGGATCGGGTGTCAGCACCCAACAAGGAGCCAACATGGCGGACCTTTCCTTCGACTGCGGCATCGGAGCCCGAGGCTTTCACACTGGCGCTCGCACCCACCCCCACCTTCTCGATGTCTTGGGCCGGCACATGGAACTCCACCCACACCTTCGACAGGTTCGAAATGACGAACACCTTCGCATCAGCGGCCACCGTTTCACCCAGGGCCAGGCTCTTTTCCACGATCGTGCCGTCGAAAGGCGCGCGAATCTCGTAGCGACTCAACCCCTCTGCGCGAGTCGGCCCTGCCCCGATGGCAAGCAGGCGATGCTCGGCGTTGCGAAGCTCGATCTCCGCCTCGCGCAACTGCTGCTGCGCAGCCAGGAAGTCTTGCTGCGCCGATATCTTTTGTTCCCACAGTTGCTTCTCGCGGGCATGGGTGGCGCGGGCCGCCGACGCGCGCTCGCGTGCAGCCAACAAAGCGGCACGCTGCCCAGACAGTTCAGGGCTTGAAATGACGGCCAGCACATCACCCTTCTTCACCTGTTGGCCCAGGTCCGCCTTCACCAGCTCGATGACACCCGCAACACGCGGCACCACCTGAGCCGTCCTGTCAGCATCAAAGCGGACCTCGCCCTGGAACTCGGCCCCCACCCTCACCACGCCTGCTTGCGCCTGGCCCAGCTTGATGCCACTGAGCTTGATCTGCTCATCGCTCAGCTTGACGACGTCTTCGTCGCCATGCGCTTTTTCGGCATGCTCACCCACGCGCGCGTCTTGCTTCGATGGCGCGCCGCTGAACACCCAGATGGCGGCCCCTGCCGCGATGGTTGCAGCGGCGATGGCCGCAACGATGACTTTTTGTTGATTGTTCACGGCCATCTCACTGTTCCGTTTCGCGAGAAATCAGGTGCGCCGCTGCATGCGGGGCAGATTTGCTCGTGTTGTTTGACACCAGGAGGGACACCCCCAGCAAGGCTTCGAGATCCGATGCAGCCTGTTGCGCATCGGACAAGGCCCTCAAGTGCTGCGCGCGGGCTTGAAACAGCGTGCGCTGGGCATCGAGCACGTCCAGGAAGCCGAACTTCCCCAGGCTGAACCCCTGTGTGCTGGCCTCCAGCGTGCGCGTGGCATCGGGGAGCAAACGCTCCTGCGCCAGCAATGCTTGTTGCCTCGCGTTGTCCAGGCGGCTAGCGGCGATCTGCACCTCGGTCATCAAGCGCAGCTTGCGGCCACGGGCGTCGTCGCGAGCCTGGTCCGCACGCGCGATGGCCTCCCGCAAGTTGCCCTGGTTGCGATCGAACAAGGGAAGCGGCACAGCCAAGCTAAGCAGCGTCTGGTCCTGGCCCATCTCGTTGTTGCGCTGCCGGCCCACACCGAGCGTGACGTCAGGAACCGCTTTGCTGCGCTCCACCTCAACCAGGGCATCCCGCCGTTTCACCTCGATCGCGGCCTGGACCAAGTCCGGCGCGCTCTCGACGAGCTGAGCCAGTTCAGCTTGCGTGGGCGCTTGCGCCGGGGTGAGGATCGACCCGACCAGCTCCGGCAACTGCTCTGCGGGCAGGCCGATCAAGCCAGCCAAGCGGCCATTTGCCGCCATGAGCTCTTGCTGGGCTTGAGCGGTCTCCATCGCCACGCCCGACAAGGCCACGCGCGCGCGGGTCTCCTCCACCGGCGAGACCTTGCCCGCAGCAACACGCTTCGACGCCGCATCCAGAGCGGCTTGAGCCAACTCGTCAGACTGCTGCGCGAGCAACAAGCGAGACCGCGCGGCCAGCGCATCCCCAAAAGCCGCCCGCACCCGCGCACGGACCTGAAGCACGCGCCCTTGCAGTTGCGCGCGGTTCAACTCCTCCAGAAGCTGGGCGGCCTGGACCCTGCTGGATCGCTTGCCACCCAGCTCAATCAACTGATTCAGCTGGTAGGCCGTGGTCCGGGTGGCCTTGCGCGTGTCCTCAGCCGACACGGACAGCGAAGGGTTGGGCAGAACACCGGCTTGTTCGGTCGCCCCCATGGCCGCCTCGACTTCGCGCCGGGCCATGGCCAGATCAGGATGACGGCCAAGCGCCAGCTCGACGGCCTGCTCCAACGACAAAGGCGCTCCCGCCTTGGCAAGGGGCGCTGCCGCGAGCGGCTCAGCCGCTGCGTTGGTGGCTGAAAGGCCTTGAGCCCGAACGGTGCTCGTCAGGTCAGCAGCCAGCACGAGCAGGCTGCATGCAAAGGGGATCGTCAACGCGCAAGCGCGAAGCCGCACGCTCCAAGAAATTTCCATCGAATTCTCCAAAAAGAAGGGGAGCAATTCGACGAGGGACACAGCGCCAGCGAGGGCGCTCCCAGAAAGAAGAAGGGAAGGCTGTCGTCCGCTCGTCGGTCAGAGCGGTTGCAGCCAGTTGGGGCGTTCAAGCCGATGAGGATCGACCGATTGGTATGACGCCAAGGCGCTAGGGAGAGACGCCGACTCCGGTTGGAGCGTGGGGATGCTCAGGCGGTCAGCCAGCAATTCCGGTTTGCTCAAGTGGCAACCCGAACAGTCGTTGTCGACGACCAGCTTGGCCTTTTGATCGGCCTTGCCGGCTCCGCCGCCATGGTCTACACCCTGGTGGACATGGGCATGGTGACCGAAATGGCCCGCCCCCTGAACGTTCTCGTGCTGGCAATACATCGCTGCCACTGCATAGCAAAACTGCAGCGGCAAGATCACCAACATCAAAAAAGTCACGAGGCGACGACGCATGACAACCCATTGCGGCCCGGCTGCCGAAGGCAACGCACAAAACCGAGGGCAATGATGCCACGATCAGCCCGGCATGGCGTTGCCCATGACCAGCGAGCGGATGATCTTTGCGTAATCCTCGTCCCGGCCCTCGATGATCTCCTTGATGCTGCCCAGCGCCTTGTCCCAGCGCAGCAGGAGCACCGCCTCGTCTTTGAACCCGTGGCGAATCGAGTAATCGATCACATCGACCATGTATTCGCACTGCAGCGTGAGGTTGGCGTAGCGCCACCTTACGAGCAAAAGCGCTCCAACTCCAAGGTCTGCTTTGCGGACTGGGTTCATTCAGTCGGAAAGCCCACTCGTGACCGGCCGCGCCGACGCATGGCTTCGCGAATGGCCGACGCCATCTCGACCTCGCTGCGGCCACCGCTGATGGCGACACCATGACCGAATTCGAAGTGAGGAACCGATCTGATGCCCGAAGTTGCGGACCTGGCGACTTCCTCTTCGACCTGTTTGCGAGCAGCAGGATCGAGCGCGACATCCCGAGCCTCCTGGCGATCGAATCCATGGTGGGCGGCGATGTCCGCAAGGACATCGACATCCCCGATGTTGCACGCATCAAGAAAATAGGCGTCGGTGATGGCGACCGCGAGTTGATGCTGAGTCCTCCGTGCACTCGCAGCAAGGATGAGCGCGTGAGCAGGCTGGGTCGGATATGTCCACTGTTGTCGACTGAGGTCGAGATAAAAGCCGGAGGCGCGCGCCTCAGCCTCGGGTCGTGCAAACGACGCCTTCGGATCGGTCTCGCCATAGCGTGCACGAAGCAGGTCGGGAATGTAGAGCCCGGTGACAGGTGCGTCGGGTAGCAGCACGACAGGGCGATGTCGGATATCCACGGACACATCGCTGAAGTGATCATGCAGAACCTTGTCGAGCCGATGGAGGCCAACAAAGCACCACGGGCATGTGATCTCGGCGTAGAGGTCGATGTGAAGCATGGCAGCGTTTCCTTCTCCGTGATGCGCGATGGCTCGGGGCCGCTCGAATGAGCCTGGCATCCTCGATGCCCTTGAACAGCCGCGCTCTTGAAGCCGTTGGGCTCCGCGTCAGGCAGCCTGCTTCAGCAGCGATTGCAAGGCCTTGTCCGCCGAGGCGAGTGCGAGTTGGGTAGCCTCCGGTCCGTGTGCCGTGCCCTCCACGCGCAAGTGCTCGATGTCGGTCAATCCGATGAAGCCGAGCAAGTGCTTGAGGTAGCCGGACTGGTGATCCCAAGCGGCCAGTGGCCCTTCGGAAAAATGGCCCCCCGCGGCAGTGACCAGGTAGACCTTCTTGCCCTTGAGCAGGCCTTCGACCGAGTTGTCTGCATACCGGAACGTGACGCCGGGCCAGACCACGTGGTCGAACCAGGCCTTCAAGGACGAGGGCGGCCCGAAGTTGATCATGGCCGAACCGATCACGACCGTGTCTGCCTCAACCAGTTCGGCGACCAGTTCCTCGGCCAGCCGGACGGCTTCCGCCTGCGCCACAGTTCGCGCATCGGGCGGCGTGGAGCGGCCTACCACGTAGGCCTCACCGATGTGGTTCAGCGGAGTAGCCGCCAGATCGCGGACAGTGAGCGTGGTGCCGGGTCGCTGCGCTGCAAGCTGCGTTGCCAACAGGTGGGCGTACCGAGTGGACAGGCCCTCCGATCCACGCGGGCTGGAGGTGACGAGGAGGATGTGACTCATGAACTTCCCCAAAAGGATAAAATAGGAACCAGGCAATCAAAGAGAACTTGATTACCTATCGATACGAAGGATGGTATGGTTCCCAAGAGAGCCCCACAAGAAGGCACACGAATGTCACCGAGTCACATCAACCTCTCCGAGATTCCGAAGCCTTCCGAGCGCGCGTGCGAGACAACGCGCGAGATCCTCGATCGCATCGGCGACAAGTGGAGCCTGTACATCGTCGCGAAGTTGCAGAGCGGCCCAAGACGGTTCAATGAATTGCGGCGCGGAATCGAAGGCATCTCCCAGCGCATGCTGACGCTGACATTGCGCGGGCTTGAGCGCGACGGCCTGGTCACCCGAACGGTGTTTCCGACCATCCCGCCGCGCGTCGACTACGAGCTCACCGAGTTGGGACAGACGCTGTTGGAGCCGGTGATGGCGCTGGTGGCCTGGGCAGAGAAGAACAAGCCGGTCATCGCGGAATCGCAGAAGCGCTTCGACGAAACACTCGAACAGCCGCAGGCGGCAGGTCGCGGCGTGGTGTACCGGCAGCGTTGAAGAGCATGGCTGCCCTTCAGCTCGAAGTGCGCACGGGCTTGTCGAGGTTGATCACGCGCAGCTTGTCGCCGCAGGCGTAGCACACGCACCCGCAAGCCTTCCCATTCTCATGGGCCTTGAGATCCGAGTGTGGACGGGGCGGCGACGCTCATTCAAGCGCAGCGCCCAGACCATGACCGGCTCTGTGCGTTCGCACTTGGCCTTGCTGGCGTGAGGTTGCGTCGTCATCAGGCCGCAGGAGAGGCAACCACTCCGAGCTTCTTGGCTGCCAAGAGGAGCCCGTCGAAGACCGGGTCAGAGATGGAGCTGGGGAATTTGGCAGGCAGCTTGCTGGAGGCCTCGTCGATCACCTGGGGCGTTCGGGCGATGACGTCTTCCATGATGCCCTCGGCGTCGACGGAGTGTCGTCGGCCGAAGGCCGCCCAGTGGCGATGCATGATCTCGCGCATCTTCCAGTGAGGATTCTTGGAACGCACAGCCATGGCCAGCTTCACCGCGCGAGGGTCAAGCCGATTGGGTCCTGCGCCCATGATTGGCGAAGCAGAGAGCACGTCGTAGAGAGGTGTCAGGGCAAACCGAGCACCTGGGCGCAAGAAGATGCTGAAGTTCTTGGCGTGCCCGTCGGTTGCGTTGAGCATCCAGAAGACCAACTGTGCCTTGAAGAAGTTTGCCTTGTCTTGTGCAGCGTTCTCGGACCTGTTCAGCAGCCCCATGATTGCGTCCATGCTTGGCCCACCATCCTGCTCGTACTTCTTGAGCGGAGACGCACCAGATGCCTGGCACATGTCCTCTTGTGGCAACCTAAGGATGACAGGCTGGCCATTGCTGATGCGCAATTGCGTGGTGAGCGTGCGATCAAAGCGCTTGACGCTCAGCACCGTGATGTCTTCGAAGGTCTGCGGCTCACATTCGGCCGCAGGAAGGCCGTAGGCCCTGAGGATCAGTGAGCACAGCCACTCGTTTTTCACCGAGTGCCGCATGTCGATGTTTCTGATTCCCCCGATGAGCCCCATGGGGAGCTTGAGGATGTGCGTTGTTGGCGTCGCGCCAAGCGGGACATGCCACCGGTCATCGAGGCGCAGCAGGGCAGTCTTCTCCTGAGCGCCGGCGATCGAGATGCGGAAGTCATCGTCCTCCAAAGCCCCTCCAAGGCTGGATGGCGCCACGGTGTTTCGAAGGATGGCCGCAATCTGGTGCTCAGACAGTTCATCGCTTGCGTCGATGGCCAGCGGGCCCGGCTCAATCCCGTCGGGCAGCAACTGGATGGCACCAACGCAGTCGCGTCCGATTTCGGAGAGCAGGCTCATGGCCTTCGTGTCATCGAGTTTGTGCCGCGAAGCGATTCGCTTGAGGATCTCGACGTTGTCTGGCAGCAGGTTCTCGAAGTAAAAGCGCACCTTGTCGCCACGGTGAGCCTCATTGCCGGGCAGAAACGGCAAAGACAGGGAGATGGGGCGCCCCTGATGACTGTCCACCCAGTCTTTGTCGTAGGTGAGCACGTCAACACCTGTCGCATTCGTGCTCCAGGTGCCCACGAGGACACCGTTCATCCACAGGTTCAGTGCCTTCTTGCGACGCGAGTGCCTGGCCATGTGGTCACCATTGCACTTCGCTGTCCGCCGAATCGGTACCCGGGGCAGCTTGGTTTGCGGGTGTGTTTGCGGCAACTTCACCTTGCTCAGACGGGGCGTCCGCGCAAGAGAGGGTGATGCTGACGTTGAGTGCGCTCAGCAGCTTGTAGAGGCGGCCAACGCTGGTCTTCCTTGGGTCTCGCTCGACGGACGACAGCACCTGCTGTGTCACCCCGAGCTTCTCCGCTGCTTCTGCCTGGGTAAGGCCCCGCAGCTTGCGAAAGGCTCGGAGGAGCTCCGGCAGCTGGTCAAGCGTCTGTAGGGGGTAGTGCTGCATACACGTCATTCGATGTATGTACGTTTTACTCAGTATATTATGTAATGCAGAGATACTCAATACAACGTGTAAAGCAACATTACATGATATATCGTGTAAGAGTGTCAGGCGCGCGCCGTCGGCATGTCCGACAGTTCAAGAATGAACGGCGATCGACAGACGTGCGAAGGCATGCGTGTCCAGCATCCCCTGGAACTTTCCGGCCTTAGCACTCTCCAACCAAGAGTGCTAACATTCACCGAGAAGGATCCAGAAAAGGAGCCATCCATGACCCTGACGACCGCCCTTGCCCCCCGCGACCCCTGGAGTGTGGTGCCCTCTTTGGGCAACCTGGACGCGTACATCCGCTTCGTCCAGTCCGTGCCCATGCTGGAAGCCGAGGAGGAACAGGCCCTGGCCCATCGGCTGCGCTCGGAAAACGACCTGCAGGCCGCCTCGCGCCTGGTGTTGTCGCACCTGCGCCTGGTCGTGTCCATCTCGCGCCAGTACCTGGGCTACGGCCTGCCGCAAGGCGACCTGATCCAGGAAGGCAACGTGGGCCTGATGAAGGCCGTCAAGCGCTTCGACCCCGACCAGGGCGTGCGCCTGGTGAGCTACGCCATGCATTGGATCAAGGCCGAGATCCACGAATACATCCTCAAGAACTGGCGCACGGTCAAAGTCGCCACGACCAAGGCGCAGCGCAAGCTGTTCTTCAACCTGCGCTCGCTCAAGCACCAGTTCAAGGGCGAAGCCTCTGAAGCCAACGAGGCCCACATGGGCCGCGCCAGCCTGTCCGAGGCCGACATCCAGCGCGTCGCCACCGAGCTCAACGTGCGCCCGGAAGACGTCATCGAGATGGAAACCCGCATGGCCGGTGGCGACGTGGCCCTGGAAGCCCAGGCCGACGACGATGGCGATGCGCCCCTGGCCCCGGTGACGTGGCTGGCCGACGAGCAGCACGAGCCCACGCGCATGATCGAGGCCCAGCACCGCGACTGGCTGGCCAGCGACGGCATCCGCCACGCACTGGAAAGCCTGGACGATCGCAGCCGCCGCATCGTCGAGGAGCGCTGGCTCAAGGTCAACGACGACGGCTCGGGCGGCATGACGCTGCACGAACTGGCGGCCGACTACGGCGTCAGCGCCGAGCGCATCCGCCAGATCGAAGCCGCCGCCATGAAGAAGATGCGCAAGGCGCTGGCCGAGGCCGAGACGGCTTGAGCCGGCTGACCACCTCGCGCACACGCAACAAGGGCCTGCATCGCAGGCCCTTTTTCTTTGCCTTGGCCCGTTCTGCGCGGCAGGCCAGGCCGCAGCTCAACCGCCCTGCCGCAACCGCCCAATCAAGGCCGCGCTCGACGCATCCAGCCCCGCCGTGTCACCTGATTGCAGGCGCGGCAGCAGCTGCTGGCACAGCGCCTTGCCCAGCTCCACGCCCCACTGGTCGAAGCTGTTGATGCCCCACACAGCGCCCGCCACAAAGGTGCGGTGCTCGTAGAGCGCGATCAAGGCGCCCAGCGAACGGGGGCTCACCTCGTCGAGCACGAGCGTCAGGCTCGGCCGGTTGCCGGGGAAGGTGCGGTGCCGGGCGATGACTTCGGGGGCCAGGTTGGGCGAGGCGGTGGGCGCCTGCTCGGTGAGCGCTTCGGCTTGTGTCTTGCCCCACATCAGCGCCTGGGCCTGGGCCAAGCCATTGGCCAGCAGGGCTTCGTGCTGCTGCTTGAGCGAGGCTTGCAAGGCGGGTGAGGCATGCAGCGCGTCGGGGTAGTTCGGCCGCGCCACGAGGATGAACTCCACCGGCACCACGTCGCTGCCCTGGTGCAGCATCTGGAAGAAGGCATGCTGGCCGTTGGTGCCGGGCTCGCCCCAAAGCACGTCGCTGGTGGCGTAAGGCAGCGGCTGCCCTTGCGCATCAACCGACTTGCCGTTGCTCTCCATCACCAGTTGCTGGAGGTAGGCCGGCAGGCTGCTCAGGCCTTGCGCATAAGGCGCCACGCAGCGGCTGGTGTAGCCCTTGAAGTTGCGGTACCAGACATCGAGCAGGCCCAGCAGCACCGGCAGGTTGGCTTCCAGCGGCGCTTCGGCGAAGTGGCGGTCCATGGCGTGGGCACCGCCCAGCAGCTCTCGGAAGCCCTCCGCGCCGATGCCCAGCGCGATCGGCAGCCCGATGGCCGACCACATCGAGAAGCGGCCGCCCACCCAGTCCCAGAAAGTGAAGATCTCGGAGATGCCGAAAGCGCGCACGCGCTCGACCGCCGTGCTCACGGCCACGAAGTGGCGGTCGATGTCGCGGCCGCCCTGATCGAGGAACCACTGGCGCGCCGTGGTGGCGTTGGCCAGCGTCTCCTGTGTGGTGAAGGTCTTGGAGGCGACAACGAACAGGGTGTGCGCCGGGTTCAACTTGGGCAGCAACTTGCCCAGGTCCTGGCCATCGACGTTGGAGATCGAATGCAGGCGCAGCCCCGGATGCAGGCGGTGCGACAGGGCCGCGATGGCCATGCGGGGGCCCAGGTCGGAGCCGCCGATGCCGATGCTCACCACATCGTGGATGTCGCCAGGCTGGTCGCCACCCGCGCGGGCGCGGATGCGCTCGGCAAAAGCCAGCATGTGGTCGAGCTCGGCGTGCACCACATCGGCATGCGGGCCCTGCCCTCGGGGCGCGCGCAAGGCCGTGTGCAGCACCGCGCGGCCTTCGGTGGTGTTGAGGGGGGCACCCGCCAGCAGCGCATCGCGGCGCTCGGCAAGCAGGCATTCGCGAGCCAGGTCCAGCAGGTGGCGCTGCGTGGCCACGTCCCAGTGCGCGCGCGACAGGTCAGCCCACACTTCGGGCGCTTGCAGGCTCAGGCGCCGCACGCGCTCGGGGTCATCCTGGAAAAGTTGCCGCAAATCGAGCTCGCGCCCATGGCCCTGCGCGTGCCCGGCCAGGGCCGACCAGGCCACGGTCTCGTCACAGCGGGGAGCACTCAAGGGCATGGCTGGGTCTCGGGGCGACATGGTCTGGATGGGGCTCAGGTGCCCAGGGCGGCGTCGATGAGGGTGTCGAGCTTGCCCGCGTCCACCGCGAAGAGTCGGATGCCCTCGGCCAGTTTCTCGGTGGCCATCGCGTCTTCGTTGAGCTGGTAGCGGAACTCGGCTTCGGTCAGCGCCGCCTCGGGGGGCAGCACCTGAGCCGGGGCAAGCAATTGCGGTGCCACAGCGGCGTCTGACGCCTGCAGTTGCGCCAGCAGGTCGGGGCTGATGGTCAGCAGGTCGCAACCCGCCAAGGCCAGGATCTGACCCACGTTGCGGAAGCTCGCGCCCATCACCTCGGTGCGCACGCCGTGTTGCTTGTAGTGCTGCCAGATGCGCGCCACCGATTGCACGCCCGGGTCGTTCACGCCCGCGCGCGCGGCTTCGTCCCACTGGGCCCCGGCGGCCTTCTTGTGCCAGTCGTAGATGCGGCCCACGAAGGGTGAGATCAGTTGCACCTTGGCATCGGCGCAGGCGCGGGCCTGGGCGAACGCGAACAGCAGCGTCAGGTTGCAGTGGATGCCTTCGGCTTCGAGCACGCGGGCGGCCTGGATGCCTTCCCAGGTGGCCGCCACCTTGATGAGCACCCGCGAACGCGGCACGCCAGCGGCTTCGTACAAGGCCATGATGCGGCGCGCGCGCGACAGCGTGGCGGCGGTGTCGAAGCTCAGGCGGGCATCGACCTCGGTCGAGACGCGGCCAGGCACCACCTTGAGGATCTCAAGGCCGAAGCGCACCAGCACGTGGTCCACGATTTCATCTCGCGCGGCACCCCGGTGCGCGGCCACGGTTTCAGCCAGCAAGGGCGCGTACTCGGGCTTCTGCACGGCCTTGAGGATCAAGGAGGGGTTGGTCGTCGCGTCCTGCGGGGCGAATTGGGCGAGCTGGCGGAAGTCGCCGGTGTCGGCCACCACGGTCGTGTGGGCCCGGAGTTGGTCGAGTTGAGACGTCATGGAGGCAATGATCGGCTTGTTTCCTTGATTCTGATCCCAAAAGGGTGCGAAAGTGGCAGGCATCGATTCAAAACGCCACGTCAGGCGCCCCCTCATCTCCATGGCTTCACAGACTTTCGACCTGGTCTTCTTCGGTGGCACCGGTGACCTCACCTGGCGCAAGCTCATGCCCGCGCTCTTCCAGGCCTGGCGCCACGGCAAGCTGCCCGCAGGCGGCCGCATCCTCGCGGTGGCCCGCGACGAGCAGGACGACGCGCGCTACCGCGACTGGCTGCACGAGCGCCTGCAAGCCGCCGACAGCGCCAAGCGCCCGACCGACGACGAGTACGCCCGTTTCGCCCAGCAGGTGCACTACCTGCGCATGGACCTGTCGCAGCCGGCCGACTACCAGCGCCTGAAAGACTGGCTGGGCACCCGCCAGGCCGACACCGTGGTCATGTACCTGGCCACCAGCCCGCACCTTTTCCCCATGATCTGCGAGCAATTGGGCGCCATCGGCCTGAACGACGAGCGCGTGCGCGTGGTGCTCGAAAAGCCCCTTGGCCACGACCTGGCCAGCGCACAAGCCATCAACCGGGCGGTGGCATCGGTGTTCACCGAGCGGCAGGCGCTGCGCATCGACCACTACCTCGGCAAGCCCTCGGTGCAGAACCTCATGGCGCTGCGCTTCGGCAACGCCCTGTTCGAGCCGCTGTGGCGGCGCGAGAGCATTGCCCACATCCAGATCACGCTGGCTGAATCGCTCGGCGTGGGCACACGTGGCGATTTTTACGACCGCACCGGCGCCCTGCGCGACATGGTGCAGAACCACGCGCTGCAACTGCTGACCATGATCGCGATGGAGCCGCCCTCCAGCTCCGATGCCGACGCCATCCGCGACGAGAAGCTCAAGGTGCTGCGCTCGCTCAAGCCCTTCGACGCGGCCTCGGTGGCGCGCGATGTGGTGCGCGGCCAGTACCGCGCGGGCACCGTGGCGGGCCAGGCCGTCTGCGGCTACCGCGAAGAGGCCAAGGTGCCCGCCAACAGCCAGACCGAGACCTTCGTGGCCCTGCGCTGCGAGGTGCAGAACTGGCGCTGGGCCGGCGTGCCCTTCTACCTGCGCACCGGCAAGCGCATGACGCACTACCACGCCGAGATCGTGGTGACCTTCCGGCCCACGCCGCACGCCATCTTCCCCGGAGCGCAAGCGCCCAATCAACTGGTGATCAAGCTGCAACCGGAAGACGGGCTGGAGCTGCGCCTGATGGCCGCGCGCGGCGAGGTCGACAACGCCTGGGCCAGCTCAGGCCAGGAAAGCCTCTCGCCCGTGTCGCTCGACCTGGACTTCCACAAGGCGTTTTCGAGCGAACGCGTGGGCGCCTACGAGCGCATGCTGCTCGACGCCCTGGCGGGCCGGCTCAACCTGTTCGTGCGCTCCGACGAACAGGAGCAGGCTTGGCGTTGGGTGGAGCCCATCCTAGACGCCTGGCGGCATGACGGTGTGGGGCCAAGGCCTTATGCGGCGGGCACATGGGGGCCTGCTGCGGCCAGTGCGCTGGTGGCGCGTGACGGCTTCGCGTGGGCCGAAGAGGCTTGACAGCGGTTTGAGCGATCCAAGCGAGCGTTACCGGGCCGGGTCACAGCCTGGTGCGAGCCAAAGCTCAAGCCGCCGATTAAGCGGATTGCAGCAGACCGTCCACGCCGTAGAGGCGGGCCAGCTCGGTCAGCTTGGTCGGCAGGCCCTGCACTGAGAACGCGCGTCCTCTGACGCGCGCCATGCGCTGGCATTCCAGCAGCACGGCCAGTGCGCTCGAATCAAACTGCTTCAGGTCTGAGCCATCGACCGTCAGCATCGCTGCCTGGGTGTCGCCCTGGGCAGCGGCCTGTTCCAGCGTTTCGCGGAACAGGCTGAGCACATGCGGCACCTCCGCGTGCGTGATCACCGGTGGCAGCAGCAGCATCTCAGCTCGCCACCTTGCGCGCGGCCAACTGCTTGTTGCGCTCGACCAGCTTGGCGATCAGGCCGTCGATGCCCGACGCGCTGACCTCTTGCGCGAAGCTGCTCTGGTAGGTCTGCACCAGCCAGGCGCCCAGCACGTTGACGTCGTAGATCTTCCAGCCGCCATCGGCCTTTTCCAGGCGGTAGTCGAGCTGGATGGCATCACCCTTGTTGCGCACCAGGGTGCGCACGATGACCTCGTTGTCCGACGGGCTGCTGCGCATAGGGCGGTACTCGATGGTTTGGTCCTTGATCTGGGCGGCGGCACCGGCGTAGGTGTAGATCAGCAGGTTCTTGAACTCTTCCTGCAGGCGCTGCTTCTGCTCGGGCGTGGCCTGGCGCCAAGGACGGCCGACGGCGGCCGAGGTCATGCGCTGGAGGTCGACATTGGGCAGGATCTTGGTTTCGACCATGGCCTGCACCTTGCGCAGGTCGCCCTGCTGGATGCCCTTGTCGGCCTTGACGGTGGCGAACACCTCGTCGGTGATGCGCTTGATGAAGGCATCTGGCGCGGCGGCCTGGACGGGCTGGGCAGCCTGGCCGGTGGCAGCCGGCGCGGCAGGCGTCGACTGGGCGAACACCGTGGTCATGGGCGAGGCCAGGGCCAGGCCGAGGGCCGAGGCAACAGCCCAGCGGATGGCAGTCTGACGGGGTTGATTCATGGTGAGCAGCTCCTGTCTGTCATGGACCGCCCTTTTTGAGCGGCATCCCTGGTTATCAACGCGCGAGAGCGAGGTCGGAACGACCTTCGCGCGGCATTTCACTTCCGTTTACGTTCGAGGTGGCGTCGGTGAGCGGCGGGAACAGCGCCCACTCGGGGTCCACCACCGATAGCAACCGACGTGCCGTGGGGACCGCCTGAGGCTCGGCGACGGCAAGCGCCGGCACCAGCGGTGTGATCACCACCACGTCGGGCGATTTGCCGGGGGTCAGGCTGGCGCCCGGGCGGGGCGCGGTCGCCGCAGGCGCGGGCTCCGGATCTTTCGATTCGTCGATGAAGGGCTCTTCGTCCTCGTTGCCGGAATCAGGCGGCTCGCCGTCGTAGATCAAGTTCTGGCGGCGCTGCAGGTAGGCGTCGCGGATGAAGGCGTACTTGTCGAGCGCGATGTCGCTCACCAGGTTGCCTGCGTCCAGCAAATCGGCCCGCAGGCTGATGATGTTCAAACCCGCGAGGGCGAACTGCGTGCCTTCGTCGTCGACCAGCAGGCTGCTCGACAGCATGTAGGAAGGCGGGATGTCGAACGAGTCACGCACCGTCGACGAGCCCAGGAAGGGCCAGACGATGTAGGCGCCCGGGCCGAAACCCCACACACCCAGGGTCTGGCCCAGGTCTTCGTTGGGGCGCTCCAGGCGCATGGGCGTGGCGATGTCGATCAGGCCCGCCAGGCCGAAGGTGGTGTTCATGCTCACGCGCATGATCGCCGTCGCTCCCTCTCCGAAACGGCCCTGGAGGAAGAGGTTGACCGTGGACCAGACATCGCGCAGGTTGTTGAAAAAGTTGCGCACACCCGTGCGCACCGGCTCAGGGGTGACGTACACATAACCTTTGGCCACCGGCTGCAAGACGTTCTCGTCAACGGTTTCGTTGAAGGAGAACACCCGGCGGTTCCAGTTTTCGTAGGGATCGGGCTGCTGACGCGTGGCGCAGCCAGGCAGAACCGCACCAGCCACGAGGGCAGCCGTCACAGCCAGGTGGCGCAATGCATGGCGGTTCATCACTTGCTGGCCCCCTTGTTGGTGTCGCCATCGGCGGCCTTGCTGAAGAGGAACTGCGAGATCAGGTTCTCGAGCACGATGGCCGATTGAGTGGTCTTGATGGCGTCACCCTGGGCGAGGTTGCTTTCCTCGAAACCTGGCTCCAGGCCAATGTATTGCTCACCCAGCAGGCCCGAGGTCAGGATCTTGGCCGAGGTGTCCTTGGGGAAGGTCACGTCCTTGTTGAGCTTGAGCTCGACCACGGCCTGGTAGCCCTTGGTGTCGAACGTGATCTTGCCGACCCGCCCCACCACCACGCCAGCGCTGCGCACTGCCGCTTTGGGCTTCAAGCCCCCGATGTTGTCGAAGCGCGCACTGACGGTGTAGCCCGTGTCGAAATTCAGGCTCAGCAGGTTGCCCGCCTGCAAGGCCAAAAACAGGATGGCGCCGGCGCCCAACAGCACGAACAAACCCACCCAAACGTCATGTTTCCACTTCTGCATTTTGTTCTTCCTTCTTGTGTGCCAACCCCGATCAGATCGAGAACATCATGGCCGTCAGCACGAAATCCAGGCCCAGCACGGCGAGCGAAGCCATCACCACCGTGCGGGTCGTGGCCCGCGAGACACCTTCCGGCGTGGGCTGGCACTCGAAACCTTGCAACAGGGCCACGAAGGTGACGGTCAGGCCGAACACCAGGCTCTTGAGCATGCCGTTGCCGACATCGGCGAACACCTCGACGCCGCCTTGCATCTGAGACCAGAAGGCGCCGGGGTCGACCCCGATCATCACCACGCCCACGACCCAGCCGCCCAGCACGCCGACCGCCGAGAACACCGCCGCCAGCAGCGGCATGGCGATGACACCGCCCCAGAAGCGCGGCGCCAGCACCCGGCGCACCGGGTCGACGCCCATCATCTCCATGGCGGCAAGCTGCTCGCCCGCCTTCATCAGGCCGATGCCAGCGGTCAGCGCCGTGCCGGCCCGGCCGGCGAACAGCAGCGCCGAGACCACCGGCCCCAGCTCGCGCACCAGCGACAGGGCCACCATCATGCCCAGGGCCTCGCTCGAACCATAGCGTTGCAGCACATAGTAGCCCTGCAGCCCCAGCACGAATCCGACGAACAGGCCGGAAACCACGATGATGGCGAGCGAATAGTTGCCCAGGAAGAACACCTGCTCAGCCAGCAGGCGGGGCCGCCGGAACGTGGCGCCCAACATGCCGAGCAAGGTCAGGAACAGCCGCGCGCCATAGCCCATGTCGGCAAGCTTGCCGCGCACCGACATGCCGATGCGCGCGGGAGACAGCCAGCGCATCATCCGCGCACCCCGAAGTCGACGCCGGCGTCGACGGCCGGCTGGTGGAACCGCACCGGGCCATCGGCCTCGGCGTGGACGAACTGCTTGACCAGCGGGTCTTCGCTGGCCGTCATCTCGGCCGGCGTGCCCTGGGCGACGATGCGCCCATTGGCCACCAGCACGATGTGGTCGGCGATCATGAAAGTTTCATGAACGTCGTGGGACACCACCACCGTGGTCAGGCCCATGGTGTCGTTGAGTTCGCGGATGAGCCGCGCGGCCACGCCCAGGGAGATGGGGTCGAGGCCGGCGAAGGGCTCGTCATAAAGCATGAGTTCGGGGTCGAGCGCCATGGCGCGTGCCAGGGCCACGCGGCGCGCCATGCCGCCCGAGATCTCGCTGGGCAACAGGTCACGCGAGCCGCGCAGGCCGACCGCGTTGAGCTTCATGAGCACCAGGTCACGCAGGATGGACTCGGGCAGCTTGGTGTGCTCGCGCAGCGGAAAGGCCACGTTCTCGAACACGGTCAGGTCGGTGAACAAGGCGCCTTGCTGGAACAGCATGCCCATGCGGCGCCGCAGGGCCATGAGTTCTTCGCCTTGCAGGCGGGAGATGTCTTGCCCGCCGATGAGCACCTCGCCCTTCATGGGCTGGATCTGGCGGCCGATCAGGCGCAACACCGTGGTCTTGCCGCCGCCGGAGGTGCCCATGAGCGCCACCACCTTGCCGCGTGGCACCACGAGGTTGATGTCCGAAAGGATGACGCGATCACCGTAGCCGCAGGTGACGTTGCGCAGCTCGATGAAGGCGGGCGCCTGGGCCTCGCCGCTCGCTGCAGCATCGGGGGTTGGGATCACGGGTGGGGTCATGGGCCAAGAAAAAAGAGCCGGTGACTTCACCGGCTCCTTGATCATAGGGGATTCACCATCGGCGTGCTGACGGGGGCGAGACCTCCGCGCAACACGGGGCGTGAGCGCCACGCAGCGCCCCCCTACTTTCGCAGGGGGTGGCATCAGCCCGCTTCAGCGGGGCAGCGTGGTCGAACCCATCAGGAAGGCATCGACCTCGCGAGCAGCCTGGCGGCCTTCGCGGATGGCCCACACCACCAGCGACTGGCCACGGCGCACGTCGCCAGCGGCGAACACCTTGGCGGCGTTGGTCTTGTAGCCGCCGATGTCGGTCGAGGCCTTGGCGTTGCCGCGCGCGTCCTTCTCGACGCCGAAGCCTTCGAGCAGGGTGGTCACCGGGTTGGTGAAGCCCATGGCCAGCAGCACCAGGTCGGCCTTGTAGGTCTTCTCGGTGCCGGCCACTTCGGAGAACTTGCCGTCCTTGAACTCGACCTGCACGGTCTTCAGACCGGTGACCTTGCCGTTCTCGCCAAAGAATTCCTTGGTGGCGATGGCGAACTCGCGGGCGCAACCTTCTTCGTGGCTGGAGGAGGTGCGCAGCTTGATCGGCCAGTAGGGCCAGGTCAGCTCCTTGTTCTCCTGCTCGGGCGGCATGGGCATCACTTCGAACTGGGTGACGCTCTTGGCGCCGTGGCGGTTCGAGGTGCCCACGCAGTCGGAGCCGGTGTCGCCGCCGCCGATGACGATGACGTCCTTGCCCGTGGCCATGATCTGGTCCTTGACCTTGCCGCCGGCGTTGATGCGGTTCTGCTGCGGCAGGAACTCCATGGCGAAGTGGATGCCGGCCAGGTCGCGGCCCGGCACGGGCAGGTCGCGAGATTGTTCTGCGCCACCGGCCAGGATCACGGCGTCGAACTCCTTGTTGAGTTGTTCGGGCGTGACGGTTTCCTTGGCCCAGTTGGTGACCTTCGACCCCTTGGGCATGTCGCCCACGATGGTGTTGGTCTTGAAGACCACGCCTTCGGCTTCCATCTGCTTGACGCGGCGGTCAATGTGCGACTTGTCGAACTTGAAGTCGGGGATGCCAAAGCGCAGCAGGCCACCAATGGTGTCGTTCTTCTCGAACACGGTGACGGCGTGGCCGGCACGGGCCAGTTGCTGAGCCGCAGCCATGCCAGCGGGGCCAGAACCCACGACGGCGACCTTTTTGCCGGTCTTGACCTTGGCGGGCTGGGGCTTGACCCAACCTTCGGCCCAGGCGCGATCGATGATCGCGTGCTCGATCGACTTGATGCCGATCGGGTCGTTGTTGATGTTCAGCACGCAGGCGGCTTCACAGGGCGCCGGGCAGACGCGGCCGGTGAAGTCGGGGAAGTTGTTGGTGCTGTGCAGGACCTCGATCGCCGCCTTCCAGTCCTGCTGGTAAACCAGGTCGTTGAAGTCGGGGATGATGTTGTTGACCGGGCAGCCGTTGTTGCAAAAGGGCGTGCCGCAGTCCATGCAGCGCGCGCCTTGTTGCTTGGCCTGCTCGGGCGTCAGACCGATGACGAACTCTTTGTAGTTCTTGACGCGCTTCTCGACGGGCTCGTAGCCCTCTTCCAGGCGCTCAAATTCCAGAAAGCCAGTGACTTTTCCCATTTCAAACTCCTAACGCGCTGTATCAGGCCTTGGCCTTGGTGGCGGACTTGGCCTTGGCGACAGCGGCCGTGGCTTCTTGCTTGGCACCCATCTCGGTCAGGGCGCGACGGTATTCGTGCGGGAAGACCTTGACGAACTTGGTGACCGAGGTCGACCAGTTGTCCAGGATCTCGCGAGCACGCAGCGAGCCCGTCCAGCGGTGGTGGTCTTCGACCAGCTTTTTGAGCAAGGCCTCGTCGGCCAGGCCCTTGTGCATGGGGATGCCCGCATCGGCCTGGTCGGCGGCGGACAGCACCTTCTCCAGGGAGACCTGAGCGGTGTTGACGCGCTTGCTGAACTGACCGTCTTCGTCGAAGACGTACGCCAAGCCACCGGACATGCCGGCAGCGAAGTTGCGGCCGGTCTTGCCCAACACCACGACGGTGCCGCCGGTCATGTATTCGCAACCGTGGTCACCCGTGCCTTCGACCACCGCCGTGGCGCCGGACAGGCGCACGCCGAAGCGCTCGCCGCCCACGCCGCGGAAGAAGGCCTCACCGCTGGTGGCGCCATACAGCACGGTGTTGCCGACGATGATGTTGTCGGCGGCATTGCCACGGAAGTCGATGCTCGGACGCACGACGATGCGGCCACCCGACATGCCCTTGCCGGTGTAGTCGTTGGCTTCACCGATCAGGTACATGGTGATGCCCTTGGCCAGGAACGCTCCGAAGGACTGGCCGCCTGTGCCTTCCATCTGGATGAACACGGTGTCATCGGGCAGGCCGTCGGGGTGATGCTTGATCAGCTCGCCCGACAGCATGGCGCCGACGGTGCGGTTGACGTTCTTGGCCACTTCCATGAACTTGACCGACTCGCCACGCTCGATGGCGGGCTTGGACTTCTCGATCAGGCGCACGTCCAGGGCCTTGTCCAGGCCGTGGTCTTGCGTGGAAGTGTGCAGGCGCGGCACATCGGCCGGCACCGGGGGCAGCGCGAAGACGCGGCTGAAGTCCAGGCCCTGGGCCTTCCAGTGCTCGATGCCCTTTTTCATGTCCAGCAGGTCAGCGCGGCCGATCAGGTCGTCGAACTTCTTGATGCCGAGCTGGGCCATGATCTGGCGGGCTTCTTCGGCAACGAAGAAGAAGTAGTTCACGACGTGCTCGGGCTTGCCGGAGAACTTCTTGCGCAGCACCGGGTCTTGCGTGGCCACGCCCACCGGGCAGGTGTTGAGGTGGCACTTGCGCATCATGATGCAGCCCTCGACCACCAGCGGTGCGGTGGCGAAGCCGAACTCGTCGGCACCCAGCAGGGCACCCACGATCACGTCGCGACCGGTCTTGATCTGACCGTCGGTCTGAACGCGCACGCGGCCGCGCAGGCGGTTGAGCACCAGGGTCTGCTGGGTTTCAGCCAGGCCCAGTTCCCACGGCGTGCCGCAGTGCTTGATGGACGACCAGGGCGAAGCGCCCGTGCCACCGTCGTGGCCGGCGATCACGATGTGGTCGGCCTTGGCCTTGGCCACACCAGCGGCCACCGTGCCGACGCCAACTTCCGACACCAGCTTGACCGAGATGTCAGCCTTGGGATTGACGTTCTTGAGATCGTGGATGAGCTGAGCCAGGTCTTCGATGGAGTAGATGTCGTGGTGCGGCGGGGGCGAGATCAGGCCCACGCCCGGCACCGAGTGACGCAGCTTGCCGATGTACTGCGAGACCTTGCCGCCAGGCAACTGGCCGCCCTCACCGGGCTTGGCGCCCTGGGCCATCTTGATCTGGATCTGGTCGGCAGAGGTCAGGTACTCGGTGGTCACGCCAAAGCGGCCGGAAGCCACCTGCTTGATCCTCGAGCGCAGGCTGTCGCCCTCCTTCATCTCGTAGTCGACTTCAACGACTTCCTTGCCGATCACGTCAGAGACCTTGGTGCCCTGCTTGATGGGGATGCCCTTGAGTTCCTGACGATAACGGCGCTCGTCTTCACCGCCTTCGCCGGTGTTGGACTTGCCGCCGATGCGGTTCATGGCCAGGGCCAGCGTGCTGTGGGCCTCGGTGGAGATCGAGCCCAGCGACATGGCGCCGGTGGCGAAACGCTTGACGATTTCAGAAGCCGGCTCGACTTCCTCGACCGGGATGGCCTTGGTCGGGTCGAACTTGAACTCGAACAGGCCGCGCAGCGTCAGGTGGCGCTTGCTCTGGTCGTTGATGATCTGGGCGTATTCCTTGTAGGTGTCGAACTTGCCCGAGCGCGTGGAGTGCTGCAGCTTGGCGATGGCGTCCGGCGTCCACATGTGCTCTTCGCCGCGGGTGCGCCAGGCGTACTCGCCGCCGGCTTCCAGGGCGTTGGCCAGCACCGGGTCGTTGCCGAAGGCCGCGACGTGGTTGCGGATGGCTTCTTCAGCCACTTCGAACACACCGATGCCGCCGACCTGCGTGGGCGTGCCACGGAAGTACTTGTCGACCAGTTCCTTGTTCAGGCCGATGGCTTCGAAGATCTGGGCGCCGCAGTACGACATGTACGTGCTGATGCCCATCTTCGACATGATCTTGGACAGACCCTTGCCGATGGCCTTGATGTAGTTGTAGATGGCCTTGTCGGCCGACAGCTCGCCCGGCAGGTCCCGGGCCATGCCGGCCAGGGTTTCCATCGCCAGGTAGGGGTGCACGGCTTCGGCGCCATAGCCGGCCAGCACGGCGAAGTGATGCACTTCGCGGGCGGTGCCGGTTTCAACGACCAGGCCGGTGGAGGTGCGCAGGCCCTTGCGGACGAGGTGGTGGTGGATGGCGGACAGGGCCAGCAGCGCGGGGATGGCGATGTTGGCGCGGTCCATCTTGCGATCGGTGATGATCAGGATGTTGTGACCGCTCTGGATGGCTTCCACGGCTTCGGCGCACAGCGAGGCCAGGCGTGCTTCCACGCCTTCGTGGCCCCAGGCCGCCGGGTAGGTGATGTCCACCTCGTAGGGCTTGAACTTGCCGCCGGTGTGCTTCTCGATGTTGCGCAGGCGGGCCATGTCGTCGAAGTCCAGCACAGGCTGGCTGACTTCGAGGCGCATCGGCGGGTTGACGGCGTTGATGTCGAGCAGGTTGGGCTTGGGGCCGATGAACGACACCAGCGACATCACCACGGCTTCGCGGATCGGGTCGATGGGCGGGTTCGTGACCTGGGCGAACAGCTGCTTGAAGTAGTTGTACAGCGGCTTGTTCTTGTCAGACAGCACGGCCAGGGGCGAGTCGTTGCCCATGGAGCCGGTGGCTTCTTCGCCGTTCTGGGCCATCGGGGCCATCAGGAACTTGATGTCTTCCTGGGTGAAGCCGAAGGCTTGCTGGCGGTCGAGCAGCGCTTCGCCAAATTCGCCGACGGTGCCCTTGGCATCGATGCTGTCGAGCTTGATGCGGACGTTCTCGATCCACTGGCGATAGGGTTTGGCCGATGCGTACTGGGCCTTGAGCTCTTCGTCGTCGATGATGCGACCTTGCTCGAAGTCGATCAGCAGCATCTTGCCCGGTTGCAGGCGCCACTTCTTGACGATCTTGTTCTCGGGGATGGGCAGCACGCCGGATTCGGAGGCCAGCACCACGAGGTCGTCGTCGGTGATGATGAAACGGGCCGGGCGCAGGCCGTTGCGGTCGAGTGTGGCGCCGATCTGGCGGCCGTCGGTGAAGACCATGGCGGCGGGGCCGTCCCACGGCTCCATCATGGCGGCGTGGTACTCGTAGAAGGCGCGGCGGCGCTCGTCCATGGTGGCGTGCTGTTCCCAGGCTTCCGGGATCATCATCATGGCGGCGTGGGCCAGCGGGTAGCCGGACATCGTCAACAGCTCGAGCGCGTTGTCGAACGTGGCGGTGTCGGACTGGCCATCCAGGCTGATCGGGTAGAGCTTCTTCAGGTCGTCGCCGAGCACGGGCGACTTCATCACGCCCTCGCGAGCGCGCATCCAGTTGAAATTGCCCTTGACGGTGTTGATTTCACCGTTGTGGGCGACCATGCGGTACGGGTGAGCCAGCGGCCACTCGGGGAAGGTGTTGGTCGAGAAGCGCTGGTGCACCAGGGCCAGGGCCGAGGTCACGCGCTCGTCTTGCAAGTCCTGGTAGTACTTGCCGACCTGGTCGGCCAGCAGCAGGCCCTTGTAGATGATGGTGCGGCACGACATGCTGGGCACGTAGTACTCGCTGCCGTGGGTCAGGTTCAGGCTCTGGATCTTGGAGGACGCCGTCTTGCGGATGACGTAGAGCTTGCGCTCCAGGGCATCGGGCACGAGGATGTCGGTGCCACGGCCGACGAAGACCTGGCGGATCACGGGTTCCTTTTCGCGCACCAGCGGCGACATGGGCATGTCGCGGTCGACCGGCACGTCACGCCAGCCCAGCAGCACCTGGCCTTCGGCCTTGATGGCACGTTCCATTTCCTGCTCGCAGGCCTGGCGCGAGGCGCTTTCCTTGGGCAGGAAGATCATGCCGACGCCGTATTCGCCCGGTGGGGGCAGGACGACGCCCTGCTTGGCCATTTCGGCGCGGTAGAACTCGTCGGGGATCTGGATCAAGAGGCCAGCGCCGTCGCCCATCAGCGGGTCGGCACCGACGGCACCGCGGTGGTCGATGTTTTCCAGGATCTTCAGACCCTGCTGCACGATGCTGTGCGCCTTCTGGCCCTTGATGTGCGCGACGAAACCCACGCCGCAGGCATCGTGCTCGGCGTTGGCGTACATGCCGAGCTCGGCAGCAGCCTGGATCTCCTGGCGGGTGGCCACGGCGGAGGTGGGGGCGTCAGAGACGGGGGTGATGGGGAACGTGGTTCCCGAAGTCGCCTGGCTCATGGGGGGCGCTCCAGAGTGAAGTGTGGAAAAACAACGCGGGGAACCCCGGAGGATACTGCCGTCATGCAGAGGACACAAGCAGAACTAAACAGGGTCAGATCAATTTATAACGGGATGCGACACCGCACCACTTTGAAAATAGGGTCAGATCAACTCCCGAGGGCGTCCACGTGGGCGAGGCGAGAGCGGCCGCCCCAAGGCCGCCTCCATCGCCCGCTGCTGCTCGGCTGGCATCAGCGCCCAACCTTTGTGCATGGCTTCGGCCAGTTCGCGGCGCAGCGACTCGCTCAGGCCTTCTTGCAAGCGCTGCCGCCACGCCGCCTGCCGCTCGAAAGGCGTGTTGCCCAAGGCCCAGAAGCCGGGCGCATCGGTGACCAGCGGGTCGGTGCGCAAGCCCAGGTGATGGGGCGCGCTCGACCAGTTGGACCAGGCCGCCTCGCCCTGACCCCAGTCGACCGCCCCGCTCTCACGCGTTTCGGTGAACACCATGGCATCAAGCAGGTACCGTGCCGGGTCGAGCACCGTGCCCCGGTAACGCCCCGACCAAAGCCCCCCTTGTCTGCCGTGACGGCGGTTGTGATGCGCGACGTAACGGCGCCCCACCGCCTGCATGAACAGGCTGGCCGAGTCGGCGCGCTCGGGCGTCACCAGCAGCACCAGCGAAGACGCTCCCAATTGGTAGGCGTGCACGGCCACGCCATGCTGGCGCGCGGCCTCGCGCAAGGTGTCCAGCAGGTCCTGGCGGTCGGTGTCATCGCGGGCGAGCAACTGGCCATCGTGCACCTGCTGGGTGAGCAGGTGGGGCCAGCCGGCCACGCCGAGTCGGGGCAGTCGGGCCATGGGGCGGGATGGGGATCCGGCAGGATCCGGCAAGGGGTGATCTGTCCCCATTATCGCCACGCCGATCCATCACGCCAGCCGGCGCGGCTCTGGAAACAAGCGTGGTCCCTTTCAGACGCCCGGTTGATTCCGATCAGCCTTTAACGCCCCCCGTTTGAGGGGAATGGAGCCCTTGGCGGGGAGTTCCCCCGTTGTGAGCGGCTCATGCCTGTCCGTACCCTCCGGGGCATCTGCTGTAGCACCCGAGTCCCTGGAGTCCCCCACATGTCCGCATCCGCCTCCCTGCCCTTGCCCGCCGTCGCCGCCCGGCGCCTGTCGGGCTGGCTGACCCACCTGGGTGTCAGCCGGGATGCCTTCGACGACACCGTGGGCCTGCTGAGCCCGCTGCTGCGCGTGCACCGCCTGCAAGCCCGCGTGGTCGAGCGCCGCGCCGAAACGCCCAGCGCGACCTCGATTTACCTGCAAACCGGCGCGGCTTTCCCGGCGCTGCGCCCAGGCCAGTACGTGATCATCGGCGTGACCATCCGGGGCGTGCGCCATCGCCGCGCTTACTCCCCGCGTGCCGTGCCGGGCAAGCCGGGCCACATCGCCATCACCGTGCAGCGCCAGCCTGGCGGGCTGGTGTCGCAGCACCTCAATGAGCACGCCCAGGTGGGCGATGTCTTCGACATCGAGGCTCCGGCGGGCGACTTCGTGCTGCCGGCCGCGCTGCCGCCAGAAGTGCTGTTCATCGCGGGGGGCTCGGGCATCACGCCAAGCATGGCCATGCTGCGCCACCTCCACGAGACCGCCCCCCAGACCCGCGTGACGCTGATTTACTTCGCGCGCAGCGAGCGCGACCGCATCTTTGCCGACAAACTCGCCGACCTCGCCAAGCGCTGGAACCTGTTTCGCTACGTGCCCGTGGACAGCAGCGCCAACACCCCGGCAGGCCAGGAGGCTGGCCGCACGGCCGCGACCTCTGCGGCACGCGTGCTCGACATGGCCCTGCTCGACGAGGTGGCGCCAGGCTGGTCGCAACTGCCGACCTGGTGCTGCGGCCCGGCCCCGCTGATGGACGCCGCCCGCCAAATCTGGCAGACGGCGGGGGCCTTCCAGCGCCTGCGCCTGGAGGCCTTCGCGCCCCCTCAGGCCAGCGGCGACCCGAGCGCCCGCCATGCCGTCGCGCTGCGCCGCGACCGCCACACCGCCAATTTCGAAGCCGCAGGCAACCTGACTTTGCTCGCCGCAGGTGAGCAAGCCGGCCTGCAGATCAAACACGGTTGCCGCCAGGGCATCTGCCATGAATGCACTTGCCGCCTGCACCGGGGTTCGGTGCAGGACCTGAGCACCGGCCAGCGCATCGATGGCGAAGGCCAGCCCATCCGCCTGTGCGTGAGCGCCGCCCTGAGCGACGTCGACCTCGAATCCCTGAATTGAGAAGTCCGATATGAGCCCGACCAAGTCCACCCGCATCCACATCGGCCCGCGCAACGCTGAAGAGCTCCAGGCCTTCGAGCGCGAACTCGACGCCATCGGTGAAGAAACCCGCCGCACGCTGGGCGAGCGCGATGCGCGCTACATCCGCCGCATCCAGCGCATCGTGCGAGTGACCGAGACCCTCGGCCGCGCGCTGCTGATGTTCGGCTGGTTCCCCCCGACCTGGCTGCTCGGTGCCGGCCTGCTGGGCGTGAGCAAGATCATCGACAACATGGAGCTGGGCCACAACGTGATGCACGGTCAGTTCAACTTCATGAACGACCCGCAGTTCCACGGCGACACCTTCGACTGGGACAACACCTGCCCGAAGGAAGAATGGCGTCACTCGCACAACTACGTGCACCACACCTGGACCAACGTCATCGGCAAGGACCGCGATTTCGGCTATGGCCTGCTGCGCCTGTCGAACGACCTGCGCTGGAGCTGGCTGCACCCCTTCCAACTGCTGCTGACGATGCTGCTGGCGGCCTACTTCCAGTGGTTCGTGGCCATCCACGACATGCAGATGGACAAGGTGGTGATCGGCCGGCGCAAGTGGTCCGACGTGCGCCCGCAATGGCTGTTGGTGCGCGCCAAGATGTGGAAGGTCGTCAAGCGCGACTACGTGGTCTGGCCGCTGCTGGGCGCTCTGGCAGGCGCACCTTTTGGCGCTGCCATGGACGTGGGCCTGGCGGTGCTGGCCGGCAACGCCGTGGCCAACCTGATCCGCAACATTTGGGCCTGGGCCATCATCTTCTGCGGCCACTTCACCGAAGAGATCTACACCTTCAGCCGTGAGTCGGTCGAGGGCGAGACCAAGGGCCAGTGGTACCTGCGCCAGATCCTGGGTTCGAGCAACATCAGCGGCGGCAAGCTGCTGCATCTGATGAGCGGCAACCTGTCGCACCAGGTCGAGCACCACCTGTTCCCCGACATCCCGGCCAACCGCTACATCGAGATGGCACCCAAGGTGCAGGCCGTCTGCCGTAAGTACGAGGTGCCCTACAACACGGGCGCCTTCCTGCCGCAGCTGTGGACGGTGTTCAAGCGCATTGGCCGCTACAGCCTGCCGGGTGGCACGCAAAAGGCTGTGCACCTGGAAGTCGAACCGGTGATGCAGCGCCAGATCTGAGGCCCATTTCCTGAGGCGCCCCATGCCCGCATCTTCCGCAACGGGCGCCTCGGCGCAGGCCCCCGGCCCCGCCACGCCTGAAGGCCTGGCGGCTTTCGCGTCTGAACTCGACGCCATCCGCGATCGCGCCCGCGCCCAGGTGGGCGAGGTGGACGCGCGCTACATCGTGCGCCTGCTGTGGGTCATCCGTGGCATGGAGTCGGCGGGGCGCATTGGGCTGCTGGCCGCCGCGCTGGCGATGGCCGCAACCGGTGCCTTCGCGATGGCGCCCTGGGGATGGGTCGCGCTGGCATCGCTCGTCAGCCTGGGCCTGTCGAAGTGCGTGCAGAACATGGAGTTCGGCCACAACGTGATGCACGGGCAGTACGAGTGGATGAACGACCCGCGCTTCGAGGGCAAATCCCATGAGTGGGACAGCGCCTGCAGCAAGGAAGACTGGCGCGACTTCCACAACCACATGCATCACCACTACACCAACGTGATGGACGTGGATCGCGACTTCGGCTACGGCATGCTGCGCCTGTCGGCCGAGATGAAGTGGGAGCCCCGCCACCTGATGCAGGCGCCTTACGCGGTGATCGTGGCGTTGCTGTTCGAGTGGGCCATCGCCATCCACAACCTGGAGTTCGAACGCCTGCGCACCGACCGCGAGGCAACGAAGGCGCGCATCCAGCGGCTGTGGCCACGGGCGCGAGCCAAGATGGGCGCGCAGTTGCGCAAGGACGGGCTTTGGTGGCCACTGCTGGCGGCGCTGTTGGGCGCGGCCGCTGGGTGGCTTGGTGATGGCGGTCATGGCAGTCATGGCAATGGGTCTGCCAATGCCATGGTGGGTTGGGCCATGGCGGCCCATGGCGCCTGGCTGGCCGGTGCCACGGTCTTCGTCGGCAATGCGCTGGCGGGCGTGATCCGCAACCTCTGGACTTTCATCGTCATCTTTTGCGGCCACTTCACCGATGGGGTGCATCTGTTCCCGGCGGCCGATGTGGCCGGCGAGGCCCGGGGCCACTGGTACCTGCGCCAGGTGCTGGGGTCGAGCAACCTGCGCGGCGGCCGCTTCTTTCACCTGATGACGGGCAACCTCAGCCACCAGATCGAGCACCACCTCTTCCCCGACCTGCCCGCGCGCCGCTACGCCGAGGTGGCACCCGCCGTGCGCGAGGTCTGCCGCCGGCATGGCGTGCCTTACAACACCGGCTCGCTCACGGGCCAGTTCCTGACCGTGGCGCGGCGCATCGTGCGCCACAGCTTTCCGGGTGGCGAGCAACTGCTGAGCCCCCTGCCCGCCTTGCCCAACCATGCCGCCAGCATGGCGAGACATCCGTCACAGAGCTGATGCGAGCGGCGCCCAGCCCTTTGCGCAAGGTGAGACTGGCCCGGTTCGACCGGGCTTTTTTCTGGGCCTGGTTTGCCCCGTTCTTGCCCGCACACAAACCCATTTGTCGGATTTTTTCTGACACGAAGCTCAGTGGGGTGCCGACACGCCTTACAGCGGGCTGCCTATTCAGAAAAACAGGGGTGATCAACAGAATTCAACCCATGCCAGCGACAAACCTCGCTGACCAGCGAAACAGACCCGACAAGCCCGCCTTCCTCTTCGTTTCAGCCGAACCCTCTCAGGAGCCAGACATGAACGCCGACCAAATCCTCGCCGAAATCCGTGAAGTCAACCTGTCCTACCTGATGCTGGCGCAAAGCCTCATCCGCTCGGACCGCGAACAGGCCCTCTTCCGCCTCGGCATCTCCGAAGAAGCC